>NZ_JBOEFY010000122.1:0-1281 GCF_050633145.1 Kordia sp. | reverse complement strand
GTTGCTATCTACATCAGTAATTTTGATGAAGTATAACCCAGTAGCTTGACTGCGCATAGAAAGTGTATTGTTACCTTCATTAAATGCACCCGATTGTATACGTTGTCCTGTTACACTAGTAATTTCATACGTAACATTCGAATAGTTGCGTACATCTACTGTAAAGTCAGCAGCCGAAGGATTTGGATAAATACGTAAGCTATTTGCTAATGCATTTTCTCCAACACTTAATGGCTCTGTAATTTTGAATAAGTTAGAAACGCTTGATGCAAACGAACCGTCACCAGTGATTATAGTATTTCCACTACCATCTTCAAGTCTATAAGTTCCATTTCCATACNNCATTCGTTAAGAAGTGTAATATTTACATCTGTAATTTCATCTGGTTGTGTTCCATTAGTTCCAGTTGTAATATATGGACCTCCACTTCCAACAACATTTCCACTAGAATCTTCTAATGTCCAAGTTGTTTCAGCTCCATAACGGTCTGGTGTAATCACCACTCTAACTGTAGTTATTTCGAATCCTTGAGGAATAGAAAAGTTTTTAACGTTTGAATCGTTTGATGGACCTTCATCTGTAGTTCCATTAGGATTTGAAACAGTAGCTGTAAATGAGTGTGCTCCTTCTCCTGTTACACTCATAGCACTTAATGGAATATCTTCAAATTCGTCTAGTGCTAAACTTCCTGTCCAGTTAATTGTAACAGGCGTATCACTATCTAATTGGTGCATAATTGTAGCACTTGTTAATTGATTGTTTCCTGCATTTCTAATACGTATTGTAGGCGAAATAGTATCTTCACATAAGTTATCTGGAATGTTTGATACAGAAATAGCTGCATCAGTATCAAATGTTTGTAACGGAGGGAATTGCCCTTGCGTTACTGGATTTGTTCCAGCTGGATCTAACCAAAACTTTAATTGTGCATTGTTGGCAGCACTAAAATCCCAAGAAACTCCAAATCGTCCATAAATATCAAAACCTCCATTATCATTAGTTCCTGAACATGCTGCAGAACCTCCAGAAAGTTTTCCAATAATTAATCCATCTTGNNTCAAATAAAGGAGAACCTGAAGAACCTGGTTCAGTTACACCTAAGTCCCAATCGGCAATTCGCCACATTTCAGCATTTGCTTCACCGTTAAAAGCAGTTGTTGTTCTTGACGCTCCTTGTATATCAACACATACTTTTTGGATATCTCCACTTGGGTGATGCACACCAACATTTAATGAAGGTACAGCAGTTGTAGAACGATTCCATCCTGCCCATACTAAATC
>NZ_JBOEFY010000121.1:0-806 GCF_050633145.1 Kordia sp. | reverse complement strand
AGGAATCTATATTTTTGATTGACTTATAAATACGCATGAAAGTTAAGTATCTTTGTCATACTCTGATAAAAAACATTTATGAAGCACCTTCTTTTTGCGCTAACAATTCTACTAAGTTTACAAGCAATTTCTCAAACAGATTCCGAAAAGGAATGTGCTGAAAATGAAGCGGAAGCTAATGTTGATTTTAACAATGGAGAATTCACAGGATATCATGAATATATAGAGCCTGAATTCAGTACCAAGTGGGAATTTGAGTTTTTTTATCAAGCGTACATGTATTCAAAATACTCCATTTTCATGGAAACCAGTAGAGATGCTGATGGATGTTACGAAAGAAAAATGGACAGCTTAGTTCGATCCAAATTTGGTGCAGAGATCTATAAAGAAACAAGAAAGAAAGCGTTGAAAATTTTTGAAAATTCAACGAGACAAGAACGATCAAAAGTATTAGACCTTTCTAAATATTATATAAGTACGGAAAGTGCCCCAAAATTCATTGGGAACGATTATATCATTCAAAATTTTCTAGAAAAACACTTTGAATACAAAGGAAAAGAAGCTGCTGGGCATGATTTTAAATACCGACTCATTACGTTATTCATCAACAGAAAAGGACATATCACAAATTTTGAAACTCGTACAGATTTGCTGAAAGAGGATTTCAATAAAAACGACATCATTAAACAAATGAATGCGCTGGGAGATTTTGTTCCTGCGTATCTTATTGGAGTTCCTGTAAACGCCAAACTTCATGTGGATTTGTGGTGACTCACACAAAATTAAAAGCCCCAGTTTCTCAACCA
>NZ_JBOEFY010000120.1:0-1790 GCF_050633145.1 Kordia sp. | reverse complement strand
AACTAATTATTATAATTTATTATGCTTGTAACAAAGCAACGAATCTTTCTTATCATTCAATTAATCAGTATTAGTCGTGCCATAGCAGGATTAATTTTTGTTTGTATTGCTTTTCGTGTAGAATTGAATCTAGTTGCTATTATATTGTTTATGTATGCCTGTGCAAGTGATTTATTAGATGGTTTTCTTGCTAGAAAATATCATTGTGAAAGCAAGCAAGGAAAAGTCCTTGATTTATTTGGAGATAAGTTTTTAACAATAGCTTTCTCTTTATATGCAATAGCTAGTGGCATGCCAATCATTCCTATAACATTCATTATTTTTAGAGAAGTTTTCCTTTTATCTATACGAAGTTTACAAACAGATAGTAAATCAATTTTCAAACCCAATAGATTACTTGGCGGTCTGACAACTTTTCCAATATGGTTGACATCATTTCTACTTTTATTATCTATTCGATATATTGAAATAGATGCTTATTATTTTGAATTAGCATATTGGTTTTGTGGAATTGTGGTCGTTCTTAATTTAACCCATAAACTATATGAAAGTTGGCCAGAGCTAATTGCTGAATTCAAAAAAGGATTAAATGAGTAATATTTTAAGCGTCTAAGAAGTAATGCCGAATTAAACCTAGAATTAAAGTTGGAGAATAGGCTAAAGCTATTATTTTAGTGACAAACTTATAATTAGGCCAATTTGGAATTGATTTTATTTTTTTGGTAATCTCTTCAAAAGTAGTAATCAATTCAAAATTATTTTTAGTCTGTTGTATATCTCTTGCATCTACTATTTCATCTAAAAATTTCTTCTGCTTTTTTGCGATTTCAGCAAGTTGTTCTTCTTTATTGTCTCTGATAATTTTCCCGATTTTAAATGCTGGTATAAAGTAAAGAACTAAAAAGAATACCGTTGAAATGACTAAACTTGAAATAGTAGTAAAATCAAATTTTTGATGTACTAAATATACAGAAACAGAAAGTAAACTAGTAGCTAATAGTACAGGGATAATCGGAGTAATTATATTTTTTATAAATACAGAAACTCCACCGTTTCCATCATAATGATATGGTTCAAGTGCTAACATATTTAGGTTGTAACTACGTTTTAAAACACTTAGTGTTTGAATTACCAATAAACAATACAGATGAATTATACTAGGAAAAAATATACACCACATATATAATTTATAAATTCGAGTAGCCCAGTACCCAAAAGGATATGTATATGAATCCCAAAAATCGAATCCTACAAACCTTAATGGCGATTGGTTTTGATAACTGTTCCACACAAAACTTATAAAACCAAAAACTAATAATAGCGCAAAAAACGATTTACTTAACGGTTTTTTTCTGAGTGTATTTTTATTTAATATTTGGACCTCTGATGTAAAATCATCTTTAAAAAAAAGAACCTTTATAATTGAATGTTTCCAATTGGACATATTTAAAAAACGTGTAATACTTGTATTTAAGGCAAATGGAATTAATACTTGAATGATAAAGAAAAACCAAATTACAGGATGCTGGAAGAGCCCAATATTTGGCTTATCTAAAAGGTAACTTTGATCCAAATAAGACGATATAGTAATTGTTATTACAAAGAATAGAGTAAGTATTAAATTTTGTGCAGGAATTGAATGTATTCCAATTTTTTTCATCCAATTCAAATAACGAAATGCTGGATAATTATTTAATAAGTTTTCTTTAGTTGCTATCATCAACAATTTATGTATTGTAAAAGCTTTTTAATTAATAAATTATAATAATTAGTTATCCTGTATTCAAATA
>NZ_JBOEFY010000119.1:0-1627 GCF_050633145.1 Kordia sp. | reverse complement strand
ACATCTTTGTCTCCAAATAGTTTTACATTGTCTACAGCAACTCCGTCTGACCATTCTGCGAAGAAACGAATTCGCACACTTACTGTTGGTAGGTTGATATAGGCTGATAAGTCATAGGATATATTATCAAATTTTGTCCCAATTCCAACATCTGCAATAATGTCTGCTGTCAGTGCTGTCCAATTCGTTCCATCTGTAGAAACTTCTACTGTAAAATAGTCATCTGCACCGCCAGTTCCATCTTCTAGATAGTGTGAGTAGTAACAGTCAAAACTCATCGTTAGATTAACATAGTCTGTTGTGTCATACGAAGTCGTAGATTGTAATGCATTGTGCGTAATATAGGAATTTCCAAATCCGTCTGCTCCGACATCAGAGTTACAAATTACAAATTGGTCGGTTCCAAATCCTGAAGAGATTGCTGGAAACCACACTTCTTCTGCTGGAACAAATGTACTCGTTTGATTTTGCCATGCAGAACGCCCATTAATTGTGGCTCCATTGTCATTAAGTATTATATTACTAAAAGCGCCTAATCCTCCCGATTCAAAATCTTCATCTATTAAAAATACATCTTCTACATCTCCAGAAACAGATATTTCTAACATATCATTTTCTCCGCAAACTACTCTACTTGATACATCTGGTGTTATGTTTACTGTTGGTATTGGGTTGAATTTTGCTACTACAGGCTCACGTACCCAAGATTCACAGCTACCATTAAATGCCGTTACATAATACGTAGTTGTTGCCGATATAGATGGAGTTGTCCAGTTTCCTGTTAGCGTAGTTGTTACTAAGCTTCCACCAGTTTCTGCATCGTACCATCTGTATTCTGTGATAGATGGTGTTCCTGTTGCAGTAACCGATAAATCCACTGTTCCATCTCCGCAAGTTTCGCCATCAGTAATGGTATCAATAATTGCGTCACAGAAAGGTTCTACAGTAAAGAGATAATCTTCTGCTTCACCCAAACGATCAATCGTAGATCCTGTATCTACAAAGTCTTCGCATGAGTTAAAATCATAAGAATTATTGTAATCAAATATAGAATAATCAAACCCTGTATAGTTTCGTATTCGCAATCTATAATCTCCCGCAACTGTTCCTAGCGGAATTACAAAACCAAACGTTGTCGTTGTCGTTGAGACTCCATTAGAATCATATACTTTTTCAGTAGCTTCATCAAAGACATCATTACCATCCCAATCGACCCAAGCTTTCCAAGCACATCTAAAAGGCGCTTCTACATATACATTGACACCTTCTCCTTCAACCTGTCTTGATAAGGTAGCTAAACCTGTAAAATCCTGATATCCCGTACTAAAACCAGAACCTGCATTGGTTACATCTTGTAAAGTTCCTAAGAAAGCAACTTCATCTATATACATTGTTCCTGGTGTATCTGTTGTTGGTTGACAAGGTCCTGGTATAATGACTGGTGTTGTAACACAGATATCAAAAGTTCCATTTCCTGCACCGCCATAACTATATACGCGGACATAGTATGTAGTTCCGATAGATAAACCTGTTGCATTGATAACTTCAGCATTACTTCCTGTTGTATTGTCTGCACAACTTATATTTGTTCCACTACATGCTCCAGAGCGTAGATCGAGTACGGCAT
>NZ_JBOEFY010000118.1:0-1391 GCF_050633145.1 Kordia sp. | reverse complement strand
GTTTTTGTTGTGTTGTTATTGTCGTTCGTTAAAACGCGTATTTATAAATGGAATATTCCATTTCTTCTGCCCATTCTTTAATGATAGAAATACTTTTCTTAGAGGGTTTTTGATTACGTTTCCCTCGTGCTTGAACGATTTCTTTATCAGTAAGATTAATTTCCATTGTAACTAGTTTTTCAACTACTGTGTCTTCATCTTCGTATTCGTACAGTGTAAAAATAGCACTGCTTCCCATGGAACATGGTAGGTCGTAACCTCCTACACAATGCCTCATTTCAACACCTTCTGTGTACAATTCCTTCGAGGAACAAAGCTCTTCGATTTTGTACGTACGTTTGGAGTTATTTTCCTCGTCGATATAGTCGAATGGCGTTACATTCTGTGAATTCCAAAACAGGTTTCTGTTTCCGTTTCTGTGCAAGTGTGCTCTTACATGCCATTCGTCAGACAATCGTTTTAGACTTTCAAACGTTCGTCCTTTGAATGTAAAATAAGCATCTCTATTTTTCACGTAAGCCAAATAATCCAAAACTTCATAAAATTCGTGATGTTCCAAAAAATGATATGCACAGAAAAACTGTACGGCATTTCTCCAAAATGCATCTTTAGTCAAGTCTTGCCCCATCAAAGAAGAGTTTTTGATCAAGTATTCTAGTGCTGGTGACGGCTTGTATGACTTCACAATTGCGATGGACAACGCTTTTTCAACTGAACATTTTTCACTTACATTGGTAAACTCATGTGCCATTTTTTTGGTGAACTTACTTGGAAATGCTCTAAGTTCAAATACACTTTTTCCTAATGCGATGTCTACATACCAAGTGATGTAGGTATTATTGGTTTTGAAAAATGTTTCTCTTAAAAATGTTGCCGTTGGATACAATTCAAAACAGTGCTTCAATAACGATTCTAGTTGCTGGGTTTCGTTCAAACCTTGGCGCTTCCAACCTTCTACATTTCTTATAAATCGATCTCCGTATTGGCTCATTTTAAACAAAACATCTACAGGTTCTTTTGTTCTGATAATCTGAAAACAGTTTTGATTGTACAAATGAAGTAGCAATCGTTTGAACATTTTTCGTTGGTAACAGTTTTTTCGAGTACTCATTCTGGAAAAATAATATGCGTACAGCGATGACAAAGTTCCATCCATTTCGAGCTTTTTGTTTGTAGCATTTTGGTACAAATTGCGCACTAATTTTTTGAAATCAGATTGCTTTTTCTTTTTGCTACGAACGTACGTACGAGTTGTTTCGATATTGATGTCAAATAAAGTTTCCATAATCTTCTTTTTTGTAACTGAAAACTTCATTGAAATCTCCAGTCAATTTATGTTTTGTGTTTTTTCATTCAGTTTTTTGTGTTACTACACGATTTCTATGTTTTTG
>NZ_JBOEFY010000117.1:0-1466 GCF_050633145.1 Kordia sp. | reverse complement strand
AATGAAGACATTGCGCAAGCTATTGAAAATTCACCAATTGAGTCAGTAGAAGTAAGATCGCCATTAACATGTGAAGCGCCAAAAGGTATTTGTGCTAGCTGTTACGGACGTAACCTTTCTACAAATAAAATGGTTCAAATTGGAGAAGCTGTTGGAGTTGTTGCTGCACAGTCAATTGGAGAACCTGGTACGCAGTTAACACTTCGTACATTCCACATGGGAGGAACAGCAAGTAACATTTCTGAAGAAAACCAATTAAAAGCTAAATTTGGTGGAGTTGCTGAAATCGAAGAACTTAAAACGGTTCAAGGTGAAGTAGCTGACGGAAAAATGGGTGATATTGTAATTTCTCGTACATCAGAAATTAAAGTTTTAGATAAGAAAACAGGAATCATCTTAAGTACAAATAACATTCCTTACGGATCTACAATCTTTGTGAAAAACGGAGATACGATCAAGGAAGATCAGGCTATTTGTCAGTGGGATCCATATAACGGTGTAATTATCTCTGAATTTGCAGGAAAAATTCAATATGAAAATGTTGAACAAGGTGTAACATTCCAAGTAGAGATTGATGAGCAAACAGGATTCCAAGAAAAAGTAATTTCTGAATCAAGAAATAAAAAATTAATTCCAACACTTCACATTTTAAATAGTAAAGGTGAAATACAACGTTCATACAACTTACCAGTAGGTTCTCACTTAATGGTAGATGATAGTGAAAAGATTAAAGTTGGTAAAATTTTAGTGAAAATACCACGTAAGTCTGCAAAATCTGGAGATATTACAGGAGGTTTACCACGTGTAACAGAATTATTTGAAGCGCGTAACCCTTCTAACCCAGCGGTAGTTTCTGAGATTGATGGAGTTGTTTCTTTCGGAAAAATCAAAAGAGGTAACCGTGAAATTATTGTAGAGTCTAAATTTGGAGATATTAGAAAGTACTTAGTAAAACTTTCGAACCAAATCTTAGTACAAGAGAATGATTATGTAAGAGCAGGAATGCCACTTTCTGATGGTTCTATTACGCCAAACGATATTTTAAATATCAAAGGGCCTTCTGCAGTACAGCAATACTTAGTAAACGAAGTACAAGAAGTATATCGTTTGCAAGGTGTAAAAATTAATGACAAGCACTTTGAGGTAATTGTTCGTCAAATGATGCGTAAAGTAAGAATTGGAGATCCAGGAGATACTATCTTCTTAGAAAACCAATTAATTCACAAGTCAGATTTCATTAGAGAGAACGACAATCTTTACGGTCAAAAAGTAGTTGAAGATGCAGGTGAGTCAGAAAACTTTAAAGCAGGGCAAATTGTTTCTCCAAGAGAATTGAGAGATGAAAACTCTGTATTAAGAAGAGCTGATAAGCAGTTAGTATCTGCAAGAGACGTAGTGCCAGCAACGGCAACGCCAATCTTACAAGGTATTACAAGAGCTTCATTACAAACGAAATCATTTATCTC
>NZ_JBOEFY010000116.1:0-4367 GCF_050633145.1 Kordia sp. | reverse complement strand
TAAATAACAATAGTATATTTTCGATTACGGATAATTTACTTGTAGTTACTGATAATATTACCCTTTCAAGCAATGATGATGAAATTCGACTCATTGGAACTTCTCAACTAGTATCAACACATACTAGTGGAAGTCTAGTTACAGGAAGCGGAAAACTCTATGTAGATCAAAACTCAGAAGTACCAAGTACGTATCGTTATAATTACTTCGGAAGTCCTGTTAATAGTATAGGAGCTTCAACGTATACCGTAACTGATGTTTTTAAAGATGGTAGTACACCAACCTCTACAACATCTGTAGCTACAGATATCAATTTTACAGGTGGATACGATGGCGATACAACCACACCAATCTCAATTGCAGAATTTTGGATCTACACTTTTGGTGCAGCTGCCGATTGGACGCAGGCCTTAAGTGGAGGCACCATTGCTCAAACAGATGGAGTTATTTTTAAAGGTCCAGGGCAGTCGCAAAACTACACCTTTGTGGGAACACCAAAAGATGGCGCGATGCAAACGACTGTAGCAGCCGATACGGATTATTTGGTAGGGAATCCGTATGCAAGTGCCATCAGTGTGCAACGATTTTTAGAAGATAACTTATCGAGTACTACAGGCGCAGTCTACTTCTGGGAACAAAAAGAAAGTATCAATGGAGATACAGATATTAACAGTCACAATTTTGAAGGTTATGTTGGAGGTTATGCCATCAGAAACATTGCCATGGGACTTGCTGCTAACAATCCACTAAACACTGTCAATGATAATTTAGGTATTGCAGGATTAGGAAGTGGTCCATATAGAGAACCAGGCGGGTATATTCCTATAGGGCAAGGATTCTTTATTGAAGGAAGTGCCACGGGAGGAACTGTTGAATTTAACAACAGTCAACGAGAATTTATCACAGAAGGTGCAAACTCTATTTTCTTTAGAAATGGAGACAATACTACTGCCTTTGCTACAAACAGTGAAAATTCAGAAAGTACTTCTAGTTTACCAATTATCAAACTAGGAATGGATTATGTAAACCAAGATACTTTGGATTTACATCAACAAATAGGAATCTCCTTTTTACAAGGCAACTCATTCGCTTTTGATACAGGCTATGATGCTACGCTATCAGAAGATACAGTTGTAACTGGTTTTTATTGGGACTTTGAAGAAGATGATCAAAAGTATGCCATTGCTGGTGTACAAGCAATCACAGAAGATTTACAAGTACCGCTAACGATCAATATGGGGTATTCAGGAAGCATTCGTATACGAATTGATGAATGGGCAAATATTAATAGGAATGTGTATTTAATTGACACTATTGATAATATCAATTATTTGATAAGTGCAGCGCCAGCCGATATCTTTTTAAATGCTGGTATGTACACAGATCGTTATGTATTAGCATTTGCCAGAAATGGTACACTTAGTACAGAAGAAGTACTCGCTTCTGAGTTCTCTATATATACAGAAGATGCGTCGCAAGACATCATGATTGTCAATACACATCAGATTGATATAGAAAACGTAAAACTCTATGATGTGCTTGGAAAACAGATTCAGGCATGGGACATCACCTCACAACATAAAGAAGGCAACAAACTTCGTTTAAAAACGAACAAAATATCGAGTGGTATTTACTATTTGAAACTAAAATCAGCACAAGGTTTGGTTGATAAAAAAGTCTACTTAGGTTTTTAATACAGAATCATCTAAGAATTTTCTCAAAAATTAATCAAACTAAAACACCGATAAACATGTTACAATTTACAACTCTATATATTCAAATAGTACCTCCACCACCAGGACCACCAGGACCACCAGGATTGCCAATTGACAATGGTATTCTTATACTACTAACGGCAGCCATTATGTATGGTTGTTATGTAGTGATGTCAAGAGATATTGATGATGGAAAACATAGCTACTGGGCTCAGTTGTTAAACAAACTATCAAAATACTGGGACAAGTTAAAGAAGTTTATTGCTAAACTAAAACTGATCATTATGATGCGAATACTTTTTCTAATTGGAGCCATGTTGCTAGGTAGTTTAGCTAGAGTTCATGCACAATCAAATAGTGATATAAAACCAGATACATTATCGACAAATAATATTTTTCTAAAAGAAGAAATACAATCCAACAAATGGGCAATTGGAGGCGGACTCAGTAATTTTATCATGCATGGTGACCTGCGATCTATCGGAACAGGAAATCAAGGGAACTTTTGGAATTTTGGAGGCTATTTGTATATAGATAAAATGTTCAATCCAACTTTGGGATTAGAGTTTAAATTGAATTACAATAAAATTTCAGGAGGCGCACAGTATTTCTCAGAAATTTATGAAGTCTTGTACACCAACCAAGGAACGATCAATAATAATCTATTCTTTGAAGGTCGTGCTTATGGGGCAGAAGTGAATTTAATTTTGAGTCTATCCAACATCTACAGAAGGCAATCTGAAAAATGGCATTTAGCCTCATATTTAGGAGCAGGATACCAACAATACAATTCGGTATTGTATGAAAAAAATGCTGATGGATCACAAACAGAATTGGTTGATTTTGGATTCAATCCTGCAAGAAACAATGAAAATGAAGCCAGTTCTATATATCTCACACTTCAACTAGGTTTAAAATATAGAATTAGTAAAAAGATAGATTTAGAATTTCGTTCAGGTTTCTATCTAAACTACGAAGATCATTTGGATGCAACGATTTCAGACAAACAAGATTTGGAAACCTTTTTTGTAAATCACATCGGGCTTGTTTACAAGTTTGGGAAACAAGAAAAATACTCAATTTGGGGAAGAGATAAGGATGAAGATGATAATGGGAATACTAAAAACGGAAATCCATTTGAAATAAAAGACGGTGATGGAGATGGTGTGATGGATGAATTGGATGTACAACCAATGACTCCAAAAGGCGTAAAAGTATACGGAGATGGAAGTGCTGTGGACTCTGATAAAGATGGTGTTCCGGACTATAAAGACAAATGTCCGTTCAAGAAGGGACCGCCTGTATTGCAAGGTTGTCCTCCAGGCAAAGACACAGATGGTGATGGCGTGTATGACGATCAAGATGATTGTATTACCATTCCTGGGTCAAAATCAAATAGAGGTTGTCCAGAAATACCAAACTCTGTATTAAAAGAGCTGAATTACATCGCAAAATTAATCTTTTTTGAAACAGATAGAGCGGTTATCAAAGCAATGTCATACAATGATTTGGGTAGAATGGCTGACATTATGAAAAAGTTTCCAAAAGTGGAATTCTATATAGATGGTCATACAGATGGCAAAGGGAATGATTCATACAATATGGCATTATCAAGAAGAAGAGCAAAAGCAGTAAAAGAGTTTCTAGAAAACTTAGGCGTCAATGGCAATCAATTAGAAGCAAGAGGCTTTGGAGAAACAAGACCTATCGCATCAAATAATAATGAAGGAGGAAGACAATTAAATAGAAGAGTGCGAATAGAGTTAAAAAAGTAACATGATTAATAATATATACCATAGAGAGATCGAGAGTCAAACAGGATAGACTATTCCTGATAGGTTTAAAGGACGATTTAGGGGAATTTACACCTTTGCAATTTTTTTATTAGATATGAATAGAATTAGCAAATCAATTAAGATAAGGCTATCGGATTTGTTTTTAATTACTGGTAACACATATTTAATTATTCTTAAAAATAGAAAATGTGACGATCGATCTCTCTTACTAACAATGATAAATTTGAACTATGAATTGGACTGGAACTAAAAAGCAAAAAGAGACAATTACAAATGACGGGTATCACTTGATCATAAAATTAGTTAATGACTCTAGTTATACTTGGTTAGTATCTTTTAAAGGAAAGCTAATAGAAAGGTTTAAAAACAAACCAATATTTAAAGATTCTATACCAAGAGCCAAACGGCAAGCTATACGTTTGATGGTTTGGCATATGCAAAAAAAACAGATTAATTAATAACAATTCTTTTTACGTTTTCCCTAAAAACGTAAAACTTTAAGTAGTCGAATTAAGGCACGACTATTATTTATGAAAGAGAGGCGATGAGTAGGGTCTCTCTTTCTTTGAATAATATAACTAAAACTAAGAAAAGATGCAAAACTTGACACTCTTAAGAATATATTTTATAATCTATTTAGTTAGCTGTTTTATATTCATCTTGGCAAACTACAAATTAATAATGCATGAAGATTCATATACACTAATCTTTATGGTTCAACTAATTTTAATTGGACTTGGAGGTTTGTTGGTAGACTGGATTTTAAAAAGAGTGTTGAAGAATAAAAAAATATTCAATGGTATAGAACTATTAATCATAGTTGTTTTTACAATAATAGTATGGAACGAACTTCAAT
>NZ_JBOEFY010000115.1:0-2473 GCF_050633145.1 Kordia sp. | reverse complement strand
CACTTTACTTTGAAGAGATAATGAGAGTAATTTTTGAAAAATTCACACATGAAATATAAATAGATATAAAAGCCGAAGAACATTAAAACTTCGGCTTTTTTATAAATACAATAAAAATTGACAATAACGATAGGGTTTTTCTCTTGTTTTTTGTTAAATAAATGAAAGATTAATCTTCTTATTAATATATTTGAGATTAACTATACCTAAACTAACCAGAAATACTTTTTTATGAGGGCAAAAATTTTACTTGTTCTACTGCTGTTTATAGGACACCAAGCATACTCGCAGACAATCACTGTAGATGACACAATGACTCCAGAAGAGTTAGTAGTAAACGTTCTTTTTCAAGATGTCTGTGGAAATGAACCGACCAACATTATGATGACAAATCATAGTGGAGCAGATAATTTGGCAGGAGAAACAAACGGAGCCAATCAAGGTTATGAAAGTTATGGTTACTTCAGCACAGGAGCAGCAGCTTTCCCATTTACAGAAGGAATTATATTAAGTAGTTCAAACGTAACTGCAATTCCAGATAATGGAGCAGCTTTCATGAGTTTTGGTTCAAATGCCTGGGAAGGAGATCCAAACTTAGTGGCGCTTGCAGGTGGAGGACAAACATTTAATGCAACTGCAATTGAGTTTGAATTTGTACCTATATCAGATCAAATTAGTTTTCGATATATATTAGCATCAGAAGAATATACAACAACTTCTAACTATCCATGTAGTTTTGCAGATACTTTCGCCTTTATATTAAGCGGACCAGGAATTGCAGATTCAAACTTATATGATCACGATGCAAACCCTGCAACTCCAGAACTTAATATTGATTTAGGAGGAAGAAATATCGCCTTATTGCCCAATTCAAATATTCCAGCAAGTATCACAAATATCCACACATTTACATGTGGAGCAGGATTGGGGCAATTTGCCTTTCCTGAATATTATGACACACCAGGAAGTAATAATGGTTCAACAGCGTTTGATGGACAAACGATTCCTTTAAAAGCAGAAGCAACAGTAATACCAGGAGAAACATATACAATCAAACTAGTAATATCTGATTATACTGATAACTCTTTTGATTCTGCAGTATTTCTTGAAGGAGGAAGTTTTGATATTGGAGCATTTGATTTAGGTCAAGACAGATTATTAACTACAGGAAATCCAATTTGCGAAGGTGAATCAATTACACTAGATGCCACATCGCCTATAGATACAGCAACGTATCAATGGTCTAGAGATGCGGTAGAACTCGTAGGAGAAACGAATCCAACATTAGATGTAACAACATCAGGAACATATTCAGTAGTAGTATCAGTTTCTACATGTGATACGCAAGATAGTATTGTAATTGAATATGCACCTGTGCCAGTTGCCAATGAGCCAAATAATTTGCTAGAATGCGCAGCAGCTGGAGTAACTAATGTAGAGTTTGACTTGTCATTAGTGAATAACGATGTATTGCTTACACAAGATCCAGCACTATTTAATATTTCGTATCATAATACACTTGATGATGCACAAATGGATATGAATCCATTGCCAACACTCTATACGAATGGACCTAATCCAGAAACGATATTTGTTAGAATTGAAGATTTATCGGGAATGTGTTTTGATACTACAAGTTTCGATTTGGAAATCTACGAGCAAGCTGTAGCAAATACTGTGGCAGATGTAATAATTTGTGATGATGATTCGAATGATGATGAAGCAAGCTTTACATTAACTGATTATGATATACAAGTATTAGGAACTCAAGATGCTACATTATTTTCTGTAACTTATCATGAAACACCAGGAGATGCAGCAAATGGAATTAGTCCGTTAGATCCAGCATTTACAAATACAACAAACCCTCAAACAATCTATGTAAGAATTGAAAATAATGACAACGTATTATGTAATGATGTAACACAATTCAACATTCAAATAAATACGCAGCCTATAGCGAATCAACCTTTAAATATGGCGGCTTGTGATGTAGATGGAAACTTAGTTGAAGATTTTGATTTCACAACACAAGAAGCAGCGATTTTAGATACACAAGATCCTGCGAATTTCAATATTACTTTTCATGAAAATATGCCTGATGCGGAAGCTGATGCCAATCCATTAGCAACAACACATACAGGAAGTGATGGAGAAACAATATTTGTTAGAATAGATAGTACAGAAGCCGGTAATGATTGTTATGCAATTACGAGTTTTACATTGTCAGTAAATCCATTACCAATTCCAGTTATTCCAACGACTTTAGAAGAATGTGATGATGATACAGACGGATTTGTAGGTTTTACTTTAACAGACGCTGATGCGGAAATTTTAGCAGGACAAACCTCTACAGATGCAATGACTATTACTTATTATGAAACAATGGGTGAGGCGCAAACGGGAGTTGGAACACCACTTATGTCACCATATACAAATACGATGATGGGGGGAGAGCCGGTATTTATTCGTA
>NZ_JBOEFY010000114.1:0-8592 GCF_050633145.1 Kordia sp. | reverse complement strand
GAAAAAAACATTCTACTAACGATGAAAATTGTAAAATCAGACAGAAGTAACTATGAGCCAGTTTTTTGATTTTTTAACGGAACCTTACGCAAACGTTTCATGGTTTATGATCATGCTGGAATTTACTGCAGCAGTGTTTGGTATTGCTAGTGTTTGGTTTGCAAAACAAGAGAAGATTTGGGTATATCCGACAGGAATTGTAAGTACAATTATTTACATCTATATCTGTTACAATGCAACATTATATGGCGATACAATTATAAACATATATTACTCCATCATGAGTGTGTATGGCTGGTATATGTGGTTAAGAATTAAAGAAAATTCAAAACTCGAAATCTCACGAACAAACTTCTGGGAAAAATTGACGACTTTAGGTATTTTTCTATTTACTGCAGCTTTTACGTATGTTGTATACATACAAAGTGGCGATATAAAAATCCATTTAAATGTTCCTGAAACGTTCGATTTGGTATTTTCCAACTTAGATTCTATTGAAGGAATCAGAATAATAAAATCATACTTAGACATATTTACGACAGGGATTTTCTTTGCAGGAATGTGGCTCATGGCAAATAAAAAGATTGAAAACTGGATGTTTTGGATTTTCGGAAACATGGTCTCAATTCCGTTATACTTTGTAAAAGGACTTGGTTTTACAGCAATACAATTCACAATTTTCTTAATTTTAGCCATCTTTGGATACATCGAATGGAGAAAAACCTTGAAAAACAAAGCACAAGAAGCTTCAAAATAGTAGTGTTTGGCCCTGAATCTACAGGGAAAACAACATTGGCAAAGCAATTAGCTGCATATTATAATGCTGCTTTTGTGCCAGAGTATGCGCGTTTGTATGCGGAAGAAAAACAGCAGAAAGGAGAAGTGTTAACGGCTGAAGATGTGATCCCGATTGCCAAAGGACAATTGCGCTTGGAATGCAAAGCTGCTGAAAGTTCAATTCTAATTTGCGATACCGATATTTTGGAAACCGTAACGTATGCACGAATTTACTATCCTGAGTTTAAAAGTAAAACACTAGAAAAATATGTAGAAAAAAGTACTGCAAATTTCTATTTTTTAACTTATATTGATACGCCTTGGAAAGCTGACGGAATTCGTGATTTGCCTCATAAAAGAGAAGAAGCTTTTTTAGAATTTCAGCAAACCTTACAAACCTATAACCAACCCTACCAATTGTTGAAAGGTGCTATGGAAATACGTTTTCAAAAAGCTGTTGAAACAATTGACAAACTGCTAAGAGTATATTGAAATTTTCAAAAAAACATACAGAACAAATTGAAGCAAAAGGACTTACATTGCTTCAGGTTGAAGAGCAACTAAATAAGTTCGAAAAAAAGATTCCTTACACAGATATCACAGCACATGCAAGCATGGATCGTGGTATTTTAAAACTTACTGAGGAAATTGAAGAAACCTACATTCAAACGTATAAAAATGAGCATGAAACCTTAGAAATTGTCAAGTTTACGCCTGCTTCTGGAGCAGCTACACGGATGTTTAAGTTTCTATACAAGTTTCTCGAAAATTACAATCCTCAAGAAGATTCGATCAATTCATACATCAACAAAGAAAAAGAACCTGAAATTCGCTTGTTTTTTATCGGACTAGAAAAGTTTCCGTTTTACGAAGATGTATTGAAAGTAATGAATAAAACCGAATTAGATCGTATCAAAAAACCAGACGAATTCAATAGAGATTTTGCAGATGTATTACTAGCAGAAACAGGTCTGAATTACGGAAATTACCCTAAGGGACTATTGCCTTTTCACAAATATAAAAATCATCTTTCAACACCATTTCAAGAGCATTTATTTGAAGCAGCAAGTTATGCGTGCAAAAGCGGGAAAGCCAAATTGCATTTTACGATTTCCAAACAGCACTATGACAAATTTAAAGCAACAGAGAACAAAATTCTTCCAAGTATTAAAGAAAAAACAGGCTGCGAATTTGAAATCTCGTATTCTTATCAATTAGAAGAAACCGATACGATTGCCGTTGACCCAAAAAACAGACCTATTTTAGATGCAGAAGAGAACTTAGTATTTAGACCTGGCGGACATGGCGCATTGATTGAAAACTTAAATGCAATTGATGCAGATTTAATCTTTATCAAAAACATAGACAATGTTGTTGTAAGTACATATTCAGAAGAAATTTCGCGCTACAAAAAAATACTTGCCGGAAAACTGATTTACTTGCAACAAAAGGCGTTTAAGTTTATGAAAATGTTACACAATGGTGTTTCTAATGAAGAATTAACTACAGCGCTAAATTTTTTATATACAGAACTCAATATTCAAATCAGTGAGGAGTTTGAAAAGTATTCGCAAAAATATCAAATCGAATATCTCATTAATAAACTGAACAGACCCATCCGCGTATGTGGTATGGTAAAAAATGAAGGCGAACCTGGCGGAGGACCATTTTGGGTAAAGCATGAAAATGGTTCAATTTCTTTGCAAATTGTAGAATCGGCTCAAATAGATAAAAAGAATGAGTACCATCAAAGCATTCAAAAACTAGCAACACATTTTAATCCTGTAGACATTGTTTGTGGTGTAAAAGACTATCAAGGAAATAAATACGATCTCACGAAATTTGTAGATAGAAAATCGTATTTCATTGCTTCAAAATCAAAAAGTGGTAAAAAAATCAAAGCATTAGAATTACCAGGCTTATGGAATGGCGGAATGGCATTTTGGAATACCATTTTTGTAGAAGTTCCTTTGGTGACATTCAATCCTGTAAAAACGATCAATGACTTGCTAAAACCTACGCATCAAGTAAAATGATGTTAGATTTTGAACTCTCTAACGTCAAATCGAGTGAATTTGCAGAGCAAATTTGTATCGAGATCTACTTAGAGTTTTAAATCTTCAATTCAAAAAAAGCACGCCGAGAACAATCGTAATTGTTGTCATGAATAATTATTCCCAGCAGTACTTTTTCCTAATTTCTAATTAGTGCGTACATGGTGTTCCATCTGGATTTTGTCCATTTCCAATAGTGTGTCCACAACGGTGATACGCAGTAATTTCACATATAGGAAATGTAACGCAAAAAGTAGTAGCTCCTCCAATAACTTCTGATGCATTCCCTAATTTTGAAATTTTTGAAGTTTTAAGTGACAATTTTCTGTTTAAATTCTGTTTTTTCATAATAAATGATTTTTGATGTTAAAGTGTAAATGAACTACATTTCAATTATTTTAAAAAAACTTACAAACCATGATTCGATAATTAAAGGTAGGTTTTACGAGCATGAAGTAACTTGTGGAAAAGTAAAATTGCATTGAAAATAAGCTAGATACAACTTACATCAATGCAATTTCAATGACACTATTTAACTAATATTATTAGATTTTAAATAGTATCAATTTTAATAAAATTTACTAATAAGTACACGGTGTTCCGTCTGGATTTTGTCCATTTCCAATAGTATGCCCACAACGAAGTTGCTTCGTAATTTTAATAGATGTGCAAGTATCAACATCAGAAATAATACACGGGTTACAAGTAAATGATCCACCTCCAATAACTGTGCGTTGTGTTGTTAAGTTGGAAATTTTTCTAGCTTTTAAGCTAAGTTTCTTTTCAAATTTTTGTTTTTTCATGATTATAAAGTTTATTTGGTTTGATATTAAAATTACTGATTTTCAGTATATAATCATATTTAAAACGCTAATTTTCTTACGTAACGCGTGTAATTTTCAAAATTCAACAGAAAGAAAAAGAAGAAGATAAATATTGGTAATATTTGTTTAAAAAACGCTTTACAATTAAAAAAAACTAGATTACTTTTGCAGCATCTCAAAGGGGTGCAATTTGAATCATATTCGAAACGCTGAGATTATACCCAATGAACCTGGGCAGGTAATGCTGCCAAGGGACTAGCCAAATCTTTAGTACGATTTGGTATGCCGACAGTCATAGTCTGTCAAAACTATCTATAAATTTAATCAAGAATAATTACCCCTTTTATTCGTAACAAAACGTATTACGAATATGAAGAATTTATTCGCTTTTTTATGCCTTTTTGTGCTGTCGGTCAGCATGCAAGCGCAAAACTTTACATTGTCAGGAACAGTTTCTGATGAAAATGGAAAACCATTATTAGCCGCAACTGTTGTTGTCAAAGGAGCTTCTATTGGATCAATAACCGATTCCGATGGGAAATATGCTATACGTATTTCTCAGGGAGATGCTGAAATTGTCTGTTCCTTTGCGGGAATGAAATCTGTTACAAAAAAAGTAACGATTTCAGAAAACACAACGCTTAACTTTACCTTGTCGAGTTCGCAAGAATCACTAGATGCTGTATTAATATCTGCAGTTCGTGTAAATGCCGATTCGCCAATTACGTATTCTAACTTGGAAAAAGAGGAAATTCAAGAACGCAATTTAGGACAAGATGTGCCAGTTTTAATGAATTTCATGCCATCTGTTGTGACAACTTCCGATGCTGGTGCAGGTGTTGGATACACCGGAATTCGTGTACGTGGTAGCGATGCAACACGTGTCAATGTAACGATTAACGGAATTCCTTACAATGATGCAGAAAGTCAAGGAACATTTTGGGTAAACATGCCCGATTTAGCATCTTCGACAGAAAGTATTCAATTGCAACGTGGAGTTGGAACGTCTACAAATGGTTCTGGAGCTTTTGGAGCAAGTTTAAGTTTGCTAACTGATGCAGCTTCAGAAAAAGCTAACGGAGAAATTTCAAACTCTTTCGGAAGTTTCAACACAAGAAAACACACCGTAAAATTCAGTACTGGGAAAGTGGCTGAAAACTTTGAGTTGGCTGGTCGTTTATCAAAAATAAAATCTGACGGATATATTGATCGTGCTTCTTCTGATTTAAGTGCTTACTTTTTACAAGGTTCGTATGTGACTGAAAATACACTCATTAAAGCATTGGCTTTTGGAGGACACGAAATTACATACCAAGCTTGGAACGGAATTGACAGAGGAACATTAGAAACTGATAGAACATTCAATCCTTCTGGACAATTTACAGACGAAAACGGAAATGTGCGTTTTCACGATAATGAAGTAGATAATTACAGACAAGATCACTACCAATTTCATTGGAATGAAAAAGTTTCAGAAAACTGGACAACAAATCTTGGATTGAACTATACGCAAGGAAGAGGATTTTTTGAGCAATACAAAGAAGACGAACCTTTTGATGAATATGGTTTTGAAGAAATCGTAATCAACGGAACAACCATCAATGAAACCGATTTAATTCGCAGACGTTGGTTAGACAATGATTTTTATGTAGTTAATGCCAATGCAAACTACAAAAAGAACAACTTAGATATGGACTTTGGTGCTTTTTTAGGTGTGTATGAAGGAGATCATTTTGGAGAAGTAATTTGGGCGCGTTTTGCAAGTGATAGCGAAATAAGAGATCGTTATTATGATGGTACAGGAAAGAAAAATGAATTGAGTTTCTTTACAAAAGCAACGGTTCGTGTAAATGATAAAGTAAGTCTTTTTGGAGATTTACAACTACGTACGGTAAGCTATAAAACTTCAGGAATCAACTCTGATTTAGTACCTTTTAATATCGATGAAGATTATACATTCTTCAATCCAAAAGCAGGTGTTAACTATAAAATAAACACAAATAATAGTTTATACTTCTCGTACGCTAGAGCAAACAGAGAGCCAAACAGAAGTGACTTTGAAAATAACAACGAAGTAAAACCAGAACAATTAGATGATTTTGAATTGGGTTGGCGTTGGAAAGGAGAAAACTTCACAGTAAATACAAATGCATATTACATGTTGTACAACGATCAATTGGTGTTAACAGGCGCATTGGATGATACAGGATCGCCATTACGTACAAACAGTGGAAAAAGTTATCGTTTAGGATTGGAAATTGATGCAACTTTAAAAGTAAGTGATCAATTTACAATACGTCCAAATGTGGCAATTAGTAGCAATAAAAACGTAGATTTCATTACGTCAAGAGATGGAAGTTTGGTCGATTTAGGAAACACAGATATATCATTTTCACCAAATTTCATTGCTGGAAACATCATGAGTTATACGCCATCTCGTAATTTTCAAGTGTCGTTATTGTCTAAATATGTAGGCGAACAATACATGGGAAATATTGACTCGGAAGTTTCAAAATTAGATAGTTATTTTATTAACGATTTGAATTTGAATTATGAAATCAAGATGAACTCTATTTTTGAATCGATCACCTTTACAGGATTAATCAATAATATTTTTGGTGTAGAATATGTCTCTAACGGATACTTCTTTACGTTTGATGATACATGGACAAACCCAGGAACAACCACAACCATTGAAGGTGCAGGATTCTATCCGCAAGCCACTAGAAATTTCTTAGTTGGAATGACTTTGAAGTTCTAGAAATACCAACCATACCATATTTAAAAAGCGACTTGAAAAAGTCGCTTTTTTGTTATAACTGTTTGATTATTAGCAAGCAGTATTTCATTTCAATTTCTGATATTTTATAAAAACGCACAGTGTTTCTTTTTTTTACAAGATTATAATAGCGTATTTAGTTTCATCATTAACTAAACAATATCATTATGAAAAAATCAAATCTTAGCAAATTGATGTTCAAAAAAGTAACTGTGAGTACAATGCAATTTTTACATGGAGGAGCTTCTACAACAGTTAGAACGACTCGTAATGCAGCTCCAGCTAGAAAAACGCCGCATGATAGTTGTAATAATCAAGATGATGACTGCGATGGATAGGATTTTATCTAGATGAATAGGTAAAGGGTATAATAAAAAGGGATAAAAAAAGCGACTTGAAAAAGTCGCTTTTTTAGTTTATACGTTTAGGATCTCAATTCTTAATACTAAAATCTCAATACTATATGTTTAATTATTAGAAACTGTAATTACATCTCCCGATTTTGTAGCACGATAATTAACCATTGGATAACTGTCCATGCCTTCCACAGGATTTAACAATTGACCGTTTGCCAAACTGTATTCGTAATCTTCACACGAACAAGTTGCCAACACACCTTGAATAGTCATTGTAGAGCAATTACTTGGTACATGATTTGGGCAACTCGCTTCCCAAGCAAAAAACTGATCGCCAGATAAATTAAATACAAAAAATCCGCGAACGCCACCGCCATTAGAAATATAAGTTGAACCACCAGCAAAACGCAAATTGTCAAATTGTGGTAAATTCAGGTTTATCTGAAATTGCACCAAAGTATTTGGTATAAAAGGATTATTATTTACTCCATCATCATCAGAATTACATGATAACAAACATGCAACAGCACAGCATACAATCAAAAATCGTTTCATTTATTTAAAATTTAATAAGTTCTGCAATTTACGCAAATCATTTTTTTAAAAACCAACATAGACAAGCACTTTAAATATTTTCTTATATTTGTAGAACAAATCCCGTATCTAATGGGATTTTTTTGCGTTATACAATTCATATGAATGATTTATTGCGCAAAAACAGATCTATGAATAGATAGAAAACGAAGAAATTATGAGTAAAGTATCTTATTATACAGCAGAAGGACTAAAAAAGTTAAGAGACGAGTTAGATCAACTAAAAAACGTTGAAAGACTCAAAGCTTCTCAAGCCATTGCAGAAGCAAGAGATAAAGGTGATTTGAGCGAAAATGCAGAATATGATGCTGCAAAAGAAGCACAAGGTTTATTAGAGATGAGAATCTCAAAAATGGAAACAATCTTATCTACTGCAAGAATTATTGATGAAAGTCAGTTAGATACATCTAAAGTTTTAGTGTTGTCTACAGTGAGAATGAAAAACACAACTAATGGAATGGAAGTTACCTATACCTTAGTTGCTGAAAGTGAAGCAGACTTAGCCGCAGGGAAAATCTCTGTAACATCTCCTATTGGAAAAGGTTTGCTAGGAAAATCGGTTGGTGAAATTGCTGAGGTAAAAGTACCAAACGGAACGATGAAGTTTGAAGTGTTAGAAATTACGCGTAGCTAATATTTTCAAAAAATAATTATATAGAAAAATCCTTTCTTACTTGTTAAAAAAGGATTTTTCTATATATATAAGCAAGAACTTTTTTATCTTACAAACAATACAAATTTCAATTCATGGCCTCAATTTTCACCAAAATAATCAACGGAGAAATTCCATCATATAAAATAGCAGAAGATGAAAATTACTATGCTTTTTTAGATATCAACCCAAATGCAGTAGGACATACGTTGTGTATTCCGAAACAAGAAGTAGATAAAATTTTTGATCTTTCTGAAGAAAGCTACATGGGACTCATGCGTTTTTCAAGAAAAATTGGAATTGCTATTGAAAAAGCCATTCCTTGCTTGCGAGTTGGAATCACTGTTATTGGTTTGGAAGTGCCACATACACACGTACATTTAATTCCCTTACACAATATGGGAAGCATGGATTTTAAAAACAAAGAAACACTTACACCTGCAGATTTTGAAGAAGTTGTTGCTAAAATTCAAGCGGAACTTTAGTGAATTAGGAATGTTAAATTTTAAATGTTGAATTGAAAATAATACTCTTTAAGACCCAAGACCCAAGACCC
>NZ_JBOEFY010000113.1:0-1082 GCF_050633145.1 Kordia sp. | reverse complement strand
TAGGTTACCGTTACTTGACCTGGTAATACTCCTCCAGTAATTTCACTTTCTGCATCAGTAAGATCAAAAATCCCGATTCCATCATTATCTGTATCACAGTATTCTAATGGTGTTGCTGGGAAAACTGCTGGTGTATCGTTGATATTTACGGTAAGTTGTGTTACGATATGACATCCTGTGTTGATATCTTCTACTCGTACAAAAACAGTATATGTTGTTGGTGTTGCGGTGTTATCATAAGGCATCACTAGCGCTCCTACATCACCTTCTGCATCTGCAGCAGTTAAGTGATAGGATACATTTAAGTCTGGATTTGATAAGGTAATCTCATCATTTTTAACCGTTAAGTCCGTTGGTGAAATACCATCTGCCGTTTCATCATCACAAGCTTCTAAAGTTGTTGGCACTGCTATAAGTGGCAAAGGCTGCACTTGCAATTCGAAGCTTCCTACCTGAACACATCCAAGAAGGTTTACTGCTCGAACCCAAATCAATTGCTCATGAGTTCCGTTTAGGTTTGTAATAGCGCCTATATTCCCATTCGCGTCTGCTTCACTTTCGTGATATGTAATCGTAAGACCTACTTGTCCATTTTCCACTGTAGTGGTATGCGTCGTCAAGTCGAACATTTCCATCATATCGCCAGGCATGACAACATCACAAGCAATTAACGGTGCAATATTATCTAGATTTGGAAGTGGATTTGTTATTAAGGTTACTTCTACCACATCAAAACATCCTGTAATATTATCTGTAACTCGCGCATGTATGATTTGAACTCCTGCCATACTTGTTGTAAACATCGTTGGAAGTTCTGTTCCTGCTGTTCCTGCTTGCGCTAAAGCATCAGTTTCATAATACGTTACTGTTGCTGTTCCTGCCAAACCGCCTAGAATCTCAGCATCTAAAGTAGATAAATCAAATGTTCCTAAGCTATCTGTATCATTACCATTTGTATCATCACAAACACTATAATTAGCTGGTGTAGTACCAACAATTCCTGGGTTTACTTGTAAAACTACTGTTGAGATATTTGCACAACCAGTAACCGTATTTTCAATACGAATAAATACCGGCTCTCC
>NZ_JBOEFY010000112.1:0-469 GCF_050633145.1 Kordia sp. | reverse complement strand
GTCTCTGTTCAATATTATCTCAGTCAAGCTGATGCAGATAGCAACACAAATCCATTAGCATCTCCATTTACAAACACCAGCAATCCACAAACCATATATGCTAGAATTGAAAACGGTACAACAGGTTGTTTTAATGTAACAAACTTTAATATTGTTGTGAGTGAAGCACCAGAAGCAAATACTGTAACACCATTAGAATACTGTGACACAGACAATGATGGTTTTGGAATCTTTGATATTAGAAATACGGAAGCACAAGTAACAGGCGGAATGATAACAGGTATTAATGTTACTTATCATGAAACTCCAGAAGATGCAAACAATGATTTGAATCCGCTTGCAGATAGTTATACCAACATCAACCCATACAATCAAACGATTTATGTACGTGTTGAAAATGTGCTGACAGGTTGTTTCAATGTAGTTTCGTTGGCTTTAATCGTTCACGATTCACCTGAGATTGCAGCTA
>NZ_JBOEFY010000111.1:0-11902 GCF_050633145.1 Kordia sp. | reverse complement strand
TAGTTTCTTAAAAGACCTAAAGGGATTAACTTCATTAGGCCTTAGCTCAAATCAAATTTCAGATATTAAGCCTCTTTTACCCTTGCTAAAAAAAGGAAGGAAGATTTCTACTGAGGAATATGCTGGAGATATTCGTTTATACAATAACCCTGTTAAGAGTCCTCCTGAACATATCTTACAACTAGGAAATGATGCTGTGATACGATATTTTGAAGCATTGGAGCGAGAAAGTGTAACAGAGGTACAATTATTAGAAGCAAAAGTATTGTTACTGGGAGAAGGGAAGACTGGGAAAACATCCCTTCGTATAAAAATAGAAGATGAAAATAAGGGTTTACCAGAAGAAGAAGACAGAACAAGGGGAATTGATATTTATAATTACAAGTTTCCTACTCAAAATGATACATTTATGTGTCATATATGGGATTTTGGCGGACAAGATGTCTTGTATCAAGTACATCGATTTTTTTTAAGTGACGATGCGCTGTATATTTTGGTTACTGACTCCAGAGCGGATCAAGGAAATAAATATGAGGAATGGTTGCAAACCATAGAGATATTTACTCATAAAGACGATAATCAAATTATATTACTTCAAAATTTAAAGTTTGGAGATACTCCTGCCAACATTGATATTGCCGATTACAAAAAGTATTACACCATTGTAGGTAGTAAAGTCTTTGAAGTTGATTTGAGTTTTTCAGAAAAGAGGCATCTTGATGAATTTAAGGCATTCAAAAAAGTAATGGAACATCGCTTACTAGAACTTCCACATGTTCAAAAAACAATATTAAGTGATTGGTTGGATGTGCGCATAGCATTGGAAAAATTACTAGAAACAAATACACATCTAATTACATTAAGTCAATACACTAAAATATGTAAACAATATAATGTTGAAAATAAGGATAGACAAAAAGATTTATTACGCTATTTGCATAGTTTAGGAATTGTACTTTGGTATGAAGAATATCCTGCAATCAAACAAAAAGTCATTTTGAATCCTGAATGGGTCACTACTGCTCTATATCGTATCATTGATAGTCAAACTATTCGAAGTAAAAACGGGAAACTGGAACAAGAAGATATTGAAAATTTATGGAACGAAGCTATTTATGAAGATTACCATAATGAACTATTAGAAATACTGAGGATTTTCCGTTTGGCTTATAAAAGAAAACAGGAACACTCGTATATCGTACCTTCTTTGATGAGTAGCACAATTCCTACACGATACGATAATTGGGATTCAGAAGGGAAATGGCTTATTAAATATAAATATACACGTTTGATGCCTAGAGGAATTGTCAATCAATTGGCAGCAGAGCTTTGCAAATATGTAGATTCTGATTTTGAGGATGTTTGGGCATTTGGTGTAGTGTTCACTACAAGAAACGCTCAAGCAAAGGCACAGGTAAATAGAAGTATGAAACAGATTGTAATTGAAGCTCACGGAAATGAGCGACTTACATTAATGCAAGCTATTGTAAAAGCAATGAGCGATATTCATGATACGTATAAAGGACTTGAATTTGAGATTGAAATTCCATGTGTATGTGAAAAATGTGAAACTCGTTTAAGTGCGAATAAAAAGTATCATAAATATTATGAAGATATTAAGTTAGAAATTGATGATAACCAAGACGAAATTTATTGCCGTAATTTAAAAAGAACACTCAAAATTGCGCCTATTTTAAAGCGTTCAGGTTTTGCATTGCCATACAAATTGGTTGAATTACTACGAAAAACAGATGCGTCCTATCAAAGACAAGAAATACATAGAAACAGTATATTAGAAAACATACAAGAAGGAGTTCATAGAAATTCTAAGGCTAATGAAAAAATACTAAGAAACACAGAAGAAATTAAATCTGACTTAAACGAACATTTTGAGCAATTACTTCGTTTAGAAACAAACGCAAAGCTCAATAAAGATGAGGTTGTTAAAGCTGTTCAAGAAATTTCAATCACGCAAAGAGAAGCTGTTTTTAATGACATACAAATAGTATTAGAAGGATTGTATGATGCAATGGATGCACAACTAAAAGAATATTTTGATGCGCTAAATACAGAAAGCAATAATTTAGAAATGAAAATTAAGGCATCGGTTCCATTATTAAATTTAGTAGGGTTGGATATTGGTGTTGAGGGTGATTTTGATATAAAAAGTTGGAGTGAAAAGATGTACAAAAAGTATGAAATACAGTTATTTAAATTATTTGGGTATCTATAAATTTTGAAACAACTCGCAACAAACAGCTACAAAATAGAAAACGTTAGCTGTCGAACCACAAAACTAGAGTTAATCAGTGTTCATTGTCAGTAGATATGAGCAAAAATAAAAAGGGATAAATTAACATTTTTGTTATTTTGTCCCATTCCGTACCCTCAAGGTTTCTAAAGTCGAACTTTTTGGTGGAGGATTTAAAGGAAATTAGTTTGTTTGTGGATGAGTATCCTTCACTATTAAATGCTTCTTGATTTATAAAAAAAATCAAATACCAAGTACTTCTAAAACAGTTAGCCTTACTAATCCCATTGTAAGCGTTTTTCAAAACCTTATTGAGAACGCTAAAGTATTTAACAAGTTCATCAACAAGCAAAATTTCACCTTAAAAAACGTATCAAATATTCAATTTCTTTGATGAATGCTGTTTTATTATTAAAAAATTACAACCTCACATTATTCGTTCTAAAACGATTTGCTCTTCACTTATATTAACTAAACAAAAAAGAGAGATACCTACTCCAGTTATCTCTCTTTTATAATAAAGTCGTGCCTTAAACGACTTATAAAAGATTACCTTTTTAATATTTATAGTTTAATAAAGAATCTTTTTTCTTTTGTATGATAAACCATTTATGTAACACCCATATATGATACCTGCAACCGCTAGTAATACTATACCAGTATCTATGGAAAAACCTGGTGGAGGTGGCGGTCCTGGTGGAGGTGGTATTACCTGAATGAATAGATATATTTTATGTAACATTTAATTAACTCCTCTAAATAATTTATGATTTCTTATACATCAGCAATTGCATAGTTTTTGTCATCTGTTTTACGATTTCAATAAATATCAGTTGCTTCTATACCATTGGTGCTAGTAGCATATCCAAAAGCAAAAAAAATATTTTGTAAAAAAACAAACTCCTATTTGACAATGTAAATCGAGCCCATCTTCATTTACATAGTCCATCCCTAGTTTTATGGTTGATATAAAACGTTAGAAAATATGCTATTTGAATTTTCAATGAGATCACTTACTATTCTTTGATTATCTTTTTAATTACCTCACCATTTTCAGTTTGTACTCTTACGATATAAACTCCAGATTGTATGTTATCTAATGTTATTGAACTGTATTTTGTGTTTAGAGGTTTACTGATAATTTCTTTTCCAAGCATTGAATATACACTAACGCCTGTCAGGTTTATTCTTGACCTAGAATTAATGATAAGTTTGTTATCTTGAATATATACAAAAATATCTTCTTCATTGATAGCGCTTATCTCGTCTACACTTAAGATTTCACTAGAGAACAATAATTCAAACCTGTTAGGAAACTTACCTTCACTTGTTGTAAATGTATAATCTGCGACTCTTAAATCATGTATGATATTTAAGTCATTGTCTTTTAAGTAAATTTCGGAGGTAGTTAATACTCCTTCTGTTTGAGATAAACCTATAGAGAGTTCTCCCAAAATATTTGCATCATATCCTAACGGAACGATGTCTGAATCTAAAAACGTTGGTCGTCCTTGTATTCCATATTTTTTTCCATCTTGAAATGAATAGAAGTTAATATAATTTGATCCTGAAAAGCGTATTCCATCGTACAATCTATCATTACCAAGTGTAGCATTTTCAAAGAAACCAATGAGTATTTGACTAAATGCGCCATCGGTATTTGTGAGGTTTAACCAAAGCCTATCTTTTTCTAATGTGGTTTCTATGTTGGTTTCTGGAGTTAACGATCTATAAAAAAGATTATTAGCGTATCCAATACTTCTCATGGAATTATTAAACTCTATTGTACCTGCAGTAATTGCTTCTACAAAGAAACCTTGTCCAGAAGCTACAAATCCTGTTGGAACGCTGCTTCCAGAAGCAGAAGCTGTTCCTGTTCCTCCAGTAGCATTGTACATTGCATAATCATTCGTACTAAAGTTAAATGAATCTGGTCCAGGATTTGAAACAGATATATCATCAATATGTGTCCACAGGTATATGGTTCCGTTTAAATTGGTGTTTAACGTCATGAAATCATCAATGTTAATTGCAGACGGAAAAGGATTTCCTATCAAATTCCAATCATCATTTGCATCAGCTCCATTTGCACTTAGACTTACTGTAGTCATAATTTGACCATTATTTACTTCGCCACTAAACATGATCGTTTCCGTACGCGGAAATGCTCCTCCTATAGGTCCCATTGCGGCATAACCAACTCCTTGATTCATTGTTGTTCCAGCAGTTACAAATGTCCAATCGTTTCCATCATCATCAAACTCATCTGCATCTAAATCTGAAAAGTTGGCTGTATTAAAACTGTAAATACGGCTCGTAGTCCAACCTCCCAATATTCCGCCAATAGTAGCATTTGTAATTGGAGATGACCAATATGTATAATCGTATTGCTCAAAAGGTGTCGTTGTTTTTTCTACATTTATGATTCCAGTTCCATTCAAGGTTACAACTCCACTATCATCAATCATAACTAATGAAGCATCATCATTAATGTTCATTATTGCTGTGTCTTCAACTGTTAAGTTGTTTACAATTTCTACATGATTACCTGTCTTTACTGTTAGCGTAACACCACTGTTAATGGTTAGAGAGCAAACTTCTAGGTTTCCATTTGTTGAAGTATCATATCCGCTAGTTAATGTTACTTCTCTTGATCTGTCTGGCGAGCCACTACTCCAAGTACTTCCATTCCATTCGGTGCTTCCTCGTTCATGTTCTCCCAAATATGGGTTTGTTCCAGATGCAGAGAATTCAACTTCAGCATCTGTAAATTCTACCCATTCATTAATATCAAAGGTTGTAGATGGTCCAGAGGTTACACACTCATTTCTTACAAAACATCTTCGATCTCCCCAAAGTGTACCATCACCTATTACATCTACTCTGTTTGCCCAAGTGTCACTATCATTAGTTGTACTAATTAGTACGATATCATCTCCACTAAACAAATCTGCTGTTGCTCCAAAATCGAATGTAGGGTTCCCATCATACCCAGTTTCTCCCGGTGAAGCATACGCTGGTAGTACTGCATTTCTATGTCTATATCTTCTGACTTCGCCTGGAGCCATGTCTGTAGTGATAAGAATATTGTTATTAAATGAGTTTCCAGCACCATCTGTAGGATCTGCTGCTGCAGGATTATCCGCATCAGCATTGTTTAAGACTACTATGTAATACGTGTTTCCAGCTATTGTGGAAGGACTTATATTTTTTACTTCTACCCACTTGTTATCAGTCGCACCTTCATAATACTGTGTTAGCATGATTTCTGCTCCACAAAAGTTTACAGTAACCAACACATCATCAGTTTCATTTATACATGCTCCACTTGTTACTTCAACAGTATATGTAGCTGTGCTTGTTGGAGAAACTGAGATTGGGTTTCCAACTACTGTTCCAAATCCTGCTTCTGTTGAAGTCCAAGAATATGTTGCCGTAGCTGGTCCGGTTGCTGTTAATGTAACTGAATCACCTGAACAAGAAGTTTGATCGGCCCCTGCACTAAAAAGTTCTACTCCTGAGCCTGTTCCTCCATCAATTACTGTAATTTCGTAATCACATTGCGAACCAGCACTTCCATCAGTCATAATATAATAGGTATTTCCAATAGTTAAGGATGAAGAAGTAAGATTAAAAATTCCATTGTTTGTTCCATCTGAAGTTGCACAATCAGAAACTCTTGTAAAATTGGCGCCATCATATTCAAAGATTGCAGATTGAATTCCTTCGCTGCCACTTGGAGTTCCTGCTCCAAATGCATCATAGCAAGTGGGTACATTGTATTGAAGTGTTATAGATGTAGAAGCCGCTACAAATTGAATCCATGAGTTGTTTTCTATAGTTCCTCCAAAAAGTGGTCCTGGACAACTTCCTCCTAGATCCGTTAAGTTTGCTGGCAAGTCTTCTGTATATCCTACTGTTGTTCCACAAAAACCATCTAAATCACAAATATATGGTGCGTTGGCAAAGTCATCTGCTGCTGCTGGATTTGTTCCACAACCTAAAGGGACACAAGACATTAATGCTTCCCAACCGTTATCATCTCCAGCTGCATCGGAGATAAATTGAAAGGTTACACATTCACTAATTCCGTAAAGATAAAAATGACTTGCCCCAGGATCGCTCGTATCCGTAATTGTTGCTAGTAAAGTTCCGCTGGTATCCATTCCATCGTACATGTATAAAACATCTCCTGCTACTATTTCAAAATTAGATTCTGAAGAGCCATCGGAATCTGACGGATTGAATATGAATTGTAATATTTCATCTGCCGATCCAGAGCAAAAGGTAACCGTATAGTTTTCGTTGTTAAAATAGTCTGCTGCTGGTCTAGAATCGGTAAAAGTTCCATTACATGTATATACTGTTTGACCGTCATAGGCATCAATTTCATATACCAAAGCAGCTGCACAAGGAGACACTAAGGAATTTGTCCCTGGTGATCCGCCAGTAGCTACTTCTGTCCAATTGGTATTTGTGTTGGAATTATCAAGAGAAGCATTTGTAAGATGTAGTGAACTTCCATTTCCATTAGCACCATCTGCATTCGTATAACTTACTGCATCTGCTGTAGTGGTTCCGTCTGAAGCATAAATGGTAATAGTTTGTGGTGATGAATTGATTAAATTATTTGTATCGTTTGTACTGGCATCAATTCCATAATCAGGAGTAAAATTACATCCCGGATTATAAGATCCATCACCATTACTTCCCAAAGAAATAGTAATACAGTTTCCATTTAATATTGTGGTACTTGCAGGAAAAGTAAACGCTGTAGTTCCTCCGATGTCTATGATATAATTACTAATATCTTGCGTACTACCAGATGTATTACAGACTTCTATCCACTCATCATCGGTACTTGTAGAGTTATACATGAGTTCTGTGATGACAATATCTGCAACAGGAGGTGTTTCGTTATCGGATATCGTTAATGTATGCTGTACATTAGTTCCTAAAGCTGCTGAGTTTCCTCCAGAAGCATTTTGTAAATTTAAGATCACCGTTTCGTCTCCTTCATATACCAAATCATCATTTGATATATAAATTGTAAAACATTGATCGGCGGTGCTTCCTGCAGGAAATGTTACTGTTTGGGGGAAGCTTATTGCTGCAGGACTACCAGCACCATCATCATAGTCAGTTCCGTTAGTAGCAGTGCTTGAACCATCTAGAGCAATTTCTACCGTTGTGGCATTTGTTGCATCTTCATTGGTTATAGAAGCACAAACATCAATAGACATTCCTCCTTCAGAGAGTGTAGATGTTGTTGATGTAAATTCTACTGTTGTTGTGGTTGGGACAAAATCGCCCCATATTTCAATGCTATCAAAAGCTATATCTTCAGATGCAGAATTAAGCGTAATTACATCTATAATTAGATTAAAATCAGCTCCTGTACCAGCAATTGCTTGCGTGAATTGTGCAAAAGCAGGAGTTAATACTGTACCGTCACCTGTACCGTTAAAATCTGTGTCGATAGCGGCTCCAGTATTAGATGTACCCACACTTTCTACCCAGATTAAATTTTGATTAGTGCCCCCATCAATATTTCCTCCTACATGTAATGCATCTGTAGAGTCCCAAGTTCCAGTTCCGCTAAAACCTCTAGCTAAGTGTATTCTTATCTCAAGATTTTCGTAATTAGAAATATCAATATTGGGCACTGTAATTTGTTGATCGCCAGATAGTGGTGTTGGCGCTGCATCTTTATCTTGTACTGCAAAAAAGAAGGTGCCTTGTGTATTGGTAAAGTTTGGAGAAATATCTGCATCTGAGAACCTTCCATAATAATCATTCGCTCCATCATTACTTTCTGTTCCAGTTGATGTATAGCCACCAGGAGTTTCAAAAGTTAATTCCCAAATCTTAGTCTGAGAAAAACTATAATTAGCCATAAAGAAGGCAACTATTATTAAAAGTAATTTTATGTTTTTCATCTGTCTATTTGTATTTTATAATTAGGGGTCAGATGTAATTCACCAATGTTAGTTATGGCTCATTTCATATGCAAACTCAGTTTTTATTCTCTTATCAAAAATATTTATTAATTAATTTACAATCAAATAGTTAAAAATATCATTTTTACAATTCAGTTTCAAATATTCATATTTTAAAAAACTGATAATTAGTTGTTTACAGTGATTTAAAAACAAAATTTATAACAAGTCAGAAATTTTTATGTTTTTTCTTACTCTTTTATGTGGAATAATATAGCTGTTTATTTTTTAATAATTATAAATTCTGACCGTCTATTTTGAGAATGTTCAGCTTCTGTACATTTTTTACATGGTACTTTAAGGTCACTTTCTCCAAAACCTTTTCCTGAAATGCGATTTTCATCTATTCCTTTTGATATGATATATTGTACTGTAGCTTGGGCTCTTTTGTCGGATAAAGTCATGTTATATTTCTTACGTCCTTTGCTATCTGTATGCGACTTTACAAAAATATTCATGCTTGGATGACTATTCATTACAGTAACAAGTTTATCTAGTTCCAAAGCTCCTTGATACGTTATATTACTTTCATTAAATTCAAAATAAACTGGCTGTAAAATAACTTCCGTTTCAGTAATTACAGGTGCTTTTTCTATTGGTTCTAAGAAAATTTCAAGAATGTTTGATGATCTATTTTCTATCGCTTCTAACGCTGTGGTTTGTGGCATATATCCTTCTTTAGAAGATGCAACTGTATAGTTTTCTTCACATAGAAACTCATAAAAGTATTTGTTTTTAGTATTGTTCTCTACGAAGGCATTTGTGCTGCTATTGCTAACTTCAGCATTTACATTTTGAATACTTTTTTTTGTTTTACTATCCTTGTAGATGATTTGAATTTGCTTTTTGCATATAGGAAGTGCCATGTATAAGTCGTCATTTCCTTTTATGTTACTTGTAAAGAAACCTATTTTGCTTTTTGTGTTGTATGTAAATGAAAAATCATCTCTTTTAGAGTTTATTGTTGCGCCTAAATTTTTCGCTGTAGCATTTTTGATAGTACGATCAATAGCGTAAATATCTAATCCTCCAAAACCTTCTCGTTGGTTGGAAGCAAAGTATAATATATTGTCATCACTGATATAGCTATAATCTTCATATCCTTTTGTATTTACTTCCTTTCCTAGGTTTTTAGGAGTTCCAAAACCATTTTTTGTAACTTCTATTTCCCAAATGTCAAAATTCCCATAAGTTCCTGGCATATCTGAAGAGAAATACAACGTTTTTCCATCCTTGCTTATAGCAGGACTACTGATTGAGTATTTATTACTATTTAAAGGAAATGGTTTAATATCCCATGAATCATCTGATTTTGTAGCAATGAATAATCCTAGTTGTCCTAATTTGAGATTGTTATTTTTTTCTTTTTTATATAGATTTTGATTGAAACTTTCTGATATGAAGTATATCGTATTGCCATCTGCAGTAATGCTTAAAGGTCCATCATGCCATTTTGAATTTAGTTCTTTTACAGGTTCGCTAGCATTGAAATTTTCGCCGTCAAATTTTGCTTTGTAAATGTCTAAATATGGTTGATTATTCCAACCTTTACGTTTTTTATCAGCGTTCATTTTTTCAGCACTTACAAAATAGAACGTATTATCAGCCGTCAAAAACCCTCCAAAATCTGAAAATTTTGTATTCAGTGCAGTAATGGGTTTTACTTTAAAATCTGTTGGCTTATCTGTGTAGTTTTTTAGGTATTCAATTTTAGACTTATGCGCTTTTGCTCTGTAGTCTGAGGGTGATTTTTTTACAAAAATATCCATTTGCTTATTTGCTTCTTCATACTTGTTTAGAGCATTCAGAATTTGCGCATACCGATAATGTATTTCTCCATCGGTAAGTGGATTTGTTTTTATGAGTTTTGAGTACCAAAGTGACGCATTTTCAACATCGAAGATATTATAATAGCTCGTTGCTAATTTTTCAAAAACATACGATGATGATTTGTATTTAGGTTTTTCTACTAACTTCAAGTATTCTTTTATTGCCTGATTGAATTCAAATCTTTGAAATAATTCATCTGCTGTTTGTGTATAAGAATCTTGGGCTATAAGATTCCACATAGTAAATAATAGTATTGGTAGTGTAAAAAGCTTTTTTTTCAAAATTTTAATCTTTAGTTCATTCTAGGGGTTTGCAATTCTTTTTATTATTGATTTAATAATAATTACGTCTAGGTGATTTAGATACATTTCTAAACAGTGGCAAATCATATAGTATAAAAAATTCATGAGATGCTTTTGTAACTACGTTTAAGTCAGATACGACATTATCATAGGCATAGCCAATCCTTAAATCAGGATTTATAGAAAAATTAATCATTGCACCAAAACTATCTTCCAATCGGTATGTAATTCCAGCTTCAATTCTTTCATCAAAAAACACATTCGCTGATACATCTAAAGAAGTTGGCGCATTGAAAGCAGATTTCATCATAAATGAAGGTTTAAATTTAATTGTTGGAGATACGTCAAAAACATACCCTCCAGTTATAAAGTAATGTGAAACCTCCGAGCCAAATTGATTACCTGTAATAGTTAAGTGAGGAGATTTAATTGTATTCGGGATAGAAACACCTAAATAATACTTATTTGTATAATAAAAAATACCTGCACCTAAATTGAAAAGAATATCATCTGTGTTTTGTAAAAAGGCTGGATCAGACTCATTTATAAGTGTCCCATAGATATCAGAAAACAATCCTACTTTATGTGTTGTGAATCCTGCTTTTAAACCAAAAGCCAATCTATGGTCTTCGTAACTATCACCCAAAGCAATCGTATAAGAAAAATCTCCATAGAAATTATTTTCGTTAACAGGTCCAATTTTATCAGAAATAATGGAGATTCCTATTCCAACATTATTGCCTACAGGAGAATGTGCAAAAAAAGTTGCTGTTGAAGGAGCGTCTTCAATACTAACCCATTGTTTTCTGTAAAGTAATCCTAAAGAAACATTGTCTTTATTTCCGGCGTATGCAGGGTTTACCACGCTCATATTATACATATATTGTGTATATTGAGGATCTTGTTGTGCAAATGCATTACTTAAAAACACTAAGAGAATTACTATGCAGATATAAGATTTATTCATCTTCTTTTTTTTTAGTATCATTTTATATTATCTATTAAGATATACCCATCCAGATGTAGAGTTTCCATTTTCAAATTCTATTAAATAATAATACGTTCCTGTCGGAAGCTTATCACCTTTATTCGTTTGTCCATTCCATTCATTTGTATAGTTACTTCTTGAATACACTTCGATACCATGCCTATTAAATATTTGTAATCGTTTGACATCTAAATTACTTAGATCGAAAGTGTCATTTAGACTATCATTATTAGGGGAAACTCCTTTAGGAATAGAACAGTTTGCGTTTTCTATATAAATAGATTCTTCGCTAAAACATCCATTTTTAGATATAACGAGCCTGTAAAAACCAGATTCGGTTATGGTTACATTATCATTAGTGCCAATCAACTCATCAGAAGGATCATACCATTCATAAGTTATCATAGCATCAGGAGTTGATAATGATGCATATAGTTTATAATTAACATCGTCGCAGTCAGATGATAGTATTACTTCTGGCAGTTCAATAAAAGTTACAGTTGTAGTGTTAGTAAGTGCTGCGTTACAACTT
>NZ_JBOEFY010000110.1:0-1330 GCF_050633145.1 Kordia sp. | reverse complement strand
ACTTGCCAAAGCAATTAATTATACACGTTGTTGTACGTAGTATTGTTCTCAGTCTTTTCTTGAAATTTCTAACATAGATATGTTGTCTTTCTTATAGGCTGTAGAAATTTTGTTGTTAATGTTGTAGAAAAACACATAATTTTTGCATTGGCCAATAAATTGCAAATCATTTGTAGTCTTAATTGTGCTTCCATCGAAAGCAAGTTTGACATTATAATTTGATTTTTCCCTTTCTAAAATTCTTAATTTAGAAAAATTTGCATCTATGAAGGATAAAAAAATAAGAGTTGGTACTACTGCTAAATATTTGGATAGGTTATCAATCTTTGACCCTTTGAAAATTACAAAGAATATATATATTAATATAATAACAAAGAAAGCAACACCATATACATAGTAATTGATAAAAAATATTTTACTTACAACAATAGCAGCTAATGCAAAAAAATAAACGATTGTTAAATTTCTAAAAAAGAGCTTTCTATTTGATTTTAATTTTGCAGGCTCAGTCGCTATATCATTGTTACTAAAGAAATCATTTAATAACTGCCATATTAAAGGCGAGAAAATAATCAATAAATAGAGATAAATATCATCTAGAAAAGATATTATAAACTCTGATAGTTCCATATAATCGACAATAGAAATATTAAAACCTTGATAATAATATATGGTTCGAATTGAACTACATAGTATTAAGAATAACGTTCCTATTGGTAATAATTTTCCAAGTTTATCAATCATATAATTTATTGGTTTAATATTGCGTACAACGTATGTATATAAGGAATTCCTCTTATCACACTAAATTTGGTAAATAACAGGAACTCATTGTAATACAACTTCCAGTTATTTTCTATAAATGTAAAACAAAGATTACTTACTTGCAATGTGGTTTCCCGTAAAAACAGAAAACTTATTTTGTTTGTTCAAAAAACGTTAAAAACGATCAAATTTTTATCCTAAAAATGGCATTTAAAAAAAGCAGCGGAGGTTTTACTAAAAACCTCCGCTGCTTTTGGTCATTTCCTCCGCTACTTTTACCTAAAACCTCCGCTGCTTTTTTAGGAAAGGTAGGGTAGTTGTGTGAGAATGTTGTAAGGTGTTTATTGTTAGGTTTTTATGAATTTTTTTAAATGAGTTGCTTTTTGGGATTTCGTAGTAAGATTTCAACTTTTCTTAACGTAATTATTCCGATTCAAGCCAATTTCAATTTTTTTACGAAACCAATTGGCAACTAAGGTTGTGTTTTGAATATCGGTTTGGTAGAGTTTGATAATATCTGGATGAAATTTAGCGGTTGTTTTTGCAGCCCAACCCACACCTTGTC
>NZ_JBOEFY010000109.1:0-6458 GCF_050633145.1 Kordia sp. | reverse complement strand
TGCGATTGGAGCTATCGCAAATGATGGGAATGGATCTTTATCAGGTCATGTACGCGTCTTTGAAAAGGTTGGTGCCGCATGGACACAAATTGGAAATGATATAGATGGAGAGTTTGCCGATGATCGCTTCGGATTCTCTGTAGCTATAAACGATGCAGGTACTATCATTGCAGCTGGAGCAAACAGAAATGATGGGAACGGAGCACAGGCTGGACATGTGCGAGTCTTTGAAAATATTGGTGGAACTTGGACACAGATTGGAAGCGATATTGATGGAGAAGCAGCTGATGATCGCTTTGGTGCTTCTGTAAGTCTAAACGCTTCCGGGAATATTTTGGCTGTAGGTGCCGATTTGAACGATGGTGCTGCTAGTACAGCTGGACATGTTCGAGTCTTTGAAAATATTGGCGGAACGTGGACACAAATTGGGAATGATATTGATGGAGAAGCGGCTGATAATTTTTCAGGTACTTCTGTTAGCCTAAATGATGCTGGAGATATTGTTGCTATTGGCGCTTTTGGAAATAACAGTTTTGCAGGACATGTACGTGTGTATCAAAATAGTGGTGGAACTTGGACACAAGTTGGAACTGATATTGATGGAGAAAATGGTGGAGATCGATCGGGGAATTCGGTAAGCATAAATGATACAGGAAACATAGTAGCTATTGGCGCTTTTTTAAACGATGGTCAAAGAGGTCATGTACGAGTCTACGAAAATAGTGGCGGCACTTGGACTCAAGTTGGAACTGATATTGACGGAGAAAATAGTGGAGATCGTGCAGGTAGTTCCGTAAGCATAAACAATGACGGTACTATCGTAGCTATAGGAGCTGTTGCCAATGATGGTGGCGGTTTAGGATTAAGTTCTGGTCATGTTCGTGTGTTTGAAAATGTGGGTGGAACTTGGACGCAAGCACATAGTGATATTGATGCAGAAGCATCAGGTGATACATTTGGTCGCTCGGTAAGTATTAGCAATAATGGAGGTATATTTGCTTCAGGAGCCAATCAAAATAGTGGCAATGGATCTAATGCTGGTCATGTGCGAGTCTTTCAAAATCCAAATATATTAAGTACTCAAGAAGTAACTTTTGAATCACAAATACTGTTAAGCCCAAATCCAGCTTCAGGAAATACAACACTAAAATTTAAAACTGCTGTAGAAGACATTAAAGTTTCAATTTATGATTTAAACGGAAACCTTGTAAAAACATTAGATGATTATCAGACAGATTTAATACGTCTTGATGTTGCTAATTTAGCACAAGGACTATATTTTATTCAAGTACGTTCAGAAAGCAAAAAAACAGCATTGAAATTAATCATAAAATAATGAATAATAATACAATAGAGCTAATATTAGGAATAAGTATTGGCTCTATTTTCTGCAAAGTATCTATCTTAGCTAGACTAACATATAACTACGTGAATCGACAAGCGAACTATTCTTATTATTTTTTCCTTGCATTCTTTTTGATAGGAATTCCCAACCTATATGGGCAAAAGTTTGAAGAGAACGATTCTTTAAGAAATGCACAATATATAAAACTCTATGAACAAGCAGTAACTGAAAATAATGAGACACTTCGGTTGCAATATTTAGATTCTATAAAAAAATATGCAGAACAGTCGAGTAGTCCTTTCTTAAAACTAAATGCTTTAATCTGTGAAATAGATCAGGCTGCGTATCAAAATGATTCTACACTTATTTTTAAACTGTATAATCGTGCTACGCTATTAATCAATAAAAATAACATTCCATATAGAGATCCTTTATCTTTAAAATTGGAACTACAGCATAGTAAAAACAAACTCCGTTTTACAAACCTTCCGGCAGATAGTGTTTTAAAAGATTTCCATCGTGTATATGAAGAGGCGTATGCTGCAAAAAATTATACAATTGCTACGGAAGCCATTGGTAGAATAGCATTGCTTTATAGAAACAAAAAGGAGTTGGGCAAAGCAATTACACATAATCAAATAGAGGTAGAGATAGCCCTAAAAACTGGTGATAGTATTGAAATTGCTGCTTCAAGAATTACGGAACTTGATTTATCATATCAATTATTACCACGCCCAATTACTTCTGACTTGATAGCGCCACTTATTAAAAAAGGACTGGCTTTGGATACGTATTTACAGGAAAAAGGGTTATTACATTGGCATCCTTTTTCGCAACTCTATTTGGCAAAATTCTACATTCATGATCGTAGTTATGATAAAAGCAATGCTATTTTACTAAACATTTCTGATACTGAAGATATTCGAATTGTTTTTTCGAAATATGAACATCTATCTGAAATTGCAAAAGCAACGAATAATTTAGAAGATTACAGGAAGTACATATCAAAATTCAAGTTTTACGCGTATAAAACGCAACGTCCTTTTGTGGCTTTAAATGCGAATAACTACTTGTTAGATTATGCTATAAAAACGAATCAAAAAGACTCCGCAAAGCATTATGCAAAACGATTGGAGTTCAATTTAAAACAAGTAGATACTGCTCAATACTTAGATTATATCTACACAGCCTACAATACATTAAGCACTTATTATACAGATTTTAACTTAGATGAAGAACGAAAGTATAAGGAATATACAAATGCAACAAGCAAACAGATTATTAACAATCAAAAAAAGGCATTAACTGAAATATTGCACTTTAAAGATGAACGGAATCAGTTGCAAGTTGAAAACCAAAAACTTTTTGACTCTTTATCATTTTCCCAAAAAAACTTTTTCATTGTCCTAATAATCATTCTGCTTTTATCAGTTTCTGTATTTATCGTTCTAAATAGAAATAAAAAATACAAAGAATTGGTCACCATTATAGAGGAGGAAAAGAATATGATTGCAGAAAAAGTCGCTCGAAAAAATATCGTATTAAATAATAAAACAACACTGTACTTGGACGAGATCAAATACATAAAATCCGATCGAAATTATGTTGAATTTCATGTAAATGGTAAAAATATTATTGATAGAAACAAACTATCTACAGTGATGAAAGAGCTTCCTCCAAATTTTATAAAAGTACATCGATCTTATATCATCAATAAAAACTTTATCAAGTCGCAAACCAGCACTGTAATTACGTTAGATCCTAATATTGAAATTCCGTTGTCGAGATCGTATAAAGGAAAAATAAATTAGCACTTAAACATGGTTTCTAATGTTCGATTTATTCTTTTCATTAGTAAAGAAACGCACAATTTATGACACACTTTCAAAGAACAATAGCTATTGAAATAGACTCATAAACTAGTAATAAATTCCTTTTTACTAAATTTTAAACTATTATTGCAGTGTCTATAGCAGAAAATCATGTTCGATCAACTTTTTTACAAAACAATCCTAAGCTACAAAGCGCAAGACAAAAAGCGCAAACATCGAAAGCTGATGTCTTTAGCAACAACGTATATGACAGTACTTCAACTAAGTATACTCATTGTTTTATGTATTGTTTTAATGAAAGCAACGAGTAGTAACTTTTTACGCTACTACAATATCTATTTACAAATCTTTTATATTGCCTTGGCGGGAATCGTTTTATACCTTTTCAATGCGCTGTATTACAATGGAAAACGCATGCTGCAAATAAAAAACAAAGCCATTAAGGAAAATACTAAAGGAACTGACGTTTGGAAACTTTGGAGTATTCCTGTAGTCATCTTTGTTCTAGGTTTTATTTTATTGAAAGCAGCTTAAATTATAAAAGTTTAAGAGTTTATACTTTTAAAACAAACAGTAAATAAACAAATTACCCAAAACACTTGAAAAGAAAACGCTATTACTACCTTATAACACTACAATACTTAGGATTTCGCTATCATGGTTGGCAAAAACAACCTGATGTGAATACAGTACAGCGTATGACAGAACGTACACTAGCGTATGTGTTTGGACATAAAAATTTCAAATTATTAGCTTCTGGCCGTACAGATGCTAAAGTGTCTGCTAACGAAATTGCTATAGAATTGTTTTTGGATAATGAAACGCTTGATATTCCTGAGTTTTTACCGCTTTTCAATCAAAACTTACCACAAGACATTCGTGCTTTAGCGATTACTGAAACGAATTCAACGTTCAACATCATTCAGCATCCGAAAGTAAAAGAATACATCTATCTCTTTGCTTTTGGGGAAAAATACCATCCGTTTGCAGCACCTTATATGACCAATGTTTTAGGTGATTTAGACGTGGAATTAATGAAAAAAGGAGCAAAGCTCTTTGAAGGAAATCACTATCTAAAAACCTATTGCTACAAACCGACAGAACACACGGTTTTAGAAGGCGAAATTGAATTGTGTGAAATTATTGAAAACGATTTATACACAGCAAATTTCTTTCCAGAACAAAGTTATGTCTTGCGCGTACAAGGCGCAGGATTCAAACGCCATCAAATTCGTATGATGATGGGAACTTTAATTCTGCTCGGAAAACATGAACTCGATTTAGACTTTATTCAACGTTCCTTATTACCAAACTCTACATTAGAAGTCAACTACATTGCTCCAGCTTCTGGATTAATGCTCAATAAAATGACGTTTAAAAATTTGTAATATTAAAGAAACGTTTTTTAGTTTTATTACTCATCTTTAGATATTAAAAAAAATAATGAGAATGGAATTGCAATAATCATTAGATCATAGTTTATAGTAATTCGATTATAAACCATAACAACTTGAAGATTTTACCTACTTTTAAAGAATCTTACATGGAATTATGAATTTAGGTAAAGAAATAGAAAAAGAAACTTATGAATGGGTTGAAAAGCTAGTATCTTCTAGTGATTTAGATATAAGTGATGAAGACTTCAAAAAATTAGAAGATGATTATTTCAGACTAAAAAAGAATGATTGGTTTTCTGAAATAGAAATTGAAGATGACGGGCCGTATAAAAATTGGGATAAAGAAAAATGTAATATTTTTTGGAAATTGATTAGGAAATATTGCATGCCAAGAGGAAAGAATTTTGGTGCTTTTATTTTTAAAAGATATGTATTTCCTTCTTTTGATGGAGTAACTTTTTTCTCTTTTGAAGAAAAAAAAGAATTTAATTATAAGGTAGATTTTTCGTATTCACATTTTTTAGGAGGTATTTCGATTCATAATAAACTATTCAAGTCAGATGTTCTCATAAATAATTGCGAATTCTATTCAATATCATATTTTAGAAACACTAAATTTATAGGGGAATTAACTCTTAAAGAATGTAATTTTAATGGTGGTTTAGAGTTTGAAGAGAATGTTTTCTCAAATAATAAGACGGTTCTTTTTAGAAACGTACAATTTGAAAATTTTGTAAGTTTCAATAAATCAGAATTTTTAAATGAAATGGCATTTAAGGGTTGTGTTTTTCAAAATGGTTTTCAATTATTGAATTCTATTATATCAAAAAAAATGTTTTTTATTGATGTTGAGTTTAAAGGAAGAAATTTATTTATAAATTTAAGAGAAAGTCCTCTGTTAATATTTCATAATTGCTACAAAAGAATCAATGAAAATCTAGTTACGGATATTATTTATTCAGAAGTTAAAAAGTTAAAACAAAGATATCGCAATGAAAATTATAAAAACATCTCAACTGCAACTGCTGAAGCGTTTGTAGATTTTTGCAGTAAATTTAACTATACTGAAGAGCAAAAATATCCTCATTTTTTTAAAAAACCATACAAAGATAGAGTCGAAATTCTAAAAAAAGTTTTTCTAAAAGAACATAGAATAAGAAATATTGATATTCACTTTCAAGGGATAAGTTTAAATAATTCAATTTTTCGCAGAATGAACATGAGTAATGCGACATTCTATGATACTTTTTTATATAATACTATTTTTGAAAACTGTACATGGGGACTTTCAAAAAGCGGAAGTAGGATAAAACTTTTTGAAGAGAATAGAATTATTGAAGTAAACAGAAGATTTTCTCAACTTGAAGAACAATATCGACAATTGAAAAAAAACTTTGAAAATTCAAAAGATTGGGAATTGTCTAGCAAAGCTTATTACAGTGAAATGGAAATGCGTTTTTTACGCCATAAAAAAGAATACAGATTATTTTCAGTTAAGTCGAATATAACATATTTTTTGTTTTCTATTTATAAATTTTTTAGTGGATATCTTCAAAGTTATGAAAGACCATTTTTCTTTTTATTATTATCAACACTTATTATCTTTCCATTTTTTTATGCTTGGACAAATACTTTATCAGAAATACTTTTAAATCTTTCAAAAGTTAAGCCGTTTCAAATGAGTATTGATGCAACAATACCGTTTTATAGTTTTGAATATAATAGTAATTGGTTTTTATACCGAGCACAATCTTTAATATCTATAATTCTAATTAGTTTTTTCATTTTAGCATTGCGAAAAAAATTTAAGTGATAGATGTTAATAAATCATTTGTTTTTTTCAATATCATTATTGAAATTTTCAATCTAACAATCTAACAATCT
>NZ_JBOEFY010000108.1:334-598 GCF_050633145.1 Kordia sp. | reverse complement strand
GCGAATTGACTGTAATAGTCATTGTCTGAACCGTTGCACATTCGCCAGTATCTGGTGTAAAGGTATAAAGCGTCGTAGCTGTATTATCCAATGCTGGTGACCAAGTTCCGTTGATTCCGTTGTTTGAAACTAATGGTAAAGCAGTTAAGGTATCTCCTTCACAAATATCAGCTACTTGTGTAAATGTTGCTGTGACTTGCGAATTGACTGTAATAGTCATTGTCTGAACCGTTGCACATTCGCCTGTATCTGGTGTGAAAGTAT
>NZ_JBOEFY010000108.1:0-166 GCF_050633145.1 Kordia sp. | reverse complement strand
CCGTTGTTTGAAACTAATGGTAGAGCAGCTAAAGTATCACCTTCACAAATATCTGCAACTTGCGTGAATGTTGGTGTCACTTGCGAATTCACTATAATAGTCATCGTCTGAACCGTTGCACATTCGCCAGTATCTGGTGTAAAGGTATAAAGCGTCGTAGCTGTAT
>NZ_JBOEFY010000107.1:0-5096 GCF_050633145.1 Kordia sp. | reverse complement strand
AACTCCATAAAAAAGTCGGAAGAAAAAACTCCCGACTCTTATACAATTAATAACTCTTGCTTTTATGCTATTTGACAATATCCCCAATAACAGAAAAACTGTTCATATTCCATTCCTGGTAATGAATTCAGAATTTGACAATCACCATGGTTGTAACATTGCATTCCTGTATTTCCTCCGTTAATTACTGATTGCTCTTTTTTGTTCAATTCTTGAACACCTTTTAGTTTTAAAATGCTTTTTTTCATGATATAAATTTTGGTTAAACATATATCAAATGAAGAAGAAATAAACGACTAAAAAAACATACCTTACCTTAAATTGGATGATTTAAGACATGAAATTTAAGCTGAACTTGCATTAAAAAATAAAGTAGCCGGAAGAAAAATCTTCCGACCATAACTGACCGAAGTTCACTTATTTTTATCTTGGTCCACAATGATGTAAAGAGCGACAACCTGGTCCTTGACTTACAAGGTCGCATAAGTGATTGAATTTTGAAAATCTACTCCAATATCCACAGTCAGCATTGGTTTCATCACCGCCATGTACTTTATTGGCGTCTAAATTAGAGATTGATTTTTTGTTTAAGTCTAATGAATTAAGCTTCTTTTTTTTCATAATATGTGATTTTATAATTAATTTTCTAAAAATCACATAAATGCAGATCAGAAGCAATAGACAATGCAAATGCGCCATGTTTTAATTCATATTCGAAAATAGGGTGGATAAGAAATATGAAAAAAAGAATCCTTTAATAGGTAATGTTTACTTTGCTCGAAGGTATTTTTTCTCCACATAAAAAGTAGCAAAAGGAATCAAAGAAGCCACAAACAAAACACCAAAACTTTTTTTAGACCATTTTTGTTCTTCGGTTACCAAATAGGCAAACAATACATAAGCTAAAAATAAAACTCCATGTGACATTCCTACAATTTTATTTGGCATTGGCATTTCCATAAAATACTTTAAAGGCATGGTGATAAAGAAAGCGATATATGAAATTCCTTCTAAAATAGAAAGGAGTCGAAACCTTTTAAGTGTACTTGTTTCTTTTTGAACTGGTTCTAACATAACTATTTAATACTGTTTTTAAGTTTATTCATTCCGTAATGCAATGTTTTCATAAACATAGTTTCGTCGCGCACGTCACACTTATAGCTTACAGAGTCGTAATACAAGAGTTTTTTTAATACTATATCAAAAACAAATATTCGAATACTATTTGAGAATTTTTTATCTATTACGTATGTTCTGACTTCTACAAATAATTGTTTTGAATTATTGAGGCTAGGAATTGTTAATTTATCTACTGCATTTGCATCTTGATTATTATGACGAATATCTGTTGTATAAAACATGATATCATTATAATTTTTATTTAATAGAAGTGTTTCATCAAGATAAGTAGATTCTGGAAAGACTTTTTGGACTACTCTTTTTGCAGTTTTATCAATGGCAAAACGAATTGAATCTTTTTCTAAAGAATCCATACGAGTGTGAATCATGGTATACGTTGCAGTGTATGATAAATTTGATAGATCGTTTAGTCTATTTACATCAAATTTACTATCTCTATCATAAATCTTTGCATCTTCGGCACAAGCAACTATAACAGGTAACTTAGACCTTTTCTTTATCTTAGACGTGCTTTTCGTTCCAGTGCAAGCAACCAAGACAATTCCGATAAGGATAAAAGCGATTTTCTTCATTTAAATACAAATTATAAAGTATAAAAAAAGCCGCTCAAACGAGCAGCTTTTCAATATATGTTATTAAATGTGAATGACTTCATCATACGCATCGGCAACAGCTTCCATAACCGCTTCACTCATCGTTGGATGCGGATGCACTGCTTTCAATACTTCGTGTCCTGTAGTTTCTAACTTTCTACCCAAAACGGCTTCTGCAATCATATCTGTTACACCAGCACCAATCATATGGCAACCTAACCATTCTCCGTATTTTGCATCAAAAATTACTTTTACAAAACCTTCTTTATTTCCTCCAGCACTTGCTTTTCCAGATGCTGAGAACGGGAACTTACCAACTTTAATGTCAATTCCTTGCTCTTTTGCCTGCGCTTCAGTTAAACCAACAGACGCAATCTCAGGAGAACAGTATGTACATCCCGGAATATTTCCATAATCTAAAGCTTCTACATGCATTCCCGCAATTTTCTCAACACATAAAATTCCTTCCGCAGAAGCAACGTGTGCTAAAGCTTGCCCAGGAGTTACATCTCCAATTGCGTAATATCCAGGAATATTTGTTTGGTAATAATCGTTCACTAAAATCTTATCTCTATCCGTTGCAATTCCAACAGTTTCTAGTCCAATATTTTCGATGTTCGTTTTAATTCCAACTGCCGAAAGTACGATGTCAGCTTCTAATACTTGCTCACCTTTCTTCGTTTTTACAGTTGCTTTAACACCATCGCCAGAAGTATCAACCGAAGTCACTTCTGCAGAAGTCATAATCTTAATACCACTTTTCTTAAACGAACGTTCCAATTGTTTAGACACATCTGCATCTTCCACAGGAACAATCTTAGGCATATATTCTACAATCGTAACTTCCGTTCCCATTGAGTTATAAAAATATGCAAACTCAACCCCAATAGCTCCCGATCCAACTACGATCATCTTCTTTGGTTGTGTTGGCAACGTCATTGCTTCACGGTATCCAATTACTTTCTTACCATCTTGTGGTAAACTTGGCAACTCACGTGAGCGTGCTCCAGTAGCAATAATAATATGCTTTGCGCTATATTCGGTAACCTTACCATCTTTATCAGTAACGTCTAATTTCTTTCCAGCTTTCACCTTTCCAAAACCGTTAATTACATCAATCTTATTCTTTTTCATTAAGAACTGAACACCTTTGCTCATTCCATCGGCAACGCCACGACTACGTTGTACAACTGCGTCAAAATCCTTATCGTATTCCTTCACAGACAGTCCGTAATCTCCAGCATGTTTCAAATATTCAAAAACCTGTGCTGATTTCAATAACGCTTTCGTCGGAATACATCCCCAGTTTAAGCAAACTCCACCAAGACTTTCTTTCTCAACGACTGCGGTTTTAAACCCTAATTGAGAAGCTCTAATGGCAGTTACATATCCACCAGGACCACTTCCTAAAACGATGATATCGTATGTACTCATATCTTAAAATTTAGTTGTCTAATTTTCGAAGTGCAAATTTACGGAATTCTGCTTTAAGAATAAACTATATGTACTTGTTTTTGATTGTTAGGCACGCTTTGCTCTTAGATTGTTAGACTTGCTTTGCTTTTAGACACGCTTGCGCTTTGGTATTCTGTGTCTTTGTCAATCTGTCAATTTGTTTTTTCGTTCATTTCGTATACTAATCTCATTCAAGAATTTTAAAGTACGTTTATTGTTACTCTCAAATTGATACAATAAGGAAGTTCCCTTCCGCTACGCTTCAGGTCGCGCTATTCGCTACAAGTCCGCGCTCGCACACTCGCTGTGGGCTTTCCACTGCTATCGCTAACTCGGTTTCGAAGTACGCTTTTTATTTGATACACTACATGTCAATTCGAGCGCAGTCGAGAATACTTAGTATTTTATCTTTTGTTGATTTGTCTTTTATTCTCTAAACGTCAGTTCGAGTGTTTTTGTCATATCGAGCGCAGTCGAGATAGGCAAAAATGTATCGAGAAAAGCTTAGAAAATCAAAGTACTTCTCGATACAAAATTTCTACGAAATTTCACTCGAAGTGACGTGTAGTATTATTTTGAAACTGATTGTCATTCCTGCGTAGGCAGGAATCCATGCTAAATTAAAAGAATAACGATTGTTGTTTTCAGGTTTTTGACTCTTTAATTATGTTTTAACACTCAAAACCTAAACCCTTTTTTTGTAGGAAATGTAACATTTAACTACATTGTAGCAACTAACATATTGTAATAATAGTTGAGATATGGAAAAGTCGAATTTGGTAATAGATAAGGAAGTAGGTGAAGTTTTTTTGAATGGAGAAGTTATAGGTTCGATAGGAATAAGTAATATGAATGACCCTAGGTCTATTATAACCATAGAAAATATTGATGATTTGTCAAACCTAGGTCGTTCAAATTTTGAAGAGCTTCAATTTGATTACATTGAAGTACCTTTAAAAAAATATAATTTTTATAATTTCGATTGGTTAGGAGAGTATTTATCTATATCATTTGTTGAAGATGAATCACCTGAAATATGTTTAAGCATTAATCTTGAAAAATGGGATATGTCATTTTCTTATGGAGATTTTATAAATAGACTTATATTTAAGTTAACTAAAGAATATTCTTTTGAAGTATTAAAGTTTGACGATAAGAGTGTGATTTTTTTTCTGTATTTAACGCAAAAAGAAAAAGAACTTAGAGATATTAAAGCTTATTATTATGCTAATTTGAAAATTTTCAAATTAGCATTTGATATTATAATCTTAGAATTATCTCCAAACCAAAATACAAATCAACAAAACCTATCAAACACTTTCACCTTCCCACCAGAAATTCAAAGTTCCTGCGAACAATACCTTATCTATTTCGCAACCTTTCTAAAAGATATTGGCATCAATGCAGAAACGAATATCGAATCCAAAGCACATAAAACTTTATTTACCGTGATTCCAGCAAATGGAGAAGAAGCATTGGACAAAATCAAAGAAGCCTTACAAATATATTTATCACTTCCTGAAAGCCCAGAATTTGAAACTGTAGCTGCTGAATTTACAGATGTTGGTGTGCAACAATTGGTTCTTCAAGTTACCAATTTTAAATCTCAATTGATGTATGCTAAAGCAACGATACAGCTGAAAGATGAAATTATACAATCGAAACAAATTTCAATAGAGAATTTACAACTCACAAATTACCAACAAAAAGAAATCATTCAGTCACATCAACCCAAAGAAAAAAACGAAGAAAAATTAGTAGGAGATTTGGTGAAAGTCAATGAAGTTAAAGTAATAGGTCTTACTTTTGATTTACCAGAATTACTAAGACGAATAAAAAGGAAATTTAAAATATAAAACGCTAAATGTAAAATATAAAAGTATTTTTCCCAACACCCAACACCCAACA
>NZ_JBOEFY010000106.1:0-11381 GCF_050633145.1 Kordia sp. | reverse complement strand
GATTCTTTAACACTTTTTTATTTCACATTTATAATTTCATAATACTTCTCGATACAATTTTTCTTCATTTTATTTCGAAAAACCATTCGAAGTGACGTTTAATAAAAATCTACATCAGTTACTTAAATGTAAGACTTAGTTTCAACTTCCTCACAATAGTGTTTCAAAATACTTTTACATTTAAAATTTATAATTCAACATTTATAATTTCAAAGCTATTCCCAGTTTCGTCTGTCGTCTGACATGTATTCTTTAATTTTTCGTTCTTCCCATTTTCGTCCTAATAATAGATCTGGTCCAAAAACGCCAGCTGCATGAAATACAATTCCAATTCCCCAGAAAAATGCTGTTGAGAAGTGTCCAAATTTCCAAAACGTTTCGTCTTTGTCTAAGTTGAGTGCAATCATTGACAAGATAAAAACATTAACGATGATATATGATGCAAAATGTCCGTAAAAACCTTTTAGCTTTTCTACTTTTTTTCGAGCGCGCATGTACGCTTCTTCTTTGGTATAATCTTGTTTATAATTGTTTGAGTCTATATTTGATGGTAATTTTTCCATAACTATTCTTTTATGAGTTCTGCATACGAGTTTCCTCCTCCATGTATTGTTTAATTTTTCGTCGTTCCCATCGAGATCCAAAAATGCTCACCGAAGAAAACACATTTATTGCTTGAATTAAAAGGAAAAATCCCCAAATAATCCATAAGGTATACGTATTGCCTTCGGAAAGTGCTTGTTTGAATGACAATCCATCTTCCATAGATTCCCAAATTATACGCCCCGACACAAGTAAATTGATCGTAATATAAATAGCAAGATGTTTATAAAAACTTCGTAACGACTCTACTTTTCTCTGCGCTTCTAAATATGCTTCTTTTTTAGAAGCACGATGCATAGCTGTATCTTTTTCGTTATTCATTAGTCCCAGTTTTTTTGTTCGTCTTTATCCATGTATTCTTTTATCTTACGCTCTTCCCATCTTTTTTCTAGTATTCCATCTTTTATAAAAATATTATATGCGTGGAATGCTAATCCAATTCCCCAAGCCATCCAAACAATGAAGGTTCCTAAGTCATAAAATGCTTCGTCAAAAGTTTCTCCGTTGTCTAAGTTTCTTGATATTTTTTTTATACTGATGTACAAGTTTACACAAACATACACTAGTAAATGAATATAAAAACCTTTAATGTCTTCTACCTTTTTTTCTGCGCGTAGATATCTTTCTGTTTTTTCACGATTTTGGCTATCTGTATCCATTCTCTCTACTTTTTCGTTCGTCTTCATTCATAAATTCTTCTATCTTACGTTCTTCCCAACTTCTTCCTAATATTCCTTTTTTCACAAAAACATTAAATGCGTGAAATGCCAAGCCAATTCCCCAAGCTAACCATACGCTATAATTTTCAATATCAGACAAAGCTTCTTGAAACGTATCTCCTTTATCAATATTCTCTGTTATTTGTCGATAGCTAATAAATATATTGATACAAATATATACTACTAAATGAATATAAAAACCTCGTATTGATTCTACTCTTTTTTGTGCGCGTAAATATCTTTCTTCCCTTTCACGATCTTGATTATTTGTATCCATTAGTTCCATCTTTTACGTTCTTCTTGTTCCATGAACTCCTGTATTTTACGCTGTTCCCAATTTCTTCCAAAACGTCCACTTTCAAAGAAAACACTCATTGCGTGAAACGCTAATCCAATTCCCCAACCAAATATTGGAAACCAAAACCAATGGAATTGTGGGACTGTTTTTAGGTTGATGAATATTAAAAACGGAATGACTAAACAGTAGGATAATAAGTTATAATAAAACTCTTTTAGTTTTTCTACGTGTTTCCTCGCTTGAAGGTATTTATCATCCAAATCAGTGTTATTTGGTGCTATTGTTTGATTTCTCATGACTTCTTTTTGTTTTGTTAGCATCGGAATTGCGATTTGAAAGTCCGATGTAGTTTTGTTAATGTATACTTGGCGCTGTGTGAGTAAATCGTATCGCTGTCGGATGTTATTTAAACCTACGCCACTACTCTTTTTTACAATTTGTTTTTCTTGAAGATTGTTTTCAATGATTAAATTGCCTCTATCTTCATATATTTTAATCTGTAACGGTTTTGATGGCGTTACCATATTGTGTTTTACAGCATTTTCTAGTAATAATTGTAATGACAATGGTACTACTTTACTTTCTGGATTACTTGCTGTTTCTGGGGCTTCAAAAATGATACTGTCTTCAAAACGCATTTTCAGTAAACTCATATACGTTTTGGCAAATTTTAATTCTTCATCAACCGTAACTAATTCTTTATTTTTTTGTTCTAACACATACCGATATACTTTCGAAAGTCCGGATGTAAATTTCTGCGCTTGACGCGGATTTTCATCAATTAAAGAACTCAGTACATTTAAACTATTAAACAGAAAATGCGGATCTAGTTGATTTTTTAAGGCATCAAACTGTGCAGAAGCTGTTCCTGCAATTATTTTTTGTTCGGTAACTTTCTTTTTTTGTAATTCTTTATAGAAATAAAACGCATGGAAAAATACCGAGAAAAAAATGGTCACTAAAAGAACATTAAAATAATACGATGGGTTTTCTGCTGTAATAAACTCTTGATAGGTATGTCCTTCTATAGCTACTTCTTCTATAATTCTTACTAAAAAAACAGTAAATACGGTTATGACAATAGATCCTATAATTCCAATAAGCAGTCGGTAACGTTTTAATGCTTTAGTCCATACAAATCGGCTATTTAAGTAATCAAAATAATACGAGTTTACAATACTTATCGGGACAGCATATAAACAATACATTCCCAGTTTAATTAATAATTTTTGATCAAAATGTATAGTTCCGCCTCCAAAATAAATAAACAAAAGGTTTACCCCACATAAAATAAATCCTATGACAATTCCGATAAATATAATTTTATAAAACTCTTTCATTACTGTTTGTTTTGTTGGCTTCTATCAAATATACTAAGGTTTTTTTAACGGTGTTGTTAGTTTTTACATTCTTCTACCAACTTTGCTGCGCGTTCTTTTCCCCATTGTGGACTAAAATCGTCTTTCGTTGTTTCCGCTTCAAAAAGTGTTTTTGCTCTTTCTAGTTCTTTACAAAATGGTGCTGTATCTTTTCCGAAATAACGTGCGCTTCCTATGTCCCACTCCGTTTTACTTAGTACAACTCTTGGATTGTCTTTGTCTATTGCATACGCTTTCGCGTAGATTTCACTCACTTTTGGTGCATATTGCATTCCATACGTTGCACCATCATAGGCTACCCAAACGGTGTATAACATGGCTTGCATAATCATTATTTCTGGATTGTTTGGTGAAATGCTTGTTGCATGATCTATTTGTGCTTGTGCTTTTTCTAATTGTTGTGCCAATTTGCTTTTGTCTTTGATTGCAAATCCTCCTATAATGTTGATTTGCGCTGCATAATACGACGGCAACCATTCGTTTGGTGATGCAGAAGCTATACGTTCAAATAAATTTGCAGCTTCTGTGCTTTTGTTTTCTTTCCATAACGAAAAAGCTTTCTCCATTCCTTTTTCATATTTTGTTTGTGCATTTACTGTGGCAATACTTCCGAAGAAAATTAAACTTAAAATTAATACGACTTTTTTCATTGTGTGTTTTTTTGATGATTTGATTTTTTTACTAGATTTTTCAGATGATTGAAAAAATAAATTCGATGATGATGAATGCGATACTGATCATTTTTTGATTGATTTGATTGATTGATGGTTCAAATATCCAATAAACTACCTGTTAGAGAAAAAAGAAACTACCGAATTGTAATTTTTTAAGGATGAATTGTCGTTTTGTTGTTTGTTGTGAGTTTTGTCGCTTTGCTCCTGTTGTCAGTTATCGGTTGTGAGCTTGCTTCTGAGCTTTCCTTTTTTGTTTGTTCGTTTGTCGATTCGTTTACACTGAGTCTGTCGAAGTGTTCATTCGTTATTATAACATCTAACACGTAGTTTGAAACTTCTCTATACTAACATCTCAACACTCATTTCTATATAATGCAATCTCCCTACAGTTAGGTATTTCCTAGCGTTGTGAATTTGGTACTTTTAAACTGCTTAACCGAAACACTTTTTACATGCAATTTTCATCAATCTTAGAATACTTTATACCTATTACCGTGTACTTTTTACTTACCTACAATTTTTTGGCTACCATACTTTTCTGCTTTAAAAAAGAACTCTTAACAGAAAAGAAAAACATTCGAGTATTTCAACAATTTTTATTAATCTTTATTTTTATTTGTATGATTATTTACCATAACACCGCTACAAACACAACACCACGATTGTCCATTACTCCTTGGATTTGGGGCTTTTTATCAGGACACATTTTTATTACACCCAAAAAACGTTGGGTTAACGAATTATTAGGCTTGGGAACTTTACTTGCTATTACTATTGTGCTCTTTTTTAAACAAACAGAAATCGTTCAAGTATTTACGACACTCGATGTCGCAGTCATTACTACTACAGTTTACCTTGTATATATATGCGTAGGCTTTGTTTTAGGTGCTTTTCTTTGGTCTAACTCTTTAAACAAATAAGATGGTTATTTTATGCAAATGGATTTTTTTAGCGAGTCAGTGGATTTCATCTTGTTTGTAAGGTGAATTATGTATGATACAAATTAATAAATCAAAATCTCAAACAGTCTTTTCAGTATCCAATGCTAGTTTCTCTAGTCTCTCTTTGTAAATTATCATACAGATGATACTAAAAAGAAAGTTAATTCCCCATGGGAAAATAAAATACGGGAATTCAATAATTATCATTGGACACGTAAGTATGGAAGGAAATAGAAATGCTGCTTTTTTCTCCCATTTTTTTGAATAATCAGGAATGGTAAAGTAAATTGTATATATAATTATGCTTGCTACTGCCCAAATAGCAACCAAAATGTAAACCATTTGAATTTCGCCTGTTCTATCGCCTATGTTGATTTTTGCAATCATCCAAGGAAGCAACACATTCAATAACAGCGCTACAAAATAAAAATTTCGGACTAATCGTTTTGCTATTTTTTGCTGCATATAGGTTTCGAATTAATTTTGCTTAAAGATACTTTATTTTAGAAAATGTATATTTTTAACCTTACATTTTTAAAACATACAAACTTTTGAAAAACTTGACATTTTCCGATATTAAAAAATTACCTGTTCAAGTAATACTAGTAACTCTCTTTAATGTTATTCAAACACTACTTATTTTATATATTCTCATTATTGTATTTCCTGTAGGCTGGTGGCTAGGTATTATTGCTGTACTTTTAATGACCGTAAATTATTTTTTATTGCTCGGTAAAAAAGCTGCTTGGACACTATTATCACTATGGTATATTGTTCTCACTGTTTCGATTCAATTCTCGACGGAAACGCTTAATTTTTGGTTTGATTTCTCGTATGGATTTAGTTATCTTTCTATTGGTCTAGACTTAGGCGAACAAAAAATAAGAGCAGATGTTGTATCATTAATCATTTTGATTGTTCACTTTTCTTCAAGAAAATATTTTAGACAAAAAACAGTCATTGATGAGATTGATGAGATTTCTGGAGAAGATACTCAAACAGATGATAAAGTATAGAAAGCATTTTCTTTTACAACAGATATACTATTTTTACACATATATTAACTAAATAAGATTACATTTTCACAATGAACACACACACTTTTCGCCTATTGCTAATTACAATCATGATTCCTTTTATCGCTATTGGACAACAATTTTTAGATGTCAACGATAAAAATGAAGGATCTGTAAAACCAATGATTCAAAAAGACAAAGCATTGTATCACTATTCAAAGCTTACAACATTGCCTTTTGAGAATGATTGTTCTCCAGAATTAAGTGAAAAAGAACTTGCCAAATGTGCAGAAAGTCATTTGCGAAAAATGATTTTTAAAAATTTAGATCTTTCTAGAGATTTCAAAGGAAGTGCGTATGTGTATTTAACTGTTACTACAGAAGGAAAAATCACTAATATCTCTGCGACGAATTTTCCTAGAACTTATGATCTTTCAGATGATTTTATCAATTCTGTTCAAAAGCTACAGGTAAAACCAGGAACGGTTGAAGGCAAGGTTGTCAATACACGTTTGTGGACTTCTTTTAGTTTTCCTTCCTCTTCTAAAGAATTATTATCGGAATCATTAGCAAAGATGAGATCGGATGAAAATCCTACTTATGAAAAGTATGAAGCGTTACTTTTTGATGCTGCGCAATATGTGTTTGCACTTCCTGTATTTGAAAAAGGTAGAGAATGCAATGCAGCTTTTAATATTGTTCGCTTTTGGATGGATGTAGATACTGAAACTGCAATTCCCCTTGGAGGAAAGTTTTATGAGACTTTAACCAATAATCAGAAGTTTTTGTATGTGATAGCCGTACTAAAATATCAATTGGAACAGAAACATTATGAAGGACGTATGGTGTTTTGTAATCCAAAAGGCGATAATGTAGACAAACAGAAACTCCGAAAAGAGATCAAAGAAGTACAACTAGAAGCAGCAAAAATTCTATTGACTTACATGTCTGACGAAGAAAATAATGTTCGTATGAAGTCCAAAACTAAAAAGTTTTATAAAGCAATGAAGAAAGGTAAATTGAAAGAAAAACTTTTTGACTAAAAACTAGCTATTTTAACAAATACACACGCAACCTTTTTTTAAACGTTGTATCTTACTAGTAAACTATTAACAACCGATATTATGAAACGAGCATACTAAAAAGTTTCTCTCCCTAGGAAATGATTAATAGCGAACAACATGTAACCGATAAAAACAATAAACACATGAAAAATTACGTCATTCTTTTTTTGCTTTCCCTATTTGTATATAGTTGTAGTTCTGATGATGATGCACCAACGATGTCTCCTGTTGAAACCACTTTAATTGGCAAAGGAAATTTGTATGGCAGTTCTTCGCAAGGAGTTGACCAACAAAACATTGTTATTAATACCACAACTGATTGGGACAACCTTATTTCACTTTTGGATGCTGAGAATAATGTTTCGTCATCTTTTACAGAAACTGATATCGATTTTACAAATTTCACTGTAATTGTTGCTATTGACGAAGTAAGAGGAAATGGCGGTCATGATTTAGCTATTGACGTAAATTCAAACGCACAAAATATAGTTGTGACTGTTACGGATCTTATTCCAGAAGGAGCTGCAACAACCGTAATTACACAACCGTATCATATTGTGAAAATTTCTAAAAACACTTTACCAGTCATTTTTGAATAGAAACAAAGAATATAAAATACAAACGCCACAACATAACAGTTGTGGCGTTTTGACTTTAATTTCGAGGCTAAAGTCTATGCTTATTTTACATAAATAGCTGTTTGTCCGTATTGGAAGTGAATTGGCACATGTCCAGGATCTCTTTTATACATGTATAATTCTTCTTGTGGCTTTTCAAATAGCATGATAATATCTGATCCACCGAATCTGAATTTTCCAAATTCGCGTCCTTTTACAACAGTATCGCCAACTCCAATTAAGTTTTCTGCTGGAACACCTGCTGGCGGATTGTCTTTTGCATACATCATTACTCCAGAAACTTGCGCCATTCCGATAGGAAGAATTGCTACTTTTCCAACTTTTTCTCCACCATCAACAATGACTAATCCACGTGCTTGATTAAATTCGTATCCATCTCCTGCTCCATCTGGCGCGTCCCATTGCCCATCAATCATTTTTACATTCAAAAATACATTTCCGCTAATATCACTTATTTCCAATACTTCTCCACTTACTGGTGTATGGAAACGGTGATAATCATACGGTCCTAAAAAGTAATGTACAAACGTTCCTCCATAAAAATCACTTGCATATTGGCTATCTTTTAGTAATTCATTTACCGTTCCAATAGCGTGCGTATTCTTCAATCGAGCTTCTGTAACTTCACCACCTTTTTCTAATACATTTCCTTCTGCATCAATTTTATAATCTTCTTTATACGTACAATCTGCTGGCGCAACTACAGTTCCGTTATCGTCTGGTGCTGCAATTGGGCGTAAAGGTGAAATTCCTGTTACGGCATCTGCTCCATTAAATTCTCTGTAAAAGAACTCATTAAACGTAGTCCAACTAGACGCATTTTCTGCATATAATGGATAGTTATACATTGGGTTGTGCTTGAACGAATACAAACTTGATTTAGTCAATGATGCTGTTGTATCAAGGAAACTTCCCCAAGCTTTTGCAAACTTCACTAACCAATCTGCAAATTCTGGAAAACTCTGCATTGTCAAATCGCTATCAGGTATTTTCTGATCTACCAACCAATAATATTGACATAATAAATCGTATACTTTTTGGTTGTAACCATTAGACGTATCTGTACTTTTCCATGCATTTGGATAATTTGGATCATCCTTCTCATCAGGAACCAAACATACATACATGTCTAAATAATCGTAATAACTTTCAATGGTAATTGGCCATGCATTCCCATGGAACTCATCATTATACGCATTGTATAAATCTGAATTTAATTTCGTTTCTGCAGAAATTCTCGCTGCGATCAACGAAGCATTTAAGGTAATTTTCATTGGTGGATTTGCATCAAGTAATTTTTTTAACTCTTGAACAACTTCACTGTGGCTATGAACTGAGGTATTTTTCATTGTAAAAAGGTTTAGTTTTATTTTACTCAAATATAAAAGCAAAATTCATGATCCTTTAACGTAGTATTGTCCTAATTTAAAAAACACGTAGATTTGCGTGATCGGATTTTATGAACGTCTTAGATAGAATTCTTTCAGATTAAAAACCAATAGAGTTTCTCGCCAGTAAAAAAGCATTAAAGCTACAGAATATACGTATTGATACTAAGATTCTCAGTGCCGCTACTTATTTCACAAATAGTGCTGCTAAGGTAATTTTGCTATCTCCATGTTATATCTCTTTTTTATGAAAACGTTACGATTTCTGACCTACTCCAAAAAAATTAAAACACTTTACTTTGGTATATTGACGTGTGCGTTTTTAGTAAGTAATACGCTAAAAGCTCAGAATTCAGAACTAGCACAAACTGTTGTACAACTTAAAACTAAAGTAGAAAAAACACAAGGCAGTGAAAAATTAAAATGGATGGATAGCCTCTCAAGAGTCATGCATTCAACTAAAGCAAAGGAATATGAAGTTTTTGCAAAACAAACTATTCAATATGCACTGGAACAAGATTCAATACGACTGGCATTAATTCATTCCTCTAAATTATTAGACCATCTTTCCGTGAGCTTAGGACAAATCGAGTATGCTCAAAAAATGTTTCATGAATTAATCCCTAAATTCCCTAAAAACAATCACTATTCAGCGTTAGGAAATTTTTATTCGGAAGGAGCATCTACCTACTTAATGTCTGGTCATTTTGAAGAAAGTTTGGTGTACTTGGAACAAGTTCAAGAATTTGCGCTTAAAGCTAAAGATACTGTCCTTTTAGTGAATAATAAAGAAGATTTTGGGCATGTATTTTCTATGATGGGTGATTTTCAAAAAGCATCTGATGTAATACTGGAAGCTATTCAATTATATTCAACACTTAATCCAAAAGGAGCTGGTTATATCAAAAGAGGTCTTGCTATTTTATACTCACAAAACGGATTACAGACCGAAGCAAAAAAAATACGTGAAGAAGTAGTTGATTTTGCAAAGGGTATTAAAAATAATTCTCTAGTTTATACAGCATTTTACGATCAAGCTTTTGATGAAATGCTACATGGAAATCCTCATGAGCGACTTCGATATTTAGATTCGGCAACAGTGTATAATAAACACTTAACAGATGAGTATTATCTGCTAGAATTGTCAATTGCTAAGTTGGGAGCATATTCCGAAAATGGGTTTATCCAAAAAGCCAAGCAAGTCAAACAACAATTAGAAGAACGCTTAAAAGATACAAAAACACCTAATCTTCCTGAGTATAATTTGGCCATGGGACAGTATGAATATGCGGTTGGTAATTATGCGGAAGCTGCTATTTGGGGAGAAAGAGAAAATGAAGCGCTAAAAGGTTCAAATTTTTACGAAGGCATCTATTTGGTCAATGAGTTCTTGTCCAAAGTATACAATCGTTTGGGAAATCAAAAGCGAGCTTATCAATATTTAAAAGTATCCAGTAATATAAAAGATTCCATAGAAAGCGTTCAAAAAGCCAATGGTTTCTCCTACTATCTAACCTTGCTTGAAACGGAGAAAAAAGAAGCAAAAATCGTTGTACAGGAATCTGAAATTCAATTATTAAATGCTCAAAACAAGACAAAATCGCAACTTATCCTATTTGGCGGAATGAGCTTGGTAGCTATATCAATCATTACATTTTTAGTGTATTCATGGCAATTTAACCGTAAGAAAAGAAAATTACAAACGGAGTTCTCTCAAAATCTTATCAAAGAAAGAGAAGATCAATACTCGCATATCTCCAGAGAACTTCATGATAGTGTCGGGCAGAAATTGATGTTACTTGTTAAAAAGGTTCAAAAGACTAAAGAAGAGGGTTTAAATGCATTGGCAAAAGAATCATTACATGAAATCCGTACTATTTCTCATGGACTTCATCCTGCAACACTTAGACAAGCCGGAATTTCGACAGCTATCACTTCAATGGTTCATCAATTAGATACAAATACCGATATTTTTTTCACACTTAATATCGATAATATAGACGGTATTTTAAATCCTGAACAGGAGCTGCATTTATATCGTATTATACAGGAATCACTTAACAATATAGTAAAACACTCAGGAGCTAAAGCTTCTAGCATTAAGGTAGAGAAAAAAGCCAATACGATATACGCCATTGTTAGTGATAATGGAAAAGGCTTTGATTTTTCTGAAAAGATAAAAAAAGGTACTTTAGGTATGAAAACACTTTTGGAAAGAGCCAAAATCATTGGTTCTAAATTAAATGTCAGTAGTATGAATCAAAAAGGCACCAAAATAGAACTGACAGTTCCTTTAAATCACTAAGTGTTTGTTATTTTTGTGTACTTAAAAAAACAGGAATGATTACCGTTCGTAACGCAAATTTTAATGATATTGAAGCAATAGCCAAACTTGGCACCACAACTTTTTTAGAAACTTATTTGCCTAATACACCAAAAGACGCTGTGGAATCTTTTGTGAAAAATGCTTTTAATATTGATACGTTAACGGCGGAATTTGATAATCCGAATGTTCATTATTTTATGATTTTTTTAGATGAAACACTCGCAGGATATTCTAAAATTGAACTCAATGTACCTAATGAATCTGTGGAAGCAACTCAGTTAACCAAACTCGATCGTTTTTATGTATTGAAAGAATTTCACGGAAAAAAATTAGGT
>NZ_JBOEFY010000105.1:0-3041 GCF_050633145.1 Kordia sp. | reverse complement strand
TCGTGGAAATCTGAATGCATTTTTTTAGACTTCATCAAAATCGCTTACTTTTAACCTAAATTTTCGAACTGATGAGTAGTAAGTACAATTTTATTGAGCATATTGAAAAAGGATATGTTACAAAAGGAGATTATATTACCATGGGCGCAGCCATGTATGAAGGAGAAACAGTTACAGATGCCTATGTAAAAATTCCATTAAAAACCTTAAACAGGCATGGTTTAATTGCTGGAGCTACAGGAACAGGAAAAACCAAAACATTGCAAGTACTTGCTGAAAATCTTTCGGATAAAGGAATTCCTGTGTTGCTAATGGATTTAAAAGGTGATTTAAGTGGAATTGCGCAGCCAAGTCCTGGACATCCAAAAATTGACGAACGTCATGCTAAAATTGGTTTTCCGTTTGAAGCAAAAAACTTTCCTGTTGAAATTTTATCACTATCAGATCAAAATGGTGTGCGTTTGCGTGCTACTGTTTCTGAATTTGGTCCTGTGTTGTTGTCTCGAATTTTAGATTTGTCTGAAACACAATCAGGAATTGTCGCAGTTGTTTTTAAATACTGTGATGACAATAAAATGCCTTTGCTCGATTTAAAAGATTTTAAGAAAGTATTACAATATGCTACTAACGAAGGAAAAGCAGAGTTTCAAGAATCTTATGGGCGAATTTCAACTGCATCTACAGGAGCTATTCTTCGTAAGATTATCGAATTAGAACAGCAAGGTGCTGATTTGTTTTTTGGTGAAACTTCTTTTGATGTAGACGATTTAACTCGCATTGACGAAAATGGACGCGGATATATTAATATTATTCGTTTAACAGATATTCAAGACAGACCAAAACTATTCTCTACGTTTATGCTAAGTTTATTGGCAGAAATTTATGAGACATTTCCTGAGCAAGGTGATAGTGGACAACCAGAATTGGTACTGTTTATTGATGAAGCACATTTAATTTTTAAACAAGCATCAAGTGCCTTATTAGATCAGATAGAAAGCATTGTAAAATTAATTCGATCTAAAGGAATTGGTTTATACTTTGTTACACAAAACCCAACAGATATTCCAGAAGCTGTTTTAGGTCAGTTAGGACTTAAAATACAACATGCATTGCGTGCTTTTACAGCAAAAGATCGTAAGGCTATAAAGTTGACAGCAGAAAACTATCCAGATTCTGAATATTACGATACTACAGAAGTATTAACTTCGTTAGGTATTGGAGAAGCTTTAATTTCTGCGTTAGATGAAAAAGGACGTCCTACGCCATTAGCAGCTACTATGTTGCGCGCACCAATGAGTCGTATGGATGTATTAACACCAAAAGAATTGAAACAAGTAATTGACAATTCGAGATTGATTGGAAAATACAACGAGGAAATTGATCGTGAGAGTGCTTATGAGATGCTAAATGAAAAGATTGAAAAAGCCGAAGCTGTTTACAAAAAAGAAAAAGAAGCTAAAGTAAAGTCATCTAAAAGTTCTAGCCGAAAAAGCACACGACAAAATCCAATTATAAAAGTGCTTACAAGCGCAACATTTATCCGAAGCATTTTCGGAATCCTTAAAAAAATTATCAAATAATAAAATACATAAATTACAATCGCGTGAAGAAATCCTTATTCCTTGGACTTATTATTGCTTGTTTGGCAAGCTGTGCTAAAAAAGAAGATCCATTTTTAATTCATAAAGATCATATTGGAAAGTTAAGCAAAGATGTTACTGTAAAACAATTAGATTCTGTTTTCGCAAAAGATTCTTTGGTAAAACGTATTGGCGAAGGTGATTATATGCAAGCTGGAAACGATCAATATTTAGTTTTCGAAAAAAGAGGTAAACACTTATTTACCTTAATTCCTACGCAACAACACGATGAAAATGAAAAGATCAAAACGATCCAAATTCACGATTCGCGTTTTAAAACTGCAAAAGGGATTTCTCTTAAAAGTACCTTTAAAGACATTCGTGAAAACTTTAAAATTAAATACATCCACAATACATTAAGTACAATTATTATTACTGTAGCTGGACAAGAGTATTTTACTATTGATAAAAAGGAATTGCCAGAAGACTTGCGTTACGACATGACTTTAAATATTGAAGCCATTCAAATTCCTGACAATGCTAAAATCAAGCAATTCTCTATCAATTGGAAACACGAAAAAACTGAAGATACCGACAAAGAAGATGCCCAATAAAAAATATCATATTCAAAAAAATCCTTTTGTAGTTCCAACTACAGACGGGAAACTTATTGAAGAACATTTTGGAAATGCTACCGATGGAAACTCAGGAATAAGCATTGCACACATGATTGCGCCACCAAAGTGGAGTGAACCGTTTCAAACACCTAAATTTGATGAATACACATACATCATCAAAGGGAAAAAACAATTTATAATTGAAGATGAAACCATCGTTTTAGAAGCTGGACAATCTATCAAAATAGAAAAAAATACGCGTGTACAATATTCCAATCCTTTTGAGGAAGACTGTGAATATATCGCTATCTGCTTGCCTGCATTCTCTATGGATTTGGTGAATAGAGAAGAATCATAAAAAAGATTAAACTGATAAATTTAAGTTACAATGTAAAAAGCAGGCAAATGCCTGCTTTTTTATTTCTATAGATCTTTTAAACTATGGTATCATTAACGAGTAGGTTCACAAGTGACTCCTCCAAAGCTAGGGCAACCTGGTCTGTCGGCTGCAAATGTAGGACATACAAGTTTTGTTCCTCTTTCATTTGCAAATCCACCAGTAGCTAGATTCGCTAATTTAGAAATGGAAGCTTTATTTAAGTTAAATTTTTTAATATTTTGCTTTTTCATAATATTTAATTTTAATAATTACATCTCTAAATTCCTTAAAACCTTCAACATACACAATATAGTTTGTAAATCCGTATGACTTTATTTCATATTTGTTACAACAAAAAAGCCCAACCAAAATCTCAAATTAAGATGTTGATCAGACTTTCATCTAATTCAATAGTATTGATTACTATTTCTGGTAAATGATTCTTACTTAATAATCGTCACATAT
>NZ_JBOEFY010000104.1:0-2904 GCF_050633145.1 Kordia sp. | reverse complement strand
AATAGAAAAACTGTGGAATTGCTTTTAAAATGAATAAAAGATTTGATTTTAGATTTTTTGTCTAGGACTAATTTTAATGCAACCAGTATAGATAAGTTCTATAATGTTCGATTATAAATGAGAACTTAAAAATTACAATGATTTATATAGTAATCGCTACTATTTCTACTATTAATATCCTTTGATTCGATAATTAAGGGTATAATGCTTTTGATTTAAATTCACATCTTTAGTTATTTGTTGAATCATTAATTTTTAAACCATTTATTATGAAAAAAATTTATTTTTCTACAATGTTGTTTTTTACATTCTTTTATGTAAATGCACAAGTTTATCTCGACGACTATTTTACTGATCCAGCAAACCCAACATTTTGTGAATATAAAGAGGCCATGGATGCCGCAAATCAATCTACCGAGAAACGTTTGATTATTCGTGCTGGAACTTGGAATGTTCCTGAACCTCCAGAGATTACTGCTTGTGATGGAACAGCTATATCTAATAGTGCTAATGATGAAAGGAGAATAGCCTTAGTACCTATTGATGGTGTGACAATAGAATTCAAAAAAGGAGCAGTACTATATCAAGCTACAACAAATAAAGATAAGATTAGAATTATAGAACTCAAAAATGATGATGTTCACGTAGAAGGAAGAGGAACTATCCGTGGTGATTTAGCTTCTCATCATTCTTTGACATCACCAAAAGGAGGAGAGAATACATATCTAATTTATGTAAACCATGGAGCTACAAACTGGTCTATTAAGGATGTTACGCTAACTGAATCATGGGGAGATGGAATAGCAGTAGGAGGATCAAGACATTTACCAGGAACAATAATACTTGCTAATGCTACTGAAGGAGGACTTATCGAAAATATTACTGCGGATAATAACAGAAGAAATGGGATTTCTGTTACGTGGTCTAATAATTTAACTATTAAAAATAGTAGAGTTATTAATACAGGTAAGCTTGTATTAGAAAATGAATTTGATAGAGTACGACCAGGAGCAGGAATAGATGTAGAACCAAATTATTGGGGAGATGTTACCAATTTGGTAATTGAAGATGTACTAGCTGAAAATAATGCAGGAAATGGATTTACAATTCAAGCGCCATATACAAATTATGAATTAGAAGGGTATCCTCCAACAACAGGAAATGTTACATTAAATAATGTAATTGCTCGAGGTAATGGTGCTTTAGGATATACTATAGCAGTTCACGGACTTGAAGTAAAAGAGGGAGGATTTGCAACGGTAAACAATATTATTTCTGAGAATAATACTGGTGATGGTATTAGAATTGATGGTGCTGGCGGTTGTGAAAATGATATCACCAATTATGAAGACCCTGAATTTCATATAAATAAGTGTGATCAATGTAATTGTGATTATCCTGTTCTTAGAAAAAATCAAGGAAAAGCGACTATTACAGGAGGACTTGTTCAGAATAATGGAAAGCATGGTTTATTTATTGATAATAATGAAAACTTAGCTGATGGAACAGGAAATGGTATTTATGGAGGAGATAATAAAATTAAGAGTTTATTTTTTAAAAACAATGGAGTTGCCCAGATCAATACCTATGATAACATTCATATACAAAACGGCTTAAGTAATTTGATTGAAAATTGTAAAATAGTTTGTTCAAATGAATCTCAGGTGACTAGACATAACATATACATAGAATCTAATGTATATATAGATCCTAGTGCTATCAATCCAAATGTAACCGTTACAAATTGTGATTTTGGATTTTCTAGTATGAATACCTCTTGTGTATATCCAAATGATATAAATATTGTTGATTGGTCAACTGACACTAATAATTGTTCTACAGATAATCAAGTTCCAACAATAACAAGTAATGGAGCTGGAGAAGGAGCTGCAATAAATATTATAGAAAATGAAACATTCGTTACTACTGTAATTGCAAACAATTTAAATGGATGTATGAATAGTAATATGACGTATGAAATTGTATATCCTCCAAATGATGGAGTTGTTGAAAATTTTGATCAAGAGTTTTTTGAAATTAATTCATCAACAGGAGAATTAAGATTTATAAACGCACCTGATTATGAAAACCCATTAGATAGTAATGCTGATCAAGTGTATATTGTTCAGGTGAAAGCTACAAATTATGCAGGAGAGTACGATTGGCAGCGTTTATTTGTTACAGTTTTAAATACTGGACCAATAATAACAAGTAATGGAGCCGGACAAGGCGCTGCGGTAGAAATTTTAGAAAATGAAACATTTGTTACTACAGTAACTGCAAACAATTCAAATGAATGTATGAGTAATAATATGACGTATGAAATTGTATATCCTCCAAATGATGGAGTTGTTGAAAATTTTGATCAAGAGTTTTTTGAAATTAATTCATCAACAGGAGAATTAAGATTTATAAACGCGCCTGATTATGAAAATCCATTAGATAGTAATCTTGACCGAGAATATATTGTTCAGGTAAAAGTTACAGATTGTGAAGGAGAGTACGATTGGCAGCGTTTATTTGTATCGGTTACAAACGATTTAGCAGGAAGACAATCAACTACAAATACTATCTTTAATAGTAAAGTTAATACTATTCAATTATCAATATTTCCTAATCCAACCACACAATTTATAGTAATTAGTGGCGCTACAAATGATTATGAATACAAATTTTATAATCTATCAGGACAAGTAGTACAAAAAGGAACAGTTTCGCAAGAAAATAATAGTATTGATACTTCTAATTTAAAAACGGGATTCTATTTACTATCAATAAAAAATCATGGTACATATAAAATCATAAAAAAATAAGCTTTTAATACTTTCTTGCATAAAAACATCTCACTCTTGTGAGGTGTTTTTTTATTAAATACACACCAATTAACATCATTTACTGACTACA
>NZ_JBOEFY010000103.1:0-5074 GCF_050633145.1 Kordia sp. | reverse complement strand
GGTGACCAAGTTCCGTTGATGCCGTTGTTTGAAACTAATGGTAAAGCTGATAATGTATCACCTTCACAGATATCAGCTACTTGAGTAAATGTTGGTGTTACTTGTGAGTTGACAGTAATGTTACCTGCAATTACTGGATTAGAACAACCTCCAGTAGTTGTTAATGTATAATTAAAAGGTGAACCTACTACTGTAGTTGGTGTTCCACTAATAGTATATACGCCAGAAGAAAAAGATCCTGTTATACCTGTAGGAAACGCTCCAGAAGATAATATAATTCCTGCTGCTCCAGAAGTTCCTGCTGTTAAATCATAAGTAATAGGTACAATAGGTGTATTAATACATATCGTTTGCGCATCTGTTCCGGCTGCGGAGGAAAGTGTGAGCATTGGAGGTGTGCAATTTGCTGCCGTACATTGTAAACTAGCCGATTCTAAACAGGTTCCAGTTGGCCCAATAGGAGTTACAGTAATTTCAACAGTATCACTAGCATTGATCGGATTTGGTCCTGTAGAAGAAGCTGTATAGGTTAAAATATTTCCAATATTTCCAATATTTACTATTGGATTTGCTCCAATTTGGTAAGAAATTGTATATGATGTAGCTCCAGGAACTGCTGCCCAATTAAATTGCGTTGAAGTTAATGTAGCTGTTCCACAACTAATAGTTGATGATAAGAGAGGATTAATTGTTACAGTTTCCGTTACCATACATCCATTGGTGTCAGTATAGGTTATATCTGTTGTACCATCACTTACTCCCGTTACCAATCCTGTTGCACTTACTGTTGCTACTGATACATCTGATGATATCCAAGGATTGATTGCATTAGCTGTTCCCGATCCCGTTAATTGAGTCGTACTTCCTACGCAGGCAGATAGCGTACCCGAAATAGTACATACACAAGGAGCAACATTAATGGTTACGTCATGTTCATATTCGCAACCAAACTCATCTGTTGCGGTAAGCGTATACGTAAAAGGTCCTGTAGTAGAAAATGGTCCAACTGTAATATCATTGCTTAGTTCGGTACCAGTACAAGTTCCAGTAGTTGGACATACATCTGATCCAGGATCTGTTACATTAGTAGATGTTGTTGTTTGACTAGGAACTGCCGGTCCTGTGCCCGAATGTGACCATACTGCTGTAGTTAAATCTGGAGTTACTGTTTCTAGAGAGTAACAAGTTTGAGGAAATGATAAAGACCATGTTTCCAATACACCATCATCATTTACTTCATGATCTATAATTTCTAGTGTCCAAATTCCATTTAAGTCAGCCCCATCTAAAGTAGAAAAGGGGTTATCTGAATTATACGTTTGAGATACATAGTAATAACCTATATTAGGCCATGCTCCAATAGGAGAACAAGGACCTGTATAAGTAGCACAAGGTGTTGATGTTGTTGTGTGTGACGCTGCATTAGCCCAATCAGCACCTCCACTATTTACAATTGAATACGTTGTTGAACATCCAGGCACTCCATCATCATCTTGATTTACACAAGCTCCAAAACCAGTAGGATCTGTAGCATCGCCTAATCGATCAAAAACTACTACTGATTGTCCCGAAGGAGAAATTAATGTAATTTCTAAATCTTGAGTGGCTGAGTGCTCAATGTCAAATGATAAGACTGGGTAACAAGTAGCAGACATCGTTGTTCCACTTGGAAAAAAACCAGTAAAATCTATAGTAGAGGTATATGCAACACCTGTTCCGTCTGGTAAGTTTATTGTGGCTGCATTAAAAATAGGAGTTTCTTGAGTTTCTGTTTGTGAAGTTACTAAACCTGTTAGATTTGCACTTTCACCACAGTTTATATTTATTGTTGTGGATGAACCTGTAAAATCGGGATCTGGTAGAATGCGGATTATTTTTGTAACAGCATTTGTACTTTTACAACCTAAAGGATCTTCTGAAGTATTATCATCTCTTACTGCGACCGAAGCCACATAAATTTCATCATCGGATGGATATGTGTGTGATGTAGTTGGACTTGTTGTTGTTATTGTTGTACCATCTCCAAAATCCCATTCATAAGTTGTTATTACTTGTCCAGCAGTAGCAGTCGAATTTGATGCATCAAAATTTACTGTTAAAGATCCTGGAGTATTTGAATCTGGTCCACATATATCAACTATTGAAGCATCGACCATAGCAGCAGTTGGAGGCGTACATGGTGTGAAACAAGATATAGTAGCTGACCATCCTGAATCGGGAATTGAAGAATCTGATTCAAAATAAAATGTTATACAGCCATCAGGACTTGTAGAAGTTATGCTAAAAGGTGCCAGCGTTCCACAATATTGAGTATCTGGAGTTGCGGTTTCTGGGTTCGCTTCAATCCCTTGCCAAAAATTTAAAAAATCATAACAAGCTCCTGATAAACTATCTTCCGTACTAAAAGATGTGAAATCCATTTGAATTATATCTCCAGGTGTATCTGGACAGTAAGTTACTGACCAAGATTCATTATTACCATAATTACCAGCATTACCAGTATCTGTAAAAGTTCCTGAGCAAGTATAAATTATATTTGATGTTGGTATTACATTATAATATCCCAAACTCTCAATGTCAACACTTGAACAAATAGCAGGATTTGTTACAGACATTGTATAGCACAATACGTAGTCTCCGGCGGTTAAATTATTCCATTCAGGATTAAATCCACTTGCTACACTTGATGCATTTGTGAGATCTGGAACAATTGGTGTAGCTGCACAATTGGTTGCTGGCACTAATTCATAGGTTATAACTTCTTCAGATGGATCGCCACATGCACCAGGTGTAGATTGCGAACGTTGTTTAAACCCTAATACTGTAGATCCAACAGGCACTGTTACTGGAACACATACCGTAACAGATTCTCCAGGTGTTAAAGGTGCTAAGCCGAGTTGATCGCCTGCAGCTGCTAATACTGTAGTAATATTAGTTTGACCTAATGCTGCTGTAGTTTCAGTAATTGATTCAACAGGACATGAAGCAGTTGCACATGTACTACAGGATGATGCTGTAATTTCAACTGTTGTATCTGTTGTTCCACAAGAGGTTGGCACTGTAACAGTATATATTCCTGTTGCGCTTGTATTTGGTGTAATTTCTCCCGTTGTTGAATCGATAGTTAACCCAGCTGGAGATGATGTATAAGCACCTGTTACTGGACCATTTGTAACAGCGATTGTTTGATTTGGATCACTTGTCGTATATGAACTAGCTGAATACGCTATGGTAGTTACTGCTCCAGAAGTAACAGTTACAGTAATATCTTCAGAACATGTTGAAACTCCATCAGTAATCGTTGCTCTATAATTTGTAGTTGTTGATGGACTTACATCAATAGAAACCGATGATAGTGTTGAAGTAGCAATTACTGTATTCGTTGATAAATCTGTTATGGTTAATGTTGTTGGGTTTTTAGTTATAATGTTAACATTATCAATTCCCCAACTATCAGTATTTCCGCTTGAGTTTGAACCTTGAATCCATCTAAAACTAGTATTAGCTGTTTCTGCCGCGGCTGGAATAGGCTGTGCAATTGTTGTCCAATCAAAAATATAATCTCCTACACCTTTATAACCAAAGTCTGCTTCATCACACGGAAAAATATATTTGAACGTTGTCCAACTTCCTCCACCATCTGTTGAATATTGTAAGTATACACCTTCATCTTGATCTGTTGATTCACAACCATTACCACCATCATCATCTGAAGCCATTCTCATGTCAAATGAAATTACACCTCCATTAGAGATATCAAAACTTTGTGACGTAAGTTGTCTTGCTCCACTAGTGCTTTGCATCCATACATATATAGATCCATCATTAATAGTTGTATTATTTAAGTTTGGTTCACAACTTAATTGAGTGAAAAATGAAAAAGAACCATTAGTTCCTGTCCATCCAGTCCCTAAAACACCTGTGTTAAAATCGTTTGTTAATGTTGCTGTACCAACAACTCCATTTGCTGTAAGTGTCGTGCTATCGCCAGGACATATCGACGTTGGATTAGCATTGATATCTACTGTACATCCTATGCTTGCAACATCAAATAATGAAACATTTGCCTCCCAACCAGCTGTAGTATTTGATTGTATATTGATAAAACTAAAGGTTAGGGTTCCATTTGCATTTGAAGCACAAAACTTACCTGGTTTGAGTTCCTCAGAAAAACCATTTGCGGCACGCTGTCCAGAACGATTTGGAGTTGGTCCTGTATTATAACTGCCAGAATAATCACCTTGTAATGATCCAATTAAAGCATCTCCTGTAGTAGAACCATCATATATTTCTAATCTATCCGCATTTCTTATATAATCGGCCGACGCAAATATATCAACATCCAAAAACGAGATAAATGATGTAAAGTCAACACAGACTGCTTTTCCTGCAACTGAAGGTGTTAATGTAATTGTATAATTAGTATTGCCATCGTTGCCAGTAGATCCTCCTGCATCATAAAACATTTCAGTTCCATCAACAGTTACGGTTCCTCCTTGGCTAATTAAAATATCTTGGCTATAAATTGTACTAATAGAGAAAAATAAACAAACAATAATACTTATTTTATTTCTTGCTTTCATATTTTCAATTTTATGGTTCGGGGTTAAAGTAGTCCATAAAGATAGTAGATGTGTTGTGTGAAAATGAAGTAAAAAAAACGATGTATTTAGAATTCAGATTCTTAAAATTATCTTAAAATTTTTACACAAAACACTGATAAACAAAATATTATAATTACTTAAAAATATTCAACTGCAAATATTTTTTAGGAGGTCAGATGTTTAAAATAATAATATCTTTTATGTTAAGTGTAATGTAATAAAACAGCAGAAATCGTTGAGAAATATTTGCTCAAAGGGAGTGAAGTTGCGATCAAAGGAAGAGAAACTGCGATCAAACAACATAAATATATAATTATCAATACTCTACACGCAAAAAATTAAATTAAAGGAGTACCGTTATTACATAAAGACCAAAGAGGAATTGAGAGAAGAAAAACTCTAAAACAAAAAAAAACTCATGGAAGAGGAGTTTATTAAAGGGTGAAAGACCGGGTTCGAACTGGCGACCT
>NZ_JBOEFY010000102.1:0-12028 GCF_050633145.1 Kordia sp. | reverse complement strand
CATAACTCATAACTCATAACCCCATAACTAACAACTAACAACCCAAAAATACAGCTTCCTTCACTCCTATTCTATCTATCTACATAGAGTTTCCTAATAGAAGATTCAATTCTTTTTATAGTTTAGTTAAAACAACGTTTGCGGTTTTGGCGGCGTAGTAATCGTTTTCGGAATTAAAAGCTTGGTTCCTAGACGTTCATTGAGTTTTTTAGTGAAATATGCAGCTAACAAAGGAGATTCAACTTCTAGATTTTGATGAATAAAAAAGTGAATGTTTTGTAAACCGCTAGAAATCCAATGTTCCAAACGATCTACCCAATCATCCAAACGAGCATAATCACTTTCATGATTTGCGCCAACATATCTAATAAATGCTTCATTGTTGGTCATTCGCATGTGCATAATATCACGCCTTCCCGCAGTATCAACTAAAGTATTTGCTATATTATTTTCTTGCAAAAGATGATATAATTCATTTGCTACTTTTTCATCATTAAACCAATCGGTATGACGAAACTCCACTGATAGCGCCACTTCTTTAGGCCAAAACTCTACAAATTGCACAACTCTATCGAAGTCTTTTGGCGAGAAGTTTCCGTGCATTTGCAAAAAGATTGTACCTAATTTATCTTTTAAATGTGAAGCATTGTACAAATATAAATCGACTAGCGCTTCTGTAGCTTGTAAGCGTTTCCAATGACTGATTTCTTGTGTTATTTTTGGGAAAAACTTGAATCCTTCCGGTGTTTTATCTCTCCATTTTTCAAACTGCTCTGCTGGAAACATTCTGTAAAACGTTGCATTGAGTTCTATAGCATTAAATTGTGAAGAATAGTATTGTAACTCGTCTTTGGTTCCACGCGGATAAAACCCTTTTAAATCTTGTTTGTTCCACTTTGCACAACCAATATAAATAGACGGTGTTGAATCATTTTTATACTGTTGAAATACCACTTCTGTTTCTGGATGATCTGTTGGTAATGTAAAATCTATTTGCTCAGGATTGGTGACTTTTCCAAATTTCATTGCTTCTATTTTTCTAAAGCATAAAAATACGGAATTCTAACAGTAATTCTGAATTGACGATAGGTTTTTGTGTTGTTAATAAGTTGGTTAACAAGTTGTTCATAACCTGTTAAGAATGAGCTTTTTTTATCTCTAAATTTAGTAAAACTTATGTGTTATGAACGATCGAGAAAATGATTTAGTTAAAGCGCGTCCACAGATTTCACCGAAATCTATTTCTGAAAATATGTCTAACGACGAGCGCTTTCAAAATTCCACACTTCGTCCAATTATCAAGCTTCAAAGCCCTTTACTAATTGCTGCATTCCGAAATTATATTGCTAAATGGAAAAATGTTTTTTACGATTTATCCTTAGAAAAACGCTTGCTTTATATTGAAAATGCCATTCAGAAAGACATGAAGTTTCGCAATTCATTAAAAGGTATGATTATCGGGCAGTTTACGCTTCAAGAGTATCAAACGTATATTCAAAATTCATCGCCACTAAATAAACGCATGATGAATATTGTTATAGAACGTCTGAAAGATAATATTTTGCTTTTTGAAAAAGATGTAGCCTTTAGTGCCGTCATTTAAAAAAAGGTAAGTTTTTAAATTGATTGTCTATTTTTAGTTCATTTTGATATCTTTGCGACTTATTTATTAGAAGATACGTTATGAAGCGATTCACTATAGCATTTATTGTCATTTTAAGTACCATTTTTGTTTCTTGTAATTTTGGTCGAAATCAAGTTGAGGCAGATGGTTTCCGAAATATTACACTAAAAAATAATACGTTTGCTATAGAATATTGGTTGGGTTCGCATAAAAACATAGATGACAAAGACTCTTACCATTTATATATTAAACGTGATTCTTTATCCAATTTCAAACGTGTTGTAACTAACTTATTTAAAGATTCTTACGATTCAAAAAATGTACAAGTTGTAACGATTTATACTGATACTATTTTTAACGCACAAGATGTTGTATTAAAGCAACAAAATATTTCTGGTGTACAAGTATTTTATATAGAAGATTCTTATTTAAAGACTAAATTTTATAAGTATACCAATGATCGATTACAGCCAATTAATGCATTGCATTCTTTTATAGATTATTTTAAAGCGGAAAAGGTGGTCTATGATACTTCAAAAATTTTCGACAATGCTAACAATAGTAATTTTATTTTAGTAAACCCTAAAGCTGCTCAGAAATACGAAACAGGAAAGTCTGACTATGATAAAAATTTAGCAGATTTTAAGTTGAGTCAGAAGTAATATTTTGACAAATATTCAAATCTTAATTTTCTATAAATTTCCAAATTCAATAGCATGGACATACAGAAAATGTCAGCAGCTTTCACTTTAAACACAGGTATTGAAATACCTAAAAACGTGCTCGATTTTTATACTACTCACGAAAGTAAAAATATAAATTTTCAATTTCCTCGTTTGTTTAGCTATGTCTGTCAATCCAGCGGAAAACCAGAAATGACAGTACTATTATCTGAAGAGTTTGCGGTAGAAATTTTAAACTTAATATATGCAATTCCTGAAGAAAACAGAATGCAAACGCTATTTAATCAAATAAAAGCGAACGAGTTTAATGAAATAAATGATAAATATCACCTCAAAAACAACAAGTTATATAATGGTACAAATCCTAAACCCAGTAATGATGATGTTGAAGAGTTTATTTTAGATGAAATATTCTTTTCTGTAAATGATTACGATTATAAAAACAATAAATTTAACTTTCCACTAGTTCAAAAAGCCTATAAAAATCTTGGTTCTGATAGCAATTACATGAAAGTTATTTTGATTTTATGGGCAGATTGTGGCGGAGAAGGTGGAATTATTGTTAGAGGAAAAAATACAGGTTATTGTTCAGGTTATGCTCATATCGATGATTCGGTTATTGTTTTCAATGAAAAAACAATAATGTACAGAGGATACATGTCTGAAAAACATGAAATTCCATACATAGAAATGGATAAGTCGAAACTTAAATAAAATGCAAGTACTTATTAAATTAGGTCAAAGACAGAATTTTATCGATTTTCACTCTTCCACTAAAGAAACTCCGTTTAAATCTGTCGTTAAAACATCGCTCATATAATTAAAAAATGGGCGAATTGCTTTAAAATCAGTAGCTACTTGCTCCATAAAATCAGATGAAGTCACTTCCTTATCTGTAAATTTCTTTGTAAAGATAAACTGTTTCTTTTTGATTAAATCAATGTCAGCATGCTCTTTACTAAAGCCTTTTGGTGCAGTTTTCACTTCATCACCTTCTATTTCTCCCCAAATATTTTTAAATGCTTTTTTATTAATGATCTTTCTGATTTCTGTAGCATCCATTTCAAATTCTTTACGAATCCTCAGTAAATCATCTTTGTGAGGTTCCCAAAAACCTGTAGCAATAAAAGATTTGTTATTTGGTTCCAAATGCAGGTAGTAACCACCACGTAGTCTAGGCTTTACTCTATGAAAGCTTCCTCCAAAATGTGTTTTATACGGTGTTTTATCTTTCGAAAAACGAACATCTCTGTATATACGGAACACCTTTATTTTATCAATTTGATCATGCTTGTTTAAATGCTCACCTAATTGATTGTAAAACTGTTTCACTTCTCTTTCAATCTCCTTGAATTCTTTTTTATTTTCTGTAAACCATTCTCGGTTGTTGTTTTCTTCAAGTCTATTTAAAAAAGAAAAAGTTTCTCTAGGGATTGTTTCGTTCATCGTTCGTTGGTTTTGAACGAAAATACAAAATTGTAGTATAGTATAAAAAATAAAAACGAACAAGTGAATGTTCGTTCTTATTTACTAAAGTCTTTTTTTAAGGAATAGATCCACAAGTACCTTCCGAACAACCTACTGAAGGGCACACAAATATGGTTATATAAACACATGTTGGTCCTGTAGTACTAGCGCCTTCTCCTGTTATTCTATTACTATCCAATTTAGAAATAGTCTTCTTTTTTAGAGAAAGACTCTTAAAATTCCGTTTTTTCATAATCTAAGGTTTTATAATTAATACAAACCAAGATTACAGTATATAAATGATAGCCAAAAGTAACATACGTGCGTATTTATAAATTAACACGCCATTTAAAATCATCCATTTGGCGGAATTTCATAACAACATTTTTTAATGAATACAATTTCATTCATCTGATTTTGTGCCTTTTGATCACAAGTACTAAGGCTTCTTGCCAATCCTCCAACGACTTTGTTGTAATCAAACTTAGAGATTACTTGCTTTTTAAGGAAAAGCTTTTCCAATTTTTGTTTTTTCATCTGTTTACAGTTTTAGTTTGTTCTCTAAAACTAATGACTCCAATAATTTTATAAAAACTTTAGAAGTCGTGATGTATAAATAACGAGTAATTTAGTGCTTACAAAGTTGTTTTTGTAGAAAAAAAGACAATTTATATCGCTAATATGCTGTCGGCGGATGTTTAAATATTGCATAAATCACAGCGATAAGAAAAATAGAAAGCAATACAAATAACACAACTCCAAAAGCAGACATAACGAGTATAGAACCAGCTACTGAATAACTATCTTCATAATATTCTCTTTTGATTTCTGCTACTTTTTCATGATTTCGATAGCGAATCCATAAGTACAAAAAACCAATTGGATAGTAGAAAAAAAATGCAAAAGGGTTTACCATTTAATAAATATATAAAAATTAGAACGATTTCTGAATCAAAATTTAGCTTGTGCTTCTTCATAGGAAAGTCTATTCGCCCAATAATCACTCAGCTCCCATCGTTTTTCTAATTGATACTGCACAACTAATTTTTCCATATACGCTCTAAAGGCATTTTCGACCACATATCTGTATGTTGGAAAGGCTTCTTGCTTTCCGTTTAGATAATCTGCCACAGCATGACCTCCGTAAAATCCAGAAGCTAACGCAGATGTTATACCATAGGAAGAAATTGGATCGTACGAATACGCCGCATCACCAACAGCCAGCCAGTTTTTTCCATACGGAATTTGCAAACAACTAGTTCCTGCAGGCATTATTTTTACAGTATCGATCTGTATTGTATTGAATAGTTTTGAGAGATGAATAGTTTTCTGTAATTCATCTTGAAGAAATGTTTTTGTTTGTTCTTTTTTGGGAAGTAACTTTTTTAGTGTAAAAAACATCATGGTGACTTCATTTTCCGTATACGGAGCTACATACCACCAACCATTTTCAGTAGCTTCTACACTAATTTGATTTGGTATTTTATCTGAAGTTTTTACATTAAAAGTACATGCGAATTGTGTATCTAAGTTTTCTTTTTGAATGTTAAAATGTCTGCAAACAGACGCTTTTCTTCCTGTTGCGTCAATAATGAAGTCGCTTGTAAGTGTTTTACTTTCAGAAGAATTTTCAATGATTGCTTTTATTTTCGTTTCGCCTGAAACTACTTTTTTAAGCTTGAAACCTTTGTAGAATGTATTGTTTGTACTTTGATATAGTTCTTGTAATTGAGTTTCAAAATGCAATCTGTCTAACAAGAATCCATGTCCCAATCGATCAGAAATAAATTCTTTTTGATCTAATTGATCGCTTCCCCAGCAACTTTTATTCCCATAATAAATTTGATGCTTTTCATCTTCAATTAAAGACAAAATGCCCAATTGCTTGAGTAAAGGCTTTGCGTTGGGCGGAATGGCTTCTCCCGATTTTCGAATCGGAGTTTCCTGCGCTTCTACAACACAACAACGAATTCCTCTTGCATGTAATGTAATTGCGGTGGCAATTCCCGCAGGACCGCCACCGACAATAATTACTTGATATGTATGTTTATCGTTCTCCACGAGAAACTTTTCTTCTTTTACGTGTACTTTTTGTTGAGTGCGATGATGCTTTTGCTGCACTTATACCATCTTCTAATAGTATTGTTGGTGCTGCTGCTTTCATTAGTTTTGCTTTTTCATCACCTGTAATCGTTTCTGCTGCAATTACTTGGTCATACGTCGGATCGTGCTCGCCAAATTTACGTCCAGTTTCTTTCCAAACTACATCTGGTAAGAAACCTTCTGCATTTTTAACAGCTTCTTCAGTTTTAGCAATGATTCCCAGTTCATGCCATTCCGAAATCATATGATTGATTTTTGTTTGATATACAGAACCTAAATCACGCAACCAATCTTGACGATAGTCAAAATGCTTTAAACGCTGTGCTATGTTTAAGTTTTTTGCTTCTATACTTCGTGCATATCCATCTTCACTTAGTACTTGATTTGGTACACGCGCTGCCCAAAATGATGGCAATGGTAAGTATAATGTAAGATCATAACCAGATAAACAACTTGCTTCATCCGTTTGCCACGGAACGCCTAACCAACGTGTTAATGAACCTGGACCACTTTTAGCCAAAGGACCATCTTTTCCTAATGAGACTTCTCCTAAAACAATTGCTGGCGAAAGCAATGGGCCAAAATCTAAATCGGTAGCTTCTCCTTCTGCAACTACGTTTAATCGATATGGTTTTTTCCACATTTGTTTGACACGCATTGGCCAAGTTAATTCGATTCCAGGGTGAAATGGTCCGCCCAAGCATTCTTCCATTGGCGCTTGATTTAATGCATTTACTTGCTCGGCTGGCGATAATTTTTCAAACGGAATGTATTTTTGAGGTTCTCCAGTTGTGAAATCTCCGTTTGCCCATTTTTCTAAACGTGCATATTGTGTACGTGTAATTGGTAAATCGACAATCGCTAGATTTTCATATTCTCCAAAACCATCTCCATAAAAAGGCGGCACTTTTGCTGGTGTATATTCTTTTGAGTCAGGATCTCTAAACCATTTAAAGATACGTTCGCGCAAAGCATCATTTTCTTTTGAAGGACTTTCTAATCTTTTGATTAATTCAGGATTGCTAAAATCTGACGGAGAGTTTTTCCCAAATAACATAAAGAATCCTTGATTTACCCACTGTGTATCAGTCATACGTTCCAACATCGGAAAGATATGTTCGTAAAAAACAACACCATTTGCAGCGCTGTCAGGATAGTTCATTTCACGGATAAATAGATCTTGCACAACATCATTCATCGTAACAACTCCATACAATCCAGGTCCAAAGTTTGGTGGCGTAACAGCTACATTTGCTGGTTCTGCATCAAATTCTTTTCCATCAATAATTACTGTAGCACGTACAACTCCATCACAAGTATCGTCATGCCAACCTTCATTATTTGCAAAAGTAACGGCAGGTTTGTTTTTCCTTGAAGCAGATTTACCATCGCCTCCAAAAAATAGCAAACGACCATCGGCATCTGTTTCTACATGACCTAGTTTTACTTTTTTACCAAAGAATTCGCCATCATCAAAATTATACGCTGCTCCTTTTTCATTAGTTCCGCTAATACTTACTGGAGTTGGCGTAATTGCTAATTGACTTCGGTCATCGTCTGTTATATCTGCGTTTCTGTACGCAGAAGGAATTCCCGCATTAGGTATATCTAAGGCATTGTTAAACATGTACCAAGCAGATTTTACATTAGCGACTTGAATACGCCAATGAATATTGCTGCTTTCCGTTTCAGTAATTTCGCCCAATACGGTATCATTTTCGCCTAAAGCATAGATTCTAAAACGTGCAACTTGTTTCTTTACGCGTCCGTCACCATCTTTATAGCCTCCTTCTGGAGCAATTTCTACACCAGGAATATCTGGCGCAAAAAAGTATTCTTCTGAGTTTCCAATACGCGCAATTCCTATTGGAGGATAAATTGCAACGCTTTTAATTTCGTTTGTGTTCATGGTTTTTGTGTTGATTATATTATGGTTTTTCTCGTTCTGAAATGGTTTTTAGGATCTTTTGAATACTTCTTTTTTACTTCTATTAGATGTCCATAATTGTCACCAAAATAGGTTTCTGTTGGAATTGAAGCATCTTTGAAACTAATAAATGATCCGCCAGAGTTTTCGATTTCATAATCGCGACATACTTGCATCCAGTCTAAAGCTCTGTTGGTTCTGTTGTATACTTTATTGTCTTGTTCCTCTTCTTTTTGAAGCAATTCTGTATTCCACCATGTTTGATATTGAATGGTATATGCACTGTTTTTGTATGGAAATGCGCTTCGTTTTTTCGCTTCCTCAGTCATGTTATCGTAATATTCTCCCACAATTGCACCAAGCGTAATATAGTTGAATAATCCAAGAGAGCGGTTGTCTGGCAAGATTAATTTTGAAGTTAAAGAGCTTATCAATTGGTTGATGCCTTTAGCATCTAATCCGCCTTTATAAGCTAAACGACATGTAATTTTATGTGGAGCTGGCGCATCTAAATCTGGCGGTAATGGTTTTTTGATGGATGAAAGTTGAAACAACTCAGTTGCCGTATCCATATTGCTATTTTTAGCGCTAACTTCTCCTATTTTATAGACTTTATCATAAGTTGTTTCGTTTGTATTGATCGTATTTTCAACATTATTTTTTGCTGATGTATCATAACTTGCAAGCTTTATTGTTCGTTTTATGGCACTATACGATTGTCTGTCCCAAGCACTCATTAAACCATCGTCAGCATAGTTTAAACGTTGTCCGCCTTTACCAATTAAACGCAATTCATATGGTTTTGCTTCTCCTGTAAAACAATGATCTACAAAGGATAACAAACTTTTTTCAGTTCCTTGCCAATATCCATACATGATACAGTTATGAATGGCTTCTTCTGGAATGAAATCGTCAGGATTGCCTTCTAAATATTTCCCTGAAACTTTTAAATTGGTTCCGATGAGTTGATCGTTTGTAAAATCTTCTCCCGAATAGGCATTGCCTTTATTGATGATTACATTTTGCCAAGCTTCTATAATTGGTTTTGTGTATTTATTTTCTTTTTCGCAGTCAATTTTTGATGGATTGTCTTCTTCATACGGATTCCATTCCAATTCATATTTGATTAGTTTATTAGGCAATGGAAAGACTTCTAATTGCAATTCAGTTACAATTCCATAACTCATTCCTCCACCACCTTTTAGCGCCCATAACAAATCTTTTTTATTACTATAATCTGTTTTGAGTTGTACAATTTCTCCATTTCCTAGTACGACTGTTGCGCCAACTAATCCTTCGCAATTCATTCCGTGCTTACGAGTCCACGGTCCCCAACCGCCACCAAAGGTAAATCCTGCAACACCAACAGTAGCACAAGTTCCATGCGGAATCATTACTTCATTGAAAGCTAGTTGTGGTGTCAAATCTTTGAAACGAATTCCTGGCCCAATACGAGCAAATTTCTTGTTGTGACTTACTTCTACATGATTGATTCGTGTCATATCTAGCAAAATTACATCTGTTCCACTACATTCGCCTTCATGATCGTGTCCGCCAGAACGAACTCTTATAGGCAAGTTATTTGCAATTGCATCTTTGTATACACGTTGTACATCTTCTGCAGATTCACAGTAAATGATTGCGAATGGTTTTAGTTGAAATCTTCGATTAAATACCTGACTCGCTTTGTTGTATTCTATTTCATCAATTAAGTTGCCTCCTGGTGTTTGTATTTGATCACATTTTAAGTGTCCTCGCAATCCGTTTAAGAAATTATATAGATTTCGAGTATTTACAACTACCATGTTTTCTCCAATGACTAATTCGGCGCAAGCCACTAATGGTAAATTTTCTTTAATAGCTAAATCGTCTACCAAATCTTTTTCAGAAACCACACTAATAATCGTGTCAAATCTGTTTAAATTCTTTCGGATAAAGATCGTACTACTTCCACTTTTGTTTTCATAGCAGAGTTCACGCTTTATTACCGAAGTTATACTGCTTGAAGTCAGCGTAATTGCGACTTCTTCATCTACAGGAATTGTCGTTGGAATGTGACTTGGATAGTTTTCAGCATTTTTCAGCGTAAGCGTTTCATACGAAGTATTGCGTATTTTTAAATGCACTTCCAGCCCAAGATTTCTGGGAAACATGGAATCTATTTCCTTTTTAATGAAAGCTATAATAGTTATTAAATCGTCTGCATCAGTGACTTCTTCTTCTTCTCTGATAGTACTTACTTCATTCGCTAGTAAGGCTTTTTTCCATAGTGCAACTTGACTTATTGTTCCGTTGAAGAAATTATCTTGGTTTCCTCCAATTGTAAAGTCTGAAGTTGAATTTGTTTGGACGGTTTCTGAATCATTTATAAATGCTAATGACAAATCATTAATGTAAAGTTCTAAAAAGTTTTCAGTTTTTACAGCTGTAACATGATACCATTCGTTATTTAGCACAGAGCAATTACTTGCAGTAATACTTCTCAGAGTTCCATCTGCAACGACAGAAAACACTAGATTTCCTTTTGCGTTTACCTGTAATGAAAAAGAAGTTTCTTCCGTTTGTTTTGAAAGAACTTCTCCGGCTGATTCTGTTTGAATCCAGCATTGTAGCGTGAAATCTGAGTTTTGAAAATTGTTGTTGGTTAAGTCTTTATCTATCAGGTTGGTGTCACCCGAAAATGTAAGTGTGTAACTCATAAGGGTTTTTAGGTTAAGATTTGAATTCTAAAAGTATCGAATTTAAACTGAATATGTAAGATTCACAACACGTAATTGTACCCGATTTTAGAGCTAAATGATAAAAAATGGTTGTACATTTGGCATTCATACAGAAATGAGGTTTTACCATGAAGATTGTCATTTCATAAACAATTTTTATGTCATTTAAATCATTAGGATTATCTGATGCATTATTACGTGCTATCAGCGAAAAAGGATATACAACGCCTTCCCCTATTCAAGCAAAAGCAATTCCATTAGTTTTAGAACGCAAAGATGTCTTAGCATCTGCACAAACAGGAACTGGAAAAACAGCAGGTTTTACCTTGCCAATATTACAATTGTTATCGGAACAACCACCGCAACGCAGAAGACCTATTAGAACCTTAATATTAACGCCAACGCGTGAGTTAGCAGCACAGATATATGCCAATGTTAAAGAATACAGTCTATTTTTAGACATTCGCTCTACCGTTATTTTTGGTGGCGTGAATGCAAAACCACAGATTAGAACCTTGCGAAATGGAGTTGATATTTTAGTAGCGACACCAGGAAGATTGCTCGATTTACAGAGTCAAGGAGCTTTGTCTTTAGCAAAAGTAGAAATTTTAGTGTTAGACGAAGCTGACAGAATGTTGGATATGGGATTTTTGCGCGATATTAAACGTGTGATTGAACTTGTGCCAAAACGAAGACAGAATTTATTGTTTTCAGCGACGTTTTCAAAAGATATTAAGAAGTTAGCAAACAGCATTTTACACAATCCTGTTTCAGTGGAAGCTACTCCTGAGAATACAACCGCAGAGAAAGTAAATCAGAAAGCATATACTGTTGATAAACCTCAGAAAACTGCATTGTTGATTAAATTGATTTCTGATGGAAATTGGAGTCAGGTGTTGGTATTTACACGCACAAAACACGGCGCTAATCGATTGACAAAGAAGTTGATTGCTAAAGATATTAGTGCAGCCGCTATTCATGGAAATAAAACTCAGAATGCACGAACAAAAGCTTTAAGCGGTTTTAAAAAAGGAGATATTCGAATTTTAGTCGCGACAGATATTGCCGCACGTGGTTTGGATATTCCGTTGTTACCATATGTGATTAATTTTGAGTTGCCAAATGTTCCTGAGGATTATGTACACCGAATTGGTCGTACAGGTCGTGCTGGTGCAAGCGGTGAAGCTATTTCATTAGTTTCTGCCGAAGAATACGAGTACGTACAAGGAATTGAAAAGTTGTTAGGCGAAAAGTTAGTTACTGAGGAAATAGAAGGTTTTGAAGCTGATCCGAATTATACGCCGCCACCAAAGCAAGAACGCCCACAACGATCACGAAAGAAGTCAAATTCTTCGCAAAGAGGCACTTCTGGCGGAAGCCAAAAAAATAATAGAAATAGGAATGACTCTTCAAGTTCTAATTCGAACTCTAGAAATAAGAAGAAGAATTCACGTTCGCGAAATAGAAGACGGGACTAGACTTCTTAGATTGTTAGATTGTTAGA
>NZ_JBOEFY010000101.1:0-607 GCF_050633145.1 Kordia sp. | reverse complement strand
TATAAAGAATCGGGAGTGTCTAAATATTTCTGCCACTTTTTTAAGATTCTCATCAAAGCTCTATTCACTTTTGCATCTGCAAAGGCAGCCAAACCTGCTGGTGTAATCATTGGAAAATCGAGAATTGCATTGATAGGAAAACCAACCATTCCAGTTGTATTGTATTCTGGAGCAGTTTTTAACACATGATTCATGATGAGCAACATTTCTTGGTAATTCTTAATTTTTACGTCACCACTTCCTGCTGGCGGCGCAAATTTTGGTTGTTGCTGAAACATTTGTGTGAAGTACATATTGATGATAGGATCGGTTTCTATCAACTTTTTAAAACTCTTAATCGTAGGATCGAGTTTAAGCTTTTTCTTTTTTGCTTCTTTTTTAGTTCTTTCAAGCCAAGCTGCTGCATCTTTTTTGGTTGGAAGCCAGTTTCCCATTCTGTTGGTTACAGGCATATATGCTGCATTATTCTTTGATAATTTCATGCTGTTTAAGGTTAGGTTAGTTTACGCACCCAATTAGGGTAAATTGTAAATATGCCATAACTAAATGATACTTTTTAGCGTGGAAATATCAGATTTTAAAAATAGGTGTTTGTACTTAGTAATGT
>NZ_JBOEFY010000100.1:0-400 GCF_050633145.1 Kordia sp. | reverse complement strand
TTACTAGTTCTCCACATCCATTGGTGTCTCTTACTGTTACGGTGTGTTCTCCTGGTTGTAAGTCTAAGAACTCTCCTGTCTCTTGCCACTCTCCATCATCTAATTGATATTCATATACGCCTGACCCTCCTGTTGCTGTTGCAATCACATTGTGTGTATCTGCAAAGGCAGGTGTGGTGATCTGAACATCCAAACTAGCTGGTGGCGATGAAGCCTCATAGGTAACACTATCACTGAAGCTACAGTTTGTTGGGAAGTTCCCATCTGTAATCACCAAACTATAGGTTCCTGCCATGGTAACTGTTACTGTAGGTGTTGTCATTATTCCATCTGGTGTGTTCCATAGATAGGTAAAGCCTGCGCCTAAGTCTTGGCCAATCATTAACTGATTCTGTGCCAA
>NZ_JBOEFY010000099.1:0-403 GCF_050633145.1 Kordia sp. | reverse complement strand
CTAGTTCTCCACATCCATTAGTATCTCTCACTGTTACGGTGTGTTCTCCAGGTTGTAAGTCTAAGAACTCTCCTGTCTCTTGCCACTCTCCATCATCTAATTGATATTCATACACTCCTGATCCTCCTGTTGCTGTAGCCACTACATTGTGGGTATCTGCAAAGGCTGGTGTAGTAATCTGTACATTTAAACTAGCTGGTGGCGATGATGCCTCATAGGTAACACTATCACTGAAGTTACAGTTTGTTGGGAAGTTCCCATCTGTAATTACTAAACTATAGGTTCCTGCCATGGTTACTGTTACTGTAGGTGTTGTCATTATCCCATCTGGTGTGTTCCAGAGATAGGTAAAGCCTGCGCCTAAGTCTTGACCAATCATCAATTGATTCTGTGCCAAGCCTGT
>NZ_JBOEFY010000098.1:11557-22114 GCF_050633145.1 Kordia sp. | reverse complement strand
TTTCAATTTTGGTAATTTGATTTCCAGATAAATTCAATCCAATAACTTCTTGTTTGTCATTTAAAAGATATTTATTTGAATTAGTCCAACTCATAATATTACCTTCATTCTTAGTTTCTGTCAACGTAATCCCATACACTTTCTCTAACTCTAAAATCTCTTGTGGTTTGCTCATACTTGTTTTTTGTATTCTAATATTTCTGTACGAATACAAGATACAAATTTGTAGGAAGTATACTAGTCTTGCTTAGACGAACTTAGATTTTTAGACTCGCGTTGCTTTTAGACTCGTTCCCGCAAAGGCGGGAATCTTTTAGACCGCTTCCGCTGTTAGATATTAGATCGCTTCGCTATTAGATTTTGGATATATTTGATACGTCTTTGCGAGAAGCATAGCAACGTAGCAATCTGTTTCTTTAGTAATAGCATTTTCTTTGTTTTGATTTTAAGATGCTATAAGCAAGTTAGAATATTCTTTAACAAACAAATTGAGCACTTTCAAATCCTCTATCAAAAAGTTCGACTTTAGAAACTTTGTCTTTTGAGTTCTTAGACTTCTTTGAAACCACAATCGTCACTTCGAGTGGTTTTTCGAAATGAAATGAAGAAAAACTGTATCGAGAAGTACTCAGAAACTATCTATGTCATGGCACTTCTCGCTAGTTCTGCTGAACTTGTTGAAGTGCATTTTTTATTTTGCTACGCAACGAAAAAAACACTCAAAATGCCGTTCGGTACATATGACAAAAAGAGTAAGCATACACAAAGCCATTGAACCTTTCAATAAATTATAGATTCCTGCCGTAGTTTATCTTGAGCGAGAATCGAAAGGCAGGAAATCGAAGATTCGACAAAGTCAATGAAAAAAATAGAAAAATAGATGAAATGCTGAATCGAGTTTAGCATGACGCAGAGCGTCAAAAAAAGGCTAGAAGCGAAGTGCAACTAGCCTAATTTATAATTCTTTACAAAGCTCTTTTAACAGATATACCAGACTTAGGCGCTTTAAGAAGTTGATAGTTTGTACCTAAGTAAATCTGTTTTATGACTTTATAAATTTAAAAACGTTTTCTACATCTTTTAATTTTAAAAAATAAACACCAGATTGTAATTTCTCTATATTAATAGGTTGATTATTTGTAATCTTACCTTGAACGATCTTACTTCCTTGAATATCATAAATTACATAATCTTTAGTCTCTTTAAGTCCAGTAATAGCTAATATGCTATGAGAAGGGTTGGGATAAAGACTCAGTTTTTCAATGATAGTATTGGTGTCAACTCCTAAAGTTGCATCAACATTCAAGAAAGCTAGGTTACTTTGAACACTGCATAATGATGAACTAAACACCTCTACAAGGTATTGACTACCATCGTCTGCCAATTGTACATTATTTAACGTAAGTGTTGCGTTGGTTTCGCCTGCTAATGGTGTAAAAGGGCTGATAATAGATAAACTACCACCAAAAATTATATCACCTGAAGCTATATAAATAGTGCCGTTGGATTCGTATACTCCTCGACAGAAATCACTCCCTAATCCATCAGCTGTCGTTCTAGTGGTAAAAGTAATTCCCCCATCTATAGAAATCGATAAACCAGCTCCAGGTGTAGCCACATAAATAACACCGTTGGATTCGTATACATCAAAACAAATATTACTCCCTAATCCATCTGTTGTGGTCTTATTGGTAAAGGTATTACCTGCATCTGTAGAGATTGATAAACCGCCTCCAAATGTAGCTACATAAATAGTGCCGTTAGATTCATATACGCCTTTACAATCATTAGCTCCTAATCCATCTGTTGTGGTCTTATTCATAAAATTATTTCCTGCATCTGTAGAGATCGATAAACCTCCATTTGTAGCCACATAAATAGTGCCGTTGGATTCGTATATTCCATTACAAACATTATTCCCTAATCCATCAGTTGTGGTTTTATTGGTAAAGGTATTCCCTCCATTATCAGAAATCGATAAACCTGCAACTGTAGCCACATAAATAGCACCGTTGGATTCATATACTCCATTACAAATATTATTTCCTAATCCATCAGTTGTGGTTTTATTGGTAAACGTACTTCCTCCATCTGTAGAGATCGATAAACCTCCATTTGTAGCCACATAAATAGTGCCGTTGGATTCGTATACTCCATTACAAACATTATTCCCTAATCCATCTGTTGTGGTTTTATTGGTAAACGTACTTCCTCTATCTGTAGAGATCGATAAACCACCATTTGTAGCCACATAAATAATACCGTTGAACTCATAAACATCATAACAAATAGTACTCCCTAATCCATCTGTTGTAGTTTTATTGGTAATAAGCTCTCCTGGTTCGTACCACTGATACATAACATTGGTACCTGAAGCTACAACATTAAAACTAGCATCACTTCCTTCAATAACACTTACATTTTGAGGCGGAGTCATGATGGCTATATCGCAAGGATCAACTGTTAATGTAACTAGGTTACTTTGCACGTTACATGTTGATGCATTAAACACCTCTACAAAGTATTGACTGCCATCGTTTGTCAATTGTACATTATTTAGCGTAAGTGTTGCGTTGGTTTCGCCAGCTATTGGTACAAAAGAGCTGATAATAGATAAACCTCCATTTGTAGCCACATAAGTAGTAGCGTTGGATTCGTATACACCATTACAAACATTATTCCCTAATCCATCTGCTGTGGTTTTGTTGGTAAAAGTAGCTCCTCCATCTGTAGAGATCGATATACCTCCATCTGTAGCGACATAAATAGTACCGTTGGACTCGTATACATCTCGACAGAAATTATTTCCTAATCCATCAGCGATGGTTTTATTGGTAAAGGTATTTCCTGCATCTGTAGAGATGGATAAACCTCCACTTGTAGCCGCATAAATAGTGCCATTGGATTCGTATATTGCTAGGCAACCATTATTCCCTAATCCATCAGCGATGGTTTTATTGGTAAAGGTATTTCCTGCATCAGTAGAGATTGACAAACCTCCACTTGTAGCCACATAAATAATACTATTGGATTCGTATACATCTCGACAGAAATTATCTCCTAATCCATCTGTTGTGGTTTTAGTAGTAAACGTATTTCCTGCATTTGTAGAGATCGATAAACCTCCACCACTTGTAGCCACATAAATAATACCGTTGGATTCGTATACCCCTACACAGTTATTATTCCCTAATCCATCTGTTGTGGTTTTATTGGTAAAGGTATTTCCTGCATCTGTAGAGATCGATAAACCTCCAGATGTAGCTACATAAATAGTGCCGTTGGATTCGTATATATCTGAACAGATATTACTCCCTAATCCATTAGCTGTGGTTTTATTGGTAAATGTAGTTCCTCCATCAGTAGATATTGATAAACCTCCAAATGTACCTGCATAAATAGTGCTGTTGGATTCGTATACTCCTCTACAAACATTATTCCCTAATCCATCAGTAGTAGTTTTATTAGTAATAAGCTCTCCTTCTCCGTACCACTGATACATACTATTGGTGTCAGAAGCTGTAACATTAAAACTAGCATCACTGCCTTCAATAACACTTACATCTTGAGGTTGTGTATTGATGGTTATATCGCAATTAATTAATTGCACATCTGCAATTTGAAGAATGGATGACGAGCTACAAGTTCCTGTGAAATTTAATCTATAATGTGTATACGAATTTGTATTTTGGAAAGAAAATGTTCTTGAAGAAAGACGTGTTGAAATACATGGAATTACGCCTGTAGTGATACTTGTAAAGTTGGTGCCGTCATTAGAACCAAAAATTTCATAATTTGTCGGATCTCTTTCTGGAGCATCATTAGCAGTCACAAATTCCATACTCGTGACTCTACTTGCAACACCTAACATATCGACTTGAAAACCGATGCCATCATTGGCATTAAAATCTAAATATTTTGTATTCGAATTTTGGTCAATTACATTTTGTGCTCCTTCTCCGCTAGGAGAATTTACACTCCCAAAAGTAGTGGCAGTGTGTATAGAACTATCAAAAATGCCTTGCGCATAATTGGTAGTTGTTACTGTAATAAAAATGAGTGAAAGTAATAGTTTTTGCATATTCAGGATATTTTAGATAGGTAGGATTGGGGTTCATAAATGAATAAATCTAAACAAAGATATATAACATGATACCTCATAACTTTTAAATGTTCTGAATAGGCAATTTGGTGTTCTGAAAGGTAAATAAATTAAAATTTAGAATTGTTGCATAGTAGGTATTGTATATCCTAAAGTAGATTTATGATGCACGATTTTAGGAATATCATTGCGAACATTATTGAGATCAAAATATATTTCTTGGAAAGCATAAACGTCACTTCGAGTGATTCGCCCATGTGAATTGTATCGAGAAGTACTTGGAAACGCACATTTCCCGAAACGTCTTTGCGAGCGTTTTACATTGAGTTGTAGCGAAATGAAAAACGTGTGGCAATCTGTTTCAAAGAAAACTCGGAGAATACTTAGCAACAGACTGCCACGTCGCAAGCTCCTCGCAGTGACGTATCAAAAACAAATTCGTGCATTTGTGAAAAAACATAAAAAAAGAAAAAGGCTAGAAGCGAAAGCAACTAGCCAAAATTTAAAATTCAAAATTACTCAATATGTTTATGCGCTTTATAAGAAGATCGTACCAACGCGCCACTTTCTACATGACGGAAACCTAATTCCAAACCAATCTCACGATATTTATCAAACTGATCTGGCGTAATGAATTGTTGTACAGGTAAATGCTTTTTACTTGGTTGTAAATACTGTCCGATGGTAACTACATCTACATTTGCTTCACTCAAATCGTGTAGTGTCTGAATCACTTCATCTTCTTTTTCGCCTAAACCAAGCATAATTCCTGATTTCGTTCTATTGATTCCTTGATCTTTTAAGTATTTCAATACACCCAAACTACGATCATATTTTGCTTGAATTCGTACTTCACGTGTCAAACGACGAACCGTTTCCATATTATGCGAAACTACTTCTGGAGAAACTTCGACAATACGATCTAAATGACGTTCAATTCCTTGAAAATCTGGAATCAATGTTTCCAAAGTTGTAGTAGGATTCATTCGGCGTACAGCTTTCACTGTTTCTGCCCAAATAATACTTCCCATATCTTTCAAATCATCACGATCAACCGAAGTCAAAACAGCGTGCTTAATTTGCATAATTTTAATAGAGCGCGCTACTTTTTCAGGTTCATCCCAAGCAACCGTTTCTGGTCGTCCTGTTTTTACACCACAAAATCCGCAAGAGCGTGTACATACATTTCCTAAAATCATAAAAGTAGCTGTTCCTTCTCCCCAGCATTCGCCCATATTTGGACAACTTCCAGACGTACAAATCGTATTCAATTTGTACTTGTCAACCAATCCACGAAGTTCTGTGTATTTCTTTCCTGTCGGAAGCTTTACACGAAGCCATTTCGGTTTTCCTTTTGGAGGCAATACACTTGCTTTTGTTTCTATACCCATAGCAACTTTTCTATTCATTGAAAATATGAAACGCAAAGATACAAAGAATCTCTTTTATTTTTATGTAGTTGTTCGTTGTTTGTTCTTCGTTGTGGATTTGTTTAAACTGAACTTGTCGAAGTACCAATTTGAAATCATGAATTTAAAATGTAAAACGCTAAATGTAAAATAAAAAAGGTTTTTACCTAACACCTAACACCTAACACCTAACACCTAACAATCAACAACTGACAACTAAACCGTCGTCAAATACCAAATCGAGAATCCTGTCAAAAAGATAATTCCCAACCAACTTAAAATGCGCAATCCAAGCTTCGGTTGCCATTCTTTAGGAGTGTGTTTACTTGTGATAAGAATATAATTTGAAATCGCATAAAAAGGAGCTGTGATAAATGACAGCGCCGTAGCAACATAAATTAAAGTACTCATGTTAGCTAAAAACTGTGTGAGAATAAGTACGGTTCCTGCAACAAGAATCAACATCCAAAATATATAACTGTGCTTAATGTATTTTCCAAATAACAACTGACTCGTTTTTGCCATGGCTCTTGGAGAAGCGTCTAAAGTTGTCAAAGTTGTACTAAACATGGTTGTAAACGCCGCAATAGCAATGATAATATACGCGCCACTTCCTAAGTTTTTAGTATATAAATCGATCAATTGTGAAGCAAATGCGCCTCCTTTTGAAGAAAATTCAATTCCTGAAGCAAACATTACATACGCGCCCAATGCCATAAAACAAACACCAAGTATGATGGTTACAATGTATCCAAAGTTAAAATCAAACAAAGCTGTTTTTGGTGTGAAACCTTCTGTTTCTTGACGCTTTTCAATAGCCCAAAGTGAATGCCAAATAGAAATATCTAGCGGAGCTGGCATCCATCCCATAAAAACAATCAATAATGTAATTCCGCCAATTTCTGCTGGGAAAATTTGTCCTGCTGTCAAGGCTTCATTTCCGTTAGATAAGGCAAAAGTAACTGCTACAACGGTACTTATTGTCAATGTAATGATGATGACTTTCATTAATTTATCCAAAAAGGAATACCGTCCCATTGCCAAAATTCCTAAGCAAATTAAGGTAATAATTGTGCTCCAAATTTCCATAGATAATTCAACTCCAAATAACTGTGAAGCCAAACCAGCTGTGACAATCGTAACTGCGGTTTGTATGGTAAACATCGTAGCAAATGACAAAATAAAATAGGCAACCAATAATCCTTTGCTTAATTTTTTATAACCATCTAACAAACTTTCACCTGTGGCAGCCGCATATCGTGGACCAAATTGAAAAAATGGATATTTGAATAAATTTACTAGTAATAATGCCCAAAGCAATCCGAAACCGAATTCGGCACCAACTTTCGTTGAATTTACTAAATGAGAAACGCCGATGGCAGCGCCTGCGAATAATAATCCTGGACCTAGTTTTTTTATAAAAGAAGTACTCATTGTTTTTGAATAATTTCTGCAAGTAACTTTTTTGCGCGCAATAACTTCACCTTCACATTATTCATTGGTTCTTGTAGTTGTTCTGAAATTTCTTTGTAACTCAACTCTTGAAAATAGCGCAAGTTGATGATTTCTTGGTAATGCGGTTTTAGCTTTTTAATATCGCGTAATAGATTCGCTAAATTTTGTTCTGTAATGATTTTATCTTCTGGAGTTGGACCATCATCCACAATTTGATACACTTCTTCTTCTTGTTCTGGCGTAGTTTCAATCAATGTTTTTTTCTTGCGAAGAAAGTCAATATGAACATTTTTAGAAATCGTAATCAGCCATGTTTTAAACTTATATTTTTCGTCGAATGTATTTATTTTATCAAAAGCTTTTGAGAAGGTTTGAATGGTAATATCTTCCGCATCGTTCTCATTTTGAACACGTTTTAATTGAAAACCATACACATCGTTCCAAAAGGAATTCAGTAGAAAATTGAAAGCTACTTGATTGCCCAATTTAGCCTTTTGTATGTATGCTTTCAGAATCGTTTCTGCTATTTCCAATGCGTTGGTTTTGAAATCTTGTTCGCTATAAAGATACCAAAATGTATGATAACTAAAAAGAGCTCTAAAATTGGGAGTAGATATAAGGTGTCTTGTTCTTTGAGTTTACTTGCCGAAAATCCGATGATAAAATATTGAATGAGCAGGCGAATTCCTATAATTCCCAAAGCAGGAATCCAAAGTGAAGTGCACACTAAAAAGATAGCGAGCGCCCAAAATAAAACTTGCGTACTGTAAAAAGCACCTAATAAGAATTTGTGAATAAACTTGTAATGTGATGAAGTACTAACGTGCCTTCTTTTTTGACGAAACCAAGACGTAAATGTTGTTTTTGGTTGCGAAATGGTAAAACTGTTTTTAGAAAAACAAATTGCGGTGTTTTTGCTAGTCGCTGCATCTTTGATGAACAAATCGTCATCGCCAGAACGTATTTTGATATGATTTACAAAACCGTTGACTTTATAGAATTCGTTTCTGTGATAGGCTAAATTCCGACCAACTGCCGTGTAAGGAATTCCTAGTTTTGCATAACTGAACGCTTGTACGGCTGCCATTAAGGTTTCAAACCGAATCAAAAGATTTAAGAATGAATATTTTTTTTTCGCATACGCGCCATATCCAATAATAATTGTTTTTGTGCTTGAAAAATGCTGCGTAATTTCTGCCAACCAACTTCTAGAAGCTGGAACACAATCTGCATCTGTAAACACTAAATAATTGTTGGTTGCTGCTTTAATTCCGAGTGTGAGTGCGTATTTTTTATTTCCCCAAAATGCTTCATTGTTTTCTACATTGACAAGTTTGATATTGTCGTTTTCTTTTTGAAAATCTTCTATTACATCCTGAGTTTCATCTGAAGAAGCATCATTAATGAGTACAATCTCATAATTTTTATAGGCTTGTTGTAAAAGTTCGGGAATTAGGATTTTGAGATTTTCCGCTTCGTTTTTTGAACATACAATGATGGAAACAGGAACATCAATAGGCTTACTTCGTTTCGTTTTGTCAAAAGCAAACAGTCCAAAAAATAAAAAGTAAATTACTTGAATAGCTGCAACGGCTATAAAAGCGTACAAAAGGATTAGAGTCATAAAATAGGAGAGAAGCTAACTATTTATTGATGTTGTGGCTCTGAACAATTTTCAAATTGATCTGGAGTTTTTCCACAAAATCCACAAGCATCTCCATCTTTGTTTAACATTGGGTTTTGACTTGCGCAAGTTCCTGCAAACTTTCCGTCTTTCTTTGCCCAAATTTTAATTGCAATTCCTGCAACACCTAATAATAGTAAACCAATTGTTAATAATGCAAGTTTCATCTGTTATATTCTATTTTATTAATTCTGTCAGATGGTGTTCGCCAATAAAAATCTTGCTTCAAAGCAGAAGATCGTTATGACTCGTTTCATCTCTTTGTTTTTTATTTTGAATTTTTTTAGACTCAAATAAATGTCCTGCAAAGATACGGTTTTTTGTAAGATTGATAAATGCGAATATTCAAATTAAATATTAACAATTCTGCAAAAATAAAATAAGAGCCTGCAAGTGATAAATAAAGGAAAACACATTTATTAGAGTTTTTTTAAATATATAGTTGTTAGTAAGTTAAGATGGTTGGTGTAGCTTTTTTCTATATCTTGATGATACTAATCAATAAAACATATAAATTATGAAGAAGTATTTTGCAGAGATTTTTGGAACATTCTGGCTTGTGTTTGGAGGTTGTGGAAGCGCAATTTTAGCAGGAGGAGGAATTGGTCTTGTAGGGATTTCACTAGCTTTTGGTCTTACTGTATTGACAATGGCGTATGCTGTTGGGCATATTTCAGGAGGACATTTTAATCCGGCAGTTTCTATAGGTCTTTGGGCTGGAGGAAAATTTTCTGGAAAAGATTTGCCGGGTTACATCGTTTCTCAACTTGTGGGTGCTATTTTGGCAGCTGGAGCATTGTATTTTATTGTTACAGGTTCCGATAAGGAAATTGGAGGTTTTGCAGCAAATGGATATGATAGTTTGTCGCCAGGTGGATTTTCTATGATGTCTGCTTTTATTGCTGAATTTTTACTCACAGCATTTTTCTTGCTAGTCATTCTTGGAAGCACCAATAAACGAGCACCAAAAGGATTTGCGCCAATGGCTATCGGTTTGTGTTTAACACTGATTCACTTAATAAGTATTCCAATTACAAATACTTCGGTAAATCCAGCACGTTCTTCAAGTCAAGCATTATTTGCAGGTGGAGATTATTTACCACAAACTTGGCTATTTTGGGTTGCACCAATCTTAGGAGCAATTGTAGCAGGGTTTATTCACAAAGCATTATTTGATAAAGAATAGACAAAGCATAACATAACGTTAAAAGTCCTGTTTTTCCCATGAAACAGGATTTTTTATGGAATAATTATTGCTATCTTGTAGTGAATTTGATGAAAAAGAAACGCTATGAAATATTTCGGAATTGCTTGTGTAGTATTATTAATTGTATCGTGTACTGCCCCAAAAGCAATATATGATTATGAAAGAAGTACCGACTTTGCCAAGTATACAACATACAATTTCTTCCCAGAGATAGAGACAGGTTTGAATGAATTGAATGATAAACGTTTGTTTCGTTTGACAGATTCTATTATGCAATCGCGCGGTTTTAAGCGAACAGCTACACCCGATTTTTACATTAATATAGAAACAGCTGCTTTTGAACCCGATCGAAATGGTGGCGTTGGAGTAGGAGTTGGCGGCGGCGGACGCAGTGTTGGTGGTGGAGTAACTATTGGATTGCCAATTGGAAGCTCCAAACGAAACCAAGAAGTAGTAATCGATTTTGTAGATGTGCGAGAAGATAAGTTGTTTTGGCAGGCTATTGTAGAAGGATATTTTAAAGAAGAAGCAACACCAGAAGAATGCAAAGCCTATTTTAAAGCTGTTTTATTGAAAGCTTTTGAGAAATATCCACCTAAGAAATAGTGACTTCGACTCCGCTCAGTCTGTTTTTTCTTGTTACAAGACATAAGTATTGAGTAGTTAGTTTTTTTACTTTCTAACACCTAACACCTAACAC
>NZ_JBOEFY010000098.1:0-11509 GCF_050633145.1 Kordia sp. | reverse complement strand
CACCTAACACCTAACACCTAATACCCAACACCCAACACCCAAATCACTTCCTATTCGTCTTCAATAAAGGAATATCAAGCAATTCATTTTGTAATACGTAAACTACCAATCCGGCAACATTTTTACAGTTTAGTTTTGATAAAAGATTGTTGCGATGTCCATCTACAGTTCGAGCGCTGATGAATAGTTTTTCGGCAATTTCTGGTGCGGTATATTGTTCGCAAATCAATTGTAAAACTTCTGTTTCCCTATTTGTTAATTCTACAGAGAATTGCGCTTTTGGTTTTTTCTTTGAAATGATATTTTCTCTAATAATTGCCAAGACTTCCGTATTGTAATGAAATCCTTTTTCATAAACAGCTTCAATGGTTTCTACAACTTCTTGAGGTTGCGAGTTTTTTGGTAAATAAGCAACTGCCGATAATTCAATCATATTAATGATAAAAGCTCTGCTAAAGTGTGTAGAAATGACAATGATTTTTAGTGTTGGATATTTCTTCTGAATTATTTTTGCGACTTCAACGCCATTCATTTCTGGCATCTTTAAATCGAGTAGTAAAATATTGGGGATGGTTTCGCTCTGCGATAATTTTTCTAACAAATCGATTCCGTTTTCAGCTTCTAAAGTTACGTTCAAATGTTCGTAATCATTTAGTATTAAACTCATTCCTTTTCGGAATAATGCTTCGTCGTCTGCAATAGCAATAGAAATTGTTTTCATAGTGAATAATTTAAATGTTATTGGTTTGATCAGGAAGAACATCTATAACGACATTTGTGCCATTTTTTGTAGAAGAATTTAACTTGGAAGTTGCATTGATAATGCGCAATCGACTTTCAATATTCTTCATTCCAAGTCCTTTTTTATGTGCTTTGTCCGTACTGTCGAAACCAACACCATTATCCTGATAAGAGAATGTAATTATAGTTGGATCAATCTTTAAATTCAAATCAATTTCAGTGGCTTTTCCGTGTCGAATAGAATTTTTAATGAGTTCTTGTAAAACTCTAAAAAGGTTCAGTTCAACCAAAGAATCATCAATCTTGTTTTCGCCTTCAGTCGTAAAATCTATTTGAATTGCTCCGATTAAATTATAACTATGTTGTAATTCACGAATTGTTTCTATCAAGCCAAATTCTTCTAAAGTTGGCGGTAATAATTCATGTGAAATAAACCGTATTGAATTGATCGTAGTATTTACAACAGTTTCAACTTCGTCAGTAATTAGATCGATTTCTTCATCAACTTTGCCATACTTTTTAAGACGACAAACATTTAAAAAAATCACATTCAGTTTTGAACCAATTTCATCGTGTAAATCACGTGCAATGCGATGTCTTTCTTTTTCTTGAGTTAAAATAGTTGCATGCAATAACTCTTCTTGATGCTTATAGTCTAACTTTTGAACGCGCATTTGTTCTTTCAATAATCGCTTTTGGGAATGATTTACAAAAAGCACAAAAGCCATTGCAAAAGCGAGCATAATTAGTATGCCAATGACCATGAGTGTCATAAAGTTGTTTTCTTGAAAAATACTTTCCATAATCCTATCAAGATAAGCAATTGAAAAATAAAGTTTAAGAATGCATTAAAAGCCCAAAATGGGACATATACCTGCATGTCTTTTAAATACACATTACTACACATAAATATAAATAGACTTCCTGAATAATAGACAAGTATTGCCGAATTGATCAATCGTATGCTTTTAGATATAGCAACAGAAAACAAAGGATTCTCCACAAGGTTATAAAAATATAATATGGCATACCCAATAATGCTTATTTGAACAAAGGTTTTTGCAAATGTGTTGAATCCGAAAACGCTTTGAAAAAACAGGGAATTAATGATAATAAAAAGACTTCCAGCTATGACAAAATACCAAAAAGCAGTTCTGAGAAATACAGGCTTAGTAAGTAAACTTTTAAAGAAATATGAAAGCAATAAAAATTCGCCCAAGGTATAAATATGTAACAACGGTAAATTATTGTATCCTAACCTCATAAAAATAAACGCTAGGATTTCAGTCAGCAGATTCCAAATAAGAAAGTAACATAAGCGTTGAAACGGAATATTTAATTTTTTTCGATGGAAAATACAAAACGCTACATTAATGCACAGAAATAACAATGTGATTTTTACGGTATAAGAGTAAATATTTTGTAATGTAGCGTTTGTGTCCATTAAGATGATTTTAGAGTGTTATTTATTCAGGATAGATGATGCCTGGTATTTCTTTTGGACAACCATTAGGACAAGGTTGTGTGAAATTGAAATACGTATACGTTGGTCCATTTGAAGATTTAGCATTAGCGATTCCTCTTGGAGAAGATTCAACAACAAAAATAACCTCGGTAACATCTTTTCCATCTAGCTTTCTTTGTTTCAACCCATTCATTAAAAATATTTTATCATCATCTTTAAAGTTTGTGTTTTTTAGAATATTCCTGAATTCTCTTACGGTAGTGTGTGAACCATAATTTAGTGTTTCTCTAGTATTTTCATATGCTGTAGAATCGTATTTTTTAAGATCATCTCTTACATTATCTATGTAATCTTTATATTGACTCAAATAATCGTATGCTATATCTTCACAAATTTTATATCTTAAAACTCCTTTTTCGCTACAATCTTCCAAGTTGTTCACGAATTTATTTTCTGATTTGGGAGCTTCAGTTTTAGTCTTTTTCTCTTGATTACACGAAAAAAACAAAGCACATACTACTGCAAGTAAAACGGTGTATTTAATAGTTGATTTCATAATTATTTGTTTAAGGGTTCATCCATTTTTCATGTTGAAGATAGGGCAGAAATAGGCTATAAAAATGTTTTTACGCTCAAAACAGGTTGATCTACCTAGTAATTTACGTCAAATTGCCTGTTCTTTTCTTGTGAAAAATCACTTCGACAGTACATCTCTTAAAGAAAAAGAAACTCCGTTATAATGTATTCATAATCAAAAAAATAAGGATTTCATAGTCTGTGTGAAAATCCCCAAGTAGTTCAGCCTGATTTTTCGAAACAGGCTGATGTGCTCTTATACAGAATGATACGATTATAGACATTTGTTACAGAATCAAAACAGCATATTCAATTGAGTATTATACATAAGTTTTGAAGTAACAGGCGACATCCGAAAAGCCTTGGTCAATAGAGTAGGAATCATTTTAAATCCTTAAAATATGTTAGATGCAATACAAAAAACAGTCAAGAAAAAACACACGAATGAATCTTCAAGAGAAGGACAGGCAGGTGATTTTTTAGAATCCACAATTCCAGGTATAAAAACAACCTTTAACAATGCTTTTGATGCCTACATCTACGGATATCCTTTGGTAATGATGGGCGTTACCTTGCAACAATTAAACAATACGCCAACAGAACCTTCTAATGGAGGCGCTGGCGGTGCTCCAATGAATCAATTTGCGTTGCAAACACAATGGCCTGGACCAGAAGCAAAAAATGTTGTCTTACTAAGTACATCAACATTATATATGATTGCTTCTCTTAATTTGAAAGATGAACCTATTGTGATGAACCTTCCTGCGTTTACAAACCCAGATGGAAGTTCTCGATTTTTTATCATGCAGGTTTTAGATGGTTGGACAAATGTAATTGACAACACGCCAGGATCACGAGTAGATAGTCAGCCAGGAAAATATGTTTTTTTAGGTCCAGATTATGAAATAAAAGGAAATCAGTTTGAAGGAATGACGGTTACTCGTATGGACACAAACACAGCTTGGATCATTGGACGTGTATTTTCAAATGGAGCTCCTGCCGATCTTGAATGGATAAACAAAGAAATCTATCCAAAGTTGAACCTTGTACCTTTAAGTCAAATTGATAACGAATCATACATCCCCGAAAATGTAGCTGTTGATCCTGTAGTAGATGTTAGCACAGCGCCTTTTTATCAATTACAACAAATGGATGCATCTGCCTTTTTTGGAAGAATGGCTGCTATGATGAATTACAATGCGCCATTAGATACAGAGAAGGATAAAGAAATGATTTCAAAATTGGAAGCAATCGGATTTAGTATTAATCCAGAAGAAAACCCAGCAATTTCATTTGATTTCACGGAACTCGATATAGAGAAACAAGTGACTTTACAAGCTGGATTGGAGGCTGCGGCACAATTTCTGGAATCTGGCGTTTCTTCCAAAAACCCGAAGACAAATCATTGGGTTTTTCCAAGATATAAGTTTCTTGGAGATTATGGAACAAATTATAAAAATAGAGCAACCATAGCAAGATGGGCATTAGGTGCTAACCGTGTGGAAGATACCGTTTACGGATATGCAAAATTTGATGAAGATGGCAATCATTTGAGCGGAGATTTTAAGTATACAATTGATTTTACAGATCTTCCTCCTGTGAGAGACGATGCTTTTTGGTCTGTAACAATCTACAACAGTGACGGTACTTTGGTAGAGAATACAAATGCACAAGAAGCAGGCGTAAATTATAGTTCTATCGGTCATCCAATGATAGAAAATCATCCAGTAACACCTATAAATGGAGGTATTAAATTATATCTTCAAGCTGATGCGCCAGATAAGGAAACAGATCCTGTTGCATTTAATAACTGGTTGCCAATCCCGAGTAACCAAGAATTAAAAGACACTTTAGGATTTATTGTCTTCTTACGTTTGTATACTCCAGCTTTATGGGGAGAAGAAAAAGAAGGAAATGGCAATTCACCAATTTGCTTAGTCAAAGGGACGGACAATACCAATTGGATTCCACCAGGCATTGTAAAAGTTGGTTAATCCTTAAAAAGAAAATGATGTCAGGTTGCCCTAATCAGGCAACCTGCATCCAACTATTACTAACAACTACATAACTATTATAAATCACGAAATCATGGCAAAATTAAAAGATCTAAAAAAACCAAACATCGTTATTATTATTTCCGATCAGCAAACTTGGAAACAAAATTGGGATACAGTTTGGGCTAAAAATAATTTACCAGCAATGAACAAATTGCTAAAAAATGGACTCGCATTTAACAATGCATTTACAAATGCATGTACGTGTACATCGAGTCGTACAACACTTTTTACAGGAACTTATCCAGCAACACATGGCGCAACTCAAGTATTAGCTTTTGATGATCCTTACAATGAAGATAATCCACCAAAAGGATATACACAGGTAATGCAAGGGCAATTGCGTAACAATATGGATAACATGTTCGAAATGATGGAGAAAGCTGGATATAATGTTGCTTACAAAGGCAAATGGCATGTGAGCAAACCAACGCAGTTTGTTAAAATAAAAGGAAAAGGTCCGTTGAAACCTGATGTAGATCAATTGTATTGGACCTCTAAAGATGTTTCTCATTTGGATAAAATGTACGGAGTGAAAGAGTGGAGTTATCCTGATGCTGGAGACGATGCCAATATTTTCAATTTTGGTGGCGGAAGATTCAATAATGATGGTCGCTTTGTAGACGGTGAAGGTCAAAGTGCGCTGTATGGTAAAAAATTACCAGGGATGAGTGTAAAAGAATCCAATGAAGAAAGAGTAAAAACAAGTGCTTTGGAATACATTAAAAACTATGATGATAAGAAACCCTTGTTTTTGGTAGTTTCGCTTGTAAATCCTCACGATGTTTTGTCGTATCCAGGGAATGAAACAGTATCTAGTCCTGATGGTACACCTCGCAATCCACCTTTATATAAACTTGGAGGATACAAAGACGGCGATTTTAAAGATATTAATGTTTCACTGCCATCAACATGGAATGAGAAACTAAACACCAAGCCAAAAATTCAAACTACTTGGCAAAACTTGTTGCAGGGATTTGGAGAGATCAATACCGAAGAAGTTGCGACAAACTATGTGAAATTTTATGCCTATCTAACATCTCTTGTCGATAAAGAAATAAACAAAGTTTTAAAAGCATTGAAAAAAAATCCAAAGACAAAAGATTCTTTAATTATTAGAGTCAGTGATCATGGAGATATGGCAATGTCACATGGGATGATGCGTCAAAAAATGTTCAATGCATATCAGCAAACCATCAATGTTCCTTTGATATTTTCGCATCTTTCAGATCAAAAGATGTTCGCAGGAAAAACCACAGAAGCTTTTGCAGGATTGATCGATTTGATGCCAACAATTGCTGAAATTGCAGGTGTTAAGACAAAAAAATATAAATTTCAAGGAAAGAGTTTGGTGTCAATTTTAGAAAATCCTGAAGAAACGGTACAAGATCATGTTCACTTTACATTTGATGATAGTTATATTCAAAGTGACACACCACAGAATATGGGCGCTTGTCGTATTCGTTGTATCATACAAACGAAAGGAAATCAAAAATGGAAATATTCGGTGTATTTCGATCCTAACTTCGGACAAGAAATGGAATACGAAATGTACGACATGACCAACGATCCTGAAGAAAGATACAATCTAGCATATCGAGGTGTCAAGAAAGTAATACAACTGTACAATGCTTCTAAAAAAGAAAAAATCAAAAAAGCAGCCATTCTAAAAAAGCGTCAAGAATTGCATAAGCTATTAACAAAAGTAATGCTTGAAAAAGGTACGATGCCAGATACTGTTGTTTGGCCAAAGGTTTCTGGAGGAGATGCATAATGCTAAAAAAGCACATTCGTTAGTATCATTATTAACCATTCAAAAAACTTAAAACATGAATACTAAAACCATACATATTCGTAAAAGTGTTTACGATCTTTCGGAAAAAGAAATATCAAATTTGCGAAAAGCCTTTAGAAGGTTATATAAAAATCGAGTATATCAGGAAAAAGCGGGTATTCTGATCAAAGATGGACATTACATGCGAAATGATATGCTTTTTCTGCCTTGGGCGAGAGCTTATTTTGCAGATTTTGAAAAGGCACTTCAAGACGCTGTTCCTAATGCGAAACCTGTTATTACCTTGCCATATTGGGATTACACTTCTGAAAGAGCAAGAGAAGAAGGGATTCCTCCGTTATTGGCAGATCCGTATTATGAAACCAGAAAAAAGAGTAGGAAAGGAGCTGAAAAAGTCAAAAAGAGACCAAACCCATTTTATAGAGCTGAATATGAAATTCCTTTACACACGTTTAGAAATGATACGCCAAATAATGAATTACTAAACTCAGCACTAGCTTTAGCTAATAAAGCAATGAAAGCCGATGATTTTGTTACTTTTGGTACCGAAATTTATCTGACGGATGTTGCAAGTCACGTATATCTAGGCGGTTCGTCTGCTAACACAAACTGTACTGCGTATGATCCTATATTTTGGTTTACGCATTGTCAGTTAGATCGTTTTTGGGATCAATGGCAAAAGCAACCTAAGCGTAAGGATCTCGGAAAATCTAGTATGCCTGATGCTGTCTTGAACGCTAACTTAAAACCTTTTAGCAAAGCCGAAGATGACAAAACATTGAAAACTAAAGATGTATTAAATACAAAGAATCTTGGTTATATGTATGCAGACTAAGATTAGAATACTTACTAAACAGTACAAAAGCATCTCGTTATGAGATGCTTTTTTTATATGAAATTTTAAATGTAAACGAGGAATTAGGGATTTGGTATGAGGGATTAGTAGTGAAAAGGTAATGAAGTTTAAGAGTTTGTCAGTTTACGTTTTGATTTAAAAAGTAGTGTACATAATTTAAACAACAAACAACACTTCTAAAAGCGCGTCAGCGCAATCTAATAGCGAAGCGGTCTAATATCTAACAGTGCACTAGCACGGTCTAACAGCAAAGCGATCTAAATTAAATTACATTCACTTCCGCTTCAATAGCGATATTGAATTTTTCTAAAACGGTTTCTTGTATTTTTTTTGCTAATGCTAGAATTTCAGCTCCTTTGGCATCTCCGTAATTCACTAAGACTAATGCTTGATTTTTGTGAACACCAGCGTCACCAAATCGTTGTCCTTTGAAACCACATTGCTCAATAAGCCAACCTGCAGGAACTTTAATTTCAGTGTCTGACACTACATAATGCGGAACGTTTTCGTGTTTTTGTTGTAAAATATCAAATTCAGCTTTTGGAATGACAGGATTTTTAAAGAAACTTCCGCTATTTCCAATTTCTTTTGGATCTGGAAGTTTTCGTTGGCGAATGGCAATAACTGCATCGCTCACATCTTTAATTGTAGGTGCTGTGATATTATTACTTTCCAACTCTTGTTGAATGGCGCCGTAGGAAGTATTCAATTGGTGATTTTTTGAAGTCAATCTAAAAAATACCGAAGTAATAATATACTTTCCTTTTGCTTCATTCTTAAAGATTGAATTTCGATACCCAAAATTACAAGCTGAAAGTGTGAATGTTTTTTCTTCTTGAGTTTCTATATCAATTGCTTTACAACCTTCAAAAACATCTTTTAGTTCAACGCCATACGCACCAATATTCTGAATTGGAGAAGTACCAACGTTTCCAGGAATTAAAGATAAATTTTCAACGCCGCCTAGATTATTGTCAATACACCAAAGTACAAATTCATGCCAATTTTCGCCAGCTTGTATTTCAACGATCGTATCGCCACGCATATTTACAGCAACTACTTCTTTTCCTTTGCTATTGATATGTAAAACAGGTGTCTCCATATCGCCAGTAAGCAACATATTGCTTCCGCCACCAAGTACAAAATACTTCGAAAATTGTGGTAGCTGTAATGCTTCAATCAATTCCTCTTTGTTAGAAACGGAAATAAAATATGTTGCCTTTGCATCAATACCAAACGTATTGAATTCTTTTAAGGAAACGTTATGTTGTATAGAAATCAAATACTTTCTTTTAAATAATTAAGCGTTGTATGTTTGTAAAGCTTCTTTTAAAATGGCTACGGCAGTAATTAAATCTTCTTTCTTTAATACATACGCAATTCGAACTTGATTCAATCCAATACCTGGCGTAGAATAAAATCCTGCTGCTGGTGCTACCATGATTGTTTCACCATTCAAATCAAATTTTTCTAGAAGCCATTGGGCAAAATCATCTGCGTTTTCTACAGGCAATTCAGCAATACAATAAAATGCTCCTTTCGGATTTGCTACACGAACACCATCAATCTTTTGCAATTCTGAAACAAGTGTATTTCTACGTTCTACATATTCTTCAATAACATCGTCAAAATAACTTTGCGGAGTTTCTAAAGCAGCTTCACTAGCAATTTGCGCATAGGTTGGTGGCGACAAACGTGCTTGCGCAAACTTCATCGCAGTTGCCATAAATTCTTTGTTTTTAGATACAATGCAACCAATTCGTGCACCGCACATGCTGTAACGTTTTGATACGGAATCAATTACAATGGTATTTTCTTCCAGTCCAGCTTCTTGCAAAACAGAATAATGTGTAAGTCCGTCATACGCAAACTCACGATATACTTCATCAGCCACTAAAAACAAATCATGTTTCTTTACAATACGGGCTAATTTTTGAATTTCTTCTTTTGAATATAAATATCCTGTTGGGTTTCCTGGGTTACAAATTAAGATCGCTTTTGTTTTTGGCGAAATCAATTTTTCAAACTCTTCAATAGGAGGCAATGCAAAATTGTCTTCAATTTTAGACATTACAGGGACAACTTTTACGCCTGAAGCTGTTGAAAATCCGTTGTAATTTGCATAAAAAGGTTCAGGAATAATTACTTCATCACCAGCATCCATAATACTTCCAAAAGTAAAAAGTAAAGCTTCACTTCCGCCAGTAGTTACAATAATATCAGTTGCAGTTACATGAATGTCATTGTTCGCATAATAGGCTGCAATTTTTGTTCTGTACTCTTCGGAACCTTCCGAGCGACTATACGCCAGTACTTCAATGTTGTTGTTTTTAATAGCATCGAGTGCTACTTGAGGTGTCTTAATATCTGGCTGACCGATATTAAGATGATATACTTTTGTACCACGTTTTTTTGCATCTTCTGCATACGGAACCAATTTACGAATTGGCGATTGTGGCATGGCAATTCCTTTGTTAGAAATAGTTGGCATAATCTTACATTTTAATGATTACAAAAATGCAAAATATATTTATAATAATAAACGATTTTACATATTTTCAATAACGTTAAAAAATATATAATATTAGAAGATAAAAAAGGATTTTTTGTATCTTGGTTTGTTACCAAAATATCCCTCTTATAATTTGCAACCACTGAAAAAACATATCGTTCTCATTTTACTTTGTATAGCTGGAATTGTACAAGCGCAAAGTAAGTTTAATATAATGAATGGGAAGGATAAAGCTTCTGTCCGTTTTAAATTAATCAACAACCTAATTGTTATTCCTGTAGAAATTAACGGAGTAGAAATGTCTTTTCTATTAGATTCTGGAGTGAACAAACCAATTATGTTTAGCTTAAATCCAGGTGATTCATTATCGATTGAACAAAAAGAACGTATTCAACTTCGCGGTTTAGGATCGGGAGAACCTATACAGGCTGTAAAAGCACGATCGGACACATTTAAAGTGAACAATATTCTAAAGTTAAACTTAGAACTTTATATCATACTAGATCAGGAAATCAATATGTCTACACGTTTAGGTGTGCCTATTCATGGAATTATTGGCTACGATATGTTTAAAGATTTTATTGTGGAAATTAATTACAGTGCAGAAAAAATTAAGTTTTACAATCCTGAAAAATATGAATATCGAAAGTGTAAGAAATGCACAGATTTACCGCTAACCTTCCGAAATAACAAACCGTATATAGATGTATCGGTTGCAATTGAAGAAAATGCAGAACCTGATGTTCCTGTAAAATTATTGATAGATTCTGGCGGAAGTGACGCCTTGTGGCTTTTTGAAGACGAAGTAAAAAGAATTAACATTCCTGAAAAGAAATTTGACGATTTTTTAGGGAGAGGATTGAGCGGAAGCATCTACGGAATGCGATCGCGAGTAAAGAAATTTAACATAGGCAAATTTGCATTTGAAAATGCTAAAGTGGCTTTTCCAGATTCTACAGCAATTGCGTATGTAAAAAACTTTAAAGAACGTAACGGGAGCATTGGAGGCGAAATACTAAAGCGTTTCAAAGTCATATTCGATTATCGTAACAAACGTATTCGTCTTCGAAAAAGTAAATATTTTTCAGATCCCTTTCGATACAATATGAGTGGTATAGAATTGCAACATAATGGAATGCGTGTTATTCAAGAAGTAAAAAAGCGAAACAATACTTTACAAACTAATTATGGTCGTCAAACAGGTACAAATGATTTTAATATAGTTTTTGAACATTACAATTCTTTTAGTTTAGTGAAAGCCTATGAAATCGCAGAAATACGTAAAAATTCACCAGCAGAATTTGCAGGACTAAAAGAAGGCGATATTATTATATCAATTAATGGGAAAGTGGTTGATAAAATGACACTCAACAAAGTAACAGGAATGTTAGAAGGAAGAGAGAACAAACGAATGCGCTTAAAAATTCTACGTGGTAGAAATGTATTAAAATTTGAATTTAGATTGAAAGAAGTACTTTGATTTAGATGCGCTTCGCTTTTGGATCGCTTC
>NZ_JBOEFY010000097.1:0-3426 GCF_050633145.1 Kordia sp. | reverse complement strand
ATAATTAATTGCTTTGGCAAGTGCTTATTTGGAAAATTTCTTCAGAATTTTCTCGTGTTCATTTTTGTTTACTAAATTAGTTGCTTAAACACGCAACTAACCATACACAAAACCGTTGTAGTGCATTTAAAATTAGATGCTAAGAAGATATTGTAATAGATGAGAACTTATCCAGAAAACATCGAAGAACTAGAAAAAAAACATAATTTTAGTTTTCCTTTAGATAACAAAAAGTTAGAGCTTATTCATAATAATGTTATTTTACGTAATGATATTGCATACGTATTTTTCAAATCCAGGATCTTAAATTTACTGAAAATGCAAAATCTATTTGAAAATGAATTATCCAGTGAGTCATTTTTGGACAAAGAATTTAACCAAACGGACAGACTTAAAATTTATAAAGCAATAAAAAATCAACTTCCTATGCCAGTTAGTGAGAGAAAGAAACTGGGTTTATATTCTTTGTTTCATTTAAATGAAAAACCAAAAATCGATACTAGAGCATTAACAATTAAAGACTTAATTTTTAATTTAATCAAGCAAAACAGATTAACTATTAAGGGGGAATTTGAAACATTTTTTAAACATGAGCTTGATAATTTAAAATACTAAAACGACACTACAACAATATGTAAAATGCATTAAAACGCATTTTACACAAACCTTTGCTAGCGTGAGTTTCCAAACTCGTACCCACAAATAAACTAAAAACTCAATACTCAATACTAACCTCTCAATACTAAATCAAAAACTGTACTTTTGTTCAGAATCACAACAAAGCACAAAATTTGATCGATTTACCAAATATTCCAACAAACAAAATTGCCATAAAACTGAAACCCGCTGCGGAAACCTTAGTCAAAAAAGGACATCCATGGGTTTTTGAAAATAGCATTAGCAAGCAAAACAAAGAAGGGAAATCGGGTGACTTAGCAATCATATTCGATAATCGAAAAAATAAATTTATTGCCTGCGGATTCTACGATCCTAATTCACCAATACGTATCAAAATTTTACAAGCAAATAAGCCAGTAACCATCAATGCAGAATGGTTTGCGAAGAAAGTGAATGAAGCGTATGAAAAACGAATTCCATTATTAGAAACCGATACAAACAGTTACAGACTTATTTATGGCGAAAATGATAACTTACCTTCGCTTGTAGCGGATGTGTACGATAACGTACTTGTAGTAAAGCTATACGCTTCGTATTGGTTTTATCATTTAAAAGATATCTTGTCAGAACTCATCAAAGTGAGTAAAGCGGAAACGACTGTGCTACGCTTGAGCAGAAATGTGCAAAAAGATAAGAATGAATTCGGATTTACTGACGGACAAATTTTAGATGGTGAACTCAACAAGGAAGTGATTGTCTTTAAAGAACATAGCGTCAATTTCTCCGCAAATGTCATTCACGGACACAAAACAGGATATTTCTTAGATCACAGAAACAACAGAAAACGAGTTGGTGAACTTTCCAACGGAAAAACTGTATTAGATGTCTTCTCGTATGCTGGCGGATTTTCGGTTCATGCCTTAGTTGGTGGTGCAAAAGAAGTGACTAGTTTAGACATTAGTGCACCTGCATTAGAAATCGCAAAAAATAACGCGAAACTGAATACATTTTCAGGAACTCACAACGTTATTGTGGGCGATGCTTTTGAGGAATTGCAAAATCTAGCGAACGCTAAAAAGAAATTTGACATTGTGGTGATTGATCCGCCATCGTTTGCGAAAAGTGCAACAGAAGTTGACAGAGCATTAGCGAGTTATAAAAAACTCACGCAACTTGGTTTGAAGCTCGTTCAAAAGAAAGGAATTTTAGTCTTAGCTTCTTGCAGTTCAAGAGTAACTTCGGAAGTGTTTTTTAATTTGGTTGAAGAAACACTCCACAGAAACAATGCAAACTATACCATTCTTGATAAAACACTCCATGACACCGATCATCCAATTGGATTTAAAGAAGGTGCGTATTTGAAGTGTGTGTATGTAAGGATTGATTAGCATACTTTCATAAATTATTAGTAGGATACACTAAATAAATAATACATACCGTTTTAAACTCTAAACACTGACGTATATGACACGAGTAGAATTTATAAAAATGTGTGGAATCCTTGGAATTAGTATTCCGTTTCAATCTACATTAATGGCTTGTGGAAGTGATGAATCAGTTGATACTAATGACTCGAATGCAACTCCCTTTTCTGGAAAAGTAATTATTATTGGAGCTGGGGTTGGTGGGCTTTCCGCTGGATATTTACTGCAACAACAAGGAATTGATTTTGAAATTTTGGAAGCATCTTCTGTGTATGGTGGTAGGATGAAAATCAACACCGATTTCGCAGATTTCCCAATTCCGTTAGGCGCAGAATGGTTAGAGACCAACACCAGTATTTTTCAAGAAATTGTAAATGATGCTTCAATTGCTGTAAATGTAGAAACCGTTGCAGATGCTCCTGATCGAAAATTTGTAAACTCTTCTTGGTTTAGCTTTTTTGATGAATACATTGTACCATCTGTAGTAAACAAAATTACATATAATACCATTGTGCAATCTATTGATTATTCAGGCAATCAAGTTATTGTTACAACTCAAAACGGTCAACATTCCGCAGATAAAATTATCGTTTCTGTTCCGCTAAAAATTCTTCAAGATGGAGATATAAATTTTCTTCCTAGTTTACCTCAAGACAAATTGAATGCCATTAATAGTACGAACATTTGGGAAGGTTTTAAAGCCTTTTTTGAATTCTCTGAAAAGTTTTATGATGATGAACTCGAATTTATAATTACACCTTCAACAGATGGAGAAAAAATATATTACAATGCTGCATTTGGACAAAACACTACCAAAAATATTCTTGGTTTATTTACCGTTGGAAAACCTGCGTTAGATTACATCGCGCTTTCTGGAGATGCATTGAAAGATTATATCTTAAATGAACTCAATGGAATTTATGCAAATCAAGCAACTCCAAACTATATAAAACACGTTGTTCAAAATTGGAATAACGAACCATTTATAAAAGCAGGATATATGTCAGATCACGCTAATTCACAAACGGTACAAAAACTTAGCGAATCAGTTGCTGATAAAATCTACTTTGCTGGTGGCGCATATACAGATGGAGAAGATTGGGTTTCTGTACATACTGCGGCACAATCTGCAAAAGTTGCGGTAAACAAAATAACTACTTAAGTTTTAAAGTCTTAATCTTAGGTTAAATAAAAAGACTGTCACTACATAATTAGTATCGTTAATAATCTTATAGAATTGATCAAAGAAGATATTTTTGAAATGAAGCGTCAAAAAAGACAATTAGCTACTTTTAAATCAGATAATGCTAGATTAGTTTTCAATCAAGCTAATGAAGAAGATAGTTAGACTTTTTTAATCAGGTTTTCTAAGAAACAGATTGCC
>NZ_JBOEFY010000096.1:0-8991 GCF_050633145.1 Kordia sp. | reverse complement strand
TCTAAATAAGAAACCGTATATCCATTTTTTAAATAACTATACGCCGAACTTCCTAACTTTAAAGTAAAATACGAGTCGCCATATCCAAAGGCAAGCGGATGTGTATTGTCTACTTTCGTCTTAAAAATGGCACCAGTAATATTATTAGATATGCGTTCACGTTCGCTTCTAGCATACGAAACAACATTATTTGCATCTTCTTTATCAGCTTCATTTTCTTTTCTAGAAAGTCCAAAACCATCTTTTCCAACAAAAGTGTTTAAAGAACTTCCAATAGCAATTACTTTTCCACCACGGGAAACCCAGTTTTGCAATGTTTGCAACTGTTTCTTGTCAAATAAAGAGCTGTAATTTCCATTCGGTAAAATCAAAATAGTAAAAGAATTCAATGTACTTGCTGAAAAATTACTTGAATCTACATTCGTTACAGGAAACTTCAATTCTTGTTCAAAAAAGTACCAAAGTTCTCCAAAACCTAATGAACTTGTTGCTTTCCCAGACATGACCGCTACCTTAGGCATTTTAATTTCTTTCACATCTGGCGAACCTAAATCAACGCCACTATCTGAAAAACCAGAAGAAAGACTCGATAACTGAATTGAATTATGAACTGCAATATCAAAAACTAGATCATCAAATTTTTCTATATTTTTATTATCACCTCTGGTAATAATCAAAGAACCGCGATCAAACGTTTTTCCATTTGCAGTAAAAGCTTTCTCTGTAAATCGTACACGAATTCCAGCTTGTAGCAATTGTCCTAAAAATGCAGCATCTGTAACATTTTTCCAATCGGTTACATACGCTACAGAATTTGTTTTTTTAGGAGTACTACTCAGTGGGAAGTCGAAACCAGTATTATTTTTATCGTAAGGAACAATTGTTTTAGAAGCAATGGTATTCAATCCATACGCATACGGAATGCTCCAAGCAGTAATATCGTATGTAACGGAATCACTAAGTTTAGCTTTTGGTTCAAACAAAACTTTTACCATTTTGGCTTTTGGTTGATCTGTACTTACTAATAATGCTTGCTCTACCTTTTTTGAAGTTTGTTGTCCATTGTTGTAATCAAAACCTTTTACAGTGCTAGTAGTCCAATTATATCTAATTTCGTGTCTATCCAAAAGTCGCATTAGTTTTTTGATACGATATATATTTCCTTCTAATACATAACTTTTATAGGTGAAATTTTTATCGCTAAAGAACTTTTTAAACTCAGCATTCAACTTGTCAGCATTTTTTGAAGAAATCTCTACGGTAGACAATCCAGTCGTATGATGATGTGCAATTCTATCTTTTAACGTCAGTAAATCGCCTTCGTCATTCATAATTCCTAAACCAGCACGTCCATGCCCAGCCTGTTCATAAGTCATTCCAATAGCGCCGTTAAAAGTAGGATACGTATCTCCGTAACTCGGATAAAACAAATCGAAACGTTCACGTGTAAAATACAACCAACCTTCCTTATCAAAATATCCTGCATGATTCTTTCCAATCTGAATTTGGAAATCGCGTTGCCAATCCGTAATTACCTCATGAAAAGGTTCTGCTGCTGGCGCAAAATAATACGGCTCATTAATTCCTTGTTCATGAAAATCGACATGAATATGTGGCAACCATCTATTATACACTTTCAAACGTTGACGCGTTTCTACCTGTGTTGCCCAAGCCCAATCTCTGTTTAAATCAAACAAATAATGATTTGGTCTTCCGCCTGGCCAAGGTTCGTTATGTTCTTTTGCTTTTTGATGTGAATTATAAGGAGAACTTGCTACTTGATTGTACCAATTTACATATCTATCACGTCCATCAGGGTTAATACACGGATCTATAATTACAACGGTATTTTCTAGCCAAGCTTTCTTGGAAGTAATCAATTCGTAAATTGTTTTCATTGAAGCTTCTGTACTTGACGATTCGTTTCCATGTACATTATAGCTCAACCAAACAATGGCTTTATCTCCAGGAGTAGAAGAATCTACAATTCCTGTATCTATCAAATGATTTATTTGAATTTTTTTTAAATTTTCTAAATTTTCAGCTGAAGAAACATACGCAACTTGCAACAAACGCTGTTCATTTGTTCGCCCGTATTCTTCCAATTGAACCATGTTGGAAGCTTTCGCTAGATATTGATAATAATCAACCACACGATGATGATTGGTAAATCTTGTCCCTAATTCATAACCCAAAAACTCGTCGGGCGATTGAATATTTTGTGCAAAAGCGGAAACAGAAATTATAAAAAATGAAAGTAAAGTAAAAATATGTCGTCTCATTACAAATGATAAGTTAGATAGACATCAAATCTAATTAATATAATTTTTGAAAAAGAATATCTTAACGAAATTTTGAGAAAATTCCATTTCAAATAACTTTATCTTTGCAACTTTAAAATACCTGACGACCAACTATGCCAACTGAATGTATACCTTACAGCGAAACTGGATATTTTTCTCCCTTAATGTGTGATTACTTAGCAGAAACAAACACACTAAAACCATTTTACAATCGTTTTCCAAAATTGGAAAATTTTGAAGCGCAAATCAAAGAAAAACAGCAATCTAGCTTAACGGATGCTTCGCAAAGAGCAGTTTTGGTAAATGCTTTACGTCAACAATATAAAGGTGTAAATGCTTCGGAAGCTACACTAAAAAATATTGAGAAATTAGCAGCTAACAATACATTCACCATCACAACAGGACACCAATTAAACCTGTTTACTGGACCATTATATTTTTTATATAAAATCATTTCTACCATAAATTTAACAACTACGTTAAAAGAAAAACATCCAAACTATGATTTTGTACCTATCTATTGGATGGCTTCTGAAGATCATGACTTTGATGAAATCTGTTACTTCAACTACAAAGGAAAAAAAATACGCTGGGATCGTGAAGCAAGTGGCGCCGTAGGTGAATTATCTACGGAAGGATTATCAGAAGTATTAGAAGCGTTTTCTAAAGAATTAGGAACAAGCAACAATGCAAAATATTTACAATCACTTTTTGAAGACGGATATGTAAAACACGATAACTTAACAGATGCTACACGTTATATTGCCAACGAATTATTCAAGCGTTACGGTTTGGTGATAGTAGATGGAAATGATGCTTCGTTAAAACAATTATTCATTCCGTTTGTAGAAAACGAATTGTTTCAGCAAACAGCGCACAAAAAAGTGTTGGAAACGGCGGAAAATCTGACGAAAGTCAATAATTCATACAAGATTCAAGTCAATCCAAGAGAAATAAATCTATTCTATATTACTGAAGGAGTTCGCGAACGTATCATTGAAAAAGAGGGTGTTTTTACGGTAAATAACACTTCCGTGAGATGGAACTCGGAGCAAATAAAACAGGAAGTCCACGCACATCCTGAGCGTTTCTCACCAAATGCATTATTGCGTCCGTTGTACCAAGAAATCATTCTGCCAAACCTTTGCTACATTGGTGGAGGCGGAGAATTGGCGTATTGGTTTGAATTAAAATCATACTTTGAAGCGGTCAATGTTACTTTTCCGATGGTTTTATTAAGAAACTCAGCAGTTGTAAAAACTGGGAAGCAATCAGAAAAGATGGAAAAATTAAACATTTCCAATCGTGATTTATTCCTAAAAAGAGATGCTTTTGTAAACAAAAAGGTAAAAGAATTAAGTGTTATTAAAATTGACTTTTCTTCTCAAAAAGAACACTTGCAACAACAATTCAAAGACTTATACACACTCGCAGAGCAAACGGATAAATCGTTTGTTGGAGCAGTTGCGGCGCAAGAAAAAAAACAACTCAAAGGTTTGCAACATTTAGAGAAGCGTTTATTAACGGCACAAAAAAGAGGGTTAAAAGACAAAATATCTCGAAGTACAGAATTGCAAGAACTGCTATTTCCAAACAACTCATTACAAGAACGCAGACTCAACTTCTCAGAATTGTACTTAGAATACGGCGAAACTTTGGTTCCAACATTAGTGGAATATTTACAACCATTGTCGGGTGAATTTTTGGTGTTGGAGCTCTAAAAAAGAGTGCTAAAAACCGTTGTGAATATCCTGTTGAAAAATCTTCAATTGAAGTATTAAAATCTAAAATCTAAATACTACTTTTGCGTATGCAACACGACAAGGTATTAATATTAGACTTCGGATCGCAATACACACAACTAATTGCGCGCAGAGTTCGAGAACTGAACATCTATTCCGAGATTCATCCATTCAACAAAATTCCAACTAACTTAGACGATTATAAAGCAGTAATTCTATCGGGAAGCCCAATGTCAGTAAGGTCTGATGATGCTTTTCATCCAGACTTAAAAGGTATTCGCGGTAAAAAACCTTTACTAGGCGTTTGTTATGGCGCACAGTACTTAGCACACTTTTCTGGTGGGCAAGTTGCCGAATCAAACACACGTGAATATGGACGTGCAAATTTGAGTTATGTAGAAGAAAATGAACCATTCTTAGCAGGAATTTCTGAAGGAAGTCAAGTTTGGATGAGCCATAGTGATACCATTAAAAAATTACCGACTAACGGAAAACTTTTAGCAAGTACGCACGATGTAGAAAATGCAGCCTACAAAATAGAAGGCGAAACTACATTTGCCATTCAATTTCATCCAGAAGTATATCACTCTACAGATGGAAAGCAATTATTAGAAAACTTCTTAGTACACATAGCAAATGTAAATCCAGATTGGACGCCAAATGCTTTTGTTGACGAAACTGTAGCTGACTTAAAAGCGCAACTTGGAAATGACAAAGTTGTCTTAGGTTTATCTGGTGGAGTTGACTCAAGTGTAGCAGCAATGTTATTGCACAAAGCAATCGGAGAAAACTTATATTGCATCTTTGTAAACAATGGTTTATTGCGTAAAGACGAATTTACAAGTGTCCTAAAACAATACGAAGGTATGGGACTCAATGTAAAAGGTGTAGATGCTTCGGCACGCTTTTTGGATGCGCTAGCAGGACTGAGCGATCCTGAGAAGAAACGCAAGGCAATTGGACGTGTATTTATTGAAGTGTTTGATGATGAAGCAACACAAATACAAGGTGTAACTTGGTTGGCACAAGGAACTATTTATCCAGATGTGATAGAAAGTGTGAGTGCAACAGGCGGACCAAGTGCAACGATAAAAAGTCACCACAATGTTGGAGGTTTGCCAGATTTTATGAAATTAAAAATCGTAGAGCCGTTGAAAGCATTGTTTAAAGATGAGGTTCGTAGAGTTGGTGCTTCTATGGGAATGGACAAGCAATTATTAGGTCGTCATCCATTTCCAGGTCCAGGATTGGCAATCAGAATATTAGGTGATATCACTGCGGAAAAAGTTCGTATATTACAAGAAGTTGATGCCGTTTTTATTGACGGATTACGCGCTTGGGATTTATATGATAAAGTATGGCAAGCTGGTGCAATCTTATTACCCGTAAACTCAGTAGGAGTCATGGGAGATGAGCGAACGTATGAAAAAGTAGTTGCATTGCGTGCAGTAGAAAGTACTGATGCTATGACTGCTGATTGGGTAGATTTACCGTATAAATTTTTGCAAAAAGTATCGAACGATATAATAAATAAAGTAAAAGGCGTTAATAGAGTAGTATATGACATCAGCTCAAAACCGCCAGCAACCATTGAATGGGAATAATTAATTAAGCATAAAGAATGAAGAAGCTTTTAGGATTTTTTTTAGTACTACTGATGACAAGTTGTTCTGCAACCGCACAACAATACAAAAGTCATAAAGTATCAAGAGGTGAAACGGTGGAAAGTATTGCCAAACAATACGATATCAGTCCAGATGATATCATCAAATTAAATCCAGAAGCAAGAAGAGGTGTGCGTAGAAACAGCATGCTAATTATTCCGTCAAAATCGATCAAACCTGCTACAGATGTCAATGTAACATTTACCAATCATAAAGTCCGTAGAAAAGAAACATTGTATGGTATTGCAAAAAAATATGGTATTACTACAGACGATATTCTAAAATACAACGAAAAAGTTGCCAAAGAAGGTTTAAAGAAAGGGGATCGTATTGCAATTCCAAAATTTAAGGAAAAGCCAGAAGAAGAAACTGTTGAAACAAAAGAGGAAGAAACTAAAACAGAAGAACCTACTTTTGAAATTTACACTGTAAAAGCCAAAGAAACCAAATGGGGAATTGCGCATAGTTACGGACTTACGATTGAAGAATTAGAAGCGATCAATCCGGAAATTAAAGACGGTTTAAAAGTTGGACAGGAAATAAAACTTCCAATTCGTTCAGAAAAACCAGCAATAGTAAGCGTAGAAAAATATGTGTTTTACGATGTGAAGCCAAAACAAACCATGTATACGCTTACGCGAAAATTAGGGTTTTCGGAAGACGAATTGATTCACTTAAATCCAGCCTTAAAAGATGGTTTAAAAGCCGGAATGGTCTTAAAGATCCCTGTTGCTAAAACAGAAAACTCTGATTTGGAAGTGGTTGATGCTGTGATTGTAGATAAGTTCAATTTCTTAGAAAATGCAAATCCTGAAAATGTATCGAATATTGTAATCATGTTACCGTTCAAATTGAACGAAATGAACATGGACTCTATAAGTCAGACAAAAAGCAAACTGAAAAAAGATAAATTACTAGGATACGCGACTGATTTTTATACAGGCTCTTTAATGGCGTTAGATTCCATTAAAAAACTTGGATTTTCTGTCAATGTAAAAGTGATTGATAATGGAGGGAAAAAAGGAACAACACGTACTGCAATAACAGAAAATGATTTTACAGACGTGCACGCAGTTATAGGACCAATTTTAGATTCTAACATAGAAGTAGTTGCTTCTGAATTAAAATCAGATGGAATTCCTGTAATTTCTCCATTAACAAACAAAGAAGTAAAACACAGAAATGTATTTCAAACAATTCCAGCAAAAAAACTATTAGAAGAAAAAATGTTGGAGTTTTTGAAAGAAAATGGACAAGATAAAAATGTAATCATCATTGCAGATAAAACAAAAGCAGGCATAAAAGCTACATTGCAATCTATTTTACCAAATCATACAATTTTCAATCCTGAAAAAGGAAACTATATCAAACCCGCATTAATTTTACCACATTTAAAGGTAGATATGGAAAATTGGGTCATCCTTGAAACAGATGATTTATCATTAATAGCAAATGTAACTTCGGTATTAAACTCGTATGCAACGACAGACAAACGTAAGATTGTATTATTAACTACAAATAAAAGTAGTAAATACGAGAGCAGCGATAATATATACTACAGTCACTTGGCTAATCTTAACTTTCACTATCCATCTATTGATAAACCTTCATCATTAAACAATCAATTTGTACAGGATTATAAAGAAATATATGGAATTTCGCCAAGTAAAATTGCAACACGTGGATTTGATATTACGTTCGATATATTAGTACGTTTAGTATACGATCAAAACTTAGCTAAAAGTGTGCGAACAGGAACAGAAACAAACTACGTAGAAAATAAATTTAATTACAGAAAAAAAACATTTGGAGGATTCTTTAATGAAGGCGTATATATAGTAAGATACGAAGGACTGGAAATCAAAGAAGCTAAATAATAAACATACAATTCAAATATGACTTCAAAAGTAACATATACAGGAAGCCTTAGAACGGTTTCAGAACACATAAAATCTGGAAACGAATTCATAACTGACGCTCCTACAGACAATAATGGGAAAGGAGAAGCGTTCTCTCCTACAGATACTGTTGCGACAGGACTCGCAAGTTGTATGTTGACAGTAATGGGAATTAAAGCGGGACAACTCGGTGTACATATGGAAAATACAACCGCAGAAGTTACCAAAACAATGGCTTCAGATCCAAGACGAATCTCAAAAATAGAAGTGCAAATTCACTTGCCTTTTGAAGCAGACAATAAAACCCGAAAAATACTAGAAAACACAGCAAAAACTTGTCCTGTACATTACAGTCTTCACCCAGATATTGAAAAGATTGTTGAATTTCATTGGAAATAAATGTACAAACTATTAGGCATACTATGTATTTTTCTATTCGTTCAAGACGAAGAAACTATCAATTGGTCGCAGCAAGGAAAATTACATTGGGGAAACTTTGAAGCTGAACCAGATTATGATACGGATGCTGTTGCCATTACGGCTTCGGGAATAACGTATGGCTTTAGTTCAAAAAGCTATTCCAATAGCGATAAAATAGAATACACAACCAATGTAATAGCACAGTTTTACCCAGAACGATCTTGGTATTTAAAAGAACGTGTAAATGACACTGTGTTAGGTCATGAACAATTGCATTTTGACATTTCTGAATTGCATGCACGAAAATTTAGAAAGCGTATAAAAAACACCAAATTTTCAAAAAACATTCAGCAAGAAATCTCTAAAATCTACGATCAAATCAACGAAGAATTGCGTAACATGCAAAATGCCTATGACACTGGTTCTGATTATTCTAGGGATTATGCAGGACAAATAAAGTGGCAAAAATTAATAGCACGCGAACTAAAAAAATACGATAACTACAAGCGATCTCCATCAGATAATGACTGATTTTCCCAATAAAGAAGCACAACAAAAACTCCTCATAGAATTGGCGCATGCCAAAATGCCTTTCGGAAAATACGAAGGTAGATATTTGGTGAACTTGCCAGAAGCGTATTTAATTTGGTATCGACAAAAAGGATTCCCAAAAGGAAAGCTAGGAAAACAACTCGAACAAATGCTCGATATCAAAATCAATGGTTTAGAACCGATGATTCGAAACATTCAGAAGCACTTTCAGAAACAATAGTTGCGGACGATATTAAATTCTATACATAATAATTTTACCATATCGCGAGAATATAATTTATTTATCATCCCAATACCCAATACCCAATACCCAATACCCAATACCCAATACCCAATACCCAATACCCAATACCCAATACCCAATACCCAATACCCAACACCCAACACCAAATACCCAATACCCAATACCCAG
>NZ_JBOEFY010000095.1:0-13981 GCF_050633145.1 Kordia sp. | reverse complement strand
ACCGGGTTCGAACTGGCGACCTTTGGAACCACAAGACAAAAAGCTCTCTTTTCAAATTATGAATATTAAATATTTGTAAAATAGGGAGTACTGAAAATGCCTTAATTTACCTTAATTTCTATGCTTCAAAACAGTACTTTAGAAATAAAAAGCCAATAAAACTATGCCATATAAATTTTATTTGATTATTTTGAAAACTTAGATTATTTCTTCACCTATTTATTGTGAAAAGTACCTGATAATTATAAATAAAGATCTATGAAATCCATTGATGTCATACATAAATTTGGTCACTTATATGACCGAGCAACAAAAAAACGAATCTTGATAGAAGATGGTTCTGAAATTTCTATTGTTTTACAACCTGACAGTTTGTTAAATGAAGATAGAAGTGTTTCCCAAAAGAAAAACCTTTAGAAATTAAACAAAAGTTTAACGAATTACATTCCAAATTTGGAAATGATACTCCTTTTTGGAAAATTTTAAATACTAGGGATTCATTATATTTTGAGATTTCAGGCTTTATTCCAAAAATGAAGGGTAAAGAACAATTTAATTTAGAATTTAGATTAGAATTATTAGAAGACTTATACATGTATAATAAAAAAGACCGTCCAGAAATGGCGCAACTTTTCCCATGTAAATGTATAATATCCGAGTGTCTTACAAATAATTTTGCTTTTTTTGAACCTGTTTACGGAGATTCATTAAATAAAGCAAGGACTAAACTTCATGAATTGTATTTTAGCCTAGTTGTAAATCCTGCATCTAACGCGTTTCGAGAATTTTATGTTAGTCGAAATTATAATAAGCATGATATTAATCTTGAAAAATTAAGGTTGACTATTCAGAAGGAAATCACCAAGTAATAATCAGTAAATAAAGTCATAATTAGCAATTATTTTAATGGGTACAAAGTTTTTCACAAATAGTTGCAAAAATACACTTATCAATAAATTTGATGGAATTTTCAAATATACAAGTGTATACTCTTTTGATGCTTTAGTTGGTTATTTTAGATCATCTGGTTATTTTAAAATTAGGAAGTATCTACAAAATGTTGACCAAATCAGAATTTTAGTAGGTATTGACGTTGATCACCTAATTAGTGAAGCTGCTCGTAAAGGTTTAGAATTCAACTTCAATACAGAAATAACACGAGAAGAATTTATTAGGGAATTTAAAGAAGATATTCAACAAGCTGATTATCAAAAAGGTGTAGAAGAAGGTATTATCGAATTTGTGGAAGATGTTACGTCTGGTAAAATTCAAATTAAAGCGCATCCTGATAAAAACATTCATGCGAAAATTTATATTTTTAAGCCAGAAAATTGGAATGAGCATAATAGTGGTTCTGTAATCACAGGATCTAGTAATCTAAGTATTTCAGGATTGGATAGAAATTTTGAATTCAATGTTGAACTTCGTGATTATGATGATGTTGCTTTTGCTAGTCAAACATTTGAAGACTTGTGGAAAGAAGCAATTGATATTTTACCCTCAGAATTAGCTTCTATAAAAAAAGACACCTATTTAAACGATTCTTTTTCACCATTTGAAATTTACATAAAATTGCTGATACAATACTTTGGAAAAAGTATTGAATATGATCCTGAATCTATTACAGACTTGCCTAAGAGATACATGAAGCTTGCCTACCAAATGGATGCAGTAAATGATGGGTATTCCAAACTTATGAAACATAATGGTTTTATTCTGGCTGATGTTGTTGGACTTGGAAAAACCATCATTGCAACTATCATTGCAAAAAAAATATTACTTTTCTAATGGTTACAGAACGAAAATCTTAGTAATTCATCCTCCTGCACTTGAAAAAGGATGGAGAAAAACAGCACGTGACTTCGAAGTGCTTGGAATTAAATACATTACTAATGGAAACTTACACAAAATCAAACATCCAGAAGACTACGATCTAGTCATAGTAGATGAAGCACACAAATTTCGTTCAGATGAGTCTGAAATGTTTCATCAACTCCAAAAGCTTTGTAAAACTCCGCGAAAACGAAAAGGAAATGATGGTGGATACAAGAAAAAAATAATGCTGGTTACTGCGACACCTTTAAATAATCGACTAGAAGATATAAGAAATCAACTGTATCTATTTCAAGATTCAAAAAAATCTTCTTTAGAAGTTGGAAACCTTCAACGCTTTTTTAGACCACTAATTGACCAATATAGGAAATTAAAAAAAGAAAAAGACCATGAAAAAATTTCCAAAGGTGTCAAAGAAATCTATAAAGCAATAAGAACCAAAGTATTAGAATCTGTCATTGTTAAAAGGAGATTTTATACCTTTCGAAAAATTAAAAGAGCATAAAGACATTCTGATGAATCCTTTATCACACGATAATATTGACACACCAATTTATAAAAATGAGTTACTAAAAGCACTTGAAATTATAGAAAAATTAGGTCAACTACAAGTTACTATCTTTAAGGCTGATGCTGATAATCAACATCCATTTATTTTAAAAGAAATAGACTCCTCTGGAGATGAATGGGAACACTTGTTTTATTTAAAAGAACATTTTAGAATAATCAGAGATCTTAATGGCGATTTATTGTTAAGTAATCCTACTTGTGATTTCCATACACGAAAAAACAGCACACAGAATTTAGACAAGCAAGCCTTTGAACACACTGTAAAGCTAAGAAGAGGATATTCAAGCATCCGAATATTAAGAATCAAAACTAGCACTGCCGATACTACAAAAGATTTAATTGACATTGTGTATTCTGATGATAGATCATTACGTGAAATTCTTGAATAAAATCTCAATTCTTGCACGTTGATCTGAGCTCGATTAAAGATTTTATTTATAATTCAATATACTAACTTTTAATAAACGAAAGTATTTTCTTATTTTTAGTATTTCCATCTCATTTACATCAAACCAGATATAGATATGCTAAAAGTATCATTAAAAAAATTAGCTTACTGTGTAATCCTTTTATATGTTGTAACTGTATTTGGTACAGAAAGGAGTTATACACCAATCTCACAAAAAGAAAATATTGAAATACTTCTAAAAAAAGCTAAAGCATTAAAAAGAACTAAGAATTATGATGCCGCCCTAGGTGAATATAATAAAGCACTTAAAATTGCTAAAAACAATAATCTAACTAAAGAAACTGGTAATATTTATCTGCAAATCGGATTGACTTTTTATCGACAAAATTTGTATACCGATGCTAAAGAATATTTTGAAAAAAGTATTTTGACAGATGCTACCTCTCAGCATGCTGCAGACGCTTACTTTAATATTTGTCTAATCTCTAAAAAAGAAAAAAATAGTAGCGATCATTTTTTACAACTCCAAAAGGCACTGGATATTTATAAACATTTGCCAGATTCTAAAGCGAAATTTAATACATACGCCAAAGCTGGAATATTATTTAAGAATGATGGTAAATATGATATAGCCATTCAATATTTATTAAAATCCTATAAAGGTTTTGATCTGATAAAAGATCTCTCTGGAAAAGCTTATGCAAGTAGTATTTTGGCTTCAGCTCAACGTGAACAAAACAATTTTGAAATGGCAAAAAAATATCAGTTTGAAGCTCTTCATTTATATAGTAGCCTACAGGATACACTACAAGTTTCCTTTACACTAACAAAAGTGGCAAATCTCTACACAAATTTAAAAAAACATGACTCTGCTATCGTTTACTATACAAGAGCGCTCCAACTTCAAGAACAACTTCCCAATAAAAGAGAAATTGGAAAAATAGTAAATAACTTAGCCGGTGCATACTATGAAAGTAAAGAGTATCCAAAGGCAATAAAATATTATAAAAACGCATTAGCTATAAAAAAATCAGAAAAAGATACTTTGTCAATGCCAAATACATATAATGAGCTTGCACTGATTTCTTTGAAACAGAATCGTTTAGATGATGCTAAAAAATATTTAGATTCCAGTAGTTTTTATTTAAACACAACTCAAAATAAAGATGCTATTTTAAGAAATCATGAATTAAAATCAGCCTACTATCAAATCAAAAAGAATTATAAAAAGGCACTAGACTTCAGGAATAAATATATTGATTTATACAAAATCATTTTTAATGAAAAACAAACCCAGATTGTTCAAGAAATGCAAGAACGTTTTGAAAGTCAACAAAAGCAGGAAAAAATTTCTGAATTATCTGTTAGCAATCAACAAAACATAAATATTATAGGAAATCAAAAAAGAGATCTTGAAGTTAAAAATTTAGTCATTATCATCTGTATATTTTTAATTCTACTAGGAATTCTTTTTTATTTCTATTTAAAACAGTTACAAAAAGCTAAAGAAAGAAAACTGGAAATGAAGAGATTGGCTTCTATATACCAAGGACAAGAAGTCATTAAAGAAAATATTAGTAGAGATCTACACGATATTATTACTACGAGTTATGATGGTATACGATTGAAAATTTTAGCACTATCAAATTCAAAAAAACCAAAAGTAATAGGAGAAACAATTATCAAAGAAATTAAAAAAATTAACCAAGAGATTCGATTAATCTCTCATCGTTTATCACCGCTAGGAAACAAAATACATACTACTTCATTAAGAGAGATTATTACTTCTCAGCTTTCAGAGTTTCAATACTATCGAAAAATTTTTGTGAATGTTCAATTACCGCTTCCTGATGAATTGGATGAAATGCAACTAACTGCACAAACAAATTTTTATGGTATTATATTGGAAATTTTAAGCAATGTAGAACGCCATTCGGAAGCAACTCAAATAGACATTAAACACGAGAAATTATTTGATAAATACTTACAATTTGTCATACAAGATAATGGTATTGGTTTTAATATAAATAATGAAAAAGAAGGCATAGGGCTACTTAATATAAAACAGCGTGTACAATTATTACTAGGTAAATTTACACTTAAAAGCTCACACACAGGAACTTCTATTGCTGTAAAATTTCCTTTAAAAGAAAATATGTTATGAAATCTTTGATAAATATACTAATCGTCGAAGACTCACAAATATTTGCGCAAGGATTAAAATTGCTTCTTGAACAATATTCAAAAGTCGACTCAATCTATATTGCAAGTGACTTTAATGGTACTCTTGAGCAATTGAAACAATACACTGTTGACATCATTATTTTAGATTTAAATTTTGAAACGAACACCTATGACGGTTTTATGATTGCTAAAAAAGTAAAAGAATTATATCCAAGTATCAAAATAATGGTATTAACACAACATACAAGAATCAGTCATTACGATCGTCTCTTTAATGAATGTAATGTTGACGCGTACTTAGACAAGCAGCTTGGTGTAGAAGAAACCTACACGGCAATAGACCATGTAATGAATAATAAAATTTATGTAGATCCGAATATTACGGAAATGCTAGAAATAGAAAATTGGATGAAAGCCTCAAAAAGGGAATGTGAAGTGATTCAATCGCTCATCGACGGTTTAACACACAAAGAGATTGCGGATAAACTGTTTATAAGTCCCAAAACAGTTGCCGTACATATTCGGAATTTATTTACTAAATTTAAGGTAAAAAATTCTATAGAACTAGTAGCTAAATACATAAAATATAAAAATGCTAATAGAGAGAATACTGAAGGTACAATACCTCCTTTCAAGGCAGAATAAAAAAGAGTGCCTTTCGACACTCTTTCCGAGAAATTAATTTTCACCATTGGGATCAACTCGTTCGCCTGGAACTTGAGGCTTTGGTGGATCAATGTTTGGTATTGAATCCGTTTTTGTGGTTAAAAATTGAATTTGATCGTTTCCTGCACTGTTTAAATTTTCTTTTTTGCAGCTTGCTATCGTTATTGTTAACGATAGACTAATTAAAATACATGATTTTTTCATGATACTTTCTGTATTGTATCATGATCCGGATCTTGATGGATTAAACATTAACTATTTGTACTGCATGCGTTTGTACATCACAAATATGCTGCACAGTCTAAGATTTCCATATAATGTGTACGAAAGAGACCGAAAGCGTACGATTTCGTCTGAATTCGTCTGAATTTTTAAAAATTTAATAGGAATATGAGCTTAATAAGTATTTTACAATCGTATAACGAAGCGAAAGAGAAAGGGCTTTTGAATTATTTGCTCAAACCAACCCGTGGTGCGGTCAGAAATTGTCTTATAAGCTATCTAAACTCTGAATATTATGATAGAAAACAAAATCTGACTATACTAGCTTATTTCAAGAATGAGAATTTTAATACTATTGAAACTGTTATTACTGAATCTGAAAATGATGAGAAGTATTTTAAAGCTATCTCAGAATTATTAATGCATCAAGCAGGAAAGCCTAATAGACTTGGCACTTTAGGATTGTTACGAATTCTATTAGATTATGATATTGAATTTGGTAAATCTATAAAAAATAAGGTCGATACACGTAGTCCTAAATCGCTAAATTCTGATGAAGTTATACAAAGAATTAAAGAAGTTTATAAAACTAATATATTATTTAACAGCATTCGTATTAATGGAGATACTGAAAATAAAGTCGGTTCTTTATCAATGGATGATTACTATATTCAGTTATCCTATACTTCTTATCAAGATCTTCACAATCGAGAAAGTTTACTAAGGTTGGAAAAAGAATATTCGTTTTCGAAAGTAGATAGAATTCGAGATGTATATTATGATGGAGATTTATCACAAGGGTATATTTCAGAAAGTATTTTAGCCAATAAAAGAGTAATTATTAGTGGTAATCCTGGGGTTGGAAAATCTACGTATGCACGATGGATTTGTTATCAATGGGCACATAAACACGTGGCTGATGCTAATAAAAAACCACTTATTTACATTCAACTTCGAGATCTCAATTTTGAGCAAAAAGATTTCTTACTGCATTACATTAACAATTTTTATTTTAAAAATAGTAAAAGAAATGTCGAATCTATGTCTGATTTGATAAATTTTCAACTTCTTCTCGATGGTTATGATGAGATATCATCTGACAACCGAACCAATTTATTATTACAAATTGGTGAGATGAGCTTTATAGTGTTGTCTCGTCCTTATGGCTTATTAAATCACAAATTAATTTATGATTTCTCAGTTCAAATTGATGGTTTTAACAGTAACTGTATCGAAAATTATATTTATAAATTGGTTCATGAACCAAAAAAAATAAAACAACTTCAAGACTTAATTGAGCAAAACAAAGTATTGAAAGATTACGCAAGTACGCCTTTAATGTTATCATATATCGTTCTAATTTTTACGGTAAATGATGATAATGATGTAAAAAAAGAACTTTCATCTATTGAATCCGTTTATGATTTACAGGAAAAAGTGTTTGATTGGATTTTAAAGGAAAATATAAAAAAAGGAAACATTCATGAAGATTCATTAAGTCAAGTTCAATCTGATGTGAATGAGTTTGCATATTTAATGCTTATTAACAAGAAATTTAGCTATACAGGAACATCCACAGACAAAAAGAATTATTTAGCAACGGCAAAATTTCTGGCAGCTGCTGGATTAGGAAACTGCCAAATGATAAAAGAACATAGCTTAGATTGGAAATTTTCATTTAACACAATTACTTTTCAAGAGTTTCTGTGTGCTCAATATCTTGAAAGCAAAAAACTCAATCATGAAGCCATTGTATACTTAGTAGAAGATTCTTTCTTTTGGAACTTATGCATTATGATTGTGGGAATGTTGTCTAAGGAAGAACAATTTTCTGAAAACACTAGTGATAGGAAACAGGAATTGATACAACTTCTAGAATACATTTATGAAAAATATGCTCAAGAGGATGCTAGCATATTTTATGGATATGCATATTATATGTTATTGGCAGAATGTAATCGGGAAGTTGTTAGGGTTATTGTAAAGGAAGAGGATATAAATCGTCTAATTAAATTTAATAAAAATATATATTTCGACAATATATGGAATGATGTAATATTAGAATCTGTTGAAAAAATCATGTATAAATTACCGCATCATTTTCATAATACTTATGCAAAAGTATTAACTACTGAACTCCGAAAACTCAACATAGAACTACAAAAAGAGTATTTTAATTTTGAAAACTATTTTCACCTTACAGACTTATTAAAAATTGGTATTCAATATGAAAATGAAGACTTAGCACATAATCTCATAGAGGTATTAATTTTAATAAAAAATAAGGTTACTGAGTACTTTTACAAATCAAAAACATTACTTGAAGAATATGGTGAATATGACATTTTTGATAATCAAGAGGCTAGTAATGAATATGAAAATAATTCTAATCACGAAACTTGGGCAAGAGAGCTACTATCAACACTTTTCTTCCCTATAAATTCTGTTTCTGAAAAAATTATAATTCAATACAAAGCTGAATTATTAGACATGTATCGACTAGAGCACAATAACATAGATATTTTGAATAGTGTTATTGAAAAATTAATTGCTAAACATAGTATTTCAGATATACTTTTGATGTGTCAAGATTTAAAAAAGGAAGATGAGGAGAACTCCAAAGAGAATACTATTTTTTTCATTAATCTATTTAAGATTACTGAGTTTCTTTTTGGTGCTACTGTCCAAAAAAACACGTATACATCTATAGAAGAAAGACAAATTTCTATTGTAGTCAACTTTATCATCCATTATATTTTGAATAATGAAATTCAAGACCAAGAACCTTATTATTCGGAAAACTACTTTGCAGAAATGTTTATTGAAGTTCTTATTAATTTAGATGATAAGAAACTTTTCCAATCACTTGATAAAATACTAATAAAATCAAATGCTGATGTATATTCTCGAATTCCTAACGAAAAAGCATATATAGATTATATTAACTATAAATTTGACTCTGTCATTAAAGAATTTGAACCAAATGCTATCTATGAGTTATTATTTTTAATGGGGCGTGTGCCGAATACACAGTTTTGTTTCTATATATTCAAAGACAATTTATCAATTCTATTCAAAAAACTCATAGACCAAAGTACTGAACTTCCACGTAATAATAAAGAATTGGAAACTACTCTTTTTCAGTTTACTTATCTGTCGAAAGAAAGTTATGAAAAAAAGATTTTTATTGACTATTTTTTTTTAATTGAGAAAAAACTGATTTTGGATAATGAAATACTGCAAAATACCTTAATAGTATTAACCAGTAATTTTATTTTTTATGAAGAAAAATACTGGGATTTGTTACTTCTAGTTTTCAAGAAACAAAACTGGGATACAGGACTCATAGTTAGATTCTTTAGTAATGAAAAATTATCTTTATTTAAATCTAATTATTCAAAAATCATATACATTTTTATTGAAACGTTTAAAAAGAATATCAACTTTTCATCTTTAACTTTATCACTTGAGTTTTATGAAATTTTGACTATAATAACTCGAATACTATATTTAGTGAAAAACTATGAGGGTTATAATAAAAAAGAAGTTTTCCCTATCATAGAAAAAATATTAACAGCCCCACCTATCCATGAATATTGTGAAACTTCCGTTGATGAACTAGAAGATTTTGATACTCCTTTAGCCATCATCCTATTCAACTATTATTCCCCGATTAAAGAAGATTTTCTTAAAAACATAGATTTTCAAAAGCAGTTTAGAAGATATGAGGATGCCAAAATCCACGTCTTTGAAACACTCATCAAATTTGCAGAAAGCAAAGAGTATGGTATCAATATGAATGATATAGAAGTATTTGAACCAATTTTAGGTGAACAGCTATATGCAGAACTATTGCAATTAATTCAACAACGATTAATACTAAAAGAAAAATTTGATCGTAAACATTTTGAAGCATTATTAGAAACTAAAAACTAAACATCCTACCGTCATGAATTCTAGCGGAATTTTAAAAGCCTATAACGAAGCTAAAAAACAGCAAATTCTAACCTATTTAGCAAAACCCACTAGAGGTTCATCTCGCAAATGTTTACTAGCATATCTTGAATCTAATGCCTATGACAAAAAGCATGATGATGCAATTCTTCGCTATTTTTCAGGAACCACTATCAAAACTATCAAAGCTATCAAAGATGATAGTAAAGATGATGATTTTAAATCCATAGCTGGTTTTTTAAGTGGTAGCACACAATCAATTCGTAAACATGGAAGCATAGCACTATTAAAAATTTTATTAGATTTTGATATTAATCATGCTAAAGAAACACTCCAAGATTTAAATGCAATTGGCTCACAAGAGACATCTACAGAAATTATTTTAGAAAGCCTAAGTAAAGTATACTTAAACAATACCAGATTTAATAGTATTCATATTAATGGAGATTTCGATAATATAATTGGCTCGCTTCCAATGAAGCATTACTTCATCCAATTATCTTATCTCTCTTTGGAAAATATGAAAAATAGAGATAGTTTACTTCAATTAGAAAAAGAGAACTCGTATTATAAGACTTCTAACAACCAAGGGGAGTTTTTTGGTGCTGATTCTAAAGAAAATCAAGCTGCATATAATATATTAAATACAATTGGAAAAATTGTAATTACAGGAAATCCAGGTGTTGGAAAATCTACCTTTGCAAGATGGCTATGTTATAATTCTGCAAATAATCTTCCTGAACAAAAAACATTATTTTATTTTCAGTTAAGAGATGTCAACTTTAACGAATCTGATTTTTTATTATCTTATCTCAAGGAAACTTATTTCTCGGAACTAATTATTAGTGATCAATCTCTTTCTACTTTTATAGAACAGTTCGATAGATACCAACTTGTCCTAGATGGCTTCGATGAGCTTCCAAAAAAAAATAAAAAAAAACTGCTAGATGTCGTTCAAAACTATAATTACATCTTGCTTTCAAGACCCTATGGTATTCTTGCTCATGATGTTATTTTTGATTTATCTTACCAAATAGATGGCCTCAACAGCACCAGAATTAAACAATACATCAATGCAATTGTATCAAAGAAAAAATACTCCAACCGATCTAGTGAGCTATTATTAAATACCATCAAAAACAATCAAGTATTAAGTGATTATGCACATAATCCACTAATGCTATCATATATCTGTTTTATTTATATAACAGCTAAAAACCCTAAAGACATACTCTCCAGTATCCAATCTGTATATGGACTACAACTTGAAGTCTATTCTTGGATTACAGAATATGCGCATAAGAAAGATGTAAAACTTTCAATTTCATACAAATTTAAAAGGCGAGTTAATAAGTTTGCTTTTGATATGCTAATTCAAAAGAAATATGTTTGTGAAGAAACTTATGATAGTGAACTCATTAAAATTGCAGATTATCTTTCTGCACTTGGACTTGGCTCAAAAACTAGATCTTCTAAGCATCCATATCAATGGCAATTTAGTTTTGATACTGTTACCTTTCAAGAATTTTTAGCTGCACAGTATTTAGAAGAAAGCGAACTCACAGATGAAGCTATTTGCTACCTAATAACAGATCATTTTTTTTGGAATGTCACTATATTACTTTTTGGATTATTAACTTTGAAACACAATCGAAAAAAGTTAATCACAGACAGTTTACAATTACTGCTAACCACACACAGTACAACAACTCTTGATTATTATCTCTATGCCTATTACATGCTATTAGCTGAGTGTGATCATAAACTTATCAACACTTTTGTTACTAAAAATGATTTATCATTCATCATCGAATCTTATAAAAGTGTAGATAATGATCCATTTTGGACTAGCAGTAATTATGATTCTATCAGAAAGATATTCTATAAATTATCGCCTTCATCAAAGAAATTCTTTGCCAAAGAAATATCTCTAAGATTAGAAGAAATTATCTCTATAGATTTAGAAGATTATAAAATTACCTATGTTGATTATTTGGCTGATCTTATCAAACTATTAAAAGGTGTAGAAGATGATTTAGTTATTACTTCTTTGAGTAAAGTTTTACAGTATCTTTTGAAGCTAAATAAGAAAAAGAATGAAGAAACTGATGATCATTTCTATGCCTCCATTATAACTTACGACTATTTAGATATGTTATTAAATTTTTCTACTCCAGAACTTCTATTAAAGCATAAAAAAATACTTAGCCATATACTACATAGGTTAAACATATTTAATAATGAATCTCAAGAACTTAATTCTCAGAATTATTTTGAACAGAATATGTACAACTATATTGAGAAAGTTGTTTTAGTTGTTGAAGAAAGAATAAATTATAAAGCTATATGTGATAGTTTCTCTTCTCAACTAGAACAAAAATATAGTGAACATTTTGGTAAAACATCAATTCATAGTAAAATGATGTCTTACGTATTTACTCTTAGTTATTACTTATTCAAACTTACTGTTTCAAAACGTTATGTAGCTATAATTAGTTCATCTTATATTAAAGAAAAAGTGAATTTAATAAGGCGTATAATTAAAAATATGGATGATGACTTAGAAGAAAATGAGCCTTTCTTAAAAGAGTTAAGCCTGACCAAAGAATTTGCAATCTCTTCTTTAATATCTTGCAACGACCCAATACTTTATAGCTTTTTATTTGATACTATTATTGAATTTGAAGAACAAACATATTTTGAAATACCAAACAATGAAGAGTTTATTATTTTTATAAAAACTAGACTTAAAGAGTTCATTGATAAAAAAGACTTCCTAAATGCCTCCAAAATTATTGTTGCAATGGAAAGCACAAAGTTTTCAAACATAAAATACAACTTTTATAAGTTCGAAACATTATTGTTTCAATTAACATCTGAAGTCATAGAGAGTGAATATAAGTCTTTTAAAGACGATCATTTTATAAAAGAATATCCAAATGATGTCTCTCAGATACTTCTTGCAATTTCTGAACTCCCAGTTCAATCTTTCAATAAAAAACACTTTCTTGATTTTTTAGTTGAAAATGGATTTTCTGATTTAGATTTTATCAAAAGAGCCATTATTATAGAAGTACTTTTGTCAACTATGCCTTTTTATGAAGATGAATATTGGCAACTTTTATTTACAATTTTTGAGTATTACCAATGGGATTATTCCAAAACAATTCCAATACTAATGAATGAGGATTTATATCTATTTGAAACTAATCACCCTCATTTAATGGAAACATTTTTGCGAACATTTAACAACGAAAATCTAACTAAGAAAGAATATTCAAGAATACAGAGTGATCAAATTCATGAAGTAATTACTATGCTATTTTATGGCATATTTTCACATTCCGAATCACTTAAAAAAAACTTTCTTAAACAAGTTGAAAGTATTCTCAAAAACCCAAATATAAAATATAAAAACTCATTAATTACAGCTGAAGCTGATATTTCTTATGATGCTGAATATGCGTATGAAACAGGCAAAGGAGTAGAAGATGCTATTAGTAATGTTACTCTTGCTAATATATTTATATACGTCCTGCGTATGAATAGTGATAATTTATTATTGGAAATATCATTAGAAAAACAATTACAAATAAGAATAGAAAGTAGATCGTTGGTTATTAATGATATTCTTAACATTTATGAAAATTTTACACATATTACCAATATTGAAGATTTACTCCCAGTTATTGGCCTTTCTATTTATACTGAGGTTTGTGATTTAATAAATAGACGTTTATTAAATAAAGATGAGTTTGATCAGAACTACTTATTAAAACTACTAAATCAAAAAAAACTTAATTATTGATATTTTAATTTGTAAAAAACTCTAATTAGGAGAACTATTAACTTTAGCAATAAAAATAATTATTGGAATAATTTCAATAATTATTTTTAGAATTTTTAGTTTGATTGGTGACTAAACTTATTCAATTCTCTTTAAAGAACAATCCTATTTCTTAACCAGAGGTCTTTAAAATTAGGCTTTAAGTGTCAAGTAGTTATACAACTAAAACAAAAACATCTAATTCCAAGATACCTTTTCACACAATTTTTCAAGACAAGACATAAAAACAAAAAAAACCACTCAAAATGAGCGGGTTATAAAAGGGTGAAAGACTGGGTTCGAACTGGCGACCTCTG
>NZ_JBOEFY010000094.1:0-16571 GCF_050633145.1 Kordia sp. | reverse complement strand
CTATGGCTGCAGACAATAATACAATTGGTCGTTTCCATTTAGATGGTTTTCCACCAGCAAGAAGAGGAGAGCCACAAATTGAGGTAATCTTTGATATTGATGCAAACGGAATTATCAATGTTTCTGCTAAAGATAAAGGAACAAACAAAGAGCAAAATATTCGTATCGAAGCTTCTTCAGGATTAACAGAAGAAGAAATTGCGAAAATGAAGCAAGAAGCAGAAGCAAATGCGGAAGCGGATAAAGCTGCAAAAGAAACTGCCGATAAATTAAACAGTGCAGATTCTATGATTTTCCAAACAGAAAAGCAATTAAGCGAATTTGGTGATAAATTATCTGACGATAAGAAAAAGCCAATCGAAGATGCTTTAGAAGAATTGAAGAAAGCGTATGAAACAAAAGATATCGCTGTAATCGATCCTGCTTTAGAGAAAATCAATGAAGCTTGGAAAGTAGCTAGTGAAGAGATGTACAAGGCGCAAGCTGATGCACAACAAGGTGGTGCTGGCGAAGCTGGACCAGAAGCTTCAACTGGTGGAGAAGAAGGTAAAGACGGAGAAGACGTTCAAGACGTGGATTTCGAAGAAGTGAAGTAATTATTTCACTAAAATATATACATAGAAAAGCAGCTCAAATTGAGCTGCTTTTTTTATATGTAGAATTCTTTTAGAAAGAAGTAAGGTGCAATTTTTTATTCTTATACTTAAAAACAGTTCCTTTTCCTTCTAATTTTTTCTCTTGTTCTGCTTCTATTTTCATGAAATTCTCGTAATATTTTGAAACCTGCGCATTGCTAAGTGTTGGTTTGCTACCATTGGTGATGGCTTCTGTAATGTATGAATGTAACAAGCCTTGATATGCATTTTTAAATAAATCGTGCGTTGCAAAAATATCACAGCCAATAATTTTATCTCCAGAAACAGCAATGACGCCAACAACAGAAGATTTATTGATAAGTTTGTTCTTGAAAAATTCTAAATAGGAATTCAAATCTTTAGTGTATGTTTTTGATTTTGCCAATTCTGCATAGGTTCCTGTACCTGATGTTGCTTGATTCTTTTGAGTAGTCTCAGCAACATTTGCCCATACTTTACTTTGATTTTTATCTACCAAAGCAGCTTTTCTAACTTCCTTACTACTTACATTGTAATAGCCATTAAAGTTATTTCCAGATTCTTTTTGTTGCCATCTGTTTTGTTCCACACAAAAAGCCGGAATGTTCTTTTTTTCGCCTGGTGCTATAATTACATCTTCGGCAACCAAACGATCTTGTTTTCCGCCTTTTACAACTTCTCCAGCAATGATATATACATTAACGTTTGACTTGTTGATGGCAATGAGTGTATTTACATTCCCAGAATCATTAATCTCTATTTTTCCTGATTCAATTGCTTTTTTTAAATTGTCATATTTCCCAATATTTTGATAGGCTTTTCTATACGTATTATTGGCTTTGATAGGAATGAGTTGCAAATTTTTGAATACGTTTTTTTTCGTATTGATAATTTTTAAATTTTTACTATTCATCTGAGCCGATACAGAAATGAAAGAACAGCAAAATATAACGACTAGCGTATACTTGATATAAGACATGATATGTTGATTTTAAAAATGAATACTGAAAGTAGCTTCAAATTTCAATTTAAAAAACACAGAATTAGTCAAGTACAGTTTTCAAGACGTGAACAGGATGTATCAATGCGTGAAGGAATTATTGCGATGCTAAAAGGTTCTCTAAAAAGTGAAACTTGCGTCAAACCGAATCAAGTTCAGAGTGACGTTTTTTGAAACCTTTTAGACAACCTCTTTTTAAATATTTTTTCTTAATTTTTTATAATTCGCTTCACAACAGAATTATTATTAATGTCTTGCAATCTTACAAAATACATTCCTGCAGCAAGGTTTGAAATGTCAATAGTTTTTCCTTCAGAAAGTTGCCCAATACTCGTAATAGTTTGTATAACTCTACCGTTTAAATCAGCAATAATTATACTTTCTAGCGAAACGTTTGTCACACTATTTATAGTAATGATACCTTTTGTTGGGTTTGGTGAAAGATGAATACTGTTTGAAAAAGAACTTTCTGTAACACTTAAATTTTCATCTACAGTTACATCAAATGAACACATAACGGAGTTTCCTGCCAAATCGGTAATTGTAAATGTATTTGTAGTCGTTCCAATTGGGAATTCGGCTCCACTTGCCAAACCAGCAGTTTGCAATGGTAAATAATCAACTTCTAAAAGATATCTGTATGAATTACCATTTGTAACATCGTTCCAACCGCCACTAGATTGAACAACGGTATAATCTTCATTTCCTGCATTATTTGGTTCGCCAGGGTTCCAATTATCATAAGTAGAAGTATCGCCACTTTGCCAAACAAAAGTTCCTTCGGTTGCTGTATCGCTAAAACCAATCAAAACATCTCCAGCTCCTCCAACAGTATTGATGGCTTGTGTAAGAGTTGTGTTGTCTGAAGCATTTCTAATTGTTCCCACAAATCCGCCTTGAGAGATGGCATCATTAAAAGCATTTGAAGGTGTAAATGAATTATCTGATAAGTAATATGCTTTACCATTAATATTAGTCAAAGGTGTAAAACCTGTCAACGGATTAATTAGTGAACAATTATCGGTTGGACTAAGTGTATAATTAACAACAGCCGTAGTGTCTCCAAAATTGGCGGCTGTTTGCATAATATTTGCAGGACAACCCGCAACAGGATCTTCATTATCTACAACAGTAACCGTAAAACTACAGCTAGATGTGTTATTATCTGAATCGGTCACACTCATAAAAACTTCGGTAACTCCTACTGGAAATGTAGCTCCAGAAGCCAAACCAGAAGTTACGGTTGGCGTTAACATTCCATCTTCTGTATCGTTAGCAGTTACATTATAATTTACAACAGCATCGCATTGTCCAGTTGTATTATTTACGGTAATATTTGCAGGGCAGGTAATTACTGGCGAATCTCCAATAGATTCAAATAATTGTACATCAGCAATTTGGTTGATACTCGACGTGCCGCAAGTTCCTGTAAAATTGACTCTGTAATACGTGTATGAATTTGTATTTGTAAACGAAAAAGTTCTTGAAAAGAAACGTGTAGAAACACACGGAAGACTTCCTGTAGCAATACTTGTATAAGTCATTCCATCATTAGAACCTGAAATTTCATAATTGGTAGGATCTCGTTCTGGCGCATCGTTTGCCGTCACAAATTCCATAGCAATAGCAGTTGCAGAAACGCCTAACAAATCGACTTCAAAACCGATACCATCAAATGCATTAAAGTCTAAGAATTTTGTATTTGAATTTTGATCAATGACATTTTGAACTGCTTCGCCACCAGGAGAGTTTACACTTCCAAAATTGGTTGCTGTGTGTATGGAATCGTCAAAAATTCCTTGGGCATAGTTGGTTGTTATGCCAGTTAAAAAGAGGAGTAAAACGAGTAGTTTTTTTTTCATAATTAGTTGGTTGAGGTTAATTTAAGTTGAATTTAGTCAGGAAGTTAGAAGATTTTCACTAGACTATCAAATTTTTATGTAATTAACCTAAGAAATATAAGTTTCTTAAAATCAACTGTATTATGAAAGTTATTTTATCTATCGAATAAATAGATTAGATGGTCAAAAAAAATGAAAACTATAGTAGATTATGCTTTTTTCTCGTTTAAAATTGCCAATCCGATCCGAATTGTATTGTATGAAATTGCTTCTTGAAAATGCTCAAAAAAGGGCTTTAACGTTTCAGGATTTTCGAGTTCCTCTTTTGCTTTTCGAATACTATCCAAATCGTGTTTATCAATAAATTGATTCAAATTGATATTTTTACCAGCATTATATAGCTTGAAAATATGTGAAAAAATAGTGCCAACAGCCAATTTTCGTTCTTCAGCTATTTCTTCCATAGATAACCCTAATTGATACAATTCGTAGGTTTTTTTTGTGGTATCAACTTTTCGTTTCTTCTTTTTCTCACTAGCAAAATTGATGATTTCTTTGATAAAAGCATGTCCATAATTCATCATCTTGACACGACCAACACCACTAATTCTTATAAATTCTTCGTCAGACATTGGGCGTTCTGCTTCCATTTCGCGCAAAGCAGCATCACTAAAAATTTGATAAGCAGGAACACCTTCATCTCTAGAAATTTCTAAACGAATTTCACGCAAACGTTCAAACAATGAATTTTTAGAAGCTTTTGGTTTCTTCTTTTTCTCTTCTTCTTGAACTTTTTCTGCTTCTATCAAATTCGCTAAATCGACTTTCTTGCTATGAAACAACACATCTTTGGCAAAATCAGTGAGTTTTAGTTTGTTGTTTTCATGAAAAGCAATTTCTAAGTATCCTAAATTGATCAATTGTGTAATGTACTGTTTCCAATCGAGCCAAGCGATATCTTTGGCAATTCCGTATGTTTTTAATTCTTGATACCCTTTTTCTTGAATCGTAGCATTTTGTGCGCCACGTAATACATCGATTATAGTGCCAATAGGTTCTTGACCGTTTACACGTGCTACAGCAGATAAGGCTTTTTGTGCAATTACAGTTCCGTCAAAAAACTGTGGCGGATTTGTGCATACATCGCAATTGCCACAATCTTCACTAATCAACTCTCCAAAATAACTCAGTAAAATCTTTCGACGACAACTCAGTGCATCTGCGTACTCTTTCATACGATCGAGTTTTGCCAATTGCACTTCTACATTCCCTGAACTTCCTGCAAATTTCTTTAATTGAATAACATCACCATAACTATGAAAAAGTAAGGTGTTTGAAGGCAATCCATCACGTCCAGCACGACCAATTTCTTGATAATAACCTTCAATATTTTTTGGTAAATTATAATGAATTACCCAACGTACATTCGATTTGTCGATTCCCATACCAAAAGCAATCGTTGCACAAATAACTTGACAAGTATCATTAATAAAATCTTCTTGTGTTTTAGCACGAAACTCATGACCTATACCAGCATGATACGCAACTGCGTTGATATTTGCATTTCGCAATTTTTCAGCAACTTTTTCGGTTGCTTTTCTACTCAAACAGTAAATAATTCCGCTTTCATTTGGACGATCGTCTATAAAACTGATAATTTGTTTGATGCGATCGTTTGCAGGACGTACTTCCAATTTCAAATTCTTTCGATCAAAAGAAGCGATATGCTGTGTTGCATGCGGAATATTCAACTGACTAGCTATATCTTCTCGAGTAGCCTTGTCTGCTGTTGCTGTCAACGCAATTAATGGAACCTTTGGAAAACGTTTTTTCAAATACCCAAGATTGGTGTAGGCTGGGCGAAAATCATGTCCCCATGAAGAAATACAATGCGCTTCATCAATGGCAATTAAACTAATGGTTTGACTGTTGAAAGTATTTTCTAAATACGATAAACTTTCAGGAGCTGTATACAGCAATTTAATCTCCTTATTTTCAATTTTCGTATAAATCTCTTGTTGTTCACTTTCGGTTTGACTGCTATTTAAATAAGCTGCTGAAATTCCGTTGGTGGTCAATCCATCCACTTGATCTTTCATCAAAGCAATCAAAGGTGAAATCACAATTGTTAAACCATCTAGTAAAATTGCGGGCAGTTGAAAACAAATAGATTTTCCGCCACCTGTAGGCATAATCACTAAATTATCTTCTCCTTTAAAAATAGAATTGATAATTTCTTCTTGAAGCGGTCTAAATGTATCGTATCCGAAATATTCTTTTAATGTTTTTGTAAGTATAGTTGGAGCTATCATAGCTTGCAAAGTAAGTAAAAAAAAAGCGAGGAACATGCCAATTTTTACCCAAGAACTCTCTTTTATCTCCATCAGCAAACCATGAATAGTACGAGTATATTTCGTCAGAAAAAGATAAGAAAGATTTGATTTTTATTATAACTATTTGATAATAAGTAAAGTAAAAACGCATAACTTTAGCAGTTATGCGTTTTTTTGGTTGGTTGATTGGTTATTATATATGAGACTGAGCTACTTTAGGTTTTTTAGGAAAACTAAAAATCATCACTCAGTGATATTTTAATACTGTAAAATTATATAGAAAAAAGAAAAATACATTACGTGATCGCCTTACTAAATGTAGGTAAGTCCGATACATTTTAAGTTTTCTTTAACATTTCTAAAGCTGTTCTTGATACTTTGTGAGTGCCTTCGTATGTTTTGAAAGTGTAATTCTTACCAAACAATAATTGCATTTTGTCATGTTCCTGTTGCATGCGTTCTTCTGTAAAATATTCGTCTTGTAAACCTACAATGTTGCATACTTTTGTTTTTTCAGGATTGATAAACGCAAAATCTTTTGACGTTAATTCTGTGGGAATGCTTCCTGCATAAATAAACAATCGGTCACAAGGAATCTGATAACGCGAAACCCAACGCAATGCCACTGAAACACCTTGCGAAAAACCTAATACAAAGAAATTTATATGACTTGGAATTTGTTCTGCATGATAAATGGCGTTTAAATTCGCCATTACATTTCTAATCTCTGTCTGTGTGTTTTCTCTAGTCAGCCAGCTTGCGCCAACATGTTTGTATTCATTCTTTAAATAATATTTAGAAGAAGCTTGCGGCGCAATAATGTAATTTTCTTCTGGATTTAGTTGATCGAAATATTTAATAAAATAACGACTCAAAAAACCAATTCCGTGACATGCAAACCAAACATTCTTCGTTTTTTCAGTCAATGCATTCATTGTTGAGTACGTATTTGTAATTTGGTATGCAATTTCTTTTTCTTCCATTAGTACATATTATGCTTAGGGTTTCGTATTTTTGTAGTGTTACAAGTAGTCGATAAATTTCTATAAATATATCAAATGAATCTTAATAAAGAAGCAATTTTAGCGCAACTCAATGCAATTGTACCAAATACCTTACTAGAAACCTTAAAAATTTCATATACCGATGTTGGCGATGATTTTTTAACCGCTAAAATGCCAGTAAATCCAAGTGTGCATCAACCACAAGGATTATTGCATGGTGGTGCAACAGTTGCGTTGGCAGAAACGGTAGGAAGTACAGCTTCACATTTATTCATTGACACAAAAAAGTATAAAGTAAAAGGATTAGAAATTTCTGCCAATCATTTAAAAAGTAAACGTGAAGGTGAAGTTTTTGCAACTGCACGACCAATACATAAAGGAAGAACCACACATCTTTGGGAAATTAGAGTCGTAGATGAAGAAGGCAATTTAATTTCACTTTGTAAATTGACAACAATCGTTTTAGCGAAGTAATTCAAAAACTATGTTAGCAGAGTTATCAAAACATCTTCAAAAGGAACTTCCTTTTGTTGTATACAGTGCGCCAGAAGCAACTACTGTAAAAGTAGTTTTGCAGCACACTGACAAATTGCACACAGTTGAAGATTTTACCGAAAGCGGATTTATATTTGCGCCTTTTGATAACACAAAAAAAATAATCTTACTATCTTTTGATGAGGTACACATAGGAGAATTGGAAGCTGTAACATCTGAAAATACTGTAAATGCAATATTGAATCCATCTGCGGAAGCGCACACACAACATTTAGAATTGGTCAAAAAAGGAATTGAAACGATTCAAAATTCAGACATTCAAAAAATAGTACTCTCACGCAAAGAAGAAATTAATTCAACGGTGAATCCTTTTATATTATTTGAACGCTTACGCGAGAAGTATTCAACGGCTTTTGTCTATTTGTGGTATCATCCGAAAGTGGGAATGTGGGCAGGCGCAACACCAGAAACATTACTTAAAGTCAACGGAAATACATTGTCAACTATGTCGTTGGCAGGAACGCGAAAGTTTCAAGAAAATATAGAAATCAACTGGAATCAAAAAGAAATTGAAGAACAGCAAATTGTCACAGATTATATTGTAGATCAATTAAAAAATAGTACAACCAATTTGTCTGTTAGTGAAGCAAAAACACACCAAGCAGGCAGTTTGGTACACTTGTGCTCTCTAATTTCGGGAAGAATGGCTTCTCATACTAATATTGGCGATATTATTACCACATTGCATCCAACACCTGCCATTTGCGGATTTCCTACAGAAGCTGCAAAAGCATTTATATTACAAGAAGAAAAGTATGATCGTGCTTTTTACACAGGCTATTTAGGCGAATTGAATTTGAAAGAAGAAACGTCAAGAAATCGCAATCGTAAAAATCAGGAAAATAGTGCATATAGAACCGTTCGAAGTCGTTCAGAATTGTATGTTAATCTCAGATGTATGCAGTTAACACACACAAAAAGAATTCTTTATATCGGTGGCGGAATTACCAAAGATTCCGATCCAGAATCGGAGTGGCAAGAAACACTTGCTAAATCGCAAATAATGAAGCGAGTATTGTAAAAAATACATTGAAAGTTGTATTTTTACCAATCGAATGATGTACTCAAAAATCCCACTAGCACAAACATTAGTTTCGCTTTGTATTGCCAAAGGTATCAACCATGTTGTAATTTCCCCAGGATCGCGAAATGCACCGTTAACTTTAAGTTTTTCGCAGCATCCAAATATTAACGCATATAGTATTGTTGACGAACGTTGCGCTGCTTTTTTCGCTTTAGGAATGGCACAGCAATTAGGCAAACCTGTCGCAGTGATTTGTACTTCGGGTTCAGCCGTTTTAAATTATTATCCCGCTATTGCGGAAGCGTATTACAGCAATATTCCTGTAGTTGTTATTTCGGCAGATAGACCCGAATATTTGATTGATGTTGGTGATGGACAAACGATTCGACAAAAACATGTCTTTAAAAGCCACATTAACTATGAGGCAAATTTAAAGCAAGACATTACACATAAGACTACTATTTTGGCAGAAACGCACCAATTATCGGAAGAAATGGAGCGCGAACTGCAAAAAAATATACAAGCATATAATGAGCATGAAATCAATTTAGCATTGAATGCAGCCGTTGAAAAAAATGGTCCTGTACACATCAACGCACCTTTTGATGAGCCTTTGTATGGTATGCAAGAAGAACCAAGTGTATTTCCAAAAGTAAAACCATTGGTATTGCAGGAAGAAATTGAACATGAAAAGATAGCAAAGGTTACTTCGATTTGGAATAGTTCTACGCGAAAAATGGTATTGGTTGGAACCTTACCTCCAAATACAATAGCTGCAACGTATTTAGAAATTTTGGCAAATGATCCATCTGTGATCGTTTTTACAGAAACGACTTCTAATTTGCGCGACGATACATTCTTTAATAAGATAGATCAAATGATTTTGCCTATTGAAAAGAACGAAGCCATGTTAGATGCATTTCAACCTGAAGTATTGTTAACATTGGGCGGAATGATTGTTTCTAAGAAAATAAAGGCAATTTTGCGAAAACGCCAGCCAAAGCATCATTGGCACATTCACGAAAACAGAGTGTTTGATACATTTTTTTGTTTGGAACATTTCTTTAAGATGAATCCGAATCACTTTTTTGAACTATTTTTTGAACAGAAACCAGCTATTGAAAGTTCGTATAAATCGTTTTGGAATACAATTAAACAAGAGCGTCAACAGAAACATGCAACTTATTTGAAGCAAGCCAAGTTTACTGACTTAAAAGCTTTTGAAGCGATATTGACTTCCTTACCACGTTCAATTATTCTGCATTTAGGAAACAGTTCTACTGTTCGTTATGCACAATTGTTTGAAATTGATGCCAGCATTGAATTGTTCTGCAATAGAGGAACAAGTGGAATTGACGGAAGTTCTTCTACAGCAATAGGAACTGCTGTTGTTGCTGAAAAACAAACAGTTTTAATTACTGGAGATTTAAGTTTCTTTTACGATAGTAATGCTTTGTGGAATAATTATATTCCGAAAAATTTCCGAATTATTTTGGTGAATAATAATGGTGGCGGAATTTTTAGAATCCTTCCAGGAAATAAGAATACAAAGAATTTTGACACGTATTTTGAAACCATTCATCCGCATACAGCGAAACAATTGGCAGACATGTATCACTTTGAATACAGTACAGCTTCTGATGAAGTGTCGCTTCAAACTGTATTGAAAACTTTTTATGATGAAAGTGAACAACCGAAGCTATTAGAGGTTTTTACACCACGAATTGAAAATGACGGTACGTTAATCGATTATTTTAAGTTTTTTAACGAAAAAAAATAACAAGTGTTTTGCAAAAAGTAAGAATATATTGTAATCATATACTTTTGGTACCAATATTATTAATTAAGTTTTACAATTATAAAATAACACAATTATGAGCAAGAGAGACGAGCTAATTACAAAGTATGCTGCTGATTTAAAAGACAAATGTGGAGTAACTCCAGATATGGATTTATTAACAAAAGTAACTATTGGATGTGGACCAGCAATCTATAACAAAGATGCGGCAACCGTTTCAGGAACAGACGAAACTGAATTAGCAACTGTAAAAAATAATTTCTTAATCAAAAAATTAGGGTTAGCAGATAGCGCAGATTTAGACAAAGGAATCGATGCAGTTATTGAAAAATATGGTCGTTCTAACAGATCAAAATATAGAGCTGTTGTATATTATTTACTAACAGTTCATTTCGGAAAAGAGGCAATCTATAACTAATCAGATTGTATTTTAATACTATTATTAAAATCCCTTTCAAAACGCCATCTATGTCACGATGGCGTTTTTTTATTGTAAAACTTGAGATAAAACGTACCTTTGACCGAAATTATCAATATGATTCACTTAGGACAACTTAATACATTAGAAATATTACGAGAAACGCCTCCAGGACTTTTCTTAGGCGATGAAGAGGGAAATGAAATTTTGTTGCCAAATAAATACATTCCAGCTTCTTTTGAAATAGGAGACAAGTTGAGTGTGTTTGCGTACTTAGATAGCCACGAACGTCCGGTAACAACCACGTTGAAGCCTTATATGAAAGTCAATGAATTTGGGTTACTTCAAGTAACTGCATTGAGTGATTTTGGTGCTTTTTTAAATTGGGGATTGGAAAAAGATTTGTTTGTTCCGTTTAAAGAGCAAGCACGTGATATGGTTGAAGGAAAATGGTATGTTGTGTATTGTTATTTGGATGAAGAAACAAACCGTTTGGTTGGTTCTAGTAAGACGAATAAATTTTTAAGCAATGAAGAATTAACTGTAGAACGTTTTGAAGAAGTTGATTTAATGGTATCTCGCTTTACAGATTTAGGTGTAGAAATGATTATCAATCAAAAACACAAAGGTTTGGTATACCAAGATGAAATTTATAAAGAATTGAAGCTTGGAGAAAAACTAAAAGGTGTTATTTCAAAAATTAGAGATGACAATAAAATAGATATTTCTTTGCAGCATATAGGCTACAAGAATATTGAACCATCTGCACAAATAGTTTTGGATGCTTTGCAACAAAATGGAGGAAGTTTACCATTGCACGATAAAAGTAATCCTGAAGATATAAAGAGTCGCTTAAAAATGAGTAAAAAGAGCTTTAAGAAAGCGATAGGAAGTTTATATAAGCAAGAACAAATTATTATCAAATCTGACGGAATTGAATTGAAATAACATTTCGACTCCGTTCAATGTATTTTGATATTAGAAAATAAAAAATGCGCGTTGAAAAACGCGCATTTTTTTTGGATATATAATAGTCAGATTATTGCTCGTATAAAAACGACACAAATTCTGTTGATTTTGCTTTGCTGTAAATTCGAACATCATCGATGCTTCCGCTAAAAGGATTTTCTCCCGATCCGTCATTTCCAATCAATAATGGTAACGTAGTAGTAGAAATTTCTCCTTTAATATATTTCATCAAGGCAGGTTTTCCGTTCACATATAAATACATAGTATCACCTTTTAATGTGCAGGTAATCATATACCAAGTATCTTTTTTATAATCAAACTTTCGCAACTCATGCATAATTCCGTAAGGAGCAATAGTAAAAATGATGTCATTCGTAACTACTTCTTCATCTTCTAGAGGAGAATACCCAATAGAAATTCCGTACGCGGCTTTTGCTTTCTGAGTATCAGAAACATTTTTATACAATACTTGTTGTAAATGTGTAGCATCTGATTTTACCCATAAATTAATCGTAAACTCGTCGGTAAAATTTAAATGTTCATTTGCAGGAATGCGAATATGATCATTAATACCATCAAATTGATAAGCTAAATCTGCATTGCCAAAACGGTCATAAGTAGTTCGTACACCTTTTTTGTGTGCGTTTACTTTATAAGCACTTAAATCGTCTGTATTTCCGTCAAGCGGATAGTACGCAACGAGACTTTCTGTAAGATCGAACTGCGGTTCATCTTCATCTATACTGCAACTGCTAAAGGCAAAAATGATTGCAAAACAGCTAATTAGATACGTAGTTTTCATGTGGAATCGGTTTTGTTGACTGATGATGTTATATTTTTTATTAGCCACAAAAATGATACCAAACAAGTAATTAGTTGTGTGTATTTTTAAATTCGGGAAATTTATCTAATTTCCAATAATACCGAGTTAAAGATGGTGGTGCAGGTGGAAATTCTCTATTAAAAAACGGATGATCATACTTATTTAATTTCTGAATATTCTGTATAAGAAAGAAAGTTTGACTATACATTTTCCCATATTCATTTGGATTATGATTATGAAGTTGATATTGTAAAATATTCATTTTTTTACTATGCAATAGGTTATCAGCATCTTCAATTTCAATTTCATACATTAGTACACTTAGGTTATAAAATTCTATAATAATATTTAATAATTCTGTAGCTTCAGAAGATTTTGGATCTACTTTTCTCAATTGTTCATATGCTTGAAAAGGAAAGATGTATGCATAAGAATCTTGTCTATCTCTGTAATATCCTTTAAAGTTATGAATCAGTATTTTTTCAAGAATAATGGTGTCTAAAGAAACATTTCCTTTTGTTTTAAAAGCCATTCTAACTTTCGTTAGTAAATTTAGCGCTCTTTCAGAATGTAATTCTTTTAAGGAATTTTGAGTTTCTTCCGAAAAAGTGATATTGTATTTTTCTTTAGCTTTCTTCAATTCACTATCTGCATATTCTAATTCTTCAGAATGCATGATTTTAAAAGCTTTTTCTGAGAATTTAGCAGGTTTGATGTTTATAATAGTAAAAAGAAATACGGTAAATAAGCCAATCAAAAATGTACTAATAATCCACTTGTGAACTACAAAATAACGAGAAACTTCCGACCAAGCCACAAAGAATAAATACAAAGGAATTATAAAGAAAAGACTTGTATAATTTATAGGTTGATGTTTTCCAGTAAACGTTATACCAAACACAAGATAACGAATGTATATTATTACTGCATATAGCACTAAATAAAATATAAATAGCGAATAATTAGATATGCGAAGCGTTATATTTTTACGAGAACGTATAAAACGAAATGTAGGTCGCATAAACCAATGACGAATCATCATGGTAATTCCCAAACATAGTGAGATCGCAGCTAAAAAAGTTGCTTCAAAAAATGATATATCTATTGTTTGTAATGGTAAATCACCATTCATGGAAATATTAAATACAACCATGAATTCTAGCGAATAAAAAGTAAAAAGATAAAAAACAACAGCGTTGCATATACCTAAAACAACACCAGTCCAAAATCGAGTTTTCCCAATGTTGTCAATAGATAAATGTGGTTTAAGTTGTATTCTTTTCTGTGGCTTCATATTAGTATCAGTATCAAGCCAAGAACAAATGTTACAGTCCTAACTTTTTGCGTAATGCTTTTGGTAAAGCATCTTTATGAACCATTACTGAGATTGTTTTCAATCTAAAAAAGGCTTCACTCATTTGTACATGTCCATCATTTGGAACACGTTTGGTATTGCTTCCCCAAGAGTTTTTTACACGGAAATACTCGTTTCCATTTTGGTCAGTTGCTATACCTGTAATGTGCATTAAATGATCGTCTGTAGTTGTGTAATTTTCAAATTCTTGCTGACGATATGCTGCCGTAATTGACTTTTCTTTGAGAATTTTTGCTGTAAAACTCTTTTTATCTTTTATAGCTTCTTCTGGAATTGTAGCAACTGCATATTTTGCAGAAAAAGAAGCTTCCGAAACATCACAATCCAACTCAACAGTATACCCAGTTTTAAGTGCATTTTTAGTAGCAGCAACCAATTCGTCTAAAGTAACATTATAAAAACTTCCGTTAGAAAAGTTATCAGGAATATTTAAAACAAACGATTCGTAATAGGGTTGATGCGTAAATGAAGTAATGGTTACATAATCATCCGGATTGATCTTTGTCATTTCCAAGAACGATTGTGGCGTATATGTTTTTCCTTCAAACGTAAAAGATTCAGGTCGTTTTCCTAAGTATATATCTAACACACTTTCTATAGAAGGCTTCCAATTTTTAGATAATTTTTTTCCAGGATTTTTAATATATGCATTTAACATCGCTTTTAAAACGGCTACCATTTCTGCATGATTGTGAGTGCTCTGTAATGCTTGTAAACCAGTAAATGCACTATTAGGAACCAAACCGTTTGCTTTTACAGCATTCATTACATCATGTGCCAATCCGCCTTCACTAAACTGTGCTTTTCCTTGTCGCATCACATAATTCCATGCTTTTGTAGGATAGGTATTTCGAACATTAAACATTTCCGAAATATTAATCTGCTTTCCTGTCAATCGTATAATTTCAGATTCTAAAAAAGAAGAAGCCGAAAAACTCCAACAAGTTCCTGTACGTCCTTGACTTATTACAGGTGTTGCTTCTAAATCTACAGTAGTTTTAAATTGATAATCTTGCGCAAATGTTGCGAGTGTAAAACAAGCTAAAAAAGCGGATAAAAGTATTTTTTTCATGGAAAATGTTCGTGTTTAATTACAAGAATTAGAATAAAGAAATCCTTGTAAACTGTGCAAAATGAATTATTTTTACGCAAAATACTAAAAATATGAGTAAACCTGACTGGAAAACGGTAAAAGAGTACGACGATATTACGTATAAAAAAGCTGATGGTGTAGCCAGAATAGCTTTTAACAGACCTGATGTGCGAAATGCATTTCGTCCGCATACAACTAGCGAATTGTTAGATGCTTTCAGAGACGCACATGAAGATGTAAATATTGGTGTTGTTTTGCTTTCTGCGGAAGGACCATCGTCTAAAGATGGTGTATATTCTTTTTGTAGTGGCGGCGATCAAAAAGCACGTGGACATCAAGGATATGTTGGACAAGACGGTTACCATAGATTGAATATTTTGGAAGTACAACGTTTGATTCGTTTTATGCCAAAAGCTGTCATTTGTGTAGTGCCAGGTTGGGCAGTTGGTGGCGGACACAGCTTACATGTAGTTTGCGATTTGACTTTAGCAAGTAAAGAACACGCTATTTTTAAACAAACGGACGCAGACGTTACAAGTTTTGATGCAGGATATGGTTCAGCATATTTAGCGAAAATGGTTGGACAGAAAAAAGCAAGAGAAATCTTTTTCTTAGGTAGAAACTACTCTGCACAAGAAGCGTATGAAATGGGAATGGTAAATGCCGTAATTCCGCATGAGGAATTGGAAGATACTGCTTTTGAATGGGCGCAAGAAATCTTAGCAAAATCGCCAACATCGATCAAAATGTTGAAGTTTGCTATGAACTTAACTGATGACGGAATGGTTGGACAGCAAGTATTTGCAGGTGAAGCAACTCGTTTGGCTTATATGACAGACGAGGCCAAAGAAGGACGTGATGCATTCTTAGAAAAACGCAAGCCGAATTTTCCTAAAAAATGGATACCGTAGGTTAGTTGCTGGTTGTTTGTTGTTGGTTTTTTGAAAATGATTATTCTTGTAATCTGTGCTGAACTTGATTCAGCATTTCATAAAGTTTGGAAAACCGAAAACTGTAACTGAAAACTGAAAACCAGAGACTTTCAAATAATTCTATCAGAATTCCGTTTGTAATCTATAAATCAATCACAAAAATGAAAAAACTATTAGTTAGTCTCTTTTTGCTATGTTTTTACATGGGAATTGGACAAAATACAGATCGTAAGTTTGAAATAGGATTGCATTATCCATTATCTACAGGAGATAATTTTATAGTATTTGCGTATGATGCCTTGGTAGGTTTAGACTTTAGATATCAATTTGCAGAGACAGAACTGATTTCTCCTAAACTTGGATTTTCAGTTGACTATTTCAATTATAATTTTGTAGATAATATTAATGGGTATGCTTTTGTGCTAAAACCAAAACTTATAGGTGAATTCAATTTAAACAGTCTGCCACAATTAAAGCCTTATGTTTCAGTTGGCTATAGTGTTTTTACCACTTCTGTAGATGCGGCTAACGGCAATTTGATTTTTGATAATACTGATGCTTCCTTTCAACTAAATGGCGATCGTTTTACCGATTCGCAAAGTGGAATTAATTGGGGATTTGGTGCTGCGTATGATCTTACAGAAAAATTCTTTGTTGAGGTTTCTGCCGATTTCATCAAGTTAGATTTGGATGGAAATACTTCCGGAAATCGGTATAACGAAAACACTCATACAGTGCATATGGGCGTGGGACCTCGATTTTAGTCTTTGAAATTTAAATGTTAGATGTTCA
>NZ_JBOEFY010000093.1:0-4861 GCF_050633145.1 Kordia sp. | reverse complement strand
TCCTGTATAATGCGCAGTAAAGTCAACAACTGGCGGACGATTGACCGCAATAACATCACCTGTACCATAGATATCGCCTCTTAGTTCTTGTTGCGGATTGATGATAATGTCATTGCTTCCGCGTGAAGAAATAATAACAGTTTTTACAATAAATTCTGCTGCTTCTACTCTAGCGTTTCCTCCTGGGAAACTGATTATAAAGCTATCGGTACTTCCCGAAATGAATAGGTTTGATAAGTTATTGAATACAATTTTTAATTCTTGATTTTGCACTTGTAGCTTAAAGTTTCCAGAAGCTGCGCTTTCGGTAGTGAAATTTTCAGAGATTAATTCCAAGTTAGGAAATGTAAGAATTCCATCAGATCGTACTTCAAATTGTGTGTTGCTGCGAATTTCTGTAATGTTTGGTGCTGTTACATAAATGGTTGTAATTCCGAAGTCGCGAAAGTAATTGCAATCATTATTGTCTGATAAAAACAACGTTTCTCCTACTACTTTTGCTTCTACATCACTTATAAGGTTTGCTCCAGTTTCAATGGTTACGTTATGAGTTGCTCCTTCTTTTACGACCAATGTAATGTCTTCTCCGACTTCTATTTTTGAGAAATCAGCAATAGTTACTTCTTCCGTAATTATACTTCCTGATGTTTGAAAACAGTCGTTTGCATCTTCTTTATCGCAAGAAATGAACGTAATTAATAGTAATATGAAGTATAGTTTTTTCATCTGTTTCTTTTTTATAATCTGCAACACAAATAGTATTACCTTTTTCGCGCATTGTTGACTTTTCGATTAAAATTCAAAAAGTACACAAACGAAAGCATGTGCTTGCTTACATTCGGCATATCCTTATTTGTAATTGCCATGTTGAATCCGTAAGTCAATTTAAAGTGATCTGAACCATATCCGATTTCTGGTCTTAATCGTAAGCTATTATTTTTTTTCATATCAAAATACCAGACTGTACCAATTCCTATATTTATGCCCCATAAATTAGAGAATCCAGCTATTTTGGGAGCTATGATATAATTTTTATTTATGTAATGCTCCGTTGATATTGTATACCCTTTTATTCCATAACCATAACCGGCATTTTCTTTTTTAGAATTAAAGTATCCTATTTCAAACATGGTTTCCCGTGCACCGTGTATTCCTAAAACGATTCCTCTTGATGCAGGAAATTTTTCATTGTCACTTTTTAACCCAAGTTTATTTGCTTTATTTTCATGATCTTCTTCTGGTGCTAATTGTGCCATTCCAAACTGACACATTAGTATGAATATGAACGTACTGTATAAGACTCTTTTTTTCATCTTTTCGTTTTTGTGATTGATAACTTAAAGAGTCTTTAATAACTTTTTTGTTACAGTCTGATTCCCACACCAAGCTCAACAGCTTCTGCTTTGGCAGCATGTGACTTGAGCGTTAATGCTGCAAACCATTTTTTACCAAAGTATCTTTTCATTCCGATACGTATATAGGTTTGTCCTTCAAAATCGACAGGATAATATACATAATATCCTAATTGTGTTATTACTGATAGTTTATTGATAAATAGTTCGTGTCCTACAAAAACACCAACGCGTTTATAATCTTCGTCGCCTCTTACTTCTCCATTTGGAAAAGCAATTGATCGATATCGAATCCATTCTTTAAGGAAGTTTGAGAAAAAGATTTCAGCTCCTGCTTGTATAGCACTTTTTCGTCCTAAACGTTTGTCTGCATACGCAGATAAGACTGTAAAACCGTATTGTCCGCTTCCAATGGCATCACTTTCATTGATTCCTGCACGCAAAACAAAATTGAATTTTATAGGTTCTTTAAAGTTCTGTGTGATTTCATTGTTTTGATATTCTACAAGTGAAGTATCATCTAAATTATAATTGACACCAACATTGAAAGCCAAGGTATTGATACTTGTGTTTGGCGCTTTTACATTGGCATTGGAATAGTGTATGAATGATAATCCTGCTTGGACACCAAATCGTTTGAATAGGTTTTCTTTTTTGTAATTGAGCATCAAGTACGTACTACTCATAAATCGGGAACCGAACGCAATGTTTCTAAAGTTATCTACTTTGTCATACGGATTGCTTGTATATGCTAAACCTTGTCCGATACGCAACATGATGTTTCTTTTTAAAAAGTAGAAATTATAATGTGCATACACTGCTACATTTTTTCCTAAGTGTTCATTTTTCAAGTCTTGAAAACTTAGTGAAACTCCGTAATCTGGATAGTTGTAGAATTGTGACCAATCGTCATTACCAAAGGTTTTTCGGTTGTAACTGATAATTACGCCTTCAGGATGTCCTGTGATGAGATGTAATATATCGTCATTATGACGTACAACGTTTCCGCTAAAATAATTCACATCAATCGTAGCCGCTTCGGTTGATTGTTGTTTTTTAGAGTTTGTTTCTTGAGCAATACAGAAACACGAATAGAGGAATATGAGGTAAACTAACTTTTTCATTGCATTGACAAAAGTAGTTTATATTTTAAAAATCTATCTCTTTCCAACATTTTTCTTGATGAAAGACAAGATTGCTAGATGAAGTATATTGTATTATGTATTCTTTATAAAATTATAAATAGATTTTGTGAGTTCTACGATCGTTTTATTTTTTGAAAAATCTTCCCATGTGATTTCTTTGGCTCTTACTTTTCGCAATACAATTTCACTAAGCTTTGCTTTCTGTTTGAATGTTTTTGGGTTTCCTTTACTATCTTCTTCCCAAATTTTATTTAATTGAGTAAGCTTTAAAGCATTTAAAAAATTTCCTATATAATCTTCTGAATACTTTTCACTCTCAACTTTAGCTAATGATCTGTTTATTTTTTTTTGAAACTTCCCTATAGATTCTTCTCCTTTAACTTTAATTTGATTCCTAAATTCAATCAATACTTTTCCCCAAATTTCGTTTGGTAATAAGTTTTCTATTTCACGATATGGTTTTGTGGTTTTGAAAACAAAATTTTCATTGTCATCAGCAACTTCTTCTAAAGTTTTATGCTTGGCATCTTTTCCATCGTCAAGATCTGACAACAGAAAGATTCTATTGTTCAATGCATACGAATTTATTAAAAGTTTTATTTCTTTACCTTCCGAAGTATTTCCTCTAAAATCATAATGTGTTAAGTTTGAACCAGCATATTTAAAAAATGCATAATCAATATCTTCTCTTGGTAGCATTCTATCTTCCGAAGCTTCACAATACGCTATTAGAAAAGCTTTTATAAAATTTCGATCGGAAATACCTTCTACCCAAACACTACTGTTTGCTAAAAACACCGAAGAATTATTCACTCCTAAATCTCGTAACAATTGATTGTCTCCTGCATTTACATTACGAATCATAAACTTACCTTCTTCGTTCTCTTCTTTTGGCAATGCTGAAAACGAATAGATAGATACATTGTCTTTTTCCAATGTTAAGTCTAAAAAATGATTGGAGTGCGTAACTATTACATAGGTTAAATTCTTATTTGTAAGTTCTTTGTTATTCGTTATTTGTTCTAAAAATAAACGTTGATATCCAGGATGTAGATTGATTTCAGGTTCGTCTATGTAAATGACACTGTCATTATCAGCTAGAAAAATTTTATACATTAAAATGATTAAGGCTTGTACTCCATCACCTAGATTATAAAGTTTTTCGGACTTATCCCCAATAAAGACTTGAATTTCATCATCATTTTCAATTTCTGCATCTTTACGATACATATTAAACTCTGCTACTATATCAATAGTTTTTCCATCAAAAAAATATGTTTTCAGAAATTCTTCAAACTCTAGAAATCTATCACGTTTTTCTTTTTTACTATTCCGAACATTGACAATTTCATTGTATAAATTCATTCCAGTAAATACATCTATATTTCCTATTTCTGTATTCGTATTCTCTTTTTGCAACCTTTTATCTTCGAGTGATTTTCGTTGTTCATGAGAAATGATATTTAATTCTTCATAATTTTTGCGAGTTGTATCTAAGAAAATATCATCTCTTATCTTTTTAAAATCTCTAGAATTGTTCTCTTTTTGAATGAATAAAGAATGTGCTGTTCGTAATGTTGGAATGTAGATTTTTTTACCAGAAACAGTAATTCTTTTTTCAAATAAGTTAGATAATAATGATTGGTAATTTCCTATTTTTTCTAAAAATTCTTCTCTCTTGGAAAAATATTGATAGTTTCTAGTCCTACGATTATATTCAGGAAAAAAACTCATTATATCTAATCCTGAATGTTCCCCAACTTCCTTGTTCTCAAATATAAACTTTATTTTTTCTAGAATATTTTTACTAGAATTCAAGTTTTGAATGGTTGATTTAGAATGTAATTTGAATAACTTTAATTCTTCATTTTCTTTATATTCTAATTCGCTTGATTCATACTTTAATATATTTTGAAGTTGACTATAAATATTACTTTTTAATGATATGATAAAATCAAAGTTTAACAATAACTTATTGTATTCAGATAAAACCCATTCTACAAGTTCCAATTTATTTATTCCATTTAAACTACTATAAGCCATCAACTCACGCATAAACCGACTCTTCCCACTATTATTAGCTCCTACAAAAATGTTTATTTTATTAAAATTTTTGAGGTGTTTAATTGGCTCTTCTAAATCATCAGAAGTGAAATAATTATTGAGGTTAGAATTTTCATTTTTCTCTAAAAAGATATCATAAGTACACTCCATTCGAAATATTTTCCTACAATTTAAGAAATTAATGTTAACTACTGCATCCACGTACTTGTTGTATTGGAAAACCGCTATAGCTAACTATTTCGTTTCTATATATTTATATCAACCAAAAAATTTAGATCATGAAAAAAAAGTCTATTAAAA
>NZ_JBOEFY010000092.1:0-8150 GCF_050633145.1 Kordia sp. | reverse complement strand
TGCATTGACAAAAGTAGTTTATATTTTAAAAATCTATCTCTTTCCAACATTTTTCTTGATGAAAGACATTATTATTAGATAAACAATGTTAACTACTGCATCCACGTACTTGTTGTATTGGAAAACCGCTATAGCTAACTATTTCGTTTCTATATATTTATATCAACCAAAAAATTTAGATCATGAAAAAAAAGTCTATTAAAAAGTTAACGTTAAAAAAAGCATCTATTTCTACTTTAAATGCTGAAGCGTTAACTGGAGGAACTATTGGAGGCACATTGTTTTGCCAATCTGTAAATATTTGTGAAACGATTGATTTTACAAGATGCAACGGAGAGCTTTTATGTCAGATCTATGATCGAAATCAACGTTAAACTTTAACTTAATATCAAAACCATGAAAAAAAGATCAATTCAAAAATTAAAGCTTAAAAAAGCAGCTGTTTCCAACTTAAATTCAGGAGCTTTAACTGGAGGAACTATAGGAACTACACAATTTTGTCTTTCTGTAAACTTCTGTGAAACTATCGATTATACAGCATGTAATGGAGAATTTATATGTCAAATTTACGATTCTCCACAACGCTAATTTATTTATAAATTTATAACCAAAAGGAACCGTAAAACGTTCCTTTTTTCGTTTACATACTTCAAAAAACGATGGCTTACAGCAATCACGTAACTAAAGTAGTGAAAAACCCGCGCAATAACCTCCTGTTTTTTAGTAGATTTACATAACCAAATCAGAGTTATGCAATTTACTTAGCGTGGATTGAAAAGTGAATTACTTGTTTTCTTATCATCTATTTTTGTGAGATTTAAATGTTTTACGATTTTAAAATCCTCAATAAACACTAATAGAATATCCGCGATGCTATAAAATATTATTGCCTCAAGAGGTAATAACAAAACTGATTTCTAAAATAATCGATTTTATGTTTAGTTAAAAAGAGGAATTTAAGGCATTCCTCTTTTTTTATGATCAAATGTTAAATACAGCGAACACGTACTTCTAGTAATGTAAAACCAATGTCATTTTTAGGACGTTTTTTATATTTTCGGAACACTAAAAATTATAATCATGAAAAAGAAGTCAATTCATAAATTGTCATTAAGAAAAGCTTCGATTTCTATATTGAATGTAAAAGCTTTGACAGGCGGTAACAACACACTTTCCCAAATAGTGTGTGAATCTCGCGATTTTTGTGAAACCATCGATTATACAAGATGCAGAGGAGAATATAACTGTCAAATTTACCCGTATCCTACAGATAGTCCTTTTTAGGAATTGAATACTAACCAATTCAATTTTTATCTAACTTAAGAATTACAACCATGAAAAAAAGTCAATTATTAAGTTACTAGTAAAAAAGGAATCTGTTCAGCTTTGAATGCAAATAGCATGAAAAGCGGATTTAGAGGTTCAATTTATATATGCGAATCGAAAATATTTACCGGCCCGTTAATACGGAAACTTAGTTTGTGGTTTGTTTAATCCGAGAACCACACGCTATGTAAATATTTCAATTCAATTATATAATAAGAAGAGAGGAAGTAACATTCCTCTCTTTCCTTTTAGCAAATTTTAAATACAGTGAACACGTACTTCTAGTAGTGTAAAAACCAATAGTATTTTTTCTGCTTTTTTATACTTTTATACATAACCACAAAAACTTGAAATCATGAAAAAAAAGTCCATCAAGAAGCTAAAATTAAAGAAAGCATCTATTTCTACTTTAAATGCAAATAGTGTAAAAGGAGGAACTTGGCAATCGGTATATTTATGTGAATCTGAAAACTGGTGCCAAACTATAGATTATACTAGATGCTACGGAAATAGAAACTGCGGAATATTTGATCCATCAGGAGATTTATAATCGCATATTTTATAAAAAAACAAAAGAGAGGAATTTTAGTAAATTCCTCTCTTTTTATTTTTAACTTAATCTAGCTTTTTATTTAAAATATTTCTTTAGCAATTGCATTAATATTACTCGATCTTCCCATTGAATAGTAATGTAAGATAGGTACACCCGCAGCCACCAATTCTTTACTTTGTTGCGTACACCATTCAATTCCAACTTTACGCACTGCTTTGTTATCTTTACAGCGAACGATTTCCATAATTAAATCGTCTGGTAAATCTACTTTGAAACGATGCGGAATTAAGTTCAATTGTTTTTTTGTTGCAATTGGTTTTAACCCTGGAATGATTGGCACTGTAATTCCTTCTTTTCTACATTTTTCAACAAATTCAAAATATTTCTGATTGTCAAAAAACATTTGTGTAACTATATATTGTGCGCCAGCTTTTATCTTTTTCTTTAAAAAATGAATGTCCGAATCTAAACTCGGTGCTTCCATGTGTTTTTCAGGATAACCAGCCACACCAATACAGAAATCTGTCTTTGAAGAGTTGAGCAATTCTTCATCCAAGTATTTTCCGTTGTTTAAGTCTTGTATCTGACTTACCAATTCGGATGCATAGCGATGTCCTTCTGGTTCTGCTCTAAAATACGTTTCGCTTTTTACGGCATCTCCACGCAACGCCACTACATTATCAATTCCAAGAAAATCCATATCAATCAAGAAATTTTCCGTGTCTTCTTTAGTAAATCCACCACATAAAATATGCGGAATGGCATCTACTTGATATCTATTCTGAATTGCGGCACAAATCCCCACAGTTCCAGGACGTTTTTTTACGACTTGTTTTTTCAATAATCCGTCTCCCAACTCTTTAAAGGTATATTCTTCTCGGTGATAGGTTACGTCAATAAATGGTGGTTTGTACTCCATTAGTGGATCAATATTATCGAATATCGATTTAATATCTTGTCCTTTTAATGGCGGTAATATTTCAAAAGAGAACAATGTTTTCCCTTCTGATTGTGCTATATGATCTGTTACTTTCATGCTTTTCTAGTATTGAGTTTTGAGTAATTAGTATTGAGACTTTCTTACTCGGCTCTTATATTTTTTTGTCAATTTGTTTTTTCGTCCTTTTGTTTATTTGTTTCTCCATTCTTGACTTCAAACTTCGTTATTCAATATTAATTATTCGATATTCAATATTCATTTTGGGCGTTCCCTTCGGTCGTGCTATCCGCTGTATCTTTTACCTTGTTCTCGATACAAATTTGTTCCTTCGCCGAAGCTCCATACACAAATCCACTCGAACTGACGGTAAAAGGATGTCGCTCCTATCACTAACGCGGGTTAATCAGCCAACGTAGGATGCAACCATTTTTGTGCTTTTTCTAGTGTTATTCCTTTTCTTTTTGCAAAATCTTCCACTTGATCGTTCTTTATTTTTCCTAGTCCAAAATACTTGGCTTCTTCGTTTCCAAAATAATATCCTGAAACTGCTGCTGCTGGCCACATTGCTAGACTTTCCGTTAAGGTAACTCCAATAACTTTTTCTACATCTAGCAATTCCCAAATTGTTTCTTTTTCTAAATGATCTGGACAGGCTGGATATCCTGGCGCAGGACGAATTCCTTTGTATGTTTCTTTGATTAAATCTTCATTGGTCAACTCTTCATTAGCTCCATAACCCCAATGTTTGGTACGTACTTGTTTGTGCAAATATTCGGCAAATGCCTCTGCAAATCTGTCTGCAATTGCTTGTGCCATAATTGCGTTGTAATCATCTTGCTTTTCTTTGTAACTATTTGCCAATTCGTCTGCTCCAAAAATAGCCGTACAAAATGCGCCCATATAGTCTTGCTTTCCACTTTCTTTTGGCGCTACAAAATCTGCCAATGCTATATTTGGTACTTCTGCACGTTTGTCTAGTTGTTGACGAAGCGTTCTAAAGACTCCTATTTCTTTTCCTTTTTTCTGAATTGAAATATCATCATCATTGATTGTATTTGCCTCAAACAGTCCAAAAATTCCTTTGGCTTTAAGCGATTGCTTTGTAATGATTTCTTTAATCATTTCTTGTGCATCTGCATATAATTGTGTCGCTTGTTCTCCAACAACATCATCTGTTAAGATTGCTGGGAAACGCCCGTGTAAATCCCAGGAACGGAAAAATGGACTCCAATCAATAAACGGAAGTAATTCTTTTAGACTGAGCTGCGTTAACTTCTGAATTCCAAGTTCTTTTGGTTTTACAATGTTGCTTGTTTCCCAATCTATTTTATATTTTTTCTGTCTCGCTGCTTCCAACGAAATGTATGATTTTGCTTTTTTACGTTTTAAGAATTTTTCACGGAATTCATCGTAATCTTGCTTTAGCTTTTCACGATACTCCTTCGATTTTTTCTTGTTTAGTAAATCACCAACTACCGTAACTGCTCTTGATGCATCATTTACATGCACCACTGCATTTTTGTATTCTGGATCAATTTTTACAGCTGTATGTGCTTTGGAAGTTGTTGCACCACCAATTAATAATGGAATGCTAAAGTTTTGACGCTCCATTTCTTTTGCTAAGTACACCATTTCATCTAACGAAGGTGTAATTAAACCAGACAATCCGATGACATCTACATTTTCTTCTTTTGCTGCTGCAATTATTTTTTCTGGTGCTACCATTACACCTAAGTCTACAATTTCGTAGTTGTTACAACCGAGTACAACGCTCACAATATTTTTTCCGATATCGTGCACATCACCTTTTACAGTTGCCATTAATACTTTTCCAATGGCTTGTTGCTTTTCCCCTTTTTCTGCTTCTATAAAAGGATTTAGATAGGCAACCGCTTTTTTCATCACACGTGCTGATTTTACTACTTGCGGCAAGAACATTTTTCCTGAACCAAATAAATCTCCCACGACATTCATACCAATCATTAAGTTTCCTTCAATGACTTCTATTGGTTTTTCAGCTTGTAAGCGTGCTTCTTCTATATCTTCAAGAATGTATTTATCAATTCCTTTTACAAGCGAATGTGTAATACGTTCTTGCAATTCGTAACTACGCCATTCTTGAACCGTTTCCGTATCTACTTTTTTAATTCCTTTGAAAGATTCCGCTAAATCTAATAAGCGTTCTGTAGCATCTTCTCTACGGTCTAAAATTACATCTTCTACATGTTCTAGCAATTCCTTCGGAATGTCATCATAGATTTCTAACATCGTAGGATTTACGATTCCCATGTTCATTCCTGCTTGAATGGCATGATATAGAAATACAGAGTGCATGGCTTCACGTACGACATTGTTTCCTCGAAATGAAAACGATACATTACTTACACCTCCACTTACACTTACGTTTGGATAGTTTTCACGTGTCCAACGTGTTGCTTCTATAAAATCGATCGCATTTTTACGATGCTCTTCCATTCCTGTTGCTACAGGAAATATGTTTAAATCGAATATGATGTCTTCTTCAGGAAACCCAACTTTGTTTACTAATACATCAAATGAACGAGCTACAATTTCCAATCGGCGTTCGTAGTTGTCTGCTTGTCCAACCTCATCGAATGCCATCACAATTACAGCTGCTCCATAGCGTTTGATCTGTGTAGCTTCCCAAATAAATTTTTCTTCACCTTCTTTGAGCGAAATAGAGTTTACCACACATTTTCCTTGCACTACTTGTAAACCTGCTTCGATGATGTCCCATTTGGAACTGTCGATCATGATTGGCACACGACAAATATCTGGTTCGGCAGCAATAAGATTTAAGAATCGTACCATTGCTTCTTTTCCATCTATTAAACCATCGTCCATATTGATATCGATGATTTGTGCGCCACCATCTACTTGATGTCTTGCAATTGCCAACGCCTCATCAAATTTCTCTTCTTTTACGAGTCTCAAAAATTTACGCGAACCTGCTACATTGGTACGTTCTCCAACATTTACAAAGTTGCTATTTTCGTTTAAAACCAATGGTTCTAAACCTGAAAGGCGCATGAATTTTGTTTGCTTCTTCTTGGGTGTTTGGTGTTGGGTATTGGGTATTGGGTCTTTATCTTGCATCTTCTTTTCTCTATTTTATCTAGTTGTTAATTGCTAGTTGCTTGTTGTTAGTTTGCCACTGTTATTTGTTTTTGTTATTTGACAAACTCAGCGTAACTTACTCTGATTCTATTTTTTCCTGTAATAATTAATGAATCCATTTAACAACTTTTTACAAGCAATTACTTGCTGTTGAATTTTTTCTAATTCTTCTTCTGTTATGTACTTTTGATCGTTTGATAGATATAATTGTGTCTCTAATTCATACAGAGAACCTCTAGCTATGAACAAAAAATGTATTGTTTCTTTTGTACTACTTCTTCCGCAACCTTCTGCAATGTTAGAAGGTATTGAGATTGCACTTCTTCTTATTTGACTTGTGATTCCAAAAACTTCCTCTTTAGGAAACTTTTTTGTGAGTTCATACACAGCATTCACCAAAACTCTGGCTTGCGTCCACACTTCTAATTCTGTATATGATTTCATAAGGTTTTAATTTAATTTCTAGCAACAAAATACCAACAACAAGCAACTAACAATTAACAACTACTTGACGTGGTTTGTATTTTGCAGCTACTTCTGCAATTGCTGTAATGTGCGCAGGCGTTGTTCCGCAACAACCGCCAATGATGTTGATTAGATTCTTTTTTAGGTATTCTTCTATTTGTGCTGCCATTTCCTCTGGTGATTCGTCATATTCTCCGAAAGCATTTGGCAATCCTGCATTTGGATGCGCTGAGATTGCAAAGTCAGTTTTGTTAGCAATGGCTTCTAAATGCGGTTGCAATAGGTTTGCACCTAATGCACAATTGAATCCGACAGATAGTAATGGAATGTGCGATACTGAGATTAGGAATGCTTCTGCTGTTTGTCCAGATAATGTACGTCCACTCGCATCTGTTATGGTACCGCTTAGCATGATTGGTACTTTAATATTTCTTTCTGCTTTTACTTCTTCGATAGCAAATAGTGCTGCTTTTGCATTTAAGGTATCAAATACAGTTTCTACTAATAATATGTCTACTCCACCATCTATTAGCGCTTCTATTTGTAGTTTGTACGCAATACGCAACTCGTCAAAGGTAACGGCGCGATATCCTGGATCGTTTACGTCTGGCGACATGCTTGCCGTACGGTTTGTTGGACCAATGGAACCTGCTACAAAACGTGGTTTGTGTGGTTCTTTTGCTGTGAATTCGTCAGCAACTTCTTTGGCTATTTTTGCCGATTCGAAGTTGAGTTCGTAGACTAGATCTTCCATTTCATAATCGGCCATAGCAATCGTTGTCCCAGAGAATGTATTGGTTTCAACAATATCAGCACCAGCAACAAAGTATTTTGCATGTACTTCTTTGATGGCGTGTGGTTGCGTTATGGAAAGCAAATCATTGTTTCCTTGCAATGGCGTTTTATAGTCCTTGAAACGTTCGCCTCGAAAGTCTTCTTCGGTGAATTTGTATGCTTGCAACATGGTTCCCATAGCGCCATCTAAGACTAGGATTCTTTTTTCTATTTCGTTCCAGATGTTTTTCATGTGTCTACTTTTATTGTCTTTTACGGTCACATGGAACATTCATATCATCATTTTTTATGTGATTAAACTTTAGTTATGAATGTTTCATTTTTCCTTATTTTTTATTTCGTTTCAAAGTTGCTTCGACTTCGCTCAGCAAGCTTTGTTTATTACTTCTTAACTACCTTATTTGCTTTGACGTTGCTCAGCGGGTTTTGTTTATTACTTCTTTGGAAATTCTATTTTTTTGTTAGATCTCCATTTCATAAGATCCCCATTGTCATGGGGACTTCGGCGTTAAGGATAGTAGCGACATCCTTTTTTTTTACAAAAAAAAGATATAGCGGATAGCCTGACCCGTTAGGGTAACGCTCAAGTTATTGTTATCAAAAAAGTATAAGGAAATGATGTGAATTTCGCTTTGTTATCTATCCGCTTTCGCAGTAGAATGTAGCACCTTCTTTATGAGTAAAGGGTTGCTAAGGCTTCAACGGGTCTATTCCCTCGGCCTTTCTTGATAACGACAGTATAGGTATGAACTATTTAGCACAAAGAAAAGACTTCCATTAAGAAGATGCAAATATTTTTTACTGATTTTTAAACGATAACGTTTTCGCTTTGAGTTTTGATGTTGAATGCTACGTTTTAATTTGCTTCGTTTGTATGAACTTATAAACTCATGAACTTTAGGGTTCATAGCTGTTCTCGATACGATTTTCTCC
>NZ_JBOEFY010000091.1:0-30655 GCF_050633145.1 Kordia sp. | reverse complement strand
TGAATGATATTAAGAATATGACTGTCTTTTACGAATCTACAGCAGTAAAACAAATGCGAGCCGATAAAACAAAGCTTACAGATACCCAACGACAACAAATTATGAATTTTTACGATTCAGAAACTGGAGCAAAAATGATTGCAAGTAGAGAAGGTTTGACAAAAATTGAAGGAGAAATTTCTCAGCAATGGAGTGGAGACTTGTATAAAAGTGTCCTTAGCAAACTTGCAGAAAAAGGATATAGTTTGAATTGATTTTTTAGACGCGCTTTGCTTTTNNGCTTTTAGATCGGCTTTGCCTCTTAGATTGCTTCGTTCTTAGACGTGACTTCGCCTCTTAGAATATTAGATACGCTTCGCTCTTGGTATTTTGGTAAGTGAATTTTTGTTTGGAACTTTATTTTCAAATTAACGGATAAACAACTCCTCAAATAGACAAATTATTTAGTCAATTTTGCTAAATAGTCATAATGTTCACCTTCTAAAACTAATTCGCATTGCAAGCCACAAGCATGTGCGGCATTTTGTAGTGTATTATAATCAATGTACAACCAATTAAAAGGCGCTTCGTGCTCTCCTTTATAACTTACGTAATAGAGTAGTTCGCCGTAATAATCAGTATCAGAAGGAATCCATTTGCCGCCATCTTCGTCTTCATCAAACATGTAAATGATATCAGATGAATCAACTAAAATTTGTCCGTCAGCAGTCAATATGGTTTTTAAATGATTTAAAAAATCAGCAATTCGGTTGAGTTTTCCGCACATTCCTGCGCCGTTCATCAATAATAAAATCGTATCAAACTGTCCCGAGAAGTCCATTACATCTGCTGCTTCCGCATGTTTTATACCTCTTAATGTACAGGCTTCAATAGCAGCTTCAGAAACATCGATTGCTGTAACGTCTAAATTGCGTTCATCTTGCAAATACAAACTGTGACTTCCGGCACCACAACCAACATCCAATACATTTCCTTTAGCTAATTGTAATGCGGTTTGTTCTAACAAAGGCATTTCCGAATACGAACGAAACAAATAGGGAAGTGGCAAAGAATCTTCTTCCGAGATAGAAGTTGCTGTTTTAATATCTTCCGTATAATTTCCCTGTTGGTAGTCTAAAATTGCTTTTCCAAATAAATCTTTCATGCCTCTCAATGCTTGTAGGCAAAAGTACTGTAATACAAAATAACTGTTCACATAAAAACATAAAAAAAGCAACGACTACTAGCTAATGCATTTGTCGTTGCTTTGTGTTAACTATAACCTAAATAATTAACAGAATAAATCTAGTCCCTAAAATCCCCCAATTTTATGCGCTAGTTTTCATCTTTTCATACGTAAAAATGATGTCTCATTCTCAGTATTCTATCTCTAAGTATCATTATGAAAGTTTTGTTACCCAACAAATCCAAAAAATATTAGGTATTTTTGTTTTTCAAGACAAAATTTAAATGGAGGACTTTATTAATGAGTTGCCAAAACTGGCAAAAGAGGTGGAAAAAGAGAATCAAAAATTCTTCAATAAATTAAAAAAGAAAACACCTAAAAATCTCGACTACATCATGCAAGAACTGCACGAGGAAGAATTTTCAAAAACAGATTGCTTAGCTTGTGCCAATTGTTGTAAAACGACAAGTCCTATTTTTACAAATGCAGATATTGCCCGTATTTCAAAGCATTTTCGCATGAAAGAACACCAATTTATAAGTCAGTTTTTATACTTTGATGAAGATAATTTTTATGTGTTAAAAACAGCACCTTGTCACTTTTTGGGAGCCGACAATGAATGTATGATTTATGATGTACGTCCAAAAGCATGCAGAGAATATCCACATACCAATCGTAAAAAGTTTCATAAGATTTCTGAAATTACAATGAACAATCTTTCTATTTGTCCAGCGACATATAATATTGTAGAAAAATTGAAGACTGTATTGGAGACAAAAGGAAAACGGTAGTTTGGACTGATTTTAAGAAAAACGTATCTTTATAAACTAACCAAACCTACGAAACTTAAATTATCTTGGACACTATCTTATCATATTTTGAGTCGATTCCTTCTTCGCACCGAAGCGCAATTTTAGTTGGTGGAATCGCTTTCTTTTGGCTTATAGAATATATTATTCCGCTCTTCCGATTCAACTATAAAAAAGTAAATCATGCAGGAATCAACATTTTCTTTACGCTTACCACAATTGTTATTAATTTCTTTTTAGCATTCTTATTATTCAAAGTCTCAGAATGGACTGTAACAAACAAATTTGGTGTTTTACAATGGATTGATCTTCAATTTCCAGAATTGTCTGCTTGGTGGTATGTACTAATAGGTGTTGCTTTGTTAGATTTCTTTGGCGCTTGGTTGGCACATTATGTAGAACATAGAGTTCCTGTATTATGGCGTTTTCATTTAGTGCATCATTCAGATACACATGTAGATACTACAACGGCAAACAGACATCATCCAGGTGAAAGTGTCATACGTTTTACATTCACGTTAATAGGAGTTTTAATTGTTGGTGCGCCAGTTGCAATCATTATGTTATACCAATCAATGTCGGTGGTGTTATCGCAGTTTAATCATGCAAATATTGGCATTCCAAGAAAACTAGATACATTAATTAGTTACATCATTGTATCGCCAAATATGCACAAAGTTCACCATCATCATGTGTTGCCATATACAGACACAAACTATGGAAATATCTTTTCTATTTGGGATCGAATTTTTCAAACATTCGCCAAAAAAGATCCAGAAACCTTAGTATATGGAGTTGATACCTATCCTGAAGCTTCTGAAAATGCCGATTTAAAAAGCCTACTAAAAATTCCTTTCAACAAATATCGTCCGCCAACTACTTTAAATTCGGAAGAATAATTATACTGTATGAAACAACACGTATTAGTTATTGGTTATGTGTGGCCAGAACCAAATTCTTCTGCCGCAGGAACACGTATGTTGCAATTATTGCAGTTATTTCGAGATCAGAACTGGAACGTAACTTTTGCTTGTCCAGCTGCTAAAAGTGAATTTTGTTATGACTTACGTCAGATGGAAATTGCGTCAAAAACCATTCAAATTAATGATACAAATTTTGACGAATACATTCAAACTTTAAATCCGTCTATTGTACTGTTTGATCGTTTTATGATGGAAGAACAATTTGGTTGGCGCGTTGCAGAACAGTGTCCAAACGCATTGCGAATTTTAGATACAGAAGATTTGCACAGTTTGCGAAAAGCGCGTCATCAAGCATTAAAAGATGGCAAAGAATTTCATATCGATCAATTAAAAAGTTACAATCTTGCACAACGAGAAATTGCCAGTATTTTACGTTGCGATATTTCATTACTAATATCAGAAGTAGAACGCGATCTATTAGTCAATCATTTTAAAATTGATGCTTCTTTACTGTTGTACATTCCGTTTATGCTGGAACAACTCAATCAAGAAACTATTGAAGCCTTACCAACTTTTGAAGAACGAGAACACTTTGTTACGATCGGAAACTTTTTGCATGCACCAAATCGCGATTTAGTCATGTATTTAAAAAAGGAAGTGTGGCCAATCTTACGAAAAAAACTACCCAAAGCAGAAATGCACATATATGGTTCGTATGCAAAAGAGCATAGTTTACAGCTTAATCAGCCGAAAGAGAAATTCTTTGTGCACGGTCGTGCAGAAAGTGCTGCTGAGGTTATTTCGAAAGCACGAATATTACTAGCGCCTTTACGTTTTGGAGCTGGACTCAAAGGAAAATTTATTGATGGCATGCAAAACGGAACACCTTGCGTTACAAGTACAATTGGAGCAGAAGGCATGCATGGAGAATTGCCGTGGAGCGGAATTGTTTCTGACACTATTGAAACCTTAGTCAACGAAACTGCGGAGTTGTACACAAACAAAAATCGTTGGGAAAAAGCACAACAAAACGGTTTTGAAATTTTGACAAAGCGGTATCAAAAAGAAAACTTTCAGCAACAGCTTTCACAAAAAATAGAAAGGACTCAACACAATTTGGAAGCACACAGAACGCAAAATTTTATGGGAAGCTTATTGCAATTGCACAATACAAAAAGCACCAAATACATGTCACTTTGGATAGAGGAGAAGAATAAATCTTAGAAATTATACATGTTGAATGCTAAATTTTAAATGTAAAAGTGTATTCTTTAAAATAAGCTCAATATTATGAAGACCAATCGTATTGATTTTTAAAATATTAATACAAATGTCAAATCGAGCGCAGTCGAGATTAATTTGAAAATGTATCAATGCCTCTTTTATTATTGTGGTCTTTTCTTATCTTTAAAAAATCATCAAATAAATTATACAACCACATGTCTCGTTTTTTTAAGTATTTACCAATATTGCTTTTGCTTTGTATGTCTTGTGAAAAAGCACCTGAATATAAAAAAGAAAGTGCTGTGAAAGAGACTAGTCCTACTTTCGAAAAATTAAAAGCGAATTATAACGAATACAAAGGCAAAGTATATTTTAGAGGAAATGACTCTTTTTTTGAGCTCAAAAACTATGATTATGAAAGTATACTAGATACTATTTATAAAACACATCCTCATATATTTAAAAAAACTGCTAACCTTGATGGGTTAAAAAATCAAGTAAAAACTTGGTTGCGAGATTCTATTTTCATTGATCCTTCAAAACAACACCAATTGCAGTTTTTTATGGGAGAAAGTGAAACACAATTGTATGATACTGAAATTAGTGATAGTTTAGAACTATATCAGTACAATCCTAAAAAGATGTTTCGTGTGGTAAATGCGCGTGCTGGTGCTATGAAACATCAAAATGAAAAAGTGTACCATCAATTTTACCCTAAGAAAGTAAAGTTTTTAGAAAAGAGCACAGAAATGTATAATGTACAACGAACAGGTCGATATTTATTTCATTATGAAAACGATCATGATTGCGCAGGAAAATGCACTCATTCTTCATTATATCGTATGGACACGTACATTGCAGATATCTACATTATAATAAGTCCATATCATAATAGTCCGTATAGACCAACGATAAAATTAACAGATACGGTTCATTATTTTTACAATCAGTTTGTGAAACAGGATTAACTACACATAAACATACTAAACCTTCTAAACATATAGAAACAGATTACTTCGTCATGCTTCCTCGTAATGACGTATTAAATTATAAATGTTGAGTGAATTTCAGAAGTAGTTCTCGATACAATTTTTCTTCATTTTATTGCGAAAAACTACTCGAACAGACGTTTGGAAATGATAAGATAAAATGTACTTTTTAACACCTAACACCTAACACCTAACACCTAACACCTAACACCCAACACCTCAATCAATCATACATCAAATACTGTTCGCGAACTTTTTTATAAAGACTCAAACCTTCTTGCCAAGTTGCTTTAATTTCAGCAGCTGTCATTCCGCTTTCAATTTGTTGTTGCAATTTGTCGGTTCCAGCAAGTTTATGAAAGAACTTATCCTTATTAAAAAATGCTGTTTTTGGCGCGTATTGTTTGTGTGTTTTGTAAAATTCTAATAACCATTCTAGGTTGATTTCCGACAAGCGCGGTTCTTTCGTTAAATTATATCCATTACATTCTTTGCCATTGTGTTTTGGATGCTTTGCTCCGAAGTTTGGCTTAGGTGTAAAACTATATAAATGGCGTTTTAAAAAATATTCTGGAGTTCCTATAATTTGGAACTGTCTTTCCGTTCCGCGTCCAACGCTTATTGCAGTTCCTTCAAACAAACACAAACTTGGATATAAATTAATAGATTGATCGTTTGGTAAGTTTGGTGAAGGTTTTATAGGCAAACTATACGGCGTTTGATGTGTGTAATTATCAATTCTAATCACAGTTAAATCGCAGGTCACGTTATTTTTTAACCATTTTTCTCCGTTAATCATTTCTGCGTATTCACCAATGGTCATACCATGCACAATTGGTATAGGATGCATTCCTATAAAGCTTTTAAATTTCTTTTCTAAAATAGGGCCATCAACATAATGTCCGTTCGGATTTGGTCTGTCTAACACAATCACAGGAATATTTGCTTCAGCGCAAGCTTCCATTACGTAATGAAGAGTAGAAATGTAGGTGTAAAAACGCACGCCAACATCTTGCACATCAAATATGACAACATCTAAATTTTCAAGCTGTTTTGGAAATGGTTTTTTATTCTTTCCATAAAGAGAAATAATCGGTAAACCCGTTTTTACATCTTTTCCGTCTTTTACAATTTCGCCTGCATCTGCTTTTCCACGAAAACCATGTTCGGGAGAAAAAACAGTTTTCACATTTACACTCAATCCAACTAACGAATCTACCAAATGCGTATATGTTTTGTCCGCTTTAAAAATAACGCTGGTTTGATTGGCAACAATACCAACACGTTTATTTGCGAGTTTTGGTAGCAATTCAGCCGTTTTGTTTGCACCGACAATAATTTCTTTCTTTGTCAATTCTGCGGAAGCATTTTCGGCTTTAGAAATTGAAGAAACACTAGCATCAGCAATTTTTTGTGTCTTTTGTTGTTCTTTAGAGTCACATCTTGTGAAAAATCCAATTAATAACAACAATAAAAATGTATTTTTGAAAAATCTATAAACCATAGCTGAATTTGAATTACGAGTTTTTTATTGCCAAACGTATTATTAAGGCAAAACAATATAAAAGTAGTGTATCGGCAACAATAATAAAAATTGCCATTGCAGCTATTGCAATTGGCATTGTTATGATGATGGTTGCGATTGCTACAGGAATGGGACTGCAAAAAACGATCCAAGAAAAAGTTGCGGCGTTTAATGGGCATATTCAAATTTCAAATTTTGATAATAATAACTCTGAGGTTTCTTTAATGCCGTTGGATGTAAAACAAGAGTTTTACCCAGATTTTACGGAGGTTTCAGGCATGACACATGTTCAAGCAGTTGCTATAAAAGCAGGAATTATTCGCACCGAAAAAACTTTTGAAGGAGTGTTGGCAAAAGGTATTGGACCAGATTATAATTGGGCTGCTTTTGAAGAATTTATAACCGAAGGTCGCCTTCCAAATGTTTCCGAAAAACGTGAAAATAGGGAAGTGCTGATGTCTGCTTATATGGCAAGACGACTCGAATTAAAGTTAGGAGACACATTTAAAACGATATTTTTAAAGGAAGATACGAGCGAAATTCCGAATGAACGTACATTTGAAATTGTAGGGATTTACAATTCGGGCTTTCAAAAATTTGACGCTAACGTAATGCTGATGGATATTCGTCACATTCAGCGTATGAACAAATGGAAAAATGGCGAAGTTGGAAACTTTGAAGTTTTTATTGATGATTTTGGTACAATTCAAGAAAAAACAAAGGAAGTATACGACACTATTTCTTCAAACCTAGATACGCAAAATGTCACGAATAAGTTTCCGTTTATTTTTGAATGGATTTCTTTGTTTGATGTAAACATATTTCTCATCATCGGAATCATTATCATTGTTGGTGGTATCAATATGATTACTGCACTCTTGGTATTGATTTTAGATAGAACACCAATGATTGGAATCTTAAAATCACTGGGAAGTAGCGATTTAAGCATTCGTAAAATATTCTTATACAATGCTGCATATTTGATCGGAATTGGATTGCTTTGGGGAAATGTAATTGGTCTCGGATTTATTTGGGCGCAAGATACATTTGGCTTCTTAAAATTCCCGAATCCAGAACAATATCATACATCTATCATTCCTATACATCTCGAAATATGGCATGTGTTAGCACTTAATATTGGTACATTAGTATTGTGTGTGTTAATGTTATTAATTCCTTCATTTATCATTACAAAGATATCGCCTGTAAAAGCGATTAAATTTCAGTAAGTTTTAGCATTTATAATTCAATACGTCATTACGAGGAAGCATGACGAAGTAATCTGTTTCTAATCCATATTAGAAGTTGTTTTCGAAACAAACAGATTGCCACGAATTTTTCTAAAATTCTCCAGTAATAAGCCTATAACGCTTCTCTTTACCGTATTTTTTTTCGATGGCAGGATCTAAAATAGTTGGATCAACGCCTAAATGAACAGAAGTTTCAAACGCTTTGTAAAAGCCTTCTTTGTCTCCCATAGCAAATAAAATTTCTGCTTTTGTGGCATTATAAATTCCGTCTTGACTTTTGTATGCTAGTGCTTTATTGATACTTTCTAAAGCCAAATCATACCGTTTTAATACATACAATGAAAACGCTTTGTTATTGTAGGCTAATGCATATTCAGGGTTCATCTCGAGCGATTTGTCAAAATAAAAAATAGCTTTTTCTCTATCGCCTATATCTGCATAGGTTTCTCCTAAGTTGTGATACGATTGATGATTTGGATGAATCTCGATAGCTTTATAATACCCTTCTTTTGCTTCTTGAAACTTTCCTCTTTTTCTTAATTCCCAAGCTTCGTTATGTATGATTCGGTAATCGATTTTTTCGTTGTCTGCCATCGTATAAAATTATGCTTCTAATATACTATATAGTTATCAAATAATTAAAAGATGACTAGAACACTTTATGTAAAAATGATACAAGAAAGTTTCGTAAGTTTTATTAGCCTATTAATTTAATAGACTTTTAAGATTTAATATTATAATATATGTACAGACTTTGTATCTTTGTCCTTTCAAAACATAAGAATGGAATACGCAGAAAATATATTAGGTACTATTGGAAATACTCCGTTAGTTAAAATGAATGCTTTAGTAAAAGACGTTGAAGCATTGGTATTGGCGAAATATGAAACATTCAACCCTGGAAATTCTGTAAAAGACAGAATGGCGTTAAAAATGATTGAAGATGCAGAAGCTGACGGTCGTTTGCAGCCTGGAGGAACTATTATTGAAGGAACTTCTGGAAACACAGGAATGGGTTTAGCATTGGCTGCCATTGTAAAAGGATATAAGCTAATTTGTGTAATGGCTGATAAACAATCGAAAGAAAAGATTGATATTTTACGTGCCGTTGGAGCAGAAGTTATTGTCTGTCCTACTGCGGTTGAGCCAGACGATCCACGTTCATATTATTCAGTATCGAAACGTTTGGGAGAAGAAACTCCAAATGCTTGGTACGTAAACCAATATGACAATCCTAGTAATGCAAGAGCGCATTATGAAAGCACAGGTCCTGAAATATGGAAACAAACCGATGGAAAAATCACGCATTTTATTGTTGGAGTAGGAACAGGAGGAACTGTTTCGGGTGTTGGAAAATACTTAAAAGAACAAAATCCGAATATTAAAGTTTGGGGAGTTGATACTTATGGTTCTGTGTTTAAAAAATATCATGAAACAGGTATTTTTGATGAAAACGAAATTTACTCGTATATCACAGAAGGAATTGGAGAAGATATTTTACCTAAAAATGTAGACTTCGATATTATTGATGGATTTACGAAAGTAACCGATAAAGATGCTGCTGTATACACACAGCGTTTGGCAAAGGAAGAAGGTATGTTTTTAGGAAACTCTGCCGGATCTGCCATAAAAGGAGTATTGCAATTAAAAGAACACTTTACCAAAGACGATGTTGTAGTAGTGTTGTTTCACGATCACGGAAGTAGATATGTTGGAAAAATGTTTAATGATGATTGGATGCGCGAACGCGGATTTTTGGATGAAGAAGTTTCGACTGCTGCCGATTTAATCACAGAACATCATGACAAACCATTAGTAACTGTAAAAACGGGCGAATTGGTTTCGCATGCTATTGAGCGTATGCGTAAGTTTAAAATCTCGCAAATTCCTGTGGTAGACACTGAAGGTTTTGTAGGTTCAATTGATGAAACATCGTTGTTTGCACAATACATGGAAAACAAGGACATTGCAGATACATACATTGCAGATATTATGCAAAAGCCGTTTCCTGTAGTACATAAAAATAGTTCTATTGATGATATTTCTAAACTGATAACCAAAGACAATCAAGCTGTTTTGGTCGATTTAGGGAATGATAAGCATCACATCATTACCAAATATGATATCATTAAAGGTATTGGGTAAAGAATACTAAATATAAAAATAAAGCGCGTTTAATTCAATTTGTTAATTTGATGATTTGTCAATTTGAAAATAAAGTTTTAAACACAACTTAACTATTGTATGAAACTGTCTAAGAGCGCAGCGATCTAAACAAAAAAAGTCGAATACGTTTGTATTCGACTTTTTATATTTATGTATATTTTTTATGATATAGGATCTTTCGTTTTAAAATCTGCGACCAGTTTTTTATAGCGTTTTTCTAGGTTTCTATTATCTATTAGAATAATTACCAATACAGAAAAGAAAATAAAGATAAAGTAGCCTAAAACAGAATCAAGTGTTTCGTCTTCGCCACCTGCTACGCTAGCACTACCTACCACACCACTATCATCGGCAACTGCTCTAGGAGGATCAAATAGAGGTTCATTTCCAGGTTCTGTAGCAATGATTGTGTTTAGATTAATTACATTTCCATCGGTGTAAGACGAATTTACTGCCAACAGACTGCAACTATATAAGAAAATCAATACTAAAGTATATTTTATTTTCACAATTTAAAAGTGTATAAAAAACCCACAAAATTAATTCTTAACACCTGACTTTTAATTTCTTAAAAAATCATGGGTTTAGCCATTTTATTTTATAAAACATATTTGTGAGCATGACTTTTTTTGCAAAATGGTAGTAAGCACATGCTATTAAAATGACTAAAAATCATAGTATATTTTATAAAAACAATTACAATGTTTTTATAAGACAACAATCAAATTTTTAAAAATTAGCCTTTACGGAGTTTTTTTTAGGTTTTTAATAAGTTCATTTATTATTTAGGACTAAAAATTACAACGTACTTCTAATAAAATATGAGACAACAGAAATAATTGGCTTAGGGGAAAGATGTTTTTCTGTGTACAATCAATATTTTATTGAAATTTGGAATTCTAAAATTCCGCTCTTCATTTATTACTCTGACAAATTAACAACTTTTTTTTGAGAATGTTGTAATAAAATTCCGGATTAACTGCAAAGAAAGGAAGATGAATGGCTTTTTTTAAGGAATTCTTTGTCAGAATCGTGATCTTATTCATAAAAATAAAGAAGCATCCTAAAACTGAATTATACATTTTAGGATGCCTCTTTAGTGATAGAAATTAATATTTTATAATCTTCTTTACTTCATAGGTATTTAATCGTAAAAAGTATATGCCATTGGCTATAGTGCTTAAATCTAGCTTATCTGTCGCGGCTAACTTTCCTTTTATAATTTCTTTTCCGTGTACATCTGTTAAAGTAAAAGGCGTATTGTTTTCCAAACCAGCAATATGCAAAAAGTCTTTCGTTGGGTTTGGATAATAGGTAAATGTACGTTTAGAAGCTTCATCAACTCCTAATGTGCTTAAATCAAAGCGTACAACTCTGGCTCCTGCTTGTTCGGCAATATATAAATCATTTCCATCAACCAACATTCCCCACGGATCATTATCAAGTGTCAAAAAATTATCGACAACAAATATATTTTGTGAAATATCAATTCTTGCCACCGTATTAATTGATGGTTGTGTAAAATACAAGTAATCATTATGAAATGCTACATGCGAAATTCCGTCTTCAAGTGTCAACACAGGCGTTAACACAGGATTACTATCCGTAACATTCACTTTAGAAATGCTGGTTCCGTGCGTAATGAATAATTCGTCTCCGCGAAAAGCAATTCCATTTACAAGTCCGCCAGGTATGAGTGTAACAACATCTACAGGTGTTGGATTGCTTTGTGTAACATCAACTTTAATGACTTTTGCTCCTTGTCGTAATGAAATATATAATTCATCATTACGAAATGCTAAACCCATTGGTGTTGTAATGTTGGTCACTACATCTATTAACAAATCATGCGGGTCAGTGACATCTACTTTTACAACTTTACTGTCGTTAGCGCCAAGTAGCGGAATGTATAAATCATTTCCGTGAAAGGCTATAAACGTAGGAAAATTTACAGGTTGTAAATACTGCGTAGTTGCAGTGGTCGAAGTGTCGGTAAGGTCTTTTTTTTGTATAGAAGCGTTTCCGACTGAACTAATAAAAAGATCGTTGTCTTTCTTAGCAATGCCAATTGGATTTAGAAGTCCTGTATTGGCAACATCAACAACTTCTTGTGCAGAAATTGTGAAGCACATCAGTAGGCATACAGCCATGCAGATGCAAGTGTAGTTTTTTTTCATGGTACTTGGTTTTAATGTTTGTTACCTAAAAGTTACCTTGAATTTTGGCGAATAAAAAAAGATGTTATTCTAAATTTATAAATCATGAACGCTAGTTGAATAGTGTATTTTTCTGACACATAAATGATTAGACTTGCATATTGACGACTTTTTAAAGTATGAATAAAAGGAACCAAAGTTTGCCTTGTTACCCTTAATTTATAGTAGCATCAATCTTACTGATTTCCCGTTTGTCTACTAAAACCAATACATTATACTGAGTAATTAAAACTTTCAATTATGATAGTGTGTACTAAGTTCATGTTTTCAAAATTGTAGATATTAAATGTCTTTATTTCTGGGGTTATAGCTTATAAATAATTATTAATTACTGATAATGAATGTGTTATTTGTTCTGTATTTATAAATCACGACAAGCTTTGTTTTCATGATAATGAAGATTCAACTAGCTTAGATTCAATTATTAACATAAAATCATTTATTATGAAAAAAAGAGATTTAAAATCATTAAAATTGAACAAGAAATTAGTTTCTAACTTTAAAGAAGTAAAAGGAGGAGCAGAAAGAACTGATTTATTTTGCGACACATGGGGATTCTGTGAAACATGGGGATTCTGCGAAACATGGGCTGGATGTGGAGACACTAAATAATTTTCAGCTAAAAAGAGGAGTTTTAAGCTCCTCTTTTTTTTTTGATTTCTTATGTCGTGTTGCAACGTATTATAAAGCAATCGTGCTCAACATCGTTTCATTTTGTATATCGTTTGCGTCTAATGCGTATTGATACACACCTTGTTCGCCTACCAAAATCAGTAAATCATTCTGAATAATTACATCAAAACTTTCAATATTAATGGCGTGTACTAAGTTCATGTTTTCTGGATCGGAAATATCAAATATCTTTACTTCATCATCACACACAAATAAATAATCTCCATAAAAGCCCATTCCAATTGGTCCAGCTAAATTTCGTTGCGAAATCAAAATCGGATTCGTTACATCGGTTACATCATACACTTCCAATAAATTCAAATTCATACCACATTGATTTCCGCCTTTAAGCGTTACAAAAGCATGTGTAGCTGTGGCAATTACAGGATCGCAGGCAGTAAAATGTTCTACTGCAGAAAGTAATTGAGGTGTTTCAAAATTATTAGCATCATAAATAAACATACCGTTTCTAGAACCTATGTACAAAAACGACTTATAAGAAAATAAAGTTTCTATATTAAACCCAACATTTACTGAGTTGACCAATACAGGATTCTCTCTATCATGAATATCAAACACATTCAAATTCTGAAAATCGACCGTGTATAGGTGATTGTCTAAAATGGTAAACCGAGCTAACGATCCCGATTGTCCCGATTCACCCGCAAAAGAGCCTGTGTCTGAGTTAACACTATCTGCATTACAGCCTACAAATAACATTGCAAGGCTTCCTAAAAATATATATATAATCTTTCTCATTAGTTTAGGTTTAAATTCCAGTCAACAACAATTTCATCTGCTCCTAAATTAGGATGATATCCATCAGGAGAATTTATTACAGGAAATACATTTTTTACACGTTTTGTCTCGGTAACATTTGTCAATGCATCCGTAAACTTTAATGCTACCAAATCGACAGCTTGATTTATATAAAAAGATTCGCCTTTAAAAATAATATCGGTCACGCCAGGTGTCGTTAAAAACTTTTCCACCACAGGGCTTGAAGGATTTGTATTGTTGATGATGTGAAAACCAACATACGGTTCGTTCACAAATAAATAATTGCCGATTACATAAATTTTTCCTGTTTCTTCAATTGGACGTGCTTCTTGCAGCGTTATTGAGCTTTCCAAATCGGCTCGCGAAAGGATAAGAGGGCTATACGAAGTCGTAAAACCTGGGTCGCCTCCGTCATCATCTGTGTACCAACAAGAAATAAGACTCAAACAGAGAATAAGTGTGAATAATTTGTTTTTCATAATGGTTGTTTTTGTACTAGATACAAAAAAACGAATAAGGTTGCGTAGATTTAGTCTAAATTAACTTATTTATAAAATTGAGGCAGAAAAGCAGCTCACATTCTTATGAACGTATGTTTACCAAAACATGATGTTACTGTTAATATTTACAGGCGTTCATACGTAATTTTTACTAGCAAATTCGAATGCTTTCTAATAGCTTAACTATGGTGTTTCCGTAGCATATTAGTTGGTTTGTGTTATAACTTAGAGGAAGTAATACAGTTACATATTTACAAACCAAAAACCACAAATCATGAAAAAAGTTTTCAATTACAAATTATTTGTATTGTTACTGGGTTTAAGCATTTTTATAAGCTGCCAGCACGATACAGATGAGTTGCTAGACCAAGAAGCAACTGAGATTATAAACGACCGTGTCGATGCCAAATGGCTTGCATCAGACAATCATCCTGTTGTGCAACTATTGTACAAGCGTGGATATGAAAAAGGAACCATCTACGAAACAGAAGATCATTTTCTTGCGCCGCCAGATTTATTATATAGTAAAGACATCAACGATTACGACCTAACTGCTACAGGCGATATTGATGTAAAACAGGCATTTAATACAGGAAAAACCGTGTCTTTAGATAGAATGCGTATCAATGTGTTTTTAGACAACTCTATCGGTACCGATTTACAAACACAATCTGTAAATGCTATTAATGAACTCAACGGAATTAACAATTGTGCATTGTTTTTTGTACGTGTATTCAATGCCAACCAAGCACAAATAACCATTCGTAGCGATTTTGGTGTAGAACCAAACAACGTACTAGGTCGCGCTGGTTTCCCGTCTAACGGACGTGCATTTAACACCGTAACACTAAATGTAGATCGTTTGGCTGATTTTGGTGCAAATATCCGCAGAAACACCATCATACATGAGCTAGGACATTGTGTAGGCTTACGTCATACCGATTGGCAAGCAAACAGAGAGCGTAGTGCGGTAAACATTCCGGGAACCAGTGCCAACGATACAGGATCAATTATGTGGCATACCATTAATGGAGGAACTCCTTTTACTGGTGGCGATCTAGTAGCTTTTAGAGCTTTGTTTCCACGTGCTTTGCGTATGGATGTTGTGAACGAAATTGACGAATACGATTATGGCGAAATATATGTTGTAGACAATGTTTTTGTAGATGTTTTTACGAACGGAAGCTATACTACATCCGCAACCTTAAACAGAAATGTAAACGTTAGCTATCGTATTAATGTGCAAGAATACAATCATACTTCGGGTACGTATTACTACAATCGAAATCGTACCTTAACAGCAGGAAGCAATCGCTATTATATTGATGATGAAGAAGAAGAATGTTCGCCATACCAAGGGGAAACCTGTACGTATGAAAATCTTGAAATCAGATTGGCAAGTTCCATACTATAGCACCAATTCTAAAGTGTTTAAAATACAAAAGCCCAACTAAAAACTAGCTGGGCTTTTTTCATGGTTATAAACTGATAAATTGGTTTACTAAAAAACATGCCGTAATTAGGTATTGTACAGATGTTTTCTATAAGATAATTGTGTTTTAACACTCATTACTTGCTCTAATTGAGAAACAAATAATAGCATCTTCTGATTTTGCAATACAAATTGCGGAAGAACATACAAAGCCATCGGTACATTTTTCTGTAGGCCATTCACAGGTTTTAGTTGGTAATGGCGCTGTACTTCCGCCGCCTGTGCAACTACCATTAAGGTTGTCGGAAGCATAACCGCCGCGAATATTGTGGTGTTTAAAGTTGGAAACAGTTCTCTTGTTGAGGTGCAATGATTTCAGACTTCTCTTTTTCATATTTTCTAGTTTTAATGGATTATATATAACAGTTACTCGTATTAGAAAATGTTACCCCAAAAGATGTCTTTGCATTTTTTCTTGATACTTAATTGTTAAAATCGCAGTCCGTCACCCACTAAAATTAACGCTTACACAAAATATTTAACGCTCACGAAGTAATTTCGGGGTTGGATTGATTTTTTTCAGAGATTCATACTGTCAAACAAAAATGTTTTATGCTTTTCAAAGCAAAAGGTAGCCTGTTGCATGCTTGCGAGACGTTTTCAAATTCGTTGAAAAGTCTGTTGCAGGTCTGCGAGATCAATTTCAACACATTTGAAAGCTCCCTGCAGGTCTGCGAGAACGTTTCAAACACGTCGGAAAGCTTCCTGCACGTCTGCGAGACGATTTCGAATACGTTGGAAAGCTTGTTGCATTGCTGCGAGAAGCTTTCAAACGGCTTTTTATTGCGAATAATGCAATGAAACATTAAAAATTGACAAGAAAATTATTAATCTTTTAAAATCAGTACATTATGGAGATCCCCGTATTTTCACGCTACAGAAACAGCGAATTTTTACAATACATGAAAGATGTATTAGAACTAGTCAACGCAAATGATGTTGACGTTTTACAATTAACGACACAACGTGATGCTCTTGCCACATTGACAAGTCAGATGGACAATTTGTTTCAGCAGGAGCAGAGTAGTGGCATTACCCAAGAGTTAATTGATTTAGACACACGACGCGACAAAGCGTTTATGGGAATTAAAGCCAATTTAGAAGCTTACAATTATCATTATGACGAACGCATGCAATCGGCTGCACGTAGTTTGTTGTTTAATTTGAATAACTACGGTACCAACATTCCACGAATGAATTACCAAGCAGAAACTGCCGTTATTGATAGTATGTTATCCGATTGGGAAACCGAAACCGATTTGGTCAATGCCATCACAACTACAGGACTTGCCAATTGGATTGCAGAATTAAAAACGGCAAACGAAGCGTTTAACGATCGGTACTTGGCGCGTATTTCAGAATCGGCAGCCAATCCTGCTACAAGTTTTACTTCCGTACGCGAAGTCACTACCAATGCCTATCGTGAGTTAACGGCACATGTAGAAGCACATGCCACACTAGGAAGCAATGTGGTACACCAAGAATTGGTAAATGAATTTGGCGTATTGGCAAAGCAGTATAACCAAACGGTTGGTCTTCGATTGAGTTCGGGGACAACGGAAGAGAGTTCGGAAGAAGATATTACTTCGGAAGATACTTCAACGGATGCTGGTGATGTATGATGCATCACTGCGAGGAGTACAACGACATGGCAGTCTGTTTCTTTTGAAACATCATAATAAGAAGTGATAGCGACGAAGTAATCTTTTTATTTTGATACGTCATTACGAGAAGCAATAGCGACAAAGTAATCTGCCTATCGAATAACACTTTTGTTCTTTAAAGCAACAGATTGCCACCCTCGCATCAAGCACGAGGTCGCAAAGACGTATCATAGTTTGAAGTGTAAAACCACCTGAATAGTTTTTAGAAGCTGTTTGGGTGGTTTTTATTTTACGGGTTCCCGTAACTCTAATTTATTTATAATATTTAGTATTGCGTTATTCTATGTTACAATAAGGAAAACAGCAATTGTTTTTCTATATTTGAGAATGTAAGAATTTGTTTTAGGTTGCCTATAGATTTTAATTCTATATAAAAAACTCAAAAGATTACATGTTTTAATACACTACACCAAAATAAATGAACGAAGCAACTACCCGAAAACAATTAATAGATAACCAACTTTTAGAAGCTGGTTGGAATATTAATGACCAATCTCAAGTAGTTATTGAATATAATATAAGTGTAGATTCATCTGTGAATGAACCTGATTCTAAATACAACACTACTCAATTTAGTGATTATGTTCTATTAGGTAAAAACGGAAAAGCTTTAGCAGTAGTTGAAGCCAAGAAAACATCAGTAGATGCAGAATTAGGTAGAGAACAAGCAAAACAATATTGCTTGAATATCCAAAATGAATCTGGAGGTGAATTGCCATTCTGTTTTTATACCAATGGGCATGATATTTACTTTTGGGATTTAGGAAACTATCCTCCCAAGAAAGTAATAGGCTTTCCAAAACGAGACGATTTAGAACGTTATTTACATATTAGAACCAATAAAAAACCCCTAGCAACTGAGTTAATTAATACCGAAGTAGCTGGTCGTGATTATCAAATACAAGCTATTCGTTCCGTTATGGAAGGCATTGAAAAGAAGCATCAAAAGTTTCTTTTAGTCATGGCTACTGGAACTGGTAAAACAAGAACATCTATTGCTTTAGTTGATGCTTTAATGCGAGCTGGTTGGGTAGAACGAGTGTTATTTTTAGTAGATAGAATTGCACTAAGAACCCAAGCACTAGATGCTTTTAAAGAGCATTTACCTAACGAACCTCGTTGGCCTAAAGTAGGCGAGAAAGATATTGCAACAGATAGACGTATTTATATTTCTACATATCCTACAATGTTAAATATTGTAAGAGATGAAATAAATACGTTGTCACCTCACTTTTTCGATTTAATTATAGTTGATGAAAGTCACCGTTCTATTTACAATACATATCGAGAAGTGCTAGATTATTTTAATAATATTACTTTAGGTTTAACAGCAACTCCAACAGATGTAATAGATCATAATACATTTAAGTTGTTTGAATGCGAAGATGGTTTGCCATCTTTTGCTTATTCATATGAAGAGGCTGTAAACAATATACCTCCTTACTTATGCAATTTTCAGGTAATGAAAATTCAAACAAAGTTTCAAGAAGAAGGAATTAGTAAACGAACCATAAGTTTAGAAGATCAAAAGAAACTTATCTTAGAAGGAAAAGAAGTTGCAGAAATAAATTTTGAAGGGACAGAGTTAGAAAAAGCGGTAGTAAACAAAGGCACAAATGTTACCATTGTTAAAGAGTTTATGGAAGAAAGCATTAAAGACCCAAATGGTGTACTTCCTGGTAAAACCATATTCTTCTGTTCAACCATAGCACATGCGAGGCGCATGGAAAAAATATTTGATGCACTATATCCAGAATATACAGGAGAATTGGCAAAAGTAATGGTGTCTGATGATCCTAAAGTATATGGTAAAGGCGGTTTGCTCCATCAATTTACTAATAATGATATGCCAAGAGTTGCCATTAGTGTAGATATGTTAGATACTGGAATTGATGTTAGAGAATTGGTAAATCTTGTTTTTGCTAAGCCTGTGTATTCCTACACTAAATTCTGGCAGATGATAGGTAGAGGCACACGTTTGCTAGAACCTACCAAAATAAAGCCTTGGTGTCCAGAAAAAGACACGTTTTTAATATTAGATTGTTGGGATAACTTTGAGTATTTTAAACTGAATCCAAAAGGAAAAGAACTAAAAGCACAGATACCACTTCCTGTTCGTTTTTTTGGATTGCGATTAGATAAAATTGAATTGGCATTAGAACTGGACAAGCGTGATATTGCGGTAAAGGAAATACATAAACTTAGAGAACAGATTTTAGAATTACCAAAGAAATCGGTAGTGATACAAGATGTTAAGGCAGATATAGCAATTGTTGAATCTGACGCGTTTTGGAAAAACTTAAATCACAAGAGTATCGATTTTTTAAGACAAGCAATAAAGCCCTTATTTAGAACCGTTTCGCAAGCTGATTTTAAAGCCATGCGTTTTCAAAAAGATGTTTTAGAAATCTCTATTTCACATTTAGCGGAAGAAACAGAACGGTTTGATGTTTTAAAAGAAAACATTATCACTATTGTTAGCGAATTGCCTTTAACTATAAATAGTGTAGCTAAATATAAAAGTTATATACAAAAAGTAGTGAGTAATCATTTCTGGAAAGTAATTGATGATGAGGGTTTTGATGAATTGTCAGAAATTATTTTGCCATTAATTCATTTTAGAGAACCAACTAGTGTAAAACAAGGCACAATTAAATTAAATTTACAGGATGTTTTAAAAACGAAAGAAATGGTCGAATTTGGACCACAAAACGAAGCCGTAAGTATCACTAAATATAAAGAAATGGTAGAGGCTAAAGTTGCGGCACTCACCAAACACAATCCAATTTTACAAAAATTGAAAGAAGGGAAAATGATAACTGAAGACGAGGCACAAACATTAGCAGAAGAACTATATGAAACAGATCCTCATATCACAGAAAGCTTGTTACGCAAAGTGTACAATCATCAAAATGCGAAGTTTATTCAGTTTATAAAGCATATTTTGGGCATTGAAATTTTAGAACGTTTTGATGACCAAGTGAGCAAGGCTGTAAACGAGTTTATTACGGATCACACCTATTTGTCTACCAGACAAATTGAGTTTTTAAATCTATTAAAGAATTATATAATTGAGCGCGGAACCATAGAGAAACGTGACTTAATACAAGCGCCTTTTACTATTATACATCCAAAAGGAATTAGAGGTGTTTTTTCACCTAAAGAAATAAAAGACATACTAATATTAACCGAGAAATTTGTAGCCTAATATGAGCTTAATTAATAGCAATCCACAGATTGCATCAAAAATAAATGAACTTTGGAATAAATTCTGGTCTGGTGGTATCTCAAACCCACTTACAGCAATAGAGCAAATTACCTATTTGCTTTTTATGAAGAAGCTAGACGAGAATGATTTAAAAAACGAATCTGATGCAGAATTTACAGGAGATAATTTCATGTCAAAGTTTGAAGGTATGTTTTATATCAACAAACAGGACCAAGAAAGAAAGCAAAACGGAATAGACAAGCAAAAACTACGTTGGAGTGCCTTTAAACGTTTGCCTGCTGATGACATGTTGCAACATGTACAGCGTTATGTGTTTCCATTTATCAAACAATTGGATACAGAAGAGTCTCCATTTGTAAAGCACATGGCGAATGCCGTATTTATTATTCCTAAACCTTCATTATTATTAGAAGCTGTAAAATGCATCGATGATATTTTTGAAGAAATGGAAAAGGATGCCAGTGAAAACGGTCAAGATTTTCAAGATATACAAGGAGATGTATATGAAATGCTGTTAAATGAAATAGCATCTGCTGGAAAAAATGGGCAGTTTCGTACACCAAGGCATATCATTAAGTTATTAGCAGAATTGGTAAATCCACAATTGGGGCAACGTATTGCAGATCCGGCTTGTGGTACAGGTGGTTTCTTGTTAGGGGCTTACCAGTATATGGTGACACAACTAGATAAAGAGAAAGATAAACAGCAACCCGACGAAGATGGTTTTATACGAAGTAGTAGAAGTGCCTTATTAACTGAAGACGTTAAAGAAATTTTAGGTAAAAGTTTGCAAGGGTATGATATAGACCAAACTATGGTACGTTTGGGTTTAATGAACCTTATGATGCATGGTATAGACAGCCCGCAAATAGATTATAAAGATACTTTAAGTAAGAGTTATTACGAAACTAGTGAGTACGATGTTGTCTTAGCAAACCCACCATTTACAGGTAGTGTAGATAAAGGGGATATACATGAAGAACTAAATTTAAAAACTACCAAAACAGAATTATTATTTATAGAGCGTATTTACAATATGTTGAGAAAGGGTGGAACTGCTGGTATTGTGATACCACAAGGTGTATTGTTTGGTTCTGGGAAGGCATATATTGAGGCTAGAAAATTAATGATTGAAAAATCTGAATTGAAAGCGGTTGTTACCATACCAAGTGGTGTTTTTAAGCCTTATGCTGGTGTAAGTACTGCTATTTTAATATTTACCAAGGGAGGCGAAACCAAAAACGTTTGGTTTTATGATATGGAAAGTGATGGCTATACACTTGATGATAAACGTGTTAAGTTGAAAAATAAAGAAGGAGGAAATGATTATGGTGATTTACAAGATATCATTAAAAACTATACAAGTAGAAACTCTAAAAAGAAAGACGACCGCAAAGCCAAATATTTTTTCGTATCTAAAAAAGAAATAAAAGAAGAGCGCTATGATTTGAGTTTTTCACGCTATAAAGAAGAAGTTTTTGAGGAAATAGTATATGAGAAACCAGCAGTAATTTTAGAAAAATTATTAGGAAAGTTTGATGATAGTGGAAAGTTATTGGAAAAAGGTTTGGAACAAGATATATCTGAAAGGTTGAATGAATTAAAGGAACTTTTTTAATGAAAATAAAAACTAAATACATACCAGAATTACTTTTTTTTCAAGAAGGTCCTGGAGTAAGAAAATATCAATTTAAAGATTATGGTGTAAAACTTCTAAATGGAGGAAATATTAATAATAATGTTCTCAATCTTGAAACAACTAATAGATTTATAAGTGAAGAAGAAGCTTATGGAAAATATAGCCATTTTTTAGTTGAAGAAGGTGATTTGTTAATTGCTAGTTCTGGTATTGTAGTTGAGAAATTTGATGGTAAAATTGCATTTGCAAAAAAAGAAGATTTACCATTATGTATGAATACAAGTACTATAAGGTTTAGACCCAGTACTAATGAATTAGATTTAAAATACTTTTACTTTTTTTTAAAAACAAATATTTTTAAAAGTCAAATTCAGCGTTTAATAACAGGAAGTGCCCAGCTTAATTTTGGACCTACCCATTTAAAAAAGATTAAAATCACTTATCCTGATATTAAAAATCAAAGAAGGATAGCCCAAGTTTTATCTAATTGCGAAAACTTAATTCACAAACGTAAAGAAAGTATTGCTTTACTAGATGAGTTATTAAAATCTACTTTTTTGGATATGTTTGGAGATCCTGTTAGGAATGAAAGAGGATTAAAAACATTACCATTAATTAAATTAGCAAGTATTTCAAGAGGTAAATTCACACCAAGGCCTAGAAATGATCCTAAATATTTTGATGGAAAATATCCTTTTATTCAAACAGGTGATATAAATAGAGCTGATGGTGTTCTATTAAATTATTCGCAAACATTGAACGAATTAGGTATAACGGTTAGTAAAGAATTTAAAAAAGGAACTATCGTTATAGCCTTGGTTGGTGCAACAATTGGTGAAACGGCAATATTAGGTGTTGATTGTTATGCTACTGATTCAATTGTGGGTATTACATCAACCACTGAATTAATTAATAACGTGTATATTGAGTATATTCTTCGTTTTTGGAAGCCTGTTCTACGCTCAAGAGCACCACAAGCAGCAAGAGCAAATATTAATAATGAAACACTAAAACCTTTACCAATTCCTATTCCTGAAAAGGGTTTCTTAAACAAATTCATGCAAATAGTTGAAAAAGTTGAAAGAATTAAGAAACATTACCAAACTCATTTAAAAGAACTAGAAAACTTATATGGAAGTATAAGTCAAAAAGCCTTTAAGGGAGAGTTGGATTTGAGTAAAGTGTTATTGCTTGAAACAAGATACTTTTCTAATGATCCAAATGAAACTTCTGAATCTTTTAAAAAGAAAATGGATACTATTTTAGAAGAGCATGATAGTGATACGATAGATTTAGGTGATGCATCGGAAGTGAAACTTATCCAAGAATTGGATAGAGAAAAGGATGAAAGGTTAGATAAATCTTTTCCATTACCTGATGATACAGTCACAGAAGGAAAGTCTAGACCAGATCCAGATTTAGAAACTAATCTTGAGGATAGCCTAATAATCGAACCTATCAAAACTATTAAGGATGTAAGACCAAGTGAAGACACTGAAAAAAATCCTAAAAAAGGAGACAAAACCAAAAGAAAAGAAACTTCTAAACTTTATGGGGTTGATGAAGAAGTAGAACAAGTATCAAAAACCTTATTAACAAAACCAGCAAAAGGAAAAACAAAGCCTTTTATTGGCGAGTCAAATGAGGCTCCAAGGCCATTTCGTAAAGAGAAAGAAAAAGATTTTAGTGATAAGATTTCGTTAAAAGCAATAAAAGAGGCAATTGAGGTTTCTCTGCCATTAAGAAAAGAGAAAAGAGATATCACTAATATGACTATTCTTGATTATTATGGAGTTCCGGAGGAATTACAAGATATTTGGGAAAAAGCTGAGTTTGAAATTGCAGATTGGGATATCCATTGTCAGTTTCTATTAAAAGATACATTTTCCGATAGATTGTTTACTTTTCAAGAGATAATTAAATACATACATAATTATTTTTATCTCTATGGAAATCAAGATTTTGATAAAGAAGCATGGAAAAAAACTGTTTTTAAATTTTTAGAAGCTAAAAAGCCTTTAATGAAACAGTTTTTTGACAAAACGGATAATAAATTAAAACTAAAATTAACCAATGAAGCTTTTAAGGCTTAAATTAAATAGTCCATTTAGAAGTCTACAATCTGGCTTCGAGATTAATTTTCTTAATTCACATAATGAGGATAAGTTATGGGATTTTATGCCTTATTGTTTGGTAGGTAGGAATGGCTCTGGAAAATCAAATATCTTAGAAGTTTTAGCAGAGATTTTTTATCATATTGAATGTGTTTACCTAGATTTTAAACCTGTAGGTTTTGATGGGAAAGGAGCATTTGATAAAGTAGATAACGTTGGTTTTTTCTCAGAAAGCTCTAACCCAGATGCTTTTGAATTAGAATATTTCTATTATGTAAAAGGAGATTATTCCAGAAGAGATTTTAGCGAAGATTATGATATTGGTTACGATGCACATATTAAAATTGTTAAAGAGGCTAAAAAGGCGCCAAAAGTATTTTGGCTCAATAGAGAGGCATGTGTTGGAGATAAAAATATATTATTAGAGCGTAAGAATGTTAAAGGGTTTTTACCTGATTTTATTGTTGCTTATTCTTCTGGTGAGAATAAAACAATTAACCTTCCTTTTTTTAAAATGCGTTTTATTCAATACGATGAGTATTTAATTAGACTCATAAAGGATTTTGACTATACCAAGCCAGAAAATCGATTTGTTTATTTAGACGAATATTATAATCAAGCAGTTTTATTATCAATATATTTACTTAGAGAAAGAGAAACCTTAGATCCATTTAAACATGAGATAGGTTTAGAAGATCTAAAATCTTTTAGACTCATAATAAAACAGAATAGATTTGAAAAAGTTCATAAGGATGTATTAAATACACTTTCTGTAGAAGATAAAGATGATAAAGCAAAAACGCAACGAGAATTGACTTCTATAATAGGTGCTTCTATAGAAAAATTAAAATCGTGTAGTACTACTTCATATTATGATGTTCATACTAATGAGTGGTTTTTAGATTATTATGTAGATAAGGAATGCAGAAAAGCATTTAAACACCATTTTAGAAATGATGCTTTTGAATTGTTTAGAACCTTCCAAGTATTACTAAACCTTAATAACTATAAAACACCGAAAAAGATTAAGAAAAAGGTATATAATTCTAAAAACATATACATAAACCAAGATGTTATTCCTTTGCCTTATGATGATGAACGCATCTTTAGATTTAAAGATGTAGTGTTGAAGATGAAAAATATTGATGAAATTATTTATACTAGGTCTTTATCAGATGGTGAATACCAATTTATACATTCAATAGGTTTATGCCTTTTATTTAGAGATACAAACTCTTTGTTTTTATTAGATGAACCTGAGACACACTTTAATCCAGATTGGCGTTCTAATTTTATTTCGACACTTAGAGATTGTTTAAAACAAGACTACTCTAAAGGTATAGATAATAGAAGAGATTTATTGATTACTTCTCACTCACCATTTATTATATCGGATTGTCAACCTGAAAATGTAATCATTTTTGATAAACAGAAGAAAAAGGTTGTACATAAAACTGCTAAAGAAAAGGGGATAAGAACTTTTGGAACATCAGTTAATATTATAACTGAAGAAATATTTGGGAAGAAAGAATCTATTTCTAAATTATCTCTAGAAGTAATTAAAAGAATTAAAGAAATGCCTTTAGATACATCAGAAGATATTATTAAAGCAAAAGAGGAAGCAAGAATTTTAGGAGAATCGGTTGAGAAAGTGTTGCTGTTTAGAGAGTTAATTTTAAAAGAGAATGAAATAAAAAAAAATAATGATTAAATCTTATAAATTTTTAATCAGTTGTCATATCATGTTACATAAACATGTTATGCAGTTTTTTGATACAATTGAATTTGAATCAGGTCCTTTTCAAAATTCTTTTTTTGAAGCCGATTTCTATGACTTAGTAAGAAGGCACCCAACTATAGTTAAAAAACCACTGAAAGAAACTTATAATATTCTAAGTAAATTAAATCAACAGACACGTACTGCAATTATTCAACAAATTAGAGATAGTAATAATATTGTCGAAATTTGCAATGGTACAATTTCACCAATTCGACTAGATAATACTGTTAGTGGTTTACGGAAAATATTACGAGATTTTTTTATCAAATTATATACTCAAGTTTTAGATGGTAATGCTTTTAAAGATAAGTATACTACCACATTACGAGAACATTTTAATGAATTTAGGAGAGTAAATAACGACACTACGTTGTGTCCAACTTGTGGTATTGGTGAATTAAAAATGGCTGAGTCAAAAACTCGAGATCAATATGATCATTTTTTACCTAAAGCATTATATCCTTTTTCTTCAGTGAATTTTGAGAATCTTGTATTGTCTTGTAAAGAGTGTAATTCGCCAGATGCTAAAGGTGAGAAAGATACAATCGCAGTGTCAACAGGTCATATATTTTATCCCTTTAATTTTAATCATCAACAATTAGCAGTTTCATTCAATATAATTACTGATAATTCAAATCCAGAAGACATAGTATGGAATATAGATTTTTCGAGTCCAGAGCCAAAAAATGATGAAATAGCATCTTGGAAATCAATTTATGATATAGATGATAGATACAAAGACTTTGTAAAAGGTAGAGTTGATAAATGGTATAGATGGTATTGGAGCTATATGAATGATAGTGATTTGGCTCATCTTTCAGAAAATGACAGAAAAATTGCATGTTTGAAAGCTCTTGAGCTGGATGAAAAGTTACAGCTTTCATTTATTAGAAAACCTGTTCTTGATGGTTTTTTAAGTGGTTCCGTTTTAGCAAGAGCTGAGATTGAAGCAAGACTATATGTTTGATTAAATAAAAAAATAAATTGTAGCGAAAATTATAATACTAAGCCTCCTTTATATCCCGAACATACAAACCAGTCGCCTTCTTAATGAAATCTGTATCCATCCCCATTTCTTTTAAACGACGCGCCACTTCCATAGCCTTCGCTTTCTCCGCATTCTTACGTTCATAGCGCAATTGCATTTCCTTCATTTGGTCGCTCTCACGGTCTTGTATTTCGTAGAGTCCGCTTTTGCGAAGTTCATCCATAATGCCTTTATCCTTAAAAGAAGTAAAGCCACTTTCGGTAATAATCAAATGGTCTATGACGTCAATATTAATCAGTTTTCCAACTTTCAGCAATCGGTCGGTAAATCTCTATCACTTGCAGAAATATTCAAATTTCCACTTGGATGGTTATGAACGAGTATCATACGTACGGCAAGTTTGTAAATTCCCATACGGAACACATCGGGCGGATTTACGTGTGCATAATTTTGTGCGCCAATAGAAATCAGTTCTACAAACAGAATAGTGTTATCGGCTTTTAGTCCTACAACCCAAAAATGTTCTTGCGCTCTTCTAATTTTGTTTTGGCGTAGCAGTATTTGTTGCATCACGCTGTATACATCATACGCGTTTAAGACTCTTTTTTTCTGTTCTTCGGTCAATCGTACGTTCATAATTCAAATATACTTAGAAATCTTAAATGTAGAATTTTAAATGTTAAATTAAAAATGGGTATTTGGTTTTGGGGTAGTTTCAGTGTGTGAACAAATCGACAAAAAACCGTAGTAATACATCCTATTAAAAGATGAATGATAAACAAACGAACTCTAAAAGTAATGAGCTTTTAGTTGTGCAATTTCGAGATTCTTAACCGAAAACACACAACTAAAAACTCATAGCTAATTATCAACAAACACCAGGAATGTTTGATGGGTGTGGTTGACAGTTAAATTGAGAACAAAAATTAGTGCATAAAAAACTATCTAACTCACATTGTACACCAGTAGCACAAAGTCCACTTACGCAAGCTGCATTGGTGTCTACACAACCTTGATATTGCGTAGGCGCTGGCTGTTGGTTGTTTCCGCCAACTTTAGCCAAGTTTGAAATTGATTTCTTGTTTAATAATAGTCCGTGTAATTGCTTTTTTTTCATTTTATAAATAGGTTATAGTTATAACTGAAAAATAATGTAAAACAAAAACAGTCTGCTACGGGAATACCTTATTTAACAATACTTCGAAGTTGAGTGGTTTGTGTTTTGAAACGAAATAGGTGCTGGGTATTGGGTATTTGGTATTAGTAAGTTTCTTTAGAACGTACAGATACACAGATACACGAATTAACCATCAATGAAGTTTACGTTTTGAGACGAAATAGGTATTGGGTTTTGGGTGTTTGGTATTAGTAAGTTTCTTGAGAACGTACAGGTACACAGATACACGAAAAACGAAGTTTATGTTTTGAAACAAAATAAAAAGTAAGTAACGCAACAAACAACAAACAACAAACAACAAACAACAAACAACAAACAACAGAAAACAAACAACAGAAAACAGAAAACAGAGCAAAGCGACCAACTCAACGATACAACTACCTATCTGTTGTACAAAGCGAAGCAGGGTTTGTGTCTGTGTCTTTAAATTGTGTTTTTCTAACAGTTTTAGGGCAAGCCGCCATAGAGTCACAGACCATTAATTCGGAACAACCTGTTGCTGTTTTTTCTATGTCAATTATGGTGCGAATAGCTTCAGTAATAGCAACAGTACCACCAGAAATAGTTTGTAAATTCAAACTAGAAATTGTTGACTTGGTAAGGCTCAATGTTTTTAGGTTCTTTTTTTTCATAATTGAGAAGTTTAAAATGGGTTTGATTAAGTTTTCTTTTCTTGGATAATTAAGATTCCAATCTTTTAAATTAAAAATAAAATAGAACAATAAGCTACGGTTTTACCGTAAAATAGTTGTTTAGTGTGTTGTGAATGAGGTGGTTGGTGGGGTTTTGGGGTTTGGTTTTGGGTGTTAGGTTTTGGGTCTTGGGTGTTGGGTGTTAGGTGTTAGGTTTTAGGTATTAGTAGGTTTCTTAAGAACGTGCAGATAAACAGATACACAAAAAACGAAGTTTATAAGTTTATGTTTTGAAACAAAATGAAAGTAAGTAACGTAACAAACAACATTATAGGCATTAGGTCTTGGGTATTTGGTATTAGTAGGTTTCTTAAGAACGTGCAGATAAACAGATACACAAAAAACGAAGTTTATAAGTTTATGTTTTGAAACAAAATGAAAAGTAAGTAACGCAACAAACAACAAACAACAAACAACAAACAACAAAAAACAGAGCAAAGCGACGAACCTAACATCCAAGACCCAAGACCCAAGACCCAAGACCCCAACACCTAATAAAAATATTTATCGTAACTTCTTTGACAATTCGTTTCTTAAAAAGAATCTGCTCATGAAACAATTAGTATTCGTATTATTTCTTGCTTTTCTAAGTTTAGCCAATGCACAGCATACCATAACAAAAGAAGTGTCATTTGATGAGCTGATTCAATCTTATAAAAACCATGTAGACAAAGATGCTTCTAAAGCACTGGAATATGCAATGCAAGCAAAAAGCTTGGCAGTAGTAAATGGAGATGCAAAGCAGTTAGCAAAAGCAAATTATTATATAGCCAATTGCGAACTTGAATTAGGGAAGAGTAAAGCTGCACTAACGCATGTTGAGGTTGCCATTACAGAGGCAGAACCTTTAAACGATATATTGTTTCTCTATAAATGTTTTAGTTTAAAAGGAAGTGTACTTTCAGAATTGGGAAAAGATTCTGAAGCACTAAAAGCACATATAAAAGCAAAGGAATATGCAGAGAAATTGAAAAATCCTATTTATAAAATGGCGCCGTTGTGTAATATTGCTTTGATAAAAAAAATACATAAAGATTATGAAGAAGCCATACGCATATATAAAGACATATTGAAACGTTTAAAAGCTTTAAACGAAACTAGTGATACAGCATATTATCGACTTCATGCACTTACACATATTGCAGATACCTACTTAAGGTTAAAAAATACTGAGGAAGCAACAGTGTATAATGATATAGGATTGCAAAAAAGCACTGACGAACAATATGCTTGGGCATACTATCCTTTATTGATGAATAAAGCCATTATTCGGTATCAAAAAGGAGAATACAAGCTGTCAATTCCGCTTACCAAACAAGTAGAAACGTATGCAAAAGGGAAAGATGAAAATCTATATCTTACTTCTTTATTTTACCTTGGAAAGAATGCGTACGGGCTACATTTGTATAAAGAATCTATTCAGCATTTGGAAAAAGCCTATGCTATTATGAAAGCTTCCGATGATGTAGATACGAATGAAAAAGAATTGCATGAGTTTTTGGCACTTGCGTATCATCAAACAGAAAACTCCAAAAAAGCATTGCATCACTTTCAACAATATACAGCATTAGAAAAAAAGGAAAGTGCAGCAGATTTAAAAGTAAATAATGAAATGCATGCCTTGGTAGATGTGGTTCCTTTAAAAACAGAAATAGACACAC
>NZ_JBOEFY010000090.1:0-37294 GCF_050633145.1 Kordia sp. | reverse complement strand
AATTAAGAATGAAAGTTTTAGATGTAATCCTAACTTTGTATGAAGCATGTTTTAAGATGTATAAGACCTAATTAAACATAGAGTCCATTATTTTTCGAAGCCCTTTGAATGCAAGAAATATTGCTACGGCTGAAATTAATAGTCCAGCGATTAGTACAGGAATATAGTATGGATGTGATTGGTTTTTTAAAGCAGAATGAAGTATTGTAGGTCCAGCAAACATACAGAGTAAAGAACCTGCCATTAATTTTAGACCTTTAGCCAGTACTTCTTTATTTGTCCTTTTTGTCATAGCTTATAATTGCTTTTCGTACATTTTTATGTTGATCTAATAATTCTGTTGCTGTTTCTAAGTTAACTCCTAATTCAGACATGATCATTTTGACACCTCTTTCTACTAGTTTGTGATTGCTAAGTTGCATATCGACCATTTTATTTCCTTTTACTTTTCCTAGTTGAATCATCACAGCTGTTGAAATCATATTCAGGACTAGCTTTTGAGCAGTTCCAGCCTTCATTCTAGAACTTCCAGTTACAAATTCGGAACCAACAATTACTTCTATAGGATATTGAGAAACATTAGATAAAGGACTGTTGTGATTGCATGTAATGCATCCAGTTAGCACATTGTTTTTGTTGCATTTTTTTAACGCACCAATTACATACGGAGTCGTTCCAGAAGCAGCAATACCAATTACGGTATCATTTTCTGAGATATTATGTTTTTGAAGATCTTTCCATCCTTGTTCAGTATCATCTTCAGCGAATTCTACAGCTTTTCGAATGGCAGAATCACCACCAGCAATGAGTCCGACTACAAGTTCATGTGGAACACCAAATGTAGGTGGACATTCAGACGCATCAACAATTCCAAGTCGCCCGCTCGTACCAGCGCCAATATAGAATAAGCGACCTCCATTTTTCATTCTAGTTACAATATTGGAAACTAGATTTTCTATTTCTGAAATTACTTTTTCAACCGCAAGTGGAACTGTTTTGTCTTCATTGTTGATGTTCGTTAATAATTCTGATACACTCATTTTTTCAAGATGATTGTATTTCGAGTCTTGTTCGGTCGTTTTGATGAATTCCATAGTTCAAAAATACGTTATTTTGTGTAGAAACGAAATGGTTTTTCACGTTAGTAATAGAAACTTTATTATAGGTTTATATGATTGAAATTCCCGTTTTTCCAGAAATGATAAAGCCTGAAAACAACGCGGCAAGATGAATCATGCAAATTTATATATAACTCAAAAGGTGCTCTAACATTCTGAAATTGAAGTTTTCAATAAAAAATGCCTTAAACAACTTAAATTGTCTAATTTTATGAGCATCTGGATTTAGTTATTTTAGCAAAGACAACTTTCCTTAAAGTTTGATATAATTACCTTTTAATAATAGTATGTTTTTTGTACACTTCGTTTTTTTAATGCATTCAAGTTTTCTAAAAAGGATCTTGACATTATGTATGCTATTATTTTTCTCTTCTCATTTAAACGCACAAGACAAAAAAAATGATACTGATTGGAAAGACCTATACGATTCTTTAATTGAGCATTATCATTCGAAAAATAGTGATAGTGTTACGTATTATGCGAAAGAGTTATTTGCAACAACAAATCAACCTCACGATTCATTAAAAGTTAATATCGGAGCTATTATAGCTAGATTAAATAAAAATGAATCTGAAGCTTTTCACTTCTTAAACTTAGCAGAAACAGCATTACTCAAATCTAAAAAAAATAGAAATTTACTCGGATGGAATTATTATTATAAAGCAACTTGGTATTACAACAATTCTTTTGACAAGAAAGCATTAAAATATTACTATAAGGCGGATTCTGTTTTTACTTCCATCAACAGAAAATCGTTTATATCCGTAATGACAAAAAATGGTATTTGCGATGTTTTGATGGAATCTTTGTTGAATGATGAACCTTTACTAATAAATCAAGTAATTCCTTATATAAATGATGGTTTAAGGGTTTCAGATTCAATAGGTTTTAAGGTGCCAAGTTCTATTCTTCTATACAAAAAAGGAGATGTATTCTTAGCAAAAAATGATTTAGAAGCCTCAGAGTATTATTATAGAAAATCGTTAGAAATTAGTGTAGGAATTAAGAATGATATCAGACAATCATTAATATTTAATCGATTGGCTACTATATCGTTGCGTAGAAATTTGTTAGATTCTGCGATAATTTACCAGGAAAAAGCTGTAGAAAAAGCTAAGACTATAAATAATAATAAAGTCATTTCTGTGGTTAATTTAGAACTAGGAAAATTATATAATAAAACTGAAAGTTATGCAACTGCAATAAATCACTTAGATTATGCAAAAGAGATGTTGGGGAAATCAAAATCTGCTAGAAAAGAGATCTATCACGATATTGATTATAATCTAGCGGAAGCTTATTTTGGAAGAAACGAATTTAAGAAAGGATATACGTATTTAAAATCTGCAAAAGAAATTATGGAAGAAGTTCAGCAGATTAAAAATATTGAAAAAATTGAAGAAATAGAATTAAAATTTCAATCTGAAAAGAAAGAACAGGAAATTGCTCTGTTAAAATCTCAGAACGAATTAGTAGCAAAGCAGAAAACAAATCAACGGAATCAATTGTTAGGTATTATTAGTATAACCTCAATAGCTGGTGTGTTCTTTTTCTTTTTATACCGCAATCGTCAAAAAACGACTAAAAAACTAAAAGAGTTAGATAAGGACAAGTCTAATTTTTTCTCGAATATCTCGCATGAATTTCGAACACCATTAACGCTCATTTCTGGTCCAATTCAGCAACAATTAAAAAAAGAAAATTTGCCAGATGAAGAACGTCGTAATCTTGAAATGATGCAACGAAATTCTGATCGTTTACTTACGCTGGTAGATCAGTTACTTGGTGTGTCAAAAATAGAATCTGGGAAAGTCGTATTAGATGTATCAAACAACAACATAATTACTTTTACTGAAATCCTGATCGATAGTTTCAGGTTTACAACAAAGCAAAAACTTTTAAAATTTAAAATCGACCTAAAGCCAACAACGCTTGAAACTTGGTTCGATAAAGATATTGTTGAAAAAATTATTACCAATCTATTATCAAATGCTGTAAAATACACTCCCAAAAATGGAGAGATTAGATGTAAAGCTATTGTGAAAGACAATGAATTTCACTTCGAAATAAAAAATACAGGCACACCGTTGACAACTGAGGAAATTTCGAAACTATTTGATCGTTTTTACCAAATCGATAAAGACAAAGAAGGAACAGGAATTGGACTCTCATTAGTCCAAGAAATTGTAAAACTTCATAAAGGGACAGTTACTGCCACAAGTATTGAAAACTGGATCACTTTTAAAGTAGTATTACCAATTGCTAAAGTTGATTATATAGATGTTAGTGTTGAAGAAGGATTAGAAAAAGATATTAAAACTTCTAATATGATTCTAGAAACGGAAACTGATTTTGATGATGAGACACCAATTCTTCTAATTGTTGAAGACAATAAGGACGTTAGAATGTATGTTGATACTATTTTTAAAGGCAACTATAAAATCATACACGCTGAAAACGGACAAGAAGGAATCGATTTGGCAATTCAGCATATTCCTGATATCATTATAAGTGATATTATGATGCCAGTAAAAAGTGGAATTGAGTTGTGTAATACTTTAAAAACAGATGAGCGAACAAGTCATATTCCAATCATATTATTAACCGCAAAAGCTGGCGAACAAAACGAAATTGAAGGTATTAAAACTGGCGCTGATGATTACATAACCAAACCTTTTAATAACGAACTCCTACAACTAAAGGTTGAAAACCTATTGGAAAATATCAAAAGACTTCAAGAAAAATTTAGTCAAGAAATCTTTTTGAAACCAACAGAAGTTTCAATTAATTCTACAGATGATTTATTCTTAAATCGCTTACAAAATGTGTTAGATGATAAGCTGGTTGAATCTACTTTTAATACCGATGAATTTTGCAAATCGATCAATATGAGTAGAATGCAATTGCACAGAAAATTAAAAGCGCTGTTCAACATGACTACGACAGAGTTTATTCGTTCTCAACGTTTAAAATTAGCTGCCGATTTGTTAAAAACGTCTAACGTAACCGTATCACAAGTAGGGTATAGTGTTGGGTTTAATGATCCTGCATATTTTAGCAAACGCTTTAAAGAAGTTTACAATTGCACACCTACGCAATACGCTAAAAAGAATACATAAATAGACTTTCTCTTTTCCTTTTTTTTAAGTGTTTACTCTAAATAAACACAGATATACCTTGCGTTTCAAGCAATGTTACAATAGTCATAGTGTTTGTTACAATGTTTATAGTCTTCACATAACAAGCCTACTACTTTTACCTTCATAAAGTTATTCTAAATACAATTTATAAAGAGAATGAAATTATACGAGGGAAAATTAAAAGAAGCATTAACCGATACGATTTACTTAAACGTAAGCAATCTTAAGAAAGGATCCTACACCTTAACTATTATTAATAGAAATAAAGTCATACACACAACAACCTTTAAAAAATAACCAATGAATTTAAAAATTCGCAAATATCAAAATAACCATTTAAAGAGTAGTAAAGGAAAAACAATATTCTTGACCTTGTTGGTATGTATACTTACTATGTTAAATGTTGATGCTCAATCTAATAATACCTTCTTCTTAGGACATAGTTTAATAAATTTTGAAGTACCAAACATAGTTGACAAGTTATCGATTGCAGGTAGTCAAACCTTTTCGTATGACGCTAATATTGGAAATGGAGCTACTTTATCATGGCATTGGAACAATCCAACAACTGGGCAAGGAGACCAGTGGGATCTTACATTGCCTAATGGCGGATACGAAAACTTTATTTTAACAGAAGCTGTTCCTTTACTAAATCACTTAAATGGTAGCAATACTTTTCAAGTAGCAGATGACTTTTGCAGTTTTGCTAATCTGCACAATCCAAACATTCAATATTACATTTACGAGACTTGGCATTGTATTAATAGTGGAAATGGAAGTACTGCTGGTTCTGGAGGCTATCCATGCGATTGGGATGCGGAAAGTAACACTCCTTGGAGAGATAGACTCGATATAGATTTAGCAAAGTGGGAGAGTATTGCCGATGCTATCAATTTAACACACACAAATCCGATGTTAGTAATTCCTGGTGGTCAAGCACTTGCTCGATTGGCCGATCGTATAGAAGAAGGTACAGTTCCAGGATTATCTTCAATCTTTGATTTATTTGTTGATACACATCATTTGGACTCGCGAGGCAATTATTTTATTGCTTGTGTGATGTACGCGGTCATACATAAAATGTCTCCAGTTGGCTTACCAAATCAATTAACAAATAGATATGGTAATTTATATACAGTATACCCAACACCTGCACAAGCTGCAATCATGCAAGAAATTGCTTGGGAAACTGTTTGTGATTACCAAAGAGATGGAGTTCAATGTGCAGCATTAAGTATTTCTTCGAATGAAAAAGAAAGCACTAATATTAAAATTTATCCTGTACCTACTTCTGATAAGCTATCGATTCAATTTGTTGATTCGTTTGCTAAAAATGTCTCGTTTTCAATTCATGATCAATTAGGGAAGGTTGTCCATAAAGGCGTCTTAAAATCTGAAATGACATCAGTTAATTTAATCGCGTTATCCGCGGGAATTTACTTTCTGAAAATTAAAAATGAGACGTTCAAATTTATTAAATCATAACACATGAAAAAACACTACTCAATTTTTTGCATACTATTCTTTTTAGGCATTCAGCATCATACTGCACAGACTGAATTTAGAAGAGATTCCATCCACATATTTTCATGGTCTAATGCTGATAGTAATTGGTCTCATAACACCAGAGAATTATACACGTTTGATTACGAAGGAACGAAAGAAACCAACCTATTGCGATTGATAGCGAATGGTGGAAGTGGTAATTGGGTTAACTTTTATCAATTCAATAAAAACTACAATACCTTAAATAATATAACCGAAAATATACAGCAAAATTGGAGTAGTGACGCTTGGTCAAATAGTGCAAGAGATACATATTCATACAATGCGCAGTACAATGAAACGGTTTTCCTATATGCCATACGAGTTAATGATATTTGGAGAAGCCAAAGACGAGAAACTAAAATTTATGATGGAAATAATGTCGCTTCTAAAACACTTGAAGAATCTGATGGAAATAATCTTATTCCCGAAGATAGATACTTATATGAGTATGAAATAGCTTCTGATAGATTAACTCAAGAAATTAAGCAAATTTATTTTGAAGACGTAGATTTTTGGCTAAATGTAGAAAAAAAGGAATACAGTTATACCAGTTTTGGAGCATTACAAAAAGTAGAAGAATTTGGATTTAATGGAAGTCAAAACGATTTTAATGACGATGGATCGGAACAAACTTTATATAACTACAATGCATTACAACAACTTACGGAACGAACAAGACAATTACGGATAAGTGGCGTCTACAGAAATTTTGAGCGTTTTGTGTATGTATATACATTGGGAAATCAGACAGAACTAATTATTCAAGAATGGGTTACTGCAGATGATGCTTGGATAAATAAATTTAGGCAACTACGAACGTTTGATGCAGATGATAACGAAATTGAATTGATATATCAAGCTTGGAACTCAGACATTGATGATTGGCGGAACTTAACGCGTAGTGTATCATTTTGGAGTGCTGCAGCCCCTTTTGATGCTACTACACTAAACATAAATTCAATTAATGATGATTCGTATTCTGTTGTTGTGTATCCAAATCCTACAGCAAATTATATCCATATTAATGCTTCAACGCCAGTTCATTCGGTTACTTTATTCAATCTACAAGGAAAGGAAATTCTTAAAACGAAAGGGAAAACAAAAATTGATATTGGTCATTTAACAGCAGGTATGTATTTGGTTAAAATTCATATTGACAATAGCATACTTACTAAAAAAATTAGAATCAATTAAAAATATTGAAAAACGTAAAAATAAGCTCATGAGAAAAATAATTACAGTACTTGTCTTACTATTCATAACAGTTTCAACTTTTGCGCAACAAGGTATTAACTATAAAGCCATAATAAAAGATGATAGTGGCAATGTAATGGCAAATACTTCGATGAATATACAATTTACCATTCATGAAAACACAGCAACAGGAACAATTGTATATCAAGAAAGTCATAATTTTACAACAGATGCAAACGGATTGGTTATACTTACTGTAGGTACAAGCGCATTAATAAGTGTAGGTACATTCTCAGCTATAGATTGGGCTGCAGATGTACATTTTTTACAAGTAACAATTTCCTATAGCGGCGGTATCATAGATTTTGATGCCACGCAATTTATGGCAGTACCTTATGCTTTAAATGTTAGTGAAAATATAAATGATTTATCCGATGGTAAATCTCGTGGTCGCTCATTATATATAGGCGATGGCGCTGGTTTGAATGATGATGCATTCATTACGGGTCCAGTTTTAACGTTTACGAATAACGTTGGTATTGGCCATTATGCATTAAATAAAAATACATCAGGATCTTACAATACTGCAATAGGTCTTGATGCTTTATTTGGAAACATAACTGGATTTAGTAATGTAGCTGTAGGTTCTGGTGCTTTAGAAGCAAATACATCTGGACAAAGAAATACTGCAGTTGGGAGAAACTCAATGAGAGTAAATAGTATAGGACAATCTAACACCGCAATTGGATATAGATCATTAAGTGCTAATACTGAAGGCGATAATAATACTGCATTAGGGAATTTCTCCCTAAATGACAACACAACAGGGAATTTTAATACAGCGATTGGAATAGAAGCTTTAAGCAATAATACGACAGGATATAGTAATATAGGGATTGGATTAGGAGCTTTAATCGATAATGAGACAGGAAATCTTAATATAGCGATAGGTCAATATTCAGGAATAAATAATTCTTCGGGAAGTGGAAATATTTATATAGGAAATGGTTCTGGTAGTTCAACAGCAGCAGGAAGTAATAAATTATATATTAACAATACCCAATCGGATATGCCGCTAATTTATGGTGAGTTTGATACAGATCTAGTACGTATAAACGGAACGTTCAATGTAACACAAGACATGAGTGTAGATGGTACTTTAGATGTTACCGAAATAATTAATAATGAAACAATTAACACGCAAACAATTAACACAGAAGAAATCAATACATCTACAACAGGTACTGCAAATTTAATACCTATTGCCTATGGCATTGTAGAATCTACTGGAAGTGTGTTAAGTGGTACAGGTAATTTTACAGCTTTTTTAAGTGGTAATGTGTTTATTATAGATGTTAATGGCACAGAATCATTAAGCTATGGTGATACAGTAGCTATCATAACACCAATTTCTACTACAGCTAGATCTTCGACTACAATTATTGCTGATGGTAATGGAGATAGTGATGCAGATCTTAATGTACGCATCTTTACTGCTAGTGGTACACAAGTAACAACTACTTTTCAATTTGTTATTTATAAACTATAAAAAAATAACTATGAAATCAAAGATTCACGAATATCAAAATAAATATATATCGATGCGTAAAAATAGAATTACAATACTCATCACATTTTTAATTACAGCACTAAGCTTTGCGCAAGCAGGTTTTAATTATAAAGCTGTCATAAAAGATGGAAGCGGTACTATAATTGCCAATGACTTAATACAAGTGCAATTTAGCATTCGTACAAGTACTGATGTTGCAGACAATGTGTACGTTGAAACGCATACGCCAACTACAGATGCAAACGGATTAATAATACTTAACATTGGAGAAGGTACAGGAGTTAGCGGTGTTTTTACAACTATTGACTGGGCAAGCAGCGATCATTTTTTAAACGTACAAGTAAATACAGGTACCGGTTTTATAGACATGGGAACATCTGAGTTTAAGGCGATACCGTATGCAAAACATGCTGAAACAGCTGCAAATGTATCTGGCTTAGAAAAAATTACAGAAAACGATGGTACACAAGATAATACTGGTTGGAGATTGGTTGGTCGCAACCCAAATTTTTACAGTCCCATAGGTGAAGGTGCCGTTGACTTTAGTACTTATGGGGATTACGTTGGAGGTGCTACTGGTAACTATTCAATGGCAATGGGTCTTGGTTCCACAGCTTCAGGAAATTCTTCATTTTGTAATGGGTATAACTCAGATGCTTCAGGAGCTGGGTCTATGGTAATAGGAAACTATTCGTATGCTTCTGGGAATGGTTCTAGGGTATTTGGATATATTTCTACAGCTTCAGGTGTTGATGCTACTGCAATTGGGGTGTATTGTAATGCTTCAGGTAATGGTGCTAACGCAATAGGACTAGGATTAGAAGCAGATTCTTATTACTCATTTGTGCAAGGGAGATATAATATTGGAGGTGGAAATGTAAATACTTGGATAGCCACGGACAAGCTATTTGAAATTGGTAATGGTGTAGATAATGATAATCGCAACAATGCAGTAACGGTTTTAAAAAATGGTAAAGTAGGCATTGGTAGAGCAACACCTTCTAGTTTGCTTGAAGTTGCCCATGAAAATAGTCCGCCTACATCTAGTGATTACACAAATGCGTTTAGTATACATAACATTGCCACAGGTGGTTCTTGGCAATTTTCAACTGTTAATGCAGGTCATTTAAGTCTATACAAAAACGGAAGTTACCGTGGTTTTTTTAACCAAGCTAGCGGAGCCTATAGCTCTATTTCGGATAGACGTGTAAAAAAAGACATCATATCTATAGAAGATGGCACGCTTGCCAAAGTAATGCTACTTAATCCTGTAAGTTATTTAATGAAAGATCAAAAAGGAAGCAAACGGAACATCGGATTAATATCCCAAGAAGTAAAAGAAATATTTCCAAGCATTACGCATTATGTTGAAGAATCAGATTTGTTGACCTTATCTTATTCTGAACTTATTCCAATACTTATAAAAGCATTGCAAGAGCAGCAAACTATTATTGAAGCTCAAAACTCGAAAATTGATAGTCAAACATTAGAAACATCTCAACAAAACGCAGCTATCCAATTATTAATACAACGCATGAATGCGCTAGAAGCGGCAAACAACTAATAGTCAACTGCTATGAAACGAGCATGTTAAAAAGTTTCTCATCTAACAAAATGATTAATAACGAACAACATGTGACCGAAAAAACAATAAATATAAACAGATGAAAACAAAACTTACAACGCTCGTATTCCTATTAATTAGTATAACAATGTTTGCCCAACAAGGTATTAACTACAAAGCCATTTTAAAAGATGGAAGTGACAATGTGCTTGCGAATACTTTTATGAATATACAATTTTCAATACATCAAGCTACAGCTGCAGGGACAATTGTATATCAAGAAGATCATAATTACACAACAGATGCTAACGGGTTACTTATACTTACTATAGGTACAGATTCCTCTCCAAGTGTAGGCACATTTGCAACCATAGATTGGAGCGCAGATCTACATTTCTTACAAACAACAATTACCTATAGTGGCGGTACTATAAATTTTGACGCTACCGAGTTTAAAGCAGTACCGTATGCAAAACATGCTAAAACCGCAGAAACTGCAGCCAATGTTTTTAGTGGCGATTATAACGATTTAACCAACCAGCCAACAACACTACCAAGCGGCTTGGAGCAATATACTGATAATGAAGGCAGGACAGGTTGGAATTTAATTGGCATGGTACAAAGTCCATGGATTGGCACAGAAGCTATAAACTTAAGTCATTCAGTTCAAGTCTCACCTAGAACTGGCGCTTTAGGTTTACGGTCATTTGCAGTGGGAAATTCTACAACTGCATCAGGAGATTACTCCACGGCAATGGGATATTCTACCCAGGCTAATGGCCTTAATTCCATCGCTATGGGTAGGTTTACTTACGCTAATGGTCTCTTTTCTACAGCTATAGGATATAATTTAACAGCACATTCAAGTTATGAAACTGTAATAGGTAGAAACAGTACAAATTACATTGCCAATGATCCTCTTGATTGGGATCCAGACGATCGTTTATTTACTATTGGTAACAGTCCCAGTAATGTCACCCTAAGCAACGCTTTAGTTGTATTAAAAAACGGGACAATTACTGCGCCTTCATTTAGTATACCAGAAATTGATAATGCAGGAAACACAGCATTAATAACAAAACGATATGCAGATGCTAATTATTTAAATATCTCTTCAAATTTAGTTCCTATTGCGTATGGCACTATAGAATCTGATGGGAATGTATTAAGTAGTACACTAAATGTTACAGCTAGTATTAATGCAGGTGTTATTACTATTAGTGTCATTAATGTCACAATGAACGTTAATAATACTTCATGTACAATAACACCATATTCTACAGCTTTTAGAACGTCTTCTATTATAATTAGCGGAGGCGATATACAGGTACGCACATTTGATAGTTCGGGTAATTCAGCACCTACAACTTTTCAATTTGTTATTTATAAATTATAAAAAATGATCATCATGAAAACAAAATATATAGCACTAATAATATTACTCGTAAGTTATTGTGGGTTTGCTCAAACCATAGAAAAATATAGTATTGACTCAGGTGGCGGAAGTGTTACATCTGGAGGAATAGAAATACTCTATACAATAGGAGAAACAAACGTACAGGAACATACGACAACAACACTTTCTGTTTCTGAAGGATTTATCACGACTGATTTTAAAATTAATATCATTCCGAAAATATTTTTGCAAGGTCCACTTTTAAATCAAGCAACTGCAGGATTGATGAATGATGATTTAAGATCAAATGGGCATTTGCCAACTATATCTCCATATGCAGATGCAGTTACCGTAGCGACAACGGTTTTTAATGCTGGAGGAACTTCTGGAACAGGAATACCACAAGATGACATTGTAGATTGGGTTTGGTTAGAAATACGGCAAGCAAATGACAACACAAAAGTAGTGCGATCACAATCTGCCTTATTACAGCGAGATGGTGATATTGTAGGTTTAGATGGTGTTTCAACAATACAACTAAATGCTGCGCCCACAAATTACTATGTAGTAGTAAAGCACAGAAATCATTTAGGAATAATGTCTGCCAATGTAATTTCACTCAATAATTCTATGACGAGTGTCGATTTTACCAATCCGACAACACAAACTTTTGGAGCTAATGCGCAAACAGTTTTTGGAATTCCTTCAGGAACAATGGCGCTGTGGGCAGGAGATGTAAATAATGATGCAATTGTACAATACTCAGGAACTACGCCCGATTCACCAAGTATCTTATCACTTGTACTAAATGATCCAAGTAATTTTTTAAATTTCCCAACATTTGTAGTTAGTGGATACAGTACACATGATGTCAATTTGGACGGAAATACACAATATACAGGAACTACGCCAGATACACCTATCATTTTACAAAACGTATTGGCACATCCTGGAAACTTTTTAAATTTTAGTACCTATCAAATCTTAGAACAATTACCAGAAAATTAGTATATATATACTTATGGGAAATTTCCCAAAAACAAAAAAGCTCCTTGTTTATAAGGAGCTTTTTTTAATATGTTATAATTTGATTATGCAATTGCGCTTAAAATACTATTGAATGTTTCACTAGGACGCATTGCTTTCGCAGTTACATCGTCGTTTGGCATATAATAACCACCAATATCCATTGCTGAACCTTGTGCGTTATTTAATTCTGTAACGATTTTTTCTTCATTATCTGCTAACTGAGCAGCAATAGGAGTGAAGCGTGCTTTTAATTCAGCATCTGTATCTTGAGCAGCCAATGCCTGTGCCCAATATAAAGAAAGGTAAAAATGACTTCCTCTGTTATCTAACTCGTTCACTTTGCGTGAAGGTGATTTTTTGTTTTCTAAGAATTTGTCTGTAGCATCATCTAATGTTTCAGATAAAACGATTGCTTTGTTATTGTCGTAATTAGAACCTAAATGCTCTAAAGAAACTGCCAATGCTAAGAATTCTCCTAAAGAATCCCAACGTAAGTGCCCTTCTTTGTTGAATTGTTGAACGTGCTTTGGAGCTGATCCACCAGCACCAGTTTCAAACAATCCGCCACCATTCATTAATGGAACGATAGACAACATTTTTGCACTTGTTCCTAATTCTAAGATTGGGAAAAGATCTGTTAGGTAATCACGCAATACGTTTCCAGTTACAGAGATTGTATTTTCTCCTTTTTTAATACGAGCAAGCGTAAACTGTGTCGCTTCAGCTAAAGGAAGAATATGAATTTCTAATCCTTCCGTATTGTGATCTTTCAAATACAGATTTACTTTCTTGATCAATTCTGCATCATGTGCTCTTTCAGAATCTAACCAGAAAACTGCTGGCCAACCTGTTGCTGTAGCTCTGCTTACGGCTAGTTTTACCCAGTCGCGAACAGGAGCATCTTTTACCTGACACATTCTCCAGATATCTCCAGCTTCAACTGAATGTTCTGTCAATGTATTTCCTTCAGCATCAATCACACGAACAGTTCCATCAGCAGAAAGTTCAAAAGTCTTATCATGTGAACCGTATTCTTCAGCTTTTTGAGCCATTAATCCAACATTAGGAACAGTTCCCATAGTGGTAGGATCAAAAGCACCATTTTCTATACAGAAATCAATTGTTGCTTGGTATAAAGCGGCATAACTACTATCTGGAATTACAGCTTTCGTATCTTGTGTTTTTCCATCTGCATCCCACATTTGTCCTGAGTTACGAATCATTGCAGGCATAGAAGCATCAATAATAACGTCACTTGGTACGTGTAAGTTTGTGATTCCTTTATCAGAATCAACCATAGCGATATCTGGACCATTTTCCATAGCAACTGCGATATCACCCACAATTTCTTCTTTCTTTTCGGCAGATAATTCTTCTAGATTGTTTAATAAGTTTCCAAAACCATTATTTACATCTACACCAATTTCTTCAAAAGTAGCTTGATGTTTTTCAAATAAATCTGCAAAATACACACGAACAGCATGTCCAAAAATAATTGGATCACTTACTTTCATCATGGTAGCTTTCATGTGAAGCGAGAATAGCAACCCTTTTTCTTTCGTATCAGCAATTTCTCTTTCTAGGAAAGAAAGTAATGCTTTTTTACTCATTACAGTAGCGTCGATAACTTCACCAGCTACTAATGAAATTCCTTCTTTTAATATGGTTTTAGTTCCGTTAGCATCTGTATGCTCAATAGTTACAGAAGTAGCGTTTGCAACGGTCACAGATTTTTCATTTGAACGAAAATCTCCTGCGTTCATTGTTGCTACATGTGTTTTTGAGTCAGACGACCAAGCGCCCATGCTATGCGGATTTTTCTTAGCGTAATTTTTTACAGCTTTTGGAGCTCTACGATCAGAGTTTCCTTCACGTAATACAGGGTTTACAGCCGAACCTTTTACTTTGTTATATTTAGCTAGAATTGCTTTTTCTTCTTCTGTATTTCCTTCTTCAGGATAATCAGGAATTGCAAATCCTTTTGCTTGTAATTCTTCAATGGTGGCTTTTAATTGAGGAACAGAAGCACTGATATTAGGTAATTTAATAATATTTGCTTCTGGTGTTTTTGCTAATTCTCCTAACTCGGCTAACGCGTCGTTTACACGTTGCTCAGGAGTTAAGTATTCTGAGAAATTTGCTAAAATTCTTCCTGCTAAAGAAATATCTTTTGTTTCAATGTCGATTCCTGAAGGAGCAGTAAATGCTTTTACAATTGGTAAAAAAGAATGTGTAGCTAATGCTGGTGCTTCGTCAGTTTTCGTATAGATAATCTTTGTTGATTTTGCCATAAGTATTTATAGATATTATTTTGGTATAAATTAGATGTAATTTTTACGAGGTGCAAATATACGAAATGATAAGAGATTTTGGTAGCTATTATAGCAGTAGTACAAGAAGATACTATATATTTTATAATGACAAAAGCCATATCATTGTAATTTCTTACCTTGACATGGCTTTTTTGAAACGTGTTTTAACAAATGTATCACTAATTTCTCAGCTAATTCATTATGTAATACAACATTTCGGTTTTCGAAATAAGTTTTGTCGTTATTGGCATTTTACCTATTTAAAACTTACCTCTATTGTTCTTTTAATATACCTACTTGTGCAGATCGACTTTCGTGATTTGCCCTTTTATATGACTTTAGTTCTTTGCAGAATGTTAAATCACATAACGCTTTATTTACATCTTAGCAATACAAATAAATTTCGGTGTTATTCCTTGAGTCCGTTATAGCAAGCTATACTAGAAATAGAATTCCGTTTTCTTTGATGATTATTTGTACCCAAAAACCATTTTCAGAAAACCTATTAAAACAACAACTGTTAGAACGTTCTTTAGAATTTACATTAAAATGATTTGCACCGTTTCTTTGTTAATTCTTGTATAAATGTAATATAAGTTTTTAAAAAAGCAAGAAATATAATGAATTAGAAATCAACAAGATATGAACCTAAGTTATGAACAATTGTTTATAACGAAAAAAGTCCTGCAATTTTGCAGGACTTTTTTATGATATATTTTTGAAAGATTTTATTTGAATCTTCTTTCTTTAATTCTAGCTTTCTTACCAGTAAGACCTCTAAAGTAAAAGATACGTGCTCTACGTACTTTACCTCTTTTGTTAACTTCAACTCTTTGAAGTGCTGGTAAATTTACTGGGAAAATACGTTCAACACCAACTGTTCCAGACATTTTTCTGATTGTAAATGTTTCAGTAGAACCTGAACCTCTACGTTGAATTACAACTCCTCTAAAGAACTGCGTACGTGTTTTTTCACCTTCACGGATTTCGTAATAAACTGTAATTGTATCTCCTGCTGCGAATTCAGGGAAATCTTTTGTTGTAACAAATTCGTCTTGTACAAATTTAATTAAAGCTTCCATTTTAAACTTTTTATAAATATTAATTCAAAACAACGTTCACGTCTATCGCCAGAGGTTGATCCAAAATTGAGTGCAAAAATAAGTATTTTTTTTGAATGTTAAATACTTTTTTAAAAATTATAAATTATTTCTTTTAAGAGCCAACATTTCGACTGCGCTCAATGTAACAAGTACTCTAAAAGCAAAGCGATACCAAGAATCTAAAAGCGAAGCAGTCTAAGAGTAAAACAAGTCTAACAATCTAAAAGCAAAGCAGGTCTAACTTCAAAGTACTTCTCGATACAATTCGCTTTAGCGAATTACTCGAAGTGACGCTCATAGTGCCAAAATACCAGAGCAAAGCGATACTACAATACTAACGGGCACAGCTGCTTCTAACAGCGAAGCGATCTAAAATCTAATAGCGTTAGCGGTCTAAGAGCAAAGAAAGCGAGTCTAAATGACTATTCATCCAACAAATCCGGTCGTAATTTCTTCGTACGCTCATACGCTTGTTCTTCGCGCCAAGCTTCAATTTTTGGAAAATTTCCAGACAATAATACTTCCGGAACTTCCCAGTCGTTATAATTTGCAGGTCTTGTGTATACAGGTGGTGCTAGTAAATTGTCTTGAAACGAATCGGTTAGGGCAGAAGTTTCATTTCCTAACACACCAGGAATTATTCGAATGATAGAATCGCATAATACCGCTGCGCCTAATTCTCCTCCTGAAAGTACATAATCACCAATAGAAATTTCTCTCGTAATAAAATGATCGCGCACACGTTGGTCTACACCTTTATAATGTCCGCAAAGAATCATGATGTTTCCTTTCAGCGAAAGTTCATTTGCAATTCCTTGATTCAAAGTTTTACCATCGGGTGTCATATAAATGATTTCGTCGTAATCGCGTTCTGCTTTTAAACCTGAAATACATTTATCAATCGGACCAAGCATCATTACCATTCCTGCGCCACCGCCAAACTGATAATCGTCAATAGACTTATAGTTATCCGTAGCATAATCACGTAAATTGTGCAAATGAATTTCTACAATACCTTTGTCAATGGCTCTTTTTAAGATAGACGCTTCAAAAGGACTTCTTAATAAATCAGGAACTACAGAAATGATGTCAATACGCATGGTAAAGAGAATTAGTTTTTATTCTTGTTAATTTCGTCCTGAAGCTTCCTGCGAACTTGTTGTTCACGTTCCAACGCGCGTTTGCGGTGTTCTTCAAATTCTTGTTCTGTCTCAGCTAATTTTGCTTTTGCTTCTTTTGTAACAGTGTTGCTAGCTTTGAATTTATACGTGAAGAATAACCATAAAACGGCTAAAACTGCAATAATTCCCCACATTAATGACTGATAACTACCTTTACTCAATTGCAAACCAAGTAATGATATGCTATCTTTTTCGGTGTTTAAGTCTTCAATTTTTTGATTTACGGCAGTCAAATCAGTTTTCAACTTTTCAATCTCGGTTTGTTGCGTAGCTACTTTTGCCACTTCCGTAGATAGGTCTTTTTGAGCTGCATTGATAGAGTCTGCTACATTCTTCTGTAACTTTTCTATCCAGTCGCGCTTTACAACTTTGTAGTTTTTATATTTATTAGAATTTTTAAGAATGAACTCAAATTGTTCAGAAATTGGTCCTTCTTTTAATTTTAAATTGGCGTTTTTGGCTACATTTTGAGCGCTTGCTAATACTGAGAAGCTTAGCGTAATTGCTAGGAATAAGTATTTCACTTTCATCGTCTTTTCAAGTTTAAAATAACAGTTGTCAAATAAACGAAGATATTTTTATTTATTGTACGAAATCATAAGAGATTTATCCACAAAAAAAAGAGCCTCAAATACGAGACTCTTTTTGTAAATTATAGTGTCTTCTATTAATAGTACGTAAAACGTCTTACTTTCGAAATATATTTAGCCAATCGCATTACTTGGTGAGAATATCCATATTCATTATCATACCAAACATATAAAATGATATTTTTTCCACCTTCGCGTACAATCGTTGCTTTGCTGTCAAAAATTGATGGAGCTGAAGAACCAACAATATCAGAAGAAACTAATTCGTCGTTCAATTCATATTTAATCTGCTCTACCAAATTACCTTCTAAAGCATATTTCTTAAAAATAGTATTTAGACTCTCTAAAGAAGTAGCGTTTTCAATTTCTAAATTCAAAATAGCTAATGAACCGTTTGGTACAGGAACTCTAATTGCATTTGAAGTTAATTTACCTTCTAAAGACGGCAATGCTTTCGATACTGCTTTTCCAGCGCCAGTTTCAGTAATTACCATGTTTAAAGCAGCAGCTCTACCACGACGATATTTCTTGTGCATGTTGTCTACCAAGTTTTGATCGTTGGTATATGCGTGAATCGTTTCTAAGTGTCCGTGAATTAATCCGAAAGAATCTTCTACAACTTTTAATACAGGTGTAATTGCATTTGTAGTACAAGAAGCAGCAGACCAAATATTTACTTCATCAGGATTGTGCTCTGTATGGTTTACACCATATACAATATTAGGAACACCTTTTCCTGGAGCAGTCAATAATACTTTGTCAGCACCATTTGGCACTAAGTGTCTTTCTAAAGCTTCTTTATCTCTAAAAGCACCTGTGTTATCAATAATTAACGCATCGTTAATTCCGTATGCTGTATAATCAATCTCTTCTGGTCCGTTTGCAGAAATAATATGAACTGTAGTTCCGTTGATGATTAATGCCGAATTTTCAACATCAATACCAACAGTTCCAGGGAAATCTCCGTGAACAGAATCGTTGCGTAACAAAGAAGCTCTTTTCTCTAAAACAGTTGCATCAACTTTACCACGAGTTACAATCGCGCGTAAGCGTAATTGATTTCCGCGTCCAGTACGAGTCATTAATTCTCTTGCTAATAAACGTCCAATACGTCCAAAACCATAAAGAACTACATCTTTTGGTGTAATTCCATTAGATTTTTTGGCGTCTTTTAATTTATCAACCACAAACGAAGTTGCGTTTGCATACTGATTGTCTTCTAAATGATACTCATACGTTAACTTTCCGATATCGATTTTAGATGGCGGCAAATCAATTTTAGCAATTGCTTGTGCAATCTCTACAGTATCAAAAATAGAGATAGGTTTTTGTACAAATTGACCTGCATATTCGTGAAGGTTTAAAATTTCACTAACATTTCTGTCAATTAGTTGATTTCTAAAAATAACAAGCTCAATTGATTTATCATACCATAAATCGCTTACATTCTTAATAAATTCAACAGTAGCACGTCTTCTATCTGCTTGAAAAGTGAGTTCCTTTTCGTAAATTTCATTAAAACTCATAGTCTTACGTTTGTGTAGTTGTGTTTACAATTTGGCGCAAAAGTATACAATTTCAAACGTTTTCGTAAATAAAAGAAAAAGTTTTTTCAACAAGTATTTGTGCAAAGTTTTTTTGATTACTATCAAACGTCTAAATTCTTCAAAGAACTTGATACTAAATAAACTATTAAAGCACTTTCATGATTGTGTAATTATGAAGGTGCTTTAATTTTAAATTATTTTTAAAGGATATCCATGTGTATTTCAAAAGCTTCAATTCTTAGAGATCTGCCTACTGTTCCAGCGATTTCATTGTTGCCTCTATATTCCATCCAACCAATATTTTCCACATGTACTCTGTATCGAACATTTCTTGCATAGTTAGCAGGGATGTCTATTCGAATAGCTTCTAAGCGTTTCTCCTCACCTATAGTGCCTATAACGTCACCATAACCTACCCAAGACAACCAACCTTTATCTTGAACATGTGCTTGCGCTCTAAAATTGTCAATAAATGCATTAGAGGTAAATCGTAAAGCTTCTAATCTTATAGCTTGACCTGTGGTACCAGTAGGGAAACCTAAACTGCTATAATCTGTCCAACCTATATTTTTAAGATGTGACTTGTACAAGAAATAGTTTCCGCCTAGCATATTTTTAGCTGTTTTACTATTGCTAGAGCTTCTTTTTTTTGATGCTGACGAAAGTTTTTTGCCAGTCATTTTCGAGTTTTTTTTATTTTTTTTCATTTGACAAATGTAGAGGCTTGTCAGAAAAATCGTAAAAGGTATTTAACTGTAAAATTGTAAATAAAAACCCTTTTTTGACGGGTTTATATACTGAAAAAGAATTTAAAACTCCGTGTAAAGTAAATTTGCAGGTTACATAAAACGTTTAAAGAATAACGTTACAGCATATAAAATCATAAAAAAAGCGAGGCACGTTATAAGTGTCTCGCTTTTCCAACATATATAGATGGCACTTTTTTATCGAAAGATAAAACGCTCGTATTGTCCTTCTAGATTTTTGAATGCTAAGATGCGAATTTGATCTTCTCCATATTTGTCGAGAAATTCTTTTAAAACTTTCGCAGATTGCACTTTTTTTCCATTTACTTCTATCAAAATATATCCTGGTGCAATTCCCAGTTCTTCAAGTAATTGTTGATTGTTATTAGCAGCAACTTTTAAACCGTAACCTAATTTATTTTCTTTGCTTAAATTTTCCAATCGCATATCCATCATTTTTACAGATGTGACAGACTTTTCTTTTATCAAGGTTACAGGAAGTGTTTCAAAATTTTCGTCTCTTAATACAGTTACGTTTACAACATCTCCCGGACGTTTAGAACTTAAGTAACCTGATAAGTCCGCAAAACTCGAAATCTTTACTTCATCTATCTTTTTAATAATATCTCCTTTTATAATTCCGGCTTTAGAAGCACCAGAATCATCAAATACTTTTCCAACATAAAAACCTTCTGTTTCAGCAATCTCAAGTCTTTCTGCAACTACAGAGTTTAATGATCCACCAGTAACACCAAGCAATCCTTTTTGTACATCGCCAAACTCTAATAAGTCCGCTACAATTTTCTGCGCTATATTACTCGGTACTGCAAATGAATATCCAATATAAGAACCAGTTTGAGAAGTAATTGCTGTGTTGATTCCAATCAATTCACCATTTGTATTCACCAAAGCGCCACCAGAATTCCCTGGATTTACCGCAGCATCTGTTTGAATAAATGACTGACTCAAATTATCACCTTCGTTCAAATCTCTTCCTTTAGCACTAATAATTCCAGCAGTAACGGTTGAAGTTAAATTAAAAGGGTTTCCAACAGCTAAAACCCATTCGCCAATTTTGGCATTATCAGAATTTCCAAAAGAAATATATGGTAACTCTTCGTCTGCTTCAATTTTTAACAAAGCAATATCCATTTTCGGATCAGTTCCTATAAGTTTAGCAACGTAATTTTTGTTATTATTTAAGGTAACTTGAATTTCATTAGAACCTTCAATAACATGATTGTTTGTCACAATATGTCCATCTGGCGTAATAATCACACCAGAACCAGTTCCAATTTGTGTTTGTTGTCTTCCTGTACCATTATATATATCAAAAATACTTCTTGGAGCAATTTTGGTTATTTTATTTTTAACGTGTACTACAGAATGAACTGTTTTTTCAGCAGCAACTGTAAAGTCAATATTAGCCGCAGCAGCATTTGTTGTTTTAGGTGTTGTGTTATTTACAAAATTCGTTGGAATGTATGATGTTTGTTCAAGTACTGAAGTCTTTTCAACTTTTTCAGGGGATTCCGAAAAAACCTTATAAGCTCCAATACTAATAACGCCTGCTAAAACAGAAACGAATAGTAAACTTGCAAATTTTTTCATATTTAGTTATTTAATTTATTAATTTTTGTGATTATTTATAATGTCTTTGTCTTCTTTTAACACTTAAAATTACATATTTATTGTAGTCACATTTTAACTTTAACTACACTTTAACATCGCTCAAATAATCAATACTTTATTTGTACTTTTGTCACTAGCAAATAGAATAAATGACACTATCTTTTTACAAATATCAAGGAACAGGAAACGATTTCGTGCTTATTGATAACAGACAGGATATATTTCCCAAGAATGATACCAAACTTGTACACCATTTGTGTGATCGAAAATTTGGTGTCGGCGCAGATGGCTTAATTCTTTTAGAAAATGATGCAGCCCACGATTTTAAAATGGTTTATTATAATTCTGATGGAAATGAAAGTTCCATGTGTGGGAATGGTGGACGTTGTATTGTAGCTTTCGCGAATTTTCTCGGAGTCATTCAACAAGAAACTACTTTTATTGCCATAGATGGGAAACATTATGCAACGATTGATGGCGATCAGGTTCATTTGCAAATGCAAGATGTTGCCAACATTGAAAATCATGATGAGTATGTGTTTTTGGATACAGGTTCACCGCATCATGTAACTTTCAAAGAAGGAATTGAAAAATTTGACATCAAAAAGGAAGGTGCTGCCATTCGTTATGGAGCGCCATATTATGAAGAAGGTTCTAATGTAAATTTTGTCAAGAAGATTTCAAATACAGAATTTAGAGTACGTACCTATGAAAGAGGTGTAGAAGATGAAACACTTTCATGTGGAACTGGTGTAACTGCAGTAGCATTGGCAATGCATCATTTGAAGGAAACCAATGCAAGCGAAGTTGTATTGCAAGTAGAAGGAGGAACTTTGAAGGTGTCTTTTGAACGCGATCAAACTTCCTATAAAAACATCTTCCTTAAAGGAAAAGCAACACAAGTATTTAAAGGAGAAATTTCATGCTAACACTCACAGGCGAAAAACTATATTTACGCGCATTAGAACCTGAAGATTTAGATTTTATCTACGAAATAGAAAATAATGAATCTATCTGGGAAATAAGCGCAACGCAAACTCCATATTCACGATTTTTAATCAAGCAATATTTGGAAAATGCACATCAGGATATATATGAAGCTAAGCAATTGCGCTTAGTTATGGTGGGAAATAAAAAAGAAAACATTGGTTTGATTGATCTTTTTGAATTTGATCCAAAAAACAAACGTGTCGGTGTTGGTTTATTAATCGCAAAAAATGAATTTAGACACAAGGGTTACGGTAAAGAAGCCTTGCAATTAGTGTGTAAATACGCATTCAAGCATTTGCATGTACATCAACTATTTGCAAATATTGCAGAAGATAATGAAGCAAGCATCAAACTTTTTGAAAGTTTAGATTTTCAACAAATCGGAATCAAAAAAGATTGGACATTTGTCAATGGCGAATTTAAAAACGAAATCCTATATCAAAAACTCAGCTAAATGTACTTACGTAAAATATTGATTGGAATTTTGATTCTGGGAATCTTTGGAGGTTGTTATTTTATATACAACATTACACAAACAATCTTTAAGCCAATCACTGCTTTCAATAATGAAGAAGCATATATATACATTCCGTCGGATGCTGATTTCGAATATGTCAAAGAAGAATTAGAACCGCTATTAACAGATATGGATGCTTTTTCTACCTTGGCAAAAAAACTCGGGTATACTAAACGCATAAAAGGAGGGAAGTATATCATCCGTAAAGGAATGAACAGTAATGAACTTGTAAAAACGTTGTTGAATAGAAGTGTGTATGTGCGTGTTATAATTCCTGAAAACAAAACTCATAGAGAATTGGCAAAAATAATTTCGGATCAAATAGAAGCTACTGAATCTGATGTATATAAAATATTTACAGAAACTATAAATATGGAAGACGTTAAAGTTTATAATATGAGTTTTGAATCGTTTCTCATTCCAGGAACTTATAAAATGCCTTGGAGTACATCTGCAATAGCATTCAGAGATTTTATGATTAAAAATAATCAAAACCAAAATCAGCAATAGTTGAAAAACATACTTTTAAGACTCCTCTTTATTATCTGCATAGCACACACTGTGACTGCACAACTCACACCACCTGATTTTTTTAAAGCTTCAGATACGTTACATAAACCAAGACGAAATTTTGTAGCCATTACCGAAGCTTCACTAGCTACTGCAACGTTGGTTGGTTTGGACAGAATTTGGTATGCAGATTTTAAACGTTCTTCTTTTCATTTTATAAATGACAATAACGAATGGTTGCAGATGGACAAGGCTGGTCATGTATTAACCTCGTATTACGTTGGAAACATTGGTGCTAAAGTACTTAGGTGGAGCGGAGTTTCTAAAGAAAATCAATTGATTTTTGGAGCAACGCTCGGATTTGGCTTTTTAACTGCTGTAGAGGTTATGGATGGTTTTTCTGCTGAATGGGGAGCTTCTTGGGGAGATGTACTCGCAAATGGACTTGGAACAGGCTTATACGTCGGACAAGAATTATTATGGAATGAACAACGTATCAAATTAAAGTATTCTTTTCATCGAACACGTTTTGCTGAAATTCGCCCAAATAAACTTGGAAGTGGTTTTTTAGAAGAAACACTAAAAGATTACAACGGACAAACATATTGGCTGAGTGCTAACGTACATTCATTCTTCAAACAAAGCAAAATTCCGCGATGGTTCAATGTTGCTTTTGGTTACGGAGCCGAAGGATTAATTGCTGGAACTATAGAAACGCAACGCGAACTTTTGCCAAATCAGCAACGATATAGACAATTTTACCTCAGTATTGACATTGATTTAACAAAAATAGAGACAAAATCGAAGTTTCTAAATAGTATCTTTAGTGTTATAAATTTCATTAAAATTCCTGCTCCAACTTTGGAAATCAATAGTTTAGGTAAAATGAAATTCCATCCAATCTACTTTTAAGATAATTTTAACATAAAAACCTTTTTATTAAAAAATAATGTGTATATTTGCACGCTGAAATTTTAAGCTTAATTGTTGTAATTAGTAAGTCTTAAAGAAATCAATTTTTATGGGAAAAAGAGCAATAAAATTCTCAATTTTAATAGCTATTTTAACATTTGTAAGTTTAGGTTTCACTTCGAAAAAAGAAGCCAACGTTCTTAAAAATAATATTGAAAATCATAAAATGTCATCTGAACTGTTTACAGTAAACCCCATAGATGACAGCTACTTCCAAGAAGCACCAATTCCGTTTACAGGACAAAGATATTTGGGTTTTAAAGAAGCAGTAGCATTTAAAGAATCTCAGGGAAATTACTTTGTGGTAAATACCTTAGGTTATCTCGGAAAGTATCAATTTGGAAAAGGAACTCTAGAAATGATCGGAATATATAATCCGCAAGCATTCTTAAAAAATCCAAAATTACAAGAGAAAGCCTTTGAAGCAAATGCCTCAAGAAACAAGTGGATTCTTAGAAAAGACATCAAGCGCTCAGTTGGAAAGAGAATCAACGGTGTAGTTGTGACAGAATCAGGGATTTTGGCAGCAGCACATCTAGCAGGACCAGGAAGCGTGAAGAAGTATTTGAGAAGCGCAGGTAAACAAGGATTTGCCGACGCGTATGGTTCAACAGTGAAATATTATATGAAGCGATTTGCTGGATATGATGTTTCATCTATTAAAGCCAACAAAAAAGCAAAAGCAAGAGTGTAACAACTCGAAAATTTGGTTAACATTGAAAAAAACCTCAGTATGGAAACATGCTGAGGGAATTTTGAAAACTACTTAAAAATCAGTGATTTGTGATTTGTAAGAGTCTGAAAAACTATCAAAAACTATCAAAAACGGTGCTCCTAATAGGAAAGATTAATCTACTCGAATTAAACATTTTTTAATGTTACAATTTTAACTAATATAACTAAATTTAAGCAAATGGATTCACTTCAGGTGGTTTTCCTGAAGGATATTCCCATGCAACAAATAGACTTTTATTTTCGTCTACGTCAAGATGAACAAATGTACGTCCTACTCCAATTCTTTTTATTCCCAAATTTCTCGCTTCTTCAATAATTTGATTTCGGATAAACTTCGATGATGTTCCTATGTCAACAGCTTTGCAAGTTGGAATTTTATGAGACGACCTAGAAGCTCCACCAACTTTACGGTTATGAGAATCGCTTCTTGCGCCTGAATTTATCCAATTGAATATTGGATAACCTATATGCTTGCTTAATGCATCTAAAGTCATCATTAAACGTCTATCTAAAAAAAATATTCCAGTGTTAATATGACAGTCTGTGAAGTAGCCGAAATGTATATTTTTGAAAATCTTTTACTTTAATACTTTATTATTTGCAAATTTATTAAGAGCAAATCTTAAATGTCTTTTTCTTTTCAGTGGTTTTATTTTCCAATTTCATAAGATCTGTTTATTGGTGATAATACTTGTAAAAATTAAAAAAGAACATAAAACTCTTAAAAAAGGATATTCTTAATTTTTTTAACCTTTATTATTGTTATAACCAAATTTTAACGCAATAAACAATAAGTTATGAAAAATAAGATCTTAACCTTACTTACTATTTTCTTAACATTAAATTCAGTTTCTTTTGCAACAGACTATCACATTGGTCCAGGACAACCGTTAACCAACATTTACGAAGCACCTTGGAATGCGTTACAAGCTGGAGATAGAATTTACATTCATTGGCGTAGTACACCTTATTTTGAAAAATGGGTTATAAATGCGCAAGGAACGGCACTAAATAGAATAGAAATTATTGGTGTGAGTGGTCCAAATGGAGAAAAACCTATCATTGATGGAAACGGAGCCACAACTCCCACATATCTTAATTATTGGAATGAAAACAGAGGTCTCATCAAAATAGGAGGTTCTAATACACCTTCTGATGATTTGCCAAGCTATATTACAATTGAAAATTTAGAGCTAAGATCAGTACGACCAGCTTATAATTTTACAACAGACAATGGTCAAACAGACACATATTCTAGCAACGCGGCTTCTATTTATATTGAAAAAGGGGAACATATTATTATTAAAGACTGTATTATCCACGATTCTGGCAATGGTATTTTTATCGGAGCCAATGGAGGGCAAACAAAAGATATTCTTATTACAAAGAATTACATTTATGATAATGGCATTGTTGGAAGTATTTTTCATCATAATACCTACACAGAAGCTTTAGGTATCATTTATGAATACAACCGATTTGGGCCATTAAGAACAGGCACACTAGGTAATAACCTTAAAGATAGATCTGCAGGACTTGTGGTTAGATATAATTGGATTGAAAGTGGAAATCGTCAGTTAGACCTTGTTGATGCAGGAACATCAGCTTTGTATAACGATACTTCTTACGCTTCTACCTATGTGTATGGAAATATCCTTATAGAACCTGATGGAGCAGGAAACTCTCAAATATTACATTATGGTGGAGATTCAGGTACTACGTCTCAATATAGAAAGGGGAATCTCTATTTCTATAATAATACAGTGATTTCTACCCGAAATTCGAATACTACTTTAGCGCGTCTTTCAACTCAAGATGAAATAATGAACGCATTTAATAATATTATTTACTGCACCAGTATTGGAAGTTCTTTGGCAATGATTAATGGTGATGGCACCATAAATATGGAGTATAATTGGATTAAAACAAATTGGGTAAATGCTCACAGTGGATCAGGAACAGTAAACGATTTAGGCAATAATTTAAATGGAATTGATCCACTTTTTGTAGATTTTATAAATCAAGATTTCAACTTACAAGAAGGTTCCCCTTTAATTGACGCTGGAACTGTAATTCCTGCAATTCATCTACCTGATCATAATTTATTAAATGAATATGTAGTACATACAAATAGCAGCGCAAAACAAGTAGAGAATTCCTTGGATATTGGAGCATTTGAAAAAAAAGCTACTTTACATGTAACTGACTTTTCTCAAGAGAGAATTGTAGTATATCCGAATCCAGTATCAGAGACAATTCATATAAAAAATAATACTTCTAATCTCATAGACGAAGTTTTATTATATACTTCAGATGGTAAATCTATTAAGGTAAGTTATTCAAATAATAGGATAGATGTAAGCCATGTTGAAGTTGGGGTGTACTTTTTAAAAATTTATTTGCAGAATTCAAATAGATACCAGTTTAAGAAAATAGTTATTGAATAATGCATTATTGCTTAGAGTAATTTGAATTTTCTATAATTATACTCATAACTAAAATATTTTTTATGAAAGATTATTTATGAAAAAAACTATTATTATCTGCTTTACTATTTTTTATATCATTATGGATTCACTCGCAGACCTTACACTTTTCGGATATTACTTCTGGACCTAGTAGTGGTAATTCTGATTCTGTAAACTCACTACAATCTTCTGACCATCGTAGTATTGTAACTGTATGGGGCAATAGTTTAGGAACATTTCAAAATACATTAATTAATAATATTGACTTAAGAGGTTGCAAAACAGGTGTTTATGCCTTGCTGATTAAAGCAGGTGATAATAGTGAAAAATCAATCAAAATTATAAAAAACTAATTAAAATTTTTTGCCTGCAAATTTTACACTTAATTAATCATTACAGATATTATGAAATTATTTTGCACTCTTTTAATTGTTTTTTTATGTCAAGTTAGACTAAACGCACAAATTATTACTATTGGGGATACAGGTGATTATCCAACTTTAAATGCTGTTGAAGATTTTGTATCTCCCGGAGATACACTAATGCTACAATCTCAAACATTTACAGGCTTTCAATCTTGGTTTGATATTAGTGGAACACCATCCGCCCCAATTGTTATTATGGCAGAAGTAGAACATCAAACTTTTTTTACTGGAGGAGCTACTGCTATTTATCTCCATAACTGCTCTAATATTGAAATTAATGGTCTAGTTATTGAAGGACAAACCGTTAACGGTATTAACATAGATGATGGGGGTAATTATTCTACACCCGCTTTAAATATTACAATTCGTAATTGTATATTCAGAGATTTTTCTGCGCGGAATATGCTTAAAATGTCAGGGATAGATAATTTTTTAATAGAAGATTGTGAGTTTATGAATACCTCACTTGATTTTTATAGTGATGCCGGTATTGATTTTGTAGGCTGTCATCACGGTACAGTACAAGACAATTATTTTGATAGTAGTGGCGGTGTTGGAATAGTGTGTAAGGGTGGTTCTCAATTTATAACAATCAGAAGAAATTTCATAAAAAATAATACTAAAAGAGCAATAAATATTGGTGGGGGAACTGGATTCCAGTTTTTTAGGCCACCTTTACCTGACCCTATTGTTGATGCTTTTGAAGCTGCCGATATAGAGGTGTACTCAAATGTTTTTGTAGGGTCTTTTTCTCAAGTTTCTTTTGAGACTAGTGTAAGAAGTAAGGTGTACAACAATACATTTTATAATCCGAGTGTTTGGGTTATTAGAATTTTAGGAAAACCTAATACTAGCTTTTTAGAATGTGCTGATAATGAATTCATAAATAATATTGTGTATTTAGAAAATGATCTTACAGAAGTAAATATAGGACCTAATACCCAACCCCAAACATTTACCTTTAGTAACAATTTATGGTATAATGCAAGTGATGCTAACTGGACACCTATTTTACCTGTAACGGATACTAATCAAATTATTGCAGCCCCAATATTTGAAGATTTGCAAAATGAAAACTTCAGAGTAAACCATATCAGTCCTGCAATTGGAAATGGACTTGCAGTTTCGGAACCAATACTTGATTTTGATGAGAATCCTTTTAATACTTCTAGAAGCATTGGGGCATTTGAAAACCGATCTACTTTATCAACTTCTGACTTTTCTCAAGAGAGAATTGTAGTATATCCGAATCCAGTTTCTGAGACAATTCATATAGAAAATAATACTTCTAATCTCATAGATAAAGTTTCATTGTATACGATAGATGGTAAACAGATAAAGGTCAATTATTCAGATGGTGTAGTAGATGTAAGTCAAATTAGTGCAGGGATGTATTTTTTTAAAATTTATGTAAAAAATTCAAGCCAATCTCATATTAAGAAAATTGTCAAACAATAAGTTATTAGAAACCTATGTGATTAAGGTTTTCATAGAAATAGTCATTATATAAGTGTGACTTTTAAATGAAGCTTTTTCTTTTAATTTAAAATACATAAATACTTTCCAAAAATATCAAAGCTCTCATGAAATACATGAGAGCTTTTTTGATTAACATTTACGAACGATCATCTTTTGCAAGATAACTTTTAGTATACTTCTTATGCATTTCTCCCACCTTAATACCAAATCGTTCTTCGAAAACCTTATAAAAGTAAGGACGACTATTCATACCAATAGCAGCCATGATTTCTCCTATGGTCTTATAATGTCCATTCATAATAAACTCGTAGGCTTTTAGAAGTCGAATTTCCAGCACAACTTTATTAGGATTTAAATTTGTATGTCCATTTAATATAGTTGTAAATTGTTTTTGACTATATCCCGTATGTTGTGCAATATCACTTATTTTCAACTTTTCGTTTTCTAAATTTTCTAAAATATATGAGTTTACTTTTTGCAGAAACGTTGAAATAGTGTCATTTTTTAGAATAGTAGCTGTTTCTTGAGTAGAAGTTACCTCTCTTACATTACTTTTAATACCAATGAATGTTTGAATTAGTGATTTTAATTCATGTTCAGTAAATGGTTTTCTTAAAAATCTAAACAAATCATCTTTATATAAATGGTCTAGTTGATTTTCTATATCAGAGGCGCTAATTAGAATAAAAGGAATGTTAGCAGTTTTTGGTTTTTCTTTCAATATAGATTGAAGCTCAAGCCCATCCATAATAGGCATTTTATAATCTGAAATGATGAGTTCATAATTGTTTTTTTGAATTAAATCATATGCTTGTTCTCCATCATAAGCAAAATCACAATAATAATCTATTGCGAAAATATGATTCAGATAATTGATCATTTCCAATTGATTTTCAACAATTAGAATTTTTACAACATCAGAATTTAGGACTTCATGAGTTTCTTTTTCAAAGAAATTAATTTCAAAATTTTCACGGGTTGCTTCCGCTACTGAGATAGTAGTTGTAGGTATTTTTATAGAAAAAGTGGCTCCTTCATCAGTTTCACTATCTACATGAATTGTTCCTTTCCATGATGCTACAATATTCTTGACTAAAAATAATCCAATCCCAAATCCATTACCTTCATTTTGTTTTGCTTGATAAAATCGTTTAAAAATTTCTGTATGCAATGTTTTATCAATACCAATTCCTTCATCTTTTACCTGAATCATGATATGATTTTCAAGAACTAAGAAGGTTACATAAATAGTTCTTTCAACTTTAGAAAATTTGATGGCATTTGTTAATAAATTATTAAGCACTTTATTTAGCTTTGAATAATCGAATAGTAACTGATACTCAGGTTTTACATTGGTAATAAGCTTTATCTTTAACCCTTTTAGAGAACAGCTGTACTCAAATTTTTGAATTTCTGTATGTAAAAAACTAAATACATTTTGATCAGTTAAATGATCTTTTAATAATATTTCTGTATTATCTAATTTTATAAAAGTCAACAAGTCTTCAAGTGTGGTTAGTAACTTATTATTTATTCCCAAAGAAATATCAATATAGTCTGCAATTTTTTTAGGTTTTAAAGTATTGGTTTTGATAAGATCTAAATACCCAATATTCACACTTACAGGCGTTTTAAACTCATGTGTTATATTTTCAATATATTGTGTTTTAAGCTTATTAATTTCAGAATTTTTCTCAAGTATCAAACGTTTCTTTTCTTGCCTCCTTTTATATCTATATAATAATATTGAAAAGATGATGATGATAGTTAGGGAACCAATAAATAATTGAAAGTTATATGCTTTTTTATTATTAGAAATAATAACTTTTTGAAGCTCTTTTTCTGCTTTCAGTTTATTTATTTTTGCATTCTTTTTTAATTCATAATTAAAAATAGCTACTTTTTTTTCAGCTACTTTTTTTTCTTGAATTTTATATTCTTCAATGTAGTCATTCAAATAAGTAATAGCTAAACTATCATTGCCAAGTGCTTGATGTATTTTTGATGCATTTGATAAAAATATACCGAGACGATGTAAATTGTATTTTGATAAAGGATTAGGAACTTTATTTAAATTTGTTAATGCAGCATTGAAATCTTTTTTATGATAATAAATAGTTGCAAGCTTGTTGTAAAAAGAATAAGAATCTTTGATAGCATGTTTGTTTTTTTCTATGAAGTATAAAGATGAGTCATATTTTTTCAGGTTTAAATAGGCATCAGAAACTGTAAAATAATAATAACCCCTGAAACTAAAATTTGAAGTTATACTATCCTGAAATTGTGTAAGTACAGAAAGAGCTTCTCTAAATTTACCTTTGTTATTTAATAAATAATAGTCATTAATACTTATTCTTACTTTATTTTCTATTGATGTTGAGTCAATGCTATTATGTAATTCCCTTTGGATAGCTTCAAGCATGTCAAACTGACGTGTAGATGAGTAAAATTTGCCTAAACTAATTAGTGAAGACTGTTTTAGATTTATATCTTCTGCTGCTTCAGCAAACTCAATAGATTTGTTTATAAAAGCTATGTAATTTTCATAATCAAAGGTTTTTAATGATAGTTTAGCTCGACTTTTCGCAGCTCTAGCCAATAAAGGTTTATTCTCAACATTAGTTAATATATAATCTAAATAATGCCTTACAGAGTCATACTTACTTTCTCTTCTGTAAATAGCTTGTAAGTCATACATGATGAACCCCTTAACATATTTAACATATTGATGATTAGTATCTAGACATTTATTTGCAGAATTTAATAGTTTTAATAGTTGATTTTTATAAGAATTAGGTTCGTTTTTATACATTTTATCACGTAAGTTCAAGTGTATATCTACAATAGAGTCTATACATGATTTTCCATGAGTAACATTTTCTCTTTGGGAGTTTTGGCTATAATTAATACTGATCATAAAAAAAAATATTAGATAAATGAAGTGCTTTTTTTTATAAATTTTCATAAGCTCAGGTAAATACATTAATAATAGATTTGCCCTATAGATGTCTTCAGAAGTATAAATTAATAAGTATAGATCATTAGTTATTAATGAAAAAAACGATTTCTTAGAGAAATTAGGGGAATGAAAGTTAAAAAAAAGTAGATGTTTAACTTACTAAAGTCGACATAGTGTAGATAAAATTAACATTTGTACGTCTAGTCTTGCATAAAAAGATGACTAGTATTACTAAACATGCATAATTACTAGATTATAATCCAAATTTGAAAGACGGATACCAATATTTTCTAAATTCTACCTATCTGAAGATAGCACATTACACTTAATAATAAGTTTCACAGATGAATAACATCTTCGTTGTTATAAAATAAAACGTGAAACGATGGCTAAAGTATTTGCACTACTGTTTGTTTTATGACATTAAAACGGAAAAAACAATCTTTTTATCGATTTTTTAAGGGGGGGCTGAAATGAGAATAAAAACTTCCAAAAAAAGAATACTGCTTCAAAAAGGCATTGATAGCTTTGAGTTATAATCAGAATAACATAAAACGCTAGTCCTATTATGATTCCCCTTTTCTTAGACTATTCAAAACATTTTTTTTAAAATTTTCACAAGCCATAAAAAGTAGTGCAAAAATAAGAAATATAAATCGTGAATCAAAAATTTACGCTTACAAGAAGTTTATAAAAGTAATTCCATAAATACTTAAAACTGTAAAATATTTCATGGTAATCACTTTCTAAATTTTTAGAAGATATCTACTAGCATACACGTGCCTTAAATATAACAATACAATACTAAACAATGCGCTTATGAAATTACAAATACATATTAAAAACATAACCAATATAGAGAAACACTATAAAACTATTATATATATCATGTGTTTTCTTTTTTCAAGCACTTTGTTTTCACAACAGGAACTCATCCTTCAAAGTGATAATTCAAATGAAGAAAAACGTTTCACTTTTGATAATGCAAATAAAACAACAAATTTACCATTACTGTATGTAGATAAGAACGTATTCCAATCTAATTTTTTAAAAGAAGTTGTGGAATTATCTAATCCAAGCAAAGAAGAATACAATCTTTTTACACATGGCCGATCTGGCGAACTTTTTATCAATGATAAATGGTTGCAAAAAGAAGAAATTGCAGTATTTGTACGACAACAACTAACAACCAACAACCAACAAGTAACAACTCTAAACATTTATGGTTGTGAGTTTGCCAAAGGAGAAAAAGGAAAAGAAGCTGTAAAATATCTCGAAAATAAATTAGGTCTTTCTATTGCCGCTTCTACCAATATTACTGGAGTTGATGGTGACTGGATATTGGAAGTAGGAAATCATAGAAAGCTGGAATTCCATGATTACAAATACAATCTTCAGGATACCGATGGTGATGGTGTACCAGATAGTGTTGATATTGACGATGACAACGATGGAATTTTAGATACAGTTGAAAACACTATCTTGTCGTTATTCGAAAATAGTAACTTTAATATACCTCCGAGTTATGAAAACCCTTACACATCAGCTATATCAGGTTTTGTTCCAAGCCCATGGAGTTCTATAGTCACTCCAGATATTTCTACAGACACTGAAATTGATTTTAATGGTGTTACTTTCAACAGAACAACATTGACGCCAACCTTTAATTCTTCCCCCTCAGGAGGTTCGTTTATTGGTTTTAGATCTGCAATTAACGTTACTGGTGGAGGCGTTCCATTAAGAACGCATGAAGGAATTACTAGTGCAATAACTATTTCAGATGCTAGCGAGGAAATGACACTCTCACTTTACTATACAGAATATACTCAACCAGGAAATGCATCGGACCCTATAAAGAATGAAATAAGAATTAACAGCACCTCTTTTAATAATGGTACCTTGTTATATGATATACCTACGCTCGCCGATTCTGGAGGTGTTGAGGGTACATGGGAAATCCGTACAACTACTTTCATCCCTCAGGATTATGGCATAGTCGATGGGCAAATAGTTGATTTTTATATTGGAGCTAATGATCATGTTTCAACTTTTCCTCCACTTACCGTTTTGTTTTCTAATACTTGGATTTTTGTTGATGATATTTTTATCAATGAAACAGCTCTTGGAGATTTAGATAAAGACACCATAGAATCTAGTTTAGATTTAGACGCTGACAACGACGGTATAGCAGATATTTATGAGCATGGTAACTCCACAGTAGCAAGCTATGACACCAATGGTAATGGTACCATAGAACTCAGTGAAGGTTTTGTAGATAATGGGTCTTTGGCAAACTCAAATGCAGGCAACGGACTGGACGATCGTATCGAAAACTTGATTGGCACTGCTGATACTGGGGTTACTCCCGTAAACAGTTTCAATGCAGGTTCTGGTACTAGCGCAGACTTTTTAAACTTAGACTCAGATGATGATGGTATACCAGATGCTATAGAGGCCAGAGCCACTACAGATTATATTTCTTACCCAGCCACCATTGACGATGCTGCCGATAGTGATGATGATGGAATTCTAGACATTTTTGACGATACTGTAGGATTTGGATCTACACTAGTAGGCTTTAAAACAGGACTCAGAACACCTAATGCAGATGGAAATGACACAGCGGACACCATACCAGACTACTTAGATTTAGATGCGGATGGTGATGGTAATACGGATGCGGATGAATCCAATTTAACAATTATTAGTGGCGTTGCCTATGAAGACCCAGATGGAAACATTAACAACCCTTTAAGTAATGTAGATGGTTCTATTTTGATGGAAAATACAGACTTGGACAGTTCAGATGTGGATTTTAGATCCGTAGATGATACCGATGGCGATGGTTTAGCCGATACAATAGATATAGATGATGATAACGATGGAATTTTAGACACACAAGAATTGTGTAACAATTCAGGAACTCCTTTCGCAAACTCTATTATTACAGTTGAATTTGATTTCGATGGTTGGTCTGAAGAAATTTCTTGGTCATTGACGGGTCCTGCTGGAGCTACAGGATTACCTACTAACATTTCTTATGGAGGAAATCTAAGAACAGCTTCACAAGATTATACAGCTACAGTAGCAGGAACTTATGTTTTAACTGTAAACGATTCCTTTGGTGATGGTATGTCAGACAACTCAAACGGCGAGGATACAGCTTCAGGAGCTATTTCATTTATCAGAGTTTTGGTTGATGGTGTTGAAGTATACGATACTCTCGATCTTTTTGGAAACTACCACAATTTTGGGACTACCATTAACACTGGTTCAAGTATTGTTATATCTACAAAAACATTCTCATGTGTGAATGCTGACCCTTCGGGAGATGATGACGGGGATGGTACTCCTAACTATCAAGATGCTGATTTTGTAACAGGAGTTGTTGGTGATACTTTAAATGCTAGTGGAACTTGGTCCAGCTTAGATCAAGATGGAGATGGTGTACCAGATCACCTAGACCTAGACTCCGATAACGACGGAATTGCTGATATATATGAAGCAGGTAATACTATCGTAGCTGGATACGATACCAATGGCAATGGAACCATAGAACCTAGTGAAAGCTATGTAGACGATGGATCTCTGGCAAACTCAACGGCAGGAAATGGTTTGGACGATCGTATTGAAAACCTTATCGGTATAACAGATGCCGGAGTCACTCCAGTAGATAGTTTTGACACTGCTGCTGATAGTCTTGCAGATTTTTTAGACTTAGATAGTGACGATGATGGTATTCCCGATGCCATAGAAGCTAGAGCCACCACAGATTATATTGCCTATCCTACCACCATTGACGATTCAGCCGATAGCGATGACGATGGAATCCTAGACATCTTTGATGATACCGTAGGTTTTGGATCTACCCTAGCAGACTTTAAAACTGGGCTAAGAATTCCCAATGCCGACACCAGTGATACGACAGATACCATTCCTGATTATCTAGATTTAGATTCCGATGGAGATGGTCTAACAGATACAGATGAATCTAACTTAACCACGATTAGTGGCGTATCGTATGCAGACCCAGATGGAAACATCAACGATCCCTTAAATGATACAGACGGTTCTATTTTGATGGAAAATACAGATTTGAACAACTCTGATGTAGATTTTAGATCGTTAGACATTGCGAATGTAATCATTAGTCAGGTCTATGAAAATGGAGGAAACACAGTCATAGAACTTACGAATCTTTCTGGTACTACCATAACAGCAGGGAATATCAATTTAGTATTCTTCTCTAATACCTCAGGAGATCAGACAGGAGTAATTCCAACAGCAACGTATACCGTGGTAGGAGCATTAGCACCCAACCAATCTGTACTGATAGAAAGTTCGGGCTTTACAGGAGCCAACATCAACAACTCTCCAATAAGAGAGATAAATGCAGGAGTTACAGGTTTTTCAGGAGGAGACGATCTCATTGTTCTATCCAGTACTACTAACAACACCGCTTGGGCAAATCGAATAGATGTAGTAGAAAATATAACAAATACGTCCTCTATAGTACGTAATGATGATATAATCACATCAAATACAACATTTACTACTTCCGAGTGGACA
>NZ_JBOEFY010000089.1:0-1598 GCF_050633145.1 Kordia sp. | reverse complement strand
AATCCTTGGTTTTTATCAGCTACACTTGTATTTACTTCTGAAATGAGCGGATCGTGTACATGACGTTCTGGTCCGCCTAAGCCTATAGCTCGGTATGGATCTAAGGCATTGTCTACAAATACTGTCCACTCGGAAGTAGTAAAAATACCGTTTCCTGTAATTATATCATCATTACGTACTATAGAGGACGTATTTGTTATATTTTCTACTACATCTATTCGATTAGCCCATGCAGTATTGTCGGTAGTTGTAGAAAGAATCAAAATGTCATTACCTGCATCGAAAGCGGTAATTCCTGCGTTTACTTCCCTTATAGGAGCGTTATTAATATTTACTCCTGAAAGTCCAGTGCTTTCTATTAAAACAGATTGATTTGGCGCTAAACTTCCTGTAACAGTATATGTAGCCGTTGGAGTAACTCCTGTTTGATCGCCGCTTACATTCGCATAATACACAAGGTTTATGGAACCAGCAGTAATAGAATTTGTATCAATATTTGTTAATTCAATTACTCTATGGATACCATTGTGATATACTTGTGTAATAATAACATCAGTTTTAACTTCTCTGTAATCTAAATCTATATTATTTGTTGGATCGGCATTAGTTCCATCAGCATCGGTATCATTATCTGAATCTGCTAATAAGAAATTGGTGCCATCATGAGAAAGTCCATTAACATCGGTATAATCGTCTGCATTTTCTATGGTGGCATCGTTATCTAATCCATTGGTTCCTACTGTACCGTCTGTATCTCCGTCATTGTCACTATCATTGTTAGCTAAACCAGATTCTGCAATATCAAAGACACCATCTTCATCAGAGTCTAGATCTAAATAATCTGGATTGTCTGTAACAGATACACTGTCTGTATTTACAGGAGATAAGCCTCCTAAATAGGCAGAGTTGACACCATCATTGGTAAGATAGGTAGCCGCATTGTCTGCATTAGGCGCTATATAATTCTGTGTTGTTTGTGCTTCTATATTGTCTGGAATCCCATCATTGTCGGAGTCAAGATCTCTACAATCTAGAATACCGTCATTATCTGTATCTTTATCTACTAATAGGATCTTGATATCATCCATACCAATAAAAGATTCTCCTGTAGTTGTACTTTGATTATAAAAAGTGAGGTGCGATAAAGTACTTGGAACAACAAAAGAAATTGAGACTTCTTGCCAACTACCTGTAGTTATTATTTGAGATTGTCCAACTACAATTGATTCATCACCAAACGAAGTTCCTCCTCTAACATATATTATACTTGGTGCATCCCAATCTCTGTTTCCTTCATTCATAATACGAGCGTAAAAAGATAGGGTTAGTTGATGACCAGTATTCAATACACTTGAAAGCTGCAAACTCCAAGTTTCAAACCTATTCCCATTAGCCGGACCTGTATGAAAGGAAATAAATTTACTCCCTTCAAAAGGTGAAACCGCGGGGTTTATGCCAAAAAGACCACCATCATTCACATCTGCCGAACCAGTCATATTTTGTACTGTCCCTGAATTTGGTAAACTGCCTATTGATAAACTTTCAATATCACCATTTAAATCTGATAAGTTATTACTACATTCTACTGAATCTAAAAT
>NZ_JBOEFY010000088.1:220-477 GCF_050633145.1 Kordia sp. | reverse complement strand
GGCTGTTCCTGTTCCGTTTAAAATAAACATCTGCGTTGTTGTACCGCCATCTGTGGAATAGCTTACCGTTGCATTGGCTGTTCCTGTGATGGTAAATACAGCATCATCGCCACTACAAATTGGACTGTTGCTTGTTAATGCCGTGACAGCTGGAATTGAGTTTATTGTGACACTTGTAGTATTAGTGAGCGCTGCGTTACAACTTCCAGAATCGATATCTGATAAAATGATGGTAGTCGTTGTGGTTACGCCAGTTA
>NZ_JBOEFY010000088.1:0-126 GCF_050633145.1 Kordia sp. | reverse complement strand
AATAGCTTACTGTTGCATTGGCTGTTCCTGTAATAGTAAATACAGCATCGTCGCCACTACAGACTGGACTGTTGCTTGTTAATGCTGTAACAGCTGGAATTGAATTTATTGTGACACTTGTAGTAT
>NZ_JBOEFY010000087.1:0-6344 GCF_050633145.1 Kordia sp. | reverse complement strand
CAACGGTTCAAACGATGACTATTACGGTAGTGTCAATAACTGCTAATTCTTCTCCAGCACCTTTAGAGTACTGTGATACAGATAATGATGGTTTTGGTGTTTTTACTTTGAGTGATGCTATTAACCAAATTACGGGCGGAGCTACAGATGTTACAGTAAGCTTTTACGAAACACCAGAAGATGCTGACAATGCTGTAAACCCATTAATGAATACGTATACCAACATCAATGCCGATAATCAAACAATCTATGTACGTATAGAACATGTTGTTTCAGGATGTTTTAATGTAGTTGCACTAGATTTAATTGTACATCATATTCCAGAAATTGCTGCTTTAGATGCTGTAAGTTTGGCAGAATGTGATGATATTTCCGCAAACCAAATTGCGCAATTCGATTTAACGCAGAGTGAAGCAGATATTTTAAACGGTGAAGATCCTACGACACATACAATTCGATACTATAACACACAGGTAAATGCTATCGCTGGAACTGCTACGGGAGAAATCAACAATCCGAATGCGTACAGTAACATTCCACCAAGTCCAGAAACAATTTGGGTACGTGTGGAAGATCAAACTACAGGCTGTGTTGGTATTACCAACTTAACATTAATAGTCAATGAACTTCCAGTTCTTGTACAGCTTACAGGTTTGGAACTTTGTGATGCTGTTAGCTTAAATGACGGTATGGAAGTATTTGATTTAACTTCATTAGCTGAAGATTTACTAAACAGCATGCCAGGTATTAGCTTGCAATACTATGCAAGTGCAGCAGATTTAACGAACAATATACCAATTGCCAATCCAACAATGTATAGTAATGTAGAGGTTGGAGTACAAACGATCTTTGTAAAAGGAACCAATGATACTACAGGTTGTGAAAACACTATTACCTTTGACATTCGTGTAAATCCACTGCCAAGCCCAACACTAGATCCAAACGGGATGTTAACAGCTGATATCTGTGATGATGATAATGACGGATTTGCTAGTTTTGACTTAACGAGTTTAACAAGTGCTATTATCAACAATGAACCAGATGTAGTATATACTTTTCATGAAACAGAAACAGGTGCCAACAATAATTTAGACGCACTGACAAGTCCATACACTAACATTGTAATGGATACTCAAACCTTATATGTATTGGCTACCAATACTGTAACAGGATGTTTTACAGTAACACCATTAATTATAAGCGTAAGTCAAATTCCAGAATTGCCTCTAAATATTACAGATCTAACGGTTTGTGATCAGGCAGATAGTTTAAATGGAATTACAATGTTTGATTTGACTCAGACACAAACAGAAATCTATGGGACTCAAACACCAGGAGATTATACACTAACGTATCATGAGAGTGAAGCAGATGCAATAAATGGATCAAACCCAATAGTGAACTTAACGAGTTACACTAACATTATAGCGAACCAGCAAACGATTTGGGTACGATTAGAACACAATACGACTAATTGTTATGCTATTGGAAGTTTTGACCTCATTGTAGCAGGACCTCCAGTATTAGTGCAACCAACACCATTTGCTTTATGTGATGATGCAGAAAGTGGTGATCAAAGTGATGAACTTACAACTTTTAATTTAACCGATAAGTATTTGGAAATTACAGGCGGCGACACCAGTTTAACGCTTTCTTACTATGCAAATGCAGCTGATTTAGCCAGTGATGCACCAATTGTTGATCCGACAGCATATCAAAATGTAGTGAATCCACAAATACTTTATATAAGAGCTACCAATGCGGCTGGATGTACTACTGATATTACGATGACACTTCGCATACTTCCAATTCCAACACCTAACCCAATGCCTGAGCCACTCACGGAGTGTGATGATGATATTGATGGTGTTTTAACCTTTGATCTAACTTTGTCAGAGGCAGAGATTGTGGATAATGAGAACAATGTAACAGTGAGCTATCATGTAACTCAGATGGATGCAGCCGACAATCTGAATCCAATTATAGATCCAACAATGCATATGGTAGATATGGCAACAGCCAATGCAAATGGACAGGTGATTATTTATGTGCGTGTGCAGAGTGATGTTCAGATTGATAGTAACATGTTACCTTGTTATACCATTGTTGAATTGCCAGTAATTGTACATCCATTACCAGTACTTACTGATACCGATTTCAATTTTGTTTTCTGTGAATATGACGCTGATAATACAGGACAGTTTGATTGGGATGTAGTAACAGCTTCACTTAATTTACTAACTGCACCACAGGATGTGAATGACTTTACAATAAGTTATCATCCAACGGTAGCGGATGCTTTAGCTGGTACAGGAGCCTTAACCAATGGGTTTGAAAATACAACTGATCCACAGACAGTATTTATCAGAGTGGAAAATACTACTACTGGATGTGTCAATACAAATAACATTGCAAGTTTAGAACTTAGTGTAGAGCCAATTCCAACGGCAACTGCGCCATCAACTTATGAATTATGTGCTAGCGATGAAACAGATCAAAATACAGCAGTGTTTGATTTAACAAGTTTGGATGCAGTTATTATTAACGGTCAAACCAATATGGTAGTATCTTATTATGAAACAGCTACGGATGCAGCTGCAAATATAAATGCTATTGCTAATGCAGATTCGTATACCAATACATCCAATCCGCAAACCTTATATGCAAATGTACGTCAAACCATTACAGGATGCATCTCCGATCCAATTATAGTAAATCTACAAGTAAATCCATTACCAGTCTTTACGTTGCCAGCAGATGATGTTTTATGTATAGATGCTGACACAGGAATCGCTTTAGATATTAGAACTATTGGTGTAGATTTTGGAGCTGGATATACGTATCAATGGACAACACCAAATGGAACAGCAACTACTGCTACAATAGAGGTTACAACCATTGGAACATACAGCGTTATAGTAACTGATGAGAATCATCCAACCAATTGTACCTACACAGATAGTGTAACTTATGAAGCATCATCTGCGCCAAGTGTACTCGATATTCAAGTTACTACACCTGCTTTTGCAGATGTACACAATGTGACAGCAACGGCTTCGGGTGGCTCCGGAAATTATGAGTATCAATTGGATGATGGAGAATGGCAAATAAGTGGTGAGTTTCTAGATTTACAACCAGGAGAACATGTCATTACTGTAAGTGATACCAATGGATGTGGAGAATTAATAAGAAACTTTTTAATTATAGATTATATGAAGTTCTTTACACCAAATGGTGATGCTTATAATCCAACATGGAATATCATCGGATTACAAAACCAACCAGGAGCTAAAATATACATCTTTGATAGGTATGGAAAATTACTCAAACAAATCAGTCCTGCAGGACAAGGATGGGATGGAACTTTCAACGGAAATCCAATGCCGTCAAATGATTATTGGTTCAAAGTAGAATATGAAGATCCATTTGATGGATCGCCAAAAGAGTTTAAAAATCACTTTACGCTGAAAAGGTAATATGACTTCTTAAAAATTAAACAATTTCAATAATGTAATTCCTAATAGCTATTTATTTAAAGCTAATCAAATAGTTATTAGGATGCATTTGATTTTACATAATTTAGATAAAAACAATTCGAAACGCTAGATGGTGAAATTTCCAATGCATCTAGTTCTGTGGATAATTTTTCATACTCTTTCAATTTGATCTTTGAATGAGGATTTTTTGAAATTTTAGAGATAATATTTATTATTTTCTTTTCAATAGGATTAATCTTAAAAATAGGAAGATACTTTTTTCTAAAACCATCAATATTATAGAGAGTCACATCATAATTTTCTAATTCAAAATGAATGATAATATTCATAAGCTCAGTTTTGATATATACAGAAGGCTTTTGTTTTAATTTATACTCGTTGAATATGGTATTAACAAATTTTAATGCGGCCGAAAGATTTTTATTAAGAAAGTGAATACAAGCAAAAATATAGTACAAGTCTATATAATAATAGGGCTCTATTTTATACTTGTTTTTTAATATTGTCTCTTTTATTTTAACCATAGTTTCATGCGCAATGTCTATATTATTATTAAAAATAAAGTGCTCTAACTCTGCTTTTGATGTGTGAAAAAAAATACGCTCTTCAATAACATCTTTTTTAAAACTTAAGGTTGAATCGAGGCTTCTCAACATATTTATTTTTTCATAAAAAATAGAGCGTTCATAATTTCTATGAATATCAATTATTCGAATGTAAATTGATATAAAATCCAAAGGGTTCTCTTTTTTGTATTGAATGTTATCATTAAAAACTTGGATGGTTTTTTCTAAAAAAAGTAATTCATTAGGTAAGTCTTTTTCGATAAAATAAAAATTAGAAAATATTAAATAAAAGAAAACACGCGACTGTATAGACATTAAATCATTAATGCCATTTACAACTATAGGGTTATTTTTAATAACTTCTATTTCTTTTAATAGTACGTCGGAAGATATTTTATCAACGTTTTTTTTTAAATAATAACTTTGGTAATATAAATCGGTAATAGTTCTGTTTAAAGAATATGATTTAAAATATAAATCAATAGTATTATTTAGCGCCATTGCACTATAAAAACCTTTAGAATATCCTAAGCATTTTTTTTCCCAATTCAATAGATCTAACATCAAAGCTCCATTTTCATTCAGTTTAATTATTCGCTTTGTTTTATCTATTAGCTTCAAGCATTCATCATATAATCCTTTTAGAAACATGATTTCAATAGATATCATATTACTTTTTACTTTCAGGTCAGTGGTTTTATTTAAGTTAAACTCATTAAGTGAACGTAATATGAGTTTATTTAAATAATTAAAATCAGAAGAAAGGTTTTTTGATTTATATTTTTTAGATAATAAAGATTCTTTGATGGAGTCATCGCTTAAATTCGAATTCTTATTTAGTAAGGTAAACATGAACTCATATTTGTTCTGACTTCCTATAGTATGACGTTTGCAATAAATCTTGAAATACCTTTTTTCATTCATATTCATTGAAGAAATCAGTTTAGAGCTCAGTGTTTTAGTCATAATATTTTATTTCTAATTCCTTAAAAATACTATTTTTTTAACTATGATCTTGTATTAGATAAAATTAAATTTGAGTTTTTATTACATATTTACTTACAACCTTAATTAAACTGTAGTTCACTATAGATTTCCCTATCATACATCGAAAAAAAGTGAGGTGCAGTTTGATTATTTAATAAATTATGAAACATTCTGTGTTAGAAATAATACCCAAAATTTATATTATTTCTCTTCCTCAACCAATAAAAGATATTTGTATGAAAAAGAAAACTACCTTGAAATTATTATTGGCTTTTCTTATTTTCTTTGGCTTTAGTAAAGTCAATGCTCAAATTAGTATTGATAACACGTCACATACAATTACACAATTGGTTGATGGAGTATTAATTCCCTCAGGAAGTGGTACTGTTATCTCAAATGTCAGCTTTCAAGGTGTTTACAATAATGGCAATAGATATCAAGTAGGTTACTTTGCTACAGCAACCACAACTTTAAGCGAAATGGGATTTGCAGAAGGAGTTGTTTTATCAACGGGAAATACTTCTACAATTCCGTTAGCACTTGGGTCAAATCCTGCTGCAGCTGGGCAAATGGCAACATCGTATACTTCTTGTACTTCTGGAGAAATTAGAGAATCAGGAACTTGTAGTACCAATATTAACGATTTAAACATTTTAGCAGGAAGCAGAAATTATTTCAATGCTTCTATATTAGAATTTGATTTTGTTCCTGTTGAAAGTACAGTCTCTTTTAGATACGTTTTTGGTTCTGAAGAGTATGAAGATAGTAGCGGGTTTATCAATTACCAATGCTCTTCATATAATGATAGTTTTGGTTTTTTAATAAATGGACCTGGAATTACAGGTGGACAAGGATATACAAATGATGCTGAAAATATAGCATCGTTGGCGAATGGGTCTGATGTATCAATCAATTCAGTAAACAATGGAGTTGTAGGTAGCAGCGGAGGTTCACCTAATGCTAGCAATTGTACTTCTGCAAACTCAAACTGGGTTGCAAATATGGTTACAGCTGAATATTTGGGTCCTATAGATGGAACGCAACTTAATGGAAATACGAGAGCTCTTACTGCAACAAAAACGGGCTTAATACCAGGGCAAACATACCACATAAAATTAATCGTTACGGATGTAAATGATGCTACATACGATAGTGTAGTGTATTTAGAAGCTGGAAGTTTTACCACTGAACCTTGTGGTGTTTCAGTTTCTGATCTAACAAGCAACAGTCCAATCTGTAGTGGCGACGATGCAGTCTTTACCATCACAGGAACAGCCAATGCAACGGTAAGCTA
>NZ_JBOEFY010000086.1:0-544 GCF_050633145.1 Kordia sp. | reverse complement strand
ACAGCGTCTGTGGATTCGATGTGTTGGTATAACTTGTTGCATTGGCAATGGCGTTGATATCTCCATCTGCATCTGTTGCTGTTTCATAGTATGAAACTGCCATGTTTAATTGTCCATTTATAATCGTTGCATCTAAGGTTGTTAGATCAAACACAGCTGTATTTTGATCTGTCTCATCTACAGCACATAACTGGAAGGTATCTGGTGCTGTTGCCGTTGGAATTGGCTCTACACTAATCTCCAAACTTGCAATGTTGTTGGTGTTCACACAACCTGTAGCTGTGTTCTCCACACGAATAAAGATCGTTTGTGGATCTGTTGTGTTTTCAAAACCATCTACTAATGCACCTGTTCCTGCTAATGCCTCTGCCACTGTTAAGTGATAAGTCACTGTAAAGTCTGCAACCATCTGTGGAGCCGTTAGTAGATCTAGTGAACTAGTCACTACATCCCACTCAAATTGTCCCACATTATCAGCATCATATTCACAGAATACATAGGTAAAAGCTGTCGCTGTTAATGCTGGTAATGGATGTACCACTAC
>NZ_JBOEFY010000085.1:0-936 GCF_050633145.1 Kordia sp. | reverse complement strand
ACTCGTTGCATTGGCAATAGTGTTGATTTCTCCATCTGCATCTGTTGCTGTCTTGTAGTATGAAACTGCCATGTTCTGTTGTCCGTTTATAATGGTTGCATCTAAGGTTGTCAGATCAAACACAGCTGTATTTTGATCTGCCTCATCTACAGCACATAACTGGAAGGTATCTGGTGCTGTTGCCGTTGGTATTGGTTCTACACTGATCTCCAAACTTGCAATGTTGTTGGTGTTCACACAACCTGTAGCTGTGTTCTCTACTCGAATAAAGATTGTTTGTGGATCTGTTGTGTTTTCAAAGCCATCTACTAATGCACCTGTTCCTGCTAATGCCTCTGCCACTGTTAAGTGATAGGTCACTGTAAAGTCAGCCACCATTTGTGGAGCCGTTAGTAGATCTAGTGAATTTGTCACTACATCCCACTCAAATTGTCCTACATTATCAGCATCATATTCACAGAATACATAGGTAAAAGCTGTAGCCGTGAGTGCTGGTAATGGATGTACCACTACTGGTAATTCTACCACCTTGTAACATGGTAACATGTTACTATCTATCTGAATGTCACTCTCTACTCTCACATAGATGATTACCTGTCCGTTTGCATTTGCCGTTGCCATGTCTACTGTATGCATGGTCGGGTCTGCTATTGGATTGGTATCTGCATCTGCATCTTCTTGTGTTGTATGGTAACTTACCGTCACATTACTTTCATTATCTACAATCTCTGCTTCTGATTGTGTCAGGTCAAAGAGTAAAATTCCATTGGTTGCATCTCCATCTGTATCATCATCACAAGCCTCCAAGAGTGTTGGTGTTGTGTTTGGTGTTGGAATTGGAAGCACACGAAGTGTCATGGTAATATCGGTAGTACATCCTGCAGCATTCGCAGCTCTGATGTATAACACCTGTGGATTACTGATGTTTTGGTATGC
>NZ_JBOEFY010000084.1:0-3409 GCF_050633145.1 Kordia sp. | reverse complement strand
TGAATTTTAAATGTTATATGTTAAGTTTTAAATTATTTCATTCGCCTAAACTTATAAACTCATAAACTTTAGAATTTATAGCTGTTCTCGATACGATTTTCTCCTTTTTATTACGAAAATCACTCGAACTGACGCTTGTGAAAACTGGAATTTTAAATGTTGAATTGCTTTAGTTTTGTAGTTTTAATTCTACAGATGGTTTGAGTTCGTAGAAGAATGTTACGTTTGGCGCATCGAGTGGATACGCGATTTCCATTTCGAACGGAATGCTTAGTGACGACTCGTTTCTGTGCAACCAGATATCGTTATGAATATGCACTTTGGTATCGACAATCATAGAGTAGTATATGTCATCACCTGCAAGATTGATGGTTGTTGGCGCGAATGATTTTGGTAATGATTGACTACCATCATTTATTTTTACAGCTTCGCGAACATCCAATATTGTAGCTGCTTCTTTTTCTTTCTGAGCGTCTTGTCCTTCTTGTTTAGGAAAAGTTAAGTTTGCTTGTATGATGACATTGTTAGGAATGACAGCACAAGTTTCTGAGATTTGTGGTAACATGTTCCAAAGAATTGGCACATAAGATTCTCTGTATAGCAAAGCATCTAGCGTTTCACTGAAGAGAATGTGGTATTTTTTTGCATCAGGAATTTGAAAGGTAACTGCATCGGCTGTATGATATTCTTTTACATAGTTCGTTAACTCTAATGCTTTGATAAGTTTTTCTGCTGTTTTGATAGAAGCTGCATTGATTTCTAAGACTGAGAATTGTACTTCTGAAGCTTTAAATAATGGTGCTACTAAGGTTACAAAAGGTGCATACGGCCCACAACCTGCATAGAATATGTTGATGGTTTCGTTTGGATGTTGTTCTTGCTTTTCGCGAATGAGCGTTACCATTCCGTTTAGGAGCTTTGCTGTTCTGCGATAATCTAGTAAGCATGCTGCAGCGTGATTGAGCGATAGCGCCATTCCGCTTGCCGTTGGTATAGCTGCCATGTGTTGTACTCCTTCTCCCAATTCTCCAATTTTTGTTGTTTCGAGATAGTGTTTATGAATTTCGTCAACCGAATTTTTTATGGTATCAAAATCTGATTGATTGTTGAGAATCGTTGTTGAGAGGTCTTTGATGGTATTGCGTAACATGCTTCTTTTGATTTTGCATAAAAGTAATAGAAGCTTTTGAATTTAGCAACCCGTATTTCTATGTGTTTTGAATTTTATATAATTTCTGACAAGTTGCTTTTCTGTATTGAATGAGAAGCGGCTTTATGTATATTTTTTGTTTCTTTTTTTTAAAGTAAAAAGCACTCTTCATGAAATTGTATGAAGAGTGCTTTTCGGTTGGCTTCTAGGTTTTATTTTTTTAGTAAATGACTTTTTGAATTTTTTGTTTGCCATTTTCGAGTACGACTTTTACAATGAGCGTACTGTTTGTTGGTTTTAAATTAGTGATATCATAAATTTCTTCACTGATATTTTTACGATCTAGTAAACGTTTTCCAAGAATATCGTGTATTGTAATTTCGTCTATTTGACTGTTGTATGCATGTATTTTTATTTGATTTTCGCTAGTTGTAATTACAATTCCTGTGTTTGAGTTGAATTCTTCAAGGTCTAAAGCGCTGTTTTCTACATTTATGTATTTTAATACAAAACGATCTGCATAGTTTCCATTTTCTGAGAAAAAACTGTATGGTGTTGTTCGTAAATCATGAATCGTATTTGTATATAAATCTTCCAAGTATATATCTTGATCTGTGTTTTCAAACAATCCATCCAATGCATTGATTGCAATTGAGTAGTTTCCGCTTTGCGCGATTTTTATCCCTAGTGGCACTTCGTCATCTTGTACAAACGGAACTGCCTTTCCTTGAATTGCCATTTCTTTGTCATTGACTATTGAATATATATGTGTAGGTGCCTCACTTAAATTGTCTCCATCAAAGAGTCGATCTTGATCGTTTGAAGCTCCAGTTATGTATCCAATTAAGGTAGAAGCAGCTGTATTGTTTGGAGAGATGATGTCTAACCAAATTCTGTTTTTCTCAATGGTATTTGTCGTATTTTCACTATTGCTTTCAAACTGTACATCTGCATTATCACTAGGTCTGTAAAATTGATCGTTTGTGTATGCTACACCTCGCATTGAGTTGTTGAATTGAATGGTTGATGTTGCTGGTGCAGCATCGTCCACTAATACAAAGAATGCTTGTCCTGCGGCAATGTTACCATTGAATCCTATTGGATTTGACCCAGTACTGTTGTATTGGATATAATCGTTTTCGTTATAGTTATATGCATAATCTCCATAGAAAGGATCTCCATAGGCATCACTTGCTGTACTTAAGTGTCTCCACATATATACAGTTCCAGTAATTGTTGACGGATTTGTATCGTCTGTTATTACAGAAGCGTTTGCTGTGATAAATGCATCCGCAGATATTGCTGATGGATATGGATTTCCAACTAAATTCCAGTTATCATCTAAAGCGGTTGCATTTGTGCCACCACCTCCTGGATAATCAACACCTGTGTATGTACCTCTAGTTACTGTTGTGTTGATGATTCCATTGTTTGGACGCCCTACAAATTCTGCCGTATTGGCAACACTTGTACCGGAAATACCGCGTATAATGTATCCGTTTCCGATTCCCATGTTTCCAGAAGCACTTTGCCATTCTCCATAGTTTCCTGTTCCATTTCCAGCTACGGTTGGTTGCCATTGGTAGATATAACCCGATGATGTTCCTGGGGAAACATTTCCTATGTCAAAATTTTCTACGGCTGATGACCAGTATATATAATCGAATGCGTTGACTCCAACAGCAGTACGATCCATTTCTATATCTCCCGTGTTGTTATTGGATGTTACATCTGTCACTTGAATTAGATTTGCTCCATCTTCCAAATGAATTGTTCCGCCTCCTTCTACATTAATCCAATCTGTTACTGTGATGGAAGAACCAGTAGCAAGTTCTAAGTATCCTCCATTTTTTACAGTAATGTTTCTTGCCAAACCATTTCCTGTAGCTCTAGTGTCTATTGCAATACCATTGTCTTTTATAATAACACAATCATTAGATGTAGGCACTACACCTTGCGACCAGTTAGCAGCTGTTCCCCAGGCATCGCCTGTACTATCAAATATTCTTGTGTTGTTTGTTACATCAAAATCAGTACTTACTGCTCCACAACCATTAGCTAAGTTTGCATCAATTGTAAATGAGTAGTCTGCTTCTTCTAACTGTGCTAGTGTTGGCATTGCATATATTGTTTCATAACTACCAGAAACATACGGAGTGTCTCCTATGTTGTCGTTATCTGTATCAATATATAGATCAATAATTCCTGACGGTGTTGTTGTCCAATCTACAGCAGTTACATCTTTGTCTCCAAATAGTT
>NZ_JBOEFY010000083.1:0-4935 GCF_050633145.1 Kordia sp. | reverse complement strand
CATCTATTAAAAATACATCTTCCACATCTCCAGAAACAGATATTTCTAACATATCATTTTCTCCACAAACTACTCTGCTTGATATATCTGGCGTGATAGTTACTGTTGGTATTGGATTGTGTTTTGCTACTATAGGTTCACGTACCCAAGATTCGCAGCTACCATCATATACTGTAACATAATATGTAGTTGTTGTTGATATAGATGGAGTTGTCCAGTTTCCATTATTTGTTTGTGCTACCATTGTTCCTCCAGTTTCAGCATCATACCATCTGTATCTTGAAAATCCTGTAACACTTGATGTTACTAATAAATCTACCGTTCCATCTCCACAAGTTTCTCCATCAGTTATTGAAGTAATTAGCGCATCACAATATGGCTCCACGGTAAAGAGGTAATCTTCTGCTTCTCCCAAACGATCAATCGTAGATCCTGTATCTACAAAGTTTTCACATGAGTTAAAGTCGTATGTACTATCGTAATCAAAGATTGAGTAATCATATCCTGTATAGTTTCGTATTCGCAATCTATAATCTCCCGCAACTGTTCCAAGTGGAATTACAAAACCAAATGTAGTGGTTGTTGTTGCAATTCCGTTAGTATCATATACTTTTTCTGTAGCTTCATCAAACACATCATCTTCATCCCAATCGACCCAAGCTTTCCAAGCACATCTAAAAGGCGCTTCTACATATACATTGACACCTTCTCCTTCAACCTGTCTTGATAAGGTAGCTAACCCAGTAAAATCTTGATATCCTGTACTAAAACCAGAACCTGCATTGGTTACATCTTCTAAAGTTCCTAAAAAGGCAACCTCATCTATATACATTGTGCCTGGTGTATCTGTTGTTGGTTGACAAGGTCCTGGAATGATTACTGGTGTTGTAACACAGATATCAAAAGTTCCATTTCCTGCACCGCCATAACTATATACTCTTACATAATAAGTTGTTCCTATTGTTAAGCCTGTTGCATTGATAACTTCAGCATTACTTCCTGCTGTAGCATCAGCACAAGTTATATTGGTTCCATTACATGTGCCTGATCGTAAATCTAATACAAGATCACTTATAGTTCCTGGCGTTGCTGTTATATCATGGCTTGTCGCTGTTGCTACAAAACTATACCATACATCATCATCTGCATTTCCAGTTCCTCCATTACAAGTAATTGCTGCTATACTTTGGGTAGCATTCACTGTTGTCCCAGAAACACTTGTTGTACAGGTTGTTCCACTCACCGTTAAAGCTGTTGCATTAGCACAATCGTCATTTGCTGGAGGAGGTGATGTTATACAGATATCAAAAGTTCCTTCGTTTCCTGATCCTCCATAACTATACACACGTACATAGTAGGTATTTCCTGCTGTCAAACCAGTAGCATTAATAACTTCAGAACTACCTCCTGTTGTAGCATCTGCACAATCTACATTGGTTCCATTACAAGCTCCAGATAGTAATTCTACTACTGCATCTGTTAGTGTTCCTGCAGTTATGGTAATATCGTGAGTTGCTTGTGTAGCTACAAAACTATACCAAACATCATCGTCTGCATTTCCTGTAGATCCATTACAATTTATCGCCGCTATACTTTGTGTGGCATTTACGGTTGTACCAGTAACACTTGTTGTACAAGTTGCCCCACTTACGGTTAGTGCTGTTGCTCCTGCACAATCATTATTTGATGGAACTGGTGGAACAGGCGTTGTAACACAGATATCAAAGGTTCCTTCACTTCCAGAACCTCCATAACTATATATACGCGCATAATACGTTGTTCCTATTGTTAGTCCTGTTGCATTTAAAACTTCAGAGCCTCCACCGATTGTACTATCTTCGCAACTTATATTTGTACCATTACATGCTCCTGATCGTAGATCAATAACTGCATCTATTGTTGTAGTTACCGCAATATCATGGTTAGTTGCAGTAGCAACAAAACTATACCACACATCATCATCTGTATTTCCAGTTCCTCCATTACAAGTAATTCCGGCGATACTTTGAGTTGCACCTACTGTTGTTCCTGAAACACTAGTTACACAAGTTGATGTTGGGCTAACACTTAGTGATGTTGCGTTGGCACAATCATCGTTAGCAAGAGGAGTTGATAGTAACGTAACCACGATATCTCCATTGAGATTATCAGCAGTTGCACAATTATACCTATTCAAATGAATTCGGTAGTTTCCTGTAGTGGTTGGGGTAAAATCAATAGAAGCTTCAGTAGTATTACAAGCTGGACCATTATCATCATTGAAAGCGACTGAAGTTCCAGATGCATCTCTAACTGTCATTTGCGTGTCAAATCCAGATCCGCAATTTGAAAGTCTGTAAGTAGATCCAGCAATCATGTTAGTGACTTCGAAGTTTCTACGTCCACCATCATTTGCTGGTGGTGTACAACTAATACTGTTTCCTATTATTGTTGGGGCTGCTGTGCTGCAAGCATTTGTATTAATACCTGTACATTGAGCGGATACTTCAAAAAAACATAGGCACAAGACCGTTAGGGTCAATTGAAAGGTTAGTTTCATAGACTATAAAGATTTAGGGTGAACCGTAAATAAAATTATTGTTTACACTAGTTTTTGCTAGATGTATTTTAACGGATTTTATTTACACTTTGTCAAAACTAACATTATTTTTTTATAACAAAAAAAACTTATTGTGTTATTTTTAAGACTGTTACAAAAAAATAAATTAAACAGAAAAACATTGTTGTAATTTCTTTCAAACACTTGGTTTTACAGGAAATACCGTTTATTTTATGTACTATTTTTACTATAGTTTCTAAATGGCAATTGAAACTTTTTTCTCCTTTTATAAAAAGTAAAAGCACTCTTCATACTATTTTATGAAGAGTGCTTTTCTTTTGAAGCGTTTACTTTAATTAATTAGTAAATGATTTTTTGAATTTTCTGTTTGCCATTTGCCAAAACAACTTTCACAATCAGTGTACTATTAGTCGGTTTTAAATTAGTTATATCATATACTTCTTCATTGATATTTTTACGATCTAGTAAACGCTTTCCAAGAATATCATATATGGTAATTTCATCTATATGACTGTTGTATGCATGAACTTTGATTTGATTTTCGTTCGTCGTAATTACAATTCCTGTGTTAGAGTTAAATTCATCTATATCTAAAGTATTGTCATTCGTTTTTAAATATTTTAATATAAAACGATCTTCAAAGTCTCCAGCTTCTGAGGTAAAACTATATGGAGAAAGTCTTAAGTCATGAATCATACCTGTATATACATCTTCTACGTATATTTTCTGATCTGTATTTTCGAAGAGTCCATCCAATGCATTGATTGCGATGGTATAGTTTCCGCTTTGCGCGATTTTTACTCCTAACGGAACTTCATCTTCTTGATCAAAAGGTAGTGCTCTTCCTTGAATTGCCATTTTTTCTTCTCCTATGAGAGAATATATATGTGTTGGCGCATCACTTAAATTGTTTCCATCAAACAGACGATCTTGGTCATTTGATGCTCCAGTTATGTATCCAATTAATGCAGAAGATGCGGAGTTGTCTGATGAAATGATATCTAACCAAATTCTGTTTTTTTCAATGGTTGTTGTTGTTGTTGTTGTGCTTTCAAACTGTACATCTGCATTATCACTTGGTCTGTAGAATTGATCATTTGTATACGCTACACCACGCATTGAGTTGTTGAATTGAATGGTTGATGTTGCTGGTGCAGCATCGTCCATTAAAACAAAGAATGCTTGTCCTGCGGCAATGTTTCCATTGAAACCTACTGGGTTTGATCCTGTACTGTTGTATTGGATATAATCGTTTTCATTGTAGTTATATAAATAGTCACTGTAAAAAGGATCTCCATAGGCATTACTTGGTGAACTTAGGTGTCTCCACAAATATACCGTTCCAGTGATCGTAGATGGATTTGTATCATCTGTTATTACAGAAGCGTTTGCTGCGATGAATGCATCTGCTGAGATTGCTGATGGATATGGATTTCCAACTAAATTCCAATTGTCATCTAGCTCGGTTGCATTCGTGCTTCCTTGCCCTGGATAATCAACTCCTGTGTATGTTCCTCTGGTTACCGTTGTGTTGATGATTCCATTGTTTGGACGTCCTACAAATTCTGCCGTATTGGCAATACTTGTACCAGAAATACCGCGTATAATGTACCCGTTTCCGATTCCCATAGTTCCTGAAGCACTTTGCCATTCTCCATAGTTTCCGACTCCATTCCCTCCTACCGTTGGTGTCCATTGGTAGATATAACCTGCTCCTGTTCCTGGAGAAACATTTCCTAAATCAAATCCTTCTACAGCAGAAGACCAATATATATAATCGAATGCGTTGACTCCAACAGCCGTACGATCCATTTCTATATCTCCCGTGTTGTTATTGGATACTACATCTGTCACTTGAATAAGGTTTGCGCCATCTCGTACATGAAGTGTTCCACCGCTTTCTACACTGATCCAATCAGTAACTGTTATGGAAGAACCTGTTGTCATTTCTAAGTATCCTCCATTTTTTACAGTAATGTTTCTTGCTAAACCATCTCCTGTGGCTTGTGTATCTATAGAAAGTCCATTGTCTTTTATAATTACACAATCATCAGACGTAGGCACTATACCTTGCGACCAGTTAGCGGCTGTTCCCCAGGCATCGCCTGTACTATCAAAAACTCTTGTGTTGTTTGTTACATCAAAATCAGTACTTACTGCTCCGCAACCATTGGCTAAGTTTGCATCAATAGTAAATGAATAATCTGCTTCTTCTAACTGCGCTAGTGTTGGCATTGCATATACTGTTTCATAGCTTCCTGAAACATACGGCGTATCTCCAATGTTATCGTTATCTGTATCAATATATAGATCAATAATTCCTGACGGTGTCGTTGTCCAATCTACAGCAGTAACATCTTTGTCTCCAAATAGTT
>NZ_JBOEFY010000082.1:0-17127 GCF_050633145.1 Kordia sp. | reverse complement strand
TTCTAATGAATAGAATTATAAAACACTCTATATCATTTCAAAATAATTTATACTCTCTAGATTCCGTTTTGATATTGAAAATTACTTTTTATAACCCTGAAAAGTACTGAACTGCATTGCTAATTATATCAAGTAGCAGCTTATAATAAGAGTCAATTGAATCAATCTGCAATAAAATAAAAGAAGCTTTCTCATTTCACATTATGAGAAGGCTTCTTCATTTCGTAAAAAGTTAATATTAATGATTAATTGAGAATAAAATCTTTGATAATTTTATCCATATTGGAAGGCAATATTGCTGTTTTTATTTCATAGCGACCGACTTTCATATCATGAAGCCAGTCTTTCCAATACTCTTCAATAACATCTTCTTCGTACGGATTCTTTTTATCTGGATTAATTCCCAAAACAAGGATCTCTAAATTTTCTAAATTCTTTGCTGCTGGTATGAACCCAAAGTTTTTATCTACAATATCTTGCTTCCAGTTCTTCGTATTTAATTTATGGTTTCTAATGAATTGCGCTGTTAAATAAGTAGTTTGATTTCCCTCTTCTATTTTTGTGTCTTTATGATAAATGTATCCATCTGTTAATATGATAAGAATGTTTCTATGTTCTTTTAGAATGCAAAAATCCTGAATTTTATTTTTGAAAAAACGCCACATATTAGACCCTACATACGCATTATCATTGATAGCCAATTCATAAATTTCTTTAGGTTTAGTTTTGTATGAATGCTGTATTACCTCCAACAAATCTTCAGAAGCATTCTTTCTATCTACTTCAAAACGCAATGATTTTGAGAGTTTATTTATATTTTGATTTCTTGGTGGCGGATCAAAATATAATTGAATTCGATCGTTTATCCGATGTTTTTTTTTGTTTTTAAGATGTGTAACAAAAGCTTCTGAAACTGATTGAATATAAGCTACATCCCTTTCATAATATTGCATAGTGGGATTAGGATACTTTTCAGGGTTGATCCTGTCTGATAAGTCCAACAAAAAACTAATGTTCAAATTTTGGTTTTGTGTTAGGACAACAGTAGATCCATGTTTAATTTCTTTGCTATTTTTCTTTTCTACAACTTCTTCACATGCAACACACATAAAGAATGCGAAAAGAACTATTGGGTATATTATTCTGTTATTCATAACTTTATTTTGTAGTAAAAACTAAGTGTTGGTAATCCATACTTTCGCTTAATTGTAATTCTTGTAAATGCTTTGTAGAAACATCTTTACAACGTTGTTTAAGTTCACTTTTTTCTTTTGACGCAATTGCCAATTCTGCATTAATAGATTGATACCAACCTTCTTCATATTGATAGTGATAATGTAGATATTCTTTTACAGGAAATATAAAGCCATCTATTTTAGATTGAAGTTCTGTAATGAGACCTTTGATGGCTACTATTTCTTTTTTTAAATCGGTAATCTTAGAAATCGTTTTATCTTTTTTGTTTAATTCATTTTTAATTTCTTCCCTTTTGTTTCTAATGAATACTCTTATTTTATCTACATTTTCATGTTCTTTCATTACAAAATCAAAGACCAATCCCCAAATTACGTATACTACAAATCCTGCAAAGATGATTCCCCAAAAATTGACACTTTTTAAAGCTATTGAAGGTGAAAATCGTTCGCCAATAACGCTTTCAAAATCAAATATTTTCTTTTCTATCAGATATGCTAAGATTACATCAAAGAAAAATGTCAACAGAAATAGTGCTCCAAGTTTTACGTTCGATGATTTCTTTTTATCCTTTTGAAACATGTGAATTAGATAACCTAATCCCATAAATACAAAAGGAATTGTTCCTACAAAAAGTGCTTCTAACCAACCATCTGACATGGCTTTTCCTAGCGCGTTTGAATCAAATATCGCTGCACTCACACTATTGTTGTCAAAATCTTTAAAAAATGCAGAATACGATGCCGATATGTAAAATACAAATAGGTAAATGGTAATTGGCAAGAGTAACGACAATCCTATATAAAACTGTGCTTTTGGTTTTTTATCAGTGACAATTCCGTATTCATCTGGTTTTTGTTTCACATTCACCATATCGTGCTTTAGCACTTCTATTTGTTCACTGATTTGCGTTTCTTGTTCTTGATATATGGCAAGTGCCGTCTCTCTCTTTTTTAGTTCTGTACGCTGTTTTTCTTGCAATTCAATATACGGTTGCTTTAATATTTTTTGTTCGTTCAATTGTTTTCGACAAGAATTTTCAAACGTATTGTATAAATTTTTCAAACAAACAGCAAAAGTCATTTCATCACCTGAAGCTTTCGTAGAAGCTCCATAACCGCTTTGATGATACGTTATGCGAACTTGCTCTCTAGCATTATGCGTATTCCTTTTTTCTTCAAAAGAAAATGTATCTTTTAGTTTGAATAAGTTTTTTATGGAAGTCATACTTTAGGAATTGATCTCGTTAATTAGCACTTCTTTTTTTACGTTTTTTTGAGCGCATTCTAATAAATAATCTGCTATCTCATTGATGTTTTCTTCAAGAAACCCAAATTTTTTACAATACTTTTTTAGAGTGATGTATTCATCTTCGGCTACCTTTTTATCTACCCAAATCATAATTGCTAAATCATATAAATAAGATATTTTTTCTTCTTTCGTTTCAGGAATTGATGAATCGTGCGAAGGATTTAGCAGAATTTCATTTAATTGTTCTTTAGAAATCCCTCTTTCTTCAGCAAACTTGTATAGCATTTGCAGTTCTAAGACATCGAAATCATCGTCTACAAAAGCCATTTGATACAGCCGTAAAAAGTGACTTTTTAATTCGTTAGTTATCATTTAATTAATATTTTAGAATTAGCAATTACATCCGCTTCTTTCAACATATGTTTTATTTCCATTAGTATTATAGTAATAACAGCCTCCTTGCGGTCCTTTCCAAAGCTGATTTCCGTTATGAAAGCCGCTTTTAATTTCTGTTATATCATCATCTTTTGTACATGATGAAAAGCTTATAAAGCCAATTACGATTATTAGTATGATTATTTTTTTCATTTTTTTGTTTTTATTGGTTCGTTAATGTTGATAGCATCTTCCACTGCTACTTCTTGTTTTGCGACTACATCTACTTCCCTTTTTTGTTCTTGCTGAACATTTTACAGAAGTACTTTTTTTGGCGGAAAATGATCGTTTATATTTCTTGTTTTCTGCTTTTTTATAAGATGGTTTACAAAACTTACAAGCTTTATAATTTGCTGAAATTGCATCATTAATTCCTATAGCTTCTTTGTTATTCCCTTGAAGTCTACAGCCTTTTGCATGAAAGTACTTCTTACCTTTTGAAGCAATATATACAGTTTGCAATTTTTCCTTTGAACAGGATAAAAGAAATACAAAAAGTACTATGTAGTAGCGTTGCTTCATCATTATTCTACAGGAATTCGAATACTAGTTTCGTTAATTTTCATTCTAGTTTTATGCAAGGTTATATATTGTGGTTCTTCACGCTCTCGATTGTAGATTACGTCTTCAAATATCTTTACTTGCTTTACTGCAATTACTTTTACATTGACATTGATGCCTCTTGTAAGGTTATCATTAGATAAGCCAATGTAAAAGCTACCTTTTGGGAATTGATCGTGTCTACCAAAAGCAGCACGCCCTTTTCCCATATCAAATTGATAAAACTCATGATCGTTATAAAACTTTTGAGCATTCTCATAATCTAAAATGAAATAATATTGAACATCATCACCTATGTTGGGTAATATCATATTAGTTATTTTTCCAACTGCCAATGCACCGAGTGGTGTCATATAACGAGTAGCTACACCTTTCGCTAATTCTTTTACACTCTCTAAATTTTTCTGATATGCCTCTTGTGATGCTTCGCCAACACCTATCCAATATGCCCAAGACAAAAGTTTTTCTTGCCAATAATTGGTGTTTATAAGATTGGGTAAACTTACTCTGAGATATGATTTGTTATTATTTAAATTTGTCCGAGAATGAACTCTTTGAGATTTATCAAATATTAGGATCTCTTCTGTTCGTTCCTCTTTCAATTTCTTTACTTTTTCTTGATATTTTACCGTTCTATATCCCGTAAGACTATCTTGCGTATACTTTACATAGGTTGTATCTTTTAATACTTTCCATTTCCAGTCTGTATTAAAATCAATTTTAGAAGCATCGGAAGGGATTCTTTGTATTCTTGCTCTACAAACTCTATTGGTCAAAGACGAACTATAAAAACGAAACCGAACCACTCCTTTCTTTTTGATTTTTATTCTTTGATTGACAAGTTTTTTTGCTTTAAACTCCGACAATAAAATATTAGAAGGAAGCGCTGTAATTTCTATACTTTTAATATGTCGTCCTTTTATCATTTCCATATTAAAAACAATCTCATCTCCTTCATCAAATGAATAGTAGTGATCTATCGTTTTTTGGAATGATAGTTTGACACTAAGATTTGCCACATCTACAGGTTCTGAGGCATTAACAATGCTAATCTCCATAAGAACCATTAGAAATACATATATTTTGTTTTTCATGCTAAGTGCTATTTATGAAGTATGACAATCATTGCTACAGTGGTAACATCCATTTACTTGATCGTACTCTTCTTTTGCTTTTGCTACAGCTCCACTACAGTTATAAAATTCTCCTAAATAAATTCTGTTTTCAGCTTTCGGAAGCCACCAACATCCTGATTTATGAACTTCATGATCTCCGTTTGTTTGTGCATTTTTGTTTACATAGTACTTTGTCATTTTTTCTTTTTTTTAAATGAATTTGATTTATAAATTGTTTGAAATATTGAATGTTTTAATTTTCAGAAAGTTGTGTCTTGATATCGCGTACCACCATATCTCGTTTGGGCTCCCAATGCAATTGCTTCTGCGTTTTTAATCCGAACTTATGTTCTAAAGTTGCTTTGAGTAAGTCCAATTGTTTTTCTTGATCGATGCGTATTCCTTGAAAATTCTGAAAGACGCCTTTCATTTCTTCTAATCTAAAAGGAGGAATTGCAATAGAAATTTGATCTTTGGTCAACACCCATGCCGCACCCATTTGAATCATGCATTTTTGGGAACTGTAAAAGTGATTTGAAATCATAAACAAGACGAGTACATCTTCAGTCAATCGATCTTTTATTTCGTCTTCAAAGTTTTCACCTAATGAAACTCCATATCCTTCTAATGAAGAACAGAAGATATTTTCAGGATTTATACCAATACCTTGTAAAAGTTGAATAAAACTTTCTACAATTTGTTTGTCTTTTACATCGTGGCTTACAAAGATTTTTTTTAGTCCTTGCTCGGTTTCGTTTTGCTGCTTTTTAGTTCCCGATTTTATGAATGATAAGCTTAACTTTAAATCGGTTGCAATCTCTAATATGGTTTTGTTACTTGCTTTTCCAATCAAACGTTTTAAAGCTTCTTGTGAATACTTCATATCAGAATTGCTATGAATGTTGTAATCATCCAAGATGTTTAAAATTTCATCCGTATTATAGGTAGATTGTAAGGTGAAATAAATATCCTGAACTAATCTGTATTTTTCTGTGGGTGTCATAAATGCATTTTTAAAATTTTCGTAATAAATATCTAGTTTTCAGTTTTTCACGCAATATTTTTGAGACCAAATACGTGTCAATATGATCTAAAATTTCATCTGTACTAGCAAGCACTAATTCCAAGCGATCATTTTCTATTTTTTTTCTATAATATTGTAGGATGAGATAAGAAGTAAGTTGAAAGCTAACAATGCCGATAATAACTAAAACACCAATTCCGTTCACAGTGCCATTCTTAAAGGAAAAGCTATTTATACTTGATGTAATAGCGAAAATCCCTGAGTTTTCATCAAAATTCCTCACTAATTCAAAGAGCAGTTTAGGTATGCCTGCACCAACAACGTATGCAATGATTTCATCTTTTCTCATGCTACAATCTATTTTGTGTTACCAACGATTTGTAATAGCAGCCAAGTGCTGTTAAAGAACAACTTTTGTTGTGCAATGCAGCTTCATGTAACGTACTTGCTTCTAGTGGAGTCAGTAGACCATTATCTTGATATTTCTGTAAGTGTTTCATCACCGTAGCTAATGGTGTTTTTGTCTTGAGATAACTTTCAGAAAGTGTCATTCCCGTTGCGTCACCATCAAAGTACACAGGAAGTTTTCGAAGTATTTTTAATGAAATTTTCGGTGTGCAATTGCGCAATGAAATCATATGTGATACATGCGATTTAAAGACAGGACGTTGATTCCAGGCATTCAGAAAGACATCTGCCGTGTAATAAATCCCCGAAAGAGTTATTTTTCCTCGTACATCTGCGGCACTACCTTTTAAAGCATCGTAAATGATGTTGGTAAAAATTCCGCCTCCATTTTTTTCATACGAGTATTGATCTGCGGAAGCGGCAGCAAGAATGGAAACACCTTCACGCAAAATCACTTTTCGCTCATTTAAGTCAATACTATTGCCTGCGTCTCCTGCATAACAACAATCTAAAATGATAACGACTTCATCTGCTTTTGAGTTATTTGCAATGGCTACAATTTCTAGTAAACTCACGCCAACATCTTCTGGTTTTGCATCTTGTGTTACTAGGTATGTTCCTGCTACTGTAGTGGCTCCATGACCTGAAAAGTATAAGAGTGTCGTTCCTTTTTCGTGATTGAATAATTTCTTTATATTTTTCCTTACTTCAGAACGTGTCACTTCTTTTTTACTCGATAGCAATATTTTACAATCAAAGTTAGGATCTCCATTTTCGTGAGTTTCTAAAACTGATTGCATTCGCAATGCATCATTTTCACAACCTTTTAAAGGATTTTTAGGATAATCATTAATTCCGATGAGTAATGCTCTTCTCATTTTTAGCTAGTTTGATTAGTTATGAGGACAAAGTTGCAGGAAAGAGAGACACTAAAACAGCCCAATATTGTGGATAAAAAAAACTCCTCAATATTGAGGAGTTTTTATAATTTAGTTTGCGATTATTTTAACTACATGTATTTATAGGATCTTGTTGTCAAAAGCATATTTTATTAAGCCCAATGAACTTCTAACACCCGTTTTTTCTATCAAATTTCTACGGTACGTATCTACAGTACTAACAGCAATATTTAACTTAATTGCTATTTCTCCAGAAGTATGATCTTCAGATAATAGTTTCAAAACTTGCAATTCCCGTTTGGTTAAATGTACTGTTTTGGGTTCAGGCATCTTGTTTGCCGCGATGTAATTTCCAAGTACATCCCCTTTTAGGTATTCGTTTCCAGACATGATGGTTTCCAAGGCTTCTACAAATTCTTCTTTGCCTCTATTTTTTAAGATATATCCGTTAGCGCCAGCATCCATCAATTCTTTAATGATAGTGCCTTCATCATGCATGGTAAGAATTAGTGTTTTGGTTATCATTTTAAGATTTTGCATTTCTTTTAGCACTTCAAAACCATTCTTTTTGGGCATATCAATATCTAATACAGCAATATCTACTGCATTTGTATGTTCGCTAAGTAACTGCAACGCTTCTTCTCCATTAGAAGCTTCTCCAATGACTTTTATATGTGTTTGTTTCTTTAATAAGGATTGTAATCCTTCTATAAACATTTTATGATCGTCTGCAATAATAATTCGTATAGGTGTTTTGTTTTTCATGTGTATTAATTAGTTAAGTAGGTATATCAATCGTAACTGTGGTACCGTTTCCTTTTCCAGAATCTATGAGACAACTTCCTTTCATATTTACGACTCTCGATTGTATGGTTTTTAGCCCGATTCCCTTATGTTGTTTTTCCACATCAAAGCCAATTCCATCATCTTCTACAATGATATTGACACCATTTTCTAGTTTTAAAATTTGAATGTCTACTTGAGTGGCTTTCGCATGTTTTATAATATTATTTAAGAGTTCTTGTATGATGCGGTAAATTTGTATTTCCATTGTGTTTTCAAGACGATTGTCCAGTTTATGATAGGAAAGTTCTATATGTATTCCATGCTGATTTTGTTTAGAATATACATTCTCTAGCGTTTGTTTTAATTCTTTTAATGCTGGAATTAATCCAAATTTTGACAATGTTCCCGAGATCATATTATGCGAAATTTCTCGGACAGATTTGCACGCTTCATCTAAAAGTTGATTTGCTTTTTCGTATTGTGTTTTTGCATCTTCGTCTATGCTTTCCAAATTGTCTTCTACAGATTGATAGTGTATTTTTACAAGAGACAACTTACTTCCCAAATTGTCATGTAAATCTTGTGCAATTCGTTTTCGTTCTTCTTCCTGACCGCTAATCATGGCATTGATGGCGTTCATTTCCTGTGTTTTTATCAACTCTTGTAATTGTTGTACCTGTTGCTCTTTTTCATGTGTAGCAATTAGTCTTTGCTGTTGCAAATTAGCTTCCGCAAGTATTCGTTGTTGTTTTTGTTTTCGTGCTTTGGTGATGAAAAAAAATAATATAGAGATTGATATTAAACTAATAAATAAGATTATTATTTGCATCTTTCTCTGCTCTGCTTTATTTACAGCAATTATTTTTATATTTTCTGCTTTCTCTTTTTGGAACTGTGCATTTACTAGCGCTTTTTTGGTATTAGCTGATGTGATTTGATATTGATTAGTATTTTTTATTTTTTCGAATTCAGCTTTTCTAATTAGAGTGGCGGAATCGCTGTAGATTAAGGCGCTATCAGAATTTCCCAATTCTCGAAATACTCTTGAAATAGATGAGTAAGTTTTTACTAGTGTTGAAGAATCTTTAGCTACCTTTTGTAACGCTAAACTTTGATTGTAATATGACAAAGCTTCTTCGTAGTCTTGATCATCATAATACTTGTTTCCAACATTATTAAAATATACCAGTAATTTTTGATCATCCTTCTTTTTCTTAAAAAACTCCTCTGCTTTTTTATAATGATACGCAGTAGAGTCTTTTTGTCCAAGCTTCCTGTAAAATGCTCCGAAATTGAAATGTAAAGTACCTAAATCTCCTTTTTTATTTTTTTGAATAAATTGTAGTGCAGTATTAAACTTTCTTTTTGAGGCTTCATCCTGATCTAAATAATCATACATAGTTGCAATATCTACCATGATACTTGCAAGATTTCCTTTACTTTTTTTCTTTTGAAGATATAACTTTTCTGCTTCTTGATATGAATTGAGCGCTTCTTTATAGTTTTCTAATGCTTTGTAAACATTTCCTAAATTCTTGTATGATTTTACAATTCCCTTAGCATAGTTTGCTTGCTTGCTATATTCCAATTGATTTTCAAAATATATAAACGCGCTTTCATAATTTTCTGTTTCTGAATATAATTTTCCCAAATGCTCAGCAACTTTAGAAGCTTGTTTATACTTCTCAATTTCTCTAAAAATTTCCAAACTACTTAGAAAATATTCCAAAGCCTTTGTTATATTTCCTTTTTCTGTATAAATTAAACCCAATTGATTACTTGCACGAGCAATACCATACCGAAAATTTTCCTCTTCATCTATAGCTAATACTTTAAGGTAATAATCTTCAGCGTCTACATTATTTTTTTGTTCTAAAGCGATAGCTCCCAAACGACTATATCCATCAGAAATTCCTTTGTAATAGATTTTCTGTTTACTCAACTGTAACGCTTCTAATGCATACTTAATTCCTATTGAATCTTTGCGTTCACGAAGTTTCCAAGCCAATTCATTCAATGTTTCTATACGCTCTATTCCCTTTTGCATAGGCAGTATGTTTTGCATACTATCTACAGAAACCGAATATTGTCCGTACACAACATACATATTAAAAAGTTGTAAAAGAAAAATGATGTAAGTTATTTTTTGACGCATAGATTGAATGTGTTTAAAAAGAAAAAAGGCTTTCACTTTCTCACTAAAGATAAGCTAAGCCTTTAATAAATGTAGTTTTCTTACATATTAATTGTAAGGCTTAATGATTTCTCCGTCATCATCTTCATCATCTTCATCATCATTATCAGCTTCAACTGTGCCATCGTCTTCTTCTGGTCTTGGTATTTCATTCGGGTCATCAGATTGAAACATCATTTTTAATGCTTCGTTTTCGTAATCAAAATCATTTGTCGTTGTTACTTTCATAATTTCTATGTTTTTATATTGAGTTACAAATGTCTTTATATTATGAAAGGTAATCAATCGTAAATATTAGGTGATTTGTTCTCCTTAAAATTGTGGAGAAGCGCGTTACATCAATATGAAATATTGCATTAGGAATTAATATCTGAAGTTTAAATTTAGAATTATTCAAAGTTATACTTTTGTTCTAGCGCATATCTTAAGAGTTCTCCACTACCTTTAAGTCCTAATTTTTTTATCATATTTTTTCGATGTGTATCTACTGTGGTTTTTCCTATAAAAAGTTCTATTGCTATTTCATAGGAGGTTTTCCCCTTAGATATTAAAATCAAAATTTGTTTTTCTCTTTTAGAAAGTAAACTTTTAGATGAGTTTTTTGAACTCTTTTCATCTAGAAGATAATGAAGTTTTTTATCAAAATATTTCTTACCTTCAGCTACAAAACGAATTGCTTCTAATACCGTTTTTAAAGATGAATTTTTTAATACATATCCTGAAGCACCAGCATCTATCATTTGTTTTACAGCATCTTGTTGTTCAAACATAGTAAAAGCAATAACTTTAGTGTTTGGAAAAGATTTACAAATAGCTTTTGTTGCTGTTATTCCATCCATTTTAGGCATACGAATATCACATAAGACTAAGGTTGGTTGCTTTTTTTTAACAATAGCTAATAATTCCTCTCCATCATTAGCTTCTCCTACAAGTTTAATATCATCTTCATACTCTAAAAAAGAATGAATTCCATCAATTAGAGCCTGATGATCTTCTGCGATAGCTATAGTTATCATAATGGTATATCAATTATAATGGAAGTCCCTTTTGTCAGCATACTATCTATTGTGAAAGTACCTCCCATATATTCTACTTTTTTTTCAATACTTTTTAACCCAATACCTTCATATTCATTCATTTTTGCTGCTTCAAAACCAATTCCATTATCTTCAACCATAATATTTAAGATATCCTCATATTGTGTCAGCTGTATATTTACATAAGAAGCGCTTGCATGCTTCATAATATTTGCGCTTAATTCTTGAATTATCCTAAAAACATTCAGTTCTGTAGAATTTTCCATACGATTTTCCATTCCAAAAATATGCACATCAAACTTAATTGTATCTGATTGAGACATTGCTAGTGCCATTTTTTTGATTGCAGGCACTAATCCCTGAGAAGCTAACACTCCTGAGTTTTTGGTGTGTGCTAGTTTTCTAATTTTAGTATATGCTTCATCCAATAATTCATTTACTTTATTCATGGAAACTTTCTTATTGGTGAGCATACTTTCACAGTAAAACTTTATAGTTGTCATTAAACTGCCAAGATCATCGTGTAATTCTATAGCCACTCTTCTCCTCTCTTTTTCTTGCCCAGCTATCATTGCATCGATACTCAATAATTCTTGTTGTTTTAATAAATGTTCAATTTTCTGTTTTTGCATTTTGCGATCTAATTCTAATAACTTCTGCTTTTTGGTTTGATTCTTTAGAATTAGTATAGTTATGATGCTTATAAATAAGATTAAAACTATAGCGCCTAACAATAGTATTCCTCTTTTCTTAGAAGTTTTCTCTTCCTCTAATAAAAGTCGTTTTTGTTTTTCTGTTTCATACAGAATATTCATCCGGGAAATATCTAAGCTATTTTTTCGATGTTGCAATTGGTTTCCTAGCTCTATTCTCTTATTTTGTAATATATAAGCTGAATCATATTTTTTTGTTTTTGCATATAAATTTGCTTTGTAATAACAGATATAAAATAAACTTCGCAACGAATCTCTTTTATCTATATAGGCATCTGCTGCTTTAACGGCTTTGAAAGCGTACTCATAATTTCCTAATTTTGTATTTATTTTTGCTAATTGTAAATGCGATCCAAAAATCATATACTTCATAAATGGATATTCAACATTGGTCAATACTTTAGCGTAATATGCCTTTGCAGCTTCATAATTTTCATCAAAACCATGATAAATTGCCTTTTCATAATCATAACGAATCAATAAATTCTTATTCAGTGTTTTGGTTCTTGATACAAATTCAGAAATTTCTCTTAAGTCAGATGAAGATAATTTATCAATATCATTAATTGTTTTTGTCCTCAGGATTGATGTGTATAATAGATGCAAAAAACGATCAACATCATCTGATATTAGCTCCTTAAAATCATCCAAGTACATTGAATATTGTTCATTGCTCTGCAAAATTTCAGCATGATATAGTTCAAGTAATCCTAATAAAAATTGTTTTTGTAATGCTATATAGCCATTTTTTTTAGCCAATACATATCCTTGATTAAAATAATTATAAGCATCAATTTCAGTAGAGTGATAATATAGATGCTGATATCCTTTTAATAATAAGAAAACACTTCTATCAAAATCTGTTTGTGTCTCTATGACATCAGGATAATACGATTCATCTTTATCTTGTCCAGCGTCATATAAAATATCTGTCAATAGATTTAAAATACGATATGTAGTATCATTTCCTTCTTTGGTTAAGTGTTCTTTTGCTTCAATATATTTCATGCTTTTTATATCATGAAAAAAATTCTCAAAACGGTTAAAGTTTGTAGTTGAATATCCAACTACAAACTTTAAAAGTATAGTTCCAAATATGATTTTATAATAATTAATACGTAACAATATTTATAGATTTAGGACAACGACCTCCAGGAGCTTTATCTATAGGTGGTGATTCTATCTTTACCTCCACTCCATGAATGTAATTTTCTTTCACTCGATTTTGTAAAGCAGGAGCTCTTAAAACGCTAGGGTTACTATATCTGAGTTGCAAATTATTTTGATTAATTGCTTCAAAATCATCATCATCTTCTTCTTCAAGGCGTCTGATTTTTTTACGATTAAACAATCCATCTCGCTCAAAGAATTCAGAATCAAAAATATGATTCTCATTCGTTCCTGTTATATGATTATTTGCAATTGGTTCCAAGACTCTAGCAAAATTTATTTGTGAATCAGTATTATTCTTAATTATTTTAGGTGACGTAAACTTATAGTATTTTAAGACACCTGATTCGTGTAATGCCTTAATTTTTAGTTTGATTTCTATTCCATTATCAATAAATATTGGATCTAAAATTCCGACTATACCAAGATTTATTATTCCTTTATAATTAATAAGTTCAAGATACACACCTTTCAATTTAAGCAAGTTAGGATCCGTTCTATCTATATCAAATGATGCAAATACTGCAAAAAATGTTTGATACAACTGAGATGCATATACTAATTGCATTCTTTCTTCATCTTCTTCTTTTAGACTGATGGTTAATGTCAGTTTCGAGGGATTTAATTTTATACTCATAATTTATAGTTTTTTATCATATCCCAAAACTGAAAAAAATTATGATTCCAAAAAATACCCAGTCGTGAGGATATTTGGATATTCCTACTTCAATTATTGTAGCTAAAATAAGAATTTACCATTAAAAACCTTGATAATTAAGCATTTAAATACCCACAAATAGGTATTGAGAATTCTCCTAGTCAATTCTAGTTTTATCATATTCAAAATTCACTATTTATCAAATGATAAAACTAACTGTATAAAATTAATATTATGAATCTTAAAAATACATATGCCTTAATTATAGGTGTTGGTGGAAACGACATCCCTGAAACTGTAAATGATGCCAAAGCCATTGCTGAAATTTTAACCGATCCTCAAAAAGCTGCTTACCTCAAAGAAAATGTTACTTTATTAACCGAAAGTAAAGCAACTAGAATGAATGTTTTAAATGCTTTAAAAGCATTGGCTTCTAAAGTTAAAACTGACAATGATGCTACTGTTGTTGTTTATTTTTCTGGACATGGTGGCTTATTTGGAGAAACGTATTATATACTTACTCATGGATATAATATGTATGACAAACCTAACACTATGATTAATGGAGATGAATTCTCACAATTAATAAATCAAATTGAAGCTGAACGCCTTTTAGTAATGCTTGATTGTTGCCACGCTGCTGGGGTTATTGAACCACCAATTTCTATAAAAACTAAAGGTGATGATGAAGATGAAGTCAGTTTATTTTCGTCTAATATTTCGTTAATAGAAAAATTAAATTCAGGAGAAGGAAAGGTATTTTTAACCTCCTGTGATGATAATGAAAAGTCACTTATTCTTCCTAATGCAAAATATAGTTTATTCACCCAAATTGCTATAGAAGCTTTGGAAGGTCATGCAAGTTTGGGAAGTGAATATGTAAGAATGATTGAATTTTTATGCCATCTATTAATAAATGTTCCCAAAAGGGCTGCTGTATATCACAGAACACAACGACCTATGATTAATCACGTAAGCTCTTTGTCTCCAGATTATTTTTTATGTAAATCTAGCTTCTCAACATTTGATATTCCAGAAATACCGCCAATACTAAAAGAAAAATCTATGAAACATAGATTTGAAGCACTTCTTCAAAAACATAGTATAAAAAATATTGTAACTCCAACTTCGGAGCCTCATTATTTACACCAATTTCCTAAAGGTCCTATGGTAGAAGGATATATGATAAATGATAAAATTATTGAAACCTATGCCAAATCAATCAATCAGCAACAATCAAGATCTTATATAAATCAAGCCAATCGTTTGCGAAAACAAGCTGACCCTCAAAACTCACAAACAACACTTATAAATCATATAGAACTTCCGTCGCCAAGAGAATCAAATGCTGCCAATTATTGGGCGCATGCATTTCATCAAGCAAGTTTAAACGGCCCCCGAATGTTAGCAGCTTTATTGAATGTACTTACTGATGACAAATATGATACAGAAACTCTAGAATCAAAAAATCAACTTTTAGAATACTTAAAAAACCATAAATAAATTAAATGTCATGAAAACAACTACCAAAACATTTTTAAACTCAATATTAAAAAAACATCTTCATTCCTATCTGTGTTCTATACTTTTTGCACTAGTATTACTAGCTCCTCAAAGTGGGCTATCCCAATCTGATGCTGATAAAGCAATACTTTCCGTTGTTACTAAGTATACTTCATCAATTGCTGATCGTACTGATGTTTTTTTAAATGAAATAGGCTATAATCCTCCAACATATTTAAAAAATGAATGGAAAAGCTATCCTGCAATTAGAAAACTAAGCATGGCATATGAGGCTGCTGAAGTTGTAGAACCTGGAATTGGAGGAAAGAAATTAATCCAGAAATTAAAATATAAATTAAGTAGGAAATATGAAGGTATTCGATATGAACCTATACTTAAAAACTTAAAAAGCTATACTGGAAAAATTACTTTTAAACATCCTACTAAGTATGGTAATATCAAATTAGATAATGGTATTAAAAGGCAATTACTCACGCTAAGTAAATATACAGAAAGAGGAGCTTTGGGTGGCAGTAGAGGTGTTCTTCTCTTTAAATTTGGTCTCCATGATATCGATGTCTTTGACATTTTAGCAAAAAGCGATAACCCATATACTGCATTAGAGCGCGGTTTAAGTAAATCAAAAATACCTCCTATACATCAAGAGCGACTCAAAAATATAATTAGAGACTTACAAACTAAATATGAAGGTGCACGTTATGAAGTCGAATTCAAAAAGTATAACGACGGACTCACTTTTTCCTCAGAAAAAACATATACACCGAAAAAAATTCAAAACCCTCCTAATAATGGTTTAACTAAAGCCAAGTATAATCGTTACATCGTGCAAAACTATAAAATCACCGGTATAGGATTAAAGTTTCAAAATATGATTCGCTTCCGAAGAGGTTTTGGAGGTGTCATTTTTGGAAATACCGTAAAAGATAGTACTCAATTACCTAAGTTATCTTACATAAATTATATTCCTACAGATACTAAAATTACTAATGAACCTATGGGGACATTAGAGTTTATATTTGAAGACGGAACAGTACTTACAGAGCCTTCCGTTTTTGCCGAAGATATTATCGCAGCACATCAACTTATATTTAATAATACAAATATAGATGATAATGGTATTGGCTTAGCTGGTATTCATAGCAGAGTTCTGCTCCCAAATGGTTTAAATAGATCGGAAGTTGTGATCCATCCTGCATTAGCTAATTTTAAATTAGGCTGGGCAGCGGTTTTGTCAGATATATTTCCATTAGTTCAATCGAAGCTTGTACATGAAGTTCTAGAAAATGGAACGTATGAAGAATACGTAATAGTAAAAAAATTCTTCACTAAGGAAAAAGAGACTTATAAAATTATAGATGTTCCTTTAACAGCAACCCGCACTGAAAATGAATTACAATTATATAGAAATGATTTAAAAAAATCACAACGTATCCAAGATAGCTACATAACAATGCATGAGTTTGAAAAAAATGATACAATAGGAAAAGAAAGTTTATCTTTTTACCAAGCTACTCCTATTTTTAAAAATGTTAGTTATGAAATAAATCGTATGAATCAGTTTGCTAAAACGTTAGCCTTATTTAAATGGGCTAAACAAAAAGGAGGAACTTTAATTACACTTCCAAAAAACGTAGAATATGTTGTAGCTCCAAACACCATATCGTATGGTATAGACAGTATAAGTTCCTATTCAGACCTTGAAGTGAAAAATATATTTGATTCTTTTAAGAAGAAATGGACAAGTCTAATTACAAACAAAATCGAAATACTTAATAACAAGGAGGCAAATGACACACATGAGACCTTTATAAAAAATTTTGATCAAGTAAATATTAATGTGTCTACTACTTGGTATTTTCTAATTAATAAAACCTTAAGAAATTCAGAAAAGTGTGATATCAAATTTCCAAAGAATGATCATTATTATGATCTTGTAAAAATAGCAAAGGATTATACAGAAGATGAATATATCCGTATTGGTTATTTATATTTAATAGAATTCTTAATCCAAGAAAGGTTGCTAATTCAATATATCCATGATAGAAACTGTAATGGTTTAGAAGAAAACTAGCAAAATTGATATATTCATACCTCGAAGGTCTCGAACTCACCCCATTTCATTGCTTTTATAAACAAAAAAGCTAAGGTTTTTAATCTC
>NZ_JBOEFY010000081.1:0-15619 GCF_050633145.1 Kordia sp. | reverse complement strand
TTAGTTATCCTGTATTCAAATATAAACAAATAAATTACTTCTAGCTAACTAAGGATAAAACTTACGGTTTTCCGTAAAATCAACTGCTAAATACGAATTGTAGATCCGCCGCGTTTTAGTTTTGTATATTCACAATAAACCAAATAGTATGAAACAAATCATTACCATCGTTTTTCTTTGTATCAGTTTTGCTGTTTTTGGACAGAAGAAGATTCATGTTTTTGTGGCTTTGTGCGATAATGTGAATCAGGGAATTGTACCTGTGCCAAAATCCTTAGGAAATGGGCAAAGTCCACGAACAAACTTGTATTGGGGCGCATTGTACGGAATGAAAACACATTTTAAACGCAGTAAAGATTGGGAATTTGTGAAGACACTTCCATCAAATAATCCTAAAATACTAGAACGCATCGTTTTCAAACATAAAACTTCAAACACGTATTTACTAGCGGATGCGTATGATGGAAAATATATCAAACAGACTACAATTGACTTTTTACAAGCAAGTAGTGGATCAAATCCCACAGAAATTACACTAAATACTAAGAAACTAAGTTTTGGAGGAAATTCGGATTTGGTTGCATATATTGGACATGATGGCTTAATGGAGTTTAGTTTAGATACCAAATTCAGCCCAAAAAACACGAAGAAACGTGACGCTATTATTTTAGCTTGCATTAGTAAAAGTTATTTTAAGCCGTATTTACGACAAACTGGCGCCAATCCATTAGTTTGGTCTACAGGATTGATGTCGCCCGAAGCATACACACTTAAATGGGCAATTGATGGCTGGATTTTAAACGAATCGGATGCAGAAATTCGCGAACGTGCTGCCAAAGCCTATCATAAGTATCAAAAATGCGGAATGCGTGGTGCAAGAGGTTTGTTGGTTACAGGATATTAAAAAACGCCTCAATACATTCATTGAAGCGCTTTATATGGAAGTTTTACTTTTATTAAACTATCCAACTAACTATTATTTTTTAAAAACTCCAGTTTCCGCTTACATCACCTCTTTTTATGGCATAACGATCTATTTCACCGTTTGAAGTATTTTGACAAGTAATACCATTATAAAAGCCAAATAAAGTAGATTCATCGAAGCCGTTACAACCATCAAAATCACGAATTGCTTGCATTCCGTCATAATCGCTTTGTGCAAAGTAAACCACAGGTTGATTGTATGTGTTGTTTGTGACTAACGGAAGCTCGTTAGTTATATACAAGATTAATTTTTGGAGTTCAATGATGTCTAAAGTTGATATGGTTCCATCACCATTTACATCAGCAGCTAAATACTGCCATATTTCAGTAAAGCATTCAAGTCCAATAAGGTGTCTTGAAATAAATACAATATCAAGTGTGCTTATTCCATTTCTCCATTGTTCATTTGTGTATTCTCCATCGGTTACATTATCATAATAAAAACAAATTGTTCCATCTTCATCACCAATAACATAATTGTTGCTATTTAAAATATCAAAATTTACAGATGTTCCTGTTGCAGCAGGAGAATTTTCTCCTGGTCTAGTAATAGTAATGAAAGTATTACCAAGCCAAGCGGTATTTGGGTCAACGCCTTTGGTTTGAACTTGTATTTGTCCGAATACAGTTCCAGGAATAAAACTAGAACCAAAACCATTCTTTTCAAGAATTTCGTTACGATGCCTGATTTGTTTTTTTTCTTGTAACACAAAATGTTCAATTACTTCTTTAGGTGCTTCTACAAACTGTTCCCAATTGTCAATTGTAATTTCTTTAGGATAGCTTTTTAAAATTTCTTCGGTGATTGTCGAAGATTCATCAAGATTGGTACTGTCTTCATGTGAACAAGCAGTTATTAATAGGAAACTAATAACTACAGGAAAAATCCATTTTAACTGTTTCATAATATCGTTTTTTAAAGTTAATTATGAATTGAAATTAAAATGGATTTTATGGTAAAACTAATTTCTATAGCGTTGGTTTATGAACTAGAGGTAGTTTTTAAAGCCTATTCACATTTGTCTGTATGCTCAAGAAGACTTCCGGTTCTAGGAGTTATTGTTGTAGGACAATCAACTTCATTAGTATTATCTCCTATATTATTTCCTTCTCCATCACCTCTTCCTTTGATGTGATTTAAATTAGCAATATTTGTTTTCTTTAATCTGATAGGCATTCCTTTTCTGTTTTTCATAATATTCGATTTTAATGTTTAATGGTTGAAATATAGTAAACAATAGGTTTGAAGACTAAAATAGATACCTTTGGTTTATGAATCAGCGGTTAAGTTTTTTATGAAAAATGAAGGGTAAATGCCTGTTTGTTTTTTAAATGCTCTAGAAAAAGCACCTTCACTTTTAAAACCTAGTTCTTCGGCAATTCCTTTGATGCTATAGGAGCGTAATACCTTGTCGTTTTTTAATTGTTCTAAAGCGTAATCAATTCGCAATTTGGTAATGTAATTGATAAACGTAAGTCCTTTATGTTTGTTTATAATCTTTGATAAATAAGAAGTATTTGTACTTAACTTTTTAGCCACCGATGTTAAGCTTGTATTTTTGTTTAAAAATGAATGACTGATTTCAAACTTTTGTAACGCATCTAGAATTTTTGAAATTTTATCATCAGGAATAATTTTTTCTTTTGTTGTTTTTGTATTCGATTTTTTAATTTTTTCAGCTTCTGCTTTTTGAAGTTTTTGCAAAAGTATTTCAAACTTTTTTTTATTATTTGTTTGATTTCTTTGATAAAGAATGAAAAATAAGAGAAGTATAATTACTAAACCTATACTTAGGTAAATTAAAGAAGTGTTTTGTTGTTCTTTTTCTTTTCCTTTTTTGGTTAGGAGATCAATTTTCTCTTGCCAAGTTTTGTTATCATATTCATGAGTTACTTTAAAATTGAGCGCTTTTTCAATGCTATCATTGGCATCACTGAGTTTAAGTCCCAGAATAGAATTCTCTAAGGCTTTATCTAATTGCCCAAGTGTATCGTAGCTTTTTGCCAAAAGACTAATGATCTCTTGGTATTCAAAATGATCAAGGTCTATAGCTTTTTTCAACACTTTTATTTTTTCTAATACAGTAATACTTTTTTCAAAATTTCCAATGTCATAATATGCTTTTCCTTGAAATCGATATACAGGAAATAAATTTCGCTTTCTTCCTAAGATAGTCATTAAACTATCCGCAGTATTAAGACTCTTTAAAGCAGAATGATATTCTTTTTTTAAATAAAAAATAATACCTTTTAAAGCATGATAAAATCCTAAACCATCCTTGTCATTAGAATTAATAGAACTTTCTTTAATTATTGGAAGATATTTCTCGGCTAGATTTAAATCAAAATAAGTATACGCAGAACAAAGCCCAATAATTGAACTTACATAACTTGAAGTATATGCAGAATCATTTTTTAAGGGTTCTAAAATCACTTTATTTTTTAAAAATAGTTTTGCGGCTTCTTTGTGTTTTCCTAAAACAGTTTTTACACCGCCAATACCTTGATTTGAAAAAATTTGATAATTTATATTTTTTGTGATTCTGGCTAATGAGTCAACTTTTAAATAATATTTAATAGCTTTATCATACTTTCCAAAATCATAATAGATAGTCCCTTTTCTACTTATAGCTACTAAGAGCATTTTTTCATCCTTTTCTGTTGTAAAGTAGTTTATGCTTTTTTCTAATAAAGAAATTGCTTCTGATAAGTTTCCTAAATAAGACTCTATATAAGCTTGTTTTATGAATGCACTGTATTTTTCACGATCATCTTTTTCTCTAATAGCTTTTTTGATAAGCGCTTCTGCATACTTCTTTGCAGTTTTTGGGTTTGAAAATTGAAATTTTGAATACGAAGACTTTAATTCCTTAAAAGATAATTGCTGTAACGAATCCTTCTCCTGAGAAAACAAAGTTCCAAAAAAACATAAAAACGACAGTAAACAGAGGTAGTAACGAAAACTCATGAAGTAAATAGATTAGAAAAAATAAAACATTGTACTGGGAATAGGTATTATAGTTTTATGTCTTCTAAGATAAGAAAAAAAGAAAGTAATTTCTCCTTTTAACAAATTCTTATTACTCCAAAATATCTGCTACAATTTTTAAGTGATGATTGGTATGTACTTCCAAGAACCGAATGGTTTGCGCTTTGTTCAACATCCCAAATACAGGATGATTAAAGTTTGCATTGTCTTCTAAGTTTTGAAGTTCTTCTATGTTTTTTCGTGCTTCTAACAATTGCCTTAAAATATCATCTGTTAAAATAATAGCTGGCGGACGTACATTTTGTGGCGATTCTGCTCTTCCACGAGGAATGACTCCAGCAGTTAATGACATAATTCGTGGTACATTAAAAGAAGTCTTATAAGTTGTTGGATTAGAGCTTTCTAGCGCTTCTGTAAGTCTATTGGTGGTTTTCAGCATATGATCCAAATGCCAAGCGACATCAGCTTTGGAAACCTCTTCGTTTGTAGCGTCTCTAGATTTAATGTTATTTTCTATTTCTGATAACAGAGGAAGTAATACTTCGGGGTTGGATTGGTTCATTCGGATTTTTATAAAAATGAATAAAAAAATAATAATGGCTAGTACAATTAAAAGAATGTGTCTTTTCATAATGCTATTTTTTTAATGGTTAGGAAAACGCTTTGCCTTATGAGAAACAAAGCGTTTCCTAGAGTTGAATTAAATAAATGAACTAATTAAAATTGTAATCTATAACCGATATCTGGGAAGAAACCAATCTGATTTACTTGATCTACATTGTTTGTCAAGCGATTGTAACGACGTACAAATACATTCTCCTGATTGGTCACGTTTTGTAAATCCACAAAAAATTGATGTGATAATTTCTTTTTCTTACTATTAATTTTAATTCCAAACTTAAAATCCCATCTGAAATAATCAGTATACTGTTGACTAAAAGCAACATCTTCTTGCAGTATTTCAAAACCAGCTTGTTGTGAGGCTTGCAGATCTACAGGTGTAAAATAACGTCCGCCAGCAAAAGTGACACGTGTATCAAAGAATAGTACATTTTGTTTTTCTTTTCCAATCGCAAATTCGCGTCCAGCCAATACATTAAAAACATATCCATTGTTAAAAGGTGTGTTGCGCTCAATGTCATCGCTGCCTTTGTACTTACTTTCAAAAATTGAAGTGGTTAACAAACCATAATAACCATCGCTAAAGAATTTTTCAAGTGTTAATTCCAATCCTTGATTGTATCCTGTACCATTATTTGTCAGTGAAACACGATCGTTGTCAAACGCAAAATCGGTTCCTTCCGTCAAAGAAGAATAACTTGAAGGAAATGCTTCTACAGCAGCATTATCAATATCTTGGTAATACGCTTCTAATTTTCCGCGCCAGCCGTTGGCTATTTTTACATCATATCCAACAACATAATGCGTGCTTCTTGTGAAATCTAAATTTTTATTTGATTGCACCAACTGACCATTAATTTCTTCATTTAAAAATAATAAAGGCAATGGTGCTTGCTGATGATGAATTCCGAAACCAAAATTTAAACGGTGTTTCGGCGCAATTTTGTAACTCAAAGCTGTTCTAGGTTCTAATACAAATTGCTCATTTAAATTGGTGTATTGTGCATGCAAACCTGCATTTAAGGTTAATCTTTTTGTCAACCTAAATTGTCCTTGTATATAAGGTTGTAATAACCCAAAACTTTCGTCTGTATTACGAAATGTAAACAAATCGGGATCGCCATCGTTATTTGTATCAGCTTGTTTTTCACGATCGCGCAAAAGAGATTCTATTGTAAAGTTTTCATATAAAACACCTGTTCTTAGGGTAATTTTACTACTTAGCTTTGTGTTGAAAAGTGTTGAAAATGTAAATCGACTTTGTGTATCATCTGTTTCAGTATAACGAATAGTGCGTTCTTGTGGTGTGTTTTTATCAATAAAACGATCCGATTCAAACGTATTTGTTGAGGTAGACAATGAAACAATAGTTTTCAAATAACTCTTACTTCCAATGTTTAATCTGTGATTCAATCCAACCACACCAAAACCAGATTTTACAAAAGAATTTTCATCTTCCGCAGAAAACAAATCATCTTCATCAATATCATCACCCAAAAATTCAATATCAGAATTTCCAAGAATTCCAAACAAGCTTAAATTTCCGAATTTTCCAGTTCCGAAATCGACATTAAAAGAGATGTCGCTGTAATTTGGTGTAGCCGAAGTTCCTCCAGCACCAGAACCTAATAATCCAACAAGAGAATAACGTGCGGCCACTAAAAACGAACCTTGTTTTTTGCCCAATGGACCTTCTGCCATAGCTTCAACACCTGTAAAAGCACCAACTTGTGCCGTAAATTCGTAATTGTCAATATTTCCTTTTCGGAAACCCAAATCAAATACGCCACCAAGCGCATTTCCGTATTCGGCGGGAAACGCAGATGTTAAAAAATCGGAGTTCTTCAACATGTTTGTATTTAAAGCAGAAACTGGTCCGCCAGTAGTACCTAAAGTAGAGTAGTGGTTTGGACTCGGAATTGGAATGCCTTCCAAGCGCCATAACAAACCAGTGGGTGAGTTTCCACGAATTACAATATCGTTTCTACTATCGTCTGGCGCGGAAACTCCTGCGAAATTTGCAGCCAATCGTCCAACGTCACTTCGTCCACCAGAAAAACGATTTACTTCTTCCAAACTAAACTGTCGTGCAGAAACGGTTGCGAGTTTATTTATAGTACGATCTTTATTTGTTGGAGTATCTAAAACGACAGCATCTAACTGATCGAATGCTTCTTCCAAACTTACATTTACAATGGCATCTTTTCCTGTGGTAACTACAATATTTGGAATGGTAATAGATTCATAACCAATATAACTTACGCGGATATTTTGTCGTCCAAGAGGTGCATTTTCAAAGGTGTAATAACCGTTCATATCTGTAGTAACACCAACTGGATTTTCTGTGTTGAGTAATTCGATGGTTGCACCTGGTAGTGGGGTTTCTGATTGTTTGTCTAAAATTTGACCTTTTATAATTCCTGTTTGCGCAAAACTGAACGTACAACAAAGGACAAATAATATAAATAGTTTGTTCATGATTTCTTAGTTTATTTCATCAAATTTGAAGGAATGAAATCATATATAAAATGAAGAAAATTTAAGTTGTAGTATTTCTGTTTGAATCGTAAAAAAGAACTTTTTAGACGTGAATTTCCCTTAAAATCCTTGAGATTCAATTGAATGTTTGAATTTGACAGTTCAAGTGATTATTTAACAATTGAAACTGTGAAGCTTATTTTAGACATAAATATCTCCTTATCTTTGAAATTACTTGTACACTGAATGCATGATTAAAAAAACATATTTAAAGAAGTTACTTATCCGATTCCTCATTATTACTGTGGTGTTTTTTTTAGTAAAATCTACCATTGATCATGATGAAATGGAGCCTGTTGTAGATTTCACGGCAACTTTTTATTATATCTCAGCTTTTACATTATTTATGCTTACGTGGGAAGTAAATGATTGGTTGATGCGTCGCGAAAAAAAATCAGCAGTTGTTTCGAGTGTAACGGTTTCTAGTAGTATAAAAACCTTATTAACTACGATGGCAATTGTGTTGCCAGTAGCAGCTACTATTTATTATGTGGGAATTTTTGAAATAGATGGTATTTGCGATTTAGGACCTGAGAAATCGTGGTTGCGTTTTCGAATAGATTTCTTGCGTGCCGCTTTGCTAACAACGTCACTTACAATATTCAATCAATTTTACAGAACTACGCAAGAAAAGAAAGAAATAGAAACGTCATTACAATTGTTAAAGAAGGAAATGATGACGTCTAAATATAATTCATTAAAAAGCCAGATAAGTCCGCACTTCTTGTTTAATAGTTTAAATACATTAACATCACTTATGTATGAAGATCGCGATTTGGCTTCAGATTTTGTATCGCGCTTAGCAACTTGCTATCGATACATCTTAGACAATCGGGAAACAGATTTGGTGAGTTTGGAAAAAGAAATACAGTTTTTAGATTCGTTTATTTTTATGATGAAAGTTCGTCATGATGGTGCAATTGCCATTCATACAAATATAAATACCAAACCACACAAATTTGTCATTCCAACCTTGTCAATTCAGATGTTGGTTGAAAATGCATTGAAACATAATTATTATTCGAAAGAACAACCAATTACGATCGATATTTTTACAAAAGATGATCTACTAATTGTGCAAAACAATATGCGAAAACGTTCCGATTCGCAAGCATCAACACAATTAGGCTTGGCAAATATTAAAAAAAGATATGCGTTTTATACCAAAACTGAAGTCTTAATAGAAGATACGGGACAGCAATTTAAAGTAACCATGCCATTACTCTCTAGTGATTTGATTAACGAACAAAAAGAACTTACAGAAACAGCCAACGTATGAAATGAGCCATAACCATCAGTTGACACCTGTCAAAATGGCTATTGGCGAATTCTATCTGACTAAATTCATAAAATAAAAAAACAGATGAAAGCGTTAATTATAGAAGACGAAGATATAGCTTCAAGACGATTGCGAAATTTGATAGAAGAGTTAGCGCCAGATTGTGAAATTTTAGCGCAACTTTCTTCTGTGGAAAGTGGAAACAAATGGTTTCAAGAAAACGAGTTGCCCGATTTAATATTTTTAGACATTCAATTGAATGATGGTTATGGTTTTGATGTGATTGATAGACTAGAAAAACATCCGCCAATTATATTTACAACAGCATATAATGAATATGCAATTCGCGGTTTTAAGTATAACGGATTGGATTATTTGTTGAAACCTATTGATAAAGCCGAACTTAAAAAAGCACTTAATAAATATACAAGCACGATTGATAGTCGTCAGCAAAATACCACGGATATTGATACGTTGCGACAATTATTCAAAAAAGAATACAAACGTCGTTTTATGGTAAAAGTTGGCAATCAATTTAAAACCTATAAAGTAGAAGATATCGCGTATTTTATGGCTGATGAAGGTGTTATTTTTCTCTACACAAACAACGGTCAAAAATGTCCTATTGAATACACTATTGATCAGTTGGAAGAAATTTTAGATCCAATTCACTTCTTTCGCATCAATCGAAAATATATGGTTTCGGTAAATGCCGTACAAGAAATTCATAGTTACTTTAACAGCAGATTGTTATTAAAATTAAATCCTTCACAAGAAGAACAAATTATTGTTTCACGTGAACGCACGACCAATTTTAAAAAATGGTTGGATATGTAAGTTTTGAAGTCAAAAAAAGAAAACCATTACCAAAATAGAATCATTTTGATAATGGTTAATTTTTCAGCTCGTTAAGCTAAGTATCTGAAGTTTTTTTTAATGATCACATACACGAACAGTGTTGCATTCGGCAACCAAAGTGAAGCAATCCCACCAAGTTGCCTGAACTGGACAATGTGTATAACAAGTATTGTAATACTTATTTGTAATCTCGCAAGTAGTTCCAGTTACACCACCTTTTACAGAACTTGTCTCTAAAGTAGAAATACTTCTTTTGTTTAAGCTTAATTTGATTTTTGCTTTTTTCATAATTACATGGTTTATGGTTATTGCATGAAATTTAGAATGTATTTGCTGCTGAACCAATTTTTGTAAAGTTCATTTTATAAAATAGAGGTACAGTTTTTTAGGAGCCAGCAATACTGTCAGGCCTTGTAGTTACTGTATGCGGACAGTACAGCGGTTTTGTGCAACAGTGTGTTTCATTACTTACCGGAATCTTTGCTCCGCCGGTAAGGGCAAGATTTGCAATGTTAACTTTTTTTAATTTCAAGGAAACGGAAGGAAATTCTTGTTTTTTCATGATTGGGAATTTGTATAATTATTTTCCTTGAATATAGATAATACGCAGGCTTATAGGAAAAAGAATGACGTTTATTTTATAAAATGAATGCAATATTTTACCCAAAATTAAGTCCAATCACAGTTAGAAACTTTTTTAACTGTGATTGGACTGTAAATCAATCGTTTTGATGTTGAAAAATACAAGTTAACATGGTTTTGCCTTGCCTGTCAGTAGTTACTCTGGCTGCTGTAAAAGAGATTACATGCCTGGTTTTCATAATTACTAATAAAACGTATCTGCTATTGATTGTTTTGTTGGTTATTTGGTGAAGGGCTATAGGTATTAAAACTATCAGGTCTTGTAGATACTGTAGTTAAGCAAACAGGAAATTGTGTGTTTTGCGGGCAGTTATCAGATGTGGTAGTTTCAAGATTACCTGTATTTTTATTTACGCCTTCATCTCCTCCTTTTAAAGAGGTTACACGTGCAATACTGACTTTTTTTAACTGTAAAGAAATCGAAGTTAATTTTTGTTTTTTCATAATGTTAAATATGTTAATGATTTTCTTTCTCTAAGATAGGACACAACTAGGTTTGAAAGAAAGCAAGTCACATTCGTTTTATGAAATAGACGTTAGATTTTTGATGAAAAATGATGGGTATATTCCTGTTTGTTTTTTAAAGGCTCTTGAAAAAGCACCTTCACTTTTAAAGCCTAATTCTTTAGCAATAGCTTTAATGCTATACGATCGTAAAACTTTGTCATTCTTTAACTTATGAAGTACATAATTGATGCGTAATTCGGTAATGTAGTTTTTGAATGTAATGCCTTTTTGTTCGTTGACTATTTGTGATAAATAGGTCGTATTTGTGTTTAATTTTTTAGCGACAGAAGCCAAGCTGGTATTTTGCTTTAGAAATGATTCAGATTTTTCAAATTTTTGGAGTCCATTCAAGATTTTGGTAATCTTCTCATCGGAAATTTGAAATTTATTAGACGCTTCTGCGATTTCTGTTTTGACAGGTTCTGCAGCTAGTTTTTCTACTAATTCATCAAACTTCCTCTTATTGTCACGTTGTTGTTTTTTGTAAATCCAAAATAGAATCACTAATGCTGTAAGTAGTCCAATTGACACAATCCATAATGAAGTATTTTGCTTTTCTTTTTGAGTAGATTTAATTTCTAAAGTTGTTATTTTACCTTCTAATGTTTTTTTATCGTATTCTTTTAAAATGGTATATCGAATACCTTGTTGAATGGTATCTGTATACGAAAGATTGTGTGCTAAACGATAATTTTCTAAGGCTTTTTTAGTGCTATCAATTTGTTCGTAACTATTGGCAAGTAGTGAAAGTACTTCTCTATACTTAAAATCGTCAAATTCAATTTCCTTCTGCAATGTTTTAATCGCTTCAAAAGCAGTGATTGCCTCAGGAAACATTTTTTTCTCGTAATATGTTTTCCCGCGAAAGCGATAAATAGGATATAAATTTCGCTTAATATCTAACATAGAAACCATGCTGTCTGATTTTGCCAAAATAGCCAAGGCTTTGTCGTATTCTTTGCGCTTGTAGTTTATAATTCCTTGCAATGTATAAGAATAGCTCAACGCATCAATATCATTTTGTTCAATACTTAATGTTTTGAGCTCTTGTAAATACTTGGTTGCTTTTTCGAGATCAAAGTACGTATATGCAGAACAAAGTGCTATCAACGTATTTAAATACAGCGTGTGGTATTTTTTCTCTTCTACAATAGGAGCTATAATATCTTTATTTTTCAGGAATAATTCTACAGCACCTTTATGATCGCCTGTAATATTTTTAACAGAGCCAATACCTTGATTTGCATAAATTAGGTAGCGTATATTTTTTGTTACTGTTGCTATAGAATCAAACTTTAAATAATTTTTTGTTGCTTCGGCGTATTTTCCAAACCTGTAATAGGTTCTTCCTTTTTGGCTTAAGGCGCTTATGTGTAAAGATGATTTTTTTTGTGTTTTAGCATACAAAATACAGGAGTCAATATAGTGCATAGAAGCTTCCATGTTTCCAAAATAATTTTCGGAAGAAGCTTTTAATAAAAAAGCAGTATTTTTTTCTAATACATTCCCTTCTCTAGTTGCCTTTAATATCAATGCTTCTGCGTACTTTTTTGCTAATTTAGGGTTGGTGTATTCTAAATTTCTATATTGATCTTTTAATTCTGTATAAGAATTCTGAATAAGTGAATCGAGCTCTTGAGAATGCATAACAGCAACACAAAAGAAAAAGAAAATATATTTTAGAAATTTCATTAGATCAAAATGATTTTATAGAGTCTAATATAACTGAAAAAAGAAGCCCTTTATTGTTTTTTAATAAAGGGCATGATTTTTTTTGTTTATGTACAGTGATGAAATATCGAAAGTGTACAAGGAACGCGAAAAGTATTTCCACCTCCAAATAATTTATTAGAAGCTTTTTTGTGCTTCAATGTTGCAATTGGCTTTTTGCTAAGCTTCAAACTTTTTAATTCTTGTTTTTTCATAATATAAATTTTTATGTTAATACATTAGAAAGTTATTGTCATTGCACTTTGTTACCCAACTATATGAAAAAAACAAAGCCTTTTATCATTTGATAAAAGGCTTTGCAATATATTATTAAGATCTAATTCTTAGTATCTGTAGTATTCTGGTTTGAATGGTCCTTCAACTTTTACACCGATATAATCAGCTTGTTCAGTAGAAAGCTCTTCTAATTCAACTCCAATTTTAGCTAAGTGTAAACGTGCTACTTTTTCATCTAAGTGTTTAGGTAACATGTATACGTCATTTTCGTACTTGTCAATATTGTTCCAAAGCTCAATTTGCGCCAATGTTTGGTTTGTAAATGAGTTACTCATTACAAAACTTGGGTGACCTGTAGCACAACCTAAGTTTACTAAGCGTCCTTCAGCTAATAAGATGATGTCTTTTCCGTTTACAGTATACTTATCTACTTGTGGCTTAATCTCTACTTTCGTGTTTCCGTGGTTGTCATTTAACCAAGCAACAGCGATTTCGTTATCAAAGTGTCCAATATTACAAACAATCGTTTTGTCTTTCATAGCTTCAAAATGCTTTCCAGTAACGATATCTTTGTTTCCTGTAGTTGTAATAACAACATCAGCATTTCCAACAACATTCTCTAACTTCTTTACTTCAAAACCGTCCATTGCAGCTTGTAAAGCACAAATAGGATCAATTTCAGTAACCGTTACAATACTTCCAGCGCCTTTAAAAGAAGCAGCAGTTCCTTTTCCAACATCTCCGTATCCACAAACAACAACTCTTTTTCCAGCTAACATTACGTCAGTAGCTCTACGAATAGCATCTACAGCACTCTCTCTACATCCGTATTTGTTATCAAATTTAGATTTAGTAACAGAATCGTTAATGTTAATTGCTGGCATTGGTAATGTACCATTCTTTACTCTTTCGTATAATCTGTGAACTCCAGTTGTAGTCTCTTCAGATAATCCGTTAATTCCTTCTACTAATTCAGGATATTGGTCTAAAACCATATTTGTTAAATCTCCACCATCATCTAAAATCATGTTCAATGGTTTGCGATCTTCTCCAAAGAATAATGTTTGCTCAATACACCACTCAAATTCTTCTTCGTTCATTCCTTTCCATGCGTATACTGGAATTCCAGCTTCAGCAATAGCAGCAGCAGCTTGATCTTGTGTTGAGAAAATATTACAAGAACTCCAAGTAACTTCCGCTCCAAGAGCTTTTAAAGTCTCAATTAAAACAGCAGTCTGAATTGTCATGTGTAAACAACCTGCAATTCTAGCACCTTTTAATGGCTGCTCGTCTTTATATTCTTCACGAAGACTCATAAGACCTGGCATTTCAGCTTCAGCTAATTCGATCTCTTTTCTTCCCCATGCTGCTAAAGAAATATCTTTAACCTTATATGCTACGTAAGGAACTGATTTTGTGCTCATACTTTTTCTTTTTTTATGTTTGAATAAATTATGGTTTGTGACCTAAAATATGTTTAAATTCGCTGCATAACTTTATTATACTAGTTGCATCTCAAAAGTTTGCGAGTGCAAAGGTACTAAATAACTTTTTAATATAATGGCTCTTTACAAAACTATAACAGTAAATAAACATACTAAAGTGCTGATTTGGAAGATAGAAGAGTCTTTTGAAGAATTAAATAGTGATATACAACTTACAAATCATTGTCAACAACGCCTTGACGGAATGCGCTCTGAAATACATCAACGTGGCTTCTTAAGTGTCCGTCATTTATTGGCAGTATGCGGATATACAGATTTTGACCTGTATTATGACTCTGTCGGAAAGCCGCATTTAAAAGATGGAAAACACATTTCAATAACACATTCGTTCAATTTTTCGGCAATTATAGTAAGTGATACCATTCCTGTGGGAATTGATATTGAAAAACAGCGTGACAAAATTTTACGCATCGCACATAAATTTACACCATTACAAGAATACAAAACCATTGCCAATCATGAAGCTTTGGTACGTAAAGTAACAATAGTTTGGGGTGGAAAAGAAGCCATCTATAAAGTATATGCCGAAAAAGGATTAAGCTTTTTAAAACATATTGATATTGACGATTTCTCTATGGAAGCTTCTCAAACGATAGGAAATGTATATTATGGAAAAGAAACAGCTAGGTATTCATTAGATTTTTTAGAGTTTGAAGGATTTACCTGTGTATATGCTTTAGAAGAAAATCGCTAAGAAGATGAAGCAAGTGATATACGAAGAAATAGTAAAAGCAAAAAAAGGCAATCAAAAATTATTGGCTGTCTTGATTGATCCTGATAAAATGGAAGTTGATCATATTCCTGAATTTTTTAAAAAAGTACATGCATCAATCATTACACATGTATTTGTTGGCGGAAGTACAGATGTGAAAAAAAAGATGGAAACGATTGTAAAAACGATCAAACAACATACGTATTTGCCTGTGTTGATCTTTCCTGGAAGTCATGAGCAAATTACAGAAACTGCAGACGGAATTTTATTTTTATCCTTGCTTTCTGGACGGAATCCGAAGTATTTAATAGAACAGCAAGTACAATCTGTTGAAAAACTAATCAATACAAGTTTAGAAATTATTCCAACAGGTTATATTTTAATTGATGGTGGCGTAAAAACCGCAGTTCAGCGCGTAAGCGAAACAGAACCAATTTCACAAGATACTATTGAAGTCATCTTGCATACCGCTTTGGCGGGACAGTTCTCAGGAAAACAACTCATATATTTAGAAGCAGGAAGTGGCGCTAAAAAAGCTGTCAAATCCGAAATCATACAAGAAGTTTCAAGCAAATTACAAATTCCATTGATTGTCGGCGGAGGAATTCGATCCAAAAAACAATTAAACGAAATATACGAAGCTGGCGCAAATTTGGTCGTCATCGGAACAGCTTTTGAAGAAAATGAAGACTTTTTTTTAGAATTGAGCGTTTGAAATTTTAAATTATAAATGTTGAATTTTAAATGTAAAAGTATTTTCGAATAAACAAACAACAAACAACAAACAACAAACAACAAACAACAAACAACAACAACCAACCAAATGAACATATCAGTAGAACTCACCTTAACGCCTTTACAAGATGACTTTGAAACGCCTATTATCAACTTCATTAAAAAGCTGCGAACTTCTGAATATACAGTACTCGAAAATCCGTTAAGCACACAAATTTATGGTGATTATGACGGAATTATGAAACTATTAACTGCTGAGGTAAAAACAGCATTTGAAAATGAAAAAAACATTCTACTAACGA
>NZ_JBOEFY010000080.1:0-94738 GCF_050633145.1 Kordia sp. | reverse complement strand
CCATACCAACAGCAATACCAGAAGCTCCATTGATTAATAATCCTGGAACTCTTGTGGGCAATACAGTTGGTTCTTTTAAAGTGTCATCAAAATTTAGGGAATGATCTACGGTATCTTTATCAATATCTGCCAACATATCATCCGATATCTTACGCATTCTTGCCTCCGTATAACGCATTGCTGCAGGACTATCTCCATCAATAGAACCGAAGTTACCTTGTCCGTCAACTAGCATATAACGCAAACTCCATTCTTGCGCCATACGTACCATAGCGTCGTATACAGATGTATCTCCATGTGGGTGATACTTTCCTAATACTTCTCCTACGATTCTTGCAGATTTCTTATGTGCGGAACTAGATCTTACTCCGAGTTCATGCATTCCAAATAATACTCTACGATGTACGGGTTTCATACCATCTCTTACATCTGGAAGTGCACGTGACACAATGACTGACATCGAATAATCGATGTAAGCAGACTTCATCTCATCTTCGATATTAATGGGGATTAACTTTTCTCCTTCTGCCATGTATTTTAAGTTTTAATATTTCGAGTTTTACAAATCGGGTCAATATACAACATTTACTAGTATTCAGCGAGGATTTTGCAAGTCATTTTAACGTTTTTTTATTAACAATTTTTGATAAGTTTTTTTTGATAATTCAATATGACAAACTATGAATTCAACGTTTTTTTTGTCATTTCACACAAATACGCCTTTATCACGGAACAATTTTTGTATTATTCAGTTTGAAGTATTAATTTTAATGGCGAAAGGAAATAATATATATGGATGATAATTTCTCCCCAAGAGTAAAGGATGTAATAGCCTATAGCAAGGAAGAAGCGTTGCGTCTTGGCCATGATTTCATTGGCACAGAACATTTAATGCTTGGACTCCTCCGAGATGGAAACGGCAAAGCTATCAATATTTTAAACGCATTAGATGTCGATTTGACACATTTGCGTAGAAAAGTTGAAATTTTAAGCCCCGCAAACCCAAATGTGGCAGTCGCGCCAAACGAAAAGCGAAATTTACATTTAACGAGACAAGCCGAAAGAGCCCTCAAAACTACATTTTTAGAAGCTAAACTTTTTCAAAGTTCTTCTATCAATACCGCACATTTATTATTGTGCATCCTACGAAATGAAAACGATCCTACTACAAAACTTTTAAATAAGTTAAAGGTCGATTACGATAACGTTAAAGAGCAATTTAAGTATATGATAACAAATGATGACGATTATATAGACACGCCACGTTCAGAATCTTTCTCTGATGATAATAGTGGATCGCAAGAATCTTCTAAAGAGAATCCTTTTGGTTCTTCAAACTCAGGCGGAAAAGTAAATAAGAAATCTAAAACGCCAGTACTAGATAATTTCGGAAGAGATTTGACAGCACTCGCTGAAGAAGGAAAACTAGATCCTGTAGTTGGCCGTGAAAAAGAAATAGAACGTGTTTCTCAAATTTTGAGTAGACGTAAAAAGAACAATCCAATTTTAATTGGTGAACCTGGTGTTGGTAAATCTGCCATTGCCGAAGGTTTAGCCAATAGAATTGTAAAACGTAAAGTGTCACGTATTCTCTTTAATAAAAGAGTAGTTACATTAGACTTGGCAAGCTTAGTTGCTGGTACAAAATACAGAGGTCAGTTTGAAGAGCGCATGAAAGCTGTGATGAATGAATTGGAGAAGAATGATGACATTATTCTTTTCATTGATGAAATTCATACTATTGTTGGCGCTGGTGGAGCTACCGGAAGTTTGGATGCATCTAACATGTTTAAGCCAGCTTTAGCAAGAGGTGAACTGCAATGTATTGGAGCTACTACGCTAGATGAATACAGACAACATATTGAAAAAGATGGTGCTTTAGAAAGACGTTTCCAAAAAGTAGTAGTTGAACCAACTACTGTCGAAGAAACAATTGAAATTTTAGAGAACATCAAAGACAAATACGAAGAACATCACAATGTTAGTTATACACCAGAAGCTATAAGAGCTTGTGTTACATTAACAAATAGATATATGAGCGATCGTTTTCTTCCAGACAAAGCTATTGATGCTTTAGACGAAGCAGGATCAAGAGTTCACATTACTAATATTGATGTACCAAAACAAATTTTAGATTTGGAACGTCAATTAGAAGAAGTACGTGAATTGAAAAATTCTGTCGTGAAAAAGCAGAAATATGAAGAAGCTGCCAAATTAAGAGACGACGAAAAGCGTTTGGAAAAAGAATTGGCAATTTCGCAAGAAAAATGGGAAGAAGAATCTAAACAACATAAAGAAACTGTTGATGAAGAGAATGTAGCTGACGTAGTTTCGATGATGACTGGAATTCCTGTAAACAGAATTGCACAAACAGAAAGTAACAAACTAGCACAACTTCCTGAGTTAATTAAAGGAAAAGTAATAGGACAAGATGAAGCAGTTGGAAAAGTCGTAAAAGCGATTCAGCGTAACCGTGCGGGACTTAAAGATCCAAATAAGCCAATAGGTTCATTTATCTTTTTAGGGCAAACTGGAGTTGGTAAAACACAGTTAGCTAAAGTGTTAGCTCGCGAACTATTTGATTCTGAAGAAACTTTGATCAGAATTGACATGAGTGAATACATGGAAAAATTCGCCATTTCTCGTCTAGTTGGTGCACCTCCAGGGTACGTAGGATACGAAGAAGGTGGGCAATTAACAGAGAAAGTTCGTAGAAAACCATATGCTGTTGTATTACTTGATGAAGTTGAAAAAGCACATCCAGATGTATTTAATATGATGCTACAAGTATTAGATGATGGATATTTAACGGATAGTTTAGGAAGAAAGATTGATTTTAGAAACACAATCATTATTATGACATCAAATATTGGTGCGCGTAAATTGAAAGATTTTGGAGCTGGAGTTGGTTTTGGAACGAATGCTCAGAAATCACAAGCTGACGATCATGCAAAAGGTGTGATTGAAAATGCTTTGAAAAAAGCGTTTGCTCCAGAATTCTTAAACAGAATTGACGATGTAGTTATCTTTAATGTCTTAGAACGTGAACACATTCACAAAATTATCGATATCGAAATCGCGAAGTTATACTCAAGAATCAAAGGTTTAGGTTATGATTTGCTATTAAGTGATAAAGCAAAAGATTATATCGCTGATAAAGGATTTGATAAGCAATACGGTGCAAGACCACTAAAAAGAGCAATTCAAAAATACATTGAAGATGCACTTGCTGAAGAAATCATTACTGCAAAAATTCATGAAGGTGATAAGATTTTCATGGATTTAGATGAAGGAAATGACGAGTTAACTATTAAGATTGAAAAAGCAGAAAAGCCAGCTGAATCTTAATTAACTCATTACTAAACACATATAAAAATCCTGTTTTTTCGAAAGCAGGATTTTTCTTTTTTTCCCCTTTTTGTGTTTTTTGAAGATAAAAACATGTATTTCATCTAAAATATCTACAAAGCATTTATAAAATAGTATGCATGCATAGCTTTTTTCTAGTTTTGCCTCGAAATAAAACTTACCATAGAATGCAAATTATAGGAAAAGAATTAAATGACACATATACTTTCGAAAATGGAAAGCTCTATCTATACAATGATTTAATCATTGGTGAGATTAATGAAGGCGTACATGTAACCATAGATGTGATGCTTTCCTTTTTTCAATTTTTTCTTGAAAATTATAAAGTTCCTTTCGGATATATTTCATATCGAAAAAACTCCTACTCTATTGATCCGCAAGTATATAAAATGCTTCCAGAAAATAAACTACTAAAAGGAATTGCTGTAGTTTCCGATCAAAAATTTTCTTCTCTTAATGCACATGTTGAAAAAAGTTTCTTCAAAGGGCGTTATGAATTATTCACAACAATCAATAATGCCGTGAATTGGCTCGATAAAATTATACCACTTCAGAATAATAACAGTCATGTTTCAGATAATTCTGTAATGTAAGCTATTAAATTACTCTTTTATTTACATTAGAATCATCAAAAGTCACATATCTTTGTGCATTTCATCTATTATTTTAGTAGATCGAAATTAAAAATCCTATATTTAATAAAACTCTAAATAGTGCAAATAGCTAACGGAAATAGTAATTCACACATTAAAAAGTATACTTTGCAAATAGGCAAGGTAGAAATTTATGAGAATTATATGCTTGCACAACTCAATGAAGGTATTACTTTAAACATTGAATCTGTTGGCGAAATTATCTCTATTGCACACACACACTTTCCAACACAACCGTTTGCGTATATTACTATTCGTAAAAACTCTTATGCAGTTGATCCGATGCTGTATTTAAAAGTATTTGAAATAGAAAACTTAAAAGCAATCGCTATTGTATCTGATAAATTTATCGATAATCATAATGTAAAAATTGAAAAACACTTTTTCAACAAGCCAATGAATATCTTCAAAACTAAAGAAGAAGCAATTATTTGGTCAAAAACGTATTTGTAATTTTATATTGAATTTTAAATGTTGAATGATATATTTTAAATTACTTCGTCCTAAGAAACTCCCTTACTTCAAATAACAAACGTCACTTCGAGTGAAATTCCAAAGAAATTTAGTATCGAGAAGTCTTCCGAAACTATAAACTCTCTAAACTCACAAACCTATAAACTAAGAAAACAGAACCTCGTTTTCAATTACTGTATGTTGTATAAATGATAAGGTATCACGAATAGCAATATGCAACTCTCTATCTTCATCTACAAAAGGAACTTCCAATCGGTAAGCTTGTATAAATGTTTCAATAAAATCCGAACTTTTCATTGGTGCTCTAAACACTAAGGCTTGAGAAGCATTTAACAATTCAATAGCCAAAACACGTTCTATATTATCTACAACTTTAATAGCTTTAGTTGCTGCATTAGCGCCCATACTTACATGATCTTCCTGTCCATTTGAAGAAACAATAGAATCAATACTTGCTGGTGTAGCATATTGTTTGTTTTGACTTACAATACTTGCTGCGGTGTATTGCGGAATCATAAAACCAGAGTTTAAACCTGGATTGTTTACCAAAAATGCTGGCAAACCTCTCAATCCTGCAACCAACTGAAATGTTCTACGTTCCGAAATATTACCCAATTCTGCCATAGCAATTGCCAAATAATCTAAAGCCAATGCTAAAGGTTGTCCATGGAAATTTCCACCAGAAATAATTTCATCTTCTTCTATAAAAATATTTGGATTATCTGTTACCGAATTAATCTCTGTTTCAAATGTTTTTCTAATAAAAGCCAATGTGTCTTTTGTAGCTCCATGTACTTGCGGTACACATCGAAACGAATACGGATCTTGCACATGTTTCTTTTCTTGTGAAATTAATTCGCTACCAGCTACAAATTCTTGTATGCGTTTTGCCGTTTTCAATTGCCCATTGTGTGGACGAATCAAGTGAATTAAATCATTAAAAGGTTCCAATCTTCCATCAAATGCTTCCAATGAAATAGCTGCAAAGAAATCTGCGCAGTAAGACAACTTATATGCTTTTAATAAGCAATGTACACCATATGCACTCATAAACTGTGTTCCGTTTAATAATGCCAATCCTTCTTTTGCTTTCAACTCAATAGGTTGCCAATCAAACTTAGCTAAAACTTCAGCTGCTGGAACTTCTTTTCCTTTATAATATACACTTCCTTTTCCTAAGAGTGGTAGCGACAAATGTGCTAATGGCGCTAAATCGCCAGAAGCTCCAAGTGAACCTTGTTCAAAAACTACAGGTAAAATATCATGGTTATAAAAATCAATCAAACGCTCTACTGTTTCCAGTTGCGCTGCAGAATGTCCATAACTCAACGATTGAACTTTTAATAACAGCATTAACTTTACAATCTCTTTTGGCACACGATCTCCAGTTCCACATGCATGCGACATCACTAAGTTTTCTTGTAATTTTGATAAATGTTCATCAGAGATCTTCACATTACACAATGAACCAAACCCAGTATTTATACCATAAATAGGCGTTTTTTGGTCTTGCAAACGTTTATCTAAATATGCACGACAAGCGCTAATTTTTTCTGTAGCTGTGGCTGATAACTCCAATGTTGCATTGGAATGTAATAATTCTTGAATCGTTGTAATATCGAGAATTTGTGAACTTATTTGGTGTATCATGATAGTCTAATCAAAATTATCTTTCAAAAGTCAAAATTCAAACTGTATTAACCAAATATTTGTTAATAATTTATTGATTAAAAGAAGAATCTAGTACATTTGAGAAAACAAACTTTGAAAAAAATGAAAAAATCATTGCTATTGATTGCTGGATTAGCAATCTTTTCTTGTAAAACAGAACCAAAACCAGAAAAAATAGATTACGCTATATTGTCTGGAAAAGTAGAAAATAAAAAAGCTGACAAAATTGTTATTTCTGGCGGCGATTTTAAACATGAAATTAACCTTAAAGACGATGGTACATTTTTAGATACTTTAACCATCGATGAAGGATATTATACAGTACGATACGGAAGAAACCGTGCTTCATTATATTTATCGCAAGGCGATTCATTAAACATGAGTACAGACGGACTTAAGTTTAATAGCGAAATGAAATTTACTGGAAATGGAACTGCTCCAAACAGTTATCTAGCCAAAAAACTGTCAGAAGGTGGAAATCTTAACTTTCAAGAAGTATATGCTAATGAAGAAGCAGATTTTTTAAAGAAAATTGGTGAAATGAAAACCAAAGCTTTAGGCAGATTAACGGAAGCTAAAGACTTAAGTAAAGAATTTGTTGCTTTAGAAAAAGAAAGCATCAATTATGAATATTTAGCAAACCTTGCAAGATATCCATCTTACCATCCATACTTTGCGAAAAAAGAAGATTACAAAGCATCTGAAAACCTTTTAGATGCCTTAGATAAAGTTGATTATGATAATGAAGCAGATTATAGAAACTTTGATTCATACCAACAAATAGTATCTCAACATTACATGAAAGAATACTATGAAGATTCATTAAAAGTAGAGAGCATCAATACAATCAAAGGGCTTAAGTCGCAAAATATTAAGAATGCTTTGGCTAGTGAAATTGCATACGATATTTCTCCTTCTGGAAAACACAATGAAAAAATCTTCAATACGATTAAAGAAATTGCTAAAAATGAAAAAATTCTGAAAGAAGTAACCGAAAAATACAACAAGGTACAAAACTTAGTAACTGGAAAAAATTCTCCAAGCTTTGACTATGAAAATAACGCTGGTGGAAAAACAAGTTTAGCCGATTTAAAAGGAAAGTATGTATATATTGATGTTTGGGCAACTTGGTGCGGACCATGTATTGGAGAAATTCCATCTTTAAAGAAAGTTGAAAAAGAATATCATGGTAAAAACATCGAATTTGTTTCTATTTCTATAGATCAAAAAGATGCTTATGAAACTTGGAAAAGCATGATTAAAAACAGAGAACTTGGTGGAATCCAATTAATGGCAGACAATGCTTGGAAATCTCAATTTGTAACAGATTATGCGATTGAAGGTATTCCTAGGTTTATTTTAATAGATCCTAATGGAAAAATTGTAAATGCAGATGCGCCAAGACCATCAAGTCCTAAATTGATCGAACTATTTAATGAGTTAAAAATATAAAGAACCATACATTGAAAACCATGAAAAAAATATTGTTATTCATTGCTGGTTTCGCTATTGTTTCGTGTGCAAACGATTCAAAAGCAGATAAAGTAGAGTATACTGTACTCTCTGGAAAAATAGAGAATCAAAAAGATGATAAAATTCTACTTGTCAATAATGATTTTAAAAAAGAAATCAAACTAAATGACAATGGTACTTTTACGGATACATTACGTGTAGATACTGGTTACTACACACTAATGCACGAAAGAAGTAGCGCATCATTATTTATAGCTCCTGCAAAGGATTTAAAAATAACTACCGATGCTACTAAATTTATTGATAGTATGAGTTACGAAGGTAAAGGCGCTGCTACAAATAATTTCTTATTAGCAAAAACAAATCGAAATAAAAGTAGAAATGCAGTAGAGATATTCTCAAAAGAAGAACCTGAGTTTATAAAAATAATTACAGGTTTTAAAGAGGAAAGTATCAAAGCGTTAAAGGAAACTAAAGGCTTAGATGATGAGTTTATTGCTTTAGAAAAAAAGAATATCAAATTTGCACATTTGCTTAATCTTTCAAGACATGCAATGTACTACCCATATTATTCTAAGAATGAAGATTTCAAACCTTCTGAAGAATTACTAGCATATTTCAAAGATGTTGATTACGATAATGAAGAAAATATCAAACAATTTAAAGCTTTTAAAGAATTAGCGCTTAATCATTATTCAGAAAAACTAAAGCCTAATGAAGATATTAAAGGTACTGTTAGTATTATTAAAGGATTAAAGTCTAAAACTTTAAAAAATACAATAGCAGAAGAGTTATCTTATTTTATTTCTCCATCTTACAAGGAATCTGATTACTTATACAAATCACTTTCTGAAATATCGCAAGACGAAAAATTCAAAAAGGAATTGACTAAAAAGTATGATATAATTAAAAACCTTGTCGCTGGGAAAGATTCTCCATCATTCGATTATGAAAATCATAAAGGTGGAAAAACGAGCTTGGCAGACTTAAAAGGAAAGTATGTATATATTGATGTTTGGGCAACTTGGTGTGGACCTTGTATTCAAGAAATTCCATCATTAAAAAAAGTGGAAAAACAATATCATAACAAAAACATAGAGTTTGTTTCTATATCTATTGACCAAGAGAAAGCTCATGAAACATGGAAAAAAATGGTTGTAGATAAAGAATTAGGAGGAATTCAATTAATGGCAGACGATGCTTGGAAATCTAAGTTTGTTGCTGATTATGCAATTGAAGGCATTCCAAGATTTATTTTAATAGATCCTAATGGAAAGATTGTAAGTGCTGATGCACCAAGACCATCAAGTCCTAAATTGATCGAACTATTTAACGAGTTAAAAATCTAATAACTCAAAACATATACTAATAAAAAACGCTTTGGAGTTCCAAAGCGTTTTTTTGTTTTTATATCTAATAATAAATAGTATTATGCTTTTGCTTCCGCAGATGGTTCTTCTGGTTGTTTAAACAAATCCAAATACGCATCTCCTATATAATCTATAATATCTCTAGCAATTAACGCTTGATATCCTAAACCAGATAGTGCAATATCTCCTGCTTTTCCATGCAAATACACACCAAAAATAGTTGCCGATATTGGGTCGTAATTTTGTGAAAGTAAGCCTGTCAACATTCCTGTCAATACATCGCCACTTCCAGCAGTTGCCATTCCAGGGTTTCCAGTATTATTTATATACAAGAAATTATCATAGATGATAATTGAATGCGCTCCTTTTATAAGTAAGATAACGTTATACTTTTTAGCGAACGCTTTTGCTTTGGCTAACTTATCAAAATCATCTGTCCACTCGCCTATCAAACGTTCCAACTCCTTCGGATGTGGCGTTAAAATAGAACCTTTTGGTACAGACTTTAATAATTTTGTGTTCGCAGAAAGTATATTCAACGCATCAGCATCAATCACCAAACGATTGGTATTCTTCTTTAAAAAAGTTTCCAAGGCTTTCACTGTTACTTTATCTGTTCCCATACCAACGCCAATTCCAATAGCTGTTGGTTCAATATCGTATATAATATTAGCAATATTCTTTTCGTTTTCATCACAAATCACCATAGCTTCTGGTAATGAACTTTGCAAAACAGTATAACCGCATTCAGGGACATACGCAGAAATCAATCCTGTCCCAACGCGTAAACATGCCGAACTCGCCAAAGTAACGGCGCCAATTTTTCCATAACTTCCACCAACAATCAAACTATGTCCATACGTTCCTTTATGTGCATACTTTTTTCGCGGAATATACAATGGCAATACTTCCAACTTGTCAATTAATTGTACTTCGGTATCTGTGGTTTGCAAATACTCCTGATCCAATCCAACATCAATAGCTTCCCATTGTTGTATATAAATACCTGTTTCTGGCAAAAAGAAACTCAATTTTGGTGCTTGGCTCGTTAAGGTATAATTACTTCTAATAACTGCTTCCTTATCTTCTGGTCCATGATCTGGATACAATCCTGAAGGTACATCAAGTGAAACCGTATATGCTTTTGAAGCATTGATATACTTGATTAACTCTTTAACCCAATCAGCAGTTTCACGATTCAATCCAATTCCAAAAATTGCATCAACAATAATATCTTCTTCCTTCATCTCTGGAAGTTCTTCGCATGAACTCAATAATTTTGGCCATACTTTAAACTCTTTGATTCGATCGTAATTAATCAGAAAATCTTTGGTACGCTTGTCGCTAAAATTTACCACATACACATGCACATTATATCCATGATGTAACAATTGACGTCCAAGTGCCAATCCGCAACCACCATTATTTCCTATTCCACAATACACATGAATCGGAACTTGTGCACCTTGCATGCGTGTATGAAACCAATTAAAAAGTTGAGTTGCTGTAAATTCCATTAAGTCATTTGACGAAATTTGATTTTTTTCTATCGTACGATTGATTGCTTCGTAGATTTGAGCTGCTGAATATATCTTCATGTATCGTTATGTTAGTGTAAGAGATTACACATTTGATCAAATTCTTTACAATTGACTATGCTTTTTTAGTGCATCTACAAAAAAAGACTGCTTTCACTAGTAATTTGTAAAAAATGAATATATAGTTTGTTTATGGTCATAAAAGTAATACTTTTGAACAATATCATACGACAAAACATGCATTTAGTAGCAACAATTTTTTCTTCATCTATTTTTACAGGGACGCGCACCACTGTAACAATTGCTACGATTACCCCTTTTGGGGTCTAACTATATATATTACCAATCGGTGTTTGTTTATTTTATTCAATCTTAAAAATAATGTCAGACAAGAACAAAAATTTTAAAATATCATTAGGAATTTTAGTCGGATATTTTTTAGCTGCATTGATAAATGTTCTTTTTTTTGATAAAAGTTGGGTAGAAGCTATTACAGATAAAAAACTATTGTACATACTTGCCGCTGTAGTATGCGCAGGACTTTTTATTAAAAGAACAATGTCAAAATAAGATACAAACACTCCACAACCAACATTACTGATAACCATACAAAACAATACTCATGAACGTACTCAAATTTGGCGGTACTTCTGTTGCCAATGCTCAAAATATAGACTTAGTAATAGATATTATTACAAAAGCTTCAAAAGATAAAAAAATAGCAATCGTCGTTTCTGCTTTTGGAAACACTACAAATATGCTTTTAAAAACTGCAGAACTAGCCGCTATAAAAGATGAATACTACAAATCACTGCTTCAAGAAATTGAAAACAGACACATTCAAGTTGTAAAAGACTTAATTCCTGTCACAGAACAAAGTGCCATCATTAGTCATACAAAACGACTATTAAACTATTTAGAAACGTTATATGAAGGTTGTTTTTTGCTGCGCGAGTTAACACCAAAAACATTGGCTACCATTGCTAGTTTTGGTGAATTATTATCATCATTCATCATATCAGAAGTGATGAAAGTACGCAAACTCAATAGTGCTTACAAAGACAGTCGAGAACTCATTATTGCATCAGAAAGCTATGAAAATGCGCAGGTGATGATGAAATTAACACAGGAAAATTGTAAATCATTCTTTGATACAGATGCACACCAAATTGTCATCCTTCCTGGATTTATTGCAGCTACTGAGAATGGAGAAACGACAACGCTTGGTCGTGGTGGTTCTGATTATACAGCTGCCATTATTGCAGCAGCGGTTAATGCTGATGAATTACAAATTTGGACGGATGTAAGCGGAATGTACACCGCAAATCCACGAATTGTAAAACAAGCAACACCAATTCCACACATTTCGTATCAAGAAGCAATGGAATTATCTCACTTTGGTGCAAAAGTAATTTATCCACCAACCATTCAACCTGTACTCAAAAAACAAATTCCGATTCTAGTTAAAAATACTTTTTCTCCAGATCAAGAAGGAACGCGTATCACAAAAAATCCTAGCGGAAAACAGCGTCCTGTAAAAGGAATAAGTTATATAGAAAATATCTCATTACTTACCTTAGAAGGAAGTGGAATGATTGGAATTCCAGGGTTTTCCAAACGTTTGTTTGAAACACTCTTAGCAGCACAAATCAACATTATTTTAATCACACAAGCATCTTCCGAACATTCAATTTGTATCGGAATCAATGACAAAGAAGCTTCAAAAGCTAAAATTGCCATTGATGAAACCTTTGCCTATGAAATTGCCTCAGGAAAAGTAGATCCAATTTTAGTAGAACAACAACTTGCCATCATTGCTTTGGTGGGTGAAAACATGAAAAATCACCAAGGATTGAGTGGTAAAATGTTTAGCATGCTTGGTAAAAACAATGTAAACATTCGCGCCATTGCACAAGGAGCTTCTGAGAAAAATATCTCTGCAGTTATCAATAGCGACGATGCTAAAAAAGCCTTGAATGCTTTACATGAAGAATTCTTTGAAGAAAAAGTAAAACAACTCAATCTATTTGTAACTGGTGTTGGAAATGTAGGTGAACGCTTTTTAGCACAACTTCACCAACAACGAAAATACTTGCGTGAACAACTCAAATTAAACATTCGAGTAATTGGTATTTCTAACTCACGAACAATGCTTTTTGATGCAGAAGGTATTGATTTAGATAACTGGAAAAACTATTTAGTTACTGGCGTAAAAGCGAGTTTAGACAAATTTCATGAATCCGTAAAATCACACAATCTACGCAACAGTATTTTTATTGATATTACCGCGAGTCATAAAGTTTCTAAAGTATATGGCAGCTATCTAAGAAATAACATTTCGGTTGTTACCTGTAACAAAATTGCATGTGCTTCCGAATACGAAAACTATCAGAATTTAAAACGTATATCACAAAAATACAATGCTCCATTTTTGTTTGAAACTAATGTTGGTGCAGGATTACCAATTATTGATACACTCAAAAATGTGGTTGCTTCTGGAGACAGAATTCACAAAATACAAGCCGTACTTTCAGGAAGTTTAAACTTTGTATTTAACAATCTTAGTAATGAAAATACATTTCATGAAGTGGTAACGCAAGCACAAAAAGAAGGCTATACAGAACCAGATCCAAAAATAGATTTAAGTGGTGTTGATGTTGCGCGTAAAATTCTAATCTTAGCTCGTGAAAGTGGTTATGTGATGGAATTAGAGGACATTGAAAACAATTCATTCCTTCCAGAAGAAACATTGGCAACAGACAATAATGAAGACTTTTATGCGTCTTTAACAAAACACGAAGCGCATTTTCAGCAAATTTTCAAAGAAGCTAATGACAAAGATTGCCGCTTAAAATATGTAGCTACTTTTGAAAATGGAAAAGCAAAAGTTGGTTTACAACACATTCCTGCCGATCATCCTTTTTACAATTTGGAAGGAAGCGACAATATTGTTCTCTTCTTTACAGATCGTTATGTAGCACAGCCTTTACAAATAAAAGGTGCTGGAGCAGGTGCAGAAGTTACTGCTTCTGGAATCTTTGCAGATGTCATTCGAATTGGAAAATTTTAAGAAATTATAGATGTTAGTATTGAAACTTTCTCAATACTAACATCTCAATACTAAAAAAAATGAACGAACTCAAAATATTCGCGCCAGCAACCATTGCCAATGTATCTTGTGGATTCGACGTCCTAGGACTTTGCTTGGATACCGTTGGTGACGAAATGATCATTCGGAAAATGTCTGAAAAAGGCATCAAAATTTCAAAGCTTGTCGGGCAAGATTTACCATTAGAAACGAACAAAAATGTAGCTGGTGTTGCAGGATTAGCAATGCTTGAAAAACTTGGTTTAGATCATGGTTTTGAAATTGAAATTTATAAAAATATCAAAGCTGGAAGCGGAATTGGAAGTAGTGCTGCAAGTTCAGCAGGAACGGTTTGGGCAATGAATGAATTGCTTGGAAAACCATTTTCTGCAAAAGAATTGGTACCATTTGCCATGGAAGGTGAAAAACTCGCAAGTGGAACAGCACATGCAGATAATGTAGCTCCTGCCCTTTTGGGTGGATTTACCTTAGTACGAAGTTATGATCCTTTGGATTTGATTAAAATTCCAACGCCAAATGAATTGTATGCAACTGTAATTCATCCGCAGATTGAAGTAAAAACATCAGACTCTCGTTCTGTTTTGAAGAAAAATATTTCATTGAAAAAATCAATTATACAGATTGGAAATTTAGGTGGATTGATAAGCGGTTTATACACATCTGATTATGATTTAATAAGTAGATCATTACATGATGAAATCGTAGAACCATTACGCTCTATCTTGATTCCTGGATTTGATGAAGTCAAAGAAAATGCAATCAATTGTGGCGCATTAGGCGCAGGAATTTCAGGTTCTGGACCTTCTATATTTGCTTTAAGTAAAGGAAAAGAAATGGCGGAAAAAGTAGCTAAAACCATGTCTGAAACTTATAAGAACCTTAACATCGATTACGACATACATGTTTCGAAAGTAAATACGAATGGTTGTCGAATTCTTGAGTGATTTGGATCTTGCATTTCGACTGCACTCAATGTGACAGATCTTGGGTCTTGGGTCTTGGGTAAAATTAAATATCAAACGTCTCTTCGAGTGATTTTTCGAAATAAAATGAAGAAAAATTGTATCGAGAAGTACTTGGGAACTCAAAATGTAAAATAATAAATTTTAAATGTAAAGCATCACTAAATTAAAAATTTAGCACTCGAACTGACGTTCAGAATAAGAACAACAAACAAGCAACAAACAATGAATTATTACAGTCTACACCATAACGCACCAAAAGTTTCTTTTAAAGAAGCTGTAATTCGGGGATTAGCGCCCGATAGAGGAATTTATTTTCCTGAAAACATCACACCGTTATCTGAAGATTTTATCAAAAATATTGACAAGTATTCACATGAAGAAATTGCCTTTGAAGCCATTCAGCAATTTGTCGGAGATGATATTCCAACGAATGTTTTAAAAGAAATTATTACAGAAACCTTGAGTTTCGATTTCCCTGTTGTTCCGATTGAAGAGCATATTGGAACTTTAGAATTGTTTCATGGTCCAACAATGGCTTTTAAAGATGTTGGTGCACGATTTATGGCACGTTGTTTAGGATATTTTAATCGAGATAAAGAAGAAAAAGTTACGGTTTTAGTTGCGACTTCTGGAGATACTGGCGGCGCAGTTGCCAATGGTTTTTTAGGCGTAAAAGGTGTTGATGTTGTGATTTTATATCCGAGTGGAAAAGTCAGCGAGATTCAAGAGAAGCAATTAACTACATTAGGACAAAATATTACAGCCTTAGAAGTTGATGGCGTTTTTGATGATTGCCAAGAAATGGTAAAAACTGCTTTTTTAGATGCAGAAATTGAACGTACATTAACCTCTGCAAACTCTATCAATATTGCACGTTGGTTGCCGCAAATGTTCTACTTTTTCTTTGCATATAAAGCAATACACAAAAAACATGAAAATATTGTCTTCTCTGTTCCTAGTGGAAACTTTGGAAACATTTGTGCAGGAATCATGGCGCAGAAATTAGGGTTGCCAATTCAGCATTTTATTGCTTCAACGAATGTAAATGATACAGTTTCAAACTATTTGGAAAATGGTGAATATGTTCCAAAGAAATCAATAGCAACTATTTCAAACGCGATGGATGTTGGAAATCCGAGTAACTTCATTCGTATTCAAGAATTATATAATAATGATTTAGCAACGATCAAACAGCATTTTTCATCCTATAGTTTCACAGATACAGAAACGAAAACGGCTATGAAATCTATCTACAATCAACATAAGTACATTGCCGATCCGCATGGCGCTGTTGGGTATTTAGGTTTAAAAAATCATGATTTACAAGATGCATACGGTATTTTTCTAGAAACAGCACATCCTGTCAAATTTTTACCGACAGTTGAATCGACCTTGAATCAAAAATTAGACATTCCAACACAGATTCAAGAAATCATGCATAAAGAAAAAGAAGCACATTTCATTAATGATTATGATGGTTTGAAGAAGTTTTTAACAAACTAATTTCAGAGTTTTAAACAACTAAAAAAAGCGATTTGAGTTAAAATTCAAATCGCTTTTTATATGTTTTTTTTGTATAGACTCTTTACTTGTTCACTTCTTTAAGCAACTCATTTGCTGATAATTTCCCAAAATCATTCGCAGCTTCTGGACTGGCTCCTGTGATTAATTTTCTATCAACATGACAAGTATTATCAGCTTCTTGATTAATAATTGTAACTCCCAAATCATTTAATTTTTCTCCAAATTTCCAAGGCATGTGACCTGGCATATATCCAATCATAGGTGTTTGCTCGTCAACAGCATCTGGAAATGCAGCAATTTTATAATCTTTATAAACGAATGCATCTTTGTCGCTATCAATATTTGCAGCTAATAATGCCGCTGGACCGTGACAAATAGCAAGCATGAATAACTCTTCGTCGTGTGACCAATGAATTAATTTGTTTAAATCCTTATTTTCAGGAAGTCCAAGCATAGCACCGTGTCCTCCTGGAATATATACTGCTATATAATCAGCACTATTGTTCATTTCATTTGTAACAAAATCGGATAGACTTTTTGGGTTTTCAAATTGCTGTTTATATGCTGCATATATAGCTTTTACATGTTCGTCTTCTTCTGGCATTGCCCACATTTCTATTTTTACAGGTTTGCCAGTTGGTGTTGCAATATCTATATCAAAACCAGCATTTCTTAAATGTAACATTGGCAGCATCATTTCTACTGGATGATTTCCTGTTGAAAATTTTTTCCCATTAGCCATCGTCATATTTCTTTCTTCAGTACAAATCATCAATACTTTTTTGCTTCCTGTATATGGATTTTCGTATTTAGTATTATCAAAATCTGTTGTAGAAGACGTTGCTAACATTAATGCTAATGTAGACGGACTGTACGCGCCATCTTCTGTAGATGTTGGTATCGTCATTATATATAGAGTAATAAGTGAAAGAATTATGACACTAACTAAACCAATTATTATTTTTTTCTTCATGATCTTTAATTATATAAAAGTTACTAATTTTTCCATTGGTTTTCTCACCTTTACAAGATTTACCAACCAATCTTTAGCTGCGTCTTTATATCCAATTGGCAATAAGAGTGTACTACGCAGTCCTTTTTCACGTAACCCGAGAATTTTATCTAAAGCATTAGGATCAAAACCTTCCATTGGAGTACTATCTACACCTTCGTACGCCGCTTGAGTAATGGCGGCCATAAAAGCAATATATGTTTGTCGCGCTGCGTGTTCAAAATTAGTTTCTGCATCTTTTTGTGGATACGAAGACAATAACATTTGACGATAATTTTCCCAACCTTCATTTTTAAAACCTCTAATCTCGTTGGTTAAATCGAACATATAATTGATACGATCTTCTGTATAATTATCCCAAGCAGCAAATACAAATAGATGAGAACAGTCTGTTACTTGTGATTGATTCCAAGCAATTTCTTTGATACTTGATTTAATTTCATCATTAGTAATCACAAACACTTCAAAAGGTTGCAATCCACTTGATGTTGGAGCCAATCTTATCGCTTCTAAAATGTTGTTTATTTTTTCTTGCGGAACTACTTCGCCATTCATCGCCTTAGTAGCATAACGCTCATTTAATTTATCTAAAAAACTCATTGTCATATTTTTATTTATATGACAAAAGTATATGATCGTATGAACGTGAAAATGAACCTATGGTAATAAATTAGCTTTTGACTCTTTCTTTTCGTACTCTACTTAAGCTCTGCGGAGTTATACCTAAGTATGATGCAATTTGGTAATTTGGTATTATTTTTTCAAATGCACTATAATCATTAACAAACTGGCTATATTTCTCTGATGCAGTTAGAGTTAGCAAACTTAAAATTCGTTTTTGAAGTGTTGCGATACGCTTTTCAAAATTTTTACGTTGAAAGGTTTCAAACTGAGGATATTTTTTATAGAAATCTTCAACTTTAGTTTTATCAATTATTAAAATTTTTGAAGCTGTTAAACTTTCTATTGACACTACCGATTTGTCATTTGTATACAGTGTAATATAGTCACTTATCCACCAGTTTTCTATGGCGAATTGTATTGTATATTCTTTTCCACTTTCTGTTTTATAAAAAGATCGCAAACAACCACTCGCAACAAAAATATGCTCTTTCTTCATAGAGTTATCAGAAAGAACCACTTCTCCTTTAACCAACTTTTTTTCAATGATAATTTCATTTAGATAATTTTCTAAATCATCAGAAATAGGAGTATAACTTTTAAAGTAATCTATAAGTTCGGTCATGTATTCAAATTAGCGTCAGCATGTTTAGTGATAAGATGCTTCAAAATTTATATTTAGTTGTTGTTAAAACTATAATAATCTCTATCAAAATCAAAATCGTCCAAATAGCTTTTAATTCTTTTCCGAAGTATCTGTGGTGCTATTTTAACCCTATATTTTAATTCATGAAAATTTGTATCAAAAAGATTCTAATTTGTGAAATTTTCAAAAAGTCATGTTAATTTAAGAATCAAGTAATAATTCATCATTTTTTTATGTCTATTTTTCATAAATTCGCAATCAAATTAAGAAAAACAACACATGAAGGATACAGCTCTATCAAAAATTCACGAAGCATTAGGCGCTAAAATGGTTCCTTTTGCAGGTTACAACATGCCTGTACAGTACGAAGGCGTTAATATTGAACACGAAACAGTTCGTAATGGCGTTGGTGTTTTTGACGTAAGTCACATGGGAGAATTTGTAATTTCTGGACCAAATGCACTGGCATTGATTCAAAAAATTGCAACAAATGACGCTTCTAAATTGAAAGACGGAAAAGCACAATATAGTTGCATGCCAAATAATGATGGTGGAATTGTAGATGATTTAATCATTTACAGAGTGAACGAAGAGAAGTACATTTTGGTAGTAAACGCATCAAATATTGAAAAAGATTGGAACTGGATTTCTAGCCACAATGATGTTGGAGCTGAAATGAAAGATGTATCTGATAATTATTCTTTATTGGCGATTCAAGGACCAAAAGCTGTGGAAGCAATGCAGTCTTTGACAGAAGTTGATTTAACAAATATCAAATATTATACATTTCAGATTGCCAAATTTGCTGGTGTTGAAAATGTAATCGTTTCTGCAACTGGTTATACAGGTTCTGGTGGATTTGAAATTTATTGTAAGAACGAAGATGTAGCAGAAGTTTGGAAGAATGTTTTTGAAGCTGGTGCTGATTTTGGGATTAAGCCAATTGGTTTAGCTGCGAGAGATACATTACGTTTGGAAATGGGTTATTGTTTATATGGAAATGATATTGATGATACTACATCTCCGATTGAAGCTGGCTTAGGATGGATTACGAAATTCACGAAAGATTTTGTGAATCGTGAAGCTATTGAAGCACAAAAAAGAACAGGAACAGAACGCAGATTGGTAGCATTTGAAATGCAAGATCGTGGAATTCCAAGACAAGGATATGATATTGTTGATGGAAACGGAAATAATATAGGAAATGTAACCTCTGGTACGATGTCTCCTTCTATGAAAGTTGGAATCGGATTGGGATATGTGCCAACAGTTTTCAAAGATGTTGGAAGCAATATTTACATTCAAATTCGTAAAAATAGAGTTCTTGCCAAAGTGGTAAAACTTCCTTTTTATAAGAAATAGCACATACTTTTGAACAGAATTTTAATATTAGGAGCAAGCGGATATGTAGGTCAAGCGATTTATAAAGAGCTTTGCTCCTATTTTGATGTATACGGAACTTTTTACAGCAACAAATCATTCGCAAAGAATCAACATTTTTTTCGATACGATTTGGATTACGATGGCATTGATGAAATTGTACTACAAGTACAACCAACCATTATCATTTCTGCTTTGCGTGGCGATTTTGCCGCACAGATTGAAGCACATATTTTTTTAACTGAATATGTAAAAACGAAACCGTGTAAACTCTTTTTCTTATCGTCTGCAAATGTCTTTGATGCGTACAGTAGTTATCCGTCATACGAATATGATAAAACACTTTCGGAAAGCATTTACGGGAAACTTAAAATTCGTATTGAAAATATGCTGATGCGTTTGCCGCAGAAAAAATATGCGATCATTCGTTTGCCTATGGTTTTTGGGCATAATTCACCACGAATCCTTGAAATAAAGCAATGCTTACAAGAAAAAGTTCCTATTGAAGTGTTTCCGAATTTGGTGATGAATACAATTTCTGATAAAAAGCTAACTCAGCAAATTCATTATATGATTAACAGACGTAAAAACGGAATTTTTCATGTTGGCGCAGAAGATTTAATACATCATGAAGAGTTTTTTGAAGAAATATTGAAAAGTATGAATGTTGAAAAACCATTGTTCAAAAACGTATATACGTCAAATTTTGATCGTTTTTTAGCTGTTTTACCGAAAGACAATAAACTACCAAAGCATTTAGCTACCACCAATCAGGAAACCTTGGAATATATTTCGGGGAAGATTAAAGAGTAGTTTTAAATTGAATTATTTTTCGTCTAGAACAGATCAAGATTGATTAAATTCTGTAAAAGGCAGTATAGATCATTGCTTTTTAAACCAATTCCTACGTAAAAAGCAAAAGATTTGCTAAATTAGTAGCTTCACATACTACAAATTCTTATTCGCATACATGCATACATTTTTACGTTTTATATTGCTTTTTGTTGTTACGACGACGTTTGCACAAACTGAACTTTCTTTCTGTAATAAATCGAGTCTGATTTTAGACATGTTGGAAAAGAATCATTACAAACCAAAAGCAATTGACGACGAATTCTCTAATTATGTATTTAATAAACTCCTAGAACGCTTAGATGATAGGCGCATGTTGTTTTCCAAAGCTGATATTGAAAGTTTGGCACCATTAAAAGATAAATTGGACGACTATTTACTAGATGGAAAGTGTGATTTTGTGAATGAGTTTACTGTTTTTTATGAAAAACATTTAAAGCAAACACAGCAAACGATTAAAAAAATTGAAAAATCTAGACTTGATTTCTCAGGAAAAGACACCGTAACATACGGAAGTTTTAAAGAAAAATCTCAATTCTCAAAAACACCGGAAACACTTCACAAACGCTGGGCTAAGAAAATTAGAGTAGATATAATTCGCGATTATTTATCGTTAACGAATCCTTCTAACTTTCCAAAGATAAAAACACAATTAAAACAAAAAGTCATTGCCGAAAACAAATGTTTTATTGTTGATAAACTACAGGCTGTAAACGGTTTACAAGCACATATAGAAACTACATTTTTAGATGTAATTTGCTCGTATTTCGATCCGCATAGTAGCTTTTTTGATCCTACTGACAATGCAACTTTTATGAACTCTATCGGAACAGAAACGAGTTCTATTGGCGTTTGGTTTTCAAAAAATAGCGATGGAAAAATTGTCGTTTCAGGCTTGCAAACTGGAAGTACTGCTTGGAAAGAAAAAGAAATTAGTGCTGGTGATTTAGTGTTATCGCTTGAAGCGAATGAAACAAAAATTAGTACCACTTGTCTTTCTTTAGTGAGTCTTTATGACTTCATTAATGATGAAAACAACAAGAAAATTACGATCAATGTATTGGATGATAAAAACATCAATAAGACAGTTGTTTTACGAAAAGAAAGTTTAAAGATTGAAGAAAACGCCGTGAATAGCTTTATTCTAAAAGGTGAACAAAATATTGGTTACATTTCGTTGCCAAGTTTCTACACCAATTTAGATTATGGTTTTGGAAGTGCAAACGATATTGCTAAAGAACTCTTTAGGCTAAATGCTGTTGATATTGATGGACTCATTTTAGACTTGCGTGGAAATGGCGGCGGATCTATGAAACAAGCTATTGATTTAGCAGGAATGTTTATTGACAAAGGTCCATTAGGAATTTATCGCGATCAAGCAGATAATAAAACAATTGTAAAAGATTTTAATAGAGGAACACTATTTACCAAACCGTTAGTTATTTTAATTAATGGTGAAAGTGCTTCTGCTTCAGAATTTATTGCTGCTGCATTGCGCGATCATAACAGAGCAATTATTGTAGGAACTAAAACCTACGGTAAAGGAACCATTCAACAAATTGTGCCTTTGCGAAGCGAAGAAGGTTTTTTGAGAATTACTATTGAGAAAATGTATGGTTTTAAAGGAAACTCACATCAAGCAGTTGGCATTGAGCCAGATATTGCATTTCCAAGTTTATTAGCAGGTATTGAAGATGGTGAAAGTGCTAATTCGAATACTATTGTTAGCGATACCATTCAAAAAGATATCTATTTTAAAATTCCTGAAGCAGCAAATTATGAAAGTTTACGTGCACAAAGTATGGCGCGAATTGACAAAAATAAAGCTTCAATCACGATTAGAGAAATCAACACAAATCTGCAAAACTACTTAAATAGTGAGCGAAAAATGCCAATATCGGTTGCTGGTATTCAAAAAGATAGAGATACATTTAATGCCATTTTTGAAAAGTCGGATGCTATAGAAATGACGCATAAAACCTTTGAAGTTCTCAACTTAGCAGATTACAAAGAAATACTAGCTTATAATAAAAATAAGGCGAAAGAGAATTCGTATGCGATCAAAAATATTCAGACCGATCACGAAATTGAAGAAACCTATCATATTCTTTCCGATTATATTAAACAACTAGCCAATTAATTCATGAAAACAAACTACCTACAACCATTTTTTGTGTTCTTCTGTGTCTTACTGTTTCAGACAGGAACTTCCCAAAACTTTGAAAATCCAAATGACTACTTGACTTTTATCGGGAAAGAAAACAAAAAGATTTCCAAAAGTATGTGGAAGTATACCAAATCGGTTGCACATAGTAAAAGCGCAAGAAGAATTGAAGGCGATCGTAAACGTTTGATAAAATCGTTGCAACGTGCCATGGCTAAAATCAAAAGAGCAAATGCCTACGAAGGAGAAGATGCCTATAAGCAACAAGTGTTGGAATACATGGATTTGCGTACAAACATTTTAAAAAATGACTACGCAAAAATTGTAGACATGAAAGAAGTTGCTGAGCAATCGTATGATTTTATGGAAGCGTATATTCTGGCTCAGAAAAAAGTAGATCAACGCATGCAAGAAGCGCAAGACAACTATACAAAAATGTTAGAGGAATATGCAGCAAGAAACAATATTAGATTGACTGATGATGAGTCTGACTTAGGGAAAAAAATGAAGATTTCTAACGAAGTATTTGAACATAGAAACGCTGTATACTTATTGTTTTTTAAGAGTAATATTCAAGAAAGTTTTTTGTTAAACGGTTTATCATCAGGTGATATTAGTGCTATGCAACAAAACCAAAATGCGCTGCAAATGTTTGCGCAAGAAGGCATAAAAGATTTAGATACTATAGCAACCTATAAAGATGATCTTTCGCTTGTAGAAGCAACAAAAAAGACCTTAGAATTTTATTTAGAAGAAACACAAAACGAAATTCCGAAAATGATTGAATTTTTCTTATTCAATGAAAAATTTGACGCAATCAAAGAAGCTATTGATAAAAAGAAACCAAAAGATCGTACGCAAAAAGATATTGATCAGTACAATACTATGGTGAATGATTTTAACAAAGCTATAAACGATTTCAACAAGAGAAATGAAGAATTAAATAAAAAACGAACCAAGGCTATTAATCAATGGAATGAAGCTTCTGCAAAATTTTTAAGCAGACATATTCCAAAAGAGTAATACAACCTATATATTTGTAATCCTAAAATAAAAAAAGAACTCGCATAATGGGAAGAGCATTTGAATTTAGAAAAGCACGAAAAATGAAACGCTGGTCAGCAATGGCAAAAACCTTTACACGTATTGGTAAAGATATTGTGATGGCTGTAAAGGAAGGCGGGCCAAATCCTGAGACGAATTCCAGGTTGCGCGCAGTAATTCAGAATGCAAAGGCTGCCAACATGCCAAAAGACAATGTTGAACGTGCTATTAAGAAGGCTTCTGATAAAAATACAGATAACTATAAAGAAGTATTGTTTGAAGGGTATGGACCACACGGAATTGCTATTTTGGTGGAAACTGCAACCGATAATAATAATAGAACTGTAGCAAACGTACGTAGCTACTTTAATAAATGTGATGGAAATTTAGGAACACAAGGTTCGGTTGAATTTATGTTTGATCATACCTGCAACTTCCGAATTCCATCAGAAGGACAAGACCCTGAAGAATTAGAGTTAGAATTCATTGATTTTGGTGTAGAAGAAGTGTTTGCAGATGATGATGGTATTTTATTATACGGACCATTTGGAAGCTACGGAAATATTCAAAAAGAATTAGAAACTAGAGAAATTGAAATTTTATCTTCTGGTTTTGAGCGCATTCCACAAGCAACAAAATCTTTAAACGAGGAACAAACGGCAGATATTGAAAAACTGTTAGAAAAGCTAGAAGAAGATGATGATGTACAGAATGTGTATCATACAATGGCTGAGTAACAGTACTTAACATATATATAAAAACCACGCTGAGAAGCGTGGTTTTTTGTTTTAAAGTCTATTTTGTTTTATTGCTTAATGATTTTATCTGTAAAAACACCTTTGTTTGAAGTTGCTTTTAAAATATACAATCCTTTAGAAAGTGATTTTAATGAAACGTTGGTTGCTGTTTGATTTCCAATTAGTTTCTTTGAAAGCACTAATCGCCCTTGTAATGTATACAAATCGATGGTATTAATTGGGTTTTCCCCTTGAATATATAACGTTTCTGTTGTTGGCTTTGGAAATGCTTCTATAGTAGCATCTAAATTAACTTCATTGACACTTAACGGTTGTGCAACTGTCGTAACTTCGTCATTGGTAATAATTGGTGCATTGAAATCAAAAAAGATTTCTGCTTTATTCATAAAAGTATCATTCACAACTAATGTAGATTTTGTCTTTATTTTAAACAATACATATCCATCGTTTGTAGCGTCATCAAAAGGCAAATTAATATTTTCAAATACAAATTCTACTTTTTGCTCATCTACTCTAGTCACAAAATCATGACTACCTTCAATAACACTTAGTGAACTAATATCATAACTAGCCGCATCAATATCATCCTTTACAACTACATTGATGGCACTTGCAGTTCCTGTATTTTCAAATCGGATTAAATAATGAACATACTCTCCTACTTTATCTTCTGTAATTGTGTTTCCTTCCAAACAAGTTTTATCATTTGGATCGAATGAGTTTACAACCGTTTGTACAAATGTTTGCGTGTTATCATCTTGTGTTTCATCGGAAGCTGTTGGTATTATGCTTGCTGTAAAGGTTAACTCATCATCTCCGTTTAGAGGAAAGTTGCCATCCGTTGGTGTATTCAAATTCATTGTATACAAAATACTTCTCGATTCAAAAGGAGCTAAATTTGTATAGTTCCAACTTAAACTTTCTGTATTTTGTATGTCTACAGTTGGATTCGCAATAACCAAATCCATATAATCATCCTCAAACATTAAATTCACTGTTCCTGATAAAGTTGTTGTTCCTTTATTCTTGTAAACAATTTTATAATCTGTATCAAATCCTGGTCGCGCTTCCTCTAATGGAATAATAGTGATTTCGAGATCATTATATGTTCCGCTTGGTGTGATACAAAAATCTTGAATATTTGGACTTGCATCTGTTGGAAAATCTACAGAAATACTTATTGGACTCACCGTAAAATATGTTGGATTCTCTAATTGTGGTGTAATTGTATGCATTCCTTCGCTTAGTGGAATTTCATAATTTCCAGAAGTATCAGCTGTAAATATTCCTGTGTCTGTACCATTTGTGATGGAAAATGAAATATTAGGAAATGCTTCATCATTCATGTCGCAACCATTAGCATTAGCATCTAATTTTACTTCTCCTGAAACTGTATAGAATGTTCCGCCTGGTGTAAATGAGCAATAACTATTTACGACACAATCAGTATATCCATAACTATTTACAAAATTTTGAACTGCTTGAACCTCGTTAGCATCAGCGCAAACGTATTGCAGTGTTGAATTAGAACCAAAATCTAAATTTGTTATTAAATGGTCCCCATTTTTAAGAGACAAAGTTTCTAATTGATTATTTCCAGCGAAAAAAGTATGAAGATTTCCATTTTGAGAAACATCCAAATCTGTGATCTGATTTAAAATACAATCAAAACGATATAGAAGTGGATTTGAAGTAACATCAATACTCGTTAATAAATTTGAAGCACAAGCAAAAAATTCTAAATTAGGGCACATTGAAACATCCAAATTTGATAAAGAATTATATTCAACATTCAATGAAACTAAATTTAGACATGTAGTAACATCTATATTAGAAATAGAATTATTAGGAATTGATAGAGTTTTTAGATTGGTATTCTGAGTTACATCTAATTGACTAATACTATTATTTCCAATTTGTAAATTTTCCAAAATTAGATTTTGCGAAACATCAATGACAGAAATCTGATTAAAAAAACAATTCAATTCTCTTAAATTGGTATTTGATGTGACATTAATAGCTGTAATGGAATTGATTTGACAATCCAACTCCTCCAAGCTAGAGCCGAAAGATAAAGTACTCATGTTGTTGTTAGAACAATTTAAAATCAATAGATTCTGATTTGCTGTAACATCTAAACTTGTTATTTGATTCTCTTTACAGTTAAGTTCATCTAGATCTAGGCTTCCTGAAACATTCAAGCTAGTAATTTCATTATCATCGCAATACAGTTTTTTAAGATTTGACAGAGAAGAAAGATCCAATACTCCATTTAAGTTATTCCCTGAGCAATCTAAAATTTCTACATTAACAAACGCTTCAATACCAATAAGGTTATTTATGAAGAACTCCGATACAATCAAATTAGTGACTGTTTCGGCTTCAGATACTTGTATTTCATTGTCATTATTATAATCAATATCAGAATCTAAAATACCATCTCCATTCGTATCTACAATATTACCTGTTAATAGTCTGCTTTTAAAATTAGCATCAGGAATATTTACAGTTTGTGCTGTGAGCGTTTGCCCTATTAAGATAAAAAGAAGAGATAGAAAGTATATTTTTTTCATATGGTTATTTTTAATGCAATGTGAGCAAAAATAATAATTTAATTGTCTTTTTTTAACCAATAAGAAAAATTCATTAACATTTACTATATCCAAAACTTTACATTTTTTTTAATTTTTAGATTCATTAAGCTAAACTTTCAAAATCAAGAGAAAAATAATAGCGATGTACAAAATGTATATCACAAAATGGCTGAATAAGAACGATGCACATATATGTGAAAACCACGCTGAGAAGCGTGGTTTTTTGTTGGTTTTTTATTCGTTGAAAATGTGTATTAGTTGACTGGAGAGCTTGAAGCTGGTTCTGAAGAAGATTTAGAATTGCTATCTCCATCACCACAATCATGCAATTTGTCAGGTCCTGTTTGTGAATAATTTGTACATGTGAAATTTCCTCCCGAAGCACCTCCGTGAATAATGCTACTAATATTTGACTTTTTTACAGTTTTGTTCTTTGAAAATTCACTAATTGATCTTAATTTTTTCATGATATAAGGTTTTATAGTTATTTTTTAGATATTGATTAAAGATTTCTTATACCAAACTCGTTATTTAATTTACAGGAGAATCTGAAGCTGGTTCTGAAGGAGATTGGTAATCTCCATCCATATCACCATAATCATGTAATTTATCAGGTCCAGTTTGTTCATAATTAGTAAACGTGACACGTCCTTCCCAATAACCTCCGTAGATAAAATTACCTATGTTAAGCTTTTTTACAGTTGTATTCTTTGAAAATTCACTAATTGATTTTAATTTTTTCATGATTTTAAAGTTTTATGGTTATTCATTTAGACTTTAGCTTTAAGCCCATTCCGCTTCATAAGGATTGTAAGCACATTTTCCTTCTAGTTGCCACAGTTCATTTACTTTTTTAAGTGGTTTACGATCGCTCATACACATATATCTATGTTCACAATCTTTACAAACTGCTATAGTATCTTTATTGATATTCCAATATTTTTGAAAACCCTCTTCTTTTAAAATACTTTCTAAGGCATCTTGATCTACCTGTCCAAAAACTTCCTCACAATTAGGTGCATTTTTAATTTCTCCTGCTTCATTTATATATATTTTTCTATTAAAAAAAGTATTATGGTGTTGCGATTCCATAAACATGTCTTTATTTACCAGAAAATTACTAGAGTTTGAAACATGTGGACTATTTGCCTCTAATGTCTCTGAATGGTAAAATAATGGCGTTTTAATTTCATCTAAAATTTCAACTTTTCGCTCATTTGCATCATATATATGAATGCTGTAAATACGATTATTTTTTATTGTTAATTGATTAAAATACTCCACATTTTTAGATGCATCAAAAGGAAGAAAAAGCTCAAAAGAGCGACAACGAGATTTCCCGAAAATACGCATTGCTTCTTCAAAATGTAACACATAGGTTTCAACATCTAAAAAGCGAAAGCTAATAGCTCCACAACCCAATGCTTCTACTTCATTATATATTTTTTTAAGTGACGGGAAAGTTTTTGTCGAAATATCTATAATAAGTGTTGATATTTGAAATGGCGAATGCCAAGTCAAATCTATTTTCGGAAAACTTTCTTCTCCAAAATTGCTAAAGAAAATAAATTCGTTCTGTGAAAGATATTCAAAATACTCTACAATTACTTCTTTGTTCTCCTCTCCATAATCATCAACAATATTCTGAATTGTTTTTCCATTATATTCAATCAAAATATCATATAACACATTAGGTATATATTCATAAGACTTTCTTTGAAGGTCATATACCACACTTTGCGCAGCGCCTTTGACAATCATACATGACGCAAAAAAATAAAATTTATCATTCATCTGAATCATTTTTATAATATTCGTTATTAAAAGGCATGTGAATCATTTTATAAAATGGCTTGCTAATCACAAAGTCAGATCGATAAAAGGTTGAAGTATCGTACCTGAAAATTGAAATTTGTTTGTTAATATCTTTCGTTTTTTTTAGATAAAAAGGCAATGCTACACCAAGATGTTTTTCGGCAATTTTTGCCAACTCAGGTATTGTTTTTTGTTTTTCAGTCATGGCGTATTAGTTTTTCAGCAATTATTTTTTCCAAACAATAGTTACAATTCTCGGAAACCATTCCAAGTTGCCCTACAGGATTTACTTCTAAAAAGTAAAATTTTTGTGTTTCTTTTTCAACTAAAATATCAATTGAACCACTATTTAGCCCTATAAGTTTCATTAATTTTTTTAGCCTATCCTCTTCTTCCTCAGGAAGTTTAAAAGGTACATACCTATTAGGCTTTCTACTATTATAATTTCTAAAATCAACACTTGTTGAAGCATCATTTTGAGAGAAAATTGCCATTGAATAATACTCATCCTCAATAAAAAAGGTGCGAATTTCAAAGGCTTTTTCTATTTTATTTTGAAATAATGTAGGGAAGAATGTCTTTGGCAATGCCTCGATCTCTTTTTTAGATATTAATTTAGTTAATAAATCTAATTTTTCTTCTCGTAAAGATAAAAGATCAGCATCAACTATACTCTTAGTAATTAAGTCTCCAACTTTTTCATAAAATGATTCAACATCATTTTTAGAAGTAGTAATTATAAGTTTTGGCACCATAATTCCTACACTTTTTGCTAGCTGTAATGTTTCTAACTTATTAAGTTTACCTCTTGATAAGCCATAATCTGGTATCCACTTTTTATCATTAAACAAATTAAATATAGTACTTGGAACACCATTCACTTCTCCTAAAAGATACCCATGGTAAGCTCCTAAAAAATAACGTTCTTCTTCGTCTAGATTATTACGATCAAATTCTTTACGAATAGAGTTTACAGAACGATTACTCCATCTTCGATACCAAATAACATTTACATCTTTACTTTGTATTGTGAAATTTTCTGTTTCAATATATGATTCATTATAATTTACATTAAACTTCTTGTTAAAATAAAAGTCTTCTCCGTTTATCCGTTGAAAATTTGCTTTGTAGAAACTCAACCAATCTATTAAATCGTTAGTTGGTTCATCAATAGAATCATGAGATACAATTAAAATCATTTGCTAGTATTTATTAAACAAGTAAGGTTGCTCGATGTGTTCTAGCAACCTTACTTTTATGAATTTATATTACTATGCTACTGGAGTGCTATCAGCTGGTTCAGCTGGTGTTGTACTTCCTGTATCTGTATCACTACAGTCATGTAAATTTCCTCCAGAAGACTTACATCCTGTTAATGTATATCCTCCTGCTCTACCTCCGTAGATCATATCGCTAAAATTTAATTTTTTCATTTTAGCATTCTTCGAAAATTCGCTGATTGATTTTAATTTTTTCATGTTCTTAAAGTTTTGTGGTTATGTTTGCTATTATTTAAAGACATGCAAACTTTATGTCTACGACTTTGAATTCATTGTCTGTATCTTCCTTATTTCTTCTATATATTCTTCAACCGTATTGAGCCCTATTTCTTTTCGTCTCTTATTTACTGTTGAAGGTTTTTTGAGTTTTTTTATGTACGGTTTATAATTTTCATCGTATCCAACTTGAGTTCCATACAATTGCTTTTTACCAATGTTTACCTGTACTCGGTCATATAAATATGCATAATCAATTTTATCAACATTTTCATCCTTTAACTCTTTTTTCATTGCTTTCAAAACTGCTTTTTGAAAATCGGTGTCATGATCGCAGTGTTGAACTAATAACCAAAAAGTATGTGATATTTTTTTTCCGTTAGCATCTATTGTTGGATACCCGTATTCTTTAAAATAGCTTTTAAGTGTATTACAATTTGTTCTGAAAACAGTATATTTCTTTTTTTCTAAATCTGACTTGTTTACTTTTTCGTCGCTCGTATTAATTATTAGATTTTGGATATCTTGATCTTCTTTATACATGACCCGTAAGTCACTTTTCATTTTTTCTGTGTAAGGAACATTTTTAGTTTTACAAGCAGTAGTCATCATAAGAATTAAAAAAATTACACAAATAAACCTCATAAAATACACTGTTTTTAATTTCACTATAAAGTCATCTATCGTACTGCTTTTTAACAAATTTATGAATCAAAGCTATTAAATAAAATAAGAATTCCCTCAATAAAAACATTACTATTATTACGTTTTTATTGTACTTTTCTTACTATTTTTTTATTATATTCTATAATAGATAAATAATAAATACTACAATTATTAGAAGATTTTATTTCCTATGAGTTCTTTTTAATAAAAAGCTTTATAAATCTAAGATGACGCAAAAAGTCTATTTTGAAATTACAATCATTTGATGTAGAAAGAGAATTCAATGGTATTAATTGAGTTTTTCACCTATAAACTTAACCTACTAAAAGTAAGAAAAGCACTGATGTCGTTTAACAATTGATATCTAAATTTTGATAGAAGCATCATTAAAAAAATTGTCATCAGTATCTAATTTTATTCAAAACACAAGTTCACTTGCTTTTTCACACTTATTTATTTACAAAAATTAGTAGTAAAAATCGGTTAACAGTGTTAAAACTCAAATGCAATAGTAAAACTACGGATTCACCGTAAACAACTCGCATTTCTAATATTTACTTTTACAGCATAATCAACAACCAATACGCCATGCTAAAAAATATTTTAAATCTAAAAGGATCAAAAGCATTGACTAAATCTTCTCAAAAAGAAATATTAGGAGGACGAAGACCAGCTAAAAGTTGTAACTCACAATCTGATTGCACTATAAATCAAATTTGTCAAAATGGAACATGTTTTAATTGTTATGATCCATTTACGGGCTCATGGTTTTGCTAACATAAAACAGGCATACTAAATATTCCGTAACTAATTTTTGAAATAAAATATACGGTTTTACCTTACAAAGTATATCAGTTTTTAAATCTATATTAATTAAAACAGAAGTACTTTTACAATATATATAATTAGTTTATTTTAAATTTTAAACTGACTTAAAATTGAGTGTTAGTGCATAAAATATACTAGGAGAGAAACAGTCAAGAATTTGTATCATTTTTTCATATGTGAATTATTAAGTTAATACTAAGTTTTCTTCAAATTTAATCGAGACGTTTCTCTCCTTTTTTTATGCCACTAAAAATTGCTAATTATATTTTCTAAAAATCAATAATGTCTTTAAGATTTTCTTTTTCGTGAAGATTCAACTTACAACCTTGAATGCGCTCTACTAGCTTTTAAAAATTGAGTAAAACCCATCTGGAAGTCAAAAATGAGATACCGCTCTACAGCAGCATTAATTCAACTTACAACTTTGAATTCGCTCTATGAGCTTTTCAAAATTGAGTTTCATTAAAAAAAGCAGGCCGTAAGCCGAATCCTGTCAAGCCTTATCATTTATCTAAAATTACTGTTACCAATAACTTTTATCTGCCTACCCTTGAGCATCGAGCGTGCCGCTCTTAAGCGCTCATATACATGGCATTGCACCTCGTAGAGTTTACCTGATTTCACTACAGCATTACCTGTACATTCTTTCTGCTGCACTTGTCCTCGCCTTACGACGGACGGATGTTATCCGCTACAATTGCACTATGGTGTCCGGACTTTCCTCTCCTTCCCTAAAGAAGCAGCGATAAGGTAGCCTGCTTGTCGGCAAAAGTACAGTTTTGTATGGAATTAAGACACATGTCACCCAAAATATCTTTTTCACAAAATACAATTCAAAAAACTGTTGATAAAAACAGACAACTATCTACCAATTTGCTATGTTTGATTAGATATGTATTGTTATATTTGCCTCAAGAAGATTACCCTATTTCTATGGAACATTTCATTGTATCAGCTCGTAAGTATAGACCACAAACCTTTAAAGATGTTGTGGGGCAACAAGCGATTACAAATACTTTAGAAAATGCCATAGAACGCAGTCATCTTGCACAAGCTTTGTTATTTTGTGGACCACGTGGTGTTGGAAAAACTACTTGCGCCCGAATTTTAGCTAAAAAGATCAATCAAGATGGTACGGAGAATCCTGATGAAGATTTTGCATTCAACATTTTTGAACTGGATGCTGCTTCAAACAACTCTGTAGATGATATTCGAAGTTTAATTGAGCAAGTGCGTATTCCTCCGCAAGTCGGAAAATATAAAGTGTATATTATTGATGAGGTACACATGTTGTCGCAAGCAGCTTTTAATGCGTTTTTAAAAACCTTAGAAGAACCGCCTAAACATGCTATTTTTATTCTGGCAACGACCGAAAAACACAAGATTATTCCAACTATTTTATCTAGATGTCAAATTTTCGATTTTAAACGAATTGGTGTCAAAGATGCAAAAGGGTATTTAAAATATATTGCCGAAAGTCAAGGTGTAGAAGCTGATGATGATGCCTTGCATATTATTGCACAAAAGGCAGATGGCGCTATGCGTGATGCACTTTCAATTTTTGATAGAGTGGTGAGTTTTTCTGGAAAACAGCTCACACGACAAGCCGTTACTGAAAATTTGAATGTGCTTGATTACGAAATTTATTTTAAGGCAACCGATTTAATGTTGGAAAATAATATTCCGCAATTGCTCGTAGATTTCAATGAAACTTTATCAAAAGGTTTTGATGGTCACCATTTTGTTGCAGGAATTGCTTCTCATTTTAGAGATTTATTAGTCTGTAAAAACCCAGCAACAATTGCACTTTTAGAAGTAGGCGATCAAACGAAACAAAAATATTTAGAACAATCGCAAAAAACGTCACAACAGTTTCTGATGAAAGGAATTGAACTGGCAAATGATTGTGATTTAAAGTATAAAACCAGTCGAAACCAACGGCTTTTAGTAGAATTATGCTTAATGCAACTTGCCTCTATCAATTATGATGGAGAAAAAAAAAATAGCAAGCGGTTCATAATTCCTGCTACTTTTTTCTTAGCACATGGCAAAAAGATTGATCCGTTAGCTAAGGTTACTACAGCTACAACTCCAATAACAACTCAAGCGCAGTCACAATCGCAGCAAGTCCAATCTGCGGAAGCGACAACAGTAACACCTGAAAATGTTTCGGCTCCAAAAGTAGAAACACCGCCACCGCCAAAACCAAAGATTGATATTTCGATGATGCGAAATAAAGTTTCTGGTTTGTCACTTTCGAGCATTAAAGCAAAGCAAGAACATTTGAAGAAACAACAAAGCAAAGTTGTTGATCAGAAAGCATTGCCGAAAGATCCGTTTACGGAAGAACGCATGTTGGAAGTTTGGAATGCTTATGTAGCAAAGATCGATAAAAAAGGAGAAAAGATTATGGCTTCACTCCTATCTACCGATGTTCCTAAACTGAAAGATAACACCATTATTTCCATTGAGTTACCCAATGAAACGATGCGTATTGAAATTGAACGCGCGCAATATCCCTTGTTAGAATATGTACGTGCTGAGCTGAATAATTATGATGTTGCATTAGAAATTGATGTCAACGAATTGACGGTGAAGAAATACGCATTTACAACACGTGATAAGTACGAGAAGTTGAAGGAAATCAATCCGTTGGTAGAACGATTACGTAAAGATTTTGATTTAGAAATTTAATAGTTAGTATGATGTTAGGTTTAAAATTGCCAACCGATCCACGTTGGGTAGACATTGCAGAGAAAAATATTGAAGAGATTTTAACAGATCATGCTTTTTGTGAGCAGAAAGCTGCAAGTACAGCTATTTCTTTGATTGTGAGTTTTCCTGAATATCCTGAATTGGTAGAAGCTATGATTGCTTTGGTAAAAGAGGAAATGAGTCATTTTAAAATGGTTCATGATCATATTTTAGCTAGAGGCTGGAAATTAGGACGCGATCGAAAGGATGCATATGTTTCTAAATTACTGCAATTTTTCCCTAAAGGTGGAAGCAGAACTACGCAAATGGTGCATCGATTATTATATGCTGCTTTGATTGAAGCTAGAAGTTGCGAACGTTTTAAGTTGTTGTCTGAAAATATTAGCGATCAGGAATTAGCAACTTTTTATAAGAATTTAATGGTGAGTGAAGCCAATCATTATACTATGTTTTTAGGTTTTGCTAGGCAATATGGAGATCGTGAGGAAGTGGATGAGAAATGGCAATCCTTGTTAGATTTTGAAGCTGAAATCATGAAAGATTTGGGTACTAAGGAGACGATGCACGGATAAGTTAGACGCGCTTGCTTTTAGATTTTTAGATCGCTGCCGCTCTTAGATTATTAGATTTGCTGTCGCACTTAGACACGCTTCGCTCTTGGTATTTTGGTAGAATTCGGAGAGTGTCAATTCGAGTGATTTTCGAAATGAAATGAAGAAAATTGTATCGAGAATTACTTTGATGTTAGACGCACTTTACTTCGACAGGCTCAGTACAAGTGCTCTTAGATTATTAGATTTGCTGCCGCTTTTGGAAGCTCGTTCTTTTACTCGCTCATTGTAAAACATCAATTTTTGTAGTTCTTTATGGAGTAAAATACACGTTTGCACACCATATTTATAAATCACGAGAAGCTCTACTAGAGAACATTCAATAAATACCATACTTTTGTTGTATATATTATTAACACGCTACGCTATGAAAAAAATCTACGCTCTTATTTTAGTACTTCTTGTTAACTATTCATTACAAGCACAAGACGATCCTGATTTATTAGGAACTTGGTATTTACATTATATTGAAACGAATGGGAGTACTATGTATGTTCCTGACAATGGCGGTTCTACTGTTCACCCTTCTATTATTTTTTCAAACCTAGTTGCTGATCCATTTGTAAGTAATGCGACAGGAGATGGTATGTGTAATAATTTTTTCTCACATTATACACTTCCAAGTAGTGGTACTCTCACGACTTCATTTTTTAGTAGAACGTTTGTTATTTGTGAACCTGGAGCTTCTTATGAACTAATTTACTTTACAATTTTAGAAAATGAACCAACGAGTACTTTTAGTTATACTATTGATCTCACAAATAATACATTAACCATGATTGATTTGTTGGGAGAAAAACTTGTGTACGGAAGACAAATCCTATCTGTAAAAGACAATGAAGCTTTTTCGAGTAGCATCAAAATTTATCCAAATCCTGTTCAGAACGAACTATCAATGACTGGAATTTCTACGAATTCAAAAACGAGTTATTCTATTTATAATACTTTAGGAAATATCATTATTTCAGAACGTTCTTTAACGCAAAAAACCTTGGATGTTACGCAATTAAAAGCTGGGGTTTATTTTATTAAGATTCAACAACAAGGAAAATCTGCAGTGAAGAAGTTTGTAAAAATATAGAACTGCTAGTGCACTTAGATTCTTTTTTAACACTCTATTATTTCAGAAGTTTATTCTCTATTTCTTATATATTTATTTTCAACAAACTTTAATTCTATGAAAAAAATTTACGCTCTTATTTTAATACTACTCGTAAATTATTCACTACAAGCGCAAGATGATCCTGATTTATTAGGAACTTGGTATTTGCATTATGTCGAGGCATTTGGATCAACTACGTATGCTCCTTATGGAAGTAATTATGAAATGGCTATTACAAATTCTGGAGATCCTGAAGCTATATCTGGCAATAGTACTTGCAACTCATTTGTTTCTGATTACGAAATTTTGAATAACAACTCATCTATTCATATTAATAGTTATACTGAGACATTAGGTTTTTGTGATGATCCATTTGAAGGTTTACATCTTGGAGTTATGTCTAGTTCCTTAAGTGGTAATTTCGACTATGTTATTGATTTGACAAATGAATCCTTGACAATGACTAATTATCTTGGAAGAAAACTGGTTTATGGAAGACAAGTTTTATCTGTAAAAGATAATGAAGCATTTTCAAACAATATTAAAATATATCCAAATCCAGCAAAAAGTAAACTTTTTATTTCTGGAGCTTCCACGAATGCTAAAACGACATACACCGTTTATGATCTTGTTGGAAAAACTATCATTACAGAAAGTTCATTACAACAAGATCATATAGATGTTTCAATTTTAAATACTGGAGTTTATTTTTTAAAAATTAAAACCGATGGAAAGTTTTCTATGAAAAAATTTATCAAATTATAACCTTTTTTATATGCTTTTTTCCATCTGATGTTTTGATTAATAGTATATACATCCCTTTTTGATATTTAGAAACATCTATTGTTTTTGTTTTTAAAAATGTCTGTATAATGCTGCCTGTATAACTATATAGTTTCAGTTCATCAATATCATTTTCACTATGAATCTTCATATATTTAGTCCTTGAATTAAGAGATACAGATATACCGTCTAGAACTATTGACTCTCTTATCGATAGCATACTTGCGTCCTCTATCAAATAGTCAAAATCATCAAAAAAATACGTCCCAGTATCTTGTCCGCACATTACTTGAATTTCAATACTACTTGTGTTTTCTCTTACTGTATACACAAATTCATACGGTTCATTGAGATACGAAGTTGTTAAGTTATAGGTAGATGAAGGAACAAATCTACTGACCCCATTTTCAACAGCTTTTACTCTAAGTTTGAATCGTTGATCATTGCTATTCGCTTTAGCGTAACAGGTAATCGTTACTTTTTTACCTGTTAAATCTTGTGTGTATTCCTTATTTTTTAATAATACTTTATTATATCCATTTGCAGTTACTACTTCTATTTTTGCAGCAGCAGTTCCGCTTCTGGCATTTGATGTAGCGTCTGAGAATGTCGCATTCGTTGTTCCTAATGATAAAAAGCTCCAATCTACAGTATAACCACATTCAAAGTTTGGATTCATAATAATACTTTCTGTTGAAGGATCGCAAATTGGTTCTGTTTCTGAGCCCAATAAGGCATCTTTTACATCTTCTACCCAAATGGAAGTGTCTACAGAAGCATCTGAATAATAATTAATCGTATTTGGGTTGTCTGTTCTTTTATGAATGGTTTTGTTCGATTTATTACCAGAACACCAAGCCGAAAAAGGGAAACCTCTGCTTATTGCTGCTTCTGCAATGAAAGCATGATACGCTACTCTATCTTCATTTACAGGACCGCCATACATTCCATACACTCCAGTATTGTACAAGAAACCGTTTTCATTATCTGCTCCAAATTCTCCTAAATATATAGGTATATTGTTTGTATTTGACCATACTAACACCTCATCAAACTGTGAATTTATGGTTGTTTTTTGAGCTAGAGTTCCCCAATTGTACACATTGTATTGCTGCTTAGAAGAACTTGTAAAATTGAATGGTTGGTAATAATGAAATGTTGCTATTAAGTAGTCATCGCTTGTAATAAGAGCATCACTTATTTGCAATGGAGCTAAATATGAATTAGCTCCACCGCCAGTAATTATGATATTTCTTGTTGTGTTTAATCCTTCTGTTGATCGTATACTATTTATAATTGTCATATTTAACGTATCAACTTCCGTCGCACTCATATGAAAATAGGGTTCATTGATAATCTCAAATAGTAAGTTTTCGGAATGATTTTTAAATCGATTTGCTATGGCATTCCATATTGCCTTAAATTTTTCATTATCTGCCAATCGTTTTGCAGAAGTTGGTGCTGTATATTCGCTTCTACTTGAATCAAATGTGTAAATAAATTCCGATTTTAAAGTAGCTCCGTGAAAGTCTAAGCTTACTATTAGTCCTGCATTTAAAGCCCAATTTATAATTTCTTCTACTCTATTTAAGTATGTAGAATCAATAACATAATCTGTAGGCAACCCTGTGTAATTTCCTAATGTTCCAGGATCGCTGGAATATACTGAAGTATCGCCTGATGTTCTTGTTCCGAAGAAATCTGTTGGAATTCGAACATTAGTAAAGCCTTCATTTGCTAGATCTATAAAGAATTGTTCATATACAACTGGCGCCCAATTCCCTTCAATTGGAGCACTTAGTACATTTCCTAGATTCATTCCTCTTCCCATTTGCGTCACCATTTCTTCTGGTCCAGTCTGAGAATAGCATATCATAGAAGTAAATAAAAATATCGCAAGAATTGTTATTTTCTTCATGATTAATTTCTTTGAGAAGTTTTTTCTTTATTCTTAAATATTTCTTTCGATTTTTCTTTATCATACAGATGAGGCATCAAGTATTTCCCTCTGTTTTCACCTTTATCAACTTCAACGAATCTTTCTTTAGGGTTTTGTTTTAAATAAGGATCGTTTCGTTCTGCTGTTAGTTGCCAAGAAACTTTTTTTCCAGAAATTCCTCCAGCAATTACAAAATTTCCATTCGTCAGTTCTCTTTCTATATATAATCCTGACATTGCAGCTCCTATTGGTGTAAGTTGATAACTAGGGTTTTTATTGATAGATTCATAATAATCAGGCATTGCAATTACGGCTTTTCCGTTAGCATCAAATGTAGCGATACCTCTGTATACGTTTAGAATTTCATTTGACTCTATTGAAAAATGCTTTAAGTATTTATTTTCTGGGTCTAAAGGATGGTCTATTTTAAATGTTTTTGTTCCAGAAGCAGACAAGTTTCCATTGGCATGAATAGCATTGTTAGAAACTCCCGTATTTTGTCCTACAACACCATAACTTCCTGTATGACTTGTTAATCCAAATACTCCGCTTCCGCTTCCTGTATTTTCTCCTTGTATTGCATATCCTGAGCTTTGACTCAATCCATAAACTCCAGTTCCTCCTGCGGTATCAGTTTGTCCATAGACGCCGTTTCCTGTTCCTCCGAAGTTAAATCCATAGATTCCATTTCCTGTACCTGTATTTCTTCCAAATACACCAGAAGCACTATTTGTACTGGAACCATATATAGCACGTTGCGCAGCTCCTGTTCCGTTTGTATGTACCGATAATTGACTTGTAGACTCTCCATCGGTATTAATAAAAACTCTTCCAGCAGAAACAATTTTCATTCGAAGTTCACCATTGGTGGAAAACCCTAATTGATTTGTTCCCGCTTTATACATGCCAATTCCAGAGTCCGTTTGCCAAGAATACGCTGGCGCTGTTGCCGAACCACTTATATAAGCATGCATTCTTCCAGGAGTAGATCCGGCAGTGACTTCAAATCTATCTAAGTTATTTGTTTTAATCCGCAATCCATTATTATCGGTTGTCCCTAAAAAATGATTTGTGGTGCTTGTTCCTGTATTTCCTGTAGTTTTCCAAAAGAAAGGGTCACCAACAGGAACCCAAGCTGAGCTATTCCAATAATAAAAACCAATGCCTGTAGTTGCGTTGGTGTTGTATACTAATAAACTTTCTGTACTTCCTCCTGTAACTGGAGCTATTGTACTTAGGTCGGAAATACTAATTCTAGGTATCAGCATACCTTTTTCTGTACTTGTGACATCAAGCATACTTCCATCAGCTGGAGTAGTTGTGTTGATTCCGACTTGAGCATTTGTAATTGGTGTTAAGGAAAAATAAAGCAATAGAATTCCTAGCACCCTCGTGAGTAGTGTTTTTGTGTTCATGGTAGGTTAATTTTAGATTAAGACTTCTCCCTAAGATACTAATTTACACTTACAAAAACTACTGATTACTAGCCTCAAAAGGCATTTTTACAGTTTTAACATACTGAGTTTACGCGCTTATAATACATTTTAGCAATTCTGGAATAATAATGACTCATAATTGCTTTTGGTAAGAATTTTTTTACTATTTTAAAATATAATAATTTAACCTACCATGTTATGAAATACAAACTAACCTCCATTTTACTTGTGGCCTACAGTATGTGTATGGCACAACTCACCGTTAAAAATTCTGCTTATTTATTTGTAGATACAGTTCCTATTTATGTAGAAGGTGAAGTTAATTTGAGTGAAGCTAATAGTCAACTCTATTTACGAAATGATTCACAATTGCTTCAAGGAATAACTTCAACAGAAAACTCAGGCATTGGTGAACTGAGTCTACAACAGGACGGAACTGTGAATCAATTCGCATACAATTATTGGTGTTCTCCTATTGGAAATGTTGATAGCAATACTAGCGTCAATAATTCTTTTAGAGTAGATTTACTAGATGATAGTACTGGGACAATTACTAGTACAGATGCATTATTTACCGCTGCTCAAGATGGTATATCGTCTCCGCTTACAATCTCTTCTAGGTGGTTGTATACATATACAACTAGTACGAGCTATAATGATTGGAATTTTGTTGGTTCAGCTGGAGCTATCAACCCTGGTTTAGGCTTTACGATGAAAGGTACTAGCGGCAGTAGTAATAATCAAAATTATGAATTTAAAGGAAAACCCAATAATGGTACTATCGCCAACAATGTATCTACAAGTCAATGGACACTTATTGGGAATCCATATCCAAGTGCTATAGATGCCGTAGCGTTTATTCATGATCCTCAAAATGTTGCGTCTATTACAGGCGATTTATATTTTTGGGAGCAAGACCTTAGCGTTAGTTCTCATTATATTGAAGATTATGTTGGCGGTTACGCTACTTATACTATTTCTTCAGGTGGTGTTGATTCTTTTACGCCAGCAACATTTACGACATATTCAGGCAGTGGTGTTCCTACTAATATCCCTTCAGGAGCTGGAAAGAAAACAGCAAAACGCTACCTCACAATAGGTCAAGGTTTTATGGTTGAAGGAATTGCCAATGGTAGTGTATTTATGAAAAATTCACATCGTACGTATTACCCAGAAACAGAAGCAGACACTTATTTCTTTAGACCAAGTTCTGAAACACCTATCTACACAAGTGAAGATCCTGATGATTTAGACACCTATGGTTTAAACATTGTTCCGGATGACTTTAAACGTTTTAGAATAAATGTGGACTTTAATAACACATATACAAGACAACTTTTAATGAATTTTCATGCTACAGCCACAGATGGATTTGATTATGGTTTAGAAGGAAAAAGTCCCGAAGATGTTGCTTCCGATGCTTATTGGGTTTTAGACGACGTTCCGTACGTTATACAGGCTTATGCATACGATAATACGCTAGCCATTCCATTAGTTTTAAAATTAGATACTGATCAAGCTGTACGTTTTCGCATATTCGACATTCAAAATTTTGAAGAAACTCAAACAATTTATTTACATGATAAGTTAACTAATTTTTATACCAATCTTACAGTACAAGATTTAGAAATTAATTTAGCAGCGGGCACATATAATGATCGATTCGAAATTGTTTTTAATAGACAAGTGTTATCTACTCCGTCTGTAGACGCTACCATGTTCAGCATCTCTCAAAATAACGAATTAAAATCCTTATTTATTCATAATCCACATGCAATTGATATTACCGAAATTAATATCTATGATACAACAGGAAAGCGGATTTTTAAAAATAATCCTTCATTTCCTAAACTTGAATATAAAATGAGTACAGCTAATTTAAGTAGTGGTGTGTATATTGTAAAACTAAAAACGAATACTACAACTACAAGTATTTTTAAAAAAGTAATTGTTCATCACTAATTATTAAAAGAATCTGAAGTTTATATTTTCATTTAGATGATGTTATTCAACTTTAATATTAGTATTCTTTAAAACACAAAAAAGGTCAANNGTTTGACCTTTTTTGTGTTTTATAATGTATCTAGAAATCTAACGATCTAAAGGTAAAGCCGTTTCTAAGAGCGAAGCGATCTAAAAATCTAAGAGCGTTGGCAAGTCTAAATTAAAGTCTATATGTAACTCCAATTTGAATGACAGCGTTTTTACCTTCTATATTTGGCGCTCTGTCTTCATCAAACATATCAGCTAAACCTAAGTTATAACGTGCTTCTATAGCAACATTTTCTAATACTGTTAAGCCAATTCCTCCATTTATACCAAAGTCAAAGTTTTTAAAACTATCTTCAAACTCATGAATTTTCACGCCAATTTGCGGCCCTAATTGAATATTTAAGAAATCTGTTAATTCATACTTTAGCATTAATGGAACTTGTAAATAATCTGCTCGTAAGTTTTTTTCTTTCGCACCTTGTGCAGAGTATAGAAATTCTGGCTGAAAGCGTATTTTCTCAGCTAAACTCATATCTATGAAGAATCCGGCAACAAATCCAATTCTTGAATCATTTAAACCGTCTTGGATATCATTTAAGTTGGTACCGCTATAATTTGAAATGTTGACTCCTATTTTGAATCCGTAACGCGTTTCAGTATCAGCGCTTACATAATCGTCTACGTCTATAGATTCATCGCTTTCTTTTATTGTTTCTTGAGAAAAGGCAACGAATGAACACATTAAGAATGAGAGAAGTATCAGTTTTTTCATCTGTGAGTTTTTTATTTTAGGTTGTACAGATTCTTTTTTTTCGAGTACGAATCTGGTGATTTTTAGTTAATTCTTAAAAGTAATTATACCTATATCAAAAACTTAAAATATTCGATCCTAATTTCGTTTTTTTCGATGTTTCGAAGAATAATGTCTTTATAATGCCATCTGCAAGTCCAATTTTAGGCACATATATCTTACGTGCTCCACTCCATTTGCATGCAGAAAGGTAAATTTTGGTTGCAGGAATTATTACATCGGCTCTATCTGGGTTTAGTCCTAATTCAGAAATACGCTCTTCATAGCTTAAACTTTGCAAGAATTGATATTGGGCATTTAGATAGATATACGATAATGGTTCTCCAATTGGAGTTCCTGACATTTTGTATAATTTATTGATGTTTCCGCCCGAACCAATTAGCGACAATCGCTTTAAATCTTTCGTGTTTTTCTTGATCCATTTTTCAATATCTTTCCAGAAAGTATCCGTAATCATTCCGTTTAATAAACGTACTGTTCCAATTTTGAAAGATCGTGAGGTTTTTATTTTTCCATTAGAGAAAATAGTAAATTCTGTACTTCCTCCACCAACATCTACATAGAGATAGTCTTTTTCTTTGGCGATGACATTGTGGAGATCGGTAGAAGCAATGATTTCTGCTTCACGTTTTCCATCAATAATATCAATTTGGATGTCTGCTTTTTTCTTGATTCTTTCTACAATAGCCGCACCATTTTTTGCTTCGCGCATAGCAGAAGTTGCACATGCCATATAGTTTTCCACACCATGAACATCCATCAATAAACGATATGATTTCATAGCATTTGTCATGCGTTCTACATTGGTTTTAGAAATTTCTCCGTTGGTAAATACGTCTTGTCCCAAACGAACAGGCACACGTACTAACGAACTTTTTTTGAATTTTGGTTCTTTATCGTCCTCTTCAATTACATTTGCAACTAACAATCGTATAGCATTCGACCCAATATCAATGGCAGCAAATTTTCTAATTCTCAAAATGGATATTTTTTATGTGTTAATTTGATATTTTTTCTAAATAGTAATCATACGTTGCAAATTGTGAACGCACTTTTATCAATTGATTTTCACGGTATGCATTGTCTTGTTTTTCAGAGAACACACGAGCTTTGACATTATCACTCCAACCAATATTGAATGTGTCTAGCAATTCTTTTTTGATATCTTCATCGTATATCGGACATGAAACTTCTACCCTTTTATCTATATTCCGCGTCATCCAGTCGGCAGAAGAAATGTAGATTTTTGGATCACCATTGTTTCCAAAGATAAACATTCTTGGGTGTTCTAAAAACTTGTCTACAATACTTATTGCATCAATGTTTTCGCTCATTCCTGGAATTCCTGGAATCAGACAACAAATTCCACGAACTATCAACTGAATTTTTACACCAGCTCTACTCGCATCATATAATTTGTCAATAATTTTATAGTCCGATAAACTGTTGACTTTTATTTTGATATACGCTTCTTTTCCTTCTTTTGCATTTTTAATCTCTACATTGATGAGTTTATTGAAAGCGTTTCGCGTGTAATGTGGCGACACAATTAAGTGCTTGTATTTGGCAACTTTATAATTGGTTTCAAAGAAGTCAAATACTTTGGCTACTTCTTTTAAAATATTTTGATCGGACGTAAAAAGTGTATAATCCGTATAAATTTTTGCTGTAGATTCATTCACATTTCCTGTACTTACAAAACCGTAACGGACAATTTTTCCATTTTCTCTACGCTCTATAACACAAGTTTTGCTATGTACTTTTAACCCTTGCACACCAAAAATTAGGTTTACACCTTCACTCTGCATTTGTTCTGCGTATTTGATATTGGCAGCTTCATCAAATCGTGCTTGCAATTCAATTTGAACCGTTACTTTTTTACCATTTTTTACGGCATTTACAAGTGAACTCGCTACATGCGATATTTTTGCCAAACGATATACCGTAATTTTTATGTTTTCTACTTTTGGATCTAAAGCAGCTTCACGCAAAAAACGAACTAAGTATGCAAATGTGTGATACGGCGCATATTGAAGGTAATCTTTTTGTGCTATTTTCTCAAAAATACTTCCTTCTCTACTTAAGCCTTTTATTGGCAATGGCGGATATGATTTGTAGAGTAAGTCTTTACGACCTAAGCTAGGAAAAGACATGTAATCTTTACGATTGTGATAACGTCCACCAGGAATTAAGCTATCAATATCATCGATTCCCATTTTGTCTAGCAAGTATTCAAACGTGTTTTTATCAATCGTTTTATCGTATACAAAACGAACAGGTTCCCCGCTTTTTCTACCTTTTACACTGCTAGATATTTTTTGGATAAAACTTTTTGTCAAATCATTATCTATGTCCAATTCTGCATCACGCGTAATTTTAATCATGTGTGCAGACAGGGTTTCGTATTCAAAAATACTGAAGATGTTTCCTAAAGAATGACGAATAAGATCATCTAAAATGATAATGTATTGTTTTTCTCCTTCACTAGGCAACACAATAAAACGATCAATTGATTTTGGAATTTCAATGAGCGCATATTTTATTTTTTTGACACGTGGCTTAAAGAAACGTGTTACTTTACTTGTGTTTTTGGTTTGCTCTTTCATCACCATACGAATTGCCAAATACGCAGCTTTGTCTTTTAAACTTGGCATTTCGTCAATATCATCCAAAATAATAGTTACTAAGGCTGGACTTACTTTTTCTAGAAAGTATTTTTCAATGTACTCACTTTGACTTGAGGAAGCTTTTTGCTCATTGACGATAAAAATATTTTCTTTTTCTAAGGCTAGTTGAACTTCATTCAGAATGCGTAAACTTTCGGCCTGCTGCTTGATTACTATTCCTGTAATCTGTTCTAACAAGTCTTTTGCTTTAGTTCCTCCTAGTACGCTTCTTCCTCCTTTTCCTGCTTGTGCAATACGTTTTACAGTTGCATAACGCACTTTAAAAAATTCATCTAAATTGTTTGAGAATATTCCAATGAAACGCAAACGTTCAATGAGCGGAACCGTTTTATCGGCAGCTTCTTGCAATACACGGCCATTGAATTGCAGCCAGCTTATTTCTCTGTTAATGTATTTGTTTTTGGTTTGCTGCATTATTTTAAATCTTTAGGGAATACTTTTAATATTGTTTTGCCGGCATTGATGGTTTCCCATGAATCTGTATCAAATTGTATTACAACAACGCCGCTAGTTGGTACATTGTCAAAAAATTGACTTCCATACGTATTTGCCACCGCAGTAATGGCATGATTGTGCCCAAAAACCATTAAGGTGTTTACTGCATTATCACAAGATTTTATTGTATCTACTAAACCTGAACCTCCAAAATCATACATACCTTCTTTTATGACTACTTTGTTAAACGGATATTTGAGACAACGTGTAAATATTGCACACGTATGCAAAGCTCTGTTTGCTATACTGGAATAGATTGTTTCTGGTGTATCAATTTTAGTTGCGATGTGATTTGCTACCAAATGTGCATCTGTAATTCCGCGAAGTTTGAGTGTACGATCTTTGTCATCTACAGGATATTCCCAAGATGATTTTGCATGTCGTACGATGATTAAGGTTTTCAATGTGTTTATTTTTAGTTAAGGTGCCAAACGTTCTATTTTCCACGAATAGTCTTCTTGCAATTGGTAACGCATTCTGTCATGTAATCGATTTGCTCTGCCTTGCCAGAATTCTATTTCTTGCGGCTTTACAATATATCCTCCCCAATGCGATGGACGTTCTATTTCTTTCCCTTCGTATTGTGCTTCTAAATTTTTCAGTTTTTCTTCTAAATGTTCTCTAGATGGAATTACCGTGCTTTGATAAGATACCAATGCGCCAAGTTGACTTCCGCGTGGACGTGATTCGAAATATCCATCAGATAAGTTTTCTGCTATTTTTTCGATGCTCCCTTTTATAATAATTTGTCGCTCCATAGCTGGCCAAAAAAATGAAATACAGACATTCGGATTTTCTGCAATTGCCAAGCCTTTTTCGCTTTCATAATTCGTATAAAAGATGAATCCTTCGTAAGTATATTTTTTAAGTAAAACGATTCTACTTTTAGGAAAACCATCCAAACCAATAGTACTTATCGTCATTGCGTTTACTTCCGCAACTGTTTCCGATCGTTCTACTTCCATAAACCAATTGCGAAACATCTCAATAGGATTTTCGACACAGTTTTCTTCTAATAGTTCGCTTTTCTCGTAGGATTTACGGTACTCACTTAAATCTTGTTTCATGCACTTTCTTTAGCGTATGTATCAATACATTATAGATACTGCAATTTACAGCTTTTCGTTCGTATTGAGAAGTAAAAACGAATGCTTTTGCATTAAGTTTTCATCAAGTTATTTTAACAACTTTTAGGCATAAAAAAAAGGACAACCGATGTTGTCCCTTTTCTACATTATAAAAAAATAGTTGTAGTTACTTTTCTTGACAGTGATCAAAACAAATTGATTCCATAAAAAACAAACTTAAACAAGGTAAACCTGATGTCCCTCCTTTTACACTTGTCGTTTTCAGATTAGAAATTGATTTTTTGTTCAATGTTAAGTTTTTGAGTTCTCTTTTTTTCATGATTTAAAATTTTAGATGCTTCATTTTTTATAGGTTTTCAGCAATACCTTTCAATCGATTATTGCAACCAAATTAGAAAGGATTTTACACGAAAAAAAGTGTGCTTAACTTAAATTAGATGATTTAAGTCCGTATAAATTCACTGTTAATTATTTTGCTCCAAAACAAATGTTATTTTCATTTGGATGATCAGTCATGTTTGGATCGGTTGGTATAGTTCCTCCTTTTACTTCTAATGCTTTTAGACTTGTAAATTGAGCAATGACAGCTTTTGAGAATTGAAATTTCTTAGTTTCTCTTTTTTTCATAATGAGCTAGGTTTTTAATATTAATTCATAATTTTCTTGTTATAAATCTATCAATTAAGTCTGTCTAATCAAGATTTAAAGACCTTAAATCATCTAATTTAAGGTAGAAAAAAGAGCTCTAAAGTTTACTGGCAGCACTACGCTTTTCTATTTCTTTTATATAATAGGAAGGATTAATTTCTGTCGTTTTTTTAAAGTGTTTTGCAAACGATTCTGGGCTTTTGTAACCGACTTCTTGGGCAATATGTCTTATTGAATATTTTCGAAACTTTTTATCTTCATGTAATCTTTTGATTGCATAATTAATTCGCAACTCATTAAGGTATTGATAAAATGTTTTTTGCTTCTGTTCTTTTAATATTTTTGTTAGATAAGTAGTGTTCGTTTTTAATTTTTTTGCCATGTTAGCCAACGTACAATTACTTTCTAAATAATATTCTTGCTTCTCTATTTTGTCAAGACGTTTTAGAATCTCTGCTACTCTTGCGTCATTAATGTTAATTTGGTTAGAAACACTTTTTTCTACTTTATTAACTTGCTCCTGCTTTTGCATTAAGGCATCAAACTTCTTTTTGTTATTTTTAGACTTATTCTTATAGTAAAAAAGCGCTAACAATGCCAAAAACAAAAGACTAAAAGCGATAATTATTAATCCTTTTTGCAATTTCGTTTCTTGATTCTTCTGTTTTAAAACATTCGCTAATGTTTCATTTTGTTTTCTATAAAGTGTGATTTTAACTTCATTATTATTCTTATTAATTTCTTTCCCTAAATTATTTTTATTGGATTCAACTAATTCGATTAACTCTTCATCTTTTCCAAGTTTTCTATAGCACTCCACTAATAACTCATACGTACTCAATAACTCTTGTGGTCTAAATTCTAGGTTATCTATTTTTTCAGAGGTATCTACAAGTAAAATTACTTTCTCAAAATGTTCTGCAGCTAGTGCATAGTTTTCTAAACCATAATGAGATTTCCCAAAATAGAATAATGATTCAGCTAAACGTTCATTATTTTGTATAGATTCTATATATTCTTTTGATTTATTAAGGTTTCTAAGTGCTTCTATATATTCTCTCTTTTGCACATAGGCGATTCCCATGTCATGATAGAAATAACTGTTTAGTATATCATCTTTTAATTCAGTAGAAATTTTCAATCCTATTTTACTGTAATACAATGCAGAATCGGGCTTATTTAATGTTAAAAAGGTACCTCCTATTCCCATTAGAATTCTTGCCTTTCTATCTTTATCTATGTTCAATTCTTTTGCTCTGACATAGTATTCTTTATATACTTTTAAGGCTTCTTTACGATCACCTATGTTACGTTTTACTTTAGCTAAGTTTACTTGAGAGATGTAGAATAAGTCTTTATATTTTTTTTGCTGAGAAATCTTAGCTGCTTTTTCATAAAACTGCATTGCATTTAAGTTTTCACCATGCAAAATATAGGCATTTCCAATTCCAATGAAATAGCGACATTTCATTTTAGAATACTTCTCATTATTCAATAATTTCAGTTGCGCTTTAAAAATAATAACAGCCTTTTCATAGTCACCTAAATGCATTGTTATTAACCCTTTTTGCAAATAGCCTTCTGAGATAGAAATAGTGTCTTTTATTTTTTTTGCAGCGTTTATTAGAGTGTCGCTAAGTGCAAGTGCTTTGTATGGAGCATTTTTCTTGTGCTGCTTTATTTTCTCAAGTAAATCCTTATTAGGATCACTTGAATATTTATTAGCACAACTAAGAAACATATTTATAAAAAATGCTATAAATAATGTAACGGTAAATTGTCTTACATTCATATTATTCACTCCATCCTTTTAATTAAACTCAAATACTTTTCCATCATCAGCTAATACGACATTTTCAAACACAGTTTCGGCTTCTTCTTTGAATTCATCAAAGCCATCATAGCGCGTTGAAAAATGACCAAGTACTAGTTGACCAGCATTCGCATCTTTGGCAATCATTGCTGCCTGTTTTGCGGTTGTATGCTTTGTTTTAATGGCTAATTGATCGTGCTTGTCTAAAAATGTAGCTTCATGATATAATACATCTACATCTTTAATTTGATCAACTATTTGAGGGAAATATACGGTATCGCTGCAAAATGCGTACCCTTTTGATTTAGGAGGATCAAAGGTAAGTTTTTCGTTGGGGATGACTTCTCCTGAGTCTAACGTTATATCTTTACCTTTTTTTATGTTTTGATAGTAACACTTTTCAATTTCATAATTTAGAACAGCATTTACATTAAGTTTGCGTTCTTTTTCTTTTTCTTTGAATAAAAAACCATTGGTATACACGCGATGACTTAATGGAATAGTTGTAACTGTCACTTTATCATCTTCAAATACAACTTCAGGTTTGTCACTTTCCAATTCGTGAAAACAAAGTTTATAACTCGTCCATGATTTGGTTAATTTTAGTTGTAATAAGGTAAGTTCTTTGAGTCCTTTTGGACCATATATATGCAAGTCTGCATTTCTACCCAATAACATGAATGTAGAAATTAATCCGATGAGTCCATAAAAATGATCTCCGTGTAAATGTGAAATAAAGATATGTTTGATGCGTGCAAATTTCACTTTGCTACGTCTTAACTGTACTTGTGTTCCTTCACCACAATCTATCAAGAAAATATGGTTTCTAATTTCCAATACTTGCGCGGTTGGATTTGTATGTTTTGTAGGTGTTGCGGCATAACAGCCAAGTATTGTTAATTTCACACGTTTAGATTTTATTCTTTAACAAAAATATAATTATAAAATTAAGAACGTGTGCAACCACTTCGTTCTCTCATTAAAAGTTTCAAAAATTTTACCTTGATCATAAATTTTTAAAATTTAGTAATGATCGTTTCATTTTATATTTTTTGTTAAAAGTTAAAATCCTAAATCGCGCTCTATTTCTTCCATTTCAATAATATCAAATGCTTCTTGTAGTGTTGGTACAGTCATGATAGCTTCTGGCAAATCGTCCGTACTTATTTTATTAGTTACAATAACAAAAGAATGTTTTGATACACGGTGCTTTTTGGATAGTTGTAAAAATTCTACCAAATCACTTTTAGTTAAGTTTCCAAATGAAAATAAATTTACGATAATGTTATCGTTTTGTACTTCATTATAACGTGCGTCTATTTTTTTGACAAGCTCAATTGTATCTGCAGATTCTTGCGTGATGATGAGAATGTTTTCTTGTTTATCTAAAATCATAGGTTTAAAGTTTTGAGGGTTTTTAGGCTATTTTTTAAGATGTATCTACAATTTACAAAATTTACCGCATAGTTGCGTATTTAAAATATGTTTAACCCTATTTTGATAGAAATACTAAGAATACCAAAAAATTATGTTAGTTTTTAATTTTTGCAGCTAATAAATAAATTACTGCCATACGTACTGCAACTCCGTTTTCTACCTGGTTTAAAATGATCGATTGTTTAGAATCTGCCACATCACTTGTAATTTCAACGCCACGATTTATAGGACCTGGATGCATAATTACAATTTCTTTATCAAGCGAATCTAGCAATGTTTTTGTAACTCCATATTGCTGCGCATATTCACGTGTTGAAGGAAAGTAACTAATATCCATACGTTCATTTTGTACACGTAACATATTTGCTACATCGCACCATTCCAACGCTTTTCTCAAGTTGGTTTCTACTTCGACACCTAAACTTTCAATGTATTTTGGCAACAATGTTTTTGGACCACATACTTTTACATTTGCACCTTGAAGTTTCAGTGCAAAAATGTTTGATAGTGCAACTCTACTGTGTAAAATATCGCCCACAATGACTACATTTTTCCCAGCTACATCGCCCAATTTTTCACGAATAGAATACGAATCTAATAATGCTTGCGTTGGATGTTCGTGCGCACCATCACCAGCATTTACAATACTTGCATCTACATGTTTAGATAAAAACACGCCAGCACCAGGATTTGGATGTCGCATTACAACCATATCTACTTTCATCGACAAGATATTGTTGACAGTATCAATGAGTGTTTCTCCCTTTTTCACTGAAGATTGCGATGCCGAAAAGTTGATGACATCGGCAGACAATCGCTTTTCAGCTAGTTCAAACGAAAGCTTTGTACGCGTACTATTTTCAAAAAATAAATTTGCAATCGTAATGTCTCGTAAAGAAGGTACTTTTTTTATAGGACGATTGATCACTTCTTTAAATTGATCAGCCGTTTCAAAAATGAGTTGTATATCTTCTTCTTTAAGATATTTGATTCCTAGCAAGTGGTTTACACTTAATTCACTCATTTCTAATTGTCTTTTTCTTGATTAATAAGATATACCATGTCTTCTCCATCATTTTCTGACCAGTTTACTTTTACCTTTTCCTTATTGATGGCATCTACTTGTCGTCCACGATAGTTTGGTTGAATTGGCAAATGTCTACTAAAACGCCTGTCAATTAGCACCAATAATTCTATTTCTTCTGGTCTTCCAAATGTTTGAATTGCTGTCAATGCTGAACGAATACTTCTTCCTGTATACAATACATCATCAATAAAAACGACCTTTTTATTTTCAACCACAAAATTGATATTCGTTTTGTTTGCTTCAAGAATTTTTTCGCTACGGCGGAAGTCATCTCTAAAAAAAGTAATGTCGAGTTGCCCCAATTTTATATCATTTACTTCATATTCATCTCGTAAGATCCTTGCCAAACGTTCTGCCAAGTAAATTCCTCTAGGTTGAATTCCAATAAGTACAGTATTTGAAAAATCAAGGTGGTTTTCGATGAGCTGACATGCCAATCGATGCAGAATAATTCCTATCTCTTTTGAGTTCAATAAGGTTTTTTGACTCATAGTTTTCGTCCAAATGGTATTTGGAATACAAAAGTACAGATTTATTTTTTATTAAACCTATTTTAAAATTCGATGTATCTCAAAAAAAATCTTTTTTAAAGAAAGAATGGTTACCTTTTTGATAGTGTACCATTAAGTATATAAACGTATTATTATGAAAGATCAATCACTGTTACAAATGCTGACTTCCGAGAAGAAGGAAAAAGCTTTTGTAAAGATTTACAGATACTTTCCAAAAGTATCACGATTTATATGCAAACATGGAGGCACCAAAGAAGAAGCACAAGATGTGTTTCAGGAAGCCTTATTAATCTTCTATAGAAAAGCCAAAACACCCGATTTTAAACTGACTGCTCGTATTGAAACCTATGTTTTTAGTATTTGCAAATATTTATGGAAAGATCAATTAAAACAAAAAAATAAACAAACTGACGCTTTTGAACAAGCGTTTTTAAAAGACGAAACGATTCCTGTAGATTTTCATTTGCAAGAAGAAGAAAAGTATCAATTGGCTGAGAAAGCCTTGAGATCTATTGGAGAAAAATGCCTAAAACTGCTCTCGCTATTTTATATCGACAAGAAGAAAATGCGCGAGATTGCCAAGTTGTTGGATTTTACTTCAGAATCATCTGCCAAAACACAAAAATATAAGTGTTTGGAACGCGCTAAGAACGAATTACGAACTTTAAAAGCAAAGAGATGAGAACTGAATTAGAAACCATTGCATTGATAGAAAAGTACTTACTACATGTACTTTCTGAAGCAGAAACACAAGCATTTAAATTTCGTATGGCAACTGATCCCAATTTTAAAAACGATGTTGAATTACAAGAACAGCTGATGCAAAGCTTGGAACATATTTCCTTGCAAAACAACATTCAAAATGCAGCAAAAACATACAGATTTCAAAAACTTTTGAAAACTATAGGACTGATTGTTATTCCAATTATAATTGCTCTTTTAGCTTGGTATTTCATGAATGCTTCCGAAGAAAAGTCAATTGAAGCTAAGACAATTCCAACGAAAGTTGAACAGCAAGTACAGCAAAAACAAACAGCGAAAAAGGAAATAATTTCTGTTCCTGATACAATTCCTAAAAAGAAAAATTTTATAGTAACACCAAATGAAACAACTGTGTATGCCGAAAATATTGTCATAGATCCTTTGGAAAAAATACCATCAGAGGTTTTTAGTATTTTGACTGAAAAAGATACGATTGTAGAAACCCAAAGTGGAATCGTGTTTTTAATTCCTGAAAACGCATTTGTAGATGCCAATCAAAATATAGTAAATGGAAATATTCAACTTGAAGTAAAAGAAGCTGTCAATTCGCATACTATAATGACTGCTGGTTTATCTACGCTCTTTAATGATAAACCTTTGGAAACTGGCGGTATGTTTTTTATAGAAGCCAAAAAAGATGGGCAAAAGCTGACAATTAATCCTGAAAAAGAAATTACAGCAGACATTCCAACGCAAGATTATAAAAAAGGCATGCAATTGTTTGATGGTGAAGTATTGAAAGACGGAACCGTCAATTGGACAAACCCGAAACCATTAAACACTGCGTTGATTCCACAAGATATTTTTAGCTTGAATTTTTATCCACCAAACTATTTGGAAACACTTGCTGAAAAAGGATATGATAATACCAACAAAAAATTCACGGATAGTTTGTATTATTCTTTTGGAAAAGTTAAAGATACAGTCAGAACAGTAAATAACGCTCTTGGAAATATCATAAAAGAACGAAAGCGAAGAAGATCACGTATTCCTAGAGATACTATACAAAGAGACGTAGCTGTTGTAGATTCTGTTAGATCAAATACTCGCAAAAAATATTTAATAGGTTTAGATCCTTTAAAAGTAAAAACCATTTGGAATGAACGCTATCAAAATACATTTATAGCTACGAAAGCTTTTGAAGAACGTTTAAAAATAATTCATCAGAATTGTAAAGAAGCAAATACTATTTTTAATATGTATGTGCAAAATCTTGATCGTGATTTGTACGAAGTTGATGAAATGATTATTTCTACTTTGAAAAATACTTCACTTCGTAAACAGTTTGACGTTTTTGCCGCACAACGATTGACAAATGTTGCGAAAATAGATTCTGATGTTGCAAAACTGAATGATTATTACATTAAACAACAAAAAGTGTATCGTTTGGCTTTGGAAAAATCGCAAAGAAAAATGGATTCGTTATTAAGTGTTGACAAAAAATATCGAGCATTTTCAAAACAGCAATTGCAAAATTATTACCAAAATGAATTAGCAATTACTACAGATAAAGTCGCGAAAGGCTTAGGAGCAAGATTACCTCGTAGTTTTAATCAAACTAGAAACAATCAGACTCAAACCAGCCAAACAAACACAGTTTCAAGTAAAGTTACTTATGTAGCACGCACTATTCAAAAAGAAAAAAGAAAACGCCGTTATAGAGCACCAATTCGAACAACTGGTTGGAAGAATATTGATCGAATTATTAATGAAGATGTAGTTGCTAGTGTGAAAAGCAGAACGACAACAACTGTTAAGACCAGAGAAAAAAATGTCACAATCAGTTATTCTAATTATGAAGTTTCAATTGAAAATACAGAACGTTTTGACAAATTGTTTGTGTATTTGGTTCCAACTAAATTCAACAGTTTCGTAAGGCTTAAAGCTGAGAATGACCGTTTTACCTATAAGCTAAATGATTTACTAAAGTATCGTGTGCATTGTATTGGGTATTTAAATGATGTTCCTTTTTATATTGATAAAACCATTAGAAATACTTCTGATAAGTTAAAACTTCAGAAAATCACTGCTGAAACTTTACGCAAACGATTGGCAAACATGAACAATCAAAATAGTTCGTTGGAAACTGAAATTTTGTATCAAGCTTCTAGAAAAACGAATCAGATACGATTAAAAAAATACCGTGAAATTGTAAAGCTTAAACAGGAGATTAAGAATGTTGTTTTTCCGTGCCAACCTACTAAAACTATAAATGATGCGCTTACTTCAGAAATAGATCAAATCGTTTTTGCTGAATCAGTTGAAGTTATGCCTACTGAAGAACCTATTGAAATGGTTCCGTTTTCGCTTATAGAAAACCCGCCAATCTATCCAGGCTGTGAAAATCTAGAAACCAAAGCTGCTCGTAAAAAATGCATGAGTGAAAAGATTCAAAAGCATGTAAATAGATATACAAACATAGATATTCTTATAAAACATCAAACATCTAGCGGGACACATAGAATTCATGCCTTGTTTATAATAGATACATCAGGAGTTGTTAACGGTATTAAAATTCGCGCAAGCCATCCTGAGGCAGAAGCTGAAATAAAACGTGTGTTAGAATTGATACCTAAAATGGTTCCAGCCAAACAAAAAGGGAAAAATGTCAATGTTAAATATACATTACCAATTACATATAAAATAAATAACTAAAAAAAAGCCGTTTCAAATTGAAACGGCTTTCTTATATATGATAAAATGTTACGGATTATTTTCCTTCCATTTTGTCTTTTAACTGTTGTAAAGCGTTTAAATCTCCAAGAGTTGTTTTCTCAGAATTTTGTTGCTTTTTAGCAGCAGCTTGAACATTTCTTTGCTCTTCTTCTCTAAAGATAGCAGTATGAGAAGCTACAACTCTTTTGAATTCTTTGTTGAACTCAATTACTTTGAACTCAGCTGTATCACCTTTCTTCAATTTCTTTCCGTCTTCTTTTTCTAAGTGACGAGAAGGAATGAAAGCTACTACATCTTCGTTTAAAGCTACAGTTGCACCTTTATCATTTGTATCAGTAATTTCTGCTGTATGTAATGTACCTACACCAAATTCACCTTCATACTTATCCCAAGGATTTTCAGTAGTTTGTTTGTGACCTAAACTTAATTTACGTCCATCTACGTCTAATTCTAATACAAGTACTTCCAATTTGTCACCAACAGTAACAAATTCAGATGGATGCTTCACTTTCTTAGTCCAAGATAAATCAGAGATGTAAATTAATCCATCAATACCTTCTTCTAATTCTACGAATACACCAAAGTTTGTGAAGTTACGTACAGTTCCTGTGTGTTTAGAACCTACAGGGTATTTAGTTGTAATATCAGTCCATGGATCTGGCGTCATTTGTTTGATACCAAGAGACATTTTACGATCTTCTCTATCTAAAGTTAAGATTTTAGCTTCTACTTCATCTCCAACTTTTACGAAATCTTGAGCCGAACGTAAGTGAGTAGACCAAGACATTTCAGAAACGTGAATTAATCCTTCAACACCTTCTGCAACTTCGATAAATGCACCGTAATCAGCAATAACAACAACTTTTCCTTTTACTTGATCTCCGATTTTTAATTCAGAATCTAAAGCTTCCCAAGGATGAGCGCTTAATTGTTTTAATCCTAATTGGATTCTTGATTTGTTATCATCAAAGTCAAGAATTACAACATTTAATTTCTGGTCTAATTCAACAACTTCATTTGGATGATTAATTCTAGACCAAGAAAGGTCAGTAATGTGAATTAATCCATCAACTCCACCAAGATCAATAAATACACCGTAAGAAGTAATGTTTTTCACAATTCCTTCTAGTACTTGACCTTTTTCTAATTGACCAATGATTTCTTTCTTCTGTAATTCGATATCAGCTTCAATAAGAGCTTTGTGAGATACAACAACGTTTTTGAATTCATGGTTAATTTTAACCACTTTGAATTCCATAGTTTTGTTCACATACTGATCGTAATCTCTAATTGGCTTCACGTCAATTTGAGATCCTGGTAAGAACGCTTCAATTCCGAATACGTCAACGATCATACCACCTTTAGTTCTGCATTTTACAAAACCATTAACGATTTCACCTTTGTCATGAGCTGCATTTACACGATCCCATGCTTTGATTGTTCTCGCTTTTCTGTGAGATAATACTAATTGTCCAGTTCTGTCTTCACGAACGTCAATTAATACTTCTACTTTGTCTCCAACTTTTAAGTCTGGATTGTAACGAAATTCGTTTAAAGAAATTACACCTTCAGATTTTGCATTAATATCAATGATCGCTTCTCTGTCAGTCATTCTTACTACAGTTCCATCTACTACAGCATCATCATCTGTGTCAACGAAATTTTCTGCTACTAATTTTTCGAATTCTTCTAACTTTTCGTCTTCTACTTGGTCAATTCCTTCTTCGTAATTGTGCCAGTTAAAGTTTGCTAGAAATTCTTCAGGATTTTTAACGTCCTGAACGTCTGTGTTTGTGTTTTCTTCAGCCATTTGCTGATGTAAAATTTGTATACCGCTCATTTAGAGATTCTTTGCATGTAAAAGCAGTAGATTGTTATGTTTCTAAAAAAATTCTTTGTCCCTTTTTGATTCTCTATCATGCTAAAAAGGAGTGCAAAAGTATGATTATTATTTTGATTTACAAACTAATAGTAATGTAAACGAACAGTAAAAATTCAATTTAACCATGAAATTTGATTTTCATCGAAAAAAAATATTGTGTTGTTGTCATAACTTAAAATCTATTTTTTTGCTTTATATTTATATTATTAATAATTAAAATAACAATAGAATGAGTGTAAAAGCGAAATATCAAGGAGTTTTAGATCTTGGACAAGAGTTAAATATTCAAAATGGAAATGTAGAAGAAGTAGATGGTGTATTAAAAGTAAGTGGTACAGCAGGTACGCAATATGAGAAAAACTTGATGTGGGACAAAATCAAAGAACTTGGTGGAGAAATGGCACCGGACATAGAAGCGCACATTGAAGTTGCTGATGAGTCTGTTTTTCACCGCCACACTGTAGCAAGCGGAGATACTTTAGGTAAAATTGCAAAACAGTATTATGGAAAAGCAGGTCAATACCATGCTATTTTTAAAGCAAATGGTGATATTCTTGACAATCCAGATGTAATTCATCCAGGACAAGAATTAGTAATTCCACATTTATCATAAATAGAGCATGTATAAAAGACAAAAGCTTCCAAATTGGAAGCTTTTTTTATTCTTTATAATTTATCAAAAATAACTTTTGTTTCAAAAGACCAAGATTGTCCTTTATTTAAATTAATATTTTGAAAGTACCTGTAGTACTTCTTATAATCTTTAGTATCCGAGATGTATTGAGTAGCATACTTATTGTATATGCTGAACTTGCTTTCTATATTTGCAGATAACTTTTTTGTATCGTTCCAAACAAATAATACATCATTATATCCTTCTAGTTTTCTTTTCCCATTTTGATTAAAACGAACAGTATTTTCCTGATTATCGACAGACCCTTGTTTTGCCACATCAATACTAACTGATGCTATAGACCCAAAACAAGTATTCATCGGGATCATATCTTTAGCTGTAATTGTATTTTTTGTAAAGTATCCACCATCTGAGATTTTTGTTGTTTTTAAATGCGTAGCATCTTCCGTGTGTGCGTTGTCTTCTCTATACATAATACTTTTTTGCATAAATGTAAAACTTTTGCATCCTCTCATTTTAAATTCAGTAGTACTATCATTTATTAAATTACCATCTATAAGAAAGCTTATTTCTGTAAATTTTTCTCTCCCATGAAATCCACCTGTAGGTTCTGAAGCTCCTAATCTTTTATATGTAAATTCAGATTCTCCATAATGTAGCAATGTAGATCCTGTTGAAAGCATTTCTCTTCCGCTAAATGTAAATTCTTTACAGTAAATTATTCTATATTGATCTGAATATACATCATCTGATAAATCCTTCTCACGAACAATGGAAAAACCCCAGTAATATTCAGGTTTTGTGCTACTTTGCGTATATACTTTAAACAAATGATTACCTTTATGACCTACAGGATCGAAAGTCACATAACATTTTTTAAATTCTCCAGTTAAAGTATTAGTCTCTACGTCAGTTCCTTCTTGTGAAGTATATGATTGAGTTTCATGATTTTTATTTTTTGCGCATGAAGACACTAGAAATACAATAAAAATATTGATAGATATTAAAAATATCTGTTTGGAAGTTTTCATATTATGTATGGGCTTATGTGATTTCTTTCTAAAAAGCTAAATAAAAAAAAGTATTTCAAAAAGTACTAATTATAGTGTGTTTTTATTGAACCGCATTAACTTTCATTCGTTTATAGTTCGTTTTACCAAATTCAGAATACGTTCAAATTGCTCTTTTAATCCCATATCACTATTGTCAATAGCAACGGCACCTTCTGCTTGTCGTAACGGCGAATCTTCTCGATGCGAATCTATATAATCTCTGTTTTGAACATTTCGTAATACATCTTCATATTTTACCTCATCACCTTTTTCAATTAATTCTTTGTAGCGACGCATGGCTCTTTTTTCTGGAGAAGCTGTCATGAATAGTTTTAATTCTGCATCGGGAAATACAACGGTTCCAATATCTCTTCCATCCATTACAATTCCTTTGTCTTCTCCCATTTTTTGTTGTTGTTTTACCAACTGATACCGAACTTCAGGAACGGCAGCCACTTTACTAACATAGTCAGAAACTCGTAAGGTTCTTATTTCGTTCTCTACATTTTCATCATTCAAGTACATTTCGGCGAAACCTAATGACTCATTATATGTAAAGTGAAGGTGAATATTATCTAAATCTTCTACCAAATCATTAATAGAAAAATTGGTCGCATCAATATACTTTTTACGAAGTGCATACAAGGTTACTGCACGATACATAGCGCCAGTATCTACATATATATACTCTAAAGTTTTAGCAAGTTGTTTGGCAATCGTACTTTTCCCAGTAGATGAGAAACCATCAATGGCAATTGTAATTTTTTTCATGATCGGCATTCTTTTTTTGACCTTGTAAAGTGTCTTCTTACTGCAAATTGATCGTTACACCAAACATACTTGTGTTTGCTGCAATCGAATAACGTGCATAGGTATAATCAAATTTTAGTTTGTTGATTCGAAGTCCGAATCCTGCAGTAACTCCAGAGAAATTTCGTTGATCAATAATTTTCAACTCTTCTCCTCTACGGAAGTTGTAACCCAATCGAATGTTAAATCCTCTGTCTGGAAACAATTCCATTCCAACAATCGTACGACGAATTAAGTTTTTAAAGAATGTAACTTTTTCTTCCGTTACGCCTCCTTCAATAGATTGTTCTGCTCTATTCGGATTGGCAAATGCAATATTCCATTCTTGCAAATTTTCAAAAGTTACGTGCCAACGAATAGGAACGTGTTCTAGTTTTTGTGACAATCCTAAAATTAACTCAAAAGGCAATTTTTCTTGTACACCTGCATAAGTAGTAAATTGAAATCCTAAGTTTCTGGCCACTAAAGCGACATTAAATTCCAATTTTTCATTAATATACATAATCCCCAAGTCTACAGCTCCACCAAAAGAGTTGTATTGCTCTAGTTTTGAATTGATAAATTTTGCATTGGCGCCAATATGAATATCTGTCCAAGGAATGTTATATGCATATCCCAAAGACAAAGCGACTTCATTTCCTGTAAAACTTCCTGTGGAATTTCCTTGTTCATCGTATCCGTCAAATTGACCATAAGAAACATATGTTACACCTGCATGCAATGTTTGTACTCTTCTGTCCCAAGTATAGGCATACGCAGCAGAACCATAATTTACATCTCCCAAATAATTTACATAGTTTACAGACAAATGATTGTCCATTCTATAATTGATAGTTGCTGGGTTGTATAGTGCTTGATTTACGTCTTTATCATAATTAGTAATGATCTTTCCGCCAAGAGCAGCTTGTCTTGGTGAAGAGATTAGGTTTAAAAACTGATACGTGTATCTTCCTCCGATTTGCGCGGAAGCCAGCGTAGTTATAAACAAAAAAAAGGAAAAGAGGATCTTTTTCTGCATGTGTACAAAGTAACTAAAATCTTTAATCAAAACGTTTAGATATGATAAATATTTTATACGTTTTTCAAAAAAATACTAGATTTTCTTTTAATTGATTTTTTTCAGCGACAAAACTACACTTTTTATTGGCAATCCTTTACAAATATGGCTTTTAAAGCAATTTATTTTTGATGATATTTTATAAAACCGCACCTAATATCTTTGTTTTACAGCATAAAACCGCCGTACATTAAAAAAGAATTAATTCACCAATGGAGGAACTCAAAAAGCCATTTTAAATATTAGAGTAGAGACCACTACAATCAAACTATTATGAAAAAAAAGTTTTTTTTAAACAAAACTGTAGATGCTTTATCTGAAAAGCAAATTGAAGATTTAAACGCTATTTTTGGAGGTGCTCAAGATATTCCAGATGAAACACATATCCCAACTGGTGGCGGTGGACCAAGATGTCCAGACGGATATTACTGGCATGATGGAGTTCAAGAATGTCTTAAAAATGGAACATATCCTGCAAGACCTGCTGAGAGAAGAACTCACGGATAATTAATACCTAACAGTTGCTCAATAACCAATAACATTTTGTTTAGTCTAACACGTTGGGCAACTGTTACCTTTTTTAAGTTTCACCACAAATTTCACACTATGCATTTCAATCGATTAGTTTTAAAAGTTGCCAGTAGATGTAATTTAAATTGCTCCTACTGTTTTATGTATAATTTGGGAGATTCTTCTTTTCGAAATCAACCAAAGTTCATGAAAGAAAGTATGATTCCGCAAATTATTAAACGTGTGGAAAATTATCTAAAAGAATATCCGCAAGAAATATTTACATATACATTTCACGGCGGTGAACCTTTGCTAATTGATAAAACTTTTTTTGGGAAGTTTATCCGTCAAGCTGAAGTTTTAAAAGAACAATTCCCAGACACTGCTTTTGAATATAATATACAAACCAATGGTGTTTTAATTGATGAAGAATGGGCAGCTGTGCTAAAAGAAAATCGAATATTTCCAGGTGTGAGTTTAGATGGTACTAAGAAAGCACATGATATGTATCGAAAAGATCATAAAGAGAATGGCAGTTATGATGATGTAATTCGTGGATTAAAGCTACTCAAACGAAAATTAGGTTTTGTTTCTGTAATTAGTGTGATGAATATTGACGAATCGGCAACAACTACATATAAACATTTAACCGATATTTCTTCTGATTATGTGAATTTCCTTTTGCCCGATTATACACATGACAGTTTCCCGTACGAACCAAAAGCTATGGGAAAATGGTTGATTGAACTCTATGATTTTTGGATAAATGATCCCGATCGTCCTATTATTCCATTTTTTAATGGATTGACCAATGCTATTTTAGGTTCAAAGAAAATGAAGCGTCATGAAGCACATGCACTTGTCATAGAAACCAATGGTGACATTGAAGCAATTGATTCTTTGAAAGGTTGTGGTGAGAGCTTTACCAAAACCAACATGAATATTTTTACGAATGATTTTAAAGATATTACCGAATTACCGTTAGGAAAATTATATTTTGAAGACAGCACCGAAAAACTTTGTACTAAATGTTTGGAATGTCCTGTAGCTTCAATTTGCAAAGGTGGACGTTTGGTACATCGTCACAAAAAAGAAAATGGCTTCAATAATCCTTCCGTGTATTGTGAAGATATGATTATGATTATTTCACACATACAAAATACCATGATGGAATTGATTCCGAGTATGTATGATGATAGTATTTCCAAAATGGATGCACTCGAAATTATTGACTATTTGAACACATTAGACATGTCGAGCTTAGAAAATATATACAAAAAAGACCTAGAGTTTTTTAGCATGGCTTAAAACTGAAACTGAACTTGAAGTTGAAACGCTAACCGTCAGTTCGAGTGTTTTTATGTAGCGAAGTGAACATAAAAATGTATCGAAAACAGCTATTAGTTTTCAGATACTTCTCGATACAATCTTTCTACATTTCATTCCGAAAAACCACTCGAAGTGACATGATATAAATTGAAAGTGAAAGTGAAAATCCTATAAAGGTTTTCAGCATGAACTAAAATAAAAAAATGAACTCAAATACAATTCAAGTTCATTTTTCAGTTACAAGTTCAAATTCGATTTCATTAGTCCGCTGATAATGTTTTCGGATTCTTTACGGCTTCGTCAGTAATTGCGTGTTTTACAACTTCACGCATTTCTGTTACGTAGTGGAATGTGAGTCCTTTTAAATACGATTCTTTAATTTCTAAAATATCGCGTCTATTTTGCGCACATAAAATGATTTCTTTGATACCTGCACGTTTAGCTGCGAGTATCTTTTCTTTAATTCCGCCAACAGGCAATACTTTTCCTCTCAAAGTAATTTCACCTGTCATGGCAATATCTTTTTTCACTTTTTTCTGAGTGAATAAAGAAACTAAAGAAGTCAACATCGTTACTCCGGCACTTGGTCCATCTTTTGGAGTTGCGCCTTCTGGAACGTGAATATGTACATTATATTTTGAGAATATTTCAGGTTGAACACCTAAAAAGTCTGCATTCGACTTCATATATTCCATCGCAATTGTTGCAGATTCTTTCATCACTTTTCCTAAATTTCCTGTGATAGAAAGATTTCCTTTTCCTTTTGACAAGGTAGATTCTATAAATAAAATATCGCCGCCAACACTTGTCCAAGCCAATCCTGTTACCACACCAGCTACATCATTGTTTTCGTACTTGTTACGCTCCATTCGTGCAGGACCTAATACTTCTTCAATAATTGAATTGGTTACTTTTTTCTCGTATTTATCTTCCATTGCAATGGATTTTGCCGCATAACGCACCATTTTGGCGATTTGCTTTTCCAATCCACGTACACCACTTTCACGTGTGTATCCTTCTACAATTTTTTCAAGCTGCTTCTTCCCTATTTTTAAATCTTTATCAGAAAGTCCGTGTTCTTTTAATTGTTTATCTAATAGATGTTTTCCTGCAATTTCAACCTTTTCTTCGGTCGTATATCCTGTTACATTGATAATTTCCATACGATCACGCAACGCTGGCTGAATGGTACTTAAACTGTTTGCCGTAGCAATAAACATTACTTTCGACAAGTCGTATCCCATTTCTAAGAAGTTATCATAAAACTCCGTATTTTGTTCTGGATCTAATACTTCCAACATCGCTGACGACGGATCACCATTATGGCTACTAGATAGTTTATCAATTTCATCCAATACAAATACAGGATTTGACGTTCCTGCTTTTTTCAAGCTTTGGATAATACGTCCTGGCATTGCTCCAATATAGGTTTTACGATGTCCGCGAATTTCTGCTTCATCACGCAATCCACCAAGTGAAATACGCACATATTCTCTTCCTAGCGCTTCTGCAATCGATTTTCCTAAAGATGTTTTTCCAACTCCTGGAGGTCCGTATAAACATAAAATTGGAGATTTCATGTCGTTACGCAACTTCAATACTGCTAAGTATTCTATAATTCGTTTTTTTACATCTTCTAAACCTGAATGATCGCGATCTAAAATAACTTGTGCTTTTTTCAGGTTGAATTTGTCTTTGCTGAATTCGTTCCAAGGTAAATCTAAAAATAACTCTAAGTAATTACGTTGAATTGAATATTCGGCTACTTGCGGATTCATGCGTTGCATTTTTGCCAATTCCTTGTCAAAATGCTTTTTCACATTTTCGTCCCACTTCTTATCTTTAGCACGTTTGCGCATTTCTTCTACTTCTTGCTCATACGAAACGCCACCACCCAATTCTTCTTGAATAGTTTTCATTTGTTGATGCAAGAAATATTCGCGCTGTTGCTGATCTAAATCGTGACGTACTTTTGATTGTATATCATTCTTTAGTTCCAACTTCTGCATTTCTAAATTCATGCTTTTCAAAGTTGCCAACGCACGTTGTTTCAAATCTCTTACTGCCAGTAATTCTTGTTTTTCTTTTACTGTCAAGTTCATATTTGAAGATATGAAATTGATCAAAAACGAAGGACTTTCTATGTTTTTGATGGCAAAAGATGCTTCTGAAGGAATATTTGGACTTTCCTTTATGATTTGCAACGCCAATTCTTTGATTGAATCTAAAATTGCCGTAAACTCTTCATCTTCACTTTCAGGACGTGTTTCTGGTACTTCTTTTACGGTAGCTTCCATATATGGAGTATCGCGTAATAACGTATCAATTTCAAAACGTTTTTTTCCTTGAATGATGATCGTTGTATTTCCATCAGGCATTTGCAAAACACGTAAAATACGTGCTACTGTCCCTAAGGTATTAATATCTTCTAAAGTAGGATTTTCAACTGCTTCATCTTTCTGTGCAACAACACCAATTACTTTTCCGCCATTATTGGCATCTTTAATTAATTGAATTGATTTATCGCGTCCTGCCGTAATAGGAATTACAACTCCTGGGAATAATACTGTATTTCGTAGGGGAAGAATAGGCAGTGTTGGTGGCAATTCTTCTCTATTGATTTCTTCTTCATCTTCAGGCGTCATTAATGGAATTAATTCCGCATCTTCATCAATGGATTGAAATGACAAACTGTCCATATTTAAAAACTTTGTTTCGCTCATGTGTATCGTACTAAGTCATTCTGTCATAAAAACAGAATTATATCTTTTTATTTATTTTTCTTTTTCTAGTCTAACCGCTTATAAATCAACCACAGTTGTTGATTTCATTGGTTTCTTTGGTACAATATTGACAATTGTTATGCCAAGCTTTCTTTTAAAAAGACATAAAAATCAAGAAATATTAAATAATTTTAGATAAAAGTGTAACAAATCAATTTTTCTATAATCTTTACAATAAACTAAACTTTTTGAGCCACCAAAAGTTACATACTGAACAACTCATTACGTTGTGCAAAGAAGGAAATCAATCTGCGCAAATGGAGATATACAATCGCTATTATAAAGCGATGTACAATACTGCATTTCGAATTTTAAAAAATAGCGCAGAAGCTGAAGACGCGATGCAAGAAGCATTTTTGAATGCTTTTATGAAATTAGACTCTTTTAGCGAGACAGTTTCTTTTGGCGCATGGTTAAAAAAAATCGTAGTGAACAAAAGTATTTATCTGTATAAAAAGCAACAACGAAAAGAAGAAGTTCCGATCGACACTATGTTACATAAGGTTGAAGATAATGATGGAATTGCTTCGGATGAAGAGTTTACAAGCTTACAGGCTCAAAAAGTATTGCAAACTTTAAAAACACTGAAGGACAATTACAGAGTTTCTTTGACCTTACATTTAATTGAAGGGTTCGATTATGAAGAAATTTGCTCAATTCTAGATATTAGCTATGCAAATTGCAGAACTACAATTTCGCGTGCAAAAGAAAGTCTAAGACGAAAATTGGAAGTATACGTATGAAAGAGAAAGATAACATTACAAATTTGTTTGACCATTTGAAAGATGATTTCGATATCGAAACACCTGAATTGGGACACGAACATCGTTTTTTGAAAAAGCTAAAACAACAGCAAACTCAAGAAACAAAAGATACCAATAAACCTATTGTATTGTTTACTTGGTGGAAACAAATTGCAGCAGCTTGCATCATTTTATTGAGCCTAGGAATTTTTATCGGTTCTAATTTTAACGCTTCCGCAGAAGAAACTCAGGTTACATTTTCGCCCGAAGTGGAAAAGTCACAGATACATTTTGCTTCTTTGATTGAAAAAGAACTTGAAAAAGTAAAAGCGGCTGAAGATGAAGACACCAAAGAGATTGTGCAAGATGCTTTACAGCAACTAAAACGTCTTGAAGAAGAGTATAACGAGTTAAAAGATGAACTTGTTGAATACGGAGAAGACAAACGTATTTTGCAAGCAATGGTAAAGAATTTCCAACTTCGTATACAATTATTAGAAAGCGTATTAGTACAAATTGAAGAAATTAAAATATTCAAGAATGAAGACACTATTATATAAATGTATTGTATGTATTTTTTTATTGCCTTTGATTGTTCTTGGAAATAATAAGCACAAAGGAAAGTATACAAAAGAGAAAACGATTACGAAAGAGTTCTCTGTAAATTCAGATGCACTCTTGAAAGTTACCAATAGTTATGGAGCTGTTCACATGACAGCTTGGGACAAAAATACCATAGCTATTGAAGTGGTTATTAAAACCAATGGAGATTCTGAAAGTAAAGTAGTAGAACGTTTGAAACAAATTGATGTTAATTTTAATAATACAGCATCAATGGTAAGTGCAATGACAAATTTTAGTAAAAATCAGTCAAAGTCATGGCGCAAATGGAATAAACGTAATAAGGTAAATGTAACGGTTAATTATACGATCAAATTCCCGAAAGGAAATGAGTTAAATGTCTCAAATGATTATGGAGAAATTTTCTTGGATCGTGCCGAAAATAAAGTCGCATTGAATTGTGATCATGGAAAAATGAAGATTGGTAAGTTGTTAGCAGAAGACAATTCTTTGAATTTTGATCATACAAATAATGTTTCTATTTCATATATGAAAGGTGGGCGTATTAATGCAGATTATTCGTCTTTTAAAATAGAGGAAGCAGAAAAAATTAGACTAAATGCCGATCATACAAAATCAAGCTTTGGAGTCATTAGTTCTATAGAATATAATTGCGATTATAATACATTACAAATTGAACAAGCATATACTGTAAAGGGAAGCGGAGATTATTTGTCACTACGCTTAGGAATAATTTCTGGAAGTATCGATTTGGAAGCAGATTATGGTTCTATTAAAATTGCAGAAATGACTGATGATGCAGGAGATATCAGAATTGAATCAGAACTTGCTGGGATTAAAATAGGATACCAGCCACAATATCATTTTAGCTTTGAGTTAAACTTAGAGAATGCAAGTCTTAAAGGAATAGACGATTTTACCACTAATATAAAGCGAATTGAATCAAGTGAAAGTTATTACGAAGGTTATTACGGAGATAATACAAGTCGTAATTCTATTTTAATTAATGCAGAATACGGAAGTATCCGATTTATAAAAAAACAATAATTCATCAAATCATAAAACAAAAATCAATCTAAAAAATCAATTATCATGAGAAAAGCAACAGTATTTATCATCACATTATTATTAGCTACTACAGTATCGCACGCACAGTGGGGAAAAAAGAAAATTAAAGGGAATGGAAATGTTACTACCATTACAAGAACAACCTCAGATTATGACGCCATAAGTGTTGCAGGTTCTTTTGACGTAGAGTTGGTAGCAGGTACAGAAGGTAAAATTACATTAACAGGAGAATCGAACTTATTAGAACATATTCTAACAGAAGTTAAAGGAGATGTTTTAAAAATTAAAGTGAAAAAAGGATCTAATTTACGCGTAAGTAGAGGAAAAAAATTAGTTATCACAGTTCCATTCAAAGACATTAGTAAAGTAGCTTTATCAGGTTCGGGAGATGTATATACAAAAGATACCATCAAAGCAGATAGTTTTAAAATGGCATTGGCTGGTTCGGGAGATGTTATTATTGACATCAACACAGGAAAGTTAAAAATGGCAGTTTCTGGTTCGGGAGATATGACTGCTAGAGGAACGGCTGATAATGCAGAAATCGCGTTGTCTGGTTCAGGAGATATTCACGCATATAAGTTGCAAGCAAAAAGCGCTAAAGTGAGCTTGGCAGGTTCGGGAGATATTAGATTATATGCTACCGATTTTTTAAAAGCTCGTGTAGCGGGTTCTGGAGATATTACTTATAAAGGAAACCCAGCAAAACAAGACACTAAAGTAGCAGGTTCTGGAAGTATTTCTGGGAACTAGAAGATTCAAAATCAAAAAACGAATACAAAAAAACCACTCATTGCGAGTGGTTTTTTTATGAAATATACTTTTGGTTATTCATGATACTCGTAGGTTCTATGAACTATTTTTTGTGGTGTATCACTATTTTCTTTAGAATACTCAAGTCTTTCTGTCCAGTTGTTGTGCTCATCAAATTTTGTATATTTAAATACATTATCGCTCATTATTTTTCCTTTTCTGTCTGTTTGTTTAGTACTACTTATATTTCCGTTTTCATCATATTCAAACTCAATAATAATTTCTTCTTGTGTATCTCCGCTCCCTTCCATAAAAATTTCTCGCCTTACAGCTCTATCATTTTCTAAATATGTTTTTCCCATCGAAATTTTCTTCCCGTCTTCATCATAAGAAGAATAGGTTATTTCTGTTTCAGATTGATTTCCTATCTCTGAATCGCCCACTTTTTCTCCGTTTTCGTCATATCTATTTTCTTTAACTATTTTCCCATCTTTTCTTACAGGAACTATCTTTTGAGATACACTATTATCTTCGTTCAAAAATTCTATCGATTCATAATTCCCGTTACGATCAAAAGAGACCCTAGTATTTCCATATCTAGTCACTTCTCCTTTTTTCCATTCGCCAGAATTCATTTCTACATGATAGTTTTTTTCTATATAGTTTTTAACTTTTCCCTTAACTCCAAACATGCTACGATCAGATTTGTTAGAGCATGCACTAAGCATTCCCAAAACTGCAATAAGCAACGGAATGATACTGTATTTCTTTGTTTTCAAATTGTTCTATTTTAAAGATTAAATTTCATCTTGATGAAATCAATTAATAATATTCATAGACTCTAATAGTCATTTTTTGAGGAATATTGCTTGCTTTATACGAGTACTCTAGTCTTTTTGTCCAATTGTTGTGATCATCAAATTCTATAAATCTGAATCTATTGTAAAGCATTATTTCTCCTTCTTCACTTATTTGCTTATGACTAGTCATGTTTCTATTTTCATCATATTTATATTCAGCTATAATTTTTGTATTTCCATAATCATTCGATATGAATTCAATTTCTTCCCGCACCACCATATCATCTTCTAAAAATGTAGTACCGCGTGAATCTTTTTTGCCATTTTTATCAAAAGAAATAGATTCTATTTTAGTGTCCGTTTGATTTTTTATTTCTATTCTACTCAATACATCTCCGTTTGCGTTATATAGAAGCTCTTCCACTATCTTTCCTCCTTTTCTTTTAGGTACAGACTTCTCAGAGATACTATTTTCTGCATTCATAAACTCTATCAATTCATAGTTTCCATCACGATTAAAATAAACTTTCATATTTTCATCTTCAGTAGGATTTCCTTTCTGCCATTCACCAGATTTCTTTTCTACCTTATAATGATTTTCTGTGTATGTTTTTACTTTTCCGTACAATCCGAATTCCTTCCAATCCGTTTTTTTAGCACAGGAACTCAACATTCCTAAAACCATGGCAAGTGTAAAAACTAAGATGTGTTTTTTAATTTCCATAGATGAGTTTTATGATTCTAATACGTTTAAAACACATTTATTGTACATACTTTGTCTTCTTCACAAAGCTTAATATGATGAAAGAAATAAGGAAGAATATAGCTAAAAACAATACAGACCATTGCATTGAACCTGTAATAGAATTTAACAACCCAAATACAACCATTCCCAAAACAATGGCAACTTTCTCAGTAACATCGTAAAAACTAAAATACGTAGCTGTATCTTCTGTTTCTGGCAACAATTTAGAGTAGGTTGATCGTGATAAGGACTGAATCGCGCCAAGTACTAACCCAATCAAACCGCCTAAAGCATAAAAATATATTTCGATGTTTTCTTGTGTTTTACTAAGCGAAAAAGCTACAAAACAAACTACTCCCCAAATCACAATTGTAATTTTTAAAGCCGTTATGTTTCCACGTTTTTTTGAAATATTTGAGAAAATATATGCTCCAAAAATAGCAACAACTTGTACTAATAATATGGCACCAATTAAGTTTGTTGTTGGCAAGCCGAGTTCTGTACTTCCAAAAATTCCTGCCATGTAAATAATAGTTTGCACACCCACGCTAAAAAAGAAAAATGACACTAAAAACGTACGCAATTGTGCATAGTTTTTTAATTCTTTCCACACTTTTCCTAGTTCTTTAAAACCACTCGTTAAATAGCCTTTTTGTGGTATTCGAGGGTTTTCATTTTTTGGGAGTTTCTTATACGTTATTTGTGCAAAACCTAACCACCAAACTCCAACAATTATAAAAGAAATACGTGTTGCAAGCCCTTTATCTATGTCAAACATTTCATGACCTTCTATGAGTACCAAACATGCAATAAGCAATAGAATAGAACCGATATAGCCCATTATAAAACCTTTGGCGCTTGCTGCATCTTGCTGTTCAGGATGTGCTACTTCGGGTAAATATGCATTGTAAAATACAATACTTCCCCAAAAACCAATCCCTGAAGTTATAGTGAGTACAATTCCAATCCACAAAGATGGTTCGTCTTTAAAAAAGAATAATCCCATAATAGACAATGATCCTAAAAGACAAAAGAATTTTAAAAATTTGAGTTTATTTCCTGTATAATCTGCAATTCCTGAAAGTATTGGAGATGTAAAAGCCACAATCAACATAAAAAAAGCAATGGTATAATTATACAGTGTTGTAGGATCCCATTCGGTTCCTAAGAAATTGATTTTTTCGTTAAAAAATGCTATCGCATAATTAAACAACATCTTCATATCCCAATCAACTCCTAAAGAAGCAATATTTTCTTTAAATCTAGATTGTGCAAATGCTCCAGTAACTGTAGCATAATAAATTGGAAACACTGCTGTACTTATCACCAATGAATATACTGAGTTAGCCCAATCATAAAATGCCCAAGCTCCTATTAGTTTTTTGTCTCCTTTTTGCAATCCTGTTGTTTTTCCCATATTGTATAAAAAATAAAAAGCTGTCCATACTTAGTATGAACAGCTCCTAAAATACAGATTTATTTTTGAATCCGTTTTTTTTATATCTTTTTATAATGTAAAATTAATTACTAAAAGTTTTTTATTGGTCTAAATTGAGTTACTCCAAACTTTCTAGCTTCCGTTTTTGCTTGTGCAGCTTCAGCCTGTAAGTTTTTTACACGTGTTGCGCTTGCTGGATGCGTACTTAAAAATTCTGGTGGTGCTTTTCCTGCACTTTTTGCGCCCATACGCTTCCACAACTCTGCTGCTTCATCTGGATTGTATCCTGCAATTGCCATTAAATAAATTCCAATTTTATCAGATTCATTTTCATGCGCTCTACTAAAAGGTAACATTCCTAATACATTTGATCCTACACCGTAATATTGATTAAAAGCTTGGCGCGATTTATCATCTTTAATTGCAATGTTTCCTGCAACAGCAAGTCCTTGTTGTAAATATGCAGCACTCATACGTTGCTGTCCATGATTTGCTAATGCGTGCGCAACTTCATGTCCCATTATAGCCGCAATTGCAGTTTCATTTTGTGCTACATCTAAAATTCCTGTGTAGAATACAATTTTTCCACCTGGCATACACCAAGCATTCACAGCCGGATCGTTTACCAAGTTATATTCCCAACGATAATCTTTTAAATATCCTTGCTGACCGTTTGCGTCTAACCAACGCTCTGCCGCTACAGCAATACGTTCTCCTACTCTTTGAATCATTTCTGCTTTGGCAGTTCCTTTAATTACTTTATTTTCAGTCAAAAACTGATCGTATTGCGCAAAAGCTGTTGGAAATAATTGTGCATTAGATACAAACGCCATTGTTTTTTTTCCTGTAAACGGGTTTGTAGCACAAGACAGCATGAATACAAAAACTGATAATGCGATTACTTTCTTCATGTTCTTTCTGTGTTTTTAAGTCTTTATTATACTATTTGAATTTTGTATTGGTTCTTACAAAATTAGCGATTATTAAATAATTCACATAAAACTATAAAATGTATTTCCGAAGCTCGAAAATTTATCTCAATTTTGAATGATCTTAGATATCTTACCAAAAAATGAGTCAAACTGCACCAAATTTAAAGCCTGAACCTGCTGTACAAGTTCCTAAGCCTATTTTATATACTGGACGTTTTTTACAATTTATTTCAACCTCACTTGCTGCTAAATTTGGGAAACGCCTTTTTATTACGCCTATAAAACACAAAATGCCAAGACGTGAATTTCACATGGATAAGGAATCTAAACAAACCTTAATGCATATTCCAGCTATTGGTAAAGATATTGTGGTGTATTCGTATGGAGAAAGTGACAAGAAGATTTTGTTAGCACATGGTTGGAGTGGTCGAGGAACGCAATTGGTTAAAATTGCAGATCATTTTGTGAAATTAGGATATCAAACTGTCAGTTTTGATGCGCCTGCACATGGAAAAGCACCAGGGAAATTAACATCTATGCCAGAGTTTATCGCGTCTATTCATGAAATAAATAAACATTTTGGCTCTTTTGAATTTGCTATTGGACATAGTTTGGGTGGAATGTCTTTATTAAATGCAGTTCGTGAAGATTTTCAAATAAAGAAACTAGTCACTATTGGTGCAGCAGATATCATTACAGATATTATTCTTCATTTTACACGTACGCTTACGCTGAAAGATATTGTGGCAACAAAAATGAAAGCTATTTTAGATGAAAAATTCGGACGCGATATCGATTATGCTTCTGCCAGTTATGCTGCGAAAGAAGTACACATTCCGACTTTAGTCATACATGATGAAAACGATGCAGATGTACATGTAAATTGCGCGTATGCTATTCATGAAGCACTTTCAAATGGTAGTATTCACATAACGCAAAACTTAGGACATCGCAGGATTCTTGGAAATCAAGAAGTCATTGAGATGGTTGAAAGTTTTTTGTTGGAGGATTCTTAGAAACGCTTCACTTTACTTCTACTCCGCTTAGTGCGAGTGCTCTTAGATTTTTATATCAATGCTCTTGAAAAAACTTTGTGCTCTTAGAAAGTAAATTTTATATCAAGAACAGCTTTGAATTTCATACTATTCTTCACTGTTCTCGAACTCACGTTAAATAAATAACTATGCAATTGGAACTGGACATGCTATATTCCTGTAACTTTTAGGATATTGACAAGGTCCTATATTTCCTTGATAGCCTGGACAGGTTTCACGATCTGCTGCAAACGTAGGACACACATATTGTGTTCCTCCTGTAATTTTTTGTTTTGATAAGTTTGAAATAACGTTTCGTTTTAGTTTTAAACTTTTAAGATTCTTTTTTTTCATGATTGTATATTTTGGTTATTACGTAATAAAATACTACAAAACTAGCATCCACTAAAATAATTGTGACGAATACAGCATTTTTGTGATAAAAATTCTGTGAATTAAAGTCTATCTTACGATTACAAAAACTTATGAGAAGTTTGTGAGAAGGTTCAAAACAGCTTCTCATTGCGATTTTTTAATAACTGTTTTTACCATTAAGAGTTCATCATAAACCTTCATTTACATAGCAATCCCTAACAATTACTTTTTTTTCATAAATTGTAGGTGAAATCGTTTTTCAGTTATCACTGGTTATTTGATAAAAGAATAGCTGGCACTCCTATTAACTCTTAATTCTTATTCAATGTCATCTTCTAAAAAAACTAAAACCAAAAAATCTAAAAAAGTTAAAAAGTCTAAAAAAATAAAGAATAAAAAAACTACATCTAAAGTTTCAACGTCAAATACAATTACAAAACCATCATATATCATTCAAGATTCGGAAGGAACTGTATTAAAACGCAGTTTTGTGGGTAATTTTAAGTTCACCGATTTATTTAAGAATATAAAATCTCCTGCCATTGATGCATACGTTTTTAAAAATGTTTTGGTAGCACTAAACTTAGAAGATAATACAATCACATTTACAGGAGATCTTAGGATGTCTGGAGCGTTGACTAAATTCAAAAGTTATTTTGACACAAACGCTACCATGCCAATGAAAGCTATTTTTAAGACGAGTGCTACCAATCTAAAATCTAAAATTTCTGTTGAAGAAATGGATTTTACGGCTACCGCTACATTCTTTAAACGTGTATTTACTGGCGTAACTATGACTGCTGCTACTATGCAGCTTAATTTAACCCAAGAAGAAGGTTCTTGGAATATAACACCTTCTTTCACTGGAAAGTTTGATGTAAACAATGTTACAGATGCTAAAAATGCAAATCTTACTTTTTCGCTGACTTTACAAAAAAACACACTCATCATTAATGCAAGTGGCGCCAATTTACAAGGAGCCTTTGGCATTAAAAATCTGCCATTAGAAAACATCTCAATTACTGGTAAAATAGGTCGCAAAAAACTACTTACGTTTAGTGCAGAACTAAACGCTGCCGCAGTCGTGTTTAATTTTGCTGGAATTATAAAACCTTCCGCTGTTGGTATTAGTGCACAGGCAAGTTCTTTTACCATGAATCAGTTGAATAGTGTATTTCAATCGGCATTCCCAGATTCTTTAGAGGTACCTTCTTTTGATGTCACATTTGAAAACACCTTAATAGCTTTGGCTAGTGATGAAGTTACTATTGATGGAACCGATTTTGAAAAAGGATTCACACTTCAATCTACCATTACAGCACATTCACATACCATAGATACTGAGGCGCAAATATCAACTTCAGGCGTAACGTTTGATGGTTCTATAACGGACTTAGTGGTTGATGAAATTACGATCTCAAAAGCTAGTTTAGATTTTGCTATTCACACAGCTTCATCTAATAAGCCTACATTCTTTGAATTTTCAGGAAAGTCTACCATAAAAGGAATCGGTGTTGATTGTGGTGTGTATTTTGAAAAAGCAACAAATTGGATTACTGTATTATTTGCTACATTCGATTTAGAAAATTTCAAATTCTCCGATGTAAACACCTTTAAACCAGCAAAAGGAACCATTATAGATGATTTAGTTTTTACCGAAGCTAATTTTATTTATGCTTCTGCAGATTGTTCTATAAAAATAGAAAATGAAAGTGTTCATGTTCAAGAAGGACTTCAACTTAAAGGTGTTATTGAAAAAGTTCCACATTTATTTGATCTTACACATAAAAGTGGTGGAAAAACGAATCAGCCAAAAACAGACCCTAGTCAAGAAGGCTTAGTACTTACAGCACACTTTGGAGAAACCGATGATATTACAATTGCAATTCCAGATACCTCAATAAAATTAACTTCATCTGTAAAAACGGAACCATTTAAAATAAGAATTGTCATAGAGCCCGACCCACAACTAGAACTTATATTTGGTATTCAAGTGACGGTTCATGGACAAAAACAACCGCTTATATTTGACATGATATTAGACATTGATGCCGCTGAAGTATCTGGCTCAGTATCTATGCTAAATCCTTGGAGAAACGCTATGGGAATACATAGTGTTAATATTGGAACAAAAAAAGTTCCGCTCGCATTAGGTCTTACCATTAATCCTGAAGAATTTTTTACTACAGGAATTCCTGAAGCCTTCAGCATGTCAGGAGGTCTTAAAATTGCAGATACTACCGTTGCTATGGCTGTAAAAATTGCTGAAGATCCACTAGAAGAAATTGTTATGGGAAAATTAGAGAACTTAAATCCTTCTCAATTAATCAATTTTGCAGCTAAAATCATGCCTGTAAAAATCCCTACAGTTCCTACGTTCTTCACAATCAATACGCTAAAATTATACTGCGCCCCAGCTGGTGGATTTATTGGCACTAAGTATTACAACCCTGGATTTAGTTTTGATGCCAATTTGGTCTTCTTTAAAAAGACAGTAGCTATGTATTTTGATATCTCTGAAGATGGAGTTGCAGCCAAAGGAGAAATGGAAGGATTTACATTTGGAGCATTAACTGTTACAGGAGCAAAAGGAAAAGATGCTCAATTTGATTTTTCTTTAACAACTACAGATCAAAAGCTTAAAGTAAATGCTGCTTTTATGTTTTTAGATATAGAAGAGTTAATTTATATCAATATTACAGATGATAGTTTGGCATTTAACTTTAAACAAGAGTTTGGACCTATTGCTAAATACTCTATACAAGGACAAAGTGCTGGTGATTTAAACACTCCATCCACATTGAGTTTTGGTATGAGCGGTACTATGCAAAATGATGTTTTAAACTATCTTAGTTCAACATTGAAAACCAGACTCAATTCTACCGTAAAAAAAGCTGATACTACATTTACGGATGCTCAAAACACATTAGCTAAAGCAAAGAAAAAGTTTGACAAAGTCTTAAACGCTGCTCAGTCTGCACTAAAGAAGGCTCAAATTAAATATAAACAATTAGTGGCAGAGCGAAAAGCAGCCCTTCAAAAAGCTAAAGATCAGCAACCAATTATTGCCAAAAAAGCTCAAAAAGCTGTTGCTAATGCTGAAGAGAAATACACCAAAACTATTACTGAATTAAAAACTGCTTTAAAGAAAGCAAATAAAGCATTCAATAGTGTCAGAGGTCCTTTAGTAGATGCTGAAAATAGAGCTTACACAATTTATAGTACCGCTTTACAGAAAGCCCAGAACACTGCTAATCAAGCTTATCATACATACCAATTAGCCTTAACTGAAGATAAACAAGAAGTTGTAAGGTGGCAAAAAAAATTAAATTATTTAAAAAAAGATTACTACCATTTCGGAACAACTTTGGCTGCTTACGGAATTGCAGAAGGGTATTTAGAAGCTGTAAAGCTTGAATTAGAAGCAACGTCGAAATCTTCACAATGGGTTGCAAATAATATTGCACAAAAAGCACTAAAAGAAGCAGAAACAGGCACCAATTACCAAAATTGGCAAGCAGCAATGAGAAGTGTAAATGCTTTGGCTAACTCTGCTGAGAAAGAAGCAGTATATGCAGCAAGTCAAGCTTTAGCAGCAGCTAAATCTGGACCAGTATATGAAGCTTGGAAAGATGCGCAAAAAGCAGCAGGTGTTCTTGCTACTAAAAGTTTAGCTGCCATTAATAATGCTAAAGCTTCATTAAATGATGTAGAGAACACTTCGGAACATAAGGCTCTTGTAGCTGCCAAAGCTGCCTTAAAAGCTATACAAAATGGTGTTGATCATGAAGCCTATGTAGATGCCCAAACTGCCTTAACTGCAGCTAAAATGGATACGCAATTGATTCGAAATTTAGGCGATTATCTAGCAAAGCAAATGGGTACTATTATCAATGTAACTAGCTTTACATTTAAAGGTGAGTTAGCTGTTGTTCAAAAAAATAGCTATTTCAATGCTACAGTCGTAGTAACATTAATACATACAAATCATACGTGGGAAATAAACTTTAACCCTAAAAAAGTGGAAGACTTTATTTCAATAGTCTTTAATAAGGTAATAAGTGGATTGGAAGCCTTAGATTCATAAATAAATGCTTTTATACAAGTTATTCAAATGATACAAAATAGCCATTATCGTAGCTATTAATAATGCAACAGACAATCGCTTTGAAATGGGTTTGAACTTGAATTTTTAATAAATCATAAACAAAACTAAAGCTACAGTTATTGGTATTTTAATACGAAGTCTAGAAAAAGTAGTAAACTATTTTCGTAATGATTCATTTTTTGTTGCGACAGACCATTTGTATAAAAAACCATATTTTTAAAGTATAATTTGCTTTGACAATTTAAAAGAAGAATAAATGAAAAAGATATTTTTAATCGCACTAGTTGGTATGTTGTTTAGCTGTACTACTTCAGCTCAAAAACAACAAGAGAAGAACGCAAAAAAAGAAACGTTTAGCGTTACAAAAACTGAAGCAGAATGGAAAAAACAATTAAGTGCTGAAGCATTTTATGTTTTACGAGAAGCTGGAACTGAACGTTCATTTTCAAGTCCGCTGAATAAGAATTATGCTAAAGGAACCTATCATTGTGCAGGCTGTAACACACCTTTGTTTAAAAGTGACCATAAGTTTGATTCTGGAACAGGTTGGCCAAGTTTTGATAGAGAGATTAAAGGAAATGTAGCCTACAGCACAGATCATAATATTGGATATGCACGTACGGAAGAACATTGCGCAACTTGTGGCGGACATTTAGGTCATGTTTTTGATGATGGTCCACGAGCAACTACAGGAAAAAGACACTGTATTAATGGTGTTTCTTTGAAGTTTGTTCCTGAGAAATAGACTTCTTCACTTCGACTCCGCTCACTGTGAAGCTTAGATTTACTTAGATTGTTAGAATATTAGATTTATTCACTAAAACTGACTTAGATTTTATGGAAAATTTATTAGAAGAAATATTGGGTTGTAGAATTTGCCAAGATCATTTGCAACTTGGCGTCAATCCTGTTTTGGCTGCGCATGAATCTTCTAAAATTATATTAATTGGTCAGGCTCCAGGTTTGAAAGTGCATCAAAGCGGAATTCCTTGGGATGATATGAGCGGAAGACGACTTCGACAATGGTTGAATGTGTCAGATGAAATTTTTTATGATGCGAAAAATATTGCGTTGATTCCGATGGGATTTTGTTATCCTGGAAAAGGAAAGTCAGGCGATTTACCACCACGAAAAGAGTGTGCAGAAGCTTGGCACGAACAATTGATGGCTAAGATGCAAGAAGCAGAATTGGTATTGCTTGTTGGGCAATATGCACAGAAGTATTATCTAAAAGAAAAAGCAAAAAAGAACTTAACCGAAACTGTTTCTAATTACGAAAGTTATTTACCTACATATTTTCCATTACCACATCCGTCACCGAGAAATCGTTTTTGGCTGAGTAAAAATCCTTGGTTTGAAGAAGAAGTAATTCCGAAGTTGCAAGCTGAAGTTTCTAGATTACTTAGACATACTTAGACTTGCTTAGACTTGCTTAGACTTGCTTTGCTCTTAGATCGCTGACGCTCTTAGTATGTTAATAGGCTTTTACGTTTAATATTTCAACTTCAATTTCCCAAACGNNCTGTTCGAGTGTTTTATCGAAATAAAATGGAGATAAAATGTATCGAGAACTACTTTCTTGTTAGACGCGCTTTGCTTTTAGATCGCTGACGCTCTTAGAGTTTTTCACTTCGACTCCGCTCAGTGTGAAACTTAGACTTGCTTCGCTCTTGGGCTTTCCCTCGACTCCGATTAGTATGAAAAATTAATTTAAAATTTAGCATTCAAAATTTACAATTACACACACAATTCATAGTGCTTTTTTAATATCTTTACTTCTATGGAGAAGCGCTATTTTGTTTTAAAGAAAGGGTATTTAAATATTAATGAAGATTTTTTCTATTTCAGCGATCATGGAAATTGGGAAACTTGTGAAATTCTGGAAGAAACAGAGAATCCGAAATTGACTCTTTTTTATGTTTCCAATCATATTATTCAAGTTGTGTATACCATTCTTGCAATAGCTTTTGTTTTCCTTTTAATTCGTAACGAAATAAATTTCTCTGGCAGCATTTTACTTATTGGAGTCATTATACACTTTATTGATCGTCGGTATAAAATAAAGTATTTCAAAATTCCGCTTCATAAAATTGAACACATGTCTTTACATGGTGAAAAACTCACTGTTCAATTCGCAAATAGTAAGAATCAATCCATTGAACATACTGTGAGTTTAGATGATCGAAAAGAAACCAAAGATCTTCAAAACTATTTACAGGAACATTTTAATCATAAACTTCGCATTGTATGAATTCCGTAGCCGAAAATTATTTAGATAGTACCAAGAAACAGTTTGTTTATTATAAAAGTTTGGGCGATAAAACCTTTGCACAATTAAGCGATGAAGAAATTCACTGGCAACAGAATGAAGATAGCAACAGCGTTTCTATTATTGTGAAACACATTGTTGGAAATATGCTGAGTCGTTGGACAAATTTCCTTACGGAAGATGGCGAAAAGGAATGGCGCCATCGCGATACCGAGTTTGAAGCTACCTATAAAACGAAAGCCGAAATGATTGCCGCTTGGGAACAAGGTTGGAAATGTTTGTTTGATGCGATCAATCCGTTGCAAGCGACTGATGTTTCCCGAATTATTTACATTCGGAATCAAGGACATACGGTTTTGGAAGCCATTACGCGTCAACTGTGTCATTATCCGTATCATATTGGACAATTGGTGTATGTTGCCAAATTGATTCGTTCTGACGAATGGAAATCATTGTCAATTCCGAGAGGAAAATCAGCTACCTATAACACAGATAAATTCAGTAAAGAGAAGAGTAAGAAGCATTTTACGGATGATTTGTAGACTGTCTTAGACTTGCTTTGCTTTTAGATCGGCTTTGCTCTTAGACGCGCTTTGCTTTTCGACTTGCTTCGCTCTTAGACTTGTTAGACTGAGCCTATCAAAATTGTTACCAATACGTAATTTCTCTGGTTTCTATAAGATACGGTACTCCCGTTTTACTTTTTGCAGGATCGTTGTTTACAAAAGTTCTTTTTTCAATCCAGTTTCCGTGATCGTCAAATTTATAGGTGTAACTAAGCGTTCTTTTTAATGCTGACTTTTCGTAAAAACTCATTTCAACTATATTGTACTGTTCATCATATTTAGTAACCATGTCTAAAAATACTTCTTCGCTTGCAGGAATGGTGTAACTTTTTCGTTCAACGCGAATATTGTCTTTATATTTATATTCCTCTTTAAATTTGATGCTGCCCATAGTAGCTTCATGCGTTCGTAAATTTCCAGAAGTATCATAGGTATTTGATTGCGTATTTTCGTAATCATTTTTATCTGATTTTTCTATAATTTTAGTAATTTGACCTTGATCATTTACTATTGTTTGTGAAGTCATTACGATTGTATCTTGATGTTCTACAACCATACTCTTTACGGTGTTTTTCTCAGTATCATTTACTAAAAGCACCTCATGTAAAACAGTTGCATTTCGAAAAACTTTTTTATGTGTTAGTAAACCATCTTCATTATACGCATTCAGTTCACGTAGTTCATTATCTTTATTGTTTGAAAACGTACGTGTTTTATATTCTACTAGTAAATCAGCATCATTATAACGATATACACTGCGTGTTTCTAATCTGCCACCATTATTAAATATTTCTATTCTTTCATAATTGCCAGCTTCGTTAAAAGTGTATACAGCATTTACTTTTGCTTCTTGAAATTTATTTTTTTTACTGTTAGAAACATTCGCAACCTTTTTTGTAAAACTTTGTACATTTCCGTATAAATTATAGGATTGTAAATTATTTTTAAAATCAGTGTATTTAGGAGTTTTCTCGGTTTCTTTTTGACAACTCATCACAATAAATAACAGGCAAATAATTGGAAGTATTTTTTTCATAAAGTGTTTTGAATTTGGTACTACATCGGTTTTACAAATTAAAAGTATATTTAATGTGTAGTCGTTTTTATGATTTCGTTTCACAAAAAAACAGTTTTTAAACTTTATAATGTCGTATTCATGTGAAATTTTACCATAAAAAAAGTCCAAACATAGACAGTCTGGACTTTATAAATACAAAGTTATTTACGATGTACTACTTATACAATTGAATGTTTAAATACTTTTATAGGATCTTCTCCCATTATTTTTTCAATTTTAGCATGATAGATGTTTGCTATTTCTTTGTAACCTGAGTTTTTTAGGTGAATTTCATTATCCCATTGCGATTCGTGTGGAAATTTGTTACGCAATTCAATGTGATGAAAGTTTTCGTATTGCATATCTAAATCGATCAACATTTCATTAAACTCATCTACCAAATATTTTATAATTGCTTTCTGCTTCGTTTTTTGACCAATTTGTTTAGCTGCAAATGAAGGCAATAACCACGGACCTTTTATGTTTCTAAAGATAAAATTATAGCCTTTTCCATTCACTTTCGCATAATCATAACCATCCATTAATATATTACAGTTTACATTGGTGGCACGAACCGATTTTATAAAAAACTCAATCGCGGTTTTCATTTCTACCAAACGTGCTTGAAAAATTTCTTTATTAACTAAACTCTGAGGATTTGATACACTATGATTCAAATACCCTAAAATTTCACTTCCTACAATATCATTTCCTCCTGCGCTAAATAGTACAATTCTTGGTTTGTGTTTTCGGATAGAACTCAATGTTTTTTGTAATGATATAGCGCCTTCATTTGTATACGTATTTCGACGTTTTTTAACTTCAGTTCCATACACCATATTTTCTAAGGTGTCACCAGCTTTTGCGTATTTATCAACGGCATATCCTTTTTTAATTAAATAATCGATGACATCTTTTCGAAACGGATAGTCGAACCATGAATCACCTTCTGCCACGATTGTCAATTCTTTTGGATATGTTTTTTTTAATCTTTTTTGAGAAATCCGTACCTGATCTTGTTTGAATTTTTTGAGTTGTTGTGACATGGTTTAAATTTTAGTAATTACTTAAAGTTAAGCTAATTATTTAAAAATTCCTTACGGTTTTTCTCAATTATTAGTAAGAATTTCTGTTTTTACGAAAGAAATAATTTTAGCTCTGATATACTATACAAGTAAATTTAAACATATTAAAAAAGCTCCAGAAAAGATCTGAAGCTTTGATTTAAATGATTTTCGTAAAACAATCTCTCTTTAAATGTTAGCTATTATCACTACTTACACCATGATCATTACAAAATATTCCATCAGAACAATTCACTATTGATTCACATTTTGTAGGTTGTGTACAATTTTTACCGATTGATAAAACACCTTGTCCAGCATTGGTAGCACCACCATTTATTTTACTGACCGTAATTTTCTTGATTGCTAAATTTTTTAAACTCTTTTTTTTCATAATTAAACTATTTTTCACCTACTCTATTTATTAATTGGCTTTTCGGTTTCCACCTTTAGAATAATTGAGTACTTGTTTTAATGCCGTTATCTACCTAACAAAGAGTAGAATCTTGATCATTACAGAATATAGCTCTTGAATTTCTTACAGAACCACAATATGTGGGCTGCGAACAGTTTTTACCTATCGAGAGTACTCCACTATTATTAGCGTCCGTAGCTCCTCCATTAATTTTACTCACTGTAATTTTCTTAATTGCTAAGTTTTTTAAATGCTGTTTTTTCATAATTAAACTATTTTTCACCTACTCTATTTATTAATTGGCTTTTCGGTTTTCGCCATTTTTTTGATGTCTTTTAGACATTAACCGCACAAACGAACGTATGCCCAATGGTTAGTACTTGGAACGCAAATACCTTGGCAACAAAACCCTGAAAAACATACACCATTATTACATTTAAGAAGTCCTCCGAGAATTGTACTTTGTTCTGCCTTGGTTAAAGTCTTTGCTATTTTTTTTAAATCTTTCATATTAAAATGTTTTCACCTACTCTTTTTACTATCAGGCTTTTCGGTTTTCGCCTTGAAAATTCATGAATATTGAAAGTGGAAATTGCACCTACATTTCGATGAAACTAAGTACCAATAAATTTTATGTGAAGTCAATAAATGTAATCTTGAATTCTCCGAATTAAACCAAAAAACACAGTATGAAGAGTTTGTTGCTAATCGATCATTCAAATTAAAATTGATCGATAATTAAAAATATAAAACCTTAATTTACATGAGTTTACACATAATCCGTCATGTTTTACATTTCATCTGTTTTTTTGATTTTTAAAATATTTGTAAATTCAATACGTCATATTTTCAGTATATTCAATTCAGTGAATTGGACATGAGATTGTATGAAAAAAGACTCTAATTCTTTTTTCGATTTCTATTAAAAAATGTATAAAGTGTGTAGTATGAAGAGTTTAAAGCTTGTTATTTTATTTCTTTTTTTAGGAATCTTTAGTTACGCACAGCTTAAAAATCCATCTAAAGACCTTTCATATAAAGCGTTAAACGATTCTATAAAAGCTTTCGTTAAGTCAAATGAAAAAAGGCGTTTGTATACAGAAGCCTATTTAACCAAAGCTATCAATAACAATGATTCAATACACATAGGAAAAGCCTATCGTTTTTATGCTCGAACCATCAAATCATTTCCAGATCGTTTATCATACTATGATAGTGCCATTCATTACACAGAAAAATTAAAAGACACTTTATATCCTGCAGTTCTTTATTTGGAAAAAGGCGCCATACTGCATTATCAACGAAAGTATGAAGGTGCATTAGATAATTATTTGCTAGCAGATAAAGCACTGAAACATCCGGAAAGTTTGCTGTTTTACGATATAAAGTTCAATATTGGCTTTATTCAACGAATTATTGGAAACTATGAGGCTGCCTTAAAGTCATTTAATGAATGCATGCTTTTTGAAGAAAAAAAAGCGCATTTGAATAATGGATCTCGCTATCTCGATGCGCTATTTCAAGTTTCGAATGTGTATCGAGAAATGAAGCAATATCATAAATCAACATTAATTAACAAACAAGGAATTCAAAGTGCTTTAAACAGAAATTTGAGCAATCAATATTATGTTTTTGTTTGTAATCAAGGAGAAAATTTAACGCAGCAAGGTAACTATAAAGAAGCCATTGATAGTTTGGAAAAAGCCTTACCACATTTACGCAGTGTCGATCAAACTATGGCTCAATTCTATTTAGGAAAATCATATCATGCATTAGGACAAAAGAAAAAAGCAATTGTGCTTTTTAAGAAAGTTGACAGTGCATTTATAGAAAAGTCTAGTTTATTACTCCAAATTAGAGAAACGTATGATTTTCTTATTCAACACGCCAAAGAAAAAAATAATGAGAAGCTTGAGTTATATTATACAAATCAACTTTTAAAGTTAGACAGTACGTATCATTCTCAATTTAAAAACTTATCAAAAACCATTACAAAAAAATATGACATTCCTAAACTTATTGAAAATAGAGAACGGTTAATTTTTTCGCTTGAAAAAGACAAGCAAGTAATTTCTAAAAAACTAAATATCACTTTTATTTTAGGTGCAACTCTCTCATTACTTTTACTCGTCGGACTCATATACTATTACAGATTAAAGCATACTTACAAAAAACGCTATGAACAAATTAGTAAGAAGAATGAAGCATTAACTCAAGAAATTACGAATGTTACTCAAATCACAGAATCAGAAAAAGATTCTATTGGATTGGATGATGCATCAATTCAAACGCTTTTAAAAAAATTAGAAGTTTTTGAAAATGAAAAACATTATTTAACCAATCAAATTACTTTGCAAGATGCTTCTAAAATTATGGAGACCAATTCAAAATATCTTTCAAAGGTTATTAATACGTATAAAGGCAAATCATTCATCACTTATATAAACGATTTACGCGTTGACTATTTAATAGATCATATTAAAAATGATCCATTGTATAAAAAGTATACCATAAAAGCTATTGCGCAAGAAGGTGGTTTTACCAATTCAGGAGCTTTTTTTAGGGCTTTTCATAAGAAAACAGGATTGAAACCTTCGTATTTCATAAAAAAAACACGGGAAGAAGAGCAAAAATGATCTTCAATTCGTGGAATTGGAGATTATTTCGACCTAATTAATTCATGCACTTTTCAATAAATATGTAGTTTTAAACTGTAAAAATTTCTAAAACATTAGTATCATGAAAAAACAAAAAACAGTACTGCATTTAAAAAAATTTCGAATTGCTAATTTGAATAGATTCTCCATACAAGGTGGTTCTGCTCCAAGCGCTCCTAGTGCTGGTAATACTGATGATACTGTAGATTCAAATACGAACCCTTATAACACATATGAAAACCATGGAAGCTGTGATGGTGCTGGAGGTATGGAAACCAGTTGTGGTACAGAAGGTGTTCCTAAATCATTAAATGAAGAGTGTAGTTATAACAACAATAATACAAATCAAAATGCTAGTGGACTTGACTAAAAACTCATGACTAATTAAGATAGTAAAGTAGCGCATGAAAAAATTAATAAATATTTCCTACTTCCTTATAAAACGAACATTTTGAATTCGTCCAGAAGTAACTTGTATTTCATTGATATTTCCTGCGCTATCCTTTTTAAAGGAAAGGTTGTAATCTACCACTAACATTTCATTATCGCAGACTAACAATCCATTCATTTTTTTCTTCCCAATAGTTACCTCATAGTTTTCTTTTTCTATGTTTTTGATCGTAAACGAAACACCAGTTTCTACATTGTTGAATGAACCGTTTAGCACACTAAAATCAAACGTACTTAAGTCACTTTCAATACGTGTTAATGTGAATGGTTTTACTGAAGGATAATAGGTTGTAATTTCCATGATTCCATCTTTATTCTTTGTAAATTCTTGCTTGAAAGACGCATCGTTCCATTGATGAAAAATATTATTTGCTTCACGCAATAATTTCATGTCATTTCTTCCCGAACGAATCATATATAAGTCTCCTTCACGCTCTTCAAATTTCATAACATAACCACTTTTAGTACGATAAATTCCTAAGACATCCTGATTTGTTACCTTCTCGCCTATTGTTTTAGGAACAATTGGAAAGGTTTCTTTTGAGTCTATTTTGTGAAGTAATACATCTGCCATTTGCAACGTTTGCATCATCGGGTCAATTTTTCCGCTATTAATCATCGTTACAATGCTAAAATTGCCAGTTTCAAATCGTGCTGTAATGGCTTTCCATGCGCCAGTTGATCCAGCATGAAAACAATACAATTCATTTTTATGTTCGCCAAACTCAACGCCATATCCATATTTTTTAATCGTTGTATTTGCTAGTAGTTCTTGACTTTTGATTATGATGTCTTTGGAGAAATTTTTGCTCTTTTTGGTTTGCACTATCTTTTCCCATTGCAATTGATCTTCTAACGTAGAAAATAAATTCCCATCTCCGTGTATATTACAAGTCCAATTGTAAGTTTTCCAAGTATTAAAGTTAAAATACGGCTTGGCTATCTGACCTTTAATGTTCTGAAAATCATTTACAAACGACGTATTTGGCATGTCTAATTTTTTAAAAAGCTGATCTGTATATGCAACAAATGAAGTTCCTGTTACTTTCTCTATGATTTGTGTTAATAGGATATAGTTGGAATTGCTGTATGAATATTTTGATCCAGGCACAAAATTCAAATCCTCTTGTTTTGCTATTAATTCCATTGCGTCAGCGTTGTCAAATTCTTGTTTCCACCAAGTATATCCTTGCAATCTCCATAAATCGTACACATCGCGAATTCCACTTGAATGATTTAATACATGCTTTATTTTAATCGGTTTTTTTATGTTTTTATACAGATTTGGCAGGTATTTTCGAATATCGTCTTCTAAGCTTAATTTGTTGTTTTCTTCCAAAGTTAAAATGGCGAATGCGGTAAATTGTTTTCCATTGGAAGCAATATTGAAGCGTGACATTTCCCCAATATCAAGACTGTCTTTTAAGTTGGCGAATCCTGCATATTTTGTATAGCTAATTTTACCATTTTGTACTATTCCAACGGCAATTCCTGGTCCGCCTTTTGGAACATCTTGTATGGCAATTTTGTTTAATTTATCACGTTGTGAATCGGTTAATTCTTGTCCAAAATTCAGCATTGACGACAAGAGAAAAACTAAGAATATTAAGTTTGATTTCATTAGAATACTGTTTGTGTTTTTTGATACTACAAATGTGGTATTCTTAGTAATACAAAGCGCGCCAAATCGTGATTTGACACTTCTTTTTTAGCTTTTTTGACTGAAATATTCTTTTGGAGTTTTCTTTGTATGCTTCTTGAAAGCTCTGTTAAATGTTGATTTTGAGTTAAATCCAGAATCTAAAGCAATTCCAAGTAAGGTTTTGATATTGTTTTCATTTGAAATTACTTTTTTAATGACTTCCTGCGTCCTATAGCTATTTACAAAATCGTTGAAGTTCATTTTGAATCCTTTATTGATGATGTTTGATACTTTTTTAGGATGCGTATTCAATTTTGAAGCTACATCAAATAAAGTCAAATTTGGATTTATAAACAGCTTCTCAGAAGTCATGAAATGTTCTAACTGTTTTTGTAATTCTTTGTCTGCTTGTGTAATGTGAATTTCGTCTTTTTCTATCGTTTCTGTATCGTTTTCGTTTTCTTCCGCTTCCGCGAGAAAATCTACAGATAAAGTTGCTGCGAGTTGTGGTAAATATGGAAGGTTTATTTTTATGCTATGTACATATCCGCTTAAAGCGATATAATAAAATAAGATTGAAAACGCGAGATAGTACCAATATTTGTTTCCGAAGTTTGCCCATTCAGGATTGAGAATGAAGAATAAAATTCGGATGAGCAATAATCCTAAGAAAGCGATTAAAAATCGTTGAATCCAAGCGTAAAGGATAGAATCTGCAAAACTTACCGTTTCATAGGTTTTCTTTTTGTATTTCGTATAGTGTTTCAAAGATGCAAATAAGTAAAACACCATCATGATAAAACCAGAAACCTGATACCAAAGCGCTAAATCTTTGTCTCTTTCATCCGCATAAAAATAGAATTCGTCCAAAACCATTGTATCTGTAATCCAAATTATCAAACTATATATTCCGTATAGTATTGCAGGAATAAAATGCAGCCAATCTTTCCGTTTAAATGTAAACGAAGGCGCTAACGAACTTTTCACATAGAAATATAGGAAAGGTGGCATCAAAAAAAGCTGCTGAAACGGTATAAAAAACAGCACTTCTCTATGACTTTTTATTCCGTACCAACCTGCATAGCCTAACATAAAAGGCGCAATATACATGGAACATAAAAAGATAAAACCTGCCAACCAAAAACTCGATTTGTGTTCGTTTCGTATGCCTTTATAGAGTAAAAGCAACGTAAATACCAATCCGTGAATAAAGAAGATAAGTAAAGTAGAGCTTTTGAATCCGAAACCGAAATGCATATGATGAGGTTTTGAAAATTTATGAGTTAAATATACATTAAATTACGTCAGGAAGGTTTCGATCATATCGTGTTAAATAATCGATTCTGTTTAAACTGAAAATTTCTAAAAGTTGATCTATGGTCAGTTTTAAATCTTTTATATCAAATGACTGAACACCTTCACTGATAGTTCCAATAATTAAGTCGCGACATCCTTCTTTTCCTGGTATGTATATGATTCGGAAATCTACAATATCGTGCCAAAATATTCGTATTCCATCCAATATAAAACCTTGTTCGTCTGTGCTAAAAAATACATTTTTAGGTGTATATAAATCTATAATCATTCGTATGGTTAGAAAACAAAATGTTATAAAACCTAGGAAACCAAACAATAATTTTAAATTATTACTTTCCGTATTAAATATTATTAGTAAGCATCCTATGAATGCGAACAAAGCAATTAATGTCCAGTCATTTTCATGACTTAATGCTTTTATCTTAATTTTATGTGTGTTTTTCTTTGAATAATATTTAGAATAAAATGGACGATTTGGTAGAATGTAATGCTCTTTTTTCAGATCAAACAGATTGTATTTTTTACGAATATGATCAAGAATTGCATTGTGAAGATCAATTTCTTGACCTTCTACTTCTTCAAAGTCAATGCGAATGGAAGGGCACTCTTTTTCAAAATTGGCAACATCTTTTGTCAGTGCACAGGTAATTCTTTTTGCAGTATCTAAGTCTCTATAATCGCAAATTTTGCAATAGGCAAGTTGGTGTTTTCGTTTATCTGAAATTTGGTTCATGTGCACACATTATTATTTTATCGTATAAACAAAAATAATATTGCTGTAATTCCTCTAAACAATATAGAATTACTCATCTTTTCAACTCTGAGCAATTGTGTAAACATAAATAACAATAAAGGGTGACACAATACTAAAAACCAAAAAAATAGGTTAAAACCGTTGGTATTATTAGCTATTCCAGATTCCATACTGATGGTTTCATGATACGCAAAACAAATCAATATAACAGCAATTATATACACAATACCAAGTATCGAAATTACTTGACAAATTTGCCTGTCTATCTTAAATAAATTTGGTTTAACATTATTAGTGAGTTTTAAAACGATGAAAACCAAAGAATACCCAAAAAAGCCTTGCATTAGGACGTTTTCAAAGATGTGAGTGCTATTTTCTAGAATGTGATACATTAATTATTTTCTAAATTGAGAATCGAAAAATGCTTTCTCCATAACTCTTTTATCCTTCTCATTATTGTAATTGATGATCACACTTAATATAAAACCGTTGATTAGTTTGTTGTAAACTTCTTGGATTAATACAACTTCGTCATTTGGATCATATAGTGTTATGCTGTATGTTTCAAACTCAAATCCATCAATACGAGCCGTTGTTGTAGCAGAAGAATCAACCTTAATTCTTTTACTTCGATACAAATCGTATATATACGACTTTGCTTCTGAACAATTTTGTTTCCATTCACCTTTGAAAGTTTCTTTGAAAGGTTCTGAATTTGACAAAAATAAATTGAATTGATTTTTTTTAAAGCTAATTAAATCTTTTACTTCAGAATCATCTACTTCAATGCCTTTTACTTCCTTGAACGCTTCTTTACCTTTTTCTGTATATTTTTCACTCTGTGCTTTGGAGATAACTTCCCAACCATCAGGAATTAGTATACTCCAACCAATCTCCCTACTTGTATATACTTCATTGGTAACATTTCCTTCATCAATTTGTTTGTTTGGATCTATTTCTTTGCAAGCACATACAAGCATGAAAACACTTAAAAGTGTGAGGTATTTTTTTAATTGCATCTGGTTTTAATGTTTTACTTGTCTATTTCGTTAAATACTCTCTAATGTCTTTAGACCAATATAAGAACAAGAAAATTGCTGCTGGCAATACGACTAATATTGTCCAACTTGTAGAGTAATATTCAGTTTCTGAAGGGATTCTGCTTAAAATAAATAGCATAATAAATAGCACCTGACTTACAGAATAAATGTACAATCCGTTTTTCTTTTTGGATAACATCATAATAGCGCCTATCATGGTTCCTACACATGTGGCTACGTATATATAATACATAAAATCTCCTGCTCCAAAATAGGATAAAACAGTGTCGTAAAAAAGCGATTTTCCCATTGAAAATAACGATCCAATAATGGTAAATACCACAAGAATAGTAAGCATTGTTGGTGCTCCTCTTCTTTCAATATATACTACTTCTTTTTTTTCGTTGGAATCTTCATGCGGTAAAAACTTAACATCAGCTACAGTTTCTTTTTTTGGTTCTAAGGAGTTATTCATATACTATTTTTAAGGTTGTTTTTTGATTATGAAAGATATAAATTAACTTCATTATTCCCAATAGGTAATTTCTCGTAAATTTTCGCTTCGTTTTTTAAACTCATTTGATTTATCGAAAGTTATTTTGCTATACACTATTTGTTTGATCCAATTTCCTTTTTCATCATATTCATATTCATATTTTTCTTCTGTGGTAACTTTCTCGTTATGCTTATATGATTTATAAATTGGATAATGATACTTGTTGTACTTAAAAATCTTTATGCTAGACTTATCTCCAGATTTACTTTGACTGTACGATTTTTGTTCTACTAAAATAGCGCCGTCATATTTATATTCTGTACTATAATTGTTATATGTTTCTTTTATCAATCTTGTTTGATCATCGTATTCAAGTTTTTGAATTGTGTCAATTTCACTCAAAATCATGCTTCTTATTTGAAATGCCAGTTTATCTCCGTGTACATATTGGTTGTCGTATGCTACTTCACTGTTGGTACCATCTGGATATTCGGTGAGTTCCTTTATAGTATTCTCGTGTTCATCATTAAAGAAAGTAACCTTATATTTAAATACACTATCGCGATAAATTTTGAAGGTACTCATTCTTTTCTCTTTATCAAATGCAATGCGTTCTTCGAGTTCAGTGCTTGTTTCAAACAGTGAAGAAGGATCTAATCCAAATGTCTTGATCAGGTTATTATCTGTATCATATTCATACGTAGTACTTTCATCAAATTTTCCTTCATAATCGTATTCTTCTTCCTTTAAAAGAAATCCATCTTTTGAAAATTCTTGTACTTTTACAAGTATTGGAGGCTCCATTTTATCCGAATAAAAGCTCTCAATTTTAGAATTATTGGTGACCACCTTTTTTACGTTTTTATGAAAACCGAAGCGTTCTAAATCATTTTTAAAATCCTCATATACAACACCTTCAACAGGTTTTTGTGTACAACTCACAAGGATCATTACAAGTAAAAAGCAAGCGTGATTTTTTTTCAATATAATTAGTTTTTTGGTTTTAAAAATTTTCTTTTGATGCAAGAAAGATATAAACAATTTAGACAAAACAATAGCCCAGCTATATGATTTATACAATTCAAAACTTGTCTAAAACCTTTATTGCATTATTTCCCACAGAATCTTCACTGTTTATTTCTACGATTTCACAAGAAAGAGAAGCCAGCCAATCCCGATGAATTTTTATAGAACGACCTGTAAATGTTGGATCATCATAACGTGCTGCCCACGCCAAAAATGCTTGCGATCGTTCTTGAATAATGGAATCAGTTTGTAATGTATCTCCATAACGCTCTATTTCACGTTGTTGAAGTCGTTGCATGCGAATTTCTTTGTCTAACGTAACAAAAACGACCAAATCGAATGCAGTTTGCCAATAATTCCCCCAACTGACCAACGAACCGCTGACAATCACATTTGCATGTCTTTCAAAATCTGCTTCTAGATTTTTGGCGCGTACTGCCATTTCTATTTTCTCTTGAAATGGCGGATTTGTCGGTTTCCAATAATAAGCATCTACATCTAAATGCGGAAAAGAAGTCGCTTGCGATAATGCTTTTGCGAGTGTTGTGGTTCCTGAGCCTGAGGCGCCAATGATGAGGAGTTTCATTTTTTTGGGTGTTGGGTGTTGGGTGTTGGGTGTTGGGTGTTGGGTGTTTGTGAGCATAAAAACTTAAGATTAAATTAATAAACTTTTCAAACTTAAAAATGTACTTAGAAACTTTCCTAATACCTAATACCAAACACCCAATACCTGT
>NZ_JBOEFY010000079.1:30508-59846 GCF_050633145.1 Kordia sp. | reverse complement strand
TCTAAGCAGCAGCTGAGCGAAGCCAAAGCTACGCCGAATTACGACTCGCATTAATGTTTCCAAATAATGAACGTGTCACCATTTTTTCATAGATTTTAAGCTCGTCTTTGTTAGCTTCTGGATCCTTCTGTAATTCTTGAATTTTACGCAATGCGTATTGTTGAATCGTAAGTAACGGTAAAACAATCTTTTCACGTGCGTGAATTGAAGCTTTTCCTGCTTGCTCATTCTCCATTAAGCTTTCGTAACCTGTTAGTTTTAAAAGCATTCGCTTTGTGCGATTGAATTCCTCAAAAATTATGCTCCAAAATTCACCAAACTCCTCATTGTCTTTCATATACGCGGTTAACTTAAAGAAAGACTTCGTTAAACTCATCATACTGTTTTCAAGCAGTGTTCTAAAGAAAGAAGAGTTTTTATATAGATCTTCTACAGCTTCAAACTTTCCACTTTTCTCCATATATTCTAGTGCTGTTCCAACACCATAAAAACCAGGAACGTTTTGTTTTAGTTGACTCCAGCTTCCCACAAATGGAATAGCTCGTAAATCTGAAAAGTTGAATTCTTTCGATTTCGAACGCTTTGACGGACGACTTCCAATATTGGTTTTTGCATAATATTTTAATGTACTCATACGCTCTAAATACGTTAAAAAGCATGGATGTTTTTTGAAAGCTACATACGTATCATAACTTATGGAAGCCAAAGCTTCCATTGTCTTTTTATCTGTATCTGAAAATTCCGCAGTAGCGTCTGAGAATATTTCATTTGAAATTCCCGAACTCAACAACTGTTCTAAGTTATACTGACACGATTCTAAAGTTCCAAAGTTTGAACTAATCGTTTGCCCTTGCACCGTTAACTGGATTTCTTCATCTTCAACCGTATTTCCTAATGAAGCGTAGAATTGATGTGTTTTTCCTCCTCCACGAGCTGGCGGTCCACCACGTCCATCAAAAAAGATGACTTTGATTCCGTATTCACGAGAAATTGTGGTTAATTCTTCTTTCGCTTTGAAAATACTCCAATTCGCCATCAAATACCCACCATCTTTAGTTCCATCAGAGAAACCTAACATAATGTATTGCTTGTTTCCTCTGCGTTTTAAATGTGCTGCATACGCTTCGTTTGAATACAAAGTTCGCATTACATCTTGCGCTGCTTGTAAATCTGGAACTGTTTCAAACAACGGAGAAACATCTACATCTGGCTGCTTCCAATCGCACAAACGTAACATTGTAAATGCTTCCATGACGTGTAATGCCGATTGATTGTTACTAATAATATATCGATTTGAACCGCGTTCACCATTGCGATCCTGAATCTTTTTCATTGCATAAATAGATGAAATCGTAGAATTTGTTATTTCATTTTCGAAATATGCAGACTGAACTGTTTTGTCAATATTTGTAAGTACTTCTATTTTTTCTTCTTCGGATGAATTTACATAGTCGATTGAAAACAAGGCTTCTCCTCTATTTTTCATAGTATCAACAATGTTTTCAAACACACCTTGATGCACTCTTGAATCTTGGCGAATGTCTAGCATTGCAAAGTGATATCCAAATAACTTTACTTTATTGATTAAATCGTCAATTTCCGCGCGGAACAATGATTGATGATCAGAAACTATAATTGCTCTTATCGCTTTTAGTTCTGCTTCAAACTCAACCAAAGACAGCATTCCTTCTTCTTTTAGCAAATACACATTGTCATACAACATACGTTCAAGGCTCGCTAAACGCTTTTCTACACCTTCAAACGTAAGTCTACGCTTTAGTGTACGGATATCACGGTAATAGTTGAGTAAAATAGTACTACGTAAGCGTTCTGCAACCTTTAAAGTAATTTCAGTAGTCACAAACGGATTTCCATCACGATCGCCACCAGGCCAAAAACCTAAATCAATTACTTGATTGTCTAGTTCTTCGTCTTTAAAGATGTTTTGCTGAATGTAGTTGTATATTTTACCAGCAGAGTGATAAAATACATTTTCTAAATACCAAATTAAGCTCACTGCTTCATCATACGGCGTTGGTTTTTCTTTTTTAAAGAAAGGAGTTTTTCCAAGCTGCGCCAATAACTTTTTAATCGTTAACAAGTCATCTTTTTCTATCGCTTCCGCTAAATCAGTAATGATTCCTAGCACTTGCCCAGGATAAAACTGCGTTGGATGCGCCGTTAGTACAGGACGAATTTTAAAGCGCTTTAAATACGTTTTTAAAGCTTCTATTTTATGTTTTTCTTGCGCTTCTTCCTTGATGTTTCGCAGTGTTCCACGTCCATCCATGTTGTTTACAATTGGAAAAGCCGCATCTTCAACTGCATCAAATAAAACTACCTGACGTTCAATATACTGAATGAACCGAAATAGTAAATTAATCTTTTCTTCTTCTGTTTTATCTTGTTCAACATATCGCTCAAAGAACTTGCGTACAATTTGAGAAGGGTTTTTATCGAGCTCATACCCTTTTTCACAAATCTCACTAAATAAAGGCAATAACACACCTGTATTGGAGATTCCATCAAAAGGCAACGTCATAAAAATACTGTTGTAGATTTGATATTTTGAAGATACGTTTTCTTTGAAACGTTTTAGTTTTGGTTTGCGAGACATGGAATTGGTATTTTAAAATGATATTATTAAATAGTGATTCAGTTTTAAGTAGCTGTTTTTCAACATATTTAGTTCAACTCAACATTGAATTACACTAATAAAAAAAACCCTCACACGAAAAGCGCAAGGGTTTAAATGCTATATTTTTCGTTTTTTTTACAAATCATTAAAGATTGAATGCATCAAGCGATTCTTATCATTAATGCTTTCTTCTAATGAAATCATGGTTTCTGTACGTGAAACACCTTCAATATCATCAATCATAAAAATGATATCCTTTGCGTGTTTTGTATCCTTTGCACGAACTTTACAGAAAATATTAAATTTTCCTGTTGTGATGTGCGCAACAGTGATATATGGAATTTCATGTATTCTATTTAATACAAACTTAGTTTGAGAGGTTTTTTCAAGAAAAATACCTACATAAGCGATAAATGAATACCCTAATTTTTGATAGTCTAATGTTAATGAAGAACCTTTTATGATTCCTGCTTCTTCTAATTTTTTAACACGAACGTGAACCGTTCCTGCTGAAATTAATAATTTTTTTGCGATGTCCGTAAATGGGATTCTAGTATTCTCAATCAGCATGTCCAATATCTGATGATCTACTTCATCTAACCTAAATTTTGCCATGATTATCTTATATTATTTATTAAAGATAATGCAAAAAAAACAAAAAAAACCGAATAATAATGCATAAAATCCCTTTAGATATGTTAACTAATTGACAATTTTATTGAATTTTATTAAATACTGAACAACCTCACTTTGCAACGAAAACGATTGAAATATATACCTCTGAGCGTTTGCCTCCTGAAAATCAATTGTTTTGTGTGCAAACAATTTATTTAACAATTTTTTATCTTCAATATATGGTTCAAAGTGAATTTTATCATTTTTGAGCACTTCTTTGTACATTATACCTAAATCAAAAGTTTCGTTTTCGTCAGTTTCGACGTTTTTTAAAATGATATCATAATGTAGTTTTTCGTTCTCCGGAATCTTAAAATACGCTTCTGTATGTACTCCTTTTATGTCTGTTGAACTTACATACTGAATTGCTTCTAACATGGAGTAAAAAATTAATTCACGTACCTTTTCGCGTTTATAATCGTCTGGAAAGTGTCCGGCTTCAAACAAAACAGTTGGTGTTCCAAGTGACTGAAATGTATCTCCAACACAGTTTAAGTTAAATCCGTCATCATAACGTCCAATATGATCTGGAATGATTTTTTGCAGCATTTCATTCATTTTTACAATGATTTCCATGCTTTTCTCTCGATTTGAGGTTATAGACCGCTTTTCATCCTCGGAAGGCGTTAAAAACGATAGAATAGCTGATTTATCCGCATTTCCTGCACTGTACATAGTACGTTGACCGTGTAAATTAAAACAATAATCAGGTTGAAATTCATCATACACAGTTTTTAAAACCACGCTTTCTGGTTGAGATAATGCTTGTGCATCACGATTTAAGTCAATTTCATTCGCATTTACACGTGTATACGCATGTGATCCATCTGGATTTAACATCGGAATAATACACAAGGTACAATTAGTAAGAATTGCTTCTGCAGCTTCAGATGGTTCTTTTAAGAGGTTTATTAAATCAAAAACAGCTTTTGTAGTAGTCGATTCATTTCCGTGCATCTGTGACCACATGAGTATTTTTTTATTTCCATTTCCAATTGTTAGGGAATGGATAGGGCGGTCTAAAACTGACGTTCCAATTTGTTTTAAATGAAAGTTTGATGGCAACTTTTCTAATAAAGGAGAAATGTCATTTAAGGTAATATAACGACCGTGTAAAGTAGCTTCAAAATGTGAGCGATACCAATTCGCCAATGGATGTGTATACATAAGTAAGTTTGATTACAGGTTACAAATGTAAACATTGTATATTTTACATTTGTAAACAAGTTTTGTTCACTAGTTTGTTTATTATTGTAAACAGCACTTTGTTCTTAGCAGCTAATATTACTACGTCATTACGGTTTTAAATATATCAATTTCATTTATTTTTTCAATTTACTTAATTTCAGTGCATTAACAACACTTACTTAAAGTTAAATTTAATTATGAAATATTGTTTAACATACTATTGTTGTGGAATTGAAACATTCTATTTACATTTGTAAACGTTACATTTTAAAAGTATTTGTTTACAATGATAAACACAACCGATTTTACCAAAAGACTTAAAAAAGTCATTGAATATTACGACTTATCTGCCTCTGCATTTGCAGATAAATTAGGCGTGCAACGTTCTAGTATTTCCCATATTTTATCTGGAAGAAATAAACCGAGTTTGGAATTTGTCATGAAGATTTTGAGCAATTTTCCCGAAGTAGAATTGTATTGGTTATTGAATGGAAAAGGTAGTTTTCCAAAATCAACTGCTTCCGTAAATGTTCCAACTGCTACTCCAATTTCAATTCCTAAAACGACACAAACTACAGTTCAACAATCGTTGCCTTTGGAAGAAAAAGTAACTTCCACTATTCCAACGAACATTTCAACAAATGGAAAAACAATTGACAAGATTGTAATTTTTTATACTGATGGAACTTTTGAGGCGTATCAGAAATAAATGTATTGTTTTTTAATCGATCTTTATTTTTAGTTTCTTTGTAGAGAATTCACTCAAAAACATAATCTAGTGAAAAACTTCATCTTTTGTATTGGCATTGCATTACTCCTTACTTCATGTTATCATGTAGAACGTAACTGTAAAGATTTCCAAACTGGAACTTTTGAGTTTACGTATGAAATTGACGGAGAAACTAAAACTGGTAAATCTGTCCGCACAGATACATTGAGTATTGATTATTATGAAAATAAGATTGATACTTTTACGATACGTTGGGTAAATGATTGCGAGTTTATTGGTCGAAAATTGCATCCTGTCGATTATTCTGATAGTAAACCTATACAGATGAAGATTCTTTCTACCACGAAAGATTCGTATTTATTGGAATATTGTTTACTTGAAGATCAATCTACTAAAAAACGTGGTACTGTTAAAAAACTAAAATAATATGTTCGAATTATTTTCAAATCCAGATGTTTGGGCAGCTATTGTAACGCTGACTTTGTTAGAAATTGTTTTAGGAATTGATAATATTATTTTTATTTCAATCGCCGCTGGAAAGTTACCAGAAAAACTTCGCAAACGCGCTACTACTATAGGTTTGGTACTTGCTATGGCAATGCGTATTATATTGCTTTTCGGTATTTCTTGGTTGATTGCAATGAAAGCGCCTTTTTGGCTTATTAATGAAAGCTGGATTACTGGAGGAATTAGCTGGCAAGCTGTGATTTTGTTTTTTGGTGGAATTTTTCTGTTGTATAAAAGTACAAAGGAAATTCATGAAAAAGTAGTTGATCGCGAGCATGATGAACGTGAAGTGAAAAACCATCGTTCTACAACTTTAACGAAAGCGATTGTACAAATCACCATGATAAATATTGTATTTTCATTTGATTCTATTTTGACTGCCATTGGTATGACAAACGGAATTTCTGCAAACCCAACTGACGCCTTAATCGTGATGATTATTGCTGTGGTAGCCTCTGTAATTATTATGATGTTGTTTGCCAATCCTGTTGGAACCTTTGTAAATAAAAACCCTTCGATACAGATTTTAGGATTGTCATTTTTGATTTTGATTGGATTTATGCTGATCGCAGAAGCAGCGCATATTTCTCACTTAAAAGTGTTTGGACAAGAAGTTGGTGCTATTCCTAAAGGATACTTGTATTTTGCAATTGCTTTTTCATTAATGGTAGAATTCTTGAATTTACGAATGGCGAAGAAGAAGGTGTAGTCGCTTTGCTCCTGTTGTTGGTTGTTGGTTGTTGGTTGCTAGTCAAGTTTTTACTACCTATTTTGTTTCAAAGTAAACTGTTAAGCTTCACTTCAAAATTTCATCTAAGGCTTGAAAATACTCAGGGTGATTGATTAGATTGTTGTGTTCTCCATTTTGGATGGTATAGAATTTTTTAGTGCCGCTACCCGACTTTTTATATAATTTTTGTCCATGATCATACGGTACAACAGCATCTTTAGTTCCGTGAATTAAATAGGTTGGCATTGAGATTGCTGCTACATTTTCTATATTCTGAAAAGGATATGACAACAACCATTTTAACGGTAAAAACCAAAAACGTTCCTTTCCAATATCATATACACTTGTAAACGCAGATTCCAATAATAAGAGTTTTGCATTGCGTTTTGCTGCTGTATGTGTTGCAAACGCGCCGCCAAGCGAACGTCCAAATATGGTGATCTCTTCTTCTGAGAATTTTGTATTGGCATAATCATAAAATAGTAAAGCATCCGCTAACATCATGTCATAACTACGTTTTCCCAGGCTTTTTCCGTAGCCACGATAATCCATAATTAATACATCGTAATTGTATTGCTTGGATAATCGTTCAGCCCATTTCCCCCAATATTCTAAGGTTCGTGCATTCCCATGAAAATATAAAAGTACGCCTTTTGGGTTTTCTTGCTTGTAGTGCAATCCATGTAAAATGGCATCATCTGTAGCCTTTAAGTATATTTCTTCAAAAGGAACAGACGATGTAAACTCGTGATCTTGCGACAACGTATCACTTTGGAATATGATTTTTTCTTGAAAAGCGAGTAACATACAAATAATGATCAAATATAATGCAATGACTGCAATACCAAAACGTTTTAGATGTTTCATTTAGGCTTTTTTTCTTCTAAAGTTTAAACTGGAAGTTTTCGGATCTATTTCTTTTGGTAGTTCAGAATGCAATATTTCTTCTAAAAAACGATGGTATTGCGGAAAGGTATGTAAGTTATTATGTCCGCCATCAATTACAGGATATAATCGTGCCCATTTCGGATTGATTTTAGAGAGTTTCACACTTGTTTTAAATGGAATTAATTTATCATTCGTTCCATGTATAATTTTTATAGGACATTTTACATATTCAATCCAACGATAGGTTTTTACAGGAAATCGCAATATTAAAGACATTGGCATTATTGGTAAAAAGCGTTTTGTAATGTGTTTTACGCTGTAATATGGCGCGTCTAAAATTAATAACCGTGGATTGTTACTTGAAGCTAGTTTCGTAGCAAATCCCGATCCTAACGATCTTCCATACAATGTTATATACTTTTCATCTACTTGTTCTTTTAAACGATCGTACACATACTGCAAATCCTTTTTGATACCTGCTTCAGTTCGTTTACCTGTGCTTTTTCCATATCCACGATAATCTACCATAAGCACATCAAAACCGTGACGTGTAAAATCGACTGCAAATTTCCCCCAACCTTTAATGCTTCTAGAATTTCCTTTAAGATATAGCACAACACCTTTTGGTTTACGGACTTTAAAGTGAATTCCGTTGATGTTTACACCTGAATCGATTTCGATATTGTATTCTTCAAAGAGTTGATTTTCGTAATCAAACTTAAAGTTACTAGGCAACTTTTCTGCTTTGAAGATAAAGCGTTCTTGTAGAAAGTATAAAACTATATTCGCAAGAATATAGATAAAAATAAAAATGATGACTCCTATTGCCCAATATGACATGTATGCGTTTGGTTTTAAAGTCTTAAGATAGGAAAAGTTTGGCAATATGTATAAAAGCAGATCGTTTTATATACAATCTACTGCAACTACGGGCATTCAAGTTAAAGTAAGCACGCTTTAACAGCTTTGATTCGTATCTTTAATTAATAACCTTTTAAAAATTATTACATGAAAAAAACACTATTTTTTATTGCTTTATTGTTTTGTTCTTTTGCTGTGAAAGCGCAGAGTATACATCAACTTCCAACTTCACCTGTAGATATTGCATTTAAGTATACTTTTCATACTAATCCTGCTCAATTTAATGACACTACAATTGTAGATGCTATTGATGATATTTTGCAGATACATTTAGCAAACGCTGATCAAAATTTACTGAATAACCCTTTAACTACTAACGAGTATCTTACAAAACGTGTACTTTCTCATATATTGTTATACTACTACTTTGATAATCAAGGTGAGTTTTCTGAAAGAGACACACACTTAGTACATTTTCAAACATATTTCCAACATCTATTAGATGCGCAATGTATTAGTTATAATACACAAAACATCTGCGCTAACTCTAATGGAGGTTTTCATTTAGATATTGATGATCCAGTCAGTACAAGAATTACCTCTTTGGCGTTAGAAGCTTTTCTTGAAGCAAAAAAGTTTTTTAAAATTGCATGTGGCGCTGTGCTACCTATCTCTGAGACAGAATTTGAAGATCGCATACAACAAGCTACCAATATAATACTCAATGATCCTAAACATAACAATAGGTATTTTAATGGAGTAGCTAGTGCTTTTACTGCTTTGAGTAAACATTATGAAATCTATCGTGATGCTGCTAGTCAAAATTTCTTACTAACAAAAGGAGATGAACTTATAAATGAATTACATCCGTTACGATCAGACACAAATACATCTACAGTTTGGATATATCATGAAGTATGGGATAATAATTACGATTGGAATGAAGGAATGCAAGTTGATGGTTCTTGGAAAGATTTTGGTGAAGACTGGTCTATAGATTCAGGTTTACCAGGAAGAGAATACAATGACTTTGAAAGATGGCACGATTCAGAATCGGCTTATCACAGTACAATGATTGAAGGTTTGGCATATTTGTATAAAAATGTATCAGATACAAGTTTAAAAACCAATACTCGCGAAAAATTGATAGCTAGTATAAATCATATAATAGATTATAATGGAAAAACTCTTGGTTTAGAACATAATAATTTTGAAAACTTTATTGTAGGTAACGGATCATATAGTCAAACAAGATTATCTAGTGGTGGTAGAATAGCGAATCACCATAGAGAAACAATAGCTAGTGAATATCCTGCGGGAGAAATCAAGCAAACTGTTACAGGAACAACACTTTTAAGAAGTTTAATTACCGCTGAAAATGTACTAAAATCTTATTTTTCAACTGATCAAGCAAGCATAGATAGACTTGATCTTATAATTCGAGGAGTTGCATTTGGTATTACAAACAATTTAGGAAACAATTCGTATCAACAACTTTATGATCTTGCAGCATTTTTGAATCGTGATGCTATAAACGGAAATTTTCCAGGTACACAATACACAAAAGATAAGTTAGTTGTTGCATTTGATAATAAATTAATTAGTGCCTTCCATCAAGATGATATTCCTACTGGAGATAAATTAGCGCGTGTAGATAATTTTTATATTCATAATCAACAAACCTATCAAATGACTTCAGGAGATTTTGACAATAATGGTAATAAAGAAGCTATTATTGCATTTGAATATGGAAACATATACAGATATACAGAGAATAATACTGGAAGATTTGCTGCAAAGGAATTGATTTATAATGACGGAGCATTAACTCTTGCTTTAGAAACAGGTAATTTTAACGATAACGACAAAGATGAACTTATTATAGCCTTAGATAATGGTGAAATTCGTCGTTATGAAAGAGATGATTCAGTTAGTGCAATGGTTTTGACTGAAACTTTCTTCACAGATCCATTCCAAACAGTTAATCAAATGCAAACAGTTGACTTTGATGGTGACGGAAAAGATGAATTGATCATTGCTTTTAATGATGGAAGTATTGAAAAATATGCTGACGATGGTTCCGGAAATTTAGTACAAGTTTCAAATAGCATTTTTTATAGTACAAATAGCGCTGTTATAGATATGGCAGCTGGAGATTTTAATAACAATGGAGCTGAAGAACTTATCATTTCTTTTGACATAAAATACGTGTTACGTTATTTTGAAGATAACACCACTACAGTTACCAATACTAATCAAACAGTTTATAGTGGTGCTAATACTGCTCTAAGTATAGCTGCTGGTGATTTTGACGGAAACGAAGAAGATGAACTTATCATAGCTTTTGATAATGATGAAGTAAAACGCTATCGAATAGACAACACAACCAATACGCTTACTACAACAACTAACGATATTGTTTACAATGGTTCACAATTAGTAAAAACAATGGCGGTTGGTAACTTTAATGGCGATACTAAAGAAGAATTAATAATTTCTTTTGAATTTGGAAATATTTATAGATATTTTCTAAATAATGCAGGGAATTTACAGATTAAAGAAGGTATCTATTATTGTGGAAATCTCACAAACACCATGATTGTTTTAGATAAATCAAGTACTGCAAATAGAGCATCTACAGGAAATGTTGGTTTATTTGAAAGTACAGTTCAAAGTGACATTAAAATATATCCAAATCCAGCAAATGATATTTTAAATATTAGTGGATTAACTGCAAAAGCAGATTATTCTATACATAGCTTGGAAGGGAAGTTAATAGCACAAGGAACTATAAAAGAAGATGGAAGAATTGACGTTTCACAATTCTCAAAAGGTTTCTATATCTTAAAAGTGGAGAACAATGTTTTTAAAATCTTAAAAAACTAGTCCACCTTTAAGAAACTTAAATTAAAGAAAAAGCACTAGCCATAAAATGGTTAGTGCTTTTTCTTTGATATGTTATTCTAGCAACCAATTATTGATCCTAAAGCATTACAAGCTACTTGTAAGCTTTGTGATGCTTGTCCGCGTGTAGTATCATTTGTATTACAGCCTCCACATTTGGTTTCACATGTTTCTGTTTCTCCACAATATTGTGTATAACAAGTAATCGTATAATTTGGATTTGTTTCCGATCCCTCTGTTGTAAATGTATTTGTTTCATCTGTAATGTTTCCTCCAAATTGATTCAACAAATTTAAACTTGAGATTTTGCTTTTTCTTAATATTAACGATGATATTTTTTTTCTTTTCATTATAAATACAGTTTAATGTTATTTTTGTAAAGGAACTAAAAAAATGAGTGTTCTCAAGGCTTTACTATTGACAGTTCATAAACTATCAATCAATTTTTAAATTATCGCGAAGCTTTTTTAAGTATTGTGATGGATAAATTCCTGTTTGCGCTTTGAATGCTTTTGAAAAGGTTTCTTGACGTTTAAAACCGAATTCTTCTGCAATGGCTTTTATCGTATAGGAGCGTAATTTATCATCATTTTTTAAACGAATTAGCGCAGTATTGATTCGCAATTCAGTAATGTATGATTTGAAAGTTTTGTTTTTGTAATTATTGATCACATTAGAAACATACGAAGTATTTGATTCTAGTTTGTCGGCAACATAACTTAAACTACAATTTAAAGATAAGTACTCTTCACGTTCTTCAAATTGCGCTAACTTTTCTAGCAACAAAGCAGCTTTTGAATCGGTAACTTTTTCAGAAATACTCGATACCGTTTTTTGTCTTTCTTCTTTTTGCTTGACTTGCTGATTTTCTAAAGCTACTGCTTTTTGCAATACTGCTTCTGCCCTTTTTTGAATTCGTTTCATTTTCATTTTATAGAAAAAAATGCTTCCTATGAGTAATACAACTAAAAGAATGGATATTCCATATAATAATTTTTTACGCTTTTCTTGTGCTTCAAAATCAGTAGCTAGTGTTTTTAATTCCTCATTAATCTTTGGAATATCATTTTTAATATGAATGTTTGAAACTACTTTTACATTTTTCTTTCTCTCCTTCTTAAGTAGTATATCTTGTTTCTCATTATGAAATTTTGATTTCTTATGATTTCCAATTTTAGAATAACTCCTAGCAAGTAACGTATGTAATTGACGTTCGTTAGAATATGTTTCTTTTGATGTTTTAAGAATTTCATGAAACTTCTCTAAATATTCAATTGCTTTTGTAGGATTATCAATTTCGTCATAGTTTTTCCCCATGTAGAAATAACTTGTGCTTCGCAATTTCTCATAATTCACTTCTTCAGCGTACACAATTATCTCATGATTTAACTTTATACTTTCTTCATATTTCTCTTTTTCAAAACGAATAATTACTTCGTTCATCAATAAGGTATAGTAATCATAAGGATTGTCTTTTTTTGAACATATCTTCAAACCAATATCATTATAATATTTAGCTTTTACTACGTCATCATTGTCATCATCATTTAATTCTTGCTTTTTTAAATACGAATCTGATAAGTTGAAATATAATGAAATCTGGTGCTTTTTTTTATATGTAGCATCTATATCCTCATTATCTACAATTTCCAAATTTTCTTTATAAATGGTAATTGCTTCGTCATAAGCATGATTCAACTGCTTAATAAAAGCTATATTATTTGAGGCTATGAGTTCATCTATTTTATTTCCGCTTAAAACAGCATATTTTTTAGATTCAATAAATGCATCTATAGCTTTGTCGTGTTTTCCTATCTCTGTTAAAATATTTCCTTTTTGAGTGTAAAATCTACCTAATAATAGATAGTTTTTTGCTGGTTTAGCCAAGGAAATTGCTGTTTCAATATCTTTTAAAGCTTCGTCTTTCTTCATCAATGAAGACTTTACAAATGCTCTTTTAAATAATGCATCTACAGTAGCTGTCGTATTCTTTTCTTTTTTAGCAACTTTATATGCCGCATCTATATATACAAGCGCCGAATCAAGATTGGTATTGATTATTCCAAAATAGTTTTGCACCAATTCTTTATAAGACTTTGTTTCAAGTGAACTAGCTTGAGAATACGCAGTAGCGGTTCCACAAAGGAAGATAAATAGAAAACAAATTTTGAAAATTGGGGAACAGCAATACTGTTTGAAATTCAACATACTATAGTTTTGGAATAAGAAATACAATATAAGCAATCTCACACAATACGTGCCAATTCTCTTTATATTGTTACTATAAACGTTAAATTTTCTTACTTATATCAAATAAAAAGTATCCTACTTTAAATTCTCTAAAATAAAATCAACCGTTTTATTCGTATTGTTGTTTTGCATGTACGAATCAGTAATATGCTTTGAATCGACTGCACATCCATTTTTTGCTAAAGATTCGATATTACCTAAATAATCTAAAGCAATTTTACCACGCAATAAAGGCTTCATATCCTTTCCTGATCTGTAATAGTCATATACTTTTTTTAATCCCGTGAGATATAGGTAATCTTTAGTAAATCCACCACCACGATGCGCTCTTGTTGAAATATTGAACGCCATTTCTCTATCTAAATCGTACGTATTTACAAACAGTCGAAAGGTTTTTGAAAACGAATACCCTTTGGCCAAACTATCTACAGCAATGACACGATATGCGAGTTCTTTTAAGCGTTTTACGGTTAAATTGTTGCTCATATATTCTGAAAAAACTGCCAAACCTTCTTGAGTTTCTTCATAATTTGGAAAACCGTTAGAGAATATTTTTAGTGGATGCAACAGTCCATTCATCGTAGTTACCATGTGTACACCAATTTCATGATTGGTCAACACTGCTATTTCATTCTCAGAAAACGTATGTTTTTCATTGATAACCAAGGTTTTGATATTATTTAACACCATTGCAATGGCGCTCATATCTTTTGAAAGCTTGATTTGATAGGTGAAATCGTATTGTTTTGAATATTCACGAAAAAGATCAGCAGTTTCAGTTGCCGTATATTTTGGTTGAAATTGTGCATCACTATCATCTTCTTCGTCAAAATGAAGAATAAACTTTGCGTTTTCTACATCTTGTTCAGTTGGCGTACCAAACGAACGTAAACTATTGTAATAAAATTTATGTTTCGTCCCAATGGTTTCTATACATTGAATCAGTCCAGAATAAGCATAAATAATATCTTCGTATAATGCTCTAGTAGATTCGTTTTCTATTTGTTCAATAGGTTGTTTAAACAATTCTCTATGCAAACTAAAGCGATCAAAATCAATAGTAGGATACGTAAATTCAGGGTCCGTTAAGTATTTGGATTGGAAGAACTTTTGCTTTTCTTCTTCCATATTGAGTGGATTGACATAACTCAGTAATTCAACCTTCTTTACCAAGTCGTCAATATTTTTATCTATCTCAAAAAGCACTTTGCTCGCTACATTGATATCATTCATTCGTACTACGTTCTTTTCTTAGCTATATTTTTGATAAAAGTCATCAGCGTGTTGTGGAATCATCGTTTTTAAGGCATTTTCAACCGCAGAAACAACTTCGGGGAACATGATCTGATCAATTTCGTCGCAATATATCTTTTTTACTTCAGTTGCCAAAACTAAGGTATTGCTAAAATGCTGTGTAATGAACTTTAAAAAGTAACCATTTCCTTGAAAAGTGTCATTAATTTTTGAGGTCGAAGCTATTCCGTTTGGTAAATCAATTTTAGACAACATATCTCGCCAAGATTCGATAATAGCTCCAAAACGCTCATTGTCTACATTTCCTGTTCCTAAATTAAATGTTGGCACTTCTCTTTCCCAACGTTTCCAATTGTATGAATGCATGTCGTATACAACACAGATTCCAAACTTTTCTTCCAACTTTGCAATCAATGCTTGGACAACTTTGTAAAAATTAGCATGCTTATCCAAACTTTTCTGTTTCATATTGTCAGAAAGCGGATTGTGCCACAATTGTTTTCCCCAAGCATCTTCATAAATCGCACTTTCTGGCGCACGGTTTAGGTCATATTCAAAACGAGAATCCATTCCTGCAATCACAATAGGATGCGTTTGCACCATTTCTTTCGTTGCTGGGTCTTCTTCAAACCAACGTTCATATTCGGTATGAATACAATTCTCCCATAATTCACGTCTAAATTGATGTCCGTCATGTACTGCTCCACAAGCAAATGGTACATATTTATCAATTTTGATCGTAAAAGAATAATCTGCTGAAACAGCTTCAAACAGTTCTTCTTGCTGAATTTTACTTATAATTTCTTGAATGGTTAGTCTTTCCATCTGTATCAATTTTTATCAACGTACTTTTTGTTTTGATCTGTATAAAGTTATAGCTGTTTGATAATTTTCATCTTCAAAATTAATCTTATAATCATAGTCATATAATGCAAAAAAATTGTCCATTCGTTGTTTTTGAGATTTTACAGCACTATTTGCGTTTGTATACTTTATATATGGTGTAAACGCATATCCTATAAATCCTATTCCGAAGGCAATTCCAATTATGCTTCCAGTAGTAACCCAACCTGCTTCAAACAATTTTTGCGTAAAATAAATATCAGCTAAAAAAATTGCGATAGCAATAATTGTATATAAAATTAAATGACCTACAGCTTTTGGTCGCTGTTTTTGTAAATCTTTGTATTCTAAATTTATTCTTGCTATTTCTTCTTTTGCAGTATCACCTAACGTAATCTTAGGGCATTTTCGCATAAAATCTGCCTTTTGCTTAGTCAAACCACATAAGTTTCCTGTTGCAAAATCAAATTCTTTATGTTCACAAAATGTACAATGTCCTGAAATTTCCATCTATTATTTTATTGAAATTAGTTTGATGTTTTTTTGAACGACATATTCACCTTTATCATCAAATGAAACGCGCACATCTGCTTTATACTCTAAATTATCTTTTTTTAGTAACGATTCCAATTCTTGAAGCTTTTTTTCTTCAATATCCATTTGATTTTTACATTGTTGTATGGGACGAAACGCAATTGCTAGCAAAATTCCTCCAGCAGCAATTGTAGCTTGAAATATAGGAAAATTAGTCCATTCAGCATTACTTCCATACGCTCCTAGCCCAATAATAACAAGTGCAATAATTATTAAAAGACTTGCCTGTTTTAGCAAACTTTTTCGTTTTAACTTCAGCTTTTCTAATACGACAAGTGTGTCTAGCAATTCAGTAGATATAGTTTCTTTATCCATTATTATTTTGCTTGTGATTAAAAAGAATAATTCATTAGCGCATTATATTTAACAGCATTACTATGATAACTATGAGCGCAGCAGTAATTAAAATTGCTGTAACTGTATTTTTATATTTATTGTCTGTTTTGTAATGAGAAACAGTCGTTTCTGAAAACATATCGTGCCAACCAAATTCTCCGAAAAAAGAAAGTGCGTTAAATGGAATTCTACGACTAAATGTACGTCCAAATATTTGTAAACCTTTTACTTTTAATGTACTATAACCCGTAACTGCACTACTCGTTAAATACTTAGCTGGCGTAGTTCTAAATAGTCCTTCAAAAATACCGTAATACAACAATCCATTAATCATAAATAATACATACACACTTATTCGTTCTCCTAAATAATATTCAAAATTAACAGAGACAGATCGTAACTCCTTCATCAGTATAGGAGAAAATATCAATATTATTATAATAGTGTCAATAAGGTAATTTAAAAAACGTACACCTTTACCAGCTCTTATGTACTTTAATTTATGTTGTGAGTCCCTCAAATATATAGTTTCTTGATGTTCTTCGGGTATGGCTACAAATTCTGCATTTTGTCCGCTTTTCTTTAAATATATATAACAAATCGAGATTAGAACGAAGTACTTTACAATTTGTAATATTCCCAAAAGCACTATTTTACTTGTACCCGCAGCTTGTAACATATAACGGTAGTTGTCATCACTAAAAATATAAACCATTCCAAATATGAAAAATAACGCCATCAATAAAGTAGATAAAAAAGTAATAGACATACCTAATTGCAACAATCGATGTTCGCGTTTTTTAGAGATGATATGTAAAATAGCAGCTACTAATAATATAATATAGAATAATGGTGTAAAAACTTCCGTGAATGTTGCAAAATCTCTAAAAAGGTGATGCGGGAAATTAAATAAACGAGTGTTGAAATATGATAAGTTTATATGATCGAACTTAATGTATCCAATAATTTCAAGCAATGTGTAATTAAGATCATCGAAGGTCATTAAAATATACCCAAAAAGCGCTATAATTGAATTGTAAAGCGCAATGTATGCTATATTGTTGTAAATAAAATCTTTGATCTTTTCCATATGTATTATTTTCTTTATTAGTGATTAATTTCTTTATATAAACTTCCCCATTCTGTCCACGAACCATCATACACAGTATATTTATTAAAACCTGCATATTCAGCTGCTAATGCTAGAATACATGCCGTAATTCCTGATCCACAGGAAAATGTAAATGACTTTTTTTCTATTTGAAACGATTCAAAAAGGGCTTTTAATTCTTCTTTTGATTTGAATTGATTGTTATATAAAAGTTCTGTATACGGAAGGTTTTTTGAGTTTGGAATTTGTCCGCTACGCAACCCTTTTCTCGGTTCTGGTATTTTTCCTGTAAATCGTGCTTCAGATCGTGCATCTAAAATAATACTAGCTTCATTTTCTACTTCTTGAAGCATTCCTTCATAGTTTTTAAATAGTTGCAACTGATCTTTCCCTTGAAAATCTCCAGTAGCACCATTAAACGGCGTTTTAACTCCTGTTGTATGGTTTGCAGCTTTCCATGCAGGAAATCCGCCATCTAAGACAGCAATAGTATCAAACCCCATGGCTTTAAACATATACCAAACTCTTGGTGACGAGTAAATTCCTAATTCATCATACACTACAACAACACTATTTTGGTTAATGCCAAGTTTCTGTGCTTCTGCGGTAAAAGTTTCTACAGAAATCATTGTGTTGGGAAATGGCGCATCTACAACACTAAATACCTTTTTTATGTCAAAAAAACGCGCATTCGGAATTTGCTCTGTAATCTTTGGTTTATCTGCATCTACAACACGCGAAATCGTTCCGTTTAAAACCACAAGATTGGTTGCATGAAGATGTTCTTGCAACCAATCTACGGATACTATTGGGTTTATTTCTTGTATATGCATTAAGCTTCATCAACAGTTTTACGCAGTCGCACACGTCTGTCAAATGCTTGTAATTTATCTGTGACTTTACTTTCTACAAAATCAATTACTTTTTCTTGTAGTTTTACTTTGTACACTTTGTTAATGTATGTAATTCCTCCTGGCGACATTACATTGACTTCTACCAGTTTTCCGCCAATCACGTCAATTCCAACAAAATACAATCCATCATTTACTAATTTTGGACCAATTTGTTTACACAGCGCTTTTTCTTCTTTGGTTAACGTATGTTTTTGAACGCTTCCACCTGCACTTACATTTGATCTATGATCGTCTGAGCCAGGCACACGCTTCATTGCTCCAATTGGTTCTCCATTTAAAAGTAAAATACGTACATCACCTTGATCGGCGCCTTCTATATAATCTTGTAGAATTACATAGTTTGAGGAACCATCTCCACTTGTAATGTAGAAATCTAACAATGATTTAATATTATTCATTGCTGATTTTTCTATTAGAATCACACCAGAACCACCAAAACCATTCAAAGGTTTCAGAATCATTTTATCCGCTTTCGATTCTTTGATTTGTTGTACCAAATAATCTTTATTCTTAGACACATGCGTGTTTGGAATAATGTTACTATGCGCATCACCAAAAGCAGCTGTGTACAATTTATTATTTGCTTCTCGCATTCCTTGTAGTGAATTCACGATAAACACATCATCTTTCACAGAATCCAAAAAGTTCAACATGATAGGATCTAACGGTGGATTCGCTCTCATAAAAATCACATCAAAACCAGCCAACGGAAGCATTTCTTCACGTAATACTGCTTTTCCATAAAAGGATTTTAGCGTACTAGGTACTTTTTCCATTCTAGCAATTACAGTACAGAAAGCATTGGTTACACTATCTCTAATAGTTAAATTAGAAGGTGTACACATAGCAACTCCATGTCCACGTTTTACACATTCCTTGATTAAGGCTAAACTTGTATCATTCTCCGGATCAATATCTTCCCAAGGATACATTAAAAAACAAATATTCATTGAGGTAATTTTTTGGTTGATTAATGGTTCTATTAAAAATATATAAAATAGTTGGTTTTTATACTATGATTCTTTAGCAGGAGGATAATTATCATCCCAATTTTTAGGTTCTGGATCGTGTAATTTACCTAACGATTTGGCGACAACCATAGAAACAGTGGCGTCTCCAGTGACATTAATAACGGTTCTACACATATCTAAAGGTCTGTCAATTGCAAAGATTAATGCCAGTCCTACTGGTAGCAATGTAGGATCGAATCCTACAGATTCTAATACAATTACCAACATTACCATTCCTGCGCTTGGCACAGCCGCACTTCCGATAGAAGCTAATAATGCGGTAAATACGATGATTAATTGTACTTGGAAATTGATGTCTTCTGGCGTTAACACTTGCATTATAAATACAGCGGCAATCGCTTGATATAAACTCGTTCCGTCCATATTCACCGTAGCTCCAACTGGCAAAACAAACCCAGAAACTTCTTTATCAACTCCTAAGTGTTCTTCTACTCTTTCCATTGTTACAGGCAAGGTTGCTGCACTCGAACTTGTTGAAAAGGCTAGTAATTGTGCTGGACTTATTTGTTTTAAAAACCATAATGGTGATTTTTTTGTGTATACACTTACAACGATCAAGTAGAAAACAATCATTAAAATCAATCCTCCAACAACACATAATCCGTAAGACAAGAGTTTCAATAATATTTCGGGATCATCAAAGGCGACAATTACATTCGCTAAGAGTGCAAAAACAGCGTATGGTGCAAATAACATAATTAAATCCACCATTTTCATGACAATTTCATTCAAGGAATCGAAAATATCAATCATGGGTTTGGCTTTTTCTGCAGGAATGAGTAATAAACAAATTCCTAAAAACAGTGCAAAAAAGATAATTTGAAGCATTTTTGCTTCTCCTAATGATTTAAAGATATTTTGCGGAAAAATATCTACTAACGCTTGTAGTGGTCCAGCATCTTTTTGAGCTGCCGCTTTGGCCATTTTATCTTTGACGCCATCAGAGTTTTCATATTTTTCTTTAATTTTTTCAATCGTTTCTTTCGGCATTCCTTTTCCTGGCTCTACCGTATTTACAATTCCCAACCCAATAATAATAGCAACCAAGGTCGTAACCACATAAATTCCAATGGTACGTAATCCCATCTTTTTAATTTTGGCAATATCTTTTAAATCGGAAATACCTTTTATCAGCGAAGCGAGTATTAATGGTACTGCAATCAGCTTTAACAGGTTGATAAATATAGTTCCAAAAGGTTTTACCCAACGACTAATGAAATATTCTGCTCGTGACGTTTCAATTACTTTCGCAGGAATGTCTTTAACAGAAGTAACAGCTTTACCATCAATAATTTGTTGAACTATTTCTTGTGAAGCCGGAATTTCTTTTAAAACTACTTTTTCACTTCCCCAAGAAGTTGATAGTAAAATGAAAGCGAAGAGTACGCCAAGCACCATTCCTATCAAAATTTTCCAATGTAATGCCATTTTTTTCATGTAGTTCGTTTTATGTATGGTTTATCTTTTACTCTGAGTGATTATTTTTGAATTGTTCTATTAATTAAATAGTAATCTGCTAAAACCAATGCTGCCATGGCTTCCACAATTGGTACAGCTCTTGGTACAACACAAGGATCATGACGGCCTTTCCCTGTCATTTCAACAATTTCACCATCTTTATTGATCGTATCTTGCGATTGCATAATAGTTGCCACAGGTTTGAACGCTACATTGAAGTAGATGTCCATTCCGTTACTAATTCCTCCTTGAATTCCTCCAGAAAGATTGGTTTTTGTAGTTCCGTCAGCATTAAAAATATCATTGTGCTCACTTCCTTTCATTTTTGCGCCTTCAAAACCGCTTCCGTATTCAAAGCCTTTCACTGCGTTGATAGACAACATGGCTTTTCCTAACTCAGCATGTAGTTTGTCAAATGCAGGTTCACCCAAACCAACTGGCACATTTTGCAATACACACATTACTGTTCCGCCAATGGTATCACCTTCTTTTCGAATTTGACGAATTCGTTCTTCCATTTCTGCTGCTTTTGCAGGATCGGGACAACGTACAGGATTGCTTTCTATCAATGAAAAATCCAAATTATGATACGGTGTATCCAAGCTAATTTCTCCTACCGAAGATACAAAAGCATTTATTTTGATGTCTGCTAGTAATTGTTTGGCAATTGCTCCAGCGACTACTCTACAAGCTGTTTCACGTGCCGAACTTCTTCCGCCACCTCTGTAATCGCGGTGTCCATATTTTTGATCATACACATAATCTGCATGCGACGGACGATACGAATCTTTTATATGTGAATAATCGTGAGATTTCTGATTGGTATTGTGAATGGCGAATCCGATAGGAACACCTGTCGTTTTTCCTTCAAAAATACCTGAATAAAATACAACCGTATCTGGTTCTTTGCGTTGTGTAACAATAGCTGATTGTCCTGGTTTTCTACGATTCATCTCGTGTTGAATCATATCCAAATCCAATTCTAATCCTGCTGGACAACCATCTATAACACCTCCAATCGCTGCTCCGTGCGATTCTCCAAAAGTGGTCAATTTGAATAAAGATCCAAAAGTATTTCCTGCCATAGTATTTTTTTAACAAATGTAAATTTAAACTAACAGATTTAAAATCCCAACAAATGCTTGAAATTAACTTAACATTTGATGTATTATATTGATAAATTATTAACATTCAGATCACTAAGCTTAACACTAGTTTTTCATATTATTTTTTGGTTTGGTTTTTATTTGTACCGTTGTAACAATAGTCCAATAAATTAAAACGTGAAAAAACGAAAAATAGATCTTGTAGTACTATCCGATGTTCACTTAGGAACTTACGGATGCCATGCAAATGAACTCCTTGCCTATTTGAATAGTATTGATCCCAAAAAAATTATTCTTAATGGTGATATTATCGATATTTGGCAATTTAGAAAGCGTTATTTTCCAAAACCGCATTTACAAATTATTAAAAAGTTAATTGATTTTACAACAAAAGGTGTTGAAGTAATTTATATTACTGGAAATCATGATGAATCACTTCGTCGTTTTTCTGATACAAAACTTGGTGATTTTTCTCTTGTAGATAAGTTAGTTTTAGAATTGAATGGTAAAAAAGCATGGTTTTTTCATGGAGATGTGTTTGATGCTTCTATTCAAAATGCAAAGTGGATTGCCAAATTGGGAGGTTGGGGTTATGATGTATTGATTCGCTTCAACAGCCTGATTAACTGGTTTTTACTAAAGCTTAATCGTGAAAAATATTCGCTCTCAAAAAAAATTAAAAACAGCGTAAAGAAAGCTACAAAGTATATTAGTGACTTTGAAGAAGTTGCAGCCGATCTAGCCATTGACAATGGATATAACTATGTTATTTGCGGACATATTCATCAACCTAAAATGGAGAAAAAAACAAACCGAAAAGGCTCTTGTATTTATCTAAATTCAGGTGATTGGGTTGAGAATTTAACCGCGTTGGAATACCATAAAAATCGCTGGAAACTCTATCGCCATTCCGAAGATCGCTTGACAGCTTTTTACGCCGATGAAGAACTAAAATCAATGGATTATAAGGATTTACTCGCCGCAATTACAATTGTAGAAGATCCTAAATAGTTTTTTCTTAGACTTGCTTAGATTCTTAGACTTACTTAGACTTGCTTAGATTGTTAGACTTCTTAGATTATTAGATTATTAGATTTATGATACGAATCTAGTTTGTTCCATAAATCAACTTGACTATTTCAGAATTTAGACAGAAATACCTACTGTCTGTTTTTTAATCGAAAATAATTATTAATTTGCTTCTAATTAACAATTGCATATTTAAGGCTGCGCGTAATCCACCCTACATTACAATGAAAAGTTTAAAGAAGAAAAGTTTAAAACAATATATATTATCTTCAATAGGAGAACTCATTTTAATCATTGTGGGTATTCTCATTGCAATGAGTATTAACAACTGGAATCAGAATCGTATTTCTTTGAACCAAGCCAATTCATATATTGAAAAAATTAAAAAAGATTTAGTTATTGATACTACCTTTTTCCATTACGCTATAAAGAGAATTGATGTTAAAGTTGACTATAAGAAAAGTCTTTTTAATCCAGATAGTTTGGCTAAATTTTCAACAAGTCAAATTCAAGGAATCCTAACTTCAGGAACTAATAATATTTCCATTAACAATAATGCGTATAAAAAAATCGTAGCATCTGGAATCGTAACATTGTCTGAAAAGAAGTTTTTATTTGAAAAATTAGATGCTTACTATTCTGTTTTTAATAATTATTTAGACGAATTCAATAAATGGGAAGAAAAGTCTGTAGATAAGGATTTGAATTTCTGGGTATACCAAAATCACTACGAAATAGAGTATTTTGATTCTATTCCGCAAGTAAAAAATGTAGAAGAAAACCGGAAAGATTTCTTAAAAATAGTTACTTCAAGAGAAGGGAAAAATTATATTAACATGTCTATTTTAAGAGAGGAAACAATGAAAGATATTTACAGTAAAACTAGAGATGGTGCAAAAAAATTAATCAAACGAATTGATTCTATTCAAAAATAAAACAGTTGCAACGTACATTCAAAACCTAACCTTCTTAAAGTACTTATACTGAGCCTCTCGAAACGAAGCGCGTCTAAACCAATGCCTGTCTCAAAATAGTAATTGGATGCAAAGCGTCTTTCTTAGTTCCATCTTTTATTTGATGTCTACAACTTGTACCGTTTGCAGCTATGATTGTATTGATTTCTGCAGCTCTCACCGCAGGAAATAAAGATTGCTCGCCAATTTTCATGCTGACTTCATAATGTTCTTTTTCATACCCAAATGAACCAGCCATTCCGCAGCAACCTGAAGCTATAATGGTTGGCTTGTAGTTTTTTGGAAGATTTAATATATCATACGTACACTTTTGATTGGACAATGATTTTTGATAACAATGCACGTGAATTTTGATATCTTTTGCTTCTTCCGTAAAGACTTCAGAAGTAATTTCGCCTGATTTAATTTCTGCTGCTAAAAATTCTTCTAATAAATATGTATGCTTTGCAATGTGTTTTGCCGCATCTTTATCATCTGCTAAACGGATATATTCATCGCGAAAGGTAAGAATTGCGGAAGGTTCAATTCCTACTAAAACAGCATTTTCGTTGATGAGATTTTTAAAGATATTCACATTTTTATTGGCTACGTTTTTTGCTTCTGGCAAGAAACCTTTCGAAATAAATGTACGTCCGCTTTCTTCATGCGAAACATATTTGATTTCGTATCCCAATTTAGATAGAACTATCAATGCATCTTGTCCAATTTCTGATTCCAAGTAATTGGTAAATTCATCACTAAAAAGATATATTTTTTTAGTTTTTGAAACATTTTTATTTAATTGATTTAATGATTTTTGAATTATCTTATCTAAAGTTTTACTTGAATTAATAGGTAATGTGCGTTCTTGTGCAACTCCTAGTCTATTTTTAATGATTTTTGAAGTAAATCCATTTGTTTTTACAAAATTTGAAAGTCCTGAAAATTTACTCGCCAATCGGTTAGATTTGGTAGAAAATGCAAACGCTTTATCACGAAAAGTTGGCTTGTTAGATTTGTAATATTGATGTAGAAATTCAGCCTTTAACGCAGCAACATCTACATTACTTGGACATTCACTTGCGCAAGCTTTACAACTTAGGCACAAATCAAAAACTTCTTTTAATTCTTTATGATCAAATTTGTTTTCTTTTTCCGAAACCGTTAAAAATTCGCGCAATGCATTTGCTCGTGCTCTAGTGGTATCTTTTTCATTTGTTGTAGCTCTATAACTCGGACACATTGCACCAGAAAACGACGCTGGTTTTCTACAATCGCCCGAACCATTACATTTTTCCGCAGCACGCAGTATTCCTTGACTATCCGAGAAATCGTATAAGGTTTCTATTTCTGGCTCTGTACGATCAATTTCATAGCGTAACGAAGTGTCCATTTTGGCAGCATCTACAATTTTCCCAGGATTGAAGATGTTATTTGGATCAAAGGCAGCTTTTACTTCTTTTAGCAGTTCATAGTTCTTCTCTCCTATCATAATCGGGATAAACTCTGCACGAACTATTCCGTCACCATGTTCTCCACTAAATGAACCATTGTATTTTTTGACTAGTTTGGCTACATCACGGGTTATTTTTCGAAATAAAACAACATCTTCTTGCTTTTTCAAATTCAAAATTGGTCGTAAATGTAATTCACCTGCACCAGCATGCGCATAGTACACTGCTTTTTGCTGATATTTCTCCATTAATTGAGAGAATTCAGTAATATAATTTGATAAGTCTTCCAAAGCAACTGCAGTATCTTCAATGCATGCCACCGCTTTTTTATCGCCAATAATGTTTCCTAATAAACCTAAACCAGCTTTACGCAATTCCATAGCTTTGCCAATTTCGGCGCCTTTTAATATTGGGCAATGGTAACTTTTTCCTTCTTTTTTCAGCGAAGCTAGTAATGCATTTGCTTGTACTTGCAAGTCTTCTTGAGTATTTGAGCGTAATTCGAGAAGTAATATTGCTTGAGGATCGCCTTTTACAAAGAATCTATTTTTGGCTTGCGCCAGATTTGACTTTGTACAATCTAAAATGATTTTGTCCATCATTTCGCAAGTGTACAAATTGTGTTGCATGGTTAGTGAAACCGATTGCAAACAGTCCTCAATACTTTCATAATGCGCTGCAACTACACAACTTTCGGTTGGCGGTAAATCGTCTAATTGTAAAACGACTTTTGTTGTAAATGCTAATGTTCCTTCACTTCCTGAGAGCAATTGACACATATTGAAACGCACTCCATTTGCTGTAAAAGGTTCCGCTTTTAGCAATTCATCAATCGCATAACCTGTATTTCGCCTATGAATAGCTTCTTTTGGAAATTCTATTCGTATTCTCGCTTGGTTATTACTATCAATCAATATGTCATATATTTTTTGATAAATGCCACCTTCAAGCGTATTTAAAGCACGTTTTTGATGAAATTCTTCAGTGGTAATATCTCCAAAAGTAACTTCACTTCCATCAGACAATAATACGTCCATAGCAATGATTTTATCGCGTGTAACGCCATATTGAATTGAAGTCGTTCCAGAAGAGTTATTTCCTACCATTCCACCAATCATACAACGATTGGATGTAGATGTATTGGGTCCAAAAAATAAATTAAACGATTTTATATGATTGTTTAAAGCATCACGCACTACACCAGGTTGTACAGTAATTGTTTTTGCATTGGTATCAATGTCTAAAATTTTAGTAAAATGCTTTGAGACATCAACCACAATACCTTCTCCAACACATTGTCCTGCAAGCGAAGTTCCTGCTGTTCTTGGAATTAGTGATACTTTATTTGTGTTTGCAAAATTGATAAGCACCTTTAAATCGTCCGTATTTTTAGGATACGCAACTGCTAATGGAAGTTTACGATATACAGACGCATCTGTTGCGTATAAAATTCTGTGTAAATCATCGTAAAAAATAGTACCTGAAAAAATAGTTTTCAATTGTTCTAATTTCGCCTTCATGCCAATAGTTTGAGTGCTTTGTGTAATTTTTGCAGCAATATAAACTTATTTTTTTAGTTATAAATACTAAACAAGCAGCGTATCACAATAAGATATTAACATGTGAAATTAATAAAAAAACTAACAAATTATAATTGGTACGGTTCTTGGATAATCTCATCAAATAAAATTAGAAAGACATGAAAAAATTAATGATTTTAGGTATTTTATTTTTAGGATACACGGCTTCTGCTCAGCAAATTTCAGACAATGCTATTGGGTTACGAATTGGTGGAAATGATGGATTTGGCACTGAAATTTCGTACCAAAGAGCTTTGTGGGACAACAACCGATTGGAATTAGATTTAGGCTGGAAAGATAATGATGATTATGATGCGTATAAGATCACTGGATTGTACCAATGGGTTTGGAATATTGATGGAGGATTTAATTGGTATGCCGGCGCTGGTGGTGGAGTTGGAACTTGGAATAGCAATCGAAATTTAACGAATGATGGTTTTTATGCTTTTTTAGCGGGCGATGTAGGTATTGAGTATAATTTTGATTTTCCATTACAGCTTTCGCTGGATGTACGCCCAGAAATTGGTTTTGACGACGGCTTTAATGACGACTTAGGGTTAGATTTAGCGCTTGGTGTTCGTTATCAATTTTAAGGTATTTAATTCTATAAAACTAGTTAACCCTTAATTCTGCTATAGAATTAAGGGTTAATTATTTCTAATAACTAGGGTAATTGTACGTATTTGGTTAAATTTGCGCGTTTAACTTTTAAAATTATTCAATAAAAATGTATTTAAACGTGAAGAAAGTATTTGTGACTACATGTATTATTGGTTTGTTATTGTTGACTTCTTGTAACAATACATCTCAAACACAAAACTCTGGAGATGGATATATAATCGAAACAACAATTAGTGGACTTCCTGACGGTGTACGTGCATATTTGAAGGTTCCGAATCAAAAAGGTGTTCCACAACCAAAAGACACTGCAATTTTACAAGATGGTAAGATTATTTTTAAAGGAAAAGTGGAGCATCCACAATTAGGCTTTATTTATATTAATGGTGCAGAAGGAAATATAAATTTACTTTTAGAGAATGCATACGTAAAAGTTAACGCAAAAAGAGATAGTTTGTCTGCTGCCAAAGTTTCTGGAGGAAAGCACAATCAAGAGTATGTTGATTTCATTGAAGATTCTAAAGCATTGTCTAAGAGAGTTCAAAAAGTAAGAGCTCGTTACCAATTAGCTGTAAAATCAAAAGACACAGTAGTTATTAACGCTGCAAGAAAAGAAGTAGCTGCATTAGATAAAGAAGCTATTAAATATCAAGAAAGATACGTTATTGAGCATCCTAGTTCATACATATCTATTATGTTGGTAAATCGCTTGTTGGTAAATAAATTGACCAATGCTGTAAAGGCTAAGAAGTTTTTTGATGCACTTCCTGATGATATGAAGAAAACGCGTATTGCAGAAGATTTATTCACTAAAACAACTGAAATGTTACGATCGGCAGTAGGTGGAATGGCTACAAACTTCTCTGCTCCTAATCCTGAAGGAAAAACAGTTTCTTTGAATGATATTAAAGGAAAAGTAACTATCATCGATTTTTGGGCAGCTTGGTGCGGACCTTGTCGTAGAGAAAACCCGAATGTGGTAAAGATTTATAACAAGTATCATAAAGACGGATTGGAGATTATTGGTGTTTCTTTAGATGGTCGTCCAAATCAAAATAACGCTAAGGAAGATTGGATTCGCGCTATTAAAACAGACGGATTGCCTTGGCATCAAGTTTCAAACTTAGACGGTTTTAGAGATGGTATTGCACGTACATACAACGTTCGTTCTATTCCTGCTACTTTTATTTTGAATGAAAAAGGAGAAATTGTTGCGAAAAATTTACGTGGCGCTGCTTTGGAAGCAAAAGTTAAAGAAATGCTTGGGAAGTAGTATTGAGTTATTAGTTATTAGTTATTAGTTATTAGTTATTAGTTATTAGTTATTAGTTATTAGTTATTAGTTATTAGTTATTAGTTATTAGTTATTAGTTATTAGTTATTAGTTATTAGCAAAATTAAAAAAATGAATTATATAAAAACTGATTTTCAACAAGTTAGTTTTTAATCAAAAAAAACGCATATTTTTTATTTGCATGGTTCAAAAACTATAGTATATTTGCAACCGCAATAAAGCAAAAAGCGTTGGGGAGATACTCAAGCGGCCAACGAGGGCAGACTGTAAATCTGCTGACTATGTCTTCGCAGGTTCGAATCCTGCTCTCCCCACATCAAGCAAGAAACCACGTCAATTGACGTGGTTTTTTTGTTTTATAGAAAAATCAAACAGCGTTTTTTATTTTGAGG
>NZ_JBOEFY010000079.1:606-30434 GCF_050633145.1 Kordia sp. | reverse complement strand
TAATCCTGCTCTCCTTACAAAGTAAAAAAATCCGATCATCAATTGATCTCAGACTTTTTCTAAAGTAATTGATTATTCATCTATCAGCTCTATAAGTAGATACGCATCTTTTAATTTTGTGTCTAAAAACATTACTTTATCTAAAAACATACAACGCTTGATGTACCCACTTTCGTTATCAAACACAATCTTTTGCTCATATCTGATATCAATTTCGACTTCTTTTTCTTTCAATGAAAATTCTATAATTTGTGTTGAATCAGATGCAAATTGTTTTTTTAATGCTTCTTCAGTTTGTTTTTTTATTTGTTGCTTGAGTCCGTCATTCAAAACTTCTTTTGAATATGTAAGTTCATAGTCTCCATCTTGTTCAACAACTCCAAACTTTATGACTTTTGTTGAAGCTGGAAATGGCTTTTCGACTTTTGTAGAATCTGTCTCGTAATGATTATAAGGTATTTTTTTATTGTAATGTGACAAAACTGGCTTTAGATCTCTTAAATACACATGTTCAAGTGGGTTTTTGTATTTTTTTAGTTCTTTCAAAGTTTTCTCTAATTCGTCTTTGTTGACTTTTCCATCTTTTTCTATCACATCTACGAGCTTCTTTGTCATCTCTTCCACATTTGTGATTTCATAGGATTTATTTGCAAAATTATAATTTATCCTTGCCTCCACATTTTCAAAGATTTTTAGAAGTCCACTTCCTTGTTTTAAATTTGTGTAATGAATTGATAATTTAGCAGTATCAGCTTCTATCCGATTAACTTTGATATGTAATTGGTACGATATAGTGTCAATTTGTTCTTCTATTTCTCCTATAAAGATTAGTTTTTTGACATTGTATGAAAACTGTTTCTGCTTATTGAATGGTGTAGAAAACTCTATGGTTTCAGCTTCTTTATCAATTGTTACTTGCGCATTGACTACTAGCATCAATAGACAGGTAATGATGGTAAAAATGGTTTTAATGTTCATATTTGATAGTTTTAAACAAATAAACCACTTTTTTTATCCCTTTTACAAAAGGAAAATTCCCCATTTTTATCTTGTAAAGTAAGGAAAGCTCAAAAATATTGATCTTAAATCTTCCCCAGCTTCGTCAAAATAAACAAAACTACAATCGGAATTGCCATTAAAATCACGATCAGCGTTTCTTCTAGCAATATACTAGGTCGAAGTATCAGCGTTATAATAAATCCCGCGACAGCGCCACCAAAATGCGCATCATGACCTATATTTCCTAAGCTTTTTTTCATTCCATAAATAGAAAAAGCTAAATACCCAATTCCTACTACATAAGCTTTTATAGGATATGGAATAAACATGACGTATAAATCATTGTTTGGAAATAGTAAAATGGACGCATATACGATTCCTGAAACCGCTCCACTAGCTCCTAAAGCGCTGTAATGAGGTTCATTTCTGTGAAAATAATATGAAAGTATGTTTCCAAATAACAGACTTGCAATATAGATGAGTAAAAAGTATTGTGCGCTTAACTCATGAATTACACTATCTGCAAAAAAGTATAACGTTAGCATATTAAACATCAAGTGCATGAAGTCTGCATGCAAGAATCCGGAAGTAAACATACGGAAGTGTTGTCCGTGTTTTATTGCACTGATATTGAATAAATATTTCTCTATAAATGAATCGTCTTCAAAACCTTTGAGTGACGGCAAAACGTTTATTAAAATTATTCCGATGGTTATCGGTTCTAAATTCATCATAAAATAGCATTTATTATATTGAAGTCATCTTGACTTTTTCTATTTCCTAAAAAATGATATAAATTCGCCCATATTTTGTTATTTTTTTTAGTCGTATCACTGCTATGACTTTCAAAAAATGTCGCATCTGAACAAATTTTTATTCATTTTCGGTTAAAAATTAAAAGTCAAGATGACTTCATTCCAAATATAGCTATATTTGTCAAAATTTAGTATACTTATGCAGCTTATTGCGTTCATTTTAATATATCCTATACTGTGGCTAATTTCTATTCTGCCATTTCGCTTACTTTACTTGTTTTCTGATTTCTGCTATTTGATTATTTATCACATAATTGGTTATCGAAAGAAAGTTGTACGTGGAAATTTGAAGCTGGTTTTTCCTGAGAAAAGTGACGAAGAACGCTTAAAAATTGAGAAGAAGTATTACAGTCATTTGTGCGATATGTTTTTGGAAATGATTAAATCACTTACTATTTCTGATGCTTCACTACGAAAGCGTTTTGTATTTCCTAATATTGACTTGATTAATGAATATGAAAAGAAAGGACAAAGTATCATTTTAATTTCTGGACATTACGCCAATTGGGAATGGATGAATGTGATGAAAGAATATGTTTCTTTTAAAGGATACGGAATCTACAAAAAACTAAGCAACAAGTATTTTGATAAACTAATCCGCGATATTCGTGAGAAACGAGATTCTACCTTAATTACTACAAAAGAAACCTTTAAAACCATTAAAAAGAATGATGATAATGGCGTTTTAGCTATTTATTATATGGTAAGTGATCAGTCACCAAAACCTTTACCACATTATTATTGGACTGATTTTATGAATATTACCGTTCCTTGTTTTAACGGTCCTGAAGTATTAGCTCGCAAAGCAGATATGCCTTTTATTTATTTTAAGATTGAAAAAGTAAAACGTGGACATTATCAAGCAACTTTTGAAGATTTGACACCAAAAGGAATTTCTAATTATGACAAAAACGAACCTACCGAGTTGTTTTGCAGAGCATTAGAGAAACAAATAAGAGAAGTTCCAGAATATTATTATTGGGTTCATAAACGTTGGAAACACAGAGATAAAGTGCCGCCAGAGTATCAAGAGAGAGAAACTAAAAATTCTTAGACCATATAGTTATACTGTTTAACTATACTACTCTACCTTCTTTTTGCGCTTTGCTGTCTAACCAAGTTCCAATAGCTAGTCCGAAAACCAAGCCTATTGGCAAGCCAAATGCAACATTTCCAAAAACAAGTCCCCATGGCAAGCCAAAAGCCATTCCTAAAGGTATCCACATACTTACGTAGTAGCCTTTGTGAACTAGTTTGTGTTTCATCGTGGCTGCATTTTTAATTTTTGTTTTCTTTTTAGAAAACGCACGTCGGGTATCTTTATCTTCAAATCCAGCTTTCGTCGGAATTGCAGCTAAAAAAGCATCTATTTGTGTTTTAAACGCAGTTAAAGCTTCTGGTGAAGCAGCATGTGTTGCCATTTTTTCAAGCAATCGTTTAAAATAATCTGTTTCTACTTTTTTATGTAAAGATTCATCAAAAGAAGTAGTTTTTTCATCTAATGTATGAATGGCTGCCCTTTTCCAGTCTGTATATGTAGTTTCCATGATGATGTGCGTTGTATTCGATATATATATAGTTAAATCAACATAAAATAACATTAATCTTTTGAGAAATTAATCAAATTTCATCGTTAAAAATTTTCACCGTAGCTAAGGTTATGTCTCAAATTTCCGCCTTGAACTTTGCTTTTTTCTTCAAAACCCTTTTATGCCATTTTATATCAATTTAGCTATAAGTAGCGTAACTGTATGTTTCGTTACAGTATTCTAAAATAGAGAACGACAATAGTACTCTTATAGTATTTTTAATTAATTATACTAGAACTTAGAACTGTACTAAATTAAAAAAAGCCATCCAATTGGAGAGCTTTCTTCTAGTTTTTAACAATGAACTCATCTTAATTTTTTCTATTTCCTAAAAAATGGCTAAAATTCGCCCATATTTCAGCTATTTTTTTATCCGTAGCGATGCTATGCCTTTTAAAAATAGCTTCATCTGAACAAATTTTGACTCATTTTCGGTTAAAAACAAAAAGTCAAGACGAGTTCAGTTTTTTAAAGATTTGCAATCGCTGAAATCTCTTTCATAATGCGTTGTGCCAAATCATCTGCTTCTTGTTGCGTTGAAGCTTCTGTGTATATTCTAATAATAGGTTCTGTATTTGATTTACGCAAGTGTACCCAGTTTTCTGGGAAATCGATTTTTACACCATCAATTGTTGTTACATCTTCGTTTGCGTACTTCTCCTCCATTGCTTTTAAAATTCCATCAACATCTAATTGTGGTGTTAATTGAATTTTGTTTTTGCTCATGAAATAACTTGGGTAACTATCACGTAATTCGCGAACGGTCATTTTCTTTTCTGCTAAATGTGTTAGAAATAAGGCTACTCCAACCAACGAATCGCGTCCGTAATGTGAATCTGGATAAATGATTCCTCCATTTCCTTCACCACCAATCACAGCATTGATATCTTTCATCTTTATTACCACATTTACTTCTCCTACCGCGCTTGCTTGGTATGTTCCGCCGTGTTTTTCAGTCACATCACGCAACGCTCTTGACGATGATAAGTTTGAAACTGTATTTCCTTTTACTTTTCCCAATACATAATCCGCGCAAGCGACCAACGTATATTCTTCTCCAAACATTTCTCCATCGTCACAAATAAATGCTAAACGATCTACATCTGGATCAACTACAACACCTAAATCGGCTTTTTCTTTAACGACTAATTCAGAAATGTCTGCTAAATTCTCTTTTAATGGTTCTGGATTGTGTGGAAACTGTCCGTTTGGCTCACAATACAACTCTACCACATCAACGTTTAATGCACGTAATAACTTCGGAATAGCAATTCCTCCCGTAGAATTCACACCATCAACAACCACTTTAAAATTGGCTTTTTTGATGACTTCTGCATCTACCAATGCAAGATTTAATACTTCTTCAATATGCTTATCTATATAGGTATCATTTGGCGTTACTGTTCCTAAATCGTCTACTTCCGCAAAATCGAAATCGTCGCTTTCAGCAATTTCTAAGATTTCAGCACCATCTGCACCATTTAAAAATTCACCTTTATGATTTAAAAGCTTTAAGGCATTCCATTGTTTTGGATTGTGACTTGCTGTTAGAATGATTCCTCCATCAGCATTTTCTAACGGAACAGCCACTTCTACTGTTGGTGTTGTTGACAATCCGAGATCAATAACATCTATTCCCAAACCAACTAATGTATTGACTACCAAACTCTGAATCATTGGTCCAGAAATTCTCGCGTCTCTACCAATAACAACGGTCAATTTTTCTTTGTTGTATTCTTTTTTCAACCAAGTTCCGTACGCACTTGCAAATTTTACTGCATCAATTGGTGTTAAATTATCACCAACATTTCCTCCAATGGTTCCACGAATCCCTGAAATTGATTTGATTAAAGTCATAATATGTTATCTAAATTTATTTTTAAGTTTTAAAAACGGTTTTTCAAAGTATTGATATGATAAGTGCGAAACTATAAAAGTTATGCCAAAAACAAGTCCATACGAGAGTAAAATAATTGTTATATCGGACATTTCGACTTTGGCAACCAATTTAAGTAATACCAATCCGACAAGTTGCATCACTAACGGATGAAACATGTAAATTCCGTACGATATTTTTCCTAAATAGTTTAGCTGTTTGTTTCGTATAATAATTACGGGACTATAGCTCAGTGTCAATATTACAAAACTAAACAATATCATACTTATAAAGTGATATAAATTTGGATCAATTCCTTTAATAAGATCTGTAAAGAAATACAAGATAAATAATACCAAGATAACCACTTTGAGGTATTTATGGATTTTATTCCCTAAATCATATCTTTCATGTAATATCGTTACTAATCCGCCTGTTGAGAAGTAAAAGTATAAGAAATCAAATTTTCGCAAGAACGGAAATAAATCACTTGCAAAAATAGCAAAGTACACTAAAGTTAAAACCAGTATGAATATGATAAAGAATTTCTTTTTGATGAATGCTAACATTGGCGGAATGAGCAAATAAAACTGTTCTTCAATTCCAATAGACCAGAGTATTTCTATCGCGCCACCAGGCTGATACAATGTAGAAGCTACATTGGGCAGAAAAAAAACATATAACAACAGCGCATTTGTCAAATCATAATCCGCTTCGTAGTGAATTCCCATATAAGACAATATTACCTTGTAATAGAGAAATCCGACAAAAAGAATTAAAAAGTATAATGGATAAATCCGCAAAATTCGCCGAATATAGAAGCTTTTTAGGTCTATTTTACCTTTTTGTACAACTTCTCGGTATAATAATCGGATGATTAAATATCCGCTTAGTACAAAAAATACATATACTGCTTCTCTTCCTTTATGAAAAATAACACCGTCATTGTATGCTGCCAAGCCTCTATTCCTAAAAAACTCAGGAATATGTACGAGCATAACAGGTATTGTTAATAAGAAACGTAATGGATTAAGGTTTGGAAGAAGTTTCAAACGATGTTTTTTACAAATATAATATTCTCAGAAAAATATTCTTAGTAAATTTAACAAATGAATTTTTTAGCACATATTTATCTTTCACATAACGACGACGAAATAAAGATTGGAAATTTTATTGCCGATAGCATTCGCGGGAAAAAATACAAAGAATATCCTCCACGAGTACAAACAGGCGTTTTATTACATCGAAACATTGATACGTTTACGGATGCGCATCCAACAGTGAGACAAAGCACGAAGCGTTTGCATGAAAATTACAGTCATTATAGCGGCGTAATTGTCGATATTTTGTACGATCATTTTTTAGCCAAGAACTGGAAAAAATATTCCGACATTCCGCTAGAAACCTATGTAAATGATTTTTATCACTTGCTGGAAGATAATTTTGAAATGCTTCCGCTGAACGTACAACGCTTACTTCCACACATGATTCACGACAATTGGTTGCTTAGTTATGCTTCTATTGAAGGAATTACAAAAGTGCTAGAAGGAATGAATCGCAGAACGCAAAATCGTTCCAAAATGAATTTAGCTGTTGTAGAGCTTCAAGAATTTTATGATGAGTTTGAAGCTGAATTTACTTCCTTTTTTGACGAACTAATCCAATTTACCAAACAAAAACTAAACGAATTAGAACATGAATAGAATACTTCTTTTTAGCTTATGTTGCTTATTTTTCTTCTCTTGTAAAGAAACAAAAAAAGAAAAAGAAACCGTAAAAGGTCTTATTACAGAAAATGCAATGGTTGTTTCGGCACGTGAAGAAGTTTCTAAAATAGGAAATTTAATCCTTCAACAAGGGGGAAATGCTTTTGATGCCATGGCTGCAATGGAAATGGCGCTTGCAGTTGCATATCCGTATGCAGGAAGCTTAGGCGGTGGCGGATTTATGGTGTATCGCTTAGAAAATGGAGATATTGGCTCGTTAGATTTTAGAGAAAAAGCACCTTTGGCTGCTTCAAAAAATATGTACCTTGATTCTATTACAGATAAGGTAATTCCGAATAAAAGTACACTTGGCGCAATGGCGGTTGGAATTCCAGGAAATATTGCTGGTATTTACGCTTCACACGGAAAGTATGGAAAGTTACCAATGGACAAAATTTTGGCACCAGTGATTGCATTGGCTAAAAAAGGAGTTATTGTCACTGAGAAACAACAACTACGCTTAGAAAAGTATCGCGAAAGCTTTTTTAAAGTAAATGATTCTACGATGTTGTTTGCGAAAGATTGGAAAACAAAAGATACCATTAAACGTTTACAGTTGGCAAAAACCTTGGAACGTATTCAAAAGAATGGACGTGACGAGTTTTATAAAGGTGAAACAGCGCAGAAATTGGTCGATTTTATGCAAAAATCAGGAGGAATTATGACGATGGAAGATTTGGCAAAATACGAAGCTAAATGGCGTACACCTATTACGTTTACCTATGATGATTTACGCGTTATTTCTATGTCGCCACCATCAAGTGGAGGAATTTGCTTGGCAGAAATTATGAAAGCTATTGAACCGTACGATTTAGCTGAATTTGGACACAATACAACCAAATCTATTCAATTGATTACAGAAGCAGAACGTAGAGCCTATGCCGATCGTAATTACTTTTTAGGTGATCCTGATTTTGTAACGATTCCCTCAGAAACTTTAGTAAGCGACAAATACATCAAAGAACGCATGTCATCTTTTTCGTTTGAGAAAGCAACGCCATCATCGGAAGTTGCACACGGAAATATTGAGATTGTAGAAAGTGATGAAACTACGCACTACTCTATTGTAGATCAGTTTGGAAATGCTGTTTCAGTTACTACAACGATTAACGGCGCGTATGGTTCTAAGTTGTATTGTGAAGAATTAGGTTTCTTTTTAAACAACGAAATGGATGATTTTAGCGCAAAACCTGGAGTTCCGAATATGTTTGGTCTTATTGGCGCAAAAGCGAATAGTATAGCTCCAGAAAAACGTATGTTAAGTTCTATGACACCAACGATTGTTGAAAAAGACGGAAAGTTATATATGGTGGTTGGAACGCCTGGCGGATCAACGATTATTACAAGTGTTTTGCAAACTATTTTAAATGTACATGAGTATGATATGGGCATGCAAGAAGCCGTGAATCAACCTCGTTTTCATCATCAATGGTTGCCAGATACTGTAAAGATGGAACCAAAAGGATTTAGTGATGAATTGAAAGCAGAATTGACAAAACTCGGATATACTATTGATGCAACTAATAGTCCTGTGATTGGGAAAGTTGAAGGAATTTTGATTTTATCAAATGGAAAACTAGAAGGAGGCGCAGATCCTCGTGGGGATGATAAGGCGGTTGGGTTTTGAAATTATAAATGTTAAATCCTAAATTTTAAATGTAAAAGGAGTTTAGACTTGCTTTGCTGTTAGATTGTTAGATTTGCTATGCTCTTAGACACGCTTTGCTCTTAGTATTTTGGTACGCTAAGCGTCACTTCGAGTGGTTTTTCGTAATGTAATGAAGAAAAATTGTATCGAGAAGTACTTTGATGTTCTTTTAAATTCGATTTACTTTTAGATCGCTATCGCTTTTAGACTTGCTTTGCCTCTTAGACTCGCTTTGCTTCTTAGATTGTTAGATTTGCTTCGCTCTTAGTATTTTGGTACGCTAAGCGTCACTTCGAGTGGTTTTTCGTAATGTAATGAAGAAAAATTGTATCGAGAAGTACTTTGATGTTCTTTTAGAATTACTTTGCTCATAGTATCTTCGTAATGACGTTTCAAACATAGTATTGAAATATTAGTTCTCAATACTAAATATTAATAACTCAATACTGTTTTTGACCATGGAATTCGTAAACAAACTACAACAAGCTTTTGAAGCCAATGCCAATACTGAGAATCAACAGCAAATGCAAGTGTATATGCGTAATTTATTTCTCTTTCACGGTATTAAAGCTCCTGTTAGAAAACAATTACTTAAAGAACTCCTACCCGACTATACATTGTTTCTTCAAGAGCATATTCATGATGTTGTGACACAATTGTACAATTTACCTCAGCGTGAGTATCATTATATCGCCATGGAATTGTATCAAAAGTTTTCTAATAAGAAGTATGAGTTAGAAGATGGCCGTTTTTTTACACGTATGATTACAACGCATTCTTGGTGGGATACGGTTGATTTTTTAGCAAAACATGTATTTGGAAAGTACTTATTACAGTTTCCTGATCAGAAGCGAAAGATGCTCGATTATTATTCTGAGAGTGATAATATGTGGTTGAATCGTTCTGCGATTTTATATCAATTGAGTTATAAAGACGAAACTGATGAAGCGGAATTATTCAAACAGTGTACATTACACAAAGATTCTGAAGAGTTTTTTATCCAAAAAGCCATTGGTTGGGCATTGCGCGAATATGGAAAAGTTCAGCCTGAAGCTGTATTGAATTTTGTGAAATCTGTCAAACTTAAAGAATTGAGCGAACGTGAAGCAATTCGGAGAATTGTTTAGACTTCACTTCGACTCCACTCAGTGTGAAGCTTAGACTGCTTAATTCATATTTATTTTTAAAACAAGCTTTAACTAAAAAAGACCAACATTTCTGTTAGTCTTTTCTGTTTTAAGTGTGCTAATCAATAGAGATATTACATTTTTATGATTTTCTCTGTATTGACACCATTTTCAGTACTTATTTTGATAAAATAAATTCCTGAAGCTTGGTTCGCTATGTTTACATTTACGTGTTTTGCGTTGTATTTTTCTTGCATTAAAACTCTTCCTTGCATATCATACAGTTCAATACTTTTTATAGAATTATCTGCAATTATAGAGATGTTATCTTTTGTTGGGTTTGGATAGATTGTAATGCTGCGATCTTCTTCAAAGTTTTCTGTACTTAGTACTGCAAACGTAGTTTCTGCATAGTTTGTTTGTATTGGAAGGTTGTAATCAAAAAAGATACGTGCATCGTTACTTACTGTATCGTTTACAACCAATGTGCTTTGTGATTTTATTTTTAGTAAAAAATTTCCTTTTCCGTCAACTGGTAAAAATATGCTTTGAAAAATAAAACGAACCATATTGCCACTTACGACTACATTTATACCATGAGAGCTACTCAATAATCGTAGTGTGTTTATATCAAATTGAGCTGGATCAATGTCCATTTCGACAACAATATTCTCTGCAAAGAATGTACCTGTGTTTTCAAAATTTATGATGTAATGTAGATACTCACCTATTTCATCAGGGTTTACAACACTACCTTCTACACAAGTAATATCATTTGGATCGTACGAACCAACTACAGTCTGTTCATACTCAAATTGATTATCATCTGGCAATATATCTCCTGCAATAGGATTTATTGTAGCCGAATAATCTAACTCATCTCCATTGTTTACTGACGGAGTTTCAGCCGGAGAATTTACATTTAGTATTATATTGATACTTCTACTTTCAAAAGGTGCTAAGTCTGTATAATTCCAGTTTAACACTCCCGTTGTTTGTGAGCTTGTCGTTTGTGTACTACTAACAAAATCTAATACAGCATCATCATACATAAAGCTTATAGATCCTGATGTTACTTGATTTCCTTTGTTTCTGTAAGTCAATACATATTCTGCATCAAATCCTGGGCGTGCAAATGCAATAGGCGCGATTACTACTTCAACATCTGGATTTACTCCATTGTTTGTAATACAAAAGTCTTGATTAAATACACTATTGTTTGTACTTGAAAAATTTGTTGAAGCATTTTGAGGTGTTATATTAAAAAATGTGAAATTTTCTATATTTGGTGTTATATAGTAAGTTCCTGTTGTTGCACTGTATGAATAATTACCTGCATTGTCTATAGATGTTGCTGTTATGACTGATCCGTCAGAGATTGCTACATTTACATTGGCTAAAGCAATATCATCAGTTCCATTACATCCATCGCCGTTTACGTCATACACCACACTACCTTGAATCGTATTATAGTTTGTATCATACGGATCTGAACCAAGTATAATTTCTAAGGCATTGTTTATATCGTCATTATCACAATTACCAGCTTGCCACACCGAATTGTCAGCGTCATATCCAGTATAACCAACATCTTGCACAGGATCACATGGATCATTATAATCTGTACCATTCATTACTTCTTGTACATTAGAAATACCATCACCATCTGCATCATTTGTTGCCAATCCAATACAATTACAATTTTCATCTATAAAATCGGAAAGTGTTGCAGGGTTTCCGTCATCGCAATCATCTCCATAACCATCAGTGATTGAATTATTGAAAGGATCACAGTCTACCGCATTTAGAGTATTATCGCCATCACAATCTCCCGTTAAGTAATCGCCTGATTGTGCTAAACTTATATCGCTCATATTAAAATCACACGGATCATTCGGATTGGTTGGCGTTCCTGCATTTGGTGGATTTGACTCATCTCCGTTTGTTACTCCATCACCATCACAATCTGTTGCTGGATCGGAAGTACATACATCATTGTCTATGATGGTAACTATTCCATTAGCATCTGGATTTGATGTGTTTCCAGATTGTATAATTCCATATACTGAAAAAGTTTCATCAGCTTCATCTTCTAAATCATCTACAATTGGAATACTTAAACTTATTGAGGTTTGTCCTGCTGGAATTGCCACCATAGAAACTGTACTTACATAGTCGTCAAAATTGGTTGCGCTATCTTCTATTAAACTGATAGAAATTACCGTATCAACAGCACTTGGGTTCGTAATACTTATTACCACATCAGCATTGCCTACGTCTTCATTTACAGATGCATCTGATATTGTCATCGCTGGAGTATCATCATCAATGATTGTTATTGTTCCGCTATCACTATTATTAATTGTGTTTCCAACGGCTACTATTCCGTTGATAGTGAAATCTTCGGTTGGTTCTCCTACGTTATCATCCGCAATTGGTATGCTGACATATATACTGAGTTGTCCAGCTGGAATTGTTGCAGTTACTGTAGTGGTTGTATAATCATTTGGATCTATTGCACTGTTGTCTGTTGTTGTAATTGATATTATTGTATCTGTACTACTTGGACTATCAATACTTATTGGTACACTTGCAGATCCATCTTCTTCAGTAACAGTAACATCTCCAATACTAAAGGATGAATCATCTTGATCTACAAGTGTTATGGTTGCACTAACACTATTGTTGTTTGTGTTTCCGCTTGTTACAGTTCCTTGGATACTGAAATCTTCAGTTGTTTCAGCTAAAGAATCATCTGGTATATATATGGATACAGTCACATTTGTTTGTCCTGCCGGAATGGTCACGGTTGCGCTTAACGCTGTATAATCATTTGGACTTACTGCAGTACCATCTACAGTAGTTACATTGATGACTGTATCAACAGAATCTGGCGCATCTAGGTAAATAGGTATATATATAGTATGTATATTTTCAAATACTGTTACATCATCAATGCTTATAATAGGCATTAATGCATTCTTTTCTGCTGTAGTAGTTTCTTTTACTTTTGAATTGGTAGTTTCATTAGCAAAGCTGAACGAAGAAATTAGTAGACATATACAAGTCAGTAATCGTATTCTCATGGTTTTAATGTTAATTTATTATGGTTATCGTAAAGATAGAATAGTATTCTATCTTTCAAATTATAAACCAAGAAGTTTTCCTTAAATGTATTCGGGATTTATAAAAAGTGGAGTCGCTATAAGTTACAAATACACGTTTGTAACCAACTGTTCTACTGTAGCGTGATCACTTCCGCCTGCAGGTTCAATTGTGATGTTAAGTGAAGTAGCTTCATCAATATATTGCAATACAACGACATCTTTACTCTTGTCAATAACGCCCATATTGATCATTTCGCCTTCAACATCTGCCCACATTTGGTAAGTTTTGTCTTTAGGCAACTCAGGAAGTCTTTGAGCATTTACAATTGCTGATTTATCTTCGTGATTGATGTATGCTGTAGCAAATCCGCCAGGGATTTTATCGTTTCCTTTCAATGCGTATTGCACTGTATTTGGATCTTTTACTACTGCTGCTAATAATTGTGAATCTTTTAAATTTCCTTCAAGATTAGAAATTTGTTCTTTAACTGTCTTTAATTCTTGTTGTGTTATTTGTAAATCGTCTTGTGTGTTATTCCATTGTGTAAACATCCACAGTGAGCTTACCATAAATATAGCTGCAAGTCCAGCGGCAATCCACATAAAAGTTTGTGATTTTTTCACTGTTCTTTGAGTACTATCCTCTTTTGGAAGTGTTTTAACGTCTGAATAGTCTTCTTTAATGGCAGCAAACAAATCTTTTTTAATAGATACTGGAGGCTGAACTGCATTTTCAAGTGATACTTTTTCAAAATCTTGTTCTATTTCTGCATACTTTTGAGCCAAAATAGCATCTTCAGATAACATTTTTTCAAGCATAGCAACTTGCTCATCAGGCAATACACCTAACAAGTACATTTCTAGCATTCCGCTTTCTATGATAGTGCTTCTATCTTTCATGTCATCCGTTCAATTATACATAATAAAATCAATAGCTCTTTTGCATATATACTACGTAACTTGTCTACAGCTTGCCGTACATACGATTTGAAAGTTCCTAATGGAACGCCCATTTCTTTATGTGCTTCTTTATGTGTGAGTCCGTTAAAATATATAAGTCTTAGGGCTTTTTGATGATGTGCATCCAATTTGGATAATGCACCTTTTAATTCTATATGTAAATTTTCATTTTCTTCAACTCCTTCATCTTTATATACACTTAAATCGTCTGTTTGGATGAGTTTTTCATCTTTCCTTAGAAAATTTAACGTTGTATTCCTAGCAATTCGATACAACCAAGTATAAAATTTTCCTTTAGATGCATCGTATAAATGTGATTTATTCCAAGCTTTCATAAAAGTTTCTTGCAAAATTTCTTGTGCAGCTTCTTCATTTCTACACATACGAATAATAACACCATAAATAGCTCCAGAATACTTGTCGTATAGCTTGGAGAACGCATTTTCATCACGATTTTGAAATCGCTCAATAAATATGGTGTCGTTGTTCACTTTTGAAATAAATCTTATCAAATTTAAAAAAAAAATTGACCTAGCTCATCCAAACGCTAAAAACTTGTGTATATAAAATTGAAAGCGCTTAGAAAATCAGAAAAAGAATTAAAAATTTAAAAACTAAAAAATTTATTATGAAAAAATTAATCCTAACAATCACAACTGCAGCTTTATTCTTATTTACTATAAACTCAAATGCACAGAATAAAGACATTGTAGATATTGCTGCCTCTAACAAAAGTTTTTCAACTCTAGTAACTGCTGTAAAGGCTGCTGGATTGGTAGAAGCATTAAAAAGTGATGGACCATTTACGGTATTTGCTCCAACAAATGATGCCTTTGCAAAAATTGACGCAAATACATTAGGAGCATTATTAAAGCCTGAAAACAAAGGCAAATTGACTAGTATTTTAACATACCACGTGATCAAGGGAAAATTAACTGCAAAAGATGTAGTTGCCGCTTTGAAAAAGGGAAAAGGAAAAGTAACGTTAACAACACTTAGCGGAAGCAAGATAACTGTTGTACAAAATGACAAAGGAATTTGGTTGAAAGACGCAAATGGAAATTACAGCATGATTTCAAAAACAGATATCATGGCTAGTAATGGAGTGATTCATGTAATTGACAGCGTAGTGATGCCATAATTAGTGTTAGTTAGTAAGGTAAAAGGGAACGATTTAATAAAGTCGTTCCCTTTTTTATTATAAATAGATTTGATTCTTTGTTAGATAAAAATCTATGTAAGCCTAGTCTACTTCGACCTTGATCCAACAAATTGCTGTGATTTGTTCTTAAACAACACATTAAAGGTTGTCAAGCTTCCATACATACGTGTAATATATTGTTGCAAATCTACTTTCTCTTGATCGTCTAAATTGCTAGAGTTAATTTTTTGTTCCATAACACGAATACGATCACGCACCATAACTATCTTATGGAAAAAACCATCAATAGGAAGTTCTTTGCTCTTTAAATTAGTATCTCCAGGTTCTAAAATTAGTTTTCCGCCTTTCCACTTGTCTGCAATCGGAACAATTTCAGATACATCCGACCATTTTTTTAGCATATTTCGTAAAACGGTTTCTACTTCATAAAAACTCACACTATCCACTTCATCTTCTACAGCATCAATCACTTCAAAATCGCTGTCAATGTCAATCGTTTCCAGTCCGTTTTCGATAAAAGTTACCCAATAATGTTTCGAAGTTACATTGGTTACTACGCCTAGTCCGTATTCGGGATGTTTAATTCGTGAGCTTATTCCTAAGATGTTCATATAATTTTTTGGTATTGTTATTGTTTATTACTAATTCACATTTAATATTTTGTAAATTGAATTTCAAAAGTAAAAATAAACATCAAATGGGAAATCTGACTATATATTCTAAAAAAAACACGCCTTTTCTATTATTTTTATGTGTGTTGTTTCTCGCTTGCGCGGAAGATAAAAAACAGCCAATTGTTGCTACTAATACTATAACGCCTTCGCAAGAAGTGAAAATAGAAGAAAGTTTGATCAATCCGAAAGGAAAAACCATTCAAGAACGTTTCAATACGCCAAAAGATTACACAAGAGTATCTTTAAAATCAGCTCATTTTGGATCGTATTTACGAAAGTTACCTTTAAAACCTTTCAACAGTAAAGTAAAATATTTTGATGGTCGTGAAAAGTATAATGATAATGTATACATTTCTGTGGTCGATATGGAAATTGGTACACGCGATTTACAACAATGCGCCGATGCAGTGATGCGATTGCGTGGTGAGTTTTTATTTGAACAAAAACGTTTGCAAGACATTCACTTTAATTTTTTATCTGATGGAAAACCGAGATATTTTAAAAAATATGCAAAAGGAGATCATTCTTATAAAAAGTTTAGACGTTATATGAACTATATCTTTGCGTATGCAAACACAGCTTCGCTACGAAAAGAGCTCGCAAAGGTTAAAAACATACAAGATATTCAAGTTGGAGATGTATTTATTCAACAAGGAAATCCTTACGGACATGCTGTTATTGTGGTAGATGTTGCCAAAAATGCACAAGGCGAAAAAATATTTATGATTGCCCAAAGTTACATGCCTGCCCAAGAAACTCAAATCTTAGTTAATAAGCAACATAAATCCCTAAGTCCATGGTATAAAGCCAAGGAAGGTACATTGCGTACACCTGAATGGACTTTTGATAGTAGTGATTTGAGGAGATTTAAAGACTAATACATCAAAAACCAACCCTGAACCAAATTATGAAACGAGCATTTTTAAAAAGTTTATTACCTAAGGATATGACTAATAGCGAACAACATGTGACCTATAAAAAGCAATAAATATAACACATGAAAAAACCATTAAAAATTCTAGGGAAATTTATCTTAGGGATTCTTGTAACGCTCTTAATACTTTTTGCTGTTGTCTATTTAAAATACAATGAGTCTTTGCCACAAGGTTCAAAAGGAGCTGAGGCAGATGCAATGGCAACTAAAATGTTGACAGCACTAAATTATGATGCATATAAAAACACTCGTTATTTAAGTTGGACATTTCGCGGAGACCATCACTATGTTTGGGATAAAGATCAATATAAAGTAGTTGTTTCTTGGTATGATGTAAAAGTCAATCTCAATTTAAAAACGCCAACTACAAGCACAGTAATGGTTGATGGAAAAAATATTACCAGTGAAGAAGCATCTAATTATATAGAAAAAGCACACTCCTACTTCAATAATGATTCCTTTTGGCTGGTTGCTCCATATAAAGTATTTGATGAAGGCGTAACTCGAAGTATTGCCAGCAATGCAGCAGGTGAAAAAGGATTATTAGTTACCTACAGTTCTGGAGGCACAACACCTGGTGATTCATATTTGTGGTTTCTGGATGAAAACGATCGTCCAAAAGGCTATCAAATGTGGGTAGATATCATTCCTATTGGCGGATTGTATGCTTCGTGGGACAATTGGCAAACTACAGAAACTGGCGTTCCACTTTCTAGCCTACATACCTTACTCATTTTAGATATTGATCTACAAAACATTAAGACATGGAATTAGGTATTTTGCCAACTTGTTAAATTTTAACATACTTTCACATTAATTGTTAAAATTTTCTTATCATTTATTAAAAAAGAGTTAACTTTAGCGCACTTTTATTAAACTAAATTAACCCTATTCATTATGAGAAAGAATTACTTCTTTATATTAATGTTACTTCCTCTATTTGCATTTTCACAAGGAAAATCGTTTTGGAAACAAACAAACAATACTAACTTCCAGCCGGAAGAGCTCTTAGAAAGAGCTTCTACTCCTTCTGTGTATGATACATATACACTAGATGTAAACGCTTTAAAACAATTATTAGCTGCTGCACCAGATAGAGATTTAAATATCAAATCTGAAATTGTAATCCAATTTCCAGGCGCTGAAGGAAAAATGGAAAACTTTGAAGTATACAATGCTTCTATTATGGAACCAGCATTAGCTGCAAACAATCCAAACATTCAATCGTATGTAGCTGTTAGTAGAGAAAACACAGGTACTATTATTCGTTTTTCTACAACAGTTTTTGGATTCCATGCTACAGTTCATGCAATTGGTAAAACAATGTACATTGATCCATTAACTACAGACTTACAAACGTATGTTATGTATGAAAAAGGAAATCTTTACAGCGATCTTGAAGAAAGAGTTGGTTGTTTAGTAGATGATACTACTGCAAGCAGATCATCTTCAACTGATGTAATTACATCAAAAAATGCTGTTGATGGTCAATTAAGAACATTTCGTTTGGCATTGGCATGTACACAAGAATATGCTAACTACCATATCAATGCTGCAGGACAAGCTGGTGCTACAGATGCTGTAAAAAGAGCAACTGTTTTAGCTGCAATGAATGTTACTATGACTAGAGTTAACGCGGTATTCGAAAGAGATATGTCGTTAACAATGACTTTAGTTGATAACACAAGTATCATTTTCTTAGCTGAAAATGATGGATATACTGATAGTGATTCAAATGCATTAATCAACCAAAATCAAGCAATTTGTGATGCTAACATCGGAACTGCTAACTATGACATCGGTCACGTATTTAGTACTGGTGGAGGTGGATTAGCTGCTCGTGGAGGAATTTGCTACAGCAACGCAAAAGCGGCTGCAGTAACAGGTTCTGCAAATCCGGTAGGAGATCCTTTTGATATTGACTTTGTAGCACACGAAATGGGTCATCAATATGGTGCAAACCACACATTTAATGGTGGGCAAGGTTCTTGTTCTGGTGGAAACAGAAGTGCAACAACTGCTGTAGAACCAGGAAGTGGAACAACAATTATGGCGTATGCTGGAATTTGTGGATCTGACAATGTTCAAGGAAACAGTGACGATCATTTCCACGCTATTAGTATCAACGAAATGTGGATACGTATTACACCTCCGGGAGAACCAGTTTGTTCTACAAACACTCCAAACGGAAACACAGCTCCAACTGTAAATGCTGGTGCTGATTACACTATTCCTTACGGAACTGCATTTACATTATCTGGTACAGCAACTGATCCAGATGGTACAACATTATCATACTGCTGGGAACAAACAGACGTAGGAATTACAACGAACGTTCCTTCTGCTACAAACACAACAGATCCTCAGTTTAGATCTTATTCTCCAATGACAACAGGAGATCGTACTTTTCCACAGTTAAGTGATATCTTAAACGATAACTTAACTCCAACTTGGGAAGTTATGCCTAACGTTGCAAGATCAATGGATTTTGCTTTGACAGTAAGAGACAATGGAACTCCAAACGGAGGACAAACAAATAGAGATGATATGACAGTTACATTGGCCAATACAGGTCCATTTAGAGTAACTGCTCCAGATACTGTAAACGAAAGTTTTGATGCTGCTGCTTCAACTACAATTACTTGGGATGTTGCTGGAACAACTGCAAACGGAATTAACACTTCAAACGTAAATATCTTATTATCTACCGATGGTGGACTTACATTCCCAACTACATTAGCTGCTAACACAGCAAATGATGGTTCTGAGTCAATTACATTCCCTACAATATATGAGCCTTACTGTAGAATTAAAATTGAAGCTGTAGGAAACATTTTCTTCGCAATTTCAAAATCATTCTCAGTTGGAGCGATGGTAACTGAAACTACAGATTGTAACACTTATACGACTGGGGCAATATCAACTGCAATTCCTGATGGAGCTGGAATGCCTGGACAAGGAACACCAGTATTTATTCCTGTAACGGTAACTGAAACTACTCCTATTACAGATATTAGAGTAAGTGCAAATGTAACTCACTCTTACATTGGAGACTTAATTATGCAACTACAATCACCTAATGGTGGTGGATTTGCAAATATTTGGGCTAGATCATGTAATGATGCTCAATATGGAAATATTGATGTTACTTTAAAAGATGGTGAACCAGCAATTATGTGTGCTTCTCCAACTACAGGAACGTATGCTCCAGCAAGTCCAATGACTGGATTTACAGGAAATGATCCTTCTGGAACTTGGAACTTAGTATTTGTTGATTTCTTTACTGGAGATACTGGAACAGTAAATGAGTGGTCAATTGAACTTTGTACTACTACGACAACTGTTATATTAAGCAATGAAGAGTTTGAGTTAGATAATTTCTCTTTATATCCAAATCCAAGTAAAGGAGAGTTCTCTTTATCGTTTAACTCTACTTCTGGTGAAAACATCGACCTAAATGTATATGACATTTCTGGAAGATTAATTCACACGAAAAACTACAATGCTACGTCTACGTTCAATGAAAATATTTCATTAAAGAATGTAAGTACTGGTATGTACTTGATCACAGTAACAGATCAAGAAAAAACAGTAACTAAGAAATTAATCATCGAGTAATTAGTTTCCTCAATCATATTAAAAACTCCGAAACGTTATGTTTCGGAGTTTTTTCATTTAATATAATTTTTAAAAGTCCAGTTATAGACAGGTTGCTTCATCTATATTTTTCTACAGAAGTTTTATGAATACTATTTTTGATTATACATACAAAATTCTAATGACGATCTCTAATAGTACAGGTTTCACCTATAAAGAAATTAATATCATTGTATGGTTTATCATTATTCCACTTTCGTGGATGCTCCTACTCGACAAAATATACCAACGACGCTTGTTTACCATACTCTTTAGTTTGCTTGTTGCAGTTGTAATTCTCTTCATTCCAAACTTTACGGAGTTCTGTGATTGGAGCTTTCAAAAATCGGTTGACTTTCTAAATGTATTCAATGATGTTGGAAGTAATTATGTAGCTTCTTCGGTTATTATTTGTGTCTTAATTCCAATTGTGATCTATGTTATTTTAATTCGGAAAGCATTCTTTAAAAAAAGTAATAATTAGGATTCTACATACTTTATAACTGCTACTTTAATTCGTATCTTTGCGTTTTTGCAAAAATCTATGACGAATTACGAAGAAAATATTGAAGTACAAGGTGCCAGAGTTCACAACCTTAAGAACATTGATGTGACCATTCCTAGAGAGAAATTAGTAGTGATTACTGGACTTTCAGGAAGTGGAAAATCATCTTTAGCTTTTGATACGATTTATGCCGAAGGACAACGCCGCTATATTGAAACGTTTTCCGCGTATGCGCGACAGTTTCTTGGTGGATTGGAACGTCCAGATGTGGATAAAATTGATGGTTTGTCGCCCGTAATTGCCATAGAGCAAAAAACTACCAGTAAAAGTCCACGCTCAACCGTTGGAACGATTACTGAAATCTACGATTTTTTACGTCTATTATTTGCTAGAGCTTCCGATGCGTATAGTTTCAATTCTGGTGAAAAAATGGTGAGTTATAGCGATGAGCAAATCAAAAAGTTAATTCTAACCGATTTTGATGGAAAACGTGTCAACGTCCTCGCTCCTATCATACGTTCCCGTAAAGGACATTACCGCGAATTGTTTGAAAACATCGGCAAACAAGGTTTTGTAAAAGTTCGTGTTGATGGCACTATTGTAGATATTGAAAAAGGAATGCGACTCGATCGTTATAAAACACACGATATCGAAATTGTGATTGATCGTTTGGTGATTAATGATGAGGTTGACAACGATAAACGATTGACAGAAACGATTAAAACAGCAATGTATCACGGTGATGATGTATTGATGGTTATAGACCAAGATGCGCCAACAGAAGCACGTTATTTCAGTCGTAATTTAATGTGTCCGTCTTCGGGAATTTCCTATCCAAATCCTGAGCCAAATACGTTCTCATTCAACTCTCCGAAAGGAATGTGTCAAAATTGTAACGGATTGGGAACACTGCATGAAGTCAACGAAAATAAAGTCATTCCAGATACCAAAGCAACCATAAAAGGCGGCGGAATTGCTCCTTTAGGTGAGTATAAAAAATCGTGGATCTTTAAGCAATTAGAAATTATTGCTGAACGCTACGAGTTTAAAATAAGTGATCCGATCAAAGATATTCCAAAGGAAGCTATGGATGTGATTCTGAATGGTGGAAACGAAAAATTTTCAGTTGTAAGCAAAACACTAGGCGTGACACGCGATTATAAGATTGATTTTGAAGGAATTATAAGTTTCATCAAAAATCAATATGAAGACAGTGAGTCATCTTCTATCAAACGCTGGGCAAAAAACTATATGGATAAAGTAAACTGCTCAGAATGTGGTGGTTCGCGCTTACGCAAAGAATCTTTATACTTTAAAGTCAATAAGAAAAACATAGCCGAATTGGCAAGTATGGACGTGGTAGAATTGTCAGCGTGGTTTGATGATTTAAAAAATAATCTATCCAAAAAACAACAAAAAATTGCCACAGAAGTTGTCAAAGAAATTTCTACACGTTTGCGATTTTTATTAGATGTTGGATTAAATTATCTTTCCTTAAGTAGAAGTTCTAAATCACTTTCTGGAGGAGAAGCACAACGAATCCGTTTGGCAACGCAAATTGGTTCACAATTGGTTGGCGTTTTATATATTTTGGATGAGCCAAGTATCGGTTTACACCAAAGAGACAATGAGAAACTGATTAATTCGCTTGAATCATTACGTGATATTGGAAACTCAGTAATTGTCGTAGAGCACGATAAAGATATGATTGAACGTGCCGATCACGTCATTGATATTGGTCCACATGCAGGAAGACACGGTGGTGAAATTATTTCGGAAGGTACGCCAGAAGAATTATTAAATCACAATACATTAACAGCTGCTTATTTGAATGGTAGCAAGGAAATTGCTGTTCCGTCTGAACGTAGAAAAGGAAATGGTAAAAAAGTAGTCTTAAAAGGCGCTACAGGAAATAACTTGAAAAATGTTTCTGTTGAATTTCCTTTAGGAAAAATGATTGGAGTTACGGGTGTTTCTGGAAGTGGTAAATCTACTTTAGTAAATGAAACACTCTACCCTATTTTGAACGCTCACTTTTTCAATGCTGTAAAAGAACCAATGCCGTATAAAAGCATTAAAGGTTTGGAACATATTGATAAAGTTATTGACATCAATCAATCGCCAATTGGTCGTACACCACGATCAAATCCGGCAACATATACAGGCGTGTTTAGCGAAATACGAAGTTTATATGCTAAAACACCTGAAGCAATGATTCGTGGGTACAAACCAGGAAGATTTAGTTTTAACGTAAAAGGTGGACGTTGTGAAACGTGTCAAGGTGGCGGATTGCGTGTGATTGAAATGAACTTTTTACCAGATGTGTATGTTGAATGCGAAACTTGTCAAGGAAAACGTTTCAATCGTGAAACCTTAGAGATTCGTTACAAAGGAAAATCGATTGCAGATGTATTGGCAATGACCATGAATGAAGCCGTTACTTTCTTCGAACACATTCCAAAAATATATAGAAAATTAAAAACCATCAAAGATGTTGGTTTGGGGTATATTACACTTGGACAACAAAGTACCACGCTTTCTGGTGGAGAAGCACAACGTATTAAACTGGCAACAGAACTTTCTAAAAGAGATACAGGGAATACCTTTTATATTTTAGATGAACCTACAACTGGATTGCATTTTGAAGATATTCGTGTCTTAATGGAAGTGTTGAATAAGTTAGTCGATAAAGGAAATACGATCGTTGTGATTGAACATAATATGGACGTGATTAAAATGGCGGATCATATTATTGATATCGGTTACGAAGGCGGAAAAGGCGGCGGAAAAGTCATTACAACAGGAACGCCTGAGGAAGTTTCGAACCATAAAAAAAGTCATACGGCACGTTTTTTGAAGAAAGAGTTGAAACTATAACCGTAAACCCAGCACAATAGCTGTCCAAATTATATGAAATACGTCAACATTTTTATAGTACTTTTTTTCACACAATATATTTGGTCACAAACTACGATTGATGTTGATGCGGATTATATTATGGTTGATAAAGGTCAACTCACTTTTTTAAAGGAAAAAGATGGGAATATTCATAGCAAAATAGAAATTCGCTTTTATCCTGTAGGTTTACAGTATGAAAAAGAAATAAAAACAACTTCGGTTGAAGCTACTGCGTATGACATAAAGCGCTTTCATAATTTTGTAAATGCACCTGATATATTCTCAAATATAATAGATGTTTCTAGCATAAAAACTCAGAAAATACCCAAATTGATGCAAAAGCTAGAAAAGGGAAAATTCTATAATAAAAGGACTCCAAAATATATTAGTCAACTCTCTTATTACAATACGTCTTTATTCATACATGCTAATAAATTTGACGCTGCTCCACGAAAAGATTCTGCAGAAATATGGCGTTCCGATGATGAAAAAGTGATCAATTTTGTGATTGTCAATCTTAAGAATAAGAAACCAATTGTTATTTTTCCATACATAAAAGCGAATCCAACTTATGATAAACAACATCGTTCTGATGAAAAGTTTTTGATTAATTATCTTGGATTTATCATTCCGAAAAAAAACAAATACGCAGTTAAATATTCTAATAAAATATTTCAATATTCGACCAAAGCGTATCCATTTCTCAATGGAATCATATCGCTTCAAGATCCAACGATACATTGGTCTCATAAGTTTACATTTAAAGATTCACAACTAAAAGATCCTGTCTTTGGACAAGTACTATTGGACAAAAAATTTGATACAATATCTATTAATAGTGGGTTTATATTTTGTTTGAAAGATGATAAAACAACACTGTACAATCTTGAATTAGAAAACATTACACCAAAAGGATTACAAGCTGCTTTTCCGTTGCTTTATGAAGGAAGCTATGCTATTTGCTTGATTGATAGTACTATAAAATACGTGTCAAAAAAAGGTGTGGTCATTAATGAGCTTCCTAAAAAACAACCAATATCGATATGTGGTACTGACGGAATTAAAAGAATTTCATATTATATTGAACGTGATGAAAACACCTATGTACTTTCAAAAAGATTTTCGTACTACAATGTTGAGGATGAATACAAAATAGGTACTCTAAAGTATCCGATTATCGATAAGAATAGATATCAAGCAATGTACTTTATGAATCTACCACATCAAGAAAAGCTTCCTAAATCTGTTGTTTTAGCTGAATCTGAAGGGTTTCCTGAATATGTTATTGTAGAGAATAATGGTAAGCTTGGAATGTTTCAAATAAAATTTAAGTCTACTGTAAATCAACAAAATAAAGCTATCGTTGAACTAAAAGAACTCCTACCTACAGCATACGATGTGATCAAAAAAGTGAAGAGTGATCATATTTTGATTTCTAAAAACAATTTATTTGGTATTTACGGACTCACCCAACTAAAATACAGTAAACTCGACGTTTCCAAACACTTTTCCAGATTTACACTTCCCAATGGACAGAAAGGTTGGTTGGATAAACTTGGAAGAGAATTTTTAGATGAGTAAGCTTAAAAAACACTCTTTATTTAAAAATCATTCGTAAGCCAGTTTTCAAGTTCCTTTCTATTAGTTAGCATTATGTAAGTCTCATCAGAGGTATCTAAATCATATACACGTAAAGGATAGGCGTTTTCAGCTATTGCTTTTATATCTGCTAAAATTATATTCCAAATTCTATTCGTATACGGTTTATCGCCACCAAAATCCCATTTAGGTAATGTGTATTCTTTTTTGTTTTCAGAAACTATTTTATATCCTTTTAGATACACTTATTTTAAAATTTTAATTGTGCTTCTTGCTTGTTTTCTTTGTGAGATACTGCTTTTCTAGTTCTTTAAAAATAGTTTTCAACTCATACTTAACTTGCTTACCTTCAATATCTAAACTAATTATTTCCCCTTGAAGCACATCATCAATAGTAGCATTATTAGAATCTGAGAAATCATGCTTTAATCTCCCACAAATACCTGTTTCTATATTTATGATAAATATTTTATACATATTATAAGGAGGAATTATTTGCTGTATTAATACGTATTTACCATAGAGTTGTATTTTTTTTATGGATTCCCACCTAAGTTTTGAAGGTGCGCCAGTGATACTAGCATCACTAATAAACACCCATTTATAAGTATTTCCTTTTTTCACAAACACTCCATGCGAGGTGTTATATACTTTATATGTAGCATTACTATCTGAAAGTTTTATACTGTCGCGTGTACGGCTTCTGTAATGATTGTGCGCATAATACATCAGAAATCCTCTGGCATTTTTGGCATCTAACCATTCAGGAGCTTCATAAGGAGTAGTGTATACTTGTCTTAACGAATCGCCTTTTATTTCAATATAATAATTATCTGGCGCTTCAAATTCTTCTTCTATCCAGCTAGTTTGAGGATCTACAATTAAATCAAAAAAGTCATTAGTATCCAGATTCGCATTAGAATATGCACTTTTAATCATCCAGTTTAATGAAGCTTCTGGATGCTTCCTTTTCTCAGGAAGTAAATGTGTTTTCATTATTTCAAGAAAAAGCACATTCTCTTTTTTAGCAAGTTTTGGAGGTATGAGAATCGTACTTTTAATGCGACAAAAACAACCTTCATTCGTAAGTTGATGCATTTCATTGGTTTTCCCATTTATGATTTGAACATACCTTCCGCCAAATCCGCTTCCACCTTCATAAAAGGTTTTTAGCGTATCTACTATTTTATCATTATTAAAATCTTCTGTAATCACTTTCATATCACGTTGTCCAAAAACATGACATGAACTTAAATAGAATAATATAACTACGATTTTTTGCATAGTATAGATAATTAATTGACATTGTTTTTATTAGCTATTCCTTTTATTTTCAAGCCATTCTGCCTTTTCAATTTTATACCAATTATGAAGTTCGCCATCATAAACAAATGTATCAATACACTTCATTCCTATTTTCTGTAGAATTTTATTAGACGCTGAGTGATTTACATCTGCAGCGCCTCCTATTTCTTTTAAATCAAGTTTTTCAAATCCATATGCAAGAGAAGCAATTGCTGTTTCTGAAGCTATTCCTTTTCCCCAATACTTTCTCCTCAATCTATAACCTAAATCATAGTAATTAAATTCTTTTCGTACTTCTTCTTCATATTTCAATCCAGTCCAACCAATAAAATCGTTTGTTTCTTTATCAATAATTGCCCAACGTCCAATTCCGTTTTTAACATATTGACCTCTTATATAGTCTATGATTTCTTTGGCTTCTTCGATTGTTTTTATTGGTTTTTTCCCTAAAAACTCATGAACTTCAGGATCGGAATCTAGTGCTAAAATTCCTTCCACATCATATGCTTCAATATCTCTTATAATGAGTCGATCTGTTTCTATATGTATTTTCATTTTATGTGTTTAAATCTTTTTATTAGCTGCTTTTAATCCATTCAATTTCGTGTCCAACTTCTCCTTCTTCAATTTCACCAACTTTAAATTCTAAAATTTCTGTTGCAATTCTTTTAATTTCAACTTTCCATTCAATCCATTCATTCAATTCCATATTGGCTTCAAAATGAAGTCCACTTGGTTCTACTGAAGCAATTATTGACTTTTCATTTGTATCATAACTAAACCAATGAGGAATTCCATCTTTACCAAATCCTATCCAGCCATTCATTTTTTGATAAATTAAAGGCACTTTATCCCAAATTTCTTTAGGTAAATCATATCTAATATTTAAATTACATTCTTGAATTTCCATTTTTTTGAATTGAACTCGTTTAAACTTTTCACATGCAAGCGAAATTTAACAATTTAAGTGCTTTAGAAAGTTTAAATATATTACTTACAACACGGATATAACAGCAATTTCGGCTATTAAATATGATTACAGTTAAAACTACAATAATCTTTTCAATAATAAAATATGAAGTCCTTACGATGAATTGCCATAATATTCATCATAAATAAAAAAACCTGTTTGAAGCACATCAAACAGGTTTTAGACTATAGTATATTTATACTACATTTTGTCTAATTTGCTTTGAGCAACTGCTGCTGCAAACTGTCCAACAACATCGCCTCTAAAGTATAATTTTATACCGCCGTCTTTCATGACTTTAAAGCTTAAGAATCCTGTATTTTTCGGTACATCACCCAATTTTAAAGGTTTTTTAAAGCCTTCTAAAATTCCTTTTTTCAAACCATTCAATAATTTTTTATGTCCTGCTCCAGACGTATGAATATGCCAATGATCTAAACGAGCTGATAGTTTACAACCTATTTTCCCATTAGGATTTTTATCAGATTCGAAAGCTATTCGCAACGTAATAGTGTATGAAGGATTCGGAATAAAAAAGATTCCACTTTCATAATCACCTTTTATTTTAAACGTCACTTTTCTGTTTTTACTGCGCTCAAAGTTGTTTCCGGTATCGCTTACGCTGGAAATTCGAACTGAATCAACATTCAAATCTTTCTGAGACTTCGTTTTTTCTTTAAATATTTTTGAAAAAAGTGCACATACTTTTCGTCCACTTAATTTTGCTGTATGCGGATTTTCTTCTTTGTTTTTGTTCCAAATAATGACACCATTTTGAAAATCACTGAACCATTCATTCTTTTTCGGATCAATTTTAATTTCATCAGAAGTTGGATATCCATAAATTCCGCGTTCCCAACCACTTTTTGCCCACGTATGACGAATAGCGCCTCGAACTAGCTTTGGTCCTGTTGCTGGATGCCAATAAATACTTCCATTTCCTGAAAAGTGATTAAATCTTCCGCGTCCATCTGGAGTTGTCGTTTCATCGGTTACAGGAAGTGCTAATGCATTGTTTGGTCCGCCAACAGCATTGTATTTTCTACGTATTTGCCCGTGAATTTCTTGTGGACCAGATGCTGGTGAACAATAAATATCACATTTTTTGAACGTAACTCTTTTTCCTCCTCGTACAGTAGTAGGTCTGTTAATATTTGAAGTTGCAGCGCCTGTAAATCCGCTTCCTAATGCTTGTGCTTTTGCTTTAATTCCATTCGTACAATCGCTGTCTGCAATAACGCTATTCGTTACTTGTAAAGAAATATCTGCGTAATCGTCACCTTCATCCGTATTGCGAACTCTAAAAGTTATTGTTTTGGTTTGATTTGCTGCTACGGTTGAACTTTTAGAAGCTTTTCCGTCCAAATCTCTCGTATTTGTAGAAGAGCCTTCGTATAGTTTTGCCGATTCTTTGATAGAAACCGAACCGTTTGCCTTTTGAGTGAAGTTAATTTTTAACTCAACGCGAACTTCTCCTCCACATTTCCCAACGAAAAACAAACTGTTTTTCTTTTTTCCTTGATCTAACAGAAACAATCCTGAATTACGTACTGTTTTACGTTCGTTTGACCCAAAAGTTTCGTGATCTACAATTCGCATTGTAGACACATACTGAATTTTACTTTGCATGATTATTTTTTTTTAATGGTTGAATAAATTTCCCGAGAAGACTTCTCTAGTTTTAAAAAGTCATAGCAAAGAACATGTCTTTTTACCGAATACAACACAGTGAATTAACGCAATAGATAACAGTATTTCACGAAATAAAACATAGGGAAAACACGATTGAAAATACCGTTAAAAAAACATTTTTAAGGAAAACACATAAGGGAGAAATCCTCTCAAAATTCATATATAATAGAAAAGAGTGCTTCGACTAAGAAACACTCTTTTCACACCTTGAATTAATAATAAACTACGTAAACTAAACTCTAAAACATCAATTTTTAACGATTTGTTTCGTGATTCTTGAATTACTTTCTACATCTCTAATACTCAATAAGTATACACCAGATTGGTATGAAGAAATATTGATTTGTATTTCGTTTGATAAATTTTTATTGTCTTGATATACTCTTCTTCCAGATATGTCAAACAGTTCAATGACTACATCAAAGGATTGATTTGAAGAAGTTCGTAAATTCAACACATTACTTGCAGGGTTTGGATATACATTAAACTTGATCGCATTTTCAAAATCTTCAACACTTAATGGTTCTTCTCTTGTTACAGTAATCCAGTTGTCTGAAATGTCTTCA
>NZ_JBOEFY010000079.1:248-561 GCF_050633145.1 Kordia sp. | reverse complement strand
GAAATATGATCGCCTACTATTGGATTTGGAAGTCCTCTGTAGTTCCATCCCCATACGTGACATTCTCCTGCTGGAGCTGCACTTAAGTCTAACGTGTTTCCGTTAGCTGAGTTTTGCCATGCAAGAATGTTGTCATTATCATCTGTGATGATGTACCAATACGATAAGTTTGGAGCTGTTGTTGTGTGTGCTACATCAAATACGATATTTCCTGCTTCTCCTGTGTATGATGTTGTTGTTCCGTCAGCTAATGTTACCATTCCACCATCTGGAACTTCTCTGTAGACTGTAACCCAGTTATCTGAAATGTCTT
>NZ_JBOEFY010000079.1:0-169 GCF_050633145.1 Kordia sp. | reverse complement strand
CATCATCTGATAAGGTAGAAATGTGATCACCTACTATTGGATTTGGTAATCCTCTGTAGTTCCATCCCCAAACGTGACATTCACCTGCTGGTGCAGCACTTAAGTCTAACGTGTTTCCGTTTGCAGCATTTTGCCAAGCTAAGATGTTGTCATTATTATCTGTGATGAT
>NZ_JBOEFY010000078.1:0-29490 GCF_050633145.1 Kordia sp. | reverse complement strand
AGGATTTTCATTGATAATTAAATCAAAGTTCATGGCTGTATTAATACAATTAGTAACTGTATTGATTGCGCGTACATATATTGTTCTTGAAAATGTTGTATATGGACTTACAATTGCACCAGTATTTGTGTCAGCCTCAGCTTGTGATTCATGATAAGTAACAGCAATATCAGTCTGACCATTAATTATTTCTGCATCTTTTGTTGCAAGATCGAATGTAAATTGATTAGGGTCATCATTACATACAATGTAGTCAGTAATCGTATTTTGATCAGGTAAAGGGTTTACAGTTAACGTAATGTGTTCTCCTAAACCTAAACAAGCATTATCTACATCACTATCTACACGAACAACAATGTTTTGAACATTCGGAGATGCATCATTTCTGTGATTACTGATGTCTGCAATTGCATTTTCTTCAGCTAAAGCATCAGCAAAGTTTTCATAATAGGTAATTGTTAGTGTTTGACCTGTAGCTGTAAATAACGTGTTGATTTGTGCATTTGCATTACTAAAATCAAAGGTTGCAATTCCATTGGTATTGTCTCCATCAACTGCATCATCATCACATAGTTCATACGCCAATTGGAATGTATTTGGAATTTGTGTTGCAGCTACAATTAGGTTAATTTCTCCAATTCTAAAACAACCGTTTACAGTTTCAATTCGAGCAAAAACTTGTCCGCCATTTGCGGCAGTAAACGCTGTTGGAGTAGGAATGGCACTAGTTGCAGTTTGTGCATTTACGAGATTAGTGTAATAAGTAAAAGTTTCGTTAGCAGCATCTACAGAAAGTAACGTATTCGCTTCAGTTAGATTAAAATCAGAAATACCATCAGTATCATCATCACACTGACGTAAAGTTACAGGAGTTGTAATTACGGGTAACGGATTTACAACAACGTTGATTTCTATTGTGTCAAAACAACTAGGATTATCTATATTTTCAATACGCGCAATTATAGCGTTTCCTCCAGCAGTTGTATTTATATATGTCGTTGATAATACATTCATGGAGTCATTTGCATCAGTTTGATTTGCATAATATGAAACATTGAATTGCATCATATCTTGTACGCCTAAAACTTCGATGTCTAATGTAGAAAGGTCAAATGTAGAGAAGCCATTAGTATCATCGCCATCCAAAGTATCATCACATAGTTCATAATCTGCTACAGCATTAGCAATTGGTTGATCGAACACATCAAAATCGAACGAAGTTGTATCAAAACAATCGGTATTGTCGTTGTTTTCTATTCGAACAAAAATTGTTTCTAAACCATAAGCAGCTTGGTTTGTGTATGGACTGACCAATGCGTTCATATTTGTGTTAGCATCAACTTGAGTTGGATGATAGGTTACGTTGAACAGCATTCCATCTTGTGTTCCTAAAACAGATGTCGTTAAGTCATCTAAATCCAAACTCCATAATCCGTCAGTATCATCATCACAAATTAATTGATCATTGATAGCATTGGCAGTTGGAGATTCAAAAACTTGAATTGTAAATGAAGTGACACCAAAACAACCTGCAGCTGTGTTTAATCTTGCCCAAATTGTTTCTTGCGTATATGCATTTTGGTTTTGATACATACTTGCAATAGGATTGGTATCGTTTCGCGCATCTATTTCTGATAAGTAGAATGTGACTGTTGTATTAGGAATTCCATCTGCAATTAATGCATCATTTTGTGTTAAGTCAAAAAGCCAAAATCCATCGTTATCATCATCACATGCTGTTAAGTTATTTGGTGTTCCTGTATCAGTATTTCCTGAAATGCTTAATTGAAACTCATCCGTACTAAAACATCCTGTAACATCATCTTCTAATCGAACATAAATTGTTTGTGGATTGGAGGCATTGGAGAAAGCCGCAGGGTTCGTAATAGGCCCATTTCCTGTTTGTGCATTTGTATTTGAAGTGTGATAGGTGAGTGTAACACCAGTCTGTGCACCTATAATAATAGGCGAGTTTACTGTTAAATCAAAAGTAGTAGTTTCGTCATTTGGATCGCCTACAACATCACATTCTTCTAAATCTATGCTAGTTCCTTGCGGTATTGAAATGTTTGGTGCGGCATTAAAAGTGGCTGTTCCTGTCCATTCCAAATTAAAACCACCTACTCCAAGAGGTCTATCTATGACTATAAAGTAGCGTTCGCCGGGACTTACACTGATTGAACTTACAAAACTATTTCCATCGGCACCAGGACCTTCAAAAGTATCGGTCTCGGTATCATTCATTCCTGTGAGATTGTTTGTTAATCCAGCGTTTATTGGATTTGTTGTAGAGCAACGAATTGACTGACCTATGTTGTTGCAAGTAGGATCTGGACCAAAAACAAAAAAGTCATAGTCTTCACTAATGTCTGTAAGTGTTGGCGTTAATACAAAGCCTAAAGTTCCTCCTGTATTTATGGTTAGATCTAGCCATAAAGAATTGGTTTCTTGAAGTCCGCATGCATTGGAATTTGTTAATTCTTGTGTTCCAAATCCTGAAACATCTAAATCTTCAAAACCAACGTTGCTACATACAACAATGGCGTCAATACAATCATTTTGGGCAAAGAACAAATTGGTGGTAAGTAGCAGTAATGCTACGATAATCGGTTTCTTTTTCATCGGTAAATTTTGAAAATGCGAAACCAAGATATTAATTAGATTTTATAGTGCCGAACAAAAAAGGCTATTATTTTACCAAAAACCTCTAGATTTTACGTTTTTAGCACATAATTGAATAATTTTTGTTTTCAAAGCTTACTTTTTTCGTGGATCAGTTTCCAAAATTGAATATTCAAAATTGTCAGACCAACCGTTTTTTAAAGGTAATATTTGTCTTCCGCGACCTTCTCGGATCATTCCAACTTTTTCCAATACTTTTATAGAACCAATATTATCAACGGCGCATCCAGCTTGAATTCTGTGTAAGTTGAGTGTGTCAAAACCATAATCTAAAATCATGTTTGTGGATTCTGTAGCAAATCCTTTTCCCCAATAATCAGAATGAATTTTATACCATATTTCTCCTCTTCGGTATTTATCAGAACCAATCTTCAAGCCAAACAATCCTATAAAGTCTTTGGTCAGATTGTCTTCAATAGCAAACGTATAACATTTGATTTCATCTAGTTGGTTTTCAGCAACCCAATCAGTAATAATTGTTTGCGTTTCTTCAATATTTTTTGGAATTCCTAAAGTGTTAAACTCATCGGTTTCAGGTAATGAATGAAGAGTATGAATAGATTCTAAATCAGATAGTGTTATCAATCGTAACGTAATGCGATCAGAAATTAAATTAGTGTTTGTCATTTTTTGTTATAAATTACCTGCCAGTATCCCGACTCTTCATATTTGCTTCACACAAACGAATAATCTCAGTAATTCGTTTTTCCTTAGTAGCTTCTCGTTTTGCCTGATTCAACCAATATAAGTAGCTTTTACGATACGAAGGACTAAAATTTTGATAGTTTTCATATGCTTTTGGGTTTTTATCAAATGCTTCTTGTAAAATTTTCGGAACCACTAAATTTTCTACATCATCCAATGCAGTCCATGAACCATCTTTCATGGCAGCAATCATTTTCTGCGAACCGCTTTCGTGCATTTTATTTTCAGCAATTAATGTTATGAGGTACGTTTTGTTAAGTTTACTCCAAACACTTTTGGGTTTACGTGGACAAAAATATTGTCGCCTGCGTTCGTCATCTAATCTTTTTACGGTGCTATCAATCCAGCCAAAACACAACGCTACTTTTACAGCTTCTTCCCAACGCATACTTTCTTTTTGGCTACTCACTTTATAAAAGATGAGATATATGCCAGTAGACGAATCATGATTTTTTTCTAACCAAGCACGCCATTCGATATCAGTTTTAAAATACAGTTCTTCAAGTTCTTTCATAACTTATTGAATCTTATCTAAAAAAGGTTTCATTTCTAACAGTTCAATATCGTCTCTTTTACGCAGTTCTTTTAAAAACCAACCTTTATGTCCTGCACCATAGGTAATTAAAATTCGTTTGTTTTGATGACGATGTTTTTCAAGCGCTTTTTCAATATTCCAATAGTGAGCAATATTGATATTGTCCCAACCACCAAGACCTAATTCTACATTAAATAACTTATTATACACATCTAAACTGATGTTGTAAATGCTGTCATAAGTACTCGTATGAATAAAATATGGATCGTATTCTTTGCCAATTACGGTCATTAATGAATCTGTGATTTTCCCAGCATTCATATATTGTTGCCAATCTTTGGTGCGAGTAGAATCTTGACTGATAGCGCGTAACTTTTTTTGTCGTTCCATTGCCATTGGTCGCGTCCAGCCAGCTGTTGGAATAATTTCGAAATCCATAGTTTTTGAGAGCGGAAATATAACATCTGTATATTCTGGAAAACGCATCACACGTGGTTCAGAAATACTATCATCTTTTTTAAATCCAGCGACAGCGGCTTCAAAACGATCGGGCGGAATTTCGGTAAGAATAATATCAGGCTTTATTTCTTTAATGAGTTTGGTCAATTTTTCAATAGAATATTCTTCTTTAGTCAAGTGACCACTGTGAATTGTTCCCAATACCAATACTTCATTTTTGGTTGTTTTTTCTTCTTGTGTGCACGAGATGATGCAACAGAAACAAAGTACTACTAGGCTTATGTTAAGAATCTTTTTCATTATGATTTATCTAAATGTTTTCGCAGGAAAAACAATCAAGCTTTCATGACCATTTTTGCTTACTGATGCAATTCCGAAGTAATAATTATCAATCACAACTCCGTCTAAAGTAAATTCAGTAACATCACCTACAAATCGTGAATGTTGCCATTGTGGTGCAGTAGTATCTCTCCAATAAATTTTATAACCAATTATATTAGAATCTTCCGATTTTTTCCAACGAAATTTTGCACTCGGTTGCACAATTCCGCCAATTTCTACACCTTTCGGTGGAAGTGGAGACCAAGCCAAACTTGCTAAGTTAATTGCGTTTACAGCCGTTAATTTCTTAGCATACGGAAAGTTGACACCTTCAATTACATCGCCATATTTAATACCGTTTTCTTCACGAATGTCTTGATGTTGACGATTGTAGTTTTCGTGCGCTTCCATAATTCTAATTCCTGCAAATCCAAGATCGTTAAAAGGTCTGTGATGACCACCACGACCAAATCTGTCCAAACGATAGATCATCATAGGATTCATTTCAGGCATGTATGTTTTTACTTGCTTGTGTACGTATCTTGCCAATTGTCTTGAGATTCCATCTACTTCACCGCCATAAAAACGACGTGCTCTACGTTGACGTTCTGTTTCGTTTGCTGGAACTGGCTCTGAGAAAATTCGGAATGAGCGATTATCAATCACACCATCAACACCTTCAATATTTCCAATCATATCATTATTTAAAACGCCGATAATGTCCCAACCTTTCTCTTTAGCATATTTCGCCAAACCTTGTCCGCCAAACAATCCTTGTTCTTCACCAGACAATCCCACATAAATAATACTATTTTCAAACTTATATTTTGACAATACACGAGCCGCTTCAATCGTTCCAGCCATTCCAGAAGCATTGTCGTTTGCACCTGGTGCATCTGTGGTAAAATCCATGGTGTCGCTTGCGCGCGAATCAATATCGCCACTCATAATAATATAGCGATTTGGATATTTTGTTCCTTTCTGAATCGCGATTACATTGACAACCCAAGCATCTTTTGGAACACGTCTATTTCCTTCTTTCGTAACAAAATCTTTCTGATAAAAAACATTCAAACAGTTTGTGCAATTACTTGAAATTTTATCAAATTCACCTTTAATCCAGCGTCTTGCAGCGCCAATTCCGCGCGTTTCCGAAATAGTGTCGCTAAAGGTATTTCGTGTACCAAAATTGGCTAAAGTTTTAATGTCATTTTCAATACGATCTGCTGAAACTGCATCAATAATATCATACAAACGTTGATCGGTTTGTGACATCATAAATGTCACTGAAAAAAGTAGGATAGAGGAGATAATTTTTTTCATCTGTTTATTTTTTATTTTATGAATTCTGTCAGATGGAATTCGCCAATAATCATATCGGTTGGTATTAACAGACTGTTATGGCTCATTTCATACAAGGATATATAAAGTTGAGATTTTAATTCGTTGTTTTTTTATAGTGAAATGGAACAATAGCCGTTGAACCATCTTTTTGACCGATAGCTACATACACAACCATATTGTTTTCATCAATAGATTCAAAGGTCATTCCTTCAAAAATGGCTTTGTTTTTGGTGACTTTTATCAGCGGAAAATCGACGGTTTCGTCTTTGGTTTCCCATCCTTTCAATTCACTAGTAAAGTGCTTTAGACGTAATAAAAGGCTATTGTTTACTTCCGAAATTGTTTCTATCTCATAAAAATTTACTTTTCCATTTACAATTAACTTAAATGTAGCCATCATAGAACCACCTGAAGGTTCGCTCCAGTTTTCTTCTGTAATACCGCCAAACGCTTCACCTTTCCAATTTCCAGCAATCCAGCGGATGTTTTCCAGTGTTGGTTTCAGTGCCGTTTCGGCTTCGGCAGCAATGACCAATTTAGTGTTTGAAGCATTTGTTGTAATTCGGGTAATGTTATCAAAATTTTCTTTGTCGAATAGTTTCACGATTTTCCATTCCGTATCTTTTTTCGGGTCTAATCGATACAATACTTTTCCTTTTCCCATCAACATAGAACCATCTGCCAACCAGCACATATCTTCTACATTTGGAACGGTATTCGCGATTTTCTTAGTTTCATAAGTTTTTACATTTAAGGAACGAATTTCCCAAACATCGTTCTTTTTACTGATGTAGCTTACCAAGTTGGAATTCGGAATATTGTGTAACGATCGTCCAATATTAGTGTCAGCTGTATAATGTGTGTTTTTTTTGAGGTTTGAAACAACCAATCGATGTGGTTCGCCCAACACAAAAGAGACTAAGACATTTCTTGAGTTCCATACATGATAGCCAATTTTTAAATCTTTCAGTAAAGCTTTACTTTTTCCTTTTCGGTAGTAATACAAATATTGCAAACCTGTTGTATCGAGTCGAATTGCAGAAATGTATTTGCTTTTAGGGACTTGCGTTGGTGAATATTCACTTCCTTGTTTGGTATCGTTCAACCATTTTTTTACACCTGTGATACTATTGTATTGTAAAATATCGGTTTGTTTGTTGCGCGTGGACGCGAATAGAATGGTGTGTTCATTTTGAAATGAAGGCTGATTGTCATAACCTTCATTGTTTGAAATGTTTTTTCCGTTTGTAATTGTTAGTTTATTGTTTTCTGTAGATAGATCAAATAGAAATACTTCTGTATCTGGCTGACAAAAAACAGCAAGCGGAGTCATAATTACCAGCAATTGTAGTAATTTTTTCATATGTGGTTTGATTGATTAGTTGACTGAAAGTTACACAATTTTGAAAAGATGCTGTGTAACTGTACTGTTTTTTAACAAAAAGAAGGTTTGAAATTATAAATGTTGTCTGTAGAATTTTAAATATAAAAAGAGTTTAGCGATTTATTCGTTTCATAGTATTTCTCGATACAATTTTCTTCATTTTATTTGAAAATCACTCGAAATTACGAATTGAAATTTTAAATGTAAAGTATGTTTTTTTGAATGCGTATAGCGTCACTTCGAGCGAAATTCTGAAAAGAATTTTGTGTCGAGAAGTACTGTGAAATTATATTTTACACCTTATGAAACATCAAAACGGTCAACTTCTATAAATTCTCCAGAAGGTAAATCGTTCAAAAGAATAGTTCCAATACGAATGCGCATCAAACGCAGCGTAGGAAATCCGACTTTCGCAGTCATTTTTCGTACTTGTCGAAACTTTCCTTCGCTTATTGTGATAGCGATCCAACTTGTAGGACCATGACGTGCATCGCGTAGTTTTTTGGTACGTGCTTTAAATATTGGTGCAGGATTTAAGATAGAAGCTTCACAAGGTAAGGTTTGGTATTTTTTACCATGAATGCCAATTTCGACACCAGCTTTTAATTGCTCAATGGCTGCTGCTGTAATTTCGCCATCAACTTGCACGTAGTATTCTTTTGGTACTTTTTTACTACGTACTTGCTCGCTAACCATTCCATCCGTAGTAAGAAATAGTAAACCTTCTGAATCTTCATCCAAACGACCAATAGCCATAATACTTTCTGGAAAATCGTGTAATTCTCCTAAAAGTTTTTTGTTTTTCCGTTTGCTTTGATTGTTGACAAATTGCGAAAGATATCCAAAAGGTTTGTGCAATATAAAATGGCGATGTTCTGTCATATTGTTTTCTCAAGCCGAAAACTACTATTTTTATTAGCGAAAACAAATTTTCGGTGTTCAAATACTAAAAGGAATTGTGAATGTGCTATCGAAGAAGCTAATTCAATTGAATTTTTCATATACTTTAGCATAGACCAAAAAAAGCGAAGATCTAGATCTTGACTTTTAATTTTCGTAAAAGTACATTGTTTAACTGCTATGTTATTTCTGGTTCAATGATATTAAACCAGAATGCTTCAACTTCGAAATGACTGATTAAATTCATTTCTATTACTTTTATACTTCGACTCCGCTTAACACAGGTATTTTAATATAAAACAGCACCTATTGAGGTGATTTTTTAATTTTCGGGTAGTTGTTCTTGTATTAAATGTGTACTTAAATTCAAAAAGTTTCCTGAGTGTGATAATACGTTTTGTAAGATAAATGGTGTGTCTGGCGCTGTTCCACTATATTGTGTTTCTCCATTCATATCAACATCATTATTATTATATCCAGAAACTGTAAAAGTTGGGAAATTTAAAGCATTTCCAACATCATTTAATACAGTAGATAAGATACTTGGTGTATCTGGACTGGTACCTAAATATTGCACCATTTTATCTGCATTAACATCTCCTGACCATAGTGCTACTATATTGGTTGGCATACCAAAAGTAGTTTGCGCATTAGAACCAAAAGTGATTTGATTATCGGCTTGTGTAAAATCAACCGAGGTCATAGTGTTCGACAAACTTACTGGTGCAGCACTCATTATACCTAAGTGATTACGATGTTTAACTACCACATAATAATCTCCTGCTGGTTGCTGAAATTCTAGATTAGAAAAACCATCTACACCTACTACCATTCCGTTTCTTAATAATAAAGCAGACTGGCTGTCTACAATAGTTGTATTTGAAACAGCTGATCTTAATTCTATATAAATCCAATCTACGACAGCATTGGTTCCTGTAGTATTAAATACAGAAATATCACAAGATAATCCATCTGCATATGGGCTTGTAGTTGGCACTAGATTAGCTACACGCAAATCGTCACGCATTAAGGCTTCTTCTCCCACATTTGGATTTATGGCAGCACCTTGAATATATACTTTTGGACTTAATCCAACAACGTCGTTAGCAGTTACAGTAATCGTATAGTCTTCAGCTTGACCATATCCGGCTCCTACACAAGGATCTAAATAATTGTTAGTACCATATATTTTCTTAACTCGCATTATAGTATTACCAGAAGTAACACCCGCGGGTACAACAATCGTTCCTGTAGCTTGCATGCCATCGGTTCCGGTTGAGTTCGTAATTGTTTCTGTAATTTCATAAACTTCACCGCTATCATCTAAAATACTATTCTGGTTCCAGTCGATAAAAACAGCAAATCTATTTGTATAATTACCATCTGTATTTCCTTCCAAAGCAATGGGATAGGACATTCCCTCTTCCATTGCTCCAACAATGAGTGTAAAGTCTTCATGCGCTGTACCTCCTAAAGTAGCATCTGTTACATTATTAATGCCTGCAACATCAACCAAAGTAATAGGTTCAACATTAGTTGTAAATTCTAAAGATCCGCAATAAAATACTCCTACTAAAACTGATGCAGTAGCTGAATAATCATTACAACTATCATTTGAAGCTTTTATTCTATAATGATAAGTTGTATTTGAAAGTACAGAAGTATCTGTGTAAGAAGTAACATTAGCGTCAACACCAGCTCCCACAGGGACAACCCAAGTCGCACCTCCGTCGTCAGATCTTTCAATTAAATATCCTAATTCATTTGTTGCGTTATCAGTCCAAGATAAACCTACTCCAGATGAATTGCTTACAGCAGTTAACCCCGAAGGGTTGATTACATCTGTAGGTGCAGCTCCCAATAAATTATAAGCAGTATGACTGAGTCTTATTGCTAAACCATTTGCTATTCGTGTATACTGTTCTGGTGTGAAAATTCCACCACATGAATCTGAGTAATATGACATCACATTATTGATATCTGGTGTATAGGTAAGACCATTTTCATCTTGCATACTAACGCCATCATTGATAAAGTTACAATTAGCATCATTACTACCATTTGGATCTGCTTCTGTATCACATAATAAATCACCAGTTGAACTACAATTGGCATTTGGACCAGTTCTAGAAACATTTTCAGCGTTGGGATCTGTATTCCCATTTCCTGTACTCTGATGTGTATGTGCTAAGTTGAGGAAGTGTCCAAACTCATGCACGAAAGTTCCATTAGGACCATTTAATAGACATCCATTATCCATTAACATATTAAGAGAATTAGTATCATTACTAGGATAGCGGGCATAACCACAAGCTCCTCCAAAATTAGGGACAGTGATGCTATCCACAAAATAGACATTCACGGCATCATAAATAGAGTTAGCAGCAGTCATTGCAGCTTCTTCTGTAGTATCGAATGTATACAAAGCAGAACTATTGATAATATTTACAGAATGTATATAAAATTCAATGTTCGCAGCTAGATAGAAATTATTCAAATTTGCTACACCTTCATTCACATCTGCCATCGAAACTCCTCCATTTCCAGAATCATCCGTAACAATATGAATTCTAATAGGCAAACATGTAGTACCTGCATTTTTTCTATCAGCTCCTGCTTTATCCACAACATCAAGGGTATATTTTATTTGCTTTTCAGTCATAGATGGAGTACCACACAAAAGGTTAGTTTGAACTACATTTTCTGAAGGTTCTGTTATGTTTTGGCTATTAAGTTGAATGTTAAAAAAGAGAACAAGCAATACAAAGAATGTTTTCGTACTAATCTGAGAGATTAAGTAGGTCATAAATATTTAATTAAACGTTAATAATGGTGAAATTTGTGGGGCGAGTAATCAAAATTTGGTTAACATTTTCAAGTTAATATAAAAAAATACACTAAACAACTAAAATTAAAATATTTATAAAATATTCTTAGCGACTGAAAAATAGTTTTCATGAGTTTAAATAAAGCAAAAATGCCCGTTTCAAAAATATTAAAACGGGCATTTTTGCTCTTGGAGACTATTTTTCTAATTATTGCTTCACAATCCGTTTGCTAGCCGTACTACTTTCTACAAAATAAAGTGACGATGTTTGGATATATTATTTTCGCAATCCGAAACCTTTAGGTGCTTTTAACGGACTAGAATCATACATGTTAATATAGATGGAAACGGTATCTTTTGAACCTTCCCATGTTACACGATAATTGTCTAACATAGCTTTATCTCCAAACGTAGCATTTTCACTAGGAGTAGGGCAGCAACTTCCAGCTCTGTAATAGGATATTTCTTCACCATTTGGACCTGTTAATGCGTTTAAATAACGACGTTCGTTCATTGGACCTTCAGAATTTTTTGCACCGCCAACTTCAACCGCATTTTCTGGACTATAGCCATAGGATTTATCGGTGGAGATTTCTGTAATAACAAACGAATATTGATCGCGTAAGGTTTGTTTATAGTTTTTACTTTTTGCTTTTTTTATACTTGTCATACTGTTTTTTGAAGTGGAAGCTGATTTTTTGGTTCCGCAGGCTACAATTACAGTAAAAGTTAACAGTAATAATCCTAGTTTTTTCATAATATGTCGGTTTTGTTTGTACTATTCTATGGTATCGAAGCTACTGTTTTTATATTAAAAAACAAATTATGACAGATGTTATTGAGTGATTGTGCCATATCTTTTAGGGAACTTGCTGTTTGACTTAGAAAAATTGTAGATTGATATAAAAACGACTTTTCATTGAAAATTATTATATCTTTAAGAAAAGATACGAATACTTAAATTTTAACCAATGCTACCATTTGAACAGACTTCTTTATACATAATGGCAGCATTGTATTTTTTTGCAGGAATTTGTCATTTTTGGAAACCGAAAATCTTTTTAAGTATAACTCCAAAATGGGTTCCAAAACCAGCAATTGTAAATATAATAGTTGGGATTGTGGAAATTGTTTTAGGAATTGCTTTATTGTTTGAAACAACACGATCGTATGCAGCAATTGGAATTATTGCGTTGTTAGTTTTAGTATTTCCTGCAAATATATATCACTTTCAAAAAGCAAGACGAAAAGGAAAATTTGTCATTCCAACCTTGATCCGATTGCCAATGCAATTGTTGTTCATATTTTGGGCGTATACGTTTGTATGATGCTTTAGTAGTACCCTAAAATCATCAATTTTATGTTGAATTAGGGTTTTTAGTAATTATGTAGCCGTAGTTTATTACTATATTGGTTATAACATTAAACCGCGAATGCTATGAAAAAACAACTACTCTTTTTATTACTATGTTGTTCTCCAATATTTTTTTACGGTCAAATAGGGACTTACCAATTTGGATTTGAAGATGGAATTTCCAATTGGTATAAAACTGATGGTTCTACAGATACAAATACACAGAATTTTTCTCAAAAACGATTTAAAGCTGAGATTCCTTATGTAAATACTTCTACATTAAAATCAATGCATCTTGATGATATTAGGAAAAAAGTCAATGAAGATCAGGTCAAATTACCGATAGAAGAACAAGTATATTTAAACTCCAAATTTGAGTTAGTTACATATTCTATTCCTAAAATTTGTATCACTAAAATAGATATACAATATTTTCAAAAAAAGAATTACAATTAGCATTTAAAATTACAGCCTAACCATTTTATACAAACCCATGAAAAAGAAACTACTTTTATATATCATCTTATTTTTGAATTTGAATCTCGCTTTTTCTCAGTGGAATCAAGTAGGACAATCGTTGACAGGAGATAGACCGTTATTTGGGTACTCTGTTTCTATAAGTGGCAACGGAACACGAATAGCTACAGTTGATAAAACAAATGATGGTTATATTAATGTGTATGAATTGCAAGGAACTACTTGGCAACCTGTTGGAAATCCGATTGGCCCTTTAGTGCTTTCTGTGAGCTCTCCTTTAGATTTAGATTATGATGGAGATCGTTTGGTTGTTTCGAATGTGGTTGTAAATCCAAATAGTTTGGCAACTTGTTTTTTAGTGTTTAGTTTTAACGGCACAAGCTGGGAACAGTTAGGAAATGATTACACCTGTGAAACAGCTAATCCCACAGCAATGGTAACGTATGGTAGTGATGCAAAGATAAGTGATGATGGTACTCGAATTATGGTAGCGGCTATAGATATAGGTAATTTAGGCTTTGTAGATCCCGGATTTATAGAAGTACTAGAACTCATTGGGAATGAATGGACCTTAATGGGAAATTCTTTTTCAATAGGTTTTAATCCTCCAGGAAGTAGAACTGTCAGTATGACAATGAGTGCCGATGGATCTAAAATAGGATATGGAGAGCCAGCTGCACCTACATTTTATGATGGTAGTTATTCAGTTTTTGGTTATGAATTTGGATATGCTAGTGTCCATGAATGGCAAGGGGATACATGGGTGTCCATGAGTAATAATTTAAATGATAATTCTGGACCTGCTAACTTTGGAGCAAATCGTGGGTCAGCAGTTTGTTTTAATGGTTTAGGTAATCGAATCGCAGTTGGAACGGTAGGTGACGACACTACTATGTCGGATACAGGAAAGGTAGAAGTATATGAGCAGAATGCAGCTGATGGAAGTTGGTCACAACTAGGAAATACGCTCTATGGAGAAGCTATTGATCATGCAATAGGGAACGATATAGCTTTGAACAGAACAGGAAATGTCCTTGCTATAGCCGCTGAAGGAGCAGATGCAACTGGTGATTATAGTATAAAAGTATACAGATTGGTCAATGATATTTGGACATTAGTTGATAATCCTATTATTTATGGAGATAGTACTTTGCCTTGGAATACGACACTTATGGAATTTTCTGAAACAGGAAGATTAGCTTTAGCACTTCCTTTTGGAGAAACAATGAGAAAGATTGAAGTATTTGAAAATCCGAGTTTATCTGTAAAAGATCGTGACGTTTCTGAAGTAAAATTATATCCAAACCCTTTTCACAATCAATTCGTTCTTGAATTTGATAAAGAGTCAAAAGGAACATGGGCAATTCTATCCATCCAAGGACAGCAATTATTACAAGGAGATTTTAACTCAAAACAACAGCAAATAGATACTTCGTTCTTAAAGGAAAAAGGAGTCTATATTTTAAAGCTTGAAACATCTTCTGGAATACTGATAAAGAAAATAGTAAAAGCTTGATTGTATCGTCTTTTGAGATTACGATCAATGGTTATTTTTTTATAGACTCCGCTTGAAATTTTAAGAAATAGGCAATGAACTATACATCTTGTTTGTCATTAGTATTTTATAAAATTTATACCCAAATATTCAATAAACAGAAAATATTTGCAATACCTAATACAAGTTCAAATAGAATTCCTTGAGTAATTTGTTTGCTAGGTTTTCCATCTACTTTTAAACTGATAAGTCTCCCAATTGCAAAACCAATAAAAATTAATGATGCAACAAAATGCGAAGTAAAAGTTAGTTTGTCTGTAAACGCTCCAACAAGAGTGATGATTCCTGCAAAAAGCATTACTGCTGAGGTTCCTCTTATTTCATTTAATAGACTTGCATCTTTTTCAAGTTTAATTCCAGAATTTTTCAAGTAGGTTTTTATTGGGTTACTTAATCTCATTAGACCAACAAAGATTAATAAAAGGCTTGATAATGATAAGACTACGATTCTTGTAATTTCCATTTTTAGTTGTTTTTAATTAATACTTCCGCAAATGTAAATTTGAGTTGTGACAAAGGTATGTCAAGGGTATTTTAATTTTTTACATATTTTTCAAAATACTCTTTGATAGTCATTTTATGAGGGCTAAAAGTTTCAGTCTGATCAACAATTTTTTTAATAAAATCGATTCTAAAATGTCTAAAATCATTTCGCAATCGGCAAAAACCTATCAGCAGGAAATTTCCGTGAATGCTATAAATTGCAAATGGTTCGATATCTCTTACTGTTTGATTGTTTTCTGAAGAATGGTAATCAATTGTTAAAACCCGACATTGTGTTATTGCTGATTGAATTTGCATTAGGTTATTACTAGTTTTTTCTTCACTATTGTTTCCGCTAAAATAAATTCTATCTGCTAGCAAGTCTGCATTGCCTTTTTGAGAGTATCGTAAAATGGCTTTAATTTTTTCTAGAGCACTCGTAATGTTGCTAACAAATGATAGATCTTTATTTTTGATAGCTAATTGTTCTATTGTGATTAATGCATTGGCCTCATCTTCAGTAAAAAGAACAGGAGGAAGATGGTAACCTTCCATAATAGAATAGCCTTTTCCTTCTTCTGTTACAATGGGAATTCCTGATTTTTCGAGCGTACGAATATCACGATAAATAGTTCGTAAACTTACATTGTGCTTTTCAGCAAGCTGTTTCGCCGTAATAATCCTTTTGGATTGTAGTTGGGTAAGAATAGCAGTTAATCTCGAAAGTCTTGGTTTTTCTTTTTCCTCCATTTTTGTCTTTTCTGTATGGCTTGTAGTAGCAATTAATTTTATACAGTGTTAGGGATATTTTTTTATTTTCATGATTCAAAACGAAGATGACGAGATGCGAAACAAGAATAAAAAATCAATTCTATTAGTTCATTTTTCGCAACTTTAGTATCAATTATTTCTAATTGATATAAATATTCTTGACTAAAAAACTGTTTGCTTATTTGTATATTCAATATTGATTCTTTTTCAGCATTTATTAAAGAATAATAAATTTTCATCCAAGTCCTTTTAGTTAAGAGTTCCCATTCTTTATTATTAGTATTATCAATTTTGTCTAATAATTTTATGGTAGCATTCCCTTCTGAGTTAAATCTTATTTCTCCTTGGGCTATTCTGTTTTTAAATATAACAGCCTCTGGTATTGATCTTATAACTATGTCTACACCGTTAAAATTTGTTTTTAATTCTTGAAAATCATTATCCATGTAGTGTGCAACTAATAGGTTTTTTGATTCGTCCTCAATAATAAAACCTCTTGATTTATTTGTGGATATTATTTTCATAGTTTTTGGTTTAAATTATGTCTAACAGGAATTCCTGTTATCACGCCAAATTAGATAAATAGCAGGAACCTATATAATATCAGGTTCCTCTTATTTTATATAAATGTAAACAAAGCTTACCTATATCCAATAAGGTCTTCTATAAAGAAAAGAAGTGTAAGTAATTTTTTTCTAAGAATACATTCTTTGTTTGTCCTGAATTGTTTTTGTGTTTGTATCTGCTCAAACTAAAGTAAATGTGGTCTCATTTGAACAATTGCTTTACAAACAAACCTTTCCATAGCAAAAACCTATTACTCCAATCAGTATAATTTTAGCAATTAAAAAAGTAAACTGAAAACAGTTTATTTTCATTTCCACGAATTCATTTCATTTTTCCCCCAATTCATTTCATAGCTATTTCAAAAAGGGCATTCTCAAGATACTTTTGGAGTGTTATTAACTTAAAATACAATTACTATGAAAACCATTACAACACTTTTAATCACTTTTATTTGCTCAATTAGTTTCGGACAAAATTTTACAGGAAAAATAATTGACACACAAAATCAACCTATTTCATTTGCTAATATTGTCGTAAAAGATAAAGCTGACGATTCATTAATTACAGGTGTGATTTCTGATGAAAACGGAGAATTCTCTATCAATACAAAAACGGAAAATGTATATTTAGAAATTAGCTTTATCGGATTTACCACCAAAAAAATAGTTCCTACGCAACCTGCTATCGGAACAATCGTTTTAGAGGAAGATGGACAAGAACTACAAGAAGTAGTGATTACTGCTCGTAAAAAACTCATTCAACAAAAAGTTGATCGATTAATTTTTAATGTAGAAAATACAGTTGCAGGTACTGGAGGAACTGCGCTTGATGCACTAAAAGTGACACCAAGTGTTAATGTAGATACAGACAAGTTAGCCATTGTAGGAAAAGGAAATGTACGCGTTATGGTGAATGATAGAATTGTACAATTATCAGGAAATGAGTTAAATGCTTATTTGAATACGATCGCATCCGATGATATTAAAAGTATTGAAGTGATTACAACACCTCCATCAAAATATGATGCTGAAGGGAATAGCGGACTGATTAATATTGTACTAAAAAAATCAAAAGAAAATAGCTGGAATAATCAATTTAGAACTTCGTATACACAAGCAACATATGCGTTATTTAATTTTGGAAATACATTTAACTACAACAAAGATAAAGTAAGTGTAATTGCTTCGTTAAATGGAACAAAAGGACATTCTGCACAGTTTAATGAATTTGATATTGTGTATCCATCTGCTTCAACTGCAACAAATCTTGATATGAAAAATAGAGAAAATCTAATTTCAGGAAGGTTAGGTGTAGATTACAATCTAACAGATAATGCTACTGTCGGGGTTTTATACTCAGGTTCGTTTGAAGATAAAGGGATAAACGATGATGGAGTAACACGAATGAACGATGGCAATGGAACGTTTACAATTAATGAAGGGAATGCTGAGACCACAAGAAAAAACCACTCATTAAATGCGCATTACATTCAAAAATTAGATACGCTTGGTAGAAAATTATCTGTTGATGTTGATTACTTTAATTTCGACAATTCTTCTACGAGGAGATTTAGCAGTGAACAATTTATTACAAACCAAAGCTATTTTGAGGCGGAAAATAGCACGAATCAAAAGATTAAAAATTACAGTGCGAAAATAGATATGGAGCACCCAAGTGAATGGGCAAACTTCTCTTACGGAGTAAAAACCACAATTACAAAAACAGATAGTGATGTAGCGTTTTACAATACCACGACAGGAACACCAATTTTTGATCCAACACAAAGTAATGAGTTTATGTATTCTGAAAATATCAATGCTATATATGCAGATATGTCTAAACCATTAGGTGAAAAATGGCAAACAAAAATCGGACTTCGTTTTGAAAACACACGCACAAAAGGAGTTTCAGAAACAAACAATCAAACGGATATCAACACATATAATAAACTTTTTCCATCAGTATTTTTAGGATACAATCCAAGTAGAGAAAACATGTTTAATTTGAGCTATAGTAAAAGAATTCAACGTCCTAGCTTTGAGCGTTTAAATCCGTTTCGTTTTTATATCAATTCAATATCGTATCAAGAAGGAAATCCGTTTTTAAAACCACAAATTTCTGACAATTTAGAACTACAGCACATTTACAAAGGAAAACTTATCAGTAAAGCATTTGTAAGCTATGTAGACAATGGATATTTCAACATTATCAAAGCAGAAGATGGAGCACAACAACGAATCGTAGTAACATTCGACAATTTTTATACAGCCTATAATTATGGATTAACGGAAACTTTTCTATACAATCCAACAAAATGGTGGAATACCACAACGCAAGCAACCGTATCAAAAATGGACACTCGCTACAAAGACGGATTTGACTTAGATGCTGAACTATTAAGCAGATGGAACTTTCAATTTTATAACAGAAATGTATTTCATTTAAACGAAGCAAAAACAGTACAAGCAGAAGCAACATTTATATACGCTTCACCACAAAAATTGATGTACTTTTCAGTATCAGAAATGGTTAATTTAGATTTGGGTTTAAAGTTTTCATTACTAGATAAAAAACTAAATTGCGCAGTGGCTATAAACGATATCTTTAGACGAAAAGCTACAAGTGTCAACACCAAAACTAACGGAATAGACCAAACGTACTATAACTATTTTGATACTAGAAGTGTAAAAGTTAGCTTAAACTATAGCTTTGGTAACAAAAAAATAAAAGTGAAGCAACGTAATTCTGGAAACGAATCAGAACAAAACAGAGCTAAACAATAGTCAATATACAATAGGGCTGTTTAAAGAATTAAATACTTTAAACAGCTTTATTTTAAACTAAAAATGTATTTTGTAAATCTAAAAATTATAAAGAAGTGAAGGTTTTAAATCTAAAAATAAATCTAAAACAAATTTTAATAGTAGTTGTATTATTATTGCTAGGGAACGCTGGTAAAATTTATCTTTTATATAACCTACGAAGTAAAAGTGATATTAATTTTTATGACTATTTTGATCACCTTTCTGTTTTTCTATTCTCTACAGTTGCAGTAATATCAGTTCTAGCTTCTTGGAAGTTCATTAATAAAATTGATGCCACAAACACAATTCTAAAGTTTGTAAAGGTTTATATTTTGTCTTTCTTTATATTTATTATCATAGGAATTATTGTTGACTATATTCTTTTAGGTATCATAATGGGCAATAATAAATATGATTTTATGGTTAGATTTATAAATACGATGTCAGTCGCTTTTATACTGGTTGATATTTTTGCACTTACCTCTGCTTTTTTATATTTCAGGCAATCTCAAAAAATTACATTAGAATTAGAACAAACCGAAAAGGAAAAGGCAATCATTCAATCGCAAATGCTTCAAAAGAATTTAGAACCACATTTTTTATTCAATAATTTGAGTGTTTTATCAGGATTGGCAAAAAAGAACCCTGAACAAATGGAAGATTTTATTGATGATTTTTCAGATGTATATCGTTACTATTTAAAACATGGAAAAAAGCAATTAGTTGAGTTGAAAGATGAGCTGTTATTCTTAATAAGTTATATGAATTTAATGAAAAAACGCTTCGGGAATGCGTATCAAATTGTAAATAATATCAAAAACACAGATGGTTTTATCGTTCCGTGTTCGTTACAGCTATGTGTAGAAAATGCAATAAAACACAATAAAGGAAGTGATGAAAACTGGTTGTTGATTTCACTTTCACGAAAAGAAGATACAATTGTGATAAAAAATGAACTAAACAAAGTAGATTTCACGCTCGGAACTGGCACAGGAAATGAGTATCTGAAACGTCAATATCAACTCAATTTTAATAAAGATGTCATTTTTACTGAAACGGATACAGAGTTTATTGTTGAAATCCCGCTAATTTCTAAAATATGAACGTATTAATTATAGAAGACGAAGCCATTAACATCGAAATTATTACCGATCATGTGCTGCGATACAATAACAACATCAAAATTGTAGCTTCGTTACAAAGCAAAGAAGCAGTAGAGAAGTGGTATCAAACCAATGAACAAGTAGATTTGGTGTTTTCTGACATTGAATTGTTAGACGGAAATGTATTTTCTTTATTGAAAACGAACATCATAAAATCTCCAATTATATTTACAACCGCCTACAACACTTTTTATCAAGATGCTTTCGATGTAAACGGAATTGCGTATTTACTAAAACCCATTAGCTATAACAAGTTTAGTAAAGCAATGGAAAAGTTTGAAAGTCTGCAAAACAAAGAAGTTGATTGGAATAAAATATCGGAAAATATCCACGGATTAAACAAGGATTACAAAGAACGCATCATCATCAAAACCAAAACAGAAATAAAAATTTTAAGCACAAAAAATACGGGCGCAATTCTATCCAATTCAGGAAAATGCATCGCGATTGATGAAAACGGAAAAGAAAATGAATTTCGCTATAAGTTATCTGATTTAATAAAAGAATTAAACCCAAAAGAGTTTTTTCAAATCAATCGTGGAGAAATCGTAAACATCAACTTTATCGAAAAAATTGAACCTTACTTTGGAGACAGATTGGCAATTTCAATCAAAAACTACAAACAGCATTTAATTACCAGTGCTTCTGCTACTAGTGAATTTCGGAAGTGGATTGAGTGAGGAAGTTAGTGACTCTTGAGTTTAAATTAGATTGCTTTTTGTTTGTTGATTTGGCGGGCTAGATTTAAAACTCTAAACTTTGGGTAAGCAACAAATCTGTATTAATTATAATTGTTAGCATAAGTTTTTAGTATACTTTCCAAATGGCTGTTAAATAAGGTAAAGGAGATTCATTTGACATTGGAGATATATCAATACATTTTGTTTTAATTTCATTAGGTAGTATTTTTTCAAAGTCTATTTCTTTTTTTATTTCATAATCTTTATAAAAATCATCATAAACGATTCGATATTCATCTTTGGTTTCGTCCTTAATATTAATAATAGTTTCTTCATTTTTATTAAAACTAAACCATTTTGTATAATAGCCTGAAGGTTTCTTTACTTTATTGTCTAAATTCGTTTTTTCTATTTCTTTTTTTTTGCCTTCAATACTTCTAAAAAAAATTAAAAACTCTTGATAGTCACCTGATATTATAAAATATGTATTTACATTATGATTTTTAGATAAAACAAAAAGTCTCATTAAATCATTAAAAATTCTTTTTTTTTCTTTCTTTAAAGAAGTGCTGTAGGAAGCAATTTTTAATTCAAAAATTGTTTTAAGTTTGTTTTGTTCCTTTAGTACAATGTCTATTTTTCTATTTTTAAATATTGGATGGTTATATTCTAAATTAATGTTTTCAACAGAAAAATGATGATTTGTAAAAAAATCAGCTATTGGATATTTTAAAGAACTTTCACTAATCATAAATTTTCGCCCTATTTTCTCTTGAAAACAAAGCCAATAAGAAACACTATTTATTAAACTGTAAAAATTAATTTCTTTTGACATATTTTTTTTGTTCCATTTCGTTAAGACCTAAAATAACAACTCTTGTCCAAGGATTATCTAAATGAGAGTCTATAAATTGATTAAAACCATCTCCATTGACATAATCTCTGACAGCTTCGTCGAGATGAAGTTTTGGATTTTGACTTCCTGAATATGTGAAAATTGCAATCCTAATATTATCTTGAATAAGTTCTCTTATTATTATATTTTCCATTTTTTTATATCATTTTATAAGCCAAATTTTTAAATTTGGCGATCTTTGTAAATAAGAGCAAACCTTTCAGAAAGCCTTTATTGCCTATGTTTTATACACTTTGTTGTAAATAGTTATTCTTCGTCTTCTGTTTCGTGGAAATCAGTATATCTTACTTCTTCATCATAATCTAAATTCGGATATTTATTATCAAATTTATCGTGAAGAACAATGTGTAATCGTTTAAAAAGGATATCTATAATTTCCCTTTCGTTTTCAACATTATACGCCATACTTACGATATGTTCTTTTTCTGCAGTACTTTGTTCTTTGTCAACACAAAGAATTGAAACACTAAATCCATTAGTACCATAAAGTGAAATGCCAATTGGTGTAAACCTGTCTTCGTCTAAATCAAAGAACTTTGCTAACCCTTTCATATCATCTCCACCAGCGCCACCTAATCCATCTGATATATCTGCTGTTGCTGTTCCTTTAAAATCGTTGTATTGTACATTTGCTTTCATATATTACTGTCTTTTATTTTTGATAATGGAATTATTCCTTGTACTTATTTTAGTTCGCTTTTTTCAATTTCTTTTATTGACTTTCCATAACTATTTTTCCAAACATTTCGTCCGTTTACTGAATAACCAAGTATTACAGCAGCAGCAGCAGAAACACTATTGAATAAATAGTTTCTTGTAAAGACTAATTCTCCATTTGAATTTGGTTTTATTACTCCTTCAGCAAGTAAATTGTCTCTTAAAGCTCCATATCCATAATTTTTAGTCGGATTTTTTGATGTTTGTGAACCTTCCAAAACAACTAATCCTTCATTTGTTTGAATTGCTGAAGCTTGAATTCCGCTTACACTCATATTTAGTTCTAGTTTTCCTTTTGTATCTGGGATAATCTTGTTTTCGGCTGTTGTGGTTGTCGGAGTTTCGATTTCAAAAATATTTCTAAATGCAATCGGGTTTTCTAAAAATTTATGTCCGAGTGTTCCAGTCAGGATTTTAATGTTGGATAAAAATTCTTCCATTGCATCTTTGTCTGGTAATGGTAAAGAGTTTAAAGTCGGATTGTTTCCGTTTTTTAGTCCATATCTTTTAGTTACATTGGCAATTTCGACAATTCTACTTTCTAGATATTTTATATGTGATTTAGTTAAATTGTCATCTTTACTTGTAAAGACTATAACTTCATTCCAAAAATCTTTTTTTGAGTCGTGATTTTTTAATCTATCCCAAACATTTTCAGCTTCTCCGATATAAACAATTTGTTTTCCCGTTTCTTCTTCAAATCCGATTAAAAAATAAACTCCTTGTGTGTTTATTTCTTTGGAAAAGTGTTTGTTAAGTTCAGATATTTTCGTCCGAGGACAAGAGAGAGATTGAATTGTTTGATTTACAACTTCAGCGAACTTTATTCCAGTTACACTTCCTTCTTTTAAATAAATCCTAATACTCTTTCCTAATATCATAGGTTTGTTTTAATTACTGGTAACGTATATATAAAAGGAGCCCGTTTTACAACAACTTCCTCTCATTCCGTATAAAAGTAAAACAAAGATTACACATACACAATGAGGTTTCCCGTAAATAATAGAGGTTAAGTATTAGTTTTATGAGAATACATTCCTTGTTTATACTGAATAGTTTTCGAGTTTGCATCTGCCCAAACTAAAGTCAATGTAGTTTCGTTAGAAGACATTGCAATCGGGCTATTCACATTAATTGCAACATCGGTCATTTCTTCTTCTTGCGTCCAACCAGCTTGGTCTAAGGTTCCGTAACCATTGCTTAATTGACTTTCGGCAGCGTAAATTCCTGTCAAACCAAAAAGTTCTGTATATACATTTGGCAAGTCTTGATAACCGCCTCGGTGTACCAAATGCATTTCTCCATCAGCAGTTGCCATTGCCATGTGTCCTAAGTTTTGATATTCATCTGCCAAAGCCGCCATTTTTTTCGAAAAGTGACCTACAGAGAAATCGGTAACAGACCATTCATGCAAAGTTGTATTGTTTTGTGGCGCTGGATTTCCTTGAAAATCTTGTGCTTTAAACGCATTGAAAGGTCCTGTGTTGTATGATGTAATACGCATTTTGCGTGTGTTTCGTTCTTTGTATACTAAGAAAAGTGTTGAACCAAGTTGACTCAATGTCATATCGCCATCCGTAAGTTGATTGACAGCGACTGTATCTCCAAATACACCATTTGCATTACCAATTTTAGATTGAATAAAACCATCAGAAGCTACCCAACATAACATTAATTTATTTTCTGAAGTTGCCATGTCTAAATAAGAAGTCAGCGCAAAACTTCCAGTGGGTTTTATTCCTAAAGGTGTCGTTGAAGACCATTGTTTTGTTTCAGCATTATAGGTGGTTAGCATGAGTTCATGTTTAATTCCTGTATAGACTAAAAAAGTCTTATTGTCTATAGACGCGAGCGCAATTTTTCCTTGTGTTATGATTCCTAATTTTTCAGGAGTACTCCATCCAGCAGCAGAGAGTATGCTGTTATGCAATTGTCCGCTGTCACTTGAAAATACCATGTGTGTGCCTTCTGATCCGTTCGTCACAGCTAACGCATTTCCTACAGCAAATTTTGTGTCAATTGGTGTTTCCCATGCAAATGATTCATCCCAAAGAAAACGGAACCAATTTGCTCCATAATCGTTTTTGTGTAAAGAATCTAATTGAAAGTTTTTCTGAACCGTTCTGATGAGGTTGTAATGATTGTAAGGTGTATCAATCACAGTTCCAGGTTGTATCATATCGCCTAATAAAACTGTGTAAATCTGGTTTGGACCATCGTAATTGGTATCGTAACCATCAGCATCATAATCGGCTTCATCAAAAGTAACTACTAACAAAGTTCCTTTCGGTACATTTGATTGTTCCCAAGCTTTCTGCGGATCGGTTAGTAATAAATTGACATCTAAGTTTAAACCGATGTTTTTTAAACCTGTTGCATCGCCACCTTGAATATTAGACGTTTCTATATCTCCAAGAAAAACATGTTCGAGCCAAGCAGACAATTGCGGTACTAATTGCGTACGCGGATTGGTGTCAATATGAGTGTTGTATAAATAATGTCCATCATTCCAAATATCGGGTGTAAACCAACTATATTCAGGTAAATCGTCGTTTGCTACATCTTGCCAGAATTCAACATCGCTTACAATTTTCTCCCATCTATCTTTATCTTTTTGTACGTTATGAAAGGAAGCAAAAGCATTGTGTTTACGGTAGTATCTCGAAAGATCTTTTGCTCCAGCAGCTGGATATTGTGTAATGGGTTGTTCACTTTCATCATAATTAGCATCTTCCCAATCAGGATTCCAAGCTTCATTCGGATAGGCTTCCATATAGGCTTTCCAACTCACATTTTTAGCTTCTAAAATATCAACTAAAGTTTCTTGAAGTAGTGGAGAAGCTGGTGGCGTATCATTGGTTACTCCGCAAATTTCACCTGCAAAAGACGCTAGATAGTTGGTTTGTGATGGATGAAAAGCACCAAAATAATTTGTCATGTCTGCTCCAGCGGAAGCCAATTTTTTTAGAAATGGATTTTGAATTACATAGCTTCGATATTGGTTTTCGAACATGATGGTAATCACGCGATCAAAGGGTTTGCTCATGATAGTTGATTAATAAGGTTAGTTTATAATATGGCTTATAAATGTAAAACAAAGATTATATATTCACAATGAGATAGTATCCAAATCAAACAAAAACAGGTATTAGTACCTGCCGCTATAGAACAGAATTTTTCGATAGCGTTTTTGTTTTTTGAATAAAAAACCACAGAGATTTCAATGAAATAATCTATGAGAATTTAGAAATCAATAGTTGATATGTATGATTATTAATTATTAAGAAAAATAAATAATTGCTGTAATTAGAGAATACAATGCACCTACTGCGGCAATAATCATTATAATACTTCCAATTTTTTCAACAGAGTCAGTAGTTTCATTAAAATCTTGTGGATTCTCATCTTTTGATTTTAGACTAAGGAAACTTCGTAGTTGTTGGCTATTGTTTAATGCTTTTCCTAAGAAAAATAAAATTCCATAAAAAAGAATAGATTGTAATAAGACAATTAATGTAGAAAATGTTAACATAGGTAAGTGTTTTAGTTTGATTGTTTTAATTCCTTTAAATATAAGATAAAGATTACAATAAAAAAAGCCACCTCTAGTATTGAGATAGCTTTCAGTTTTTTGTAAAACGGATGTATTATAATTTATTCAGTCGTTACAGCTGGAACATCCGCAAATTCCCAATTATTAGGTAACGTATACGTTTCTACCATTTTGGCGGTAAGAATAGCGTGTAATTCTTTCCAAGTATCTAACAATGAGTTTGTAACATGATCTGGAAAGGCTAAAAGGTTTTCAGTTTCTGTTTGTCCGCCTTCTGTACTGTAATCATACAATTCATATTGGATTGGATATGAAGGAGAACTCGAATCTTTTTTACTTACTGAAATTTCTCCGTTATAATTCACAACGCCGTAGTTTTGATTTGCATAATCGGCAGTATAATACACGCCATATTTATATCGGTGACTAATGATTCCTCTAATACAAGTATAAGCTGACATGGAGCTATCGTCTGTAGCAAAGTAATTGTATTTTTTACCGTTTGATTCTCCTTGAAGTACTGATTTGGCGTAGCTTTCTCCTTGAAGCACATATTTTTTATGAACTGTAGCACCAGTAATATCTATGATCGTTGGCATTAAATCAATGAGTGAAACCAAATCGTCTTTCACAACATTCTGCGGTAAATTTGGATTGGAAAATATCATCGGAACATTGATGGTTTCTTTGTAGATCGTATTTTCCTTTTGACGCAATCCTCCTTGCGACATTGCCATTTCTCTATGATCTGACAAGCGTATAATGAATGTGTCTTCTTCTAATCGATTTCCAACATGAATATTTGATCGCATTGCTTTGATAATATCTCCAGTCAAATCATCAATTAAAGTTTGTAAATACGCATAGAATCTTAGATAGTTTAAAGCATGGTGATGACCTAACTTTCCTCCTTGAAAATTATCTAAAAAGTCTTGTTGTGCAGTTGGCTTTGTATCTAACGTAGCATGGTAGCTTTTTGGAAGTTTAAAATCACGATACGCTTCTCCTAACCATTCTTCACCAGTATAACCAGCGCTAATTGGTGCATACGGATATACCCAAACGTCATGCGGATTTGCCAATGAAACTACCAAACAGAATGGTTTTTCTGCATTGGGATTATAATTTTTGATGAAATCCACTGCTGATTCTTGACTGTCTAGAAACATTGGACCATGTACAATTCTTTTATCATTGGCAGCAGTTCCGCCTCCGATAGAATTTAAAGGAGAGTTTTCGTTAGGCTTTTCAGTGCCTCTTTCTGTCATGTTTGTTTCACAAGTACCTAAATCGGGAGAAGTCCATCCTGGAAATGCATAATGATTTTCCATGGCATCATCTTCGATCATCATACGATCCATATCTGAAGGACGCATAAAACTAAAGTTGGCAAACGAAGCATCTAAATGCCATTTACCTTTGTATACCATTTGGTAGTCAGAATCGGTCATAATTTGTCCCAAAGTGGCTAAAGAACCGCCCATTGGTAAGGTTCTGCTCATATTGATAGTATCATTTACTTTAAGAACGCCATTTATTGTAGGATAGGTGCCCGAAAAAATAGTAGACCTACTTGGAGAGCAGGCTGTTGAGCTGCACATGTTATTTTTAAAAGTGACACCTGTTTTCTTCAAATGTGTTGTCCACGGCAAATATTTTTCTGCCCAACCATCAGGGAAATGTTGAACGGTTCGTTGTTGATCTGTAATAAGGATAAGAATGTTTGGTTTTTTCTGATTGTTTTTCATGGTGAGTAGTTTCAAAGGTTGATCTATCTAAATGTAAAACAAAGTTTATGCTTAGACAATTGAAAACTACTGATTTTAGAAAATTCACGTATTAATACGTATTGGTAATGAGGTAGTTATACGTTTTTAAATGAGGTTAATCTAGAGTTTAAAGAAAATATTTCAGTCTTAGAGAGTATTCTTAATGAATTCAGAAATTTTGTCAGCTTCGTTGATCACACAAATATGACTTCCCTTTTTAATAATTAAATCGGGTTTGCTAATGAGTTTGTACGGTAAAGTTTTGTCATTAGTTCCATGAATACGAATGATTTTTGTTGTAGTTGGAATTTTGGGTGCTGTCCAAGATGATAGAGCTCTAAAAGCCCATTGCAAATACGAATTGGTTTGTTTACCAATCATACTTTTAAATAGTTGTGTCGTTTCTGCATTGAAACCATGACTTTTGCCCCAGAATTTGATCGATTTCGTACAGATTCCTTTCGTGAAAAATAGATCTAATTGTAAAGGTTTGACAATTTTGAACGTAAATGGTAATTCTTTCCTTGATGTTATGCTTGAAACTAAAATGATTTTTTCGATTGGATGTGCGCTTGCAATTTCTTGGGAAACGACTCCGCCGAGCGAATGACCAATTAAGATTGTTTTTTGGGAAGATGATTTCGCTGTAGCGAATAAACGTTGCGAATACTCATGAATATGCTCATTTTTGAGAGGTTCAATCCAGTTTAAGTATTCAATTTCAAAACCAGCTAGATCTAAATTGTGAAAAATACGATCGTCATACCCCAATCCTGGAATTAAAATAATTCTCATACGTTTTTAAAACATTGTGTGTCAACAAAGTTACGGCTTATTGATGAACTACAAACCAAACCGCTACAAATTCTTCTAATGTAAGTTCTCCGTCAAAATTGAATAAAATATCACCACGGAAATTTGATCGTCCTTTATAGACTTTTCCATCTTCAATACGTGCAATAACATCAAATGAAGAAATAGAATTTCCTCTATAAATCATGCCATTTTGGATGTTGAATAGAATATCACCTTGAAAGAACGAGTTTTTGCGATATACTTTTCCATCTTTAACCGTTGCAATGATATCTTTTATAAAGTTAAAATTCCCTTTGTAGATCTTGGAATTTTGGACGTTTACTATAATATCGAGTCTAAAGTTTGAATCTCCATTGTATACTTTTCCATCTTCCACAGTACAAATAATATCGTTCGTAAAATTTGAGTTTCCGTTATACACATAGGTTTGTGCTAGCATTGTACATGTTGAACAAAATAGGAGTAAAGTGAAGATGATCTTTTTCATGGATTGAAGATAAAGAAATATTTCTTTCATTCCTGTGCAGGTAGGAATCTATTTTTTAGTTAGTTATTTTATAGGTCTTTTCAAAGAAGGATGACGTGGCAATCTGTTTCTTCAAAGAACAATAGCGTTATACAATGAAGAGATTACTTCGCTAAGGCTCGTAAAGACGAATCGTAGTTTTAGTTTGTTTATCGGAAACGTCTTTGCGAGGAAGGATGACG
>NZ_JBOEFY010000077.1:0-47035 GCF_050633145.1 Kordia sp. | reverse complement strand
ATTTCAAAGTACTTCTCGATATAATTCGCTTTTGCGAATCGCTCAAAGGGACGATTTGAAGAAAGTTTTCTTTGGGTGTTGGGTGTTGGGTGTTGGGTGTTGGGTGTTGGGTGTTGGGTATTGGGTGTTTAAAACTATACTTTTTAATTTAAAATTTAGCATTAAACATTTATAATTTATGAATGATTCTAAAAACTCAATACTATATTTCAAAAACTATTTCTCTCTACTTTTCAACACATTTACAATATCATTGAGTTTATATCCTTTAGCTTGAAGCAAGATTAAGTAATGAAATAGTAAATCGGCACTTTCGTTTAAGAATAAATCATCATTATCGTCTTTGGCTTCAATGACAACTTCCACAGCTTCTTCCCCAACTTTTTGTGCTATTTTATTCATTCCTTCTCGGAATAATGAAGCCACATAACTTTTTTCGTCTTCTTTGTTTTCTTTGCGATTTTGAATCGTATCTTCTAATTGACTTATGAAGCCATAAGACATTGTGTTTTCTTCATTCCAGCAGGTATCCGAACCTTTGTGACATGTTGGTCCAACTGGGTTTACTTTGATGAGTAAAGTATCTTTATCACAGTCATTTTGAATGCTTACTAGGTTGAGAAAGTTTCCGCTTTCTTCCCCTTTTGTCCATAAGCGTTGTTTTGTTCTGCTAAAAAAAGTTACTTTTTCGGTGGCAATTGTTCTTGCATACGCTGCTTCATTCATGTAACCTAACATCAAAACATTTTTAGTTTCATTGTCTTGAACGATGACAGGAACAAGTCCATCGTTATTTTTATTGAAGTTAATCTTCATTTATCGAGTATTGAGGTTTTTGGATTTTGAGCTAATTTGTTTACTTCCAAAGTATAAACTATCAAATTTATAAACTCTTACACCTTATTATTTGTCGCCAAAAATAAGAAAACTTAGCGGAGTCAAAGTTAAATTATATATAATTTATAGTTTAAATTCTGACATTAATTCCGTTATCTTTTAAATTTTGTTTAAGTTCAGGTATTCCGATTTCTTTGAAATGAAATACACTTGCAGCTAAAGCGGCATCTGCTTTTCCAGTAACGAATGTATCTTTGAAATGTTGCATGTTTCCTGCGCCACCAGAAGCTATGACTGGAATATTAACCGTTTCTGATAGTTTTGCCAAAGCTGTATTTGCAAAACCGTCTTTTGTACCGTCATTGTCCATTGATGTGAATAGAATTTCTCCTGCGCCACGTTGTTCGACTTCTTGTGCCCAATCAAAGAGTTTGATTTCTGTTGGAACTTTTCCTCCTACTAAATGTACAATCCATTCGCCATCAATTTGTTTTGCGTCAATTGCAACGACAATACATTGATTTCCAAATTTGGACGCTAATTCATTGATTAATTCTGGGCGTTTTACTGCTGCCGAATTGATAGAAACTTTATCTGCGCCCGCTTGGAGTAAGCGATCTACATCTTCTGTAGAGGAAATTCCGCCGCCAACTGTAAATGGTATGTCTACTTGCGAGGCAACATCTAAAACCAGTTTCTGCAATGTTTTTCTACGCTCTTCGGTTGCCGAAATGTCTAAAAACACCAATTCGTCTGCACCTTCATTTGCATATATTTTTGCGAGTTCTACAGGATCGCCAGCATCACGGAGATTTACAAAGTTGACTCCTTTTACTGTACGTCCGTTTTTGATGTCTAAACACGGAATGATTCTTTTTGTAAGCATTGTTTATCTTTTTATGTCATTTCGAATGAAATGAAGCAACCTGTTACTTTAAGATTACTTCGACATACTTTCTCGTAATGACCTATCTTTTTTATACTAATTTTTCAAGTTGCTTGAGTGATATTTTGTTTTCGTAAATCGCTTTCCCAATAATTACACCTTCACAACCTAGTTCTTTAAGTTTTGGCAATTCGTCAAACGTAGATATTCCGCCGGAAGCGATTAATTTTAATCTAGAATCGCATTCCACCATGATCCTTTTGTATAATTCAAATGATGGTCCTTCGAGCATACCGTCTTTGGCAATGTCAGTACAGATTACATATTGAATGTTCTTTTTTAGATATTCTTGAATGAAAGGAATCAATTCTTCATTACTTTCTTCTTGCCAACCGCTAATTGCGATCTTTTCATCCATTGCATCTGCACCTAAAATAATGCGTTCTCTACCATATTTTTGAATCCATTGTGTAAATAGCTCTCTGTCTTTTACGGCAATGCTTCCGCCTGTAATCTGTTTTGCGCCACTTTCAAACGCGACATGTAAATCTGAATTCGATTTAAGTCCGCCACCAAAATCAATCTTTAAGTTTGTTTTAGAAGCAACGAGTTCTAATACTTTATAATTGACAATATGCTTGGCTTTAGCGCCATCCAAATCGACCATGTGTAAGTATTGAATGCCAGCATCTTCAAATTGTTTTGCGACTTCCAACGGACTTTCATTGTATATTTTCTTCGTGTCATAATCACCTTTCGAAAGTCGGACGCACTTTCCGTCGATAATATCTATTGCTGGTATGATTCTCATGAGTTATTTTTTTGTTGATTCGTTTGTTTGTCTTTTGTTAGTAAATAACAACTATAAAATTTCAAAGTATATTTTGAAACTTCTCAATTCTCAATACTAACACCTCAATACTACTTTATAATTTCAAAAAATTTTGTAATACTACACTTCCTGCTTTGCTACTTTTTTCTGGGTGAAATTGCACTCCATAAAAGTTACCTTTTTGCAAAGCCGAAGCATAATTGATATCATATTCACTTTCAGAAATCATTTCAGGTGATTTTTTAGCGTAATAACTGTGAACCAAATACATATATTCATTTTCTCTGATTCCTTCAAATAGTGGGCTTTTCAAATTTTGAATCGTATTCCAGCCAATTTGTGGCACTTTTACATTTGCTGAAAAATGAACGACTTCCGTATCAAAAATGCCCAACCCTTGTGTGTTTCCTTCTTCCGAAGAGTTACACATGAGTTGCATACCTAAGCAAATTCCTAAAACTGGTTGCGTTAAAGTCGGTATGATTGTATCAAGCTTACTTTCTTTTAGCTTTTTCATCGCGCTACTCGCCTCTCCTACGCCTGGAAATATAACTTTGTCTGCGTTTCTTATTTCGTCTACATTATTGCTCAAAATAGCTTCTACTCCTAATCGTTTCAAAGCAAATTTGATGCTTTGTATGTTTCCTGCTCCGTAATTTATGATGACTACTTTCATTTATTTAGTATTGAGATTTTAGATGTTAGTATTGAGATATTTTAAAACTCAATTCTCATTACTAACATCTCAGAAGTATATTAGAGCATTCCTTTTGTTGATGGCAAAATCATTTTTTCGACATCTCGTTTTACGGCTGCTTTGATGGCTTTTGCGAATGATTTAAAGATTGCTTCAATTTTGTGGTGTTCGTTGATGCCTTCCGCTTTGATGTTTAGATTGGCTTTTGCGCCATCAGTGAACGATTTGAAGAAGTGATAAAACATTTCTGTTGGCATTTTTCCAATCATTTCACGCTTGAAATCTGCTTCCCAAACCAACCAATTTCTTCCTCCAAAGTCAATAGCTACTTGTGCCAGACAATCATCCATTGGCAAACAGAAACCATAACGTTCTATGCCAAGTTTGTTTCCTAAAGCTTCCGCAAATACTTCACCCAAAGCAATCGCAGTATCTTCAATTGTGTGGTGTTCGTCTACTTCTAAATCGCCTTTTACAGTTATATCCAAATCTAATTGTCCGTGACGTGCAATTTGATCTAACATGTGATCGAAGAATGCAATTCCTGTTTCTATGTTTGATTTTCCTGTTCCATCTAAGTTTAAATCAATTTGAATCTTAGTTTCATTTGTATTTCGTGTTAATGAAGCTTTGCGCTCTTTTGCTTTTAGAAACGCGTAAATTTCATCCCAATCGTTTGATTCTAAACCAATATATTCATCTAAATCAGAACGTTTTACTGTGATTTCATCTGTTCCTAAAAAGGTTTCATCGTTGATGTAAATTCCTTTAGAATCTAAGTTTTTAGCCAATTCGATATCCGTTAATCGATCGCCAATTACGAATGAATTTGCTAAGTCATAAGCTTCCGAAAAATATTCTGTCAGCAAGCCCGTATTGGGTTTACGAGTTGGCGCATTGTCTTTGGCAAAAGTTCTGTCAATGACTATTTTATCAAAAACAATTCCTTCTCCTTCTAGCGTTTGCAAGATAAAGTTGTGCACAGGCCAGAATGTATTTTCTGGATATACATCTGTTCCTAAACCATCTTGATTAGTAATCATTACCAATTCAAAATCTAGTTCGTTGGCAATTTTTCGAAGTGAAGATAAGGCTTTCGGATAGAATTCTAGTTTTTCAAAACTGTCTATTTGCTCGTCTGCTGGTTCTTTGATGATCGTTCCGTCACGATCTATGAATAGTACTTTTTTCATAATATTTTTTATTCCTGTATTTTAAACTGCGATCAATATGACACGCAGGAATCTATTTTATAGGTTTTATAATTGCATCTCGACTGCGCTCGATGTGACATTTAGTATTTTGAAATTGCTACTAATTCCGAAATCAATTTCTTGTTCTCAAATTCAGTTCCTACCGTAAGTCGCAAACAATTTTCACATAAAGGTTGCGTTGTTCGGTTTCTGATTACGATTCCTTTTTCTATTAATTGTTGGTAGCGAAGATCGGCATTATCTACCTTAACTAAGATAAAATTGGCATCTGATGGATATATTTTCGTTACAAAGTTTACATTCTTTAATGCATTCGCTAATTTCACTTTGTTTTCTTGAATGTTAGCTATTTCTTGTTGTACACCTTTTTCATCTAAAATACGATCCAATGCATGCATTTGTGTTAGTAGATTCACATTATACGGAGGTTTTATACGATTTAAAACATCAACAATAGTGAACGAAGCATAACAGATTCCAAGTCTGATGCCTGCCATTCCATACGCTTTTGAGAGCGTTTGTGTAATGATAAGATTAGGAAATTCCTCAAGCCGTTTCAACCAACTTTCTTGGCTTGAGAAGTCTATATATGCTTCGTCGATCACTATGATTCCGTTAAATTCTTTGAGTAGTTTTTCTACTGTTTCCGTATCGAAACTGTTTCCTGTTGGATTGTTTGGCGAACAGAGAAATAAGATTTTACTGTTTGCGTCTGCTGCATTTAAAATTTGATCTGCTTTTGGTTGAAACGATTCCGTTAAGCATATTTCTTTTACAGCAATGTCGTTTACGCCTGCCAATACATTGTACATTCCATAAGTTGGCGGCAACGTGATAATGTTGTCTTGCTTAGGTTCACAAAATGCTCTGAAAATCAAATCGAGAATTTCATCACTTCCATTTCCCAAAACCATATTGTTTGGATTGCAGTTTTTTACGGCTGCCAACGCTTTTTTTACATCCTTCTGTTTTGGATCTGGATAGCGATTTACGCCATTTTCATACGGATTTTCGTTGGCATCCAAGAATACCATGTCATTCCCAGAAGCTTTGTATTCATCTCTTGCAGAGGAATATGGCTTGAGTGTTTTTATGTTTTCTCTTATGAGAGAATTTAGATTGAATGTGTCCATCTCTATAGCTCTTAGCTGTTTGCTTTTAGTTCATTTAATCGAAGTGTCACAGCATTTTTGTGCGCTTGTAAGCCTTCTGCTTCTGCCATGAGTTCAATAGCATTTCCAATGTTTTGGATTCCTTTTTTGGATATTTTTTGAAATGTCATGCTTTTTTGAAAACTTGCTAGGTTTACACCAGAATATGCTTTTGCATAACCGTTTGTTGGCAAGGTGTGATTGGTTCCTGAAGCATAATCGCCCGCACTTTCTGGCGTGTAATTACCAACAAAGACAGAACCTGCATTTTGAATTCCGTTTGTATAGAAATCTTCATCTTTTACACAAATGATAAAGTGTTCGGGACCGTATTCATTGATTAAGTCTAAAGCAATTTGATCGTTTTCAACTAAGATTAGTTTTGAATTGTCAATCGCTTTTGCTGCAATTTCTTTTCGTGGCAATTGTTGTAGTTGTGTTTCTACTGCTTTTTCCACTTCCGTTAGAAAGTTCTTTGAGGTCGTTACTAATATTACTTGACTGTCAGTTCCATGTTCTGCCTGACTTAGTAAGTCGGAAGCCACAAAGTCTGCATTTGCAGAATCGTCTGCTACAACGAGTAATTCACTTGGTCCGGCTGGCATGTCAATAGCAACTCCGTATTTAGTTGCGAGTTGTTTTGCTACAGTTACGAATTGATTTCCTGGTCCAAATATTTTATAGACTTTGGAGATGGTTTCCGATCCAAAGGTCATACCTGCAATGGCTTGGATTCCTCCTACTTTGTATATTTTGGTAATTCCGCATAATTGTGCAGTGTACAATATTGCTGGATTTACCTTGCCTTCTTTGTTTGGTGGCGTACATAGAATTATTTCGTTGCAACCTGCAATTTTTGCAGGAATAGCCAACATTAAGATCGTTGAGAATAAAGGTGCCGTTCCGCCAGGAATATACAATCCGACTTTTTGAATGGCTCTTTTTTCTTGCCAACATTGTACGCCCTGAGTCGTTTCTATCGTTACAGTAGCGGTTTCTTGTGCCGCGTGAAATGAAGTAATATTTGCCTTTGCGACAGCAATGGCCGCTTTCAGTTTTTCTGAAACGGTTTTTGCAGCAGTATCTATTTCAGCTTGACTGACAACAAAATTATCTAGTAAAACATTGTCAAAGAACGACGTGTATTTTTTAATTGCTTGATCGCCATTTTTTTGAACTTCAGAGAAGATTTGCGAAACCGTAGCTTCAATATCGTCTACTGTTTGTGTTGGACGCTCTAAAATTGCTGTCCAAGTGGATGGTTGTGGATTGAATATTTTGTTCATTATAATACCATTTTTTCGATTGGACATACTAAAATTCCTTCTGCGCCATTTTGTTTGAGTTCATCAATGACGTCCCAAAAGTCTTCTTTTTTGATTACTGAGTGCAGTGAACTCCAGCCTTCTTCAGCTAGTGGAAGAATTGTTGGGCTTTTTAATACAGGTAATATTTTGCTGATGGCTTCTATTTTGTCGTTTGGAGCATTGAGCAGAATGTATTTGGAAGTGCGCGCCGTTAATACAGATTGAATTCTGAATTGTAGTTTTTGAAGAATTTCGTTTTCTTCGGGTTGAATTTTTGGAGAAACCGCTAGTACAGCTTCACTTCTTAGCATGATTTCCACTTCTTTAAGATTGTTTTTAAAGAGTGTACTTCCACTGGAAACTATGTCGCATATTGCATCGGCAAGTCCTATGTTTGGTGCAATTTCTACAGAACCATTAATGATGTGTAATTCTGCATTAACATCTTTTTCTTTGAGATATGCTTTCACCGTTTCTGGATATGAAGTTGCGATACGCTTGCCTTCAAAGTCTTTAACAGAATTGTAGTTTTCTCCTTTTGGAATGGCTAATGAGACTTTGCATTTGGAGAATCCTAGTTTTTCGGCGATGGTGATGTTTTCTCCTTTTTCTACCAATACATTTTCTCCAATGATGGCAACATCTACCACGCCGTCGCGAAGGTATTGTGGAATGTCTCCGTTTCTTAGGTAGAAAACTTCTAAAGGAAAGTTGCGTGCTGCTGCTTTGAGTTGTGCTTTTCCGTTGTCGATGGAAATTCCGCAGTCTTTTAACATTTTGAGCGAATCTTCATTGAGTCGTCCCGATTTTTGAATGGCAATTTTTAACTTTTTCATTATTTCTTTTATAATGTTTGAGTACAAAAATTGAGCATTAAAAAACCCGTTTGATGTACTCAAACGGGTTTTAATATATTTTTAAATTACTTCAATACATTATCATTTCGCCTGAGAGCAAGTATGAGAATGATGATGATGTAATTGTGTGTAAGACATGTTTGTTTTTTATTTGATGCAAATGTAATTAATATTTTTGATAGCTTCCTAGTGTTTTTTCAAATAATTTTTCTGCATTTTATCGAAAATATACGATTATATGTGTTTTTTTGGCAGTTATGATTGCGATATCGGAAATGAATCCCTAATTTTAGAAGCATTAATAGCCAGCCCAACTATGAAACATTTTGTGATTGCCTTTGTACTCTTTTGTACATGGTTTTACTTTGGTGTTCGTTACTACGAATGCAATGTAAAGAATCTTTGTGAAGTTCCTAAAAACCCAGTAGTTGATACTATTAAGGTTGTTAAGGAAGTTCCAGCAAAAAAAATACTTACTTTTTTACCTTTTTCTATTACAAAAAATGCTGCGGCTGTTTCTTTAATTGATTCAGTTTCTAATCCGCTGCAACCGTTTTTTACATATTTGAATGCAAATCAAAAAGAAGAATTGATTGTTACTTCATTTTTTAGTAAAGATGAAAATGGTGCTATTGCACTTTCTCGAAACGAGGTTGTAAAGAAAAAGTTAGCCAGTTTTGGAATTAATGTAGATCGCGTTGTATTTCAGACCAAACAAGAAGACATTAAGTTTGTAACGAATAATCAATATGATAAAGGCTTTGCGTATGAATATCAAGAAATGTCTGAAGAGCGCATAAATGCTATTGATGAGAGTATTGCTTCTAAGATTTTATACGCTGGTTTTGGCTCAAAAACATTTAAACCAGATAATACCTTGAATGCATATGCTATTGAATTGAAAAGTTATTTAGCAAAACATCCTTCAAAAACAGTTGAAATTATTGGTCATACTGATAGTAGTGGCGATGCAGAAGATAATATGTGGTATGGAAAAGAACGCGCTAAAAGTGTGATGCACTATTTTGTTTCTCAAGGAATTGATGCTAGTAAATTGACTATTTCTTCTAAAGGTGAAACCGAACCAATTGCCCCAAATACCAAAGAAGGACAACGATTGAATAGACGCATTGAAATTAATATAACACAAGACTAACTAAACATAACTAACACAACTAATTGATTATATGCCACTTTTATTTTTACAAAACCTCACACCTACATCTACTTGGGAATATTTTGTAGTATTCTTGATAGGATTTGGTTGTTTTTTGATTGGCTGGATTTTTTCGAAACGTAGCTCTAAACGTAAATATGAGAAGTTACTCGCTGAACAGAAAAAGAAAAACAAAGAAGAATTTATTAATACAAGTTATGCCCCATCTAAAGGTGTACGTGCTGTAAAAACACGCGAACGTTCAGGAAGAGCTGTTGATGCCACTGATGACTTAGGTGCTACAGAAGGTGCAGCTATTGAGAATTCTCCTTTAAATTTTGAGAGCTTTGGAGTTGCAGATGCTTCAGAGAAAGATGATTTGAAACGAATTAAAGGCGTTGGCCCTTTTATTGAGAATAAATTGAATACGATCGGAATTTATACATTTGATCAAATAAGCAAGTTTTCTTCAGAAGATATGCAAACAGTTACGGAGTTAATTTCGTTCTTCCCAGGACGTATAGAACGTGACGATTGGAAAGGACAAGCTTCTGTTTTGAAAAAAGATAGTGATACTGATTTTAGCAAACGATTAAGCTCTGATAAATAGATTGCTGTTAGACTTTCTTAGATTTTTAGATTGTTAGATTATAATGATATTAAAATACAGGATAGCTAAATGAAATTAAAGCGTCCTCCTTACCTAGAATTACTCAGAATAAAAAAAGGGAAACTTTAAGCCAGTTTCCCTTTTATTTTATGTGTTATTTTGTTTTCTATTTTATTGATTTCCTAAGATTAAAGGCATTCCTCCTTGTCCAGAACCAATAACAATTACTTTAGAGTTTGGAGACTCCGATAATTTTATAGTAGCTTCAATTCCTTTTTCTTGAAGAATCTTGTCTGTTAACGAAGCACTTAAAATTTTGTTTGCTGCTGCTTTACCTTCCGCTTCTACACGTTGTCTTTCAGCTTCTTTTTCGGCAGTTTGTAATAAGTACTTATATTTTTCTAATTCCTGCTCTTTTGTTTTCTTGTCTTCAATTGCTGCAGTAATCTTTTTTGGTAATTCAATCTTTTCAACTAAAACTTTTAGTAAGTCAATATATACTTTCTCTAAGTCTTTTTTAGTTTGCTCTTCAATTTCTTTCTGAATTGAATTCTTTTTAGATGAATACAATTCTTCCGCAGTATATTGTCCAATAATACTTCTTGCTACCGAGTTAATAGCTGGTCTTACTTTTCTTGAGTAATAGTCTAAACCTACTGTTTGGTGTAATTTACCTAAGTTTTCTTGGCTAGGTTTGTACTGAATTGTTAAATCTACTTCAACAGGTAAACCATCTACTGATAATAACGCTGGTAATTGTTCTTGAACTGTTTGATCTCTTAATTCATATTTAATCATACTATTCCAAGGTGCTACTACATGAAATCCTTCTCCATAAGTGTTTTCGAGGTCAACTCCGCCAGAAAATTGTTTGTATAAAACGCCTGCTTCTCCAGAGTTTATGGTTACTGCCGATTTTGCAATTAGTACAATTGCTATAATTACAATGATTAATATTGGTATTCCAATTTTAGGTAATTTGTCCATTTTTATTAGTTTTTGATTATTTTTTTAGTGATTATATTTCCGTTTGTTAATTCTATAGTTAGTATATAGATACCTTTTGAGAGTGACGATATATCTATTGTATTCTTTTTTATGTTTGTTTTTATAGATTCTCCTAGTAAATTATTGATATGTATGTTAGATATGTCATTTGTTACATTAATCGTTAGAATTCCTTTTGTTGGGTTTGGATATATTTTAATATCATTTATTGTAGTTGATTGATTCTGTACAAATTGACCAGTATTATCAGATGAATTGGTAGCTCTAGAAGCTATAAATGATCTATCATTAAATGTATATACAATGATCCCTCCATCTGTATTTCTTAACGCGATAAGTTCGTCGTTATTTGTTTCAGCATTAAAGTTACCACTTCCTAAAATATTTCCTTCTATCTGTTTTTTGTGGAATGTTTCTGATCCCAATGCTCCAATAGTATAGGTACTTCCACTTTCGTTCACATGATACACTTTATATTTTGATTCATAGTTACCATGCATGATAATATTGTCTTTTCCATCACCATCATAGTCACCAACAGTCAGTGCTTGCCAATCATGACCTGTTCCCCAACCTGTATTTTGTGATTTGACTTCAAACTGATATGTACTTGTGTTTAATGACAGTACGTAATATCCATTGGTTAAATAGTCTGGAGAATTTACTAATACTACCAATTCATCTCCTAGTATATTGTCAATCACATTTCCAGAAGCAATTCCTGTTATTGTAGCATTTGCTGGTATTTCAAGTAATGCTTTTAGTGAAATAGTAGACCGTGCTGTTCTAGCACCAGTAGCATCATGTGTAAATAATCGTATTTCCTGGTTATAATTTCTTGCTAACACAAAATCTTCTCTATCTGTATTGTCAAAATTACCTGCTGCTGCTCCAACCCAGTCTGATGCTGCCCCCCAACCTATAGCTTCAGTATCTTGGACAATATTTCCTGCTGAAATACTGTATATGTAATAACCATTTTTTCCAACTTCATTAGAGACAATCACTATTTCATCCTTTTCATCACCATAAAAATCTCCTGCAGCTAAATTTCCCCAATCAAAACTACTTACATGAGAAAATGGGGTAATTATGTCATCCTTTATTTTATTATCAGAAGTAATTGTTCCAATTCTAATGGTTCCTTCTTTGTTATTTGCATACACAAATTCTTCAGTAGGATCGTCATAAAAATTTCCACTATCTACACCAGACCAATTTATATCTGTAGCATATTTGTGTTCAGATGCTATTGGTGCAAATAATTGTTGTGTTTTATGTAAAAATGCAATAGTTAATCCTCTTCGTAAGTTTCTTGAGAAGTTATCTATAGAATTTAGTGTTGGATAATAATTTGTAGTATTGAAATCAGTAAGCATTTGATGAATTCTAGCATCTACACTTGCATACAACATCCAATAATCATATAAATAACCATTTGGAGCTTCTGTAAGAGGCAATCCTGAATCATATGGATGAGTATTGGTATTGTCTTTAAAATTCCATGTATTATTTACTGTATATCCATTGTCTACACCATCATCAAGTTCTAATATATCTATAAATATATCATTTAGAAAAGTATTGGCGTATTGTTGTATATCCGTAGCTGTAAAGGTACTTGCAATATTATATTCTACACACTCATAAGCAAATGCAGCAGTTAAAGCAGCATGCGAGATATCTTCTCTTAATGGATCTCCGTCTCTTGCAATATCTGGATGCTCAGGGTCAGTTATTCCCGTTGGCAATGATGCAGTAGGTGTCGGATCTACATATCCCCAATATGTCCATTGTTTAGCATCTGCAACTACTTTAGTATATTCTTTTATATAATCTGCTAATAGCTTTGCTTTATCTAAATATTCGGAATTGTCAGTAGCCTCATATAATTGTACAAATGCTCGTCCCATACTCGCTTGCATATTCATAGGAAGTCTAGCACCTTTAAATGCTAGAAAAGCATTTGCTCCATTATGTTCTCTATAATAACCTATGGTGTTTCCGCCAGCACCCAAAGCAGTTTCCCAAAAAGTGTTGAAATACGTATAAGTTGCTTCAGATGCATCTAATAAATCATCTGCTATTTGTAAATATGTATAGGACAAATTTTCTGATTGTCCAAAATGATTAAAATTAGTGTCTTGAATAGCTGTGTCAGCATCTTTTATAATATTGTAAAACTTTGTAAAAGCATAAATAATATTAGCATTTCCAATTAGATGCGGAACGTCTTTACATTCAGGACAACTTGTATATTGTCTTGTAGGTGCATGTGTGTTTTTATGCCAATCGTCGTCTCCACCAAAACCTTCGTATCTTGGACAGCCTTTATTATAATATCTAGTTGACCATACTTTATTCAACGTAGTTCCATCATACGGATCAATTGGGTCATACTCAACAGATGTAGCATCAGGAATAGGAATGATGCCATTTCTATTATCGTCACGTCTATTGAGTGTTCTATTTGCATTCCATAAAAAACGGTCTAAATAATAAGTATTTCCTGTATTTTCATACATAACTAGCAATGCATCCATTCGCATGCTTATGTCATAATAAAAAGAAGCTCCATCATACGCATAGTATGCGCTTGCCATATCTATTCCTCCTGAATCATTTACATAGACATCTTCATAATAATTAGCTAATTGGGCAGAAGAAATTATTACATTGAATAGTAATGCGATGAAAAGTATTGTTTTTTTCATGAAATGAGTTGTTGGTTATATTAGACCGTAATATTTTCTTAAAAACCATTCTAAGGCAAGGAAAACTGCTATTATTGCAAGTAAATATTTCCAATCTATCAAAGATACGACCTTTTCATTACTTTTCTCAATGGTTTTGAAACGTTGATCGTTAATTAATTCAGAAATTATATTTTGCGAATTGTCATTGATATGAAATGTTTTACCATTGGTTTTAGCAGCAATAGCCTGTAATCGTTGTGTATCTGCGTTTAAGAATTGTTTTTCAATATCGAATTCAAGAATTTTGAAACTTCCCGATTTACTGATATTCTTTCCTTCTGCTCGTACAGTGAAGTTATAGGATGCTGGCGGTAAATTGTTTAAATCGACTGTGTAGAAACCTGCGTTTAACAACATCGGATACGTTGTAGTTTCGTCTGTATCTTTGTTTTTGACGATTGCAGTTAGGTTTGCATTTGCATCAAATTCATAAGATGGATTGAAGTATTGCGCCGTGAGTTGAATTTCACGATTTCCATAGTAGAATGATTCGTAACCAACCGTTAAGCGTTCGCGTTTTTTGTTAGACGCTAGGTATTGTACCAATTTCCCAAGAAACGTATCAAATTCAATAAAGTTTTCTTGCGCCAAGAAACTGTTTGCACGCCATTTCCAAATGTTTTCTCCAGCTAAGATTGCTGCACGTTTATTATCGTCCGTATACGTTGCCAATAATGCTGAATTTGTAGAAACACCAGATATTACTTGCGATAAAATGATTTCGTGCGCCACATTGAATTCTACTTCTCCAAATGCATTTTCTAATGGCGGATAGTCTGAAAAGTCAATAGCATCAATCAAGAAATTTGTGTAGTTTGAATTTAACTGCCCTTGCACTTCTTCTGTTTCTTGCAAGTCATCTTTTCGGAAACTCGTTTGAATATCGTTTAAGAAATTCCAGTCGGTTTGTGTTCCTGTAATTGTAAGTGTATTTTTCTCTAAACGTTTAATGTTTTGGTATACTTCCTGAAATTTTCTATTTGGCTGATAGAGAATAACTAACTGATAATCATTCAGTACGCTTGAAGCTTCATTGGGTTTTAAAATATCTACGCCGCGTAGTTCGTTACTTTCTAAGCTTTTCTTTAAGGCTCCTAAATCCGGATGGATAATGTCTGAAACCAATGCAATTTTCACTTTTTGGTCAATGACTTCTACAGCAAAATAGCGTGAATTATTTTGTGTATTTTTTTCTAAATTTAAAGGTGTCAACGTAGCACGTAATGTTTGTACACCAATTTTTGTAGCAGACACATTTAAATTTACTACTTTGGAATTGTCTGTAGGTGAAAATGTCAATGCTTTACTCGCCAAACGTTTTCCATCGGCAGTGAGTATTAAATTTGTTTGAACCGTTTCGTTTCCAGTATATGTTGCAATGACTTCTACAGGAAATTTATTTTTCAAATACGCGTATTTGTTTGCGTTTAGTTGATCGATTTTTAAATCGACAAATGTTGTAGTATCTCCTGCTACGACAGGAAATATAGGTTGTTTTATTTTTGAGGATAGAAACTGATAATCGTTTCCATAAGTTTGATTTCCATCAGTAATTAAAATGGTAGGCGCAATAGCATCTTTGTAGAGTTTATTGATGTCTTTTAACGCTTTGCTAATATTTGTTTGTGATCCTGTAAAGTTTACGGAATCGTTTTCTTTCAATTCATTTGAAAAAGTATACGTATCAATTTCAAATTTATCTTGAAGTTCTTTCGAGTTTTTTAATGCTGCTAAAATAGAAGTTACTTTAGTATCGTAACCCAATTCTGCTACCGAAGAAGAATTATCAACTGCAATAGTCAATACTGGTTTTTCGGTGTAATAGCTTTTTTGTTTAAATTTTGGATTGATAATTAAGAGCAATAGGGCAAATACACTTAAAAATCGTAAAAACGAAAAAAGCACTAATTTTTTAGTGCGTTTTTTCGTTTTATAGTAATAATGAAATATCGCAACAAGTGCTGATATTATAGCTGCTATACAGATGTATACTATCGTTGTTGTTTGCAATAGTTTATTTTGTTTTTATGAGTTCAAAAGATTTTAAGAAGCGGAAAATGCTATCATTATGATCCTTGTCTGCCGTACAAATTACTTGTGTGATAAACATAGAATTTTCTACTAGATACGCATTTATGTATATAAATCCTTTTTCCATTTGAATTTTGATGCTTCTTCCTGGATATCCGTTGAATTTGACTGGATGGTCAAAATTTAAAAATCCTTTTACATTTGAAACCGCTCCTTTAACAGCACCATCTAATACAGTATTGTTGTATTCTTCGTCTGCATTTTTGAATTGTTCTTTAGGATAGTCTGAGCGAATTACAGAATACACAGCATTGTCATCACCAGAAGCTGGTGTATACATAATCATGTGCATGTCTAGTTCACCAACAGCCGTATCAATTTTTTGAACAGTTCTTTTGGGTTCACTAGGAAAATGTGCTACAAATCCTAAGTCTTCTGCTTTATACTTCTCCCAGTCTTGTGCTTGTACTGCATTGAACGAAAGAAAAAATACTGTCATTAAAAAAAGTGCTTTCTTCATATTTATTATTATTGTGGTTTAAGTTAACATTCCACCGTCAACGTTGAGCACTTGCCCAGTAATGTACGCTGACATATCACTAGCAAGGAAAACACATGTATTTGCTACATCTTCAGGTGTTCCTCCTCTTTTTAACGGAATTGCATCTCTCCATCCTTTTACGACATCTTCTGGCAATTTACCTGTCATTTCAGTTTCTATAAAACCTGGTGCAATTACGTTGCTACGAATGTTTCTAGAACCTAATTCTAATGCTACTGATTTAGAGAATCCGATAATTCCTGCTTTGGAAGCTGCATAATTTGTTTGTCCAGCATTTCCTTTAACTCCAACAACAGAACTCATATTAATGATAGAACCTTTACGTTGTTTCAACATTGTACGTTGAACTGCTTTGGTCATATTGAAGACAGATTTTAAGTTGACTTCGATTACTTTGTCAAAATCTTCTTCTGAAATACGCATTAATAAATTGTCTTTCGTGATTCCTGCATTATTAATCAATACATCAATCGAGCCAAACTCTTTTAATACTTCTGCAGCCAAGTCTTGTGACTCTTGATAATTTGCTGCATTACTCTTATATCCTTTTGCTTTTATGCCTAATCCGTTTAATTCTTTTTCTAATTCGTTGGCAGCTTCTACAGATGAACTGTATGTAAAAGCAACATTTGCTCCATGAGCTGCAAATACTTGCGCTATTCCTTTTCCTATTCCTCTACTCGCGCCTGTTATGATGGCTGTTTTGCCTTCTAGTAATTTCATACGTAATAATGGTTGAATTTATTTAGTTCAAATATAGTTAGAATAGTTAGGTTTTCAATAGCAAGTTTTAGGATTATTCAGAAAATAATAAAGGGTTTCTGATATAATGAGTTCGCATGTAATAGTTTATAAATTTATCAAAATAAAGATGAAGTTGAAGATAATTTCTAAAAAAATTATGTTAAATAGTGTAACAAAATTCTAGTTTCACAGTCTTACAGGGATATCATACAAAAAACAATATCATGAGAAAACTACTGCTTTTTTCCTTAGTACTGCTTTTTATAGCATGTAAAGAGGAAGCCAAAAAACAACCTGAGCTTACAGAATTGAAGCCACCACCAAAAATTTCAGTTGAAGATTTCTTTAAGAATTCTGAAAAAACATCATACCGTTTATCTCCAAATGGTGAATACCTTGCTTACTTAGCTCCTTACAAGGATCGAATGAATATTCATGTACAAAAGATTGATGGCGACGAAACGACTAGAGTTACTAGCGTAGAAGATCGTGATCTTGCTGGATATTTCTGGGCTAGTGACGACCGTTTAGTATATGCAAGAGATAAAGGCGGAAATGAAAATTTTCATGTTTTTGCTGTAAATAAAGATGGAAGTAACGAAAAAGATTTGACTCCTTTTGATGGCGTACGTTGTGAAATAATTGATGCACTTGAAGATAATCAAGATGAAATGATTATTGGATTAAATAAGAGAATTCCGCAAGTATATGATCCGTATCGCTTGAATATTAATACTGGAGAATTGACAATACTTTACGAAAACCCAGGAAATATTACAGGTTGGGACACTGACCATGACGGGAAATTACGTGTAGCTACGAAGACAAATGGTGTTGATACGACTATTTTATACCGTACTACAGAAGAGGAACCTTTTAAAGAAGTAATGACTACTAATTTTAAGCAAACATTAGCTATTCAATATTTTGATTTTGATAATGGTGATATTGTATATGCTGCTTCAAACTTAGGAAGAGATAAAGCTGCGATTGTTAAGTACGATTTAAAAGAAAACAAAGAAGTTGAAGAGATTTTTATGGATACAGAAGTTGATGTAAGCGGAATATCTTATTCTTCTAAAAGAAAAGTACCTACATTTATTAGCTATACCAAAGCAAAATTGAATAGAAAATTTTTAGATAAAGATGCTGAAAACTTTTTTAAAATGCTTGAAGATAAATTAGGTGCAGACAACGAATATTATATTACATCAAGCAATAAAGATGAAGATAAGTTTTTAATTTATGCTGGAAATGATAAGACAAGAGGAATATATTATTTTTATGATGTGAAGAAAGAAAGCCTAAAAGAATTGGCTAATTTAAGTCCATGGATCAATTCTGAACACATGGCAAATATGAAACCTATCACCTACACTTCTAGAGATGGTTTGACAATTCATGGATATTTAACATTGCCAGTTGGTGTAAAAGCAGAAAACTTGCCAGTTGTTGTAAATCCGCATGGTGGACCTTGGGCTCGTGATAATTGGGGATTCAACCCAGAAGTACAGTTTTTAGCCAATAGAGGTTTTGCTGTATTGCAAATGAATTTTAGAGGTTCTACAGGATATGGGAAGAAGTTTATGGAAAGTTCGTTTAAGAAATGGGGACAAGAAATGCAAAACGATATTACTGATGGCGTAAAATGGTTGATTAAGGAAGGTATTGCGGATAAAGATCGTGTTGCTATTTATGGTGGAAGTTATGGTGGTTATGCTACTTTAGCAGGAATTACGAATACGCCAGACTTGTATGCAGCAGCTGTTGATTATGTAGGTGTTTCAAACTTATTTACATTTATGGAAACAATTCCTCCATATTGGGAACCATATAAGAAAATGTTATATGAAATGGTTGGAGATCCGAATACGAAAGATAGTATTATGATGAAAGCTAACAGTCCTGTTTTTCATGTTGACAAGATTAAAACACCATTATTTGTTGCACAAGGAGCAAATGATCCGCGTGTAGTACAAGCAGAATCTGACCAAATGGTTGAAGCATTGAAAAAGAATGGAGTTACTGTAGAATATATGTTAAAAAAGAACGAAGGTCACGGATTTAGAAACCAAGAGAATCGTTTCGATTTTTATAATTCTATGATTACATTTTTAAATGAAAACATGAGAACTAAAGTGAAAGGGTAATTTTTTATCCAATTTACAACTATAAAAAAAGCGCTTCGAATGAAGCGCTTTTTTGTTGCATATAATTTTCTTATTGTTTGATCTCCTTTGCTTTTTCGTAGTTGAAAAGATAATCGACATCCATTTCTTGAATTTCCCCAAGCTTAGATAAAGCCTTCATATCAATGTCCTTTTTGTTTCCTATAACCATAACATTGAATTCTTCTCCTTTTACATTTTCATTAAAGAATGTTTTTAAATCAGCCAACGTCATATTTTTAATAGCGTTATACTCTTCTTTTATATCACTCATTTCAATTCCTTTTTCTTTAAAGTTTTCATGAGTCCAAAATATATTCGACTTGGTAATACGATCGGCTGCCATTTGTTTTAAAATTGATTCTTTAGCAGTGTTGAATTGCTCTTCTGCTTCTGGCATATCATTCATTAACGCCATCATAGCATCAACAGCTTGCGGCATCTTATTGGCTTGTGTTCCAATAAATGCCATTAAATAGTTCGATTTTCCTTTTTCTGAAGCATCAGCATAAAATGCATACGTGGAATATGCTAATGACTTTGATTCTCTTATATCCTGAAATACAATATCTCCAAAATATGAATTGAATAAGTTTGAAGCCGCCATGTTTTCTGTTTTGAAAGTGTTTCCTTTTGCTAAGAGTGACATTTTAGCCTGTACCATATCATAATCAACAAAGAATACATTTCCTCCAGTTTCTTGCTCTACATATGCTGTCGCTTCTTGATATGGTTTTAATTCATCTGCTACTTTATGGTGTTGATTTAGCGCTGTTATCGCTTTCCCCACATCTTTTCCATAATAGAAAATACGCTGCTCATAATTCTTAAGATCCTTTACTAAGTCTACCAATTCTTGCGGATTCATATCTAGTAACTCGCTTCTACTGTATATATTACGTAAACGTGAGTTTTCACCATATTTAGCAAAGTTTCGCAAACCTGTATTTAAAATAGTGCTTTCACGAACTTTGTTGTCTTGTCTTGTTTTGATGATTTTTGCCACATATTTATCGTAGGCTTCTTGGTTTGGTATGGCATTATTCCATAAGTGAGACAACAACTCTAAACCTTTAGGTAAGTTTTCCTTTAAACCGTTCAATCCAACATACGATCTCTTAGCTCCTGTACTTACATAATAATTGATTCCTAATTTATAAAACTCCTTCTTTAATTCTTCTGCGGTGTATTTATTTGTTCCTAAATATTCCATATAACGAACCCCCAAAGCAAGTTTTTTATTATGATCTTTTCCCATGTCAAAAATAACATTGAGTTCGAATAAATCGTTTTGCTCATTTTCAATATAAGAAACCTTAATACCATTGGTTAGTTGTGTTTCTTTTATTTTTGATTTAAGGTCTGGAAATACTGGCTCTATTGGGTCAGATTTTCTCGAATTAAATGCTTGTAGATACGGAGAACTTTTATCTTTATTAAGGTTTACAGGTGTTATTCCTGGGTTTTCAACTTTTACAACATTAGCATCTGTTCCTTTACGCTTATAGGTAATTACATAATTGTCTTTGTAAAATTTGTTAGCAAAATCAACTAATTCTTGCTTAGTGACTTTTTTCATTTCATTTAAAAACTTCACTTTTTTATCCCAATTTTCTCTATGAATAAACGCGCTGTAATAGGCTTGTGCTACATTTGTGCTACTTTCATAGTCTTCAGTTTGTCGTAGTTTTAAATCGTTTACAACTGCTTCAATCATCCATTCATCAAACTCTCCTTTTTTTAACTTTTCAATTTGATCTAAAATCAGATTTTTTACTTCGTCTAACGATTGACCAGCTTTTGGAAATCCTCTAAGCATTTGATATCCATAATCATTTAAAAATGTTGCAGAACCTCCTGCATATTGTACTAATTGTTCTTGATTTAAATTTAAGTCAATTAAACCAGCTTCTCCATTCGCTAAGATCATATCTATTAATGTCAATAATACTTCATCTTTCGAGTTAATTCCGCCTGAACGAAAACCAATAAAAACATTTTCAGCAGTTGGTCCAAAAACTTCTCTTTCTATTGGAGCTGTAATAGGTTCTTCTTTAGGTAATGTAGGATGTGACACTTCCTTTTTCTCCATTTTACCAAAAGTATTGTTCACTTTCTCAATAGTTTTCTCAAAATCTAAATCACCCACTAAAACAATTGCCATATTGTTTGGTACATAGTATTTGTCAAAATAATTGTTAATATCAACTAGTGAAGGGTTTTTTAAGTGTTCTGCAGTTCCGATAGTACGTTGCTGTCCATACGGATGATTTGGAAATAGAGCATCCATCAAGGCATAGTATCCTTTTCTGTAGTCGTTATCTTGTGTTCTATTAAATTCTTCGAATACAGCTTCTAATTCTGTGTGAAACAAACGTAAAACCAGCTGACTAAAACGTTCACTTTCTAAGTCTAACCATTTGTCTAATTCATTAGAAGGAATTTTTCCTTTGTAAATCGTTTCTTCAAACCAAGTATGTGCGTTGGAACCTGTTGTTCCTAATGAACTTGTCATTTTATCATATTCATTGGCAATGCTATAGTTTGAAGCAACTAGAGAAACGCTATCAATCTTTCGATATAAGACTTTCTTTTTTTCTGGATCTTTTTCTGCTCTATGTTGTTCGTATAAAGCGGATATTTTTTCTATTTCTGCTTTTTCTTTTTCCCAGTCTTGTGTTCCAATCTCGTCTGTTCCTTTAAAAAGCATGTGCTCTAAGTAGTGAGCTAATCCTGTAGATTCTTTCGGATCGTAGTTAGAACCCGCACGCACCGCAATATAGGTTTGTATTTTAGGCTCATCTGTGTTCTTACTTAGGTATACTTTCAAACCATTTTCTAAAGTATACAGTCGCAATCCTGTTGGATCATTTGATACAGTTTCATACGAAAAACCATTCGCATCTTTTTGTTGATTGACTTCAACAGTATCATTCGTTTTTTTACAACTAAAAATTACAAGTGTACTTGTAATTAACAGCAGCAGGTTAATTTTTTTCATTTTCATTTTTTGATTAATTTACATTACAGAAACCAGCAATATTGTGTTCTAATATAGCGTATCACAATATATTACATTTTTCAACATTTTGGTTTATTGTTGTGTAGCAGATCAAGTCAGAAAACGTTATTTTTTTCGAATAGAACAGTATGTTTATTTTTTAATAGTTTTTTACTTAACAATATTGAAAGAAATTCGAACATGTAGTGTGTAGAGACAAAAAAAGTGAACCGAAGTTCACTTTTCACTTTTTTTCATGATAATTAATGTATTAACAAATACCTATTGGCTCACAAGAAATACTTGGCGGACAACCATCAGTTGGACTACAACCAATTTGAGTTCCACAATTGTTAGTTCCGCAATTGTTTTGTGTTCCACAATCATCTGTTTCAATTCCACAAATTCCAAATGGTTGACAAGAAATTGTTCTCATTCCTCCTTTTACACCATTCTGGCGCCCTAAGTTCGAAATTGACTTTTTGTTCAATGATAAATTTGTTAAATTTCTTTTTTTCATGGTTAACGTATTTAGAGTTAATTTTCGAATCTAAGCTACATATCCTAAAACGATTTTAAAAGAAATCACTCTTCAGATTCATAAATCATAAGCAACAAAAACAAACGCAACTAAATGATATAAAGATCATTATATTCAATACTGTAGTTCAATAACAAGATTGTGACAACACATACCATTTGTGTTTTTAAAGTGATGTTTTTATAGCAAACCATGTAACTAATTAAGCATTTTTACTTATCAATATTAGAAATCTATTATCGTCCTATTTTAAACAATTTAGGTTGTTAGCTAGCTTAATGACAATTAATTTTAGGTTTTTATGAGATACCTTTAGACATATTAATTTTAAAAAAATCATTATGTTACAAAATTTAGAAAAGTATCAAATCGAAAATCAAGAGGTTATTACTGGAGGAAGTAATCATGTTGGCAATCCTGATTGTTTTGGAGAAAATCAATAAGTGATTGATTATAATTATGAACTAAAAAAGCGCATTACCAATACGATAATGCGCTTTATATATTTTAAAAGTGATTGTTATGCCATCACTTCTGCTACTTTCTTTCCAATTTCAGCTGGAGAATCTACTACGTGAATTCCACATTCGCGCATAATTCTTTTCTTAGCTTCTGCAGTATCATCTGCTCCACCAACAATTGCTCCTGCATGTCCCATTGTACGTCCTGCAGGTGCTGTTTCTCCTGCGATGAACCCTACAACTGGTTTTTTACTTCCGCTTTCTTTGTACCATTTAGCTGCATCTGCCTCTAATTGTCCACCAATTTCACCGATCATTACTACACATTCAGTTTCTGAATCATTGATTAATAACTCAACAGCTTCTTTTGTTGTAGTTCCAATAATTGGATCTCCACCAATACCAATTGCAGTTGTAATTCCTAATCCTTGTTTTACTACTTGATCCGCAGCTTCATATGTTAATGTTCCTGATTTAGAAACAATTCCTACATTCCCTTCTTTAAAAACAAATCCTGGCATAATTCCAACTTTTGCTTCTCCTGGCGTAATTACACCTGGACAGTTAGGACCAACTAAGCGACAGTCTTTGTTACTAATATAAGCAGCAACTTTAGTCATGTCTCCTACAGGAATTCCTTCTGTAATAGTGATGATTACTTTTATTCCTGCATCAGCAGCTTCCATAATTGCATCGGCAGCAAATGCTGGCGGTACAAAGATGATTGTAGTATCTGCTCCAACTTTTTCAACAGCTTCTGTTACTGTATTAAAAACTGGTTTATCTAAGTGAGTTTGTCCACCTTTTCCTGGAGTTACACCACCAACTACGTTAGTTCCGTACTCAATCATTTGACCTGCATGAAATGTTCCTTCACTTCCTGTAAATCCTTGAACAATTATTTTTGAATCTTTGTTTACTAAAACGCTCATTTTGATATTTGTTTTTTGGCTGAACAAAAATAGTTTTTTCTATAGTATTACTAAAGTATTTTTTGAGTTTTATCAAGAAATACTTTTTCTACCCAAAAACTATCTATTCGTTTAAGTTTTCTATTTTCTTTATCAATTCTGGAATTTGACGAATTGCTGCAATTTCCTTGTATTTTTTTCTAAAATCATCTGCTGGTGTTCCAAAGTAGCTTTTTCCACCTTCTAAGCTTTTGCTTACGCCAGATTGTGCCGAAATAACTGCCTTTGCTCCTATGGTGATTCCGCTTGTAATTCCTACTTGTCCCCAAATAGTAACTTCATTTTCTATAACAACACAACCAGCAATTCCTGTTTGTGATGCAATCAAACATTTTTCTCCAATTACAGTATCGTGACCAACATGTACTTGATTGTCTATTTTTGTTCCTTGTTTGATAGTTGTATCACCTGTAACACCTTTATCAATTGTACATAACGAACCTAAATCTACATTATCTTCTAAGACTACTCTTCCGCCAGAGCGTAATTTATCAAATCCTTCAGGGCGTTTTTTGTAATAGAAAGCATCTGCTCCTAAAACCGTTCCTGAATGAATGGTTACATTATTTCCAATTACGGCATTGTCATATATAGCCACATTTGCATGAATCATACAATCTGAACCAATAGTTACATTGTTTCCAATAAAACAATTTGGCTGAATTACCGTACGTTCTCCAATGGTTGCTGATGGCGAAATTGCCGCAGACGCACTTACAAAAGGTCTAAAATGATCTGTAAGTGTATTGAAATCTCTAAAAGGATCATCAGAAATTAATAATGCTTTCCCTTCTGGACACTCAACTTCTTTATTGATTAATACGATTGTTGCTTTCGATTCTAATGCTTTATCATAGTATTTTGGATGATCGACAAAGACAATATCTCCAGCTTCGACTACATGAATTTCGTTCATTCCATGCACAGGAAACAAATCGTCACCAACATAATTTGTGTTGATGATTTCCGCTATTTCTTTGAGAGTGTGTATTCTAGGGAATTTCATACTGCAGTTAAATCAAAAAAAGCGCAATGTTAGTGATTGCGCTTTTTGGTTTATTTATTCTTTTATACGTTCCATGTAGGAACCTTTTTCTGTCTCAATTTTAATTTTGTCTCCTTCATTGATGAATAATGGAACATTTACTCTTGCTCCTGTTTCAACCGTTGCAGGTTTTGTAGCATTTGTTGCTGTATTTCCTTTTACACCTGGTTCTGTGTGTGTTACTTCTAAAATAACACTTGCAGGCATATCTACAGATAATGGCAAGCTATCTTCTGAATTGATCAAAATTTTTACATTTTCTCCTTCTTTTAATAAGTCTGGAGCATCTAAAGCAGATTTTTGTAATGTAATTTGGTTGTAATCAGATGTATTCATGAAGTGAAACGTATCACCATCACTATATAAATATTGGAATGTGTGCGTTTCTACACGAACATCGTCAATTTTGTGTCCAGCAGAAAATGTATTATCAATTACTTTTCCTGTAGTAACACTTTTTAGTTTTGTACGTACAAATGCAGGTCCTTTACCTGGTTTTACGTGTAAAAACTCAATAATTTTAAATATATCGTGGTTGTAACGAATGCACAATCCTTTTCTAATGTCTGATGTTGATGCCATTGATTATTATTTTAATTTTAGTTTGAAGCAATATATCCTTTCATGATACCTCTGTGTGAGTTTTTGATGAATTGTAATATTTCATCGCGCTCAGTAGTGGCTTCCATTTCTGCTTCTATGATTTCCGCAGCTTGCGTATTGTTATAATTTTTTTGGTATAGGATTCTAAAAATGTTTTGAATCTCTCTTATTTTTTCTGTTGAAAAGCCTCTTCTACGCAGTCCAACCGAGTTGATTCCTACATACGATAATGGTTCACGTGCCGCTTTTACATACGGTGGTACATCTTTACGAACTAACGATCCACCAGTTACAAACGCATGGTTTCCAATGGAACAGAATTGATGTACAGCCGTCATTCCCGCAAGGATCACATGATCTCCAACAGTAATATGACCTGCTAAGGTACTATTGTTTGAAAAAATACAGTTATCGCCTACAATACAATCGTGTGCAACGTGGCAATATGCCATAATGAGGCAATTTTTACCAATTTTCGTTTTCATACGATCGGTTGTTCCTTTATTGATGGTAACACATTCTCGTATGGTAGTATTATCACCTATTTCAGCAATTGTATCTTCTCCTTGGTATTTTAAATCTTGTGGTGGTGCTGAGATTACTGAACCTGGAAAAATATTACAGTTTTTCCCAATTCGTGCTCCTTCCATTATGGTTACGTTTGAACCGATCCAAGTTCCTTCTCCAATAATTACATTGTTATGAATGGTTGTAAAAGGTTCTACAACTACATTTTTTGCAATTTTTGCTCCTGGATGAACATAAGCTAAAGGTTGATTCATCTACTACTTTTTAGTTATTTGTATGATTTGACTCGATAATCGAGTTTTAATACGCTGACACTTTCGCCAATATATTTTTATTACTTTATTATAGTTCAAAATTTCTTTTGAGTATAATTTATTTGTGACAAAATACACTTTTTTTTGGAAGTGTTATTTTTTTACGATGTCTTCTTCTTTTTTACGTGCAATTTGCGCCATTAATTCTGCTTCAGCAACTAACCTACCATTTGCATACGCGTATGCTTGCATGTGGCAAATTCCTCTACGAATTGGCGTAATTAAATCGGCTTTGAATATTAAAGTATCTCCAGGAATTACTTTTTGTTTGAATTTTACTTTATCAATTTTCATGAAAAAAGTCAAATAATTTTCTGGATCAGGAACTGTACTAAGTACTAGAATTCCACCTGTTTGTGCCATTGCTTCTACTTGTAATACACCTGGCATTACTGGTGCTCCCGGGAAATGCCCTACGAAAAACGGTTCGTTCATCGTTACATTTTTTACACCAACTACATGACTATCAGACAATTCTAATATTTTATCTATAAGTAAAAATGGTGGCCTGTGTGGCAACATTGTCATGATTTGATTTATGTCCATTAATGGAGTTTGATGCAAATCGTATGTTGGTACTTTGTTGCGTTTTTCTATCTTGATTATTTTAGATAGTTTTTTTGCAAATTGTGTGTTTACAAAGTGTCCAGGCTTGTTAGCAATGACTTTTCCGCGAATGCGAGTTCCTACCAAAGCTAAATCACCTATAACATCGAGTAATTTGTGACGTGCAGCTTCGTTTGGATGATGCAATGTTAAGTTGTCTAAAATTCCATTAGGTTTTACTGCAATATCTTCTTTTCCAAAAGCAACTCTAAGCTTGTCCATCGTTTCTGGAGATAATTCTTTATCTACATATACGATTGCATTGTTTAAATCGCCTCCTTTAATAAGTCCGTGCTCTAATAACATTTCTAATTCATGTAAGAAACTAAATGTTCTTGAGCTTGCAATGTCCTTTTTAAAGTCTGAAATGTGCTTTAAGGTAGCATTTTGTGTTCCCAATACTTTCGTTCCAAAGTCAACCATAGTAGTTACTTGGTATTCATCAGAAGGAATGATTGTTATTTCGCTGCCTGTTTCTTCATCTATATACGAAATTACATCTTTTACAATGTATTCTTCACGTGGTTTGTCTTGTTCAACAATACCAGCTTTTTCCAAAGCTTCTAAAAAGAATTTCGCAGAACCATCCATAATTGGCGGTTCGGAAGCATCCAATTCTATACTTACATTGTCGATTTCTAAACCAACTAATGCAGCTAGTACATGCTCACAAGTTTGAATTTTTACGCCTCTTTTTTCTAAAACCGTTCCACGTTGTGTATTTACAACATAGTTTGCATCAGCTTCAATAACTGGGCTACCTTCAAGATCGACTCTTACGAAAGTGTATCCCTGATTTTCTGCTGCGGGTTTAAAAGTTAAGGTAACTTCTTTTCCTGTGTGAAGTCCAACGCCTTTTAAAGAAACTTCTTTGGCGATAGTAGTTTGTTTAACAATAATTTCACTCATTGTTGTTTATTTTTTTTTCTAGTTGATTTATTGTTTTTGCAAGTTTTGGCAAGTTTTTGAAGTATACATACGATTTGTTGTAATCTCCATAATTTAATGCTGGCGAACCTTGCAACGTTTCCCCGTCTTTTACGTTTCTTCCAATTCCAGATTGCGCTTGAATTTTTACATTGTCACCAATAGTAATATGTCCTACTATTCCAACTTGTCCACCAATCATACAGTTTTTACCAATTTTGGTAGAACCTGCAATTCCTGTTTGTGCTGCAATGACTGTGTTTTCTCCAATTTCTACATTGTGAGCAATTTGAATTTGATTGTCGAGCTTTACGCCTCTTTTTATTACTGTTGAACCTAAAGTCGCTCTGTCTATAGTAGTTCCTGCACCAATATCTACATTCGCTTCTAGAATTACATTTCCTGTTTGTGGTACTTTTTGATATTCACCTTTTTCATTCGGCGAAAAGCCAAATCCATCAGCGCCAACAATAGCTCCACTATGAATTACACAATTGTCTCCAATAACCGATTCCGAGTATATTTTTGCTCCTGCAAAGATAATTACATTGTCTCCAATAGTAACATTATCTCCAATGTAAGCGTTTGGATATACCTTTACATAGTCACCAATTTTTACATTGTCGCCCATGTATGAGAACGCTCCAAAATATAAATCTTCTCCATACACAGCAGAGTCTGATATAAATGCTGGCTGTTCAATTCCAACTTTATTCAGCTTTACTTTATTGTAATATTCTAAGAGTTTTGAGAATGATTTGTATGCGTCTTCTACTTTTATAAGTGTTGTATACAATTCTTCTTCTGCCGAGAAATCTTTATTTACGATGGTTATGGATGCACGCGTACTATATATGTACTGTGTGTATTTTGGGTTTGCTAAGAAAGTTAATGAACCTTCTGCACCTTCTTCTATTTTAGAAAGTTTGGATACTTCAGTGTTTGGATCACCTACGATATCTCCTTCTAAAATACCTGCTATTTGTGTCGCTGTAAACTTCATTCCCGCAAAAGTATAAAAAAAGTACTAAAGTTTGTCTTTTGGGTAACATATATAATATTTTGTCACCAGTTTTGAAAGCGCTTTCAGATTTAATTGGTCAGAAGCCTTAACTACATCTTGAATTTTTCCTGTTTTTAGTAAGATATTTATATTTTGACTTGTGGTTTTGTATGCTTGATTAGAAATTTCGCCCGAAAATACAAAATACGCTGCTTCCGTTTTGCTAATTTTATACTGTTCCATCAAAGTTTCAGTTTCGCTTTGAAGTTTTTTATTAGAAATCTTTTTCTTTTTGATTTTTATCTGAAGTAAATCGCGATTAATAATCATTCTACAAAGGTTTGACAGAACAAAATCGTCTTCTTCTACCCATTCTTTCATAGCGGAAACAATATCGTAATCGTCCAATTTGGCAAATCGATCTAACACTTCATAATTAAAATCTTCAATAGATATTTCATTCTGAATGAAAAAAGATAACGCTGCACTTGCTTTTAAGTTAGTGCCTTGCAAAGTCAATTCTTTCGCTCTTTTTAAAACTCTAATAAGTAATTGCTCTGCGACTAAACTCGTTTTGTGCAAATATACTTGCCAATACATTAAACGCCTGGCAACCAGAAATTTTTCAACCGAATAGATTCCTTTTTCTTCAATGACTAATTCATCATCTACGACACTTAACATCGTAATAATTCGTTCTGAATTAATGTTTCCTTCAGCAACACCAGTATAAAAACTATCGCGCTTTAAATAATCGGCTCTATCCATATCAATTTGACCAGAAATTAACTGATACATGAATTTTCTTGGGTAGTTTCCTTTAAATATTTCGATGGCAAGCGTTAAACTTCCGTTAAATTCTTCATTTAATTGCTCCATCAACAACAACGAAATTTCTTCATGATGCACGCTATTTACGATACTGTGTTCCATTGCATGCGAAAAAGGTCCATGACCAATATCGTGTAATAAGATCGCAATTAACAAGGCTTCTTTTTCTTCTTCTGAAATTTCAACGCCTTTAAAACAAAGCACTTGAATTGCTTTTTGCATTAAATGCATACAACCCAACGCATGATGAAAACGTGTGTGATGCGCACCAGGATATACCAAGTATGACATTCCCATTTGTGAAATTCTGCGTAAGCGCTGAAAATATTTATGCTCAATTAAGTCAAAAATGAGCGGATTGGGAATTGTAATAAATCCGTAAATTGGGTCGTTTAAGATTTTAAGCTTATTTCTAGTATTCAATGTGTAGTTTTTTATACTTTTTTTAGAATAAGCACAAATATAAGTACATTACAAGATACCTTACTAACAATTTACAAATAAAGACATACATGAGTGCATTCAAGATTCTTTGGGTTGATGACGAAATTGACCTATTAAAGCCACATATCCTCTTTTTAGAGAAAAAAAACTACAATGTAACTACCTGTACAAGTGGTACAGAAGCTATTGAAATGATTGATGAAGACAATTTTGACATTGTGCTTCTAGACGAAAATATGCCAGGTTTGACAGGGATTGAAACATTGGCAGAATTAAAAGAAAAGCAAAACAATCTTCCTGTGGTAATGATTACCAAAAGTGAAGAAGAATATATAATGGAAGAAGCAATTGGCTCTAAAATTGCTGATTATTTGATAAAACCAGTAAATCCGAATCAGATTTTATTGAGTTTGAAGAAAAACTTGGACCATTCGCGTTTGGTTTCTGAAAAAACAACTTCTAATTACCAGCAAGAGTTTCGAAAGATTGCGATGGACATGGCAATGGTGAATACAATTGAGGAATGGATTGAATTGTATCAAAAACTGATTTATTGGGAATTGCAATTAGAAAGCATTGAAGATACTGGAATGTTTGAAATTCTAGAGTCGCAAAAACATGAAGCTAATGTGCAATTTGGGAAATTTATCGATAAAAATTATCCTGATTGGTTTGGAAATGAAGAAGCACCGATTATGTCGCACACTTTATTTAGAGAATTGGTCATGCCAGAAATTAGCAAGGCACAACCAACCTTATTAGTTGTGGTTGATAATTTACGTTACGATCAATGGAAAGCTTTTGAACCAATTGTAAATACACATTATAAAAAAGAAAAAGAAGTTCCGTTTGTGAGCATCTTGCCTACTGCGACACAATATGCTAGAAATGCTATTTTTTCTGGTTTAATGCCATCGGACATGGAGAAGTTACATCCAGAATACTGGAAGAACGATACAGATGAAGGTGGAAAGAATTTGCATGAAGATGATTTCTTAAAAGCACAATTAAAACGCTTGGGACTTAATATTAAGCACGAGTATCACAAAATTACCAGCTTAAAAGGCGGTAGAAAGCTCGCAGACAACTTTAAATCACAAAAAGACAATGACTTAACGGTTGTCGTTTATAACTTCGTAGACATGCTCTCACACGCTAAAACCGAAATGGATGTTGTAAAAGAGTTAGCTTCAGATGATAAGGCGTATAGATCGCTCACGCAGAGTTGGTTTAAAAATTCTCCTTTGCTGGATATTATACAACAATCGCAACGCTTAGGTTTTAAATTGATCATTACAACCGACCACGGAACAATTAATGTAAAACATCCATCAAAAGTAGTTGGAGACAAAAACACAAGTTTAAATCTGCGATACAAAACTGGAAGAAGCTTAACATACGAACAAAAAGATGTATTGGCAGCCAAAGATCCAAGAACAATTCATTTACCAGCTATCAACATGAGTAGTTCTTTTATTTTTGCTAAAACGGACTTATTCTTCGCGTATCCTAATAATTACAATCATTATGTAAGTTATTACAGAAACACCTACCAACATGGTGGAGTTTCTTTGGAAGAAATGATCATTCCGTTTGCAGTTTTATCGCCTAGATAGTGTTCAAAATATAGAGTCAGCAAGTGATTTTATAGGCATTTACAGAATTTTTACTAAATTTGAGGAAAGCCTCAAAAATAAAAACCTAGTGAAAAAAGAATACAATCTTTCTCAAATTGATGAGATTGCAGAAGCTATTTTAGCGGAATCTGAGCATAAAATTATTGCTTTTCATGGAGAAATGGGCGTTGGCAAAACTACCCTCATAAAAGTGTTAGCCAAACAACTTGGTGTAAACGAGTTGACTAGCAGTCCTACATTCTCCATTGTGAATGAATATCATGCACCGAATGATATTTTATACCATTTTGATTGTTACCGAATAGAAAATGAAGAAGAAGCCTATGATATTGGCATTGAAGATTACTTATATAGTGATGCTTGGTGTTTTATAGAATGGCCGGAACACATTGAAAATTTGCTTCCTGAAGACATAACTAAGGTCACAATTGACAAAATAAATGAAAAACTGCGCTCAATTCACCTAAAAAATTGAGCACTTTACCGAAAAATGAATAACTATAACCTATAAATAATTGAAAAGACTGACAAATGACTGACTTTTATACTATATTGAATGAAAATTCTTATAATATACAAAAGTGAAAAATTGATAAAAATACGGAGAAAATAAAATATGATAATTTTCTGAAAATCATTGCTTTAGTCGATAAGTTTGCATCATCGTAAAACTAAAACCTAAAACAAAATGAAATTAAGAAATTATTTATTCGCAGCAGTCGTATTCGCATCAGTAACATTTGTGTCTTGTAACCCAGATAGCATTGCAGACGAAGACAACCCATACCAAACAGAAGAAAAAATCGACAAGAGTAAAGTCAAAATTCCTGGGGAATAGTGAAAACAAATCTAGACTCCAGTCCAAAATAGTATTAAATACTTTAGTCGCATTATTAATAGCAATTACACCATATCTATTTCAATTGTATGAGTACGTACCTAAAGGTACAAGCGTATGGGAAACGCCTTTTTTTACAATAACTGAAACTAATTATGACACTGTACGGATATTAGTTTGGTCAAGTATGAATAAAGCTATTCCGTTGTTATTAATGATTATTTGGTTTTTAACCTGCAACAAATGGTGGTATCATGTCATTTTAATTCCTATGTTCATGTTTGGATTCCAACTATTTGGAGCTATAAATGATAAATCGAGTATTTTAGACGTAGTAGAGATTTATTGGTTATTACCTATCATGATGATAATAATTCCTTTTGTTTATCTCATAAGAATAAAACTCATGGACAAATTAGTTCACGGAATAGATTTAAAAAAGATAGATGCTGAATTAGCAGAATATGAACGTAAAGAACAGGAGCAACAAAGTTTACTAACAAAAACACAAGAATAATAAGTTCATTGAAATAAAATAATATACTATTTTCTACGTATTTCATTAATATTAGGTAAAACTAGCAAAAATACGTAGAAAATATATTATGCTTTTTTTAAAGGTAACATTTGGTTATTCAATAAGTTTGACCCATCGTTAAACTAAATAATCTAAATTAAAATGAAAACTAAATTCTACCTTTACTTATTAGCAGCCGTATCGTCAATTTTATTTGTATCTTGTAATCCAGATAGCATTGCTGATGAAGACAACCCATACGAAACAGAAGAAGGAGTCAAAAGAGGAGATATCAAAACGACAGATATGGGCTAAAAAGAAAATATTTATAGATTCATTAATCATATTTTCTATAGCCATTTCACCTTTTTTAGCTTATTTATATTTATATGTACCTGAAGGTGATAGCTGGACTACAGCATTTTTTACTGTTGACAAAAATGGTTTTTCCAGTGTTAATATCGCCATATGGATATACTCGGGTAAGATAATACCCCTGTATCTATTGATATTTTGGTTTTTAACTTGTAAACATTGGTGGTATCATATTATAATTGTACCAATTACTTTATATGCATTTCAATTATTCACAGTTTTAAATAAAAAGGCTGATTTTATAGATGAAAACGAAATTGTATGGGTAATAACTGTATTAATGATTATTGCTCCATTTGTTTACTTAATTAGATTAAGATTATATGATAGACTTGTTCTAGGAATTGATTTAAAGAAAATTGACGCTGAACTAGAAGAATATGATCGAAAGGAAAAAGAAGCTAAAAATAAAATAGAAACTAAATAATTACGTATATTCGCGAAAATACTTACGTAAAAAATACAAAAAATACCAAATTCTACGACTTTTGCTAGTTTTGCCCAAAACTAGCAAAAGTACGTAGAAAATATATATACGTATTTTTCTGAAAACTAGCTGGTTATTAAATAAGTTTGTACCATCGTTAAACTAAATAACCTAATTAATCAGATGAAAACTAAATTTTACTTTTACTTACTAGCCGCTTTTTCAACAATATTATTTGTATCTTGTAACCCAGACAGTATTGCTGATGAAGACAATCCATACGAAACAGAACAAAAAGTCGATAAAACAAAAATCATCCGTCCTACTAAAGGGTAGTGTCATTGCTATTTTAATAGCTATAACACCATATATATATTATTTATACGAAAGTTTCCCAGAAGAAAAAGTCTGGGAAACTTTCTTATTTACTTACGAAGCTAAACATTATCAGACTGTTGATTATGCTGTTTGGATATTTATGGGAAAAATAGTACCTATAATATTACTCATCTTATGGTTTGTAACTTGTCGTGATTGGTGGTATCATGTAATTTTAATTCCAATCGCCATGTATTCATTTCAACTATATAGCGCTATAAATGATGATGTTAAATTCATGGATGAAGTTGAAATTTACTGGATGATCCCAATAATGATGATTATCGTACCAATTGTATATTTTATTCGAATTAAATTATTTGACAAATATGTATACAATATAGACCTCAAAAAAATGGATGCTGAACTTGCTGAGTACGAACGAAAAGAAAAAGAAATGTTAGAAGAACACAATGAGTAGTTTTTTAACTTCATTTTTATTTGTAACTTCATGTTTTAACCAATCGTAATGCTTCATGGCTGAGTCTTTATCACCTTTTACCAAACAACAATTACTTCCGCAAGAGGAAACGCTTGAAATTTTAAAACACAAGAAAGAGTTGTTTATTGGTATTCCAAAAGAAACATCGTATCAAGAGAAACGTGTTTGTTTAACTCCAGATGCAGTAGCAGCTATTGTTGCGCATGGACACCGTGTGCTGATTGAAAGTTGTGCCGGAAAAGAAGCTAATTTCTCTGATAAAGAATATACAGAAGCTGGTGCAGAAATTACAAATGATACTCAAAAAGTATTCTCCTGCCCTATTATCCTAAAAGTTGAACCACCAACTTTGGATGAATTGCAATTATTGAATCCGCAAACAATTTTAATTTCTGCCTTACAGATAAAAACACAAACCAAAAAATATTTTGAAACTCTTGCAAGCAAACGCGTTACCGCACTTGCTTTTGAATATATTCGTGATGAAGACGGAACCTATCCTGCTGTACGATCTTTAAGTGAAATTGCAGGAACTTCCTCAGTATTAATCGCTTCTGAAATTATGACAAATGTAAATAGAGGAAATGGATTAATGCTAGGAAATATTAGCGGAGTTCCACCTGCAGAAGTCGTAATTCTTGGTGCAGGAACTGTTGGAGAATTTGCTGCACGTTCTGCTTTAGGACTTGGTGCGAATATTAAAGTGTTTGATAATTCTATTACTAAACTACGTCGTATTCAAACAAATTTAGGAAGGCCAATATACACCTGTACCGTGCAACCAAAAAATTTACTAAAAGCTTTAAAGCGCTGTGATGTATTGATTGGTGCTGTTCGCGGAAAAAATAGATCCCCAATTTTAGTTACTGAAACAATGGTTTCACACATGAAAAAAGGTGCTGTTATTATTGATGTAAGTATCGATATGGGCGGTTGTGTAGAAACTAGCGAAATTACTTCTCACGATAAACCAACATTTGAAAAACACGGAGTCATACATTATTGTGTTCCAAATATTCCTGCAAGATACTCCAGAACTGCTTCTGTATCAATTAGTAACATCTTCACTCCATATTTACTAAAAATTGCAGATGATGGCGGATTAGAAAATTCGCTTCGTTTTGACAAAGGATTGAAAAATGGTTTGTACTTTTACCACGGCGTTTTATCGAACAAATCAGTAGCAGAATGGTTCGATTTGCCGTACAGAGATATCAATTTATTAATTTTTTAGTACATGAATAGTAGTCTTTTAAGACGTTTTGGATTTTATTTCGCAGGATTAGCCATTGGATTGGTAATGTTTGCTTTTCTCGTGAAAGGTCGTGGAGTTAAATGTGAGTTTGATTATTTACCAAACGCTCGAACTTTAAAAAACATTCGCAATAAAGAACGCCGTTTCTCACCTGAAATTCGTCAATTAATTGATAATAAAGAGATTGATACAGCTGAAATTTCAAATATTCTTAGAGATGGTGATGTAGATTTTTCAAGAAGCAAAGCCAAAGTAGACGCCGATACGTGTAAAGTGTATATAATTGAAGGTACTCTTCGCAATAAAGATATTGAATTAACTATTCACAACTGCGACAGCACTGCTTTGATAAAAACGATAAAAATGAAAAACTAATTTAATCAATAATTAGTTTTTCAGCTCATTTCCGTAAATATCTAATTCCGTAGCATCTCCTTTTCCAAAAGCATTCACTTCTTTTAATTGTGTTTCTTTGTCTCCAACAATCAGATAAAACATATCCTCTTCTTGAATATGTGTTTTAATCATATCTTGAAAATCATCGAGAGACATATCAACCAACTCTTTTTGCTCTTTTTCAAGGAAATCGAAATCCTTACCGTATTTACTAATTTGTCTTAAGATTCCTAATTTAGAATTTAATTCCTCATAATCTTTCGCACTACTTTTCAGGATTTTATTCTTCGTAATTGCTACTTCTGGTTCGTTAAAATCTTTCGAATAATTATCAACTAGATTTTTAATAATCTTTAACGACGGTAAAGTCGCATTAGCTCTTACGCTAGTCTGCACAACAAAAGGTGCTTTTTCATTTAAGTTTTGTAAATACGAATACGCTCCGTACGTATATCCTTTTTCAATACGAAGTGTTTGAAATAAACGTCCACTAGATCCTCCACCAAGTATTTGATTTGCATATTCCAAGTTATTATACATAGAATCCGCTTCTGATAACGCCAATTTTCCAGCATAAATAACAGATTGTTTTGCACCAGGGAAATCAATAAAATATATCTTCCCAGCTTTATCTTGTTTTGGCAATGTATACACTGGAGCATTCACTACTTTAGCTTCCCAATTTTTCCCAAGATTTTCAAGTGATTTTACAGCACTAACTTTACTAACTGCGCCAGCGATATGAATATTAGCCAAACTTGCAGATATATTTTTGTTATAAAATTCTTTTAAATCATTTAATGAGATATTTGAAATCGTTTTTGTGTTTCCAATAGCGGGAATTCCTAAAATATGATCGTCTCCATAAATCAATTTTCTAAATGATTGATACGCTATCGTTTTAGGATTTGCTTCTCTACCTTTTAAACTAGTTAACAACTCCTTTTTAAGTCGCTTATATTCAGACTCATCCCAACGTGGTTTTAACAATATTTCTTCTACTAATGCGATCGTTTTGTCAAAGTTTTTAGCCAAACAACTTCCTGAGACCGTCATGTTTTCATCTCTTGTGCTAATATTGATTCTTGCTCCAAGCAACTCAATAGCTTCTTCCAACTCTGATGAAGTTTTAAACTCAGTTCCTTCTTTCATCAATCTTCCTAATAATGAAGATAAGCCAGCTTTGTCTTTCGGATCTAAATAATGACCTCCATCAATTGTAATTGTAAATGAAACTAAAGGAACTTCGTTATTTTCAATTCCATAGACATCAATTCCATTTGCCAATTTACTTTTCCAAACTTCAGGAGATTTAAACAATGGCAACTCTCCGAATTCTGGTTCAGATCGATCATGCTTTGTTACTGTTTTTTCATAATTCGCTTCTGCTCCTTGTCCAACTTCCTCATTTGCTTTTCCTTGTACAATTTTTTCTTGATACACTTCAGCCTTTTCAGCACCGTTCATAGCCAAGTCAAATTGCCCTTTAGGAACAAATGATGTCATTACATAATGATGATCTTTAACATATTTATTATAAACACGAATTACATCTTCTTTAGTTACCTTCTTAGTCAACTCTGCATCTTTAATAATACGCGCAGGATCATTAGCATATTCATTTCCATTAGCTAAAGCAAACGCTTTGTCCATCACGGATTCAGTGCCGCTATACAATTGAACCTCTTGCAATGCTTTAATACGTTCTAACTGAGCTTCATCAAAGTTTGCTTCAAAATTCTTTAATCCAGCATCAATTGCATTTTTCACTTCATTCAAGTCTACACCAGCATTTGCACGCACAATAAATGTAAACTCTCCTGCCAATTCACTACTACTATTGAAAGAAGTAACTCTAGGTGCTAATTTTTTTGAAACGACTAATTCTTGATAGAGAGGAGATTTTTTACTTCCGCTTAATATTTCCCCCAAAATATCTAAAGCATATTGATCTTCATGATACATCTCTACTGTTGGAAATACCATTCGAAGTTCTGGAAGCTTTGCAAAATTGTCTTCAAAATACAAAGATTTCGTTTCTGTTAAAGCAACTGGTTTTGGTTCTAAATCTTGTATTTCATTTCCTTTTTTAATTTCACCAAACCACCTTTTAACAGCTTTTTTAGTCTTTTCAATATCTATATCTCCAGCAATTACCAAAGTCGCATTGTTTGGGCCATAATACATATTGTAAAACTCTTTTACATCTTCTAAGGTAGCTGCTTGTAAATCAGGAAGTGAACCAATTACTGTCCAGTTATACGGATGGTCTTTTGGATATAAATTTGCTCGAATGACTTCAGATGTAAAACCATAGGGAACATTATCATAGTTTTGACGTTTTTCGTTCTTTACAACCTGTTTTTCACGCTCTAGCGCTTCAGTTGTAACAGTATTAATCATGTAGCCTAAACGATCAGAATCTATCCATAATATTTTTTCAAAAGCATCTTTAGGAACTACTTCATAATAAATTGTTCCATCAGACCAAGTCCCACCATTACGACTTCCACCCCATTCCGGAATTACTTTTCTATTAGAACCTCTTGGCACATTTTCAGAATCATTAAACGCCATGTGCTCGAAAAAATGAGCAAAACCTGTTTTCCCTGGCTTTTCTCTGTTTGATCCAACATGCATAAGCGTGGCAACTGCAACCATAGGATCTGAATGATCTTCGTGCAATACTACTTCCAAACCATTATCTAAGGTAAATTTCTCATAGTTCAGCGTAAATTTTGAATCATTTTCTGTAGTTTTCACCTCCTTTTTCTCTTCACAAGAAAAAGTTATAGCTATAAACAGAATTAATAATTTAGTAGGTAGAATAGTGGTTTTCATGGTTGTATTCTGGTTATTTTAGGTTGGCAACTTTTGGTACAATGGTTTTTATATCTTTCTTCTTTTTCGTTCTTGTTTTAATAAACTTAATTCTCTAGATGTTTGTCCTGCGACAGAAGTGTTTTCTTCCGCTCTTCTAATTAAATATGGCATTACATCTCTTACGGGACCAAAAGGTAAGTATTTTGCTACATTATATCCAATTTTTGCTAAATTAAAACTGATATGATCGCTCATTCCATATAATTGACCAAACCAAACGCGCGCATCATCATTGGCAACTCCTTTATTTTTCATGATTTCAGCAACTTTATAAGAACTCTCTTCATTATGCGTTCCTGCAAAAACAGCCATACAATCCAAATTGTCTAACATATACGCAACAGCAGTATCAAAATTTTCATCGGTAGCTTCTTTCGAAACACATATTGGTGACTTATAACCTTTATCTTCTGCTTTTTTATTTTCTTTTTCCATGTAAGCTCCACGTACCAATTTCATCCCAATATGAAACCCTTGTGCCTTTGCATCTATATGTAACTGTTTTAAGTAATCCATTCGATCCCAACGATACATTTGCAGTGTATTGTAAACAATCGCTTTTTCTTTATTATACTTTCGCATCATATCTGCAACAATTGCATCAGCTGCATCTTGCATCCAACTTTCTTCACCATCAATCAATAAAGCTACGTCCATTTCGTATGCTTTTTTACAAACTGTCTCATAACGGTTTAACACACGTTCCCATTCAGCCTGCTCTTCGCTTGTCAATGTTTCGTTATTACCTACTTTTTCATACAAATCAATTCGTCCAAAACCTGTTGGCTTAAATACCGCAAAAGGAATGGCTTGTCTTTCTTTGACAAAATTTAAAATTTTCAGTATTTTTTCTAGTGTTGCATCAAACTGCTCTTCTTCTTGTTTTCCTTCTACAGAATAGTCAAGTACGCTGCATACGCCTTTTTCAAACATATTGTCTACTACAGACAAACATTCTTCTTCTGTCGTTCCGCCACAAAAATGATCGAAAACGGTAGCTCTAATTAAGCTTTCTACAGGCAAATGCGCCTTAATAGCAAAGTTAGTTACCGCAGTTCCAATCCTTACTAGAGGCTGGTTTGAGATTAGTTTAAATAAAAAATAGGCTCTATCGAGCTGAGAATCTGTTTTTAAAGCAAAAGCATTCTCTGTGTTGTTAAAAATTGGATCCATTTATAAATAATTGCTTTCACAAATATAGTTATTGAATTATTATTTTTTTGTTTAAAAAAGGCTTTATTTTGCTGTTAATATTAGTTTTTACAGATTATGAATTCCATCCAAGCGGCGAATTATTTAGTGCATTTTAACACAGATTGCTATACAAATCTTCAAGAACATCTTGCAAACTCTAATTATTCCAAGATTTTTATTTTGGTTGATGAACACACGCATGCACATTGCTTATCATATTTTATGAGCAATTTGCAGACGGAAACCTCTATAGAAGTTATTGAAATTTTAGCTGGAGAGATTCATAAGAATATTGAAACTTGCACAGGCGTATGGAATGTTCTTTCTGAATTGAATGCAGACCGTAAAAGCTTGTTAATTAATGTTGGTGGCGGTGTTGTTACTGATCTTGGTGGATTTGTAGCTTCTACTTTTAAACGTGGTATTTCATACATTAACGTTCCAACTTCTTTATTATCAATGGTAGATGCTTCTGTAGGTGGAAAAACTGGTGTTGATTTAGGAACATTGAAAAATCAAATTGGTGTGATTAATATTCCAGAAATGGTATTGATTGATACTTCTTTCTTAAATACACTTCCAGCTAATGAAATGCGAAGCGGTTTGGCTGAAATGCTGAAACACGGACTTATTTATGACGAAGCATATTGGAAAAAAATGATTGATCTCTCAAATTTCACTATTGAAGATTTGGATGAATTAATTTACGATTCAGTAAAAATAAAAAATACCGTTGTTACAGAAGATCCAAAGGAAAATGGACTTCGAAAAATATTAAACTTCGGGCATACTCTTGGACATGCCATTGAATCTTATTTATTAACACACGACACTAAAGAAGCCTTGCTACACGGCGAGGCCATTGCAGTCGGAATGGTACTAGCTACTTATATTTCCAATAAACAAGAAAACTTCCCTACTGACAAGCTAACTGAAATTAAATGTGTTATTTTAGATATGTATGGAAGAGTTGAATTTGAAGATTCTGATTACGAATCTATTATTGATTTAATGAAATACGACAAGAAAAATTCGCATGGAAATATCAATTTTGTCTTGCTAAGCGATATTGGCAAGCCAGTTTTAGATAAAATTGTTCCAAATGCAACCATTATTGAAGCTTTCAATTTTTACAATTCTTAACATAAAAAATACAGTTAACTGACATTATTTTTTTCTTTTCAAAAAAAATAGTTGTACTTTTAGTATAAGCTACATAGCTGATAATTCTCCTTATTTACCTAAGACCGTAGTATTAATTTTAAAAAGATTACTCCTATGAGAAAAGCTATCATAGATTACAAAAAAGTGACGCCAGAAATTCTTCAACTCTTGCAAGAACGTTATCCTGGCGGCTACAGAGATCGCGACATTATTGTATTTGACGATCACCACAACAATACGATTGAAGCCGTAGAAGTACGGACTAGCGATACCATTTACTTGGTAAAAGTGAGTAGCAAACTACATTACACAATGACCAATGTAGATAAAACTACTCCAATTGATATTGAAGAAATTATACCTGACGATAAAGTTGTAAATGATCTCTCGGAAGAGTAGTATTATATATAACGCTCGTTAATGACGTTTACATGATGTTTTTCGTGACCAGCGGCAATATATGCCAAAGCACGAACAGACATTTCATTGTCGCTTCCTACACCAATCCTTGACAGCATTTCGTCTGTGAATCCTTTAAATAAGGTAATTGTTCCTTGCCTGATTGCATTGTACTCAATTAGCATTTCCGAACTATCTCGTTCATTAGCTCCAGAAAAAGGAACATAATCATCTTGTTCAAAACCAGGTAAATTTGTTTTGTCATTTCTTGCAAAACGCAATGCTCTATTACAGAATATACGTTCTGTATCCATAATGTGTTGCAACACTTCTTTGATAGTCCATTTTCCTTCAGCATACGCACTTCTTAATTGCTCTTCCGTAAGCGAAGCTACTAACCTATTCACTTCTTCTACGCCATTTGCTAATGCGTTTACTATATTTTCTCCTTTGAACATTTGAATATATGGTTCGTAATATGGATTGTATTCGTTTGCTTCTGGAAATGGTATCATGATGATTTATGTTTGTAGATTTATGATTTTATGGACGCTGAATATACTATTAATTCCGCATCTTGAAAAATTAGTATGACAGCTTAGTCGAAAGAAAATCAAGTTTTAAACAGATGCATCCAAATTATTCTTGAGATTCGCATGTTAAAAACGGACAATCCAATCATAGTCGCAGCAATCATCAAGAAGATTTGAAAATTATTTTCAAACTGAAAAACATACGCAAGTAACATATACAAACCAACAGCTTCTCCAACTGTAAGCATGTAACTCACATACATAGCACCATAAAAATACCCAGGTTCTTTTTCAAATTTATAGCTGCAAATTGTACAATTTTTATACATTTTAGGCAGTTTTAACTTAAAAAAACCTCCTTTATCTTCAAAAACCTTTCCTTTACTACAATTTGGGCAACTTCCTAAACAGATGTTTTTTATCATATTTCCCATGATTTCTAATTTTAATACAAAGTTAAAAGTCAGATACTTGCTTTAAAGTTTGTATTTTCGCTTTTTATAGCACAAAAAAGACATTTTGCAGAAAATGAAATTACTTCCAGTATATAATATTTCGCAATTTAAAGAACAAGACACAAGCAAACACTTGTATTGCAATCGCTTTAAAGAACATTTGCGTACACATCCATTTATTGAAAAACCGCATAGACACGACTTTCATTTACTTGTAATCTTCACCAAAGGAACTGGAACACACGTAGTCGATTTTAATAGCTTTGAAATTTCTGCAGGAAGCGTTTTTGTATTGCAACCTGGACAAATGCATCACTGGAATTTATCAAAAGATATTGATGGTTATATTTTATTTCATTCGAAAGAATTTTACAATGTGCATTTTCAACACAAACAGATCAATGATTATCCGTTTTACTTTTCTACCTACAATACACCTGAGTTAATTCTAAACTCAACAGAAACACAAAAAATTGCATCGTTTTTTGAAATGGTTTTAGTAGAATATTCCTCTCAAGAGCTATTTAAAGAGCATGCTACATTGAATTTATTGGATTTAATTTACATTGAACTATCACGTCACTACATTACACCTACTCAACTACAAGTCAAGCGTTCTCATTCAATTCTACGAAACTTTGAAGTCTTACTTGAACAATTTTATAAGCACGAAAAGAAGCCTTCGTTCTATGCTTCCAAATTAAACATCACCTTGAAACATTTGAATCGTGTATGCAAAGAAACGTTACAAAAAACTGCCACCATCGTCATTACTGACAGAGTCATTCTTGAAGCCAAACGATTGTTGTTAAATCCAGAATTGTCCGTAAATGAAATCGCGAATCTTTTGGGCTTTGAAGATTACTCCTATTTCTCGCGATTATTTAAGCAGAAAACGAATCAGACACCTTCTGGGTTTAGAAGATTAGAATACTAGAGGATAAATTACTGAAAAATGTTAAATCAGAATATTCAGAATCCTTAACCTTATTAAAAACGATACATCTACATATATTTTTAAAAAGCGGTGTTTTAAAGGATTTCTTATAGCACTGAAAGGCAGTTTTTTACCAGAAAAATATGTATATTGTTAACCCCAAACTCCTAAAATTAATATGAAATTTTTAGCAAAAATATTAATTCTAATTATATACTGCTTCAGTTTACATTTACAAGGTCAAACACAAGATGTAGATTCTAACTTAAATTCAAATAATCTTAATTCTATTTTAGACGCATTGCCTAAAATATCTAAAGACTCTACAAAAGCTGAGATCACTAAACATGTAGATGCCATGATTAAGTTAATGAGTGAGGAACATTTCAAAGCAAATTACGCCCCAATATTAATTTATGCAGATAAAGGTTTAGCTTTAGCAAAGAAGAGTAATAATGCTAATCATATTCACGATACTAGAGCAATTGTTGGCAATACTCTGATTAAAGTTAAAGATAGCTTAAGAGCAAAGAAAATATTTTTAAAGTCATTAGAATATGCCGAAAAAACAAATGACAGCTCTCTTATTTTAAAGTCAAAAGGCAATTTGGCAAATATTTATTACTACATGGAAGGCTATAGAAGTAAAACCATTAGTATATATCTAGAAAGTATTGAACTTGCAGAACGCTTAAAAGATACAACACGCTTATTTGTATTACATCATAATTTAGCACGCGCATTTAATGAAACCAAGAACCCTAATCATAGTGATTATCATATAAAAAAGACAGCGCTCTATTTGAATTCATTAGGAAACCCACCTCATTTTCAAGCAAGCCATTTTCATAATATAGGAAGAAGGTTTTTATTACTTAACAAAGCAGATGAAGCAATAATAAACTTTAAAAAAACAATTGCACTTTGTGAGAACACTGATTTTACTGAAGCTTTAGTAGAAGGCTACACAGGTTACAGAGAAGCCTTGGAGTTGAAAAAAGATTATAAAGAATTTTATAAAATTAATAAAATCCTTAAGGTCTACGAAGAAGGAAAAGAAGAAAGTGAGGCTAAAAATATTATTGATGCCGTAAATGCAAAGTTAAATGTAGAGCGTTATAAAAATCAGATTAAGACGAACGAGCTAGAAAAAGAACTTTTAGTAGAACAAGCAGAACGAAAAAATATTTTTTTCATACTTTCTATAGCTACTGTTGGTTTTTTGGTTTTAATATTAGTAATAACATATGTTTCTAGTAAAAGAAGAAAAGCACTAGTAAAAGATTTAAAAGTTAAGAATAAACAGTATTTAATAGCTAAAAAAGAAAGTGAAGAATTTGCAAAAACAAAGACTAAATTCTTTGCTACAGTAAGCCATGAGTTACGTACGCCATTGTACGGCGTTATTGGTTTAAGTTCTATTCTACTTGAAAATGAAGATTTAAAAAAGCATGAAAAAGATTTAAAATCATTAAAGTTTTCAGCTAATTATTTACTCACTCTTGTCAATGATTTACTAAATATCAATAAAATTGAAAATAAAAACTTCATGGATGAAGATATTACGTTTAATTTAAAAACATTAACGACTAGAATAGTCTCTTCATTCGAGTATATAACACTACAACATCAAAATGAAATTAGTATAACGCTACATGAAGAGGTTCCTTTGTTGTTAAAATGTAACTCGGTAAGATTGTCACAAATACTTATGAATTTAATAGGCAACGCTTGTAAGTTTACAGAGAAAGGAAAGATTGATATTGCTATAGATCTATTAGAACGTACAGATGATGTTGCAAAGCTAAAATTTACAATTAAAGATACTGGACCTGGCATTGAGAAAACTAAATTAAATCACATTTTTGATGAATTTGCGCAAATAGATTCGTCATCTTCCGCTTATCAAGGTACTGGTTTAGGCTTACCAATTGTTAAAAAATTAATAGAGCAAGCCAACGGAACCATTAAAGTAGAAAGCGAACTTGGAAAAGGCAGTACGTTTACTTTTACTATAAGCGTGTTAATTTCTAACGAGGTTTTAGAACAGAATATACCTCCAATTTTAGATTTTAAACAATTAGAACATAAAAAAGTACTTATTGCAGAAGATAACCGTATTAATCAAACCGTTACAAAGCGTATTCTAGAAAATGAAGGAGTTGTTTGTTCTATTGCTGAAAATGGAGAAAAAGCAGTGAGCGCAGTTAAGCAATTTGCCTTCGATTTAATATTAATGGATATCAATATGCCTGTGAAAAATGGCATTGAAGCTACTAAAGATATTAGAATGTTTAATACCACTATTCCAATAATTGCACTTACTGCTGTAGATATAGAAGAACAAAAGAATCAAATCTTCGAATGTGGTATGAATGACATTATTTTAAAACCGTATGATATAGATCAATTCAAAAAAACAATTGCCTCTAACTTAAATTCCAAATTAGAGAATGAACTTTAAAATGAGCTTACTTAGCATAAGTTTAATATAATTGTTTTTCCATACATCTAAAAACCAACGACTTACATTAAATATTAAATCGAGCATTATTAAATTCAAAATACCTAGCAAAGCTATCAAGATTCAATTGAAATTTTAGTTTTTCTAGTGTTCTCGACTGCGCTCGAACTGACAAGTATTTATTTTTCAACTTTCTTTGCTTTTAGATTACTACTATTATCTAGCTTGGTTGACGGCACGAGTTGAGAAATTCGCGCTAGCGAAGGCTTAGATTGTTAGATTGCTGCGCTCTTTGACACACTATCGCTTTAGTTTCTTGATAGGTAAATTTTAACATGAAACTTTATTTTTCAAATTGACAAAAAAAATGGACTCGATTTGTTTTAGAAAGCAATTTTAATTCAAAAGAAAAAAATCCAGAACTCACTGCCAAACACAGGAAAAGTTCTGAATCTTGATATGTTATTTTTTATATAAGAATAGATTCCTGCCTTCACAGGAGTGACAATGATCTATAGTTATCAAAGTATTTCTCGATACAATTTTTCTTCATTTTATTGCGAAAAATCACTCGAAATGACGCCTTCAATTACTAAGAAACAGATTGCCACGCGTTTAAACGCTCGCAATGACGTTTCAAAGAAGTTTAA
>NZ_JBOEFY010000076.1:0-97703 GCF_050633145.1 Kordia sp. | reverse complement strand
AATTTCATAATAAAAAGTATTAATTTGTTAGTAAAATCATTCCTGTCGATGCGTTATATTCTATGTTAAAGCGCCAATAATTCCTGAAGCCACAAGAGGTAATAATGCTCCTAATATAGAAGTATTAGCTCCAGCAGAAACTGCATTTGCATTATATGTTTTGCGTTCTACCGCCTTTGTTTGGTTTGGTAATTTCATAATAAAAAGTATTAGTTTGTTACTGAAAATTGTTTAGAATTATGGATAGGAAAAATTTTCCTATCCATAATTTTTTAGGATTAAAGTGCTCCTAATCCTGCTTGTAAAGCTGGAATTCCAACTCTAGCTAATGTTGAGAAAAAAGAAGAAGCATTTGCTCCAGTTGCAACAGCGTTTGCATTATACGTTTTACGTTCTACTGCTTTTGTTTGATTTGGTAATTTCATAATTTAAAAATTTAAAAAGTTAATAATTGATTGTATAGGAATATGTATTCCAGATTGATCCACCTTAATTGAGATTGAAAGCTCGTATAAATTAGAGAAGCAATAAGTGCTATGACCTTGGCTTAACTCATTAAAGTATTCTGATAAATCAAGGTAGTGATCCCGGGAAACAGCAGATGATTTATAAAATGCTACTTCACTATATTGATTTAATGTTTTAAGTATTTCTTGTTGTTAAGCAATAGCAACACTAACTGGCGCGTACCATTCTTGAATTTCACCAACCATAATTGGAGTTACACCACTGATATCTACTTGCATAGAATATGTTGTAGATGCTTTGCGAGTATCAGCTGGATCAAAGAATGTTAATTGCACTTCACGTGAAATAGAGTTTTGACGCGATACTTTTGATGGTGTCACTTTGTATCCGCTTAATTGTAGTTTGTTTTCAGTGGCTTTCTTAACAATATCTGATAATTCTAAAATGTTATATAATGAGTAATTTAATGCTCGATCATCAGGAGATTGCCCTTTATTTAGCGTAGTTACATACAATCGATTTAAGATTGATATTAATTGTTTTCTTAATTCAGGATCTTTTATCCCCATAGACTCTAACAATGCTTTCAAAGTCCAATCTTTTAAGCCATAGGCTACTGGCGTCACTGTAGTTACATAATTGCCATTTATTAACTTCGATTTTCCTGAAACATAACCTGGCAATACCATTCGCATAACATCTTCTTGATTTTTATCTTCCTTTTCAGTAAATAAACCTTTTGGTAACTTATCTCCAGGTTTTACCTTTCCACTTTCAATATCCTGCAAATACTTTGAATACATTATATAGTCAATACCCACATTATCTGCTAAAAATTGAGCCATTGTCAAATAAATAGGATCACTAAAAGTGGCAAGTTTAGGGCTAATTGAATATATGGGTGAGGCATTCATATTTAATAACCAAATTAACTGACTTGTAAGGAATATATTAGGATAACTTGAAGCTTCTTGATATAATAAAAAAGCTGCTAATGATTTTTGATCGTGTGGAGAGTCAGTTAATTCCTTTGCTAATGAACCTGGTTCTGATGGTTTATTTGGGATTTCTACTTGTGGAAGATTCTCATACCATTGTCGCATCAATGCAGTAAAAGTATCTAAGTTATTACGTGTTCCAAAATCATAGGATGGCTGTCCAATAGCATTTATCAACTGTGCATTTTTAAATGTAGGATAACCTCCTGGATTTAATGCTGGATTATAAGATCCACTCGCTTGTGAAGGAGTTACTCCAGTATCACATCCACAAGATGATGTTTCCACTTCTGAAGGGTTTACACTTGCTTCAACAGCTTGAGGAGTTACCGCAGTCTCTTCAACTGTTGCTGGAGCTGCTTGTGCTGTTACTTCACTAGGTTGGTCATTGGTTGCCGCTAATGGCGTTACTTCTGGTTCGTTTTCCATGTTTATAGTATTTAGAATTAAAAATTTGTTTGATTTGGTTGCAGTAGAAGCACTTTTTTGCATCATTTTCATAATCCCGCTAATATTTAAGCGTCCGTTCATGATTCGGTCACAATTAATTTTTTCATTAACTGCACACGGAATTACGCTACTTAATAAAATTTGGCGAATAGCTAAAAGATCTTTTTTCAGACCTTGTTGTCTTTGTAAACTAGCGAGTAATCCTGCTACTCCACTCACTAAAGCTGTAGAAAAACTGGTACCTCTTGCAATGGCTTTTTGATTTTTTTTACTTGGAACTGCTCCTATAATATTTTCTCCTGGAGCTACAAGACCTTGTTCCGATAGTACGCTACTCCAATTACTAAAGTCAGATGGTTTTCCATCACTTTTTATCGATCCCACAGCCAAAACCGTTGGATAACTTGCAGGTACATGTATACTATTACCTCCTTCATTCCCCGTTGCAGCGATGACTAAAACTCCTTTCTTTTCACATAATTCTAATGCATTGGCTAATGATGAAATAATGTGATCTCCATCATTCAGTTTTTCACCTCCGCTAATATTTATGATATCTGCATTCTGCTCCAAAGCAACACGAATTCCTTGTTCAATGTCTGATTGTGAACTACTGAGTAGCTTTCCATTTTCATCTTCTCGATAAATACTCTTTACAAGTCCTGAGCAATTTGGAGCAATTCCTAGAATACCACTGTTATGATTCGCAAAAATTAAACTGCTAACAAAAGTTCCGTGAGTAGAACGCACCTCTTTTTTTACTGGACTATCTAATGATGTGATATTTGCTTCTTTTAAAGCATAATGTTCTAAATCAACTGGTCCATCTAAGACAGCAATCCTAACAGTTGGATCTCCTTTTGTTTTTTCCCATACTGCAGTAATGCTTGGTAGAAGTTTGGTTATATTTTTTTGTTCGCTCATTATTAATTCAATTTCTTATATAAAACAGTCTCTTTAACTTTACTGTTTTTCTTATTTTTCTTACGTAAATCTATAACGAACTTAGAATTGAAATAAAAAATATGTAATGAGTGTTGTGTTTTTATGTTGTATATGAAGCACTTCTTGTTGTAAATAGATATTGTTACATATTTGTTTACAACAAACTACCTTAGTATATGTAAATTTTTTAAAATTGATTTGTACTTAACTCCAAGTGTAACCTTATAATCTCCTTTAAGTATGATTAAATTATCTTTTGGAATTATTTGCTCTATGGCTAAACTATTGATAATGTATTTACGGTGTATTTGCAGAAATACTGCTGCATCTAAAAATTCTTTGATTTTACCTAATGAAATGAGTACCACATACTTTTCATTTTTGGTAATAACATTACAATAACGATTTTCTACTTCTATGTATATAATGTTTTCTAAATGCACTCTATGTAAAGCATTTTTCTTTTTAATGAATAAGCTTTTCTTAGTTGCTTTAGAATTTTGACCTTTCTTTATAACTTCATCTGATTGTTGTTGCAACTTTTCAAGGATATTTTCTAAGCTATATAGTATTTCAATTTCGTTGAATGGTTTATGTAGTATAGCAAAAGGTTTGGTCAGTTTTGCTCTTTGATATAAATGTCTATTTTCAAAACCTGTTAAATATATAAATGGACATATGTTCTTGTTAGACATTAATAAATTTTCAATAAATGTAATTCCATCTGGATTTCCATCTATAAACATATCTGTAATGATTATATCTACCGATTGCCTATTATAGCAAAGTAAAGCTTCTTGATAACTGGTAGCAATTCCAATTACATTGTATGAGTTTGATTCTAATAATTCCTTTAAAATCATTATTTCCTGATGTGTTTCTTTAATCAGAAAAACTTTTATTGTGTTCATTCGGCAGGTTTTGAAAAATCAAAATAATGATAAAATGATTTGAGTATCAGTATTAAAAAACAACCTCGTTCTTTATAAACTATAAACGTCTCTAATTAAATACTCTATCAAAATATTCTTGTCTTGATTATTATTCAATAGTTAGTTATTAAGAAAAAGATAAAGCATTCAATAAAATGTTGTGAACGATTAAAAAAATGTTGTGAATGACCAATATTACAGGTATAAAAAAACATAAGAAACGTCATTTCGCATCTAACATCTTTAAATTTCATAAAAATATTGAAAATATATTCTTACGTATAGTTTCCCCTTTTAACTAGTTGTATTTGGATAACAACACATTATCTTATAAATTGAAGATCTAAACCCTTCAAAACTATAAAATGGCTACCACCGAAAACAAAAAAGATTCCCAAAAGAAGAAAATAAAACATGTGATTGTTGTGATGTTCGAAAATCGATCGTTTGACCATATGTTGGGTTATTTATATAATGATCGTTATAAGAATAAGAACATAGATAGAAAGGATATTAATGTATCGCCGCTTGGACATCCGTACTCAGGACTTACAGGTCATGAGACGAATCCTGACAATGAAGGAAATGCTATTAAAGTGTATCCTATTGATCCAAATAATAAATACACGTATTATATGCCAAAAATGGATCCTGGAGAAGGATTCATGAATACAAATTTTCAGTTATTTGGTGGATTAAATCCTCCGTATCAACCAGGAATTGCGCCTAATCAAGGTTTTGTACGTGATTTTGAAAATAAGATTGCAGAAAAATACTTTGGTGATCCACCATTAAAACCAAAAAAATCTACCAGCAAAACAAAAACGACACCTGAGAAAAAAACATACGATAAAAATTACGATCACTCAAAAGATTATAAAAATGATGACTATAAAAATTGGTATAAACATTATTCACCACCTAAATCTGGAATAGAGATCGTTAGTAAGTTCCCAGGCACAGCGCCAAAAGATATTATGGGAATGTATACGCCAGACCTCTTGCCTATTTTATCAAATCTAGCAAAAGAATATGCTGTATGCGATCATTATTATTGTTCGGTGCCTTCGGAAACACTTCCAAATAGAGCGTTTATGCACATGGCAACTTCGGAAGGGCATTTGTATGATGAACTAAAATCCTATAGTGCTAAAAGTATTTTTAAAAACCTTTCCGATCACAATCATACTTGGGGAATTTTTGCTGATAAATTACAGAAACCATATACCTATAGTTTTTGTCAAGATGTAGCCGATAACCCTATTCCTGAAAATTGCTTTGTGGGAAGTTTTGATGATTTTAAATTAGAACTCAATAGTGGAAAATTACCTGATTACACATTTTTAGAACCATCTTGGGGAAGTCACGGAAACAGTCAGCATCCAAACTATGACGTAGCCGCTGGAGAAGCATATATGTTAGAAATTTACAATGCAGTTAGAGAATCTAAGTATTGGGAAGATACGCTTTTAGTGATTAATTATGACGAGCATGGAGGTTGCTACGATCATATTACGCCACCAGAAGGAGCTGTTCCGCCAAGTCCAACAACTCAAAATAAAAACGGATTTAAGTTTGATCGTTTTGGTGTGCGAGTTCCTTGTATTTTAATTTCTCCTTGGATAGAAGCTGGAACAGTGTACAGAACAAAAGGAGAAGTTCCCTTAGATCATACATCATTACTCAAAACCATTGAAGTTTTATTTGACTTGCCGTCATTAACAGCTCGTGATGCAGCAGCTTCCGATGTATTGGATGTATTAACTCGAGAAGAAGCTCGAAAAGACAATCCGATGGAAGGTATTAAACCTCCTGTTGCCGATGCATCAGTTAAAATTCCGAATCATGCATCTCAAATTGTAAGAGCGCAAGCAGATGCAGTTACAGACAAAATAAACCGTGATACAGGAACGCAAAACCAAACTCCTGAATTTCATTCAAGTGAAGAAGCAAACGCATACATTCATCAAGAATCATAGTATTTACTATATGAATTCACTACAAAAGCTCAACAGTATCTGTGTTGAGCTTTTATTTTTTTGTAGAACACTAAAGCCTTTATTTAAAAAAGTTCATAAAAACTATCTGTAAGTTTCTACTGTTTCCTGTAACTTTTATAAAGGTTCGCACACACATAAGCATTCACTATAAAATACCAACTAAAAAATAAAAGGTCTTATGAAAAAAATCATTGTAATTGTTTTTGGATTGTTACTAATATCATGTACAAATTCTGAGCAATATGAAAAAATTGTCGGAGAATGGAATTGTTCTGAATGGATTATAGAATCTACAGGAAAAAACAGATGTAATAACAATGTCTATTTTAATTTTAAAGCAGACAAAACGTATACTTCAAAAGTTACTGGACTTGAAGAAACTGGTGTGTACAGAATTGAAAATGGATTGCTTTATTCTACACCAAAAGATAAATTAGAAATTGGAGTTGAAATTAAAAAATTAGACAAGGATACGTTACAATTTGTAATGAGTAGATCTGGACAAAAAGAAACTTTAACGCTACTGCGTAAACAATAAAAATTGAAAAAGCGCAACAAATTTTGTTGCGCTTTTTTATTTGTAAAAAATTATAATGCTACCTATTTTAAAGAATTGCCATTGCGTGATCCTGCTGTAGTAGGAATACAATCCGTTACATCAGTATTACAAAAATGTGTAACACATTCCATTTCTATTGTTACACATGCATTTGAGGCTACTCCTCCTTTTACTGTGTAATAATTCATTTTTGCAATTTTCAGTTTTGAAAGCTTCATTTTTCTTTCCTTTTTCATAATCTTATAATTTTAAGGGTTACTAGAATATAACATAAACTCAATTTTCATACAGAAAATTAGATACTACCTAAAGAATCACTATTGCGTGTATTTATGGTTGTTTTACAACTATAGTTTATATCAGTTTCACATGCATTTGTTGGGCATTCTTTTTCTATTGTTATACAAGTATCCGAATCTCCTCCTCCTTTAGCTGTTAGGTAATCTATTCTTGCGATTTTCATTTTTGAAAGCTTTATTTTTCTTTCCTTTTTCATATATTATAATTTAAGGGTAACTATAATACAAATGTAGCATGAACTCAGTGTTTACAAAGGAAAGGAAGTCGTATTTACGTTAAATCCGAGTACTAACTCTCTAATGAATTTAGTTTTTTAATGTAAAACGAAGGATAAATTCCTGTATGCTTTTTAAATGCTTTAGAAAAAGATTCCGCTGTATTAAAACCTAATTCTGAAGCGATCGATTTAATATCATAGGCTCTAAATTTTTTATTTTCTTTTAATTGAACCAATGCATACTCAATTCTTAAATCGGTAATGTATTGTGTAAATTTTTTCTTTTTATGCGATTGCAAAGTCTTTGATAAATACGTAGCGTTTGTATCTATTTCTTTCGCTAAAAAATTGATGCTACATTTTTGTTGGAGAAACATTTTTTCTAGTTCAAACAACTCCAACCCTTTCAATATTTTTTGAATATTCTCGTCACTTATTTTATAATCTTTTGATTTAGAAAGTGCTGTTTCTTTAATTCTTTTTTCCTTAGCGGAATTAAGTTCTTCTACAATTGTTTCAAATCTTCTTTTATAGTTTCGTCTCACAACAAAATAATAGATGACTCCTAAAATGATGATTGCGACCAAAAAGAAACTAATTTTCTTTAAAAACAAAGCTCTGTCCTCGGCTATTTTCATAGCTTCTTCTAGTTGTTTTATTTTAGATGTAAATGAAGGTACATCATATTTATCATATATATCTTTTAAAGATTTTTTAATGATCTCATTATTTTCAGCTTCTTTACTTTTAAATTTTTTGAGGTAGTACAACTCTTTTTCAGGATTCTTTTTTTCTTCATAAGATTTTGCTAAAAGAATATTATTTTCCTGTGATAAAATAGAGTTGATTTTATTTTTATTTACAAGAGAATCTACTTTTAAAAAATACACGAGTGCGCTGTCAATATTTTTTCGCAAAAAATAGTTTTGTCCTTGATAGAAATATAAATTAGGTAATTTGCTTACTGTTTTAAGATCGATTATTTTTTCTTCTGCCTTTTTGAGATCTTTGATAGATTCTTTATAATTTTCTTTTGTTTGACTGATAATTCCTTTTATTATAAGGAAAATACTGTGCGCATTATTATCATTAGTTCTTATACTTTTATCAATTCCTTGCAAGCAATAAACGGATGCTGAATCTGAATAGGCTATTTTATGTTTTGGGTATTCTTCTGCCAAATGCATATACGCATTGCTAATATTTAACAAGGCATTTACATAATCCAAATCTTTAAGGCGTGGATCATTTTTTTTGTGCAATTTTTCATAGAACAATAAATTATTTTTAGCTAAATATAATGCCTCTTTTGGTTCTCCAATATCATTTTTTACAAGCGCAATAGAATTTGCAACTTTTGCTAATTTAATAGAGTCGTTCTCTTTTTTAATAAGGTTATATACTTCTGTATAACTTGTTGCGGCTTTCCTATAAATGCTTGCATTATAATAAATATTTCCTTTTAAATAAAGACTACTTGCATAGTGTCCATCATCATTTGCTTGTTTGGCTTTTTTCAAAGCAAAATTAATATAATGGAGTGCGCTATCTTTTTGCCCCAATACATTATAAGCAAGCGCATAGTCATGTGCTCCTCTATAAATCTCTACAACATCATTTTTTTCAACTGCCTTTCTATAATAAGCACTTGCATACGCCTTTCCTAATTTAGGTTTGGTATGTAATATTCTGTAAAAAGTTTTTCGCAAACTATCATAACTACAGATTTTCAAGTCTTGGTATTTAGGAATTGGAAGTTCTTGCCCTTTTACTTGTAGAGTCGTAACAAAGAAGCAAAGGCATAGAAAAATTCGATACATAGAAGAAGTTCAATATTAAAAACCTAAATATATGAAGTTCGTTGTATGATCCAAATTTATACATTAAAAATTTTCAACTGGTCGTATTTTAGTAAAACACGACATATCCTGATTGTTTTTGAGCCTATTTTGCTGTTGTTTTGGTGTATTATTAATTTCAAATTATAAACACATTATGAAAAAAAAGAATCTTACAAATTTAGCCCTTAACAAGAAATCAATATCAAAATTTGATCAATCTATCGATGCAGAAGTAGTTGGAGGAATACTATCTATTCCTTTAGAGAAATGTAAATATTTTCCAACTAACCCAAATAGTGAGTGTAGCCCATCTGACAGAAACTGTGAAGTATCTTTTGGAAATTGCTAAAAACGAATAAATCGATTGTATTCTTTAAAAGATCAATGAAAGCCAGCAAAGAAAATTTTGCTGGCTTTTGTTTAGTTAACGAGCTAATTATAATTGATTCAAAAAGTTACATTTCATTTCTTGGTGACATATAAGTCTGATTAGAACAAACAAAATAAATTAACAAATACCTGCTTTTTTAATTAAAATTATTTACATCTTCTAAAATAAAAGCATAAATTGTACACATTATACAACCAAATTATTAAATAAATCAATTTAATTTAAACTTTTCTAATTCAAAAAACCAACCAATTATGAAAAAATTCATCGGAGTCATCGGAGGAATATTAATCGCAATTTCTGTTTTCTTACCTTCTATTACAGCAGGTCCTATCTCAGTAAGTTTATGGGATGCGCCTGACTCAAAATCAACTGTTTATATATTCATTGCATTTGGAATTATCATTGCTGTATGTTCTTATTTGGGACAAAAATGGAGTAACATCGTTGCAGTCATTGTTGCCCTTTTAGCATTAGGGCTGAGTATTAAGTGGATATCTGACGCTTATGGAATTCCATTAACTTCTGCTGGAATAGGATTGTGGATTGGTGCAATTGGATCTATTTTAGGAATTGCAGGACCTTTTGTAAAAGATAAGACAGCTTAGTTGCTGTTTCTTAATTATATAAAACAACAAAAAATCCACACGACCATGTGGATTTTTTTTGTTTGTTATAATTTCTAAAATTGGCTAAAGACCATTCTTTACTGTACTTGAAAGTAAAAATCTACCATTTGTTTTTTTAGTTTCTTTTTGTATTTACTCGGTGTATATCCTGTGAAAAATTTGAATTCTCTTATAAAGTGTGATTCATCATAAAATATATTTAAATGATTTTCATTGGATAATAACGCTTCTCTTAATCGAAAAATTCGTTGATATATAGAAGGTGTAAGACCTGTATATTTTTTAAAGTGTCTGTGGAGTGTTCTGTAACTCATATTCACTTCATTTGCCACTTTTTTTATACTATTTGACGTTTCTAGTAATTGTAAAGCACGTTGTAATTGCTCTATTTTTTGTTCTTTATAAACAGCTACTAAAATACATTCAATAGTATTTAAAATACCTTCTTCTGTTTGATTGTTATGCAACAAGATATTTTTTAATCGATGTATCAATTCATCATTTTTTGGATAATCTAAAACTGAAATGGGCGCATTCATAAAACGACATAACCCTGTACTCAAAAAATTAATTTGAAGTATAATATCAGATTGATTAATAATAAACTTGTTAGCGCGTGTATTATTCAAAATTTGTATACTAACGGTATCAATATCGGTTTTTGTGTCAATAGTATCATTTGTATAATTTAACCTAGTATTGATTCCAATCAAAATACTTTTCATTGTATTCGGAAAAGCAATACAAGAGTATTTTTTTTTATCGCCATATATAAAATAATAGCTATGAACTCCCTTTTTTAATAGTTCAGTTTTGGGTAAAAATTCTTTTATAATCATACGTAAACAGATCTAAGCTTTTTACTATATGTAATAATTGAACTAGCGTAACCTTTTATTTTCCATTTTTCTTATTTTTGTTTGAGCTGCTTTTCATACGCTAACTAAATACAGTCTATTTTTTCAGCCATAACTTTTAAAGAAATTCAACATCATCAAAAAAGTTTTTTCAGATATCGAAATCATTGAGGTTCTTCAGCATTCCTCTGAAATGGAGTTTCAAGTTTTGAAGTATTTATACAAAGAAGTAGACACCTCTTTACGAAAGTTTATTTTGAGTAACGGTGGTGATAATTCTACGGCAGATGATATTATTCAAGATGCTATAATTATATGCTATGAAAAAATTAAAAATCAAGAATTTAAGTTACATACTACAATAACTGGGTATATATATACAGTAGGGAAGTATACTTGGTACAATAAACAACGAAAAAACAAACGAGAACTTAAAGTTATATCGGAAGATTTGCAACATATTAATATCGTAGAAGAAGATTTTGAATTATTTGATATTGATAAAACAAAATTGGTAAACGAGCTATTGGACAAAGTAGGCACATCGTGTAAAAAGATTTTAATTGAGAGTATATACATGAAAAAATCAATGCAAGAAATAGCAGCTTCTAATGATTTAAAGAATGAACAAGTAGCTCGAAATAAAAAAAGTAAATGCTTGAAAAAACTACGAAAAATAATTGATGCATCTTTCAGTTTTACGAACGCTTTTAAAAATATAGAAATATGAGTATGGATATTATTTCTGACAAAGAGCTTATTGAGAAATTTTTGCGAGGAAGTTTGCTAGAAAATGAGCAATTACTTTTTAATGAACGTAAAAAAGATGACAATTTTTTGAGTTTATTAGAAGAATCTGTTATTGCATATCAAGGACGATTAGCATTAAAAAATAAATTAAAGAATATTGGTGATGAGTTAAAAACTGAGGACAAAAAACCGTATAAAAAATCAGTTATTTGGCTTTCTGGAATTGCTGCTTCTATCCTACTCTTTCTTGCTTTTCAGTTCTTTGCTACCAGCACATTAAGTTCTACTGAATTGTTTGATACTTACTTTGAAGCATATCCTAATGCACATGCTATAAAAGGAACTACAGACGGCAATTCTATTGTTAAAAAAGCTTTTCAGTTTTATGACGACGCTCAATATGAAAAAGCCACCAAAGCCTTTAAGGAGCTAACTGCTACAAAAACATTAAATTCTTCAGAACATTTTTATTTCGGAATCTCTTTATTAGCCAGGGATAAAGTAGAAGCTTCTAAGCTACAATTGAGCAAGATAAGCGAAGAGTTTCCTCTGTATAGTGAAGCACAATGGTACACTTGTTTAGGTCTTATAAAACAAGATAGTTTAGACAAGGCAAAAAGCATTTTAAAAAGTAAAAAACTGAATTTCAGCACGTATAGAAATGACAAGGTGAAAAAACTACTTAATCAGATGAAATAACACAAACAATTTTGTAGTTTCGAAGTTATATTACTTACTAACTTTCCATAACCTGTTTGAATTATTATCATGAAAAACAACAAAATTGTTATTCTCCTTTTTTACTTTCTTTCATTTTCTTTTTATGCACAAGACAAGCAAATAGATAGTCTTACTTATTTTTTTGAAACTGTTCAAGAAACCATTAATAATAAGGATCATAATGCTACCATTGCACTTAGTAAATGGGCTATAGAAAAGTACAAAAACAATGATTCTATTAATGGTTTAGCAAATTTGTCTATTGCTAAAACCTATTTTAGTCAAAAACAATATGGCGCTTCAGTAAAACATCTCAATATTGCTATAGATTATTTCACAAAAAATGGAGAGCACAAACTTGTAAATGAAGCTTATATAAAACTAGGAACACTTTATAAATTAAAACGTGATTATAGTACTTCTAGAGGTTATTTTTTGAAGGCTATTAAAGTGCTAGAAGAACACTATTCGAATCAGCATGAAAACTTAATCGAAGCGTATCAAAATTTGATTACTATAGAAAAAGGTGCTGGAGAATTTGACAAAGCACTTTCCTATGTACAGAAAGGAATTACTTTGGCTAAACATCATAAGAACAAAGAAAAAGAAGCAATATTTATAACATACAAAGGCGATGTTTTTCAGCAGCAAAGACATTTTAATCTTGCTATTGAACAGTACTTAGAAGCAATACAAATTAAAGAGAAATTGTTTGGTTCAATTTATTTAGGAAATGTAGTATCCTATCATAATTTGGCAGGCGCGTATGGACAGCTTTATTATTTAGATAAAGCAATCGAATATCAAGAAAGGTCTATTGAAATAAATAAAAAACTTCCAGAAGGGAAACAAGCTAGTTTTACATCATTATATGGTAATTTGGCAGCGTATTACACCGAATTTGGCAAGCTTGAAAAGGCCGTTGAATATCATAAAAAAACACTTTTCTATTTTGAAAAAGAGTTTGATAAAAACCATTATTTGTATTCTATATCCCATAAAAATTTAGGAGATGCTTATTATGATTTAAAAGAGTATGCAAATGCCCAAAAAGAGTATCAACTCTCGCTAGATTATAACATTAAAAAGTTTGGTTCATCAGATATTAGTTTAACTGAAGGATACACCAATCTTGCACTTGTAGCAAAACATACTGGAGATTTTGATTTGGCAGAAAAATACTTATATGCTTCTTTAGCTATTTACCCTAAAGATGATTATTTGTTAATTCCGTGTCAATTAGAATTAGTCAATGTTTTAATTGCGCAAAAAAAATATACATTGGCAAGTACATACTTAGATAGTATTTCAAAAAAAATACCACAAAAAGAACTGATTGATCTCAACTTTGATCAATTAAAAGATCGGAAAGAATTTATTCATACTAAGATTAATTATTTTAAAGCAATTGATACTAAAGATTCCGATTCATTAACATATTTCTATAAGAAAGCCATTGCCTTAGACGATTTTACTATTAAAGAATACACGACATCTTCAACAAAGGATTTTCAATTGGCAAAAACATTTCCTGTATATGAAAATTATATACAGCATATTGTCGATTTAGATACTAAAAAAGAGGCTGAATCTGTATTTGAAATATTCGAAAAATCGAAAGCTCGCAAACTCTTAGAGAGTTTTAACAAAGCCAAAAATACAATTAAGACAAAGGTGCCAGATAGCTTATCAAAATTGGAACAAAAAATAAATGTAGATATCATTTTTTATGAAGAAAAGAAAAGCATCGAAATCAACGATCCATTGCCTGAAAGTGATAGTTTAATTGCTGTATTTAATACAAAAATTTTCGATCTAAAACGTCAAAAAAATCAATTACAAGAAACGTTTAAAACAACATATCCTAACTATTATGATTTAGTATATAATCGTGAAGTTACTAAAATTGAAAAGATTCAAGAACTCCTTAAAAAAGAGGAATCATTAGTTGAATATTTTGTTGGAGAAAACGATATTTTCATATTTATTATCACAAAAAATACGCATAAAATTGTAAAAGTTGCAAAGGATTTCCCTTTAAAAAATTGGATTGAACAATTACGAAATGGAATCTATAATTATTGGTCAATGTCTAATGCATCTTCTGATGAAGATCTAAAAAAATACAATCAACTTTACAAGGATATGGCATTTAAATTGTATCAAAAATTAGTGCAACCTATTGAAAGTGAAATTACGCATAAAGTCATTATTATTCCTGACGGAGAACTTCATTTTATACCATTTGATGCATTATTAACAGCCGATTCAAAAGAAATTAGCGCGACTAAAAACCTGCCTTATCTTATTAAAAAGTATCAAATTAGCTATAATTATTCCGCAACATTATACAATCAATTAAAACAAAAAGAAAGCTCTAATTCTACCAATGATGTATTGGCTTTTGCTCCTAAGTTTACAAATGGTGAAACTGTTGAAACTATAGCCATGCGACGTAATGGTTTGGGAAATTTAAAATACAATACCGTTGAAGTAGATGCAATTGATAATTTGTTTGACACAAATGTTTTTAAGGATTCTTCAGCAACAAAATCAAACTTTATTTCCAATGCAAAAAACCACAAAATAATTCATCTATCCACACATGCAAAATCTAACGATACGTATGGCGATTATTCTTTTATTGCTTTTAGTAAGAATGATCCTCTACAAAAAAACAAACTCTATGTAAGAGAACTCTATAACTTAGATTTAGATGCTGACATGGTAGTATTGAGTGCATGTGAAACTGGAATAGGAGAATTAAAAAAAGGAGAAGGTGTTATTAGTTTAGCTAGAGCTTTTACGTATGCAGGCGCCAGAAGTACTATAACTAGTTTGTGGAATGTTAATGATGCACAAACAACAAAGCTGATGACTTTATTTTATACAAACCTAAAAGAAGGTATGCCTAAAGATGAAGCGTTACGCACAGCAAAACTAACGTATATTGAAAGTGAGAACTTGACTTCGCCATATTTTTGGGCTGCATTTACACCAACTGGAGACATGAAAGCTATTGAACTGAATAGCAATAATAACATAAAATATATAGGTATTGGAGCTTTGTTATTAGCGCTAATATTTGGAGTACGCTTCTTTTTAAAGAAACGTGCTGCTTAACATATTCTCAAAAAAAATACCGAGGCTAAACCTCGGTATTTTAAGTGTTATTACAAGTCGTGATTAAACTAACTTCTTAACTCGCTTTTAAGGATTCAACTGAACTGTTAATCTTTCTTCATCACTTCCTCTATATAAGCTTAAATAAGCATCAGAGAGGTTTGCGTCTTTAGGTATTTTGAAATAAAATATTTTTTCGTGCTTTTCTCCTTTCTTAGAAACATCATTTGAAGTGTACTGTACAACTTTAGGATTTGCTTTGTAAAACTCATCTGTAAAAGCAGAGAATTTTTGAGTTCCTTTTTCCGCTCCATCAATGTGGATTGAAAAACTTGTTTTCATTGTAGAATATCTACCTTTACATTCTAGGCTTTCAAGCCCTATGCGTACCATAAGAAGTTGCTGACTTTTATTAGGTGCCGAGTATTCACTTTTAAAATCTGTTGCTTTAAATGCAGCATTTGTAGTATAATCTATTACGGTATAATTTTCTTTTGTATAATGTCCCGTTTGATATTGTTTATCATACGTATTCTTACTTTCTACTATAAAAGAACTACCAGATGCAATAGTTTTAGGAGCCACTTTTACCACTGGCTTTTCTTTTGCAACAGTTTCCTTTTTAGTTGTGTTTCCTTTAGATTCATTTGTAGTTTCAGATTTTTTTTCATCACCTCCACAAGACATGAAAAGAAATACACATACTAAAGTCAGTACTTTGAATAATTTCATATTTATATATTTAATTTTAGAATAAATTCGTTTGTGCAAGCCTTTATTAGTTAACAGGAGTTTTCTTTTTCCACATTAATATAGGACCTACAATACCCATAACACCTCCAATGGCAGCTATCCAAAGTCCCATTCCAGCTGAAACTCCATTACCGCTCGCGTCAGATATCCAGATAAAATTAACCGCAAGTGCAAAAATAGCAAAAAGAATAGCTACAATTTTACTCCAAGTTTTATCAAGGTATGAACATAATGCTACAATAGCTCCAAAAGCCATAAATGCATAAACTCCTCCTTTTGTAGGCGCTCCATCCCATAGACTAACAGAGATTCCTGCAACTGACAATGCAGGTAAAAAAACAGAAATAAGGATTATTACTCCTCCAATAATTCCAATGTATTTTTTCATAATTCTTTATTTTAGAAGAACAAAACTATGTTTAATTATCATTAAAAAATTGGATAGAAATGTCAATTTTCTCTTTTTTAGAGATAAAAAACAATGACATTCTTCTCTATACTTTTCAATACTTATTGCTACATATAAAACTTAATGGCTTCTAATTTAATGTGGTCATGAACATTCAAAATTTGAACTTTTTGGAGGAAATTGGTTTCCTTTTGAGAACCATCTAACAAATAATAGATGCTTCCTAATTACATTTTAAATTGCACAGTTACATACCATTCATACGACAAACAGGTGTCTTTTAGAATTGTCTTATCATTAGTATACAATGCTTGTTTAAATAAAATTCAACTGTAAGTATTCCTTTTTATGGAAAGAATCATTAAATTTATTTTTTTCAAAACATGAAATCATTTATAGCATATATTAAATCGTACATAACACTATCTGAAGAAGCTGAAAAAGAGATTCTCGAACAGGTTTTAGTAGAAGAAATTCCTAAAGGAGAACAATTTTTAGAAGAAGGAAAAACTTGTGAACGCCTCTATTTTATAGCAAAAGGAACTGTTAGAACCTTTCATTATCAAGATGGAAAAGATATTACGTATTGGATTTATCCCGAAAATATGATGATTACTTCATGGCATAGTTATATTTTAAGAAAACCTGCTTCTGAATACATTGAAACTACTGAAGATTCCATATTACTATCATTAACATATAATCAATGGCAAGAATTGTATTTGAAACATCCTAAACTAGAACGTTTTGGCAGGTTAGTTTTAGAAGAACAAATGTCGTTATTAGATGATTTTTTTAAAGGATATTATTTCTTAACCGCAAAAGAGAAATATGAATTACTCGTAAATGCTTTCCCTACCATAACTCAACGCGCAAATTTAGGACATATAGCGTCTATGCTAGGAATTTCTCAAGCAACATTAAGTAGAATTAGAGGAAAATAAAAAAGGCTTTTATATTGCTATAAAAACCTTTTACTAAACAGTTGTTGGGGGATTAAAATACACGAACAATATTAAATCCGAAATAAACATCTTCAAACCATTTTCCTTCTGCATTACTAATAAAACCAGGTTCATTTGTAGATTGTGCATTAGAAAATAACAATTGAAATACGTGTCCTCCAGTTTCAATATCTAAGCCGATAGTTAGTGGATTTGAATAGATAGATTTTTCATACCTGCTAAAATTATACACATAATCTAAGTTTATTGACATTCGCTTGCTTAACTTCATTCTAGTTCCAGCTCCTAAAGCTATTTGATTGTGTTTTTGGAGTGGTTCCAAAACTAAATTTTGACGAACAAAAGTTGGCGCTAATTCAAAAGAAAACTTGTTACTAAAGCGTCTTGAAATTAGTAATTGTGTTGCATAACTCATGCGATCTCCAAACTTTAAAAACGGATACTGATTTTTACGCAAATCAGTTCTACTATTTGCAGTAGCATATCCAACTATGTTTACAGGGAAATCGTTAGACTGACCTTTTAGTCTTACTTTAACATGTGTAGCATAGGTTTTTCTGATCGATTCTCTTGAGAATCCAACCTGTATTCCATCAAAAATTCCATATACCAATTGTATTTTTGTATTTGCATTGTCAAAACCGAAAAAGGTCGTCAGTCCATCTTTTAAGCTTCCAAATCGATGTGAAACATATAAGTATAAATCTTTCTTTCCTGCTACTTTTGTAGATTGTAAATTCCCAATTTTCATTGCTTTAAAAGCGGGTTGCTGAAAAGATACTTCTTGAGTTTCTTTCTCTAATTCATTCAATAAATCATCTTGAGCAACTACAGAATTACAACTTAAAAATATAATTATTAAAACTAATACACAGTTCTTCATGACGTTGTTATTTTTTCTCGATAAGTTCATAATTCAATTTTAGTTGAATAGCATTAGCAATTTTGTTTCTAACAATACTTGGAATTTCGATATCAAAATCCTGAGGAGACACATTAAACTTGGAAGTCAACAGAATTTTATTAGTTGCCTTTTTCAAATAAACAACAGTTTCAATATTTTTAGTTTTTCCTCGGACAGTCAATTTGCCTTTAAGTTTGAATTCTTTTTTTATCTCTGAAAGGGAAGTCATGTCAAAATCTATAATTTCTCCTTTAAAAACTGCTTTAGGAAACTTATCAGAATCCATATAATTTTCATTAAAATGTTCTTCCATTAAGGCAATTTCAAAATGAAAAGCTTTTACAAAAAGTAATGCTGCTATAGTTCCATTTTTAGTATTTAATAATACTGTTGTACTTTTATTTATTGCTTCTACAGGTTCAAAAGCTTCTACAGATGCTTTAAATTCAGTCTCCCCAGTTTTTGAGAAATACTTTTGTGCAGAAGCATAACTAGTTATAAAAAGCATTAGTAGTAATCCTATATTTTTCATATTGTTGTTTTTTTAATTAATTTTCAAGAAAGCCATCAGTTACCCATTTATCCATTATTTGTCTTAGTTCAGGAGACACCAAGCCGTTTGGAGGCATTGGATTTGCTGCATTATTCATACGTTGAATTAAACTTCCCATTTCAGTAGAAAAACGTGTATTTTGATAGTTAGACAAATCCAATCCAGCATTTGGAGCTGGACCTGCATGACAGGTAATACAGTAATTCGTCATTATAGACGCTACATCAGATTCATAGGTTATAGTTCTTGTGATTGGAGGCAATGAAGACGGATCACCTTCATCTATAATTGCTGTTGTACAACTTTGCAACAAGAGTAAAATTAAAACAGCTAGTGTTACTTGTTTTGTCATGTTTTTAATTTTGAACATTAATGTTATTTATTGTGATTTGCTGCTGTTCCAAAGGGTTTAGTGTTATCATACGTTGTGTATGTGTAATATCACCTTCAGAAATTGAGGAGTCATTATTAGAATCAGCAACAACTGTTACATAATACGTACCTGGATGCATATAAGTCATTAAAAAATCATCTTCTCCTTCTGATAAAATTGGAAAATGTAGAATTGTATTGTAAGCATCAAAATCAGAAGTAAAATAACCGTTCTCATCTGTAAGCGGATCTTTAGAGAGATACAAGAGTAAAGTTTGATCTTCTGGAATATCTCCTCTATCTATATCAATTTGAATATAGCCTAAACTCGGATGATCTAAAATTGTATACGGATCTCCAGAAAGAGGAGCTAACTCAATAACATCATTAGCTTCTCCTAATGCTAAAAATGTAGCAGAATTGGCTTCTGTAAGTCCTTCCTTAACATAAAGGTATTCTTCCATAAATCCATTAGAAAAATCTAATCCCGAATCAACAGTATTTTGAGGATAATTTACAGCGTTAGCTGCTGTTTCAGCTAGTTCAGCATGCATCTTCTTGCCTTTAAATGTCATGTGTCTATTGGGAATTCTATTTCCTAAACTACTTGTATAAGAATTAAAGTATATGCTATCTGTGTTAGTAGGAAAGCGTAATTCCATATACATAATACCGTCTCCACCTTTAGCATCTACCAATCTGTAATAACGACCATTATCTCTATCTTCTACTTTGTCCATAACAAAATAGCTTGTTCGATAAATTCCATTTAACACACCTCCATTACGCGCCATAATGGTACGCTTGCCTTTATAGTTTGTAACAAAAAATGAGGTGAATAAATTCCCCATAGAACCTCCTTCATGAATTCCAAATGTATGAGATGGCGAAATTGCTCTGTAATCCCAAGCAAACCATGGATATTCCTGATTAATAACAAGGTTATCACCTACCCAATGTCCTTGCATTTTTTCCATAAAATCAAATCCGTCTGTCGTAATATCAACAGGAATCACTGCTGTTGGAACCGTAGGGTTTGGAGTTGGAGTAGATCCGCTTGGCGCAGCTATATTTCTAATATCGTCTGTTGAGCAGCTTATCATCAGTATTGATAAAAACGCACAAAAACTTAAAATTTTAATTGTTGTATTCATAATAAATGTAGTGTTCTAATTTCTAATCCAGATTTCTTTTAAAGGCTTATTCAGAATATATGTTGTGACTTCTAGAGTGTCTTTGCTCAGCAAATGAAGTATTGCTGTTTTGTTCTCATTTTCAATTTTTGTAGCGCCAGAAACAGCATCTATATATGTGCCATTTTTTTCCTTGATATTATTGAAAAAGTAACTTTTGGGTTGTCCTTTTTCGGATCGATATACCGTTGTATTATCATTGTAATAAAGTACTTCACCTTTAACCGTATCATTTTCTTCAAGGATTTCACAGGTAGCTTTATAAAACCTGCTATTTACTTTCCAAATACCAATCATAGGGTTTTCCTTTTTAGTACAGGAAAAAACAACTATTGCGCTACTTATTAAAAAAGCTTTTCTCATGCTGAATATTTCTATGCAACAAAACTAAAAGCCTTCTAAAATCTTTTTTTTGATCTATGTCAAAATCATCTACATTCTTTTTTGATTTAAGTCAAAACAAAATTTCAAATCAGATGATAGTTTTGCTGTCAACAAAACACATACAGATGAACCGAGCATGTTAAAAAGTTTCTCAACCTAAGAAATGGTTAATAACGAACAACATGTGACTACTGAAAAACAATAAATACGAACACATGAAAAAATTAATGACACGTTGGAATATTGAAAAACCTTGGCAATTAGCTGTTATCTTTTTTGTATTCTCAATTACAGGTTCGTCTTCAATAGCAGTTGGAAGACCTTTATTGAGAAGCATCGGAATTACATTAGATAATTTAAGCCCATTTATATATTATCCACTCTTTATCTTTCTAAGTTTTATATTTTATCAACTGTTCTTAGTAGCATTCGGATGGTTATTTGGTCAGTTTAACTTTTTCTGGAATATGGAAAAGAAGCTATTGAGCAGGTTTGGAATAACTATTTAACATTCATATATTTAAACATGAAGAATACCATAAAATGGAGAACGATAGTAGCATTAATTTTAATGTATGTAGCTATTCTTATGAGTTGGGAATGGGCTTGGGGAGTTTTATTCCTATTCTGGGTTATTCCAGATCTTTTTTCAGGAATAACTTACTTTATTGAACCTATTTCAAAAAAAGAGGATCAAGTATTATATTGGATTATTATCATAAGTTGGCTATTAATGGCTATCTATTCTTTATCTACATTGTTCATAGATTATAATCAATTTTACTACTCATGATAATGAAAAAATGGAAAACATTTATTGCGCTAACTTTAATGTTCTTCGCAATAATTTTTAATTGGAATTGGTTTTGGATCATCTTCTTATTACTTGGTCTTATTAATATTTTAAAAACTGGCACAATTCATTTTGTAGAAGAAGTTTCAAAAAAAGAGACTCCAAAATTATATTGGATTATGATTGTTATTTGGTCCTTATTAATTTTCTATTCTATATATGATTACATAATGGATAATCCTGATGCACTTGAGTTTTTGACATAGGTCAAAAAATAAAAGTTATACAATTTTCACCTTTGTATTCAATTTAAATCAATTTGTTATGAAGTACTTAAAATTCGCTTTTACGTCACTTTTATTCTTTTCAATAATCACCTCTTGCGCACAACAAGATAACATTATAGGTGTTTGGGATGTTAAAAATGATTATTACCAAGCGGTTTATGAAATTGAACCATTTGAAGGTAAATTCATTGGAAAAATACATTATTATAATGACGGGCAAACCGAATACAAAGGAGAAAACAAAAAAGAAGATTATTTTTTAACTGATATAGAAGCCAAAGACGGAATATATATTAATGGAAAAATGTACTTACCAGATGGAAGTTATTACGAAGTTATTTTTCGTATGATCGATGCCAATACACTAGAAGCAAGCATGACTGTTCAAGGGCAATTGTATACAGAAACATGGAAAAGACAATCTAACTATAACTAAAATACGATGAGTAACATAAGACTAATTGTTTATAGCATTGCTATTATAGCCACTATAGTTGGAATTCCACATTATGTAGCTGAATATTTGAATGTAGCTGTATTAAACACGGACCTAGTAGACTATTTTTTCTATGTCTTTAATGACTTAAGTGTCATCTATATCATTCTTCCTTTTTTCATTATTGAATTGCTACGTTATTTGTATTTGAAGCGATTAAATAAAGATGTACTTCTTGATTCGGCAGCCAATATAATTACCATTTTTGCATTTCAAGCTATTGAATATATTCTTGGAGGATTGTTTATCTTAAAGCTATATACATTTGCTTCAGATTTTTCAATTCTACCGCATTTACCGATGAATTGGATCACAGTAGCAAGTGCCATATTATTAGCCGATTTTCTATATTATTGGGAGCATCGATTAATGCATAGAATTGGTATTGGTTGGGCAACACATACTGTACACCACAGTTCACCACATTTTAATATGTCGGTAGCGTATCGTTTTGGACCTTTAGATGGTATTTTTCCATTATTATTTTCAATTCCTGCTGTGTTTTTAGGTTTCAATCCGTTTTTAATGTTTGCTGCAGAATTATTTGTACAAACGTTTCAGGCTATTTTACATACGGAAATCATTGGCAAACTTCCCAAACCTATTGAATATATTTTCAATACACCATCGCATCACAGAGCGCATCATGGCTCTAACAAACAATATTGGGATAAAAATTATGCTGGAATTTTAATCATTTGGGATCGTATGCTAGGTACTTTTGAAGTGGAAGAAGAAAAAGTAATCTACGGAATTTCAGAACCCTTAAACAGTGTAAGTCCTATTAAAGTATTTTTTCATGGCCTAACCCGATTCGCCAAAAAACTTGGAAAAGTAAAAGGTATAAAAAACAAGATTTTAGTTTTTATAAAACCTCCAGATTGGATGCCTAAAGAAGATTAAATTATGAATAACAAGAAAAAAATGATGCATGCGCTTCCTGTTTCAGCGTATACATCTCAAGAATGGTTTGATATAGAAATGGAACATATTTTTAGTAAAACTTGGCAATTTGCAGGTTTGGTAGAAGATGTAGAAAATGCTGGAGATTATATTTCTGTACAAGCAGGATTGAATAATATTTTTATTGTAAAAGGTAGAGATAATCGTTTACGCGCTTTTCACAATATGTGTCGCCACAGAGGAACACAATTGTTACGAGCTGTTGGTAAGGGGAAAAAAGCTATCACTTGCCCGTATCACGATTGGACCTACGATTTAGAAGGAAAGCTAGTAAGTGTTCCTAAAAAAGAAGAAGAGTTTCCTAATTTGTGTAATAAAGAATTACATGAATGTGACTTGAATCTTCATGAAGCATCTGTTGATATTTTTAAAGGAATGCTATTCGTTCATCCTGAAAAAAATGCACCAAATATCATGGATTTCTTTGGAGAAGTAACTCCTTTTCTTGGACCACATATTCCAGAAGAATTAATAGAATATTCAGATAAAAAAGAAGAACCTTTTTATACAAAAGAAATAAAATCTAACTGGAAAATTGTAGTTGAAAATTATATCGATCAATACCATTTAGCACATTTGCATGAAGGCACTTTAAACATGTACGATCATGCGAAGGCTGAATTTGGTTGGGCAGGACCACATTATTGGTTTTGGGAACCATTAGTTCCTGAGTACTTAGCAGATGTAAAAAATGCTTCTCAATTTCCGTTAATAGATAAAATGTCTGAAGACAAAATAGGTGCTTACGTTCCTTGGTTATTTCCAAACATCGGAATTACAGAAAGCGAAAATGCGTGGAATACTTTTCATGTAACTCCGTTAGCTCCAGATAGAACATTGGTCGTAATACGTTCAAAAACTATGAATGTAAGCGAATGGGAATATACAAAACAGTATACCAAATCGATGGCAAGTAAAGTATGGAGAACACTTGGAAACAAAGGAAAATATGAAGGTGATGCAAGTGATCCAATGGCGTCTGGTAATTTTATGGAAGAAGATATATATGCTTGCGAACAGCAACAAAAATCGTTAAACTCTCCTATGTTTAGTATCGGAGCACAAGCACAACGAGGAGAATTTGCTATTCAAAAATTTCAAAGTGTTGTCAAAGAATGGATAGAAAGGCATAGTGATTAGTATTTGGGCGTTCCCACTGCACTTCGACTAAGCTCAGTACTAGTGGTCGGGCTTTCACTACTCGCTCTCTTCGAGGAGCTCAAACAAATCGTTCAATCCCTAACGCAAACGTGTAAACAATGAATACATTTTATCAATTAAAAGTACTTGAAGTAAAAAAAGAAACCGCAGATTCAACATCTGTAGCGTTTGACGTTCCATACGATTTGTATGAAACATTCAATTACAAACCAGGTCAGTATTTGACTTTAAAATTTACGATAAATGGTGAAGAAGTTAGGCGCTCCTATTCATTATGTAGTTCTCCTGTTTTAGAAGAGCCATTACGTATCGGTGTAAAGCGTGTAAAAGAAGGATTGGTATCAAACTATATCAATGACAATATAAAAGTTGGAGACATCGTAGAAGTCATGCCGCCAGACGGTCGTTTTTTTGCTGATGTAAAAAAAGGGAATTACAAAACCTATTATTTGTTTTCAGCTGGAAGTGGCATCACTCCTATTCTTTCAATTCTAAAAACTATTTTATTGACAGAAGAACGTAGTTATGTACACATGATCTACGGAAATAGAAATCAAGATACAATCATGTTCAAAGATGAATTGGAACAATTAAAAATGGAGCATGCAGATAGATTTATATTGATTCAAACCTTGAGTCGCCCTAAAAGTACTTGGAGTGATTTATGGAAATCGTCTAAAGATGCAGCTTTTAAAAAAGGGCGAGTAGATTCTGAAGCAATACATTGGTTTATCAATCAATATCCTCCATATGCTCAAAACGTAGCATATTATATTTGTGGACCAGGCACAATGATTCAGAATACTAAAAAAGCATTGAAAAATATAGATGTTCCGGATGATCGAATATTTATAGAAAGTTTTGGTGGAAGTGATTCAAAAGATACTACTGAGGCTTTTGAAAATGCAAAACTAACAGCTCACCTTAATGGAGAACATATTCAAGTATCCATTCCAAAAGGAAAAACTATTTTACGAACGCTCATCAATGCAGGAAAAAAACCTCCATATTCCTGTGAAGGCGGTGTTTGTGCTACTTGTATTTGCAAGCTAAAAACAGGTGAAGTTCATATGAAAAACAATCTTTCACTAACAGATACAGAAGTTAAAGATGGGTATATATTAAGTTGTCAAAGCATTCCATTAACTGAGGAAATTGAAGTAGTTTATCAATAAAAGCGCTCTTAGTTTTATAGTGATTCTACTTAATTTCTATGATTTATAACTTTATTCGGAACTAGTTGCGCTTTGAAAACTTTTTTCTAAGCATCTACAACCAATTCCTTTTCCAATTCTGATAATAAAACCCACATAACTGGTCCGAGTGAAAATGCAAAACAGGCTATAAAACTTAATTGGTATTCTATTTTAATAAATTATTGATTGCATGGCTCTCGGTTCAATTTCTAATAGTGTTTCGCTATCTCCTACAATGAGTTTATAAGCAATTTTACGATCAGTTTTATTCATAACTACCGTAACAATTTTTCCATCTTTATTTTGAAACGATGTGCTTTCAATAGTAGTTCTACTTGTTGTTGTACTAACGCGTAAAGCACCAGGTTTGATGAATTTTGAAAAGTGACCAATATAATAGTACGTCGGTGTGTATATAAGTTCGCCAGTTTTTGTATTTGCATGAATTGGCGCAAAACAGAAATTTTCAACATGATTTGGTCCACCTCTTTCATCTAACAAGATATTCCAATCTGTCCAACCCACTACTCCACTGTTAAAATCATTTATCATTGAATTCCCATAACGTTCAGCATTTGGCCAAAAGTGTAATCTTTCTGTAGCAAAACTTTCTTGACAACCTTCAGTGAATAACATATTTTTAGAAGGGAACGACTCATTTATATTTTTCAAGTTATCATATTTTGGTAAACCGCCAGTCCACGTTTCATACCAATGAAAACCAATTCCCCAAGCATATTTTGACGCTTCAGGATCTCCAAAAATTGTATTTGCTCTGTTGGTAATTAAGTCTCTATTGTGATCCCAAACAACAATGTTTTTATCTCCTAAACCTGCATTTTCTAACGTTGGTCCCAAGTAATCTTTTAAGAAGTCTCGCTCTTCTTCAGCGGTATAAATACAAGATTCCCATCGTTGTGTTGCCATGGGTTCGTTTTGTATAGTTAATCCCCAAACGGGAATACCTTCTGCTTCATAAGCTTTAATAAATTTTACATAGTAATTAGCCCAAGCTTGACGAAATTCTGGAAGCAGTTTTCCTCCTTGCAGCATACTTTTATTACTTTTCATAAAAGCAGGTGGACTCCATGGACTGGCATAAAAGACTAAATCATTTTCATTAATTAAATCAATAGCTCTTTTTATAAAAGGCAGCCTCTTTTCTTTGTCTTTTGCGATTGAAAATGTCTTTAATTCAGCATCACCTTCTTTAATATATGTATGACTTCCTAAACCAAAATCACTACTATGAATGCTTGTCCTAATGATATTATATCCAATTCCATCTTTCCCATATAATGATTGCAATAATTTGTTTTGTTGTGTATCATTCAACTTAGAAAACACCTCAGCTGAAGCATCTGTTATTGCGCCTCCTATTCCTAAATATTCTTGAAATGTCTTTTTTGGATTTACAAAAACAGCAATCTCTGTTTCTAAAGGTTGAACCTTATTTTTGAATGTTTGTTCGCTCGTTTTGGTCAACCTCAATTCAGTATCCTTAGCCGTTGTATATACTTGAATTGTTTTATTATTATAATTTTTCACAGATGTTACAGGAGTAGTTTTAGTTTTAGTTACATCTTCTACCTTAGTATCAGCACAGGATACAATTAAAACGAAAAGAGCTACTAGTTTATAATACTTTTGAGTCATACTTTTATATATAAATGATATTCTGCTTTAATGAATACGTAAATCTACATTAAATGGGAATACTTTAATAGTACTAATTAAGCGATAGTTAATACAATTGTTGCATCTACTCTTTTTTAAAAGACTTACTATATATTAATTTCTGTATTCGTGTTTTACCAATCTATAGAATATTCGTAAAATTCTTTTAGGAAAAATACCCTTTTGAACGGTTTCCTTTTTATGTATTTACTAAATCATCAAATGTTACATTTAAACCTAGTTTATTTAGTAAGCTTACAATTTTTTGGATATGATACTCAAACAGTACTTTTGACGGCTTTTGATACTGAGTAGGAAATTGATTGATGATTTTTAATGCTTCTTTATAAGTTTCAATAATGTTATAAAGACAGAAACTCACAGCGCCACATTCAAGTGCTATTCCTTGTAGTTCTGTTATGTTATTTTGTGTATCTAAGTTCGCTAGGAGTTTCAGAAATCTTTCTTTTTTCTCGTATGCAGCATTCAAGCAATATATCAATACTATATTTTTTTCAGGTTGCTCCCAATCTGTAGTGTTGACGTCCTTAAATATATCTGCTAAATCATCATTGAGTTGTATCAATTTCCCTAATGGATAGCCAAGCTCTGCTATTAATCTTGCAGTTTTAGGTTCTACGCCTCCTAAGAGTCCTCCAATAAAAATAGCCGAGCAAAATAAAGGTGGTGTTTTTAACTTTACAATTCGCCAATAATCTTCCTCTGTTCCTTTAGCATGTATATCTTCATTTTGTCCATACGCAGTATCCAAAATCGTCTGTGCTATATTATTGAACGCTACTATCTTACTGCTTTCGCTTAAATGAGTATCTTCCAAAAACAGCGATGCTAAAGATGAAAAGATATGTGAGATATTTGCTGTTGTTCCTACTCCATTTTGTATGTGATATCCTGAAGGATCTTCATCCAATAAATCATCTACCAAATGAATGCTTTGAAACATACATAAATTGGAAATTGAACCATTAATTGCATCTTCTTTATTTCCTCCAACTAATTCACATGCCCATACTACATAGTCCCAAGTAGCAAAGCCTTCCTTTTCTGAATATCTTTCAATTATCCCAATAAGTTGAGGCCATTTATTAAAAATAGCATGTTGCAATAACTTTTCTTTTATTTGATTGATCGGTATTTTTTCCATGTAATGATATGATTATAAACATAACAAACCGCTAAGCTTTACACTTAACGGTTCTTCGCAAATAAGTATAATTCTATTTGTCTGTTTAATCATGCTACCCAAGGAGTCCAACCTACAAATTCAGATTTATCTTTGAATTCTTTTAAATTGACTTTTGTAAGTGCATTGAGTGATTTTATCAATTGACTTTTGTTTGTGTCCAATTGATCTGAAAAGTTTTGAATTGTTGTCATGATGAATATTTTCCTTAAATATAGTCATAATTTCAGTGAAATGAAACACTAAAAAGCTACCTGTAAGGCGTTTGTGAATGTAAATTTTATGTTAGGTGTAAACGCAAACTTTCAAAATTTCAACTTTTTGGTGGAGGATTTGCGGGAGATTGGTTTGTTTATAAAAAACCAATATTCTTAGATTTAAGAATAATCTGTTGAAAATATGATACAATTAATTAAGAAGTAGCAACTATTTTAATCTCTATACAAATCAAGCATCGTAAAAATACGGTCATCAATTACTCTTTTTACTTCTTAATTTATAAATTTACAAAAGTACAAGCCCAAATAACTCTATGATTTTCAATCATTCTTTTCTTTTTTCAACTAAAACAAAGTATAACAAAGTCTTATGTAGCCTAGTTCCATTATTCTTTTTTGTTTTCTCATCAAATGCGCAAAACGATAGTATCGAAGTTGAATCTTTGTATGACTTAGCAAATTCACAAAAGTATACAAGCCTCCAAAATTCTAAACTCAATTTTGAAAAAGCAGTAAACATTATTAATGAGCGTATACTAACTAAAGAAGCAAAAAATCCTTATTTTTTATTGAAGAAAGCTTTAATTTTAGATGAATTGGGGTACAATTATAGAAAAAAAACAAACTATACTTTAAGTCTTAAGGTTGTACAAGAAAGTTTAAAAATTAAAGAAGCTCTTGGAGAAACATTTACTTTATGTCGTTCTTATCGAAAATTAGGCAGGATTTATCATCATACTAAAGATAGTATTAAAGCTTTTCAGTTTTATACCAAAGCCTTAGATTTAGCTAAAAAATACAACAATAAAGAAGAGGTTGTAAATATATTAAATGCATTTGCCGTCTATTACACTAACAAAGACCTTGAGCAAACTAAAAAATTTGCAAATAGCGCTTATATATACGCAGATTCAATAAATTTTAACAAGGGGAAAGCTTTAGCATTAGCAAATTTATCTGGCTATGAACGTCGTAAAAAAAACTATACTGCAGCGCTTAATTATTCTAAGCAAGATTTAGAAATAAGTATGGCTAGTAATAATAAGATAGGAATGGAAAGAAGCTATAAAGCATTAGGATATGCTTATAGAAAACTAAAGCAACCCAATAAAGCTATTTTTTATTATGAGAAATCGTTAGCCTTGGTTAATGAAATGGGATTAGAAAATTTGCTAGCTAACCGTTATTTATCTTTAAGCAATGCGCATACTGACTTAAAAAATCACGAGATAGCTTTCTCTTATTACAGATTATACAAAAGACATCAATTCAAAGACTTAAACATAAAAAAAATTAAAGAGTTTGCTGAGTTAGATGCAAAATATGCTTATGAAAAACAAAAAACTATTGATAGTCTAAGAATTGTAGAAAAACAAAAAGTTAAAGAAGCTAAAATTAAGGAAGAAGCCTCCATTCAATTTTGGAAGTTTACAACGATTATAACAATCATTTTTGGTCTTATTTTTACAACCGTTCTATTAATCTTGCGCAAAAGAAAAGAACAAATAAAGCTTGAAAAACTTCAGAATGAAATACTTCAAAATGAAATTAATTATAAAAAGAAAGACCTAAAACATCTTGCATTAGATATTACTAACAATAAAGAATGGGCATTGATTTTAGCTGAGAAGTTAAAAAATGTAAAATCTTCAACTGGAAGAAAAAGAGCAAACGAACTGGATCATCTGGAAATTGAAATTAAAAATAAAATTAAAGTCAATGAGAGTACTGAGAACTTTCATAATCAAATAGATATATTGAGCAGCTCCTTTTATGAAAAATTAAAAAATGATTTCTCCAATCTTACAAAAAATGATATAAGACTGTGTTCTTTAATACGTCTCAATATGGATACCAAACAAATAGCTACGCTGCAAAACATAAATCCATCTTCTGTAAAAATGAACCGTAATAGACTTCGAAAAAAACTAAATCTTACAGCGAGTGATGATTTGCATGAGTTTCTAAACTCATATTAATAACTCTCCACAAGCTTCTGCAAATCAGAACTTTAAAATTTAAATATTTATAACTGTAACCCTTTTGTAACCCATACATAACCCTTTTGTATACCCGCTAAACATCTTTCTTTCTAAGTGCTAGCTATATTTTTGCAAAAAAATAACCGCCAAAGCCTTATGAAAAAAAGTGCACTGATATATTCATTAATTTATTTTATAATATCTTCTAACTTTGTTTTTGCTCAAACATGTAATGTCCCAGACAACATCTACCAAAACAACTTTGACAGGATAATTTCTAGCAGTTCTTATGACTTTGGTCAATCTTTTACAGCTCCCTGTAACGGAAGTGTACAAAGTATTAGTGTATTTACGAGTGAAGTAACCGCACCTGTTACAGGTACATTAAACATTTATAATGTAGTTCCTTTTTCAGTTGTTGATACAGTAGAACCTGTTTATCAACAGCCCATAAATTGGGAAACAAGTTCATCAGTAGTGCATCAAATTACGGAACTATCTACACCATTTCCTGTTGTCAGTGGACAACAATATACATTTATAATAACGGGGACTGTTGGTAGAGTATCTTACCAATCTCATAATTTTCTTCAATATAGTGATGGTAAATTTATGTCTAGAAATCCATCAACCAGTAATTGGGTTAGAGATAGTGGTAGGTCTCATAAATTTCAAGTACATTTTACCGATGTAATTGCTCCAGAAGCACAATGTAAAAATGCAACTATCTATTTAGATGAAAATGGACAAGCAACTTTAAACCCTATAGATGTAGATGATAATACTCCCGGAGGAGTTGTCAATAGGTCTGTGTATCCAAATACTTTTAATTGTAACGACTTAGGTGCAAATCAAGTGACTTTAACTCTAAATGATATAGCTCTTAATTATGACTCTTGTGAAACTACTATTACAGTTGCAGATAATTTACCACCAGTAAATACCTCATGCCCAGATAATATTGTTGTTAATAATTGCGGACTTGCACCTGTAACTTACGATATACCAACATTTACTGATAATTGTGGTATTGAATCTGTAGTTCGGATTGCTGGTCTTGAAAGCGGATCAATATTTCCAATCAATCAAACAACAACTGTGACCTATAGAGCCACAGATAATTCTGGAAATATTACTGATTGTTCATTTACTGTAAGGCCTCAAGATATAGTTCCTCCTACTGTTTCTGGCATCCCTGAGAACCAAACAATTAATGTTACTGATAGTTGTGAAGGATTTATTCCTGCATACACACCTTCTGTAAGTGACAATTGTCCAGGTGTAATGACAAACCAAACAACTGGAATTGCAGGTACTGGACCATTCCCAATAGGTACAACTGTTAATACGTTTGAATTTACTGACTTAGGTGGAAATGTTACTACAGAATCTTTTAGTGTTACAGTTATTGATAGCTCTCCACCTATTATTACTGGTATTCCTGAAGATCAAACAATTTACTTAAGTGATGATTGTGAAGGATTTATTTCTCCATACACTTTTCAAATAACAGATAATTGCCCGGGAGTAACTTACATTCAAACTAGTGGTATATCAGATGATGGACCATTTCCAGTGGGTACTACTATAAATACTTTTGAATTTACAGATGCTGGTGGAAATGTTACTACAGAATCTTTCACCGTTACTGTTGTTGATTCAGCACCCAATGCAGTGTGTCAAGACATTAATATAGAGTTAGATTCTAACGGTTCTGCAACAGTAAGCACAGCAGATATAAACAATGGTTCTTTTGACAACTGTAGTATAGCATCGCTTTCTTTTAGTGCATTAAGTTTTAATGGAGCTACCAGTAATACTGATCCAACAGATGTTTATTTTGGTAATAACTTAACATATTATCTTCATCAATACTCTTTTGTAGCGCCTGTTACAGCAGAATACGAATTTATTTTTAATGGAACCAGTAGTGATAATCAAGGCATTGTTATGATTTTATGGGATGATATTCCTGTTAGAAATTCAGGCAGCATTGAAACAAGACCAGAAGCTCATGGAAATACACTTACAGATGCAGTTACAGTTAGAGCAAATGGTGGGCAATTTGTCTTTGGAACAGAATCATTCAATTTAATTGGAGGAGAAACATATTATTTTGATATTACCACTAATACTCCAGGCTCTACCGTTACCTATCAAGGAAATGTACTTATTAAAAATACAGCACTCAACTTTTCATGTAACCCAGGAGTGTATCCCGTAGAGTTAATTGTAGAAGACAATAATGGGCTTACAAGTAATTGTACAGCTACTATTACTGTGACAGAACAGATCCTGGTATTTGAAAATTGCCCTACTGATCAAACATTTTCAGTGGATAATTCAGATTCATGTACCGCTACTATAACGTATATCGAACCTACATTGGTAAGTGCACCTTGTGGATCAAGTGTTGTACAAACTGCTGGTTTGCCTAGTGGAAGTGATTTTCCAATAGGAGATACGTATATGGAATTTGCTGCTATTAATGGTTTAGGAGATACCATAGCTTCTTGTAGTTTTACATACACGGTAAACAGTGGTTCATCACCTTGTGACTATGGAAGACCATTTATTACGACATGGGTAACAAATGAACAGGGAGATGGAGAAGATGATGAAATTCTTATTCCTACTATTGGTGGAGGTTATAATTATACCGTAGATTGGGGAGATGGTAATATAATTTCTGGCTATACCGGAGACGCATTATATCAATACAATACCGAAGGTACTTATATAGTCAAAATTTATGGGGACTTTCCACGATACTTTTCTATAGGAGGACCTGGTAATCCTAATTTACCTAATCGTAAGTTAAAAGAAATTAATCAATGGGGAGACATTCAGTGGCAATTTATGGATAATGCCTTTCAGCGTTGTGAAACTTTACAAGTTTTAGCAAATGACACTCCAGATTTATCTAATGTAACAAGCTTAAAAGATATGTTTGCATTTTGTTATGGACTTGGGAATGAGGATGAGGGTGCGACCAATGATTCATGGAACGATTGGGATGTTTCAAATATTCTTACCATGGATAGAATGTTTATGATAAGTCTCACCTTTAATCAAGATATAAGTAATTGGAATGTAAGTAATGTAACCAGTATGTCTCAAATGTTTTTAGGGGCACAAAAATTTAATCAAGAAATAGGAGGCGCAAATGGATGGGATGTAAGTAGTGTAACAAATATGTCTCAAATGTTCGCTTTTACAGATGACTTTGATCAAGATATAGGAAGTTGGGACATAAGTAATGTTACAGAGATGTCTTTGTTTTTTAATCAAGCAAACGTCATGTCTTTAGAAAATTATGATGCTACTCTTATCGGTTGGGCAACAGATAACAGCGGTATGGCTGGTGATGGAGATGATGATATTCCTAGTAATATTACTTTTCATGGTGGATTGAATCAATATTGTGACGCCTATGCAGCAAGAGCATCTTTAATAAATGATTATACTTGGAATATTACTGATGAAGGAGTAGCGTCTTCTTGTGATTACTTTATCACCACTTGGCAAACAACACAAGCTAATGAATCTATAACTATTTATATAAACTTAGACGATTTTCCTTCAGAAGCATACAGTTATACTATAGATTGGGGAGATGGAAATACAGACACAAATGTTTCTACAAATATGTCTCATCAATATGCGTTATCAGGAAATCATTTTGTGAGAATTAGTGGTGCTTTTCCACAAATAACTCAAGGAGGAGATACCAGTAATGCTGCCAAACTACAAGCTATAAACAATTGGGGAACAAATTCATGGGAATCAATGCAAGGAGCTTTTCAAGGTTGTTCTAATGTACAGTTATTAGCTACGGATAGTCCAGATTTATCATTAGTGATCTCTACCGATTATATGTTTTATGGATGCCAAAATTTCACAGGACATGATAGTATGAATAATTGGGACATGAGTAGCATTCTTACCATGAGACAAATGTTTGCAACTGCAACTAACTTTAATGCTAATATTAGTGGTTGGAATGTAAGCGAGGTAACAGATATGTTTGGACTATTCATTGTAGCCTCATCATTCGATCAAGATATAAGTGGTTGGAATGTTGGCAATGTAACAAACATGGAAAGCATGTTCAATTTAGCAAGTTCTTTCAATAAAAATATTAGCGGATGGAATGTTTCTAAAGTTAAGAATATGGAAAATATGTTTTATAGCGCTGCTGCATTTAACCAAGAAATTGGTGGATGGAATGTGGGTCTTGTAGAAAACATGAGAAGTATGTTTAACGAAGCTTCAGATTTTAACGGAGATATTTCTAATTGGAATGTTGAAAATGTGCTTGTAACGGATACAATGTTTAGAAATGCAACATCCTTTAATCAAGATTTAGGAGGCTGGAATGTGAGTAGCGTTACCAATATGTACGAAATGTTCGCAGGAGCCATAGCATTCGACCAAAATTTAGGTGAATGGGATATCAGCGCTCTATCAACAGCTAATGGTACCTTAGGCGCTTCAGGTATGTTTAATGGTGTAACATTATCCAGAAATAACTACGATGCCTTATTAATTGGATGGAGTACGCTAGATACTTCAGTTGGAGAAACACAGATTCCAACTAATATTTTATTTAGTGGCGGTAATAGTTATTATTGTGCTGAAGAAGCTAGGAATATTTTAACAGAGACTTCAGGAAATGGAGGATATGCATGGACCATTACTGATAATGGTTTAGACCCTACATGTAGTACAGAATATTTTATAACTACCTGGGAAGTAGCTGCAAATGAAACCATAACCATACCTACAACGGGAACAGGTTATAATTATCAAGTAGATTGGAACTATAATGACGCAAATGGCTTTAATAGTGGAGGAAACTATTCAGGCAACGCAACAAGTGCTCAATATACTGAAACCAGGACATACAAAATTGCTATTAGAGGAGACTTTCCTAGAATTTATTTTAATGGTGCCGCAGATAATGATAAAATAATTGAAATCAATCAATGGGGATTAATTGCTTGGTCAAGTATGTTTGCTGCATTTGCAGGTTGCTCAAATTTAGATCTTAAAGCACAAGACATCCCAGATTTATCAAATGTAGATGATATGTTTTTTATGTTTACTAGTTGTACATCCCTTAATGGATCTACAGCTAATTGGGCTTGGGATGTAAGTACTATAACAGATATGAGATCTGTTTTTTCTGATACACCTAATTTTGTTGCAAATATAAGTATAAGTAGCTGGGATACTAGTAATGTTGAGTTAATGAAATCTATGTTTTCAGGAGCATCAAGTTTTAATCAACCCATTGGCTCTTGGGATACCAGTAATGTTTCATCGATGTCAACAATGTTTGCTAATGCTACTTCTTTTAATCAAAATATAGGGAGTTGGGATTTGTCCAGTATTGATGATGAAAATGAAGGATTATTTACAATGTTCGACGGCGTTACATTATCTACAGATATTTATGATGCTATATTAATTGGTTGGGCAACAGATGATAGTGGTGTAGCAGGAGATGGTATCGATGATATTCCTTCTAATGATCAGTTTGATGGCGGAAACAGCCGTTATTGTGCTGCTGAAGACGCTTGGAATACATTAAACACTAATTTTTCTTGGAATATTACAGATGATGGAAGAAGCTGTAATGACTCAGATTTTTTTATAACAACTTGGGGCGTTGATGATAATGATAAAAGTGTTACGATTCCAACAACAGGAACAGGTTATAATTATACTGTTAATTGGGGAGATGGTAATTATTCATTCAACCAAACGGGAGATGCTTCACATATCTATGACAGTGAAGGAATTTACCAAATAAGCATTTCTGGTGGCTTTCCTCGTATTTATTTTTATGATAGAGTTGATACTAAAGAGAAAATCACGGAGATAAACCAATGGGGAACTGGAGTATGGTCATCAATGAGGCGAGCATTTTCAGGCTGTATAAATTTAGATGTTACAGCATCGGATACACCAAACTTATCAAATACAGATACTTTATTTCATATGTTTAGCTCTTGCTCAAGTCTTGACGGTTCTTCAGCAAATTGGGCTTGGGATGTAAGCACAATTACAGATATGATTAGTCTCTTCGCAGCTTCAAGCTTTAATATTAATATAAGTGGTTGGAATGTATCAAATGTTGAAGATATGTCTGGCATGTTTCAGGCAAACACTCATTTTAATCAGCCTATAGAAGCTTGGGATGTAGGAAATGTTAGAGAAATGGGGAGTATGTTTAATGGAGCAACTGCGTTTAACCAAACTGTAAACGGTTGGGATGTTAGTAATGTTCAGGATATGTATGCAATGTTTAAAAGCGCCAGTAGTTTTAACCAATTTTTAGGTGATTGGAATGTGAGTAGCGTAAAAGATATGTCTGATATGTTTAAAGACGCAACTGCATTCAACCAAAATTTAGGTACTTGGGATATTAGCTCTCTAACAATTGCTGATGGTGACTTAGGTGCTGCACGTATGTTCAATGGAGTTCAGCTTTCTATAGAAAACTATGATGCGTTATTGATAGGTTGGTCAACATTAGATGCCGGAGAAACACAAATACCAACTAATATTACCTTTAGTGGAGGAGATAGTGCCTATTGCGAAGGTGCAACAGCCAAGGCTTTGTTAATAGAAAATTCACCAGCAGGTTACGGATGGAATATAACCTCAGATGGAGGAGAACTTTGTGGCGAGTTCTTAACTACATGGCGAACAACAGAAACTAATGAGTCTATAACTATTTACACCAGCTCATCTGAAGAGTCAGACTTACCAGACGAAGTAACACCACTTACCTATAATTATAATATTTATTGGGGAGATGGAAGTGAAGATTTAAATGTTACGGGGAATATTTCGCATACATACCTAGTTCCAGGTGACTATCAAGTAAATATAGAAGGTGTTTTTCCACATATAACACCAGCTAATTTTTATGAGGATACAGATCATGCTAAAAAACTAATTTCTATAGATAAATGGGGAAATATTGAATGGAAATCTATGTACTATTCTTTTGCACATTGTGGAAATATGGACATTAAAGCAACTGATGCCCCAAATTTATCACAAGTTACCAACATGCAAGCAATGTTTGGTGCTTGTTACGAACTCAAAAGTCCAGATTTGAGTGGTTGGGATGTAAGTACTATTGAAAACATGAGATATGCATTTATTGAAGCAAATCTATTTAATAGTGACATAACTAACTGGAATGTATCTAATGTTACTGATATGGCTTTTATGTTTGCCGATGCTTTAGCATTTAATCAAGACATAAGCAATTGGGATGTGAGCAGTGTTGAAACAATGGATAATATGTTTCAAGAAGCAATAAATTTTAATCAGGATCTTAATAGCTGGGATGTAAGTTCAGTTACTAATATGGAAGCTATGTTTTATGGAGCTACCACTTTTAATGGAAACATTAGTAGTTGGAATGTAAGTAATGTAGTGAAGATGACAGCTATGTTTACAACAGCAACAAACTTTGATCAAGATTTGAGTACATGGGATATTGGAAAAATTGAAACAGTAAATGGAAGTGGGTTTGGTTCAATGACTAGCATGTTTATAGACGCTGGAATGTCTGTTGCTAACTATGATGCCACATTAATTGGTTGGGCAACAGATAGTAGTGGTTCAGAAGGAGATGGTATTGATGATATTCCTAGTAATGTGTATTTAAATGCTACAGTTGGGTATTGCCTAAGTGCGTCAGACAGACAAAACTTAATAATTAATTATGGTTGGAATATTGATGATGGAGATATAGACCCGAACTGTGGTATTGTAAAAGTATCACCAAAAATCTATTTGCAAGGAGCAAGTTTAAATCCTAATACAGGAGAAGAAACTTTGATGCGTGATGATTTACGTATTGGAGGATTAATACCAACAACTTCTCCGTATGCAGACAACTTAACTTGTGATATTTCAGTGTTTAATGATGGAGGAAGTACTGGAACAGGAAGTATTGATAAGAATATAGTAGATTGGATTTGGATAGAATTACGTGCTACAAATGACAATACAAATATTCTATATAGCCAATCGGCACTATTACAGCGTGATGGAGATATCGTTGATATTGATGGTATATCCTCAGTAAGCATAAAAATGCCAGAAGGTGAATATTATATATCCATCAAGCACCGTAATCATTTAGGTATTATGACTGCAAATGCATACTTCTTAAGCGATGTAACCACGCAACTTGACTTTAAAAATGGAAATGTCATTCCTCACGGAACAAATGCGCTAACAAGTTTTGGCATTCCTTCTGGGGAGTTAGCTATGTGGGCTGGAAATGCCAATGGAGATGCTATTATTCAATACTCCGGAACTAATCCAGATACTCCAAATATTCTTTCATTAGTATTAAATGCGCCAGGAAACTTCTTAAATTTTCCAACCTATAGTGTAAATGATTATCAAAATAATGATATTAACATGGATGGAAACATACAATATTCAGGAATCAATCCTGACGCTCCATTCATACTACAGAATGTATTGACACATCCTGGAAATTTTTTAAACTTTAGCACCTATCAAATTACAGAACAAATACCTGGGAATTAGCCATTTTTAATTATTGAATTATTAGTAAATACATAGCATTATCCGCTAGAGTATAAAACAAAAAACCTGTAATCTTATAAATTACAGGTTTTTACAATTTTTGTGACTGCGAACCTTCAAAGTTCGAACTTTTTGGTGGAGGATTTGAGGGAGGTTAGTTTATTTATAAAAAATGTTCCTCTTCCACAAATCTTTGGATAATGAATCTATTTTTTTATTGTTTCGAACCCTGATTTCATTTTGTTTTATTCTCTTCTGAATATAATTGTTTTACCGTTTTGCTCCCAAATCATTATATTTTCATTTGGTTTAAATTCAATTTTAACACCAATTGCGCCAATTCTAAACTTATGCTTATCAATAGCCATTGTTGAGAACAATTCTTGCATCGTTCCTTGAGCTGTTAAAATAGTTCCTTTTTTATTAATAGTTATTTTAAAATGTTGAATCTCAGATGTTGTATAAACACCTAAATATGTGTCTAAATTTTTAGAGGTAACTTCATAAGTAGGTTCAAATTCAGGAATTTCGATAGGTTTTCCATAAACAGCATCTAAAACCGTTTTTTGAATATCTTTTTCTTTAAAATTTAGTCCATTAGTCATCAATGTATAAATGATATCATTTTCTGGAATGTATATATAATTTGCTCTAAATCCATCAATAGTTCCAGGATGTTCGTAAGCAACTTTTCCATTAATTACAGTTTCAAATAACCCCAAACCAACTGTTTCTTGAAATGTTGTTATTTTTTTAACAGTCTTTGGGTTTAAAATTTCTCCTTTAAATAAGGCTTTAATAAATTTTGCCAAATCAATTGGATTTGATACCATTCCACCAGCGCCTAAAGGAATTGAAATATCAGACTCTAATTCTGCTTCCCAATCTGCTATAAATCGATACGACTTACTTTCTTTATCTTGTGTATTAATTTTGTCATCTAAATAGGTGTTCCTTAATTGAAGTGGCTTGGTAATTTTATCTTTTAAGATATCGTTATAAGATTTTTTATAAATATCTTCTAAAATATAGGTTAATAAGATATAATTTGAATTACTATAATATGCTTTAGAATTAGGTAAAAACTGACTTTTTCCTGATTTAATAATTGCTAAAATTTCTTCACGCGTTTTAGGTTTAGTTCTCCAATTTAAAAAATCAGGCTCGCTAGTAATACTATAAATGCCACTTCTATGATTTAGTAAATGAATTATTTTAATGTCTTTTGCATTTACAATATTTGGAAAGTATATATTGAGTTTATCATCTAAGCTTAGTTTTCCTTCTTCTACAGCTTTTAAAGTTAGTACTGCTGTAAATGTTTTTGTAGTAGAACCAATTCTATACTTTGTATGCTTGTCAGCTTTCATTTTTTTCTCAAAATCTGAAAACCCTACTGTTTTTGAATAAAGCAGTTCACCTTTTTTAAAAACAGCAACACTTCCCATAAAACCATTATTCTTTTCTAAAGCAGTAAAATAATTATCTAATTGAAGTTTATTAATTTCAGAAGATAACGTGTTTCTGTATATGAATAACCCGACTAATATTGCAAATACAGTAATTATTAATATCATGATTCTTTTTTTCATATGTAAAGTAATTTTAGTTGTTATAATTTGTTGTGAAACAATTGTTTATTTTTTATAACATGTATAAACAAATGCAGGTGGCACATTCATCAATGTAAAGCTTAAGTCCACTTTATCGAAAGTTTTCTTAAGTTCTCGGTATGATTTCAAACTGTATTGATATTGGATGTACACACCATTTTTATTTAAATATTTATACACCTTATTGAGTAGGTTTTTTACTTCTGTATTTTTAAAAAGAGCAAGTGGAAGTGTAGATACAATACAATCAACCTTATTAATACATTCCTTGTTTAAAACTTCCTCAAATTCAAGTGCAGAGCTATTTAATAAGTGAAGATTGTCTTGTGGCAAAAACCTATTAGCGCAATGAGTATAAAATTGAGAATTAATCTCATAGGTGAAAAGTTCTGTATGCTCAGACATTCTAGAAAGTAATTCTGCTGTAAAGCAACCTTCTCCTGAACCGAATTGAAGAATCGTTTTTGCTTCTTTAAAATTGATATCTTTTAAACAGTTATCAATCAAATATTTTGAGCTTGGTTTTATAGTGCCGCTAGTTTTTATTGTACTGAGTGCTTCTTTGAAAAATGATTTCATATCAATGTTATAATTGATTGCTTATTATGTAATTAATAATTTCGATAAAGTTTATTACTTTTTTACCTAGCTTTAAATAATAAAGTTGATCGCAAAGTTGTTATCTTATTTTTGGTATTTAAAAGATATTCAAGCATCATATCAAAATTTTCAATAAAAGCATTTAAGAACCTTTAATAGTACATAATTGAAGGATTCAATATGTTTATTGAAACAAACAGTTCTTTTATTGAACTTTATTTTTTACATCTAATATTTTTCTAATTTTGATGAAAACTGAAATGTATGAACAGCTATTTATTACGAAATCCATATATTTTTTGGTTAATTATTAGCATTTTATATTATGGTATTTTATCATATTGGAGCCCAATTGAAGCATTATTTTTTGCGATTCATTTAGCGCTTATACAGGGAATAGTCGTGAGAATTAACACCAAATACTTGCTTCAGAAATTTGAATATGGTTCAACTCAGTATAAATTATCTTCAATTATATTATTAGTTGTATTTGCTATTTTGTCCTTTGGTATAATAGTCTTAGCAATTAACTATGTATTGCCTTCTCGCCCCAATAGTCAAAACCAACCTGTTCCTATTTTATGGTTCTTTTTCGTGAATATTTTAATTATTGGAATTCCCATATTTGTAAGTACATTTTTTTATATTTTAAGAAAAGAAAGAGAACAACGTAAACAAATTGAGGGTTTAGAAAAATTACAAAACGAAACGGAATTAAAATTTTTAAAAAGCCAAATTAACCCTCACTTTCTATTTAATGCTTTAAATAATATTTATGCAATAAGTTATACAGGTGATAAGTCAGCACCAGAAAAAATATTAATGTTGTCTGATATGCTACGCTATGTGCTTTATGATTGCAAAAACAAAAAGGTATTACTTTCTAGAGAGTTAGATTATGTAAAGTCATTTATAGAATTTCAGCAATTAAAAACTGAACAACCTCAAAATATTAAATATCAATTTGACAAAATAAATGAATCAATTCAAATTGCTCCTATGATGATAATTCCATTTATTGAAAATAGTTTTAAGCATAGTAAGATTGAAACAGAAAAAAATGCTAGTGTTACCATAGATATTAATATTTATAACAATCAATTGTTAGCGTTTAAAATTAATAATACCATCCCTAAAAGACCTGCAAAAAACTGGTTAAACTCTGAAGGAGGAATCGGTTTAGCTAATGTTAAGAAACGATTGGAATTACTATATCCTAAAAATCATACATTAACTATTAATAATGATAAAGAGAGCTATAATGTTAAACTAACCATTAATTTAGATTAGTATGGAACCTATCAATTGTATTATTATTGATGATGAATTTCTAGCGCGTAAGTTATTGATTGATTATATAGGAAAGTTACCTCAAGTTCACTTATTAGAAAGTTTTGATAACGCTTTAAATGCTCTTGATTATGTTCACAGAAATTCAGTTGATTTGATTTTTTGTGATATCCAAATGCCAGACCTAACAGGAATTGATTTTATAAAAAGTTTACAAAAGAAGCCAGTTATTATTTTTACAACAGCATATTCAGAATTTGCTCTCCAAGGTTATGAATTAGATGTTGTTGAATATTTATTAAAACCTTTTTCCTTACCTAGATTTATAAAAGCTATTAATAAAGCTACTGAAATTATACGCTTAAAACGTTTAGCTCATAAAGAAGATAAAAAAGAAAAGGTTTCTACAGAAACAACTTTAACAAAAGAAAATATAGGCTTTATGCTTATCAAGTCTGATCGTAAAATTCATAAAGTTTTTTATGATGAGATTTTATTCATTGAAGGCGCTTTGGAATATGTAAACTTTTATACTAAAACGAAACGAGTTTTAGGGCTCTATTCTTTAAAAGAGTTAGAAGATTTATTGCCAACATCTAATTTTATGCGTGTTCATAAATCTTATATTGTAGCACTTAAAAAAGTTAATGAAATAGATGGTAATCAAGCAATTATTCAGAAACATAAAATTCCTATAGGAAAAAGACACAAAAATGAATTTCTCAAACGTTTTGGACTCTGATAATGAATTACATAAAGTCCTAAATTTATAGAATGCTAATTCTTAAGATAAATAGATAAGTTTTTCATATTCTAGATAGATAATTCAGTTCTTCAAAAAAATAAGAATAATTCTAACTATCAAATATTTGAAAATCAAAGATTTATACAAACTATCTGTTCGGGTATAAAAAACAAAAACCTGTAATCTTTTAAATTACAGGTTTTACGATTTTGGTGACCGTGAAGGGATTATTTCATGATCCCTTGTAGCTCACTGCTGCAAATAAGAAACCACGAGCTTACGCTCTAGTTCTTTGTTTTTAGGGCAAAACTCAAACGCTGTTTGGCTTTGCTCTAAAAACAAAGAACCATGCCAAATGACATGGTTTCTTGCTTGATGTGACCGCGAAGGGATTCGAACCCCCAACCCTCAGAGCCGAAATCTGATATTCTATCCAGTTGAACTACGCAGCCTTGTGTTCCCGTGAAAACGGGAAACTTATTCGATAAAGTATAGTTGAAATTCTAGTTAGACAGTTTTGCCTTTACAATCGTAGAAATGGTTTTTCCATCTGCCTGACCAGCCAATTCTTTAGAAACAATCCCCATCACTTTTCCCATGTCTTTCATTCCTGTAGCGCCAATACTATCAATAGTCATAACAACTACTTTTTCAACTTCTTCTTCGCTTAATGCTTCAGGTAAGAATTGACTAATTACTTCTGCTTCATCGATCTCAGGAAGTGCTAAATCTTTTCTGTCTTGTTCTAAATAAATTGCTGCGCTGTCTTTACGCTGCTTTACTAGCTTTTGCAATAACTTGATTCCATCTTCTTCTGACAACTCTTCGCCAGAACCGCTAGTATTTGCTAATAATATTTCTGATTTTACGGCACGTAAGGCTCTTAAAGCGGTTTGATCTTTGGCTTTCATAGCCGTTTTCATCGCCGTCATTATATCTTGTTGTAATCCCATGATGTCTGTATTTTAATGCTGTGAAGATAAAAAATTAAACCCGGAAATAGAACAGCAATTCCCGGGTCTAAAAAAACATATATAATAGTACTAAATCTAATTAGTCAACGTTGTCGTGCAAGAAAGAATTGTTATTTCTCAATTGCATATCATCATTACTATCCGTACCTAAACTGGTTCGGGAAGTAGTATTGTCAGCCGTTTTGCCTTCGTTAAGTTCAATACCTGCTCTTTTATAAGCTGGCTGTTTCTCAATTTCTTCAATACGATTAACATTATTGTTATTGAATTTATAATTAAATTCTTTTAACTTTCTCTTTCGTTCGTCCGTTCTACTTTTTAAACTCTCTTCAATAGTGCTATTTACAGGATCTGTACTTTCAGCAACTGGAGTTTCTTCAATCGGAGTTTCGACTATTTTCTTCTCAAAAACTATACCATCTTCAGCCGCTTGAGAAATATTTTTTTCTGAAGCCGATTCTTCATCCATATAGTCGTCTAAACTGTAACGTGTGACACCTTTGTCATGAACTTCTGTCACAGGAATCACTTCTACATGGTCATTTACCTCAATAGACTTTACTTCTTCTGACGATAAGTCAAATCTCACTACATTTTCTTCCTGTTTTGGAGCTTCTTCCTGTACAGTATTTGCTAACGGCATGTCAAAGGTAAAAGAAATTTGGTTTTCTTCCTCATCTTTTTCGTCTGCAATTACAAATTCAGGATCATTTACCTCAATTGACTTAATTTCATCAGTCAAAGTTGTAATAACAAACTCTTCTTCAACTTGTCTCGCCTTCACTTCTTCATAAACAACATTCATGTTTTTAATGAGTTCCGTTGTTGGAATCAAATTAAGCGTTGCTGTATCATCTACCAATGTATGACGAATTACTTCTGGCTTTTTTGGTGCAACTTCCTCAACTGGTTGTGGCGGAATTGTCGGCGTTACAACTGAGGTTGATTTTGGAGTTAAATTTTGAACTGCAGGTTGATCGTCTTCTAATGTGTGAATCACTTTTTTAGATTCTGTATTCACGATTTCATCTTGTTGATCTACGTCAAAACCTGTCGCAATAATGGTTACAGAAATAGCATCTTCCAACGTTTCATCTTCACCAACACCCATAATAATGTTTGCACTACCACCAGCTTCGGTTTGAATATGATCGTTAATTTCTCCGATTTCATCAATCGTTATTTCTTCTGAACCAGAAACGATAAGCAACAGTACGTTTTTAGCTCCATCAATTTTGTTATCATTCAACAATGGAGAATCTAAGGCTTTCATAATGGCTTCGCTGGCACGATTTGCACCTGAAGCATTAGAAGATCCCATGATCGCTGTTCCACTATTAGACAACACTGTTTTCGCATCGCGCAAGTCAATATTTTGCGTGTAGTGATGCGTTATTACTTCTGCAATTCCTCTAGAAGCTGTAGAAAGTACTTCATCTGCTTTAGAGAATCCTGCTTTAAATCCTAAGTTTCCGTAAACTTCTCTTAGTTTGTCATTGTTAATTACAATCAACGAATCAACATGCGAACGTAGTTTTTCAACTCCAACACGTGCCTGTGCATTACGCATTCTTCCTTCAAACTTAAAAGGAATCGTTACAATACCTACGGTAAGTATATCTTTATCTTTGGCTAATTTTGCTATTACTGGCGCAGCTCCTGTTCCTGTTCCACCGCCCATTCCGGCAGTGATAAACACCATTTTTGTATTGGTATCGAGCATCATCCCAATATCTTCAATACTTTCTAAGGCTGCCTTTTCTCCAACTTCCGGATTGGCTCCTGCACCAAGTCCTTCCGTCAACGAGACTCCTAATTGTATTTTATTAGGCACTGGACTGTTTTGTAGTGCTTGTGAATCTGTATTACAAATCACAAAGTCTACGCCTTTTATTCCTTGTTGGAACATGTGGTTGATGGCATTACTTCCGCCACCGCCTACACCGATCACTTTTATTACATTCGACTGATTCTTTGGTAAGTCAAATGAAATGTTTCCGAATTCTGTGTTGCTACTCATAATTCTTAAAACTGGTTTTTTATTATTCTGCGTTATCTAAAAAATCTTTCAACTTATCGGCCCATTTTTCAAAGATCGACTTGCGTTCTTTTTTTGGTTCCGATTGTATTGGAGCACTGTTATTGGTATGTTCTTCGTTGTCTTCGAGAGCTGATTCAGCTTCTGAAATTGTTTCTGTAGGTGATTCCACAACTTCTTCTTCGACGACAACTTTTGATTGGTTTTCTACTGCGTTCATTACCAATCCAACAGCAGTTGCGTATAACGGACTTGCCATATCTGGGTCCGAATCGCCTGCTAGATGTTCGTTTGGATATCCAATTCGGGTATCCATTCCGGTAATGTATTCAACCAATTGCTTTAAGTGATTTAACTGACTTCCGCCACCTGTCAACACAATTCCTGCAATTAGTTTTTTCTTTTGTTCTTCATGTCCGTAATTCTTAATTTCTAAGTACGCTTGTTCTACGATTTCAACAACACGTGCATGAATTATTTTTGAGAGATTCTTTAATGTAATCTCTTTTGGTTCTCTTCCTCTTAATCCAGGAATAGAGACAATTTCGTTGTCTTTGTTTTCTCCTGGCCAAGCAGATCCAAATTTTATTTTGAGTAATTCTGCTTGTTTTTCTATGATTGAGCAACCTTCTTTGATATCTTCTGTAATGACATTTCCTCCAAATGGTATCACTGCCGTGTGGCGAATGATTCCATCTTTAAAAATGGCTAAATCGGTTGTTCCACCTCCTATATCAATTAAAGCAACTCCTGCTTCTTTTTCTTCTTGACTTAATACAGCATTCGCGGATGCTAACGGTTCTAGCGTAATTCCTGCCAGATCCAATCCAGAACTTTTAACGCAACGACCAATATTTCTGATTGAAGAAACTTGTCCCACAACTACATGGAAATTTGCTTCTAGTCGTCCGCCATACATTCCAATTGGTTCTTTAATTTCTGCTTGCCCATCTACTTTATATTCTTGCGGAAGCACATGAATGATTTCTTCTCCAGGAAGCATCACCAATTTATATACTTGATTGATTAATAAATCAATATCAGCTTCATCAATTACTTCATCTGCATTGGCACGTGTAATGTAATCGCTGTGTTGTAAACTACGAATGTGTTGTCCTGCAATTCCAACCACAACTTCCGTTATTTTATAATCGGAAGAATCTGTTTCTGCTCCTTGAACTGCTTGTTGTATGGATTGAATCGTTTGTGTAATATTATTTACGACACCACGATGCACACCGAGACTCTTGGATTTTCCTACTCCAAGAATTTCGAGCTTACCGTATTCATTTCTTCGCCCAATCATTGCCACAATCTTTGTGGTTCCTATATCTAATCCTACTGCGATGTTATTGTTTTCCATGACTTATTTTTTGGTGCACACTACCTGATTGGTAAATTTTAAATCAACTTTTGCATAATCATTCAACGTTTTGTCTTTTGTTGCTTTTTTGTAAAACGCTTTCAGATTATTCACCTTCATCTCTATATTTTTTATGTTGCCAAATAGCACAACAAAATCATTCGTTCTTAATTTTAGATTGAATGTTTTGTTTTCATTTTGTACTATGGAGATCACATTCTTTTTTAAGAAGTCATCTTTAGCAATATATGTTGCCAGTACATATATGTTTTGCAACTCTTTTTTATCCACTTTTCCTTCCACAAATGGAACTCTAGCAGCAGAAACCGAAGACAAAGGCATAGCCTTCCCTTCAGAATCGATGTAATAAGAGTCTTTTGTTGCGATACGTGCAATTGGTGTTCGCTGTTTAATTTTCGCACCAAGAGTCCCATTTACAGACAGATACACTTCTGCATCTTGAATCATTTCATTCGCCAGTAAACGTTCCTCTAGAACATCCAAATCTAGTTGTTCTTTTCGTACGTTCGTAACCGTATCTGTTTTTTGTATTAACAATTTATTAACCATCGCTCGCGTAATGAAATCTTGCTCTCTTTCGAGGAACTTTATGTCTGGATTTTCAATGGTACGCGTTGCATTTCTATTCGCCGAAAAGGCATATAGAAAGATCAATATTGCGACAATTGCAATTCCTTTTATGAGATTCCAATTAATGTTCAATTGTAAATAAATTTTTAATTTTTACTACTTCTGCTCCAATATCTCCAGCACCAACAGTTACTAAAACATCTGTTGAAATGCCCGAAATATGATCGATCAAATTTTCTTTTGCAACCAATTGTTTTTGGTCATTTTTTATTTTATCCAGCAACCAACTTGACGTAATCCCTGAAATTGGTTTTTCCCTTGCGGGATAGATCTCTAATAAAATTAGTTCATCAAACTGCGCTAGACTTTCCGCAAATTCATCTGCAAAATCTTTTGTCCTACTGAATAAATGCGGTTGAAATATTGCTGTTATTTTTTTTTCAGGATACATTTCACGTACCGCTTGATGCAATGCATTTATTTCTGTTGGATGATGCGCATAATCATCAATAAAGACAAAATCTTCCGTTTTAATTTGATAGGAAAATCTTCGCTTTACTCCTGTAAAAGTTCCCAAAGCTTTGGCGAGGCGGTCGGCTGGGGTACCTATAATGTCCGCCATCGCGAAAGCTACTAGACCGTTTAACAAGTTGTGTCGTCCGGGCAAATAAAATTGAATGTCTTCAATGACTCTCAATGGTGTTACTATGTCAAACACATACGCTCCATTTTGTATGTGAATGTTTTTTATATGATAGTTAGATGTTTCTTTAAATCCATAAGTGATTCCATCTAACTGAATATCTTCTTGTACTAATAATTTTCCGTTTGGCTTGATGCATTTGGTAAATTCGATAAACGAATCTAACAATGCTTCTTTTTCTCCGTAGATATCTAAATGATCTGCATCGGTTGATGTGATGCAAGCAATATCTGGCGAAAGCTGTAAAAACGAACGATCAAACTCATCTGCTTCTACAACAGTTATTTCATTTCCTTTTAGGATTAAATTAGAGTTGTAATTTTCTGCAATTCCACCTAAAAAAGCGGTTACATCTACTCCCGATTCCGCCAACAAATGTCCTAAAATGCTAGATGTTGTGGTTTTTCCATGTGTTCCTGCAACTCCCAAACAGAAAGTATCTTTTGTAATTAACCCAAGTACTTCTGCTCTTTTGTATATGTTGAAATCGTTTTCACGGAAATAGGTTAATTCGGCATGCGAACTCGGAACAGCAGGCGTATAAATGATGATCGTGTTTTCTTTGTTGAGATATTCCGCAGGAATTTCTGCCACATCGTCTTTCGTGGAAACTTTAATTCCAAGTGCTTCCAAACCGTTTGTGATTTCAGTTTTGGTTTTGTCGTAACCCGCTACATTTTTATTATTGAATTTAAAATAGCGTGCCAAGGCAGACATTCCGATTCCGCCAATGCCTACAAAATAAACGTTATGTATACTATTTAAATTCACTCTTCTACGTATTCAATAATTTTTCAACTTCATCTACAATTCGCAATGTTGCGTCTGGCAATGCTAATTCTTTTATTTTTTTTCCTAAATCAGCTTGTTTTTCTTCTGATTGGATTAATGCTTCAAATGTTGTTTCAAACTGTGCATCTAATTCACTTTCTCTAATTAAGATTCCTGCATTTTTCTCTGTGATTGCCAATGCATTTTTCGTTTGATGATCTTCTGCTACATTTGGCGACGGAATAAAGATTACAGGTTTCCCTACAATACATAATTCCGATACCGAACTTGCGCCTGCGCGTGAAATGATCACATCTGCAGCAGCATACGCCAAGTCCATTTTATTGACAAATTGATGCACTTGTACATGCGCCAATTCGTTGTGTTTTTTATAGTGTTCGTAATAGAATTTTCCGCATTGCCAGATCAATTGCACATTTTGATCTTTGAAGAAATTCAATTCTTTTTCTATTAATTGATTGACTCTTCTTGCACCCAAACTTCCACCAATAATTAATACCGTTTTTGTATTTTCTTTTAACTGAAAGAATGCTTTTGCTTCTGTTCTTTTACTTGTTATTTCTAATAAATCTTGTCGTACAGGATTTCCAGTTTTTATAATTTTTTCGTTTGGAAAGAAGCGCTCCATGTTATCATACGCAACACATATTTTTTGCACTTGCTTTGCTAACCATTTGTTTGTTTTACCTGCATACGAATTCTGTTCTTGAATTAATGCAGGTATTTTTCTTCCTGATGCAATTTTTAGCAAAGGTCCACTTGCAAATCCGCCAGTACCGATTACGACATCTGGCTTGAATTTTTTGACAATTTTTCTCGACTTCATCAAACTACTTATGAGCTTGAACGGAAACATCATGTTTTTTAATGTTAATTTTCGTTGCAATCCTGAAATCCACAAACCTTCAATTTTGTATCCTGCTTGTGGTACTTTTTCCATTTCCATTCGATCTTTAGCACCTACAAATAGAAACTCTGATTCTGGATAGCGTTTTTTTAATTCGTTCGCAATCGCAATCGCAGGATAGATATGTCCGCCTGTTCCACCACCTGATAGTATGATTTTGTATGATTGCTTGTTCATTTTCGATTTACGATTTTTGATTTACGATTTGTGACTTTTTGCTGTCTTTTCGCTAATTATATTTTGTTTTTTTATTTCTACTTACTCTTGCGCTATTTATAAAAACTATTCTTTATGATTATTTATTATTTGCGACTTTTTATTGTCTTTATTGACGAAATTATGATTGATAAAATTTCATTAGCTTCTTTGTGCAAACGATTTATTTCATTTTTTTCTTTATCTGTTATCTCAGAAAATAATTCCAAAAAATACATGCTCTCGTCTGCTTCTTCTTCTACTATTTTTAATTTATATATAAAGTCAGCTTTTGATTTAGCTCTACAAGCTGCTCTATAATTAGCTCCAACTGATGATGAACATCGTATCAATTGATTACAATACGCATTATACTCTCTTGAGATTGGAAATTTAGAACATAGCTTCCAACAATCTGAAGCAAACCTTTTAGTTCTATTTTTCAAAATCTCTTTCATATTTCAAATCAAAAATCGTAAATCAACAATCTAAAATCAAAGTGCTTCACTCAAAACCGCCAACGGATTTTCGTCCTTTTCTTTTTGTTCTAATATTTCTTCTCGCTTTTTACTTACACTTAACACAATTCCGATAGCTAAACATGTCATCCAAATTGAGGTTCCTCCACTACTGATTAGCGGTAAGGTTTGCCCTGTTACTGGAAATAATTCTACCGCAACTGCCATGTTGATGAGTGCCTGAAATACGATAGGCAATCCGACACCAATGGCGAGTAATTTTCCAAATATTGTATCTGCCTTGTGCGCTACAATTACAATCCGAAAAAGTAATAACATGTACAGAAAGAGTAACGATAAACCTCCTACTAAACCATATTCTTCTACAATGATTGCATATATAAAGTCAGACGCACTTTGCGGCAATAAGTTTTTCATAACGCTCTTTCCTGAGCCAACTCCAAGAACACCTCCGCTTGCAATCGCAATCTTAGCGCGATCTATTTGGTAATTCCCTTCGTTATTTTCTTTTACATTTCCACTCCAATAGTTAGAAACACGATTTTCCCATGTTTGTATTTTCACCTGTATTGGTCCTGGAATTGCTCTTCCAATCACAATAAATAATAGCAATCCAATTATTCCTGAACCCACTACCATTAAGAGGTATTTCCACGGATAACCTCCCAAAAAACACAACATTAACACCATTGAAAAGATGATTGCTGTGGTTGAAAAGTTTGCGGGTAATATCAACCCAACTATGATAAACACTGGAACCCAAAGCGGTAAAATTGTTTCTTTAAACGTAACGACTTTGTCTTTTATTTTTGATAGATATCGTGCTACATAAATCATTAAAACAACACTTGCCAATGTGGATGTTTGAAATTTGATTCCCACAAAAGGAATGCGCATCCAGCGACTTGCATTTGCTCCTCCAATTGTTGTGCCTTGTGCTAGCGTATAGATTAGAAAGAACAAAACTATTGGCAACATTATGATAGACAAGCCTTTGAAATAGTGATATGGCATGCGATGCACTCCATATATAATGGCAAATCCTAGAAATAAATGCGATGCATGTTTTACTAAGAATTTTAACGTATTTCCATCTCCATATAAATACGCTAAGTTGCTACTTGCGCTATATACAGGTAAAAACGAGAATAGCGCTAGTAAGGCAACTACTGCCCAAAGCGCTCTATCTCCTTTTATGTTTTTAAAGATGGTATTCATTATTTGTTGTCTGTTGTTTGTTATTTGTTATTTGTTATTTGTTATTTGTTATTTGTTATTTGTTATTTGTTATTAAAAAAAATTACAATTAAAATTTTATATTAAGCATTTATAATTTCAACATTATAGGTTTCTTACTGCTGCTTTGAATTGCTTTCCTCGCTCTTCATAGTTTTCGAATAAATCGAAACTTGCACACGCTGGTGACAATAATACATTATCTCCTTTTTCTGCGATTTTGTGTGAAATTTTCACCGCTTCATCCATAGAAGTAGTTTCTACCATTAAGTCTGCAACTCTACCAAACGATTCTATTATTTTTGAGTTATCAACTCCTAAGCAAACTATTGCTTTTACTTTTTCGTGTACTAACGGTAATAAATCTGAGTAATCGTTTCCTTTGTCAACACCTCCAACAATCCAAACGGTTTGCGTTGTCATGCTTTCTAGCGCATAATAGGTTGCGTTGATATTCGTTGCTTTGGAATCGTTGATGTACTGAACATTTTGAATTTTTAACACTTTTTCCAAGCGATGTTCTACACCTTGAAATCCTGACATACTTTCACGTATGGTTTGTTTTCTGATGTTTAATAGTTGTGCTACTGCAGAAGCTGCCATTGCGTTTTTCACATTGTGTTGTCCTTCTAGTGCTAGCGAGTCCGTCGGCATAGTTATTGTCTTATTTTGTATCGTTAGTATTATATTTTTGTCTTCTATATACGCACCATTTTCTAGCTTATTTTTGAGTGAAAATGGTATTAATGTCGATTTTATTTTGTGTGTTTTTAGTCCTTCCACAACGACTTCATCATCTGCATCATAAATGAGATAATCCTTTTCTGTTTGATTCATCGCAACTCTAAATTTTGAAGCGATATAGTTTTCAAACTTGTAATCGTATCGATCTAAATGATCGGGCGTAATGTTGGTAATGATCGCAATGTGCGGATTGAAATCAATGATTCCATCTAACTGAAAACTGCTTAATTCCAACACATATGTATCATAAGATTGCTCTGCAACTTGCTTTGCAAAACTGTCTCCCATATTTCCTGCAACTCCAACATTTAATTCACCTTGCTTTAATACATGATGCGCTAACATTGTCGTTGTTGTTTTTCCGTTACTTCCTGTAATCCCTACAATCGTTGCATCTGTAAATTGTACTGCAAATTCGATTTCAGAAATCACCGCAATTCCCCTTGCTTTTAATTCTTTCACTAAAGGAATTGTATCTGGAATCCCTGGGCTTTTCATTACAACATCAGCATTGAAAATTTTTGCTTCCGTATGCTGCTGTTCTTCCCATTCAATTTCAAACTGATTCAGAACGTTTTTGTAATTTTCTTTTACAACTGATTTGTCTGAAACAAATACATCATAGCTTTCTTTCTTTCCTAAAATCGCGGTTCCTACACCACTTTCTCCTGCTCCTAATATGACCAATCGTTGTTTTTGCACTACTTTTTCTTTTTAGTTGCTAGTTATTTGTTGTTGGTTGCTTGTTTTTTCAATCATAACTCATCACTATTTTTCATCTTTTTGTTTATGTGTTATTTCTCAATTTGTTTTTGCTAACAACCAAGAACCAACAACTAACAACCATCCACTACCTCAGTTTCAATGTTACAATTGTTAGAATTGCTAGTAGAATTCCGATAATCCAGAATCTGGTTACAATTTTACTTTCGTGATATCCTAGTTTCTGATAGTGATGATGCAATGGCGACATTTTAAATATTCTTCTTCCTTCACCAAATTTCTTTTTTGTGTATTTGAAATAACTCACTTGCATGACGACCGACAGGTTTTCCGCTAAGAAGATTCCGCAAAGGATTGGAATAAGCCATTCTTTACGAATTGCAATTGCAATTACCGCAATGATTCCTCCAATGGTCAAACTTCCCGTATCTCCCATAAATACTTGTGCTGGATAGGTGTTATACCACAGAAACCCAATTAACGCTCCCACAAAGGCGGCAATGTAAATGGTGATTTCTCCTGCTCTTGGTATGTACATGACATTCAAATATTCGGAGAAAATCAGGTTTCCTGAAATCCACGCAAATATTCCTAGTGTGAGTACTATTATGACCGAAGTTCCTGCGGCGAGTCCGTCAATTCCATCAGTAAGGTTTGCTCCGTTAGAAACTGCCATGATGATGAATATGACTATTGGAATAAACACCAACCACGCATATTTCGCATAGTCTGGATTGATCCAAGTAACAAGTTTTGCATAATCAAATTCGTTATTTTTAACGAACGGAATTGTCGTTTTCATTGAACGCTTTTCTTCACCAAACTTCGTCGTCGGAGCATTTGAATTCATGACTAATTCCTGCTGTTGACTGGCAGGTAATTCTTCACGAATAGTGACATCATGATTAAAGAATAATGTAGCACCTACAATGATTCCCAGACCTAGTTGCCCTAGTATTTTAAATTTTCCTTTGAGTCCTTTTTTGTCATTTTTAAACTTTTTGATGTAATCATCTATAAAGCCAATAATTCCCATCCAAATTGTTGTGACAATAAGTAGAATGATGTATATATTTTCAAGCTTCGCAAAAAGTAATACAGGAACTAAGGTTGCCAAAATGATGATGATTCCTCCCATGGTTGGCGTTCCTGCTTTTTCCTTTTGCCCAGCTAATCCTAAATCACGTACCGTTTCTCCAATTTGTTTTGAGCGCAAGTAGTTGATAATTTTTTTTCCGAAAATCATAGAAATCAACAACGAGAAAATCACAGCCATTGCCGCCCTAAAACTCAAGTATCCGAATAAGGATGCTCCTGGAAACTGGTATTGTTGTTCGAGATATTCAAATAAATAGTATAACATATTCTTTGTTGTTGCGCGCTTTTATAATTCGTTATTCGTTGAGATTGTCTAGTATTTCTTTGGCAATTTTGTAATCGTCAAAATCAGTTCGTTCTCCGTTGACTTCTTGGTAGGTTTCATGTCCTTTTCCTGCAATGAGAATGATGTCATTATCGTTTGCCATTTGACATGCCGTTTTTATCGCTTGTTTTCTATCTGTGATCGATAGTGTTTTTTTATAGTTTTGCGGCTCTACTCCTTTTTCTATTGCTTCGATGATTGCTATCGGATCTTCACTTCGCGGATTGTCTGATGTAAATATTGCTTTTGTACTTAGTGCTGATGCGATATTGCCCATTTTTGGACGTTTGGTCACATCACGATCACCACCACAACCAACTACCGTAATGAGTTGCTCGTTTCCTGTACGAATATTATTGATGGTTTGCAATACATTTTTTAAAGCATCAGGCGTATGCGCATAATCAACAATTGCTGTTATTTTATTTTTTGTTATGAAATATTCAAAGCGCCCACTTACACTTTCAAGCTCACTCATTAATCGTAAGATTTCAATTTCTTCCAGACCTAATAATTCCGCCGTAGCGTAAATAGATAATAGATTATACGCATTGAAACTTCCGATGAGTTTTGCCCAAACTTCATTGTCATTTATTTTTAAAAGCAATCCTGCGAATCTATTTTCCAAGATTTGCGCACGATAGTCTGCATAGGTTTTTAGCGCGTATGTATGTTTTTTTGCTTTGGTATTTTGCAACATTACCAAACCATTTTTATCATCTATATTGACTAAACAAAAAGCTTCTTTTGGCAATTCGTCAAAGAATTTCTTTTTGACATCTCTGTATTCTGCAAACGTATCGTGATAGTCTAAGTGATCGTGTGAAAGGTTCGTGAATATTCCACCTTGAAACACCAATCCTGCTGTTCTTTTTTGATGAATTCCGTGTGAAGAAACTTCCATAAAGCAGTATTCTACACCTTCGTGATTCATTTTTTGCAAATACCTATTGATCGTTAATGAATCTGGTGTTGTATGCGTTGCTTTGTACTCCGTATCATCTACCAAAATTTTCACTGTAGAAAGCAGTCCAACTTTGTATCCAGCTTTTTTAAATAGTTGATATAATAAGGTAGCAACCGTCGTTTTTCCGTTGGTTCCAGTAACTCCGATCAGTTTTAAGTTTTCTGAAGGATTCCCATAAAAGTTTGACGCCATTATTGCCAACGCACTGCTTCCATTATCAACTTGAATGTATGTGACTCCATTGCTAATATTTTCTGGAATTTCATCGCAAATAATAGCAACAGCACCCGATTTTATAGCAGAATCAATATAACTATGTCCATCAAACTCATATCCTTTGATAGCCACAAAAACATCATTTAATTGCACTTTTCGTGAATCAAAAACCAATTCGCGCACATCGATATTTGTATCGCCAGTAACCGCTTCGATATGAACCTTATATAATATGTCTTTTAGTTTTTTCACGATAACTCTAATACAATTCGTTTTTCAGTTCCTATTTTCAAACCTGCTTCCAATGACTGTTTCGTCACTTTTCCGCTTCCTTTAATTTCTACGCGCAATCCTAAGTTTTCTAGTAGCGGAATGGCATCCATTGCTGGCATTCCTACAACATTTGGTATAATGGTTTTATATTTTATCGATTTCTCACGATAATCCTCATAATTACTTTCTACTATATTATCTACAACATCAATACTTTCTACTTCATCAAAAATTGGTGTGTCTCTATATATTTTGTGTGCAATTTTTTTGAATACAGGTCCAGATACATCTGCTCCGTAATATCCTATTTCTTGCACTGGTTCATGAATTACCACAATGCATGAATACTTAGGATTTTCTACAGGAAAGAATCCTGCGAAACTTGAAATGTATTTTATTTCACTTCGTTTTCCTCCATAGTTTTTTTGACAGGTTCCTGTTTTTCCTGCCATAGAGAAATCTGGAGAATACAAGCCATTTCCTGTTCCGTGCTTTTTTTCAACCACATTTTGCATCATCTTTTTGACTTTTGCTACGGTTTCTTTAGAACATATTGATGGATTAATGACTTCTTTTTCGAATTTTTGCTCGTCTGTATACCAGTTTTCACGAACTGCTTTTACAAATCGTGGTCGTACCAATTCGCCATTGTTAGCAATCGCATTATAGAAAGCTAGTATTTGTAATGGAGTTAATTCAACACCGTAACCATACGCCATCCATTGCAATGATATTCCACTCCAGGTTTTATCGTTTGGATGTGGAACAATTGGTATTCCTTCACCTGTAATAGGCAAATCGAGTGTGTTGTTAAGGTTCATACTGTAGAGCCTGTCCACAAATTTTCTTGGATTTTTTCCGTAGAAATCATCAATAATTTTCACAACTCCAACATTCGAAGAAACTTCAAATGCTCTGGATGCTGTAATAGTTCCGTATCCACGTCTGTTGGAATCTTCTACAGTTTTACCATAAAATGTAAGTTTTCCATTTCCTGTATTTACCAGATAATCACTATCAATTACTTTGTCTTCTAAAGCCGCAACCATAGCCATTAATTTGAAAGTAGAACCTGGTTCATGTCTTTCTCCTACTGCATAATTCAGACGTTCCGAATAATTCCCTTTACTGTTTCTTCCTAGGTTTGAAATTGCTTTTATTTCACCAGTTGCAACTTCCATTACCACCACACAACCATGATCCGCTTTATACTTTTCTAACTGCTCTAACAATGCATGATGCGCAATATCTTGAATATTTACATTGACAGTAGATATAATATCAAAACCATCTTGCGGCTCTAAATCATTGTCGTTTGATACAGGCTTCCATTGTCCTTTTGCAATTTTTTGCTCTAGGCGACTTCCTTCTTTTCCACGTAAATATTTACCAAAAGCTCCTTCTAAACCAACTTTTGTGTAATGCCCATCTTTATCTTTGAGTTCGTGACCAACTGTACGTCTAGCAATTCCTCCAATGGGATGTTCGCGTACTGTTTTTACTTTATCAATAAATCCACCTCTAAAAGTTCCACGTTTAAAAATTGGAAATTTCTTAATACGTATATATTCTGCGTAACTTAAATTCTTAGCTATTGGAAAAAACTGCGCTTTGTTTGTACATGCCTTCGTAATTCTGTTTTCGTGATATGAAGAAGATTTTCCAAGTAATTTTGATAGTGAGTCAGACAGCGCTTTTACATTGTCTGTAAAAACCGTTTTATTGACTGTTTTTGTATCAAAAAAGATATCATATTTAGATACTGAAGTTGCTAGTAAGCTTCCATCATCTGCATATACATTTCCTCTACTTGGCTCAATGATTGCTTTTCGTAGTGTGCGTTCTTCAGCCAATGCTTTGTACTTGTCACCTTCTACAAATTGGACATTTACCAATTGCACCACAACCGCTATCGCGAAGAGAAACATACCTCCTGCGACAAAATATAAACGATTTAATATGTTTTTTTCGGTTACTGGCATTTATTTTATTGTTGTGACTTTACTCTAATTTTTTTTGGCGGATTTTCAGATGGTGCCAATCCTATTTTGGCAACTTTTTCGGTGATATACGATTCTAGTTTTAATTGCTGCAATGTTGTCCTCGCTTCTACAAACTCACTTTTCAATTCTTTTACTTCATCATTGAGCCTTGCAATTTTGTGTACTTTTTCATCTGCCCAATGCGAACTTGCAATCATGATCAAAGCTAGAAATGAAGCAAAAACGATGAAGCGCCAATTTTTGATCGCGTCATCCTTTATAAGGAACTTCCCTTTTAGTATATCATATATATTTTCCTTCTTCATTATTACAGCCGTTCTGCTATTCTGAGTTTTGCGCTGCGCGCTCTGTTGTTTGTTTTTATTTCTTCTTTGGATGGAATGATTAATTTTCCAACTTTTTTGAATGGCACTTCTACTCTACCGTAAAAATCTTTTTCAGGTTCGCCTTCAAATAATCCATTTCGAATAAATCGTTTTACCAATCTGTCTTCTAGCGAATGATAACTTATTAAACTAAGCCTTCCACCTTCTTCTAATACTTCTTCGGTTTGCAATAGAAATTCTTTTAAGACTTCTATTTCTTGGTTTACTTCAATACGAATTGCTTGGTAGATTTGCGCCAATACTTTGTGCTCTCTGTGTTTTGGCAAAAAACGTTGCAATGCCACACGTAATTCTTCTGTTGTACGAATTGGCTCTTCCGATCTTGCCAACACAATTTGCGCTGCAATTCCCTTTGCATTTCTTACTTCACCATATAATGATAGTATAGATCGCAATTCACCTTCCGAATATTCATTTACTATATGGTATGCAGAAACTTCTCCTTCTTGATCCATTCGCATATCCAAATCCGCTTCAAAGCGTAAAGAAAAACCTCGTTCTGCTACATCAAATTGGTGTGATGAAACGCCAAAATCACCTAGAATCCCATCTACTTTTCGAGCTCCATAAAAGCGCAAAAACTTTTTTAGGTGTCTAAAATTTTGACTAATCAACGTAAATCGCGGATCATCAAGTGCATTTTCAAGCGCATCTTGATCTTGATCGAACGCATATAATTTTCCGTGTTCTCCTAATCGGCTTAAAATTTCTTTTGAATGTCCACCGCCGCCAAAAGTTACATCTACATATACACCATCTTCTTTGATGTTGAGTCCGTCTACTGTTTCTTTCAACAGTACTGGATTATGATATTCCATCTTCATCGTCATTTCCCATTACTTCTTCTGCCAAATCTCCTATATCAACATCTGCATCATCTGTAGCTGCATTGTATTGCTCTTTATCCCAAATTTCTACAATGTTGATTGCTGACGACAACACGATTTCTTTTTTGATTCCTGCAAAACCTACTAAGTCTTTCGGAATCAGCAATCTTCCTGCTGCGTCAATTTCTACCATTCGAACACCTTTGTTAAATCTTCGAATGAAATCCACATTTTTCTTTTTAAAACGGTTCAATTTGTTTAGTTTTTGCGTCATCAAATTCCATTCACTCATCGGATGCAACTCTAAACATGAACCAAACAAACCTTCTTTAATCACGAAACCTTCTTGCAAAACTGGAGACAACTGCTTTTTTAAATCAGCAGGAACAAGCATTCGCCCTTTAGCGTCTACTTTACATTCGTATGTTCCAATTAAATTTATCACGTGAGAATATGGCTTACCTATTATAAGATTCAAATATATTGAAAAAATTACCACATTTTACCACATTTTACCACTTTGTTGATAAGTTTTTCCACTTTTTAACGAAAAAGCCCTTAAATACGCTATAAATCAATTTATTGAAAGTGGGAATTTGAAAGCAAAACCATGCTTTTTATGAATATTTCTGCTCTGTTTTACTATTTTTTGAGACATTAAAAAAAAAGCATTTTTATAATTCCGAAATGCCTATATTTGTCTCTTGTTAAAAAACTGATAGCCATTAATGAAAGAAAGCTTTAAAAAGGAAGGTAAATTCAATTATCTCGAATTGGGAGAAGGGACACCTATCGTTATTTTACATGGCTTAATGGGCGGTTTGAGTAATTTTGAAGCCGTTACCGAAAATTTTTCAACGAAAGGATATAAAATTTTAATCCCTGAGTTGCCTATTTACACAATGCCACTTCTTAAGACAAACGTGAAGAATTTCGCGAAGTATGTCAAAGATTTTATTAAACACAAAGATCTCGATAAAGCAATTTTACTAGGTAATTCACTTGGTGGACATATTGGGTTACTTACTACAAAACTGTATCCTGAATTGGTAAAAGGCTTAGTGATTACTGGAAGTTCTGGATTGTATGAAAGCGCCATGGGCGACGGATACCCAAAACGTGGTGATTATGAGTTTATTAAAAAGAAAAGTGAAGATGTTTTTTACGATCCAGCAGTTGCGACAAAAGAGATTGTAGATGAAGTTTTTGCTACTGTAAATAATCGTAGTAAACTGATTAAAACTTTAGCAATTGCTAAAAGTGCTATTCGCCATAATATGGGGAAAGATTTACCAAAAATGAACATTCCTACAGGAATTATTTGGGGAAAAAATGATACAGTTACACCGCCAAATGTTGCAGAAGAGTTTCATGAATTACTTCCTGATTCTGACTTATATTGGATAGACAAATGTGGGCATGCGCCTATGATGGAACATCCTGAAGAGTTTAACGAATGTTTGCAAAACTGGTTGACTAAACGTAACTTTTAATCTGACTTTTTATGAAGATAAAATCTGCCGAATTCGTAATGAGCAACTCGGACGTTGCTAAATGCCCAAAAAATCCAATTCCTGAATATGCTTTTATTGGACGCTCGAATGTTGGGAAGTCTTCATTGATTAATATGTTGACACAACGCAAAAGTTTAGCTAAAACTTCTGGAAGACCTGGAAAAACACAGTTGATTAATCATTTTAAGATTAATAACGAATGGTTTTTGGTCGATTTACCTGGTTACGGTTATGCGCGTGTTTCTAAGAGCGCTAAGAAAGTTTTTCAAAAGTTTATTACTGAATATTTTAGAAAACGTACGCAATTGGTTTGTGCATTTGTGTTAGTTGATATTCGCCACGATCCACAGAAGGTCGATTTGGAGTTTATGCAATGGATGGGCGAAAACCAGATTCCGTTTTGTATTATTTTTACCAAAACTGACAAACTACGTCCTTCACAGATTGACAAGCATGTTGCCAACTATGAAGCGAAGTTATTGGAAGATGTATGGGAAGAAATGCCACAATATTTTGTGACTTCTTCTTCGAAAGCTATTGGTCGTGATGAAGTATTGAATTTTATTGGACAGATTAATAAGGATTTAAAAAATTCATAGTTTTTGCTTTTGATTCTATTAGATGAATCAATTCTTCCGTTGTTTCTATTTTTTCTATTTCACTTTTCGAAATCCACTCAGTAAGTTTTTGTGCTTCTTTTAAAAATATCACAGGATACTTAGCTTCTGCATATTGATATTGCTTTTCAAATTCGTCGTTGTGCAAAAATTCCAGCGAAAGCGATGTGTTCTCCCTAAATTCTTTCCACAATATATTTTCCGAAAAAGTATCGTGCGTTATTGCACACAATTTACATTGATAGGTTTTTGGACTCACTAATTTATGCGCAATATCTAGTAAACCGTTAAGTTTTCCTGATTTTGCATTATATATGAAGATTATTTTTTTCAATTGTTTTTTTGTTCTTTGTTCTTTGTTAAGTTGTGCATTTGTGTATTCATAGGTTCTTAAAAAACTTACTAATCCCTAATACCCAAAACCTAATACCTCTTTACCCACACCAAATCTACCAAAGGATCAATAAATGTAATTTGAAACGTCTCACTACTCAATTCTAACACCTCAATACTAAAACATAAGTCGCATTAAACACACTTTCCTTTTAAGCTTTCACATATTTTCATACTTTTAAGAGATCAAACACACCAATCATGCAAGCAACTACCATTGATGAAGTAATTTCATTCCTAGACCAAATTATTAAAGAGAATAAAGAAGCGCCAAGTACAATGGGCTATTTTGCAGCTCTGTATCACAAAGTGACTTGCAAAGTGAAAGAAGGAATTGAGAATCATTTTTTTGATGATAATCCGCGTATGGAAAAGCTCGATGTTATTTTTGCCAATCGCTATTTACAAGCGTATACTGAGTTTAAAAACGGTACCCAACCCACAACTTCTTGGCAAATTGCATTTGAAAAAGCAGATAGTTATTGGTTAATTGTGTTACAGCATTTGTTACTAGGAATGAATGCACATATTAATTTAGATTTAGGAATTGCCGCAGCAGAAGTGATGAAAGGGAAAGATATCATCGATTTGCACGATGATTTTAATAAGATTAATGAAATTTTGAGCGAACTAGTCCATGATGTAGAAAAAGAACTGTCATTGATATGGACATTTTTAGCCAAAATTATTAAAGTCACCGAAAAGTTTGATACTATCCTGATTGATTTTAGCATGAAACTTGCCAGAGATGGTGCATGGAAATACGCAACTTTATTAGCGAGTTCACCTGAAACTGAATGGCCAAACTTGATTAAAGAACGAGATGCAAAAGTTGCTAAGAAAGCTAACATCGTTATCAATCCAGGGTTTTTAATTCGATTGCTATTTAAGGTTATTCGACTGGAAGAAACTGGTACAATTAAAACTAGAATTGAGATTTTAGAGAAAGATTAGGACTAATCTTAATCAGTTTGTTTTAGGAGTTACTTTAAGTCCCAATCCGTCTTTTACATCAACTAGCGCATTATAGAAAGAGATTAAATCCATTGTAGTAGACGCATTTCTATCACCAAATGTATTTATTTCATACTGTTTACCTAAAAACTCAAATTTAATGATCATTTGTGCTTTTTTTAAAAGCGCTATATGCTCTTGCTTATATTCATTTCGCCAATCACCTTCTTTCGTTATTGACTCAAGTCTTTCAAGAATTAATTCTTCTAAAAAGTGTAAATACGCTTCTTCTGGTTTTATCCAAAATTCATTTCCAGCGTAAAACTCATTTGCTAAATCAGGAAAGCCTTTAAGAAAAATTATTAGAGCAGTTTCAAATGGTGCTACATCAAAAACCCCTTCACATATTACGAGAGGTTTCCATATAGAGTACCCTTTTATTTTCATCAAAAATGCTACTTATTTCTTTACAATCTCTAATTTTTCAGCAAAATAATCGCAGAAATCCATCATCGTTGCGCTCATTTTTTCATCGTTCGTTGCACGTTGAAATGAACGCGCCATTGACACTAAGGTTTGATGGTAAAATACTTTCATTTCGTCTACAGGCATATCTTTTGTCCATAAATCGATTCGTAAACTTTCTTGTGCTTTGTGATCCCAAACTGATAACATTACAGCTTTGGAAGCTTCATTTTCTACACCACCATCTTTTGCAGTCCAATTGATTGCTTCGGGCACGTTGTTTTCATCAACAGTGACTGCAATTTTTATTTCGGACTTCATTTTTTTTGCCATTATTTCTTTGGTTTGAACTTTGAATTATTAAAAATTTCTTTCGAAGGTTTCCCTAAAAGATTTTGCAAAGATACATCATTATTTTCCATATATGCCTTTACTATTTGATAGCCAATATAACGACCAATTCCTCCAGGAGATTCATTATCTATTTCTAAATAAAATTTAGAGAATGGTGCCAAATTTAAGAATCGAGCATCCAATTTACTATTGGTACTATACAACAAATCTTTTTCGAGGAAATACGTCCAAACTTGCTTTTCATTAGCGGCTGCCCAATCTGCTTGTTGTTGCGTGTACCCAAATTGCATAGCAACACTTGCTTTTGGCACTAAAAGTGATTTTATATACTGTACTTTTCCGTAGAAAATCATTTTACTTAAAAACGTACGTTCACGCGATGGTTTTACTTGCGCATACGCAAATTCTGTTGCCATATCAACAGGAATTACTTCCTTTTCAAATGTATTGGAAATGTACTTTTGAATTCCTTCATAATATTTATGATTGGCTCCTAAATACGTATTTAAAGCAATTAAAACTACGTCTTGATAAAAAACTACTTTCTTACGATAATCTTCTGATGTTACTGCATATACTTTAGGCGTATCGTATTCTGGAAAGTAAAACTCTATGTGTTGTAGTAATGATTTTATGCCACGTTGCACAGGTGCAAAATCTGTAAAAACTGAGTCAATTTGTGTTTTTAATTCTTTTTGTAGCGGATCGTTCATTGTATAAACCCAAGTGGAATCGGGAACAGAACTCGGAAAAAATAATGGATATGCTTCTTTGAGTTTTGGTAAATCGAACGGCGTAGCATTTAAAAATACTTGATCAAACCGAACTACATTTACATCTAACGGAATGGCTGCAATTTCTTTTTCGAGCTGGTTTTCATCAGCACATCCAATTAAAATTAGCAAGCATACATACAATATTTTTCTCATAGTGGTTTTATATTAATCCAATAGATAAACGCAATCTGTTTTTATAAATTTTATTACGACGCTATTTTTGTCTGCAAAGTTACTTTTTTTATCTTGTAAAAAAATCAAAAGATATGAAATGAGTCATAATAATTCCGTTGATAGCAACCGAAATGATTATTGGCAAATTCCATCTGACAGAATTAATAAAATAAAAATAAATAGATGAAGACTGAACAGGTTATAGATCATATTGTGACATGGTTAAAAGATTATGCTACTAATGCAGGAGTAAATGGATTTGTTGTAGGTGTTTCCGGAGGAATTGACTCTGCTGTAACTTCTACTTTATGCGCAAAAACGGGCTTACCAACTTTATGCATTGAAATGCCAATTCATCAAGCAAAAAGTCATGTAACACGTGCGCAAGAACATATTAAACAATTAAAGGAACGTTTTGATAACGTGACAGATACACGAACAGATTTAACACCTGTTTTTGAAGAATTTAAAACAGAAGTTTCTTTAGAAGGAGCACAAGCAACTGTCGATATGGCTTTAGCTAACACAAGAGCACGTTTGCGTATGACTACGTTATACTATTATGCAGGTTTACTAGGAAGATTAGTTGCAGGTACTGGAAATAAAGTAGAGGATTTTGGTGTTGGATTTTATACTAAATACGGTGATGGCGGTGTAGATTTAAGTCCAATTGCCGATTTAATGAAAAGTGAAGTATATCAACTTGGAGAATTACTAAAAGTTCCTACATCAATTATGCAAGCAAAACCTTCTGACGGACTATTTGGTGATGCTCGAAGCGACGAAGATCAAATTGGTGCAAACTACGATGAACTTGAATGGGCAATGCGCATGAAAGATGCAGGAAAAACTACTGATGACTTTACTGGAAGACAACAAGAAGTATTCAAAATTTACAAACGATATAATACTGCTAATCAACATAAAATGATTCCAATTCCAGTCTGTTTAATACCGCAAAATCTTACATAAAAAAACACCTTTTTTTATAGTTTTTATAAAAATTTGTTTAAATTTGTTGCTACAGACCCCCTAAACCTGAAATAAAAATTGATTCGTTTTTATGTTAGCATGACATAACGAACCTTTCTTTATGTGATGGTCTGATTTAATAATAACTTTAAAAACTAAATTATGGTTAAAGTATTAATTGCAGACAATCATCCCATTGTTCGAAAAGGAATTAAATCCTTGTTTAAGAACTCTACAGAGATTGACGTAGTAGGTAAAGCTGCTACTACTTCAGAGCTTTTTGACTTCATTAGTCAAGAGCATGTAGATGTTGTTTTACTTGAGATGGATATCCCTGAAGTCAATGGAATTACTGCTCTAAGAAGACTTAAAAAAGACTTCGCCGACGTAAAAGTAATAATGTTTAGCTCACACTCCGAAGATGTTTACGCAGTAAGCACATTAAGGGCTGGAGCTTCTGGTTACTTGTCAAAATCTGTAGCTACAAATGTTATTAAAGACGCGCTTATTAAAGTTGCCAATGGAGGCATCTATATTAGCAACGAGTTAGCGCAACGCTTAGCATTTGACGAAAGCACAAACAAACCCCGCAGATTCTTTAGACGTTTGTCTACGAGAGAAGTAGAAGTTTTAAAACTTTTAGCTTCTGGTAAACGTAACAAACATGTTGCTGAAGAACTAAATCTGAACGAAAAAACTGTGAGTACTTACAAGGCTCGCCTAATGCGTAAGTTGAATGTAGACAATTTAGTTGATCTATTACAACAAGCAAAAGCATTGGAATTACTGTAATTGCATTTGTAAAGATTTTCTCTTTACTACAGTAAAAAATTTTTATGATGATATGTATATACCCTTTTTAGGCTATAAATATATCATCATTTTTTATACATCAATTTACTTGTAAATCTTTCTTGGAAAACTACATCACTCTTTTTAATTGCTCAGAAAGTGATTTTTTTAATGTGTTGTAATTGATAATATCTTCTAATACGTTTTGCGATTCTTCTATTTTGGTATCAGCAGAAAGACTAAGCTTGAGTTCTTCTATTTTACGATTAATCAAGAAGCAACGTAAGGTAAGAATGGTTTCGCTTGTAAGTTGCGCTATCGTTTCTTCTTTGGGCTTTACGAAGATATTTTGCTCTTCCCAATTGTGCAGTTCATAGCGTTCTTCTCGCATGAGAATATCTGTAACTTCATTTGCGATTTCAGGTTCAATTTCATTGACAAATGTGTCCAATTCCAAACTACCTGTTTCGTTAAGCCTTTCAATGGCACGATAGTAAATGGTTTTAAATTTTTCATTTGCCAAATCTATCTCGTCTTGTTGCAAGTCTAAGTATAGTTTTTGAAAGACTTTTGCATCAAAGAGTTCACGTACCATTTCCAATTCGCCATCTTCATCTTCTTTTAAAATCATGTCTTCAAATGTGGCGTCCATGTTTCCGTAAATCAATAGTATTTCAATGATTTTTCGCTCCAACACATATTGTTGATCAACAGCTTCTTCCTTCCTCTCTGTTTTGATGACATCAAACGCCTTTTTTTCTTGCTTGATTTGCTTATTAGCATCTTTGATGTCCTTGTTTTGCAATTGTGCCAACGTAGCAAATAACACTTCTTCAGAAATGTCCATGATACGAGACGTTTCACGCAAGTACAATTCTTGTTTGATTCGGTCAGAAACTTTCGAAATACTAGACATCATGTCATTGATGACTTCTGCCTTTTTGATCGGATCGTTTTTGGCAACTTCCATTAATAAGGAAGCTTTGTAACTGATAAAATCTTTTACATTGTTTTCAAAATATGCCAAGACATCTTCTAAGGCATTGTTCTTTGTAAAACTATCAGGATCATCACCATCAGGAAATGTACATACACGTACATTCATGCCTTGCTCTAAAATCAAATCTACTCCACGAAGCGACGCGCGAATTCCCGCAGCATCTCCATCATAGAGAATGGTAATATTTTTTGTTAAGCGATTTATCAAACGGATTTGTTCCGCCGTTAAGGCAGTTCCAGAAGAAGAAACTACATTGTGAATTCCCGCTTGATGCATTTGAATGACATCCGTATATCCTTCCACCAAATAACAATTATCTTCTTTTGCAATTGCCTGTTTTGCATAGTACAAACCATACAAAACTTTACTTTTATGGTAGATATCACTTTCGGGTGAATTGAGATATTTGGCTGCTTTTTTATCGCTCGTTAAGATTCGCCCACCAAAACCAAGCACGCGTCCACTCATACTATGAATAGGAAACATGACTCTACCTTTGAAGCGATCAAAACGTTTTTCACCCTTTACAATTGTTAGTCCCGTTTTTTCAAGATAGGTAAGATTGTAACTTTCTTTTAGTGCTGCATCCGTAAACGCGCTCCATTCATCCAAGGCATACCCCAAGCCAAACTTTTTGATAGTTTCTGTAGTAAATCCCCTTTCTTTAAAATAGGTAAGTCCGATGGCTTTTCCTTTTGGAGAATCCCAAAGTGTTTCTTGATGGTATTTTTTAGCATATTCAGAAACCAAATACATGCTTTCTTTTTCGTTTGCTAAGGCTTTTTCTTCGTCTGTACGTTCGGTTTCTTCAATTTCAATTCCGTATTTATTCGCTAAATATTTTATAGCTTCAGGATAGGTAAAATGTTCGTGCTCCATTAAAAACGCAACAGCATTTCCTCCTTTTCCAGAACTGAAATCTTTCCAAATTTGCTTTACAGGCGACACCATAAACGACGGTGTACGCTCGTCTGAGAATGGACTTAACCCTTTGAAGTTACTTCCTGATTTTTTGAGTTGAACAAAATCGCCAATCACTTCTTCTACGCGAGAAATGTCAAATACAGCATCTATGGTTGATTTTGAAATCAATGGTTTCGGGATTTTTAGGAATGAACTTCAAAAATACTAAGTTTCGATTAATATTAGACAAAAAAAGAGATACTTTGATTTGCATCTCTTTTTTGCGCTAATTCTGTAATGTATATATTTCTATTTTTTTGACTCGTACGTAAACAAAGGTTTTGTAGCATTCGTGTTTTTGATGAAAACCACAAAATCATACATGGTTGTAGGATTGACTTCATAATAGTCCTTTTCCGTATTGGTTCTATATCCGAAGAGTTTTACTTTTTGTTTTGGTAATTTTATACAGATTTCTTTTATTTTTTGAGTGATGGAAAAGTAATATGCTTCCGACTTGTTTTGCGCCAATTTTTCTTCAAAGGTATTTGTTGGTAAGGCAGGATAATCGGATTTGTATAGTTGATCATCATAGTTATGATCATCATTGATTAGACGTTTTTTCATATACGAATAACTTCCACTAAAACTACTCATTCCAACTGCCGCATACTCATTTGGGAATTCTTTTTTAAGGTTTCTTCCCATCAAGCCAATTTCGTTGTCGATAATTACTTCTTTTGAAATATGTGCATTGTGTGCCCAAACAATGATTTTTGCTTTTGGATCTTTCGCCAAATATGCCACGCGTTCAGCCATGACAATATCTCTGGTGATGATGCTTCCTGTAAAAACCATTTCGTAATTGATATAAGAGCTTTTTGCGTTCAACAATAATTCATCCAAGCGTTTTGAAGAAATATTTTCTTTTTTGACTGCTTTTTCAAGATTGATAATTAAGCGATATATTTCACGATTGTATCCGTAATTATCAACTTTTGCAGGTTTTTTGTCTGGAAATCTTTCGTAGAATTCACTCGGTTCTAATGTAACACGCAACTTGAATTGTTTTAAAATTTCTTTGATTTCAGAAGTCATATTTGATTGCAATTCTTTGGAAAGCATTTCTGGTAAAATTTCACGATACGAATCGTCACAACCTTTAAAGGGAATTGGCGTATGTGTTTGATTGTACTTTTTTAACCAGATTAAAAAATCCTTCATTTTCTCCGTTTGATAGATGGAGAATAAATGTTTTTTCATCAATGAATCAATCGATTCTGTTTGCAAATTTTGCGATAATATTTCTAAATCTTCATACGGATTTTCTAAAATCACCATATTGAATCCTTTTTCTTGAATCAATTTTTTAGTAATTACCGCACGAAGCTCGTAAAATTCTGCTGTTCCATGCGTGTCTTCACCTAGTGCAATGATACGCTTGTCTCCTATTTGAGAAACAAGCGCATCCAAAGATGTATCTAGTTTTTGCGTTGATGATATATCTAAGGATATTTTTATGTTTTCAATGGCTGTTTGCAACGTTTGTCCATTCGCGAAAAGCGATATACAAATAGTAAAAAGTAAGAAGAGTTTTTTCATTGTTTTTTGGCATTGATTGTCTACACAACTACTTTTAAACAGTTGTGAATTTGTTTTTATATGAGTTGAGGATTCAGAACGTCACTTCGAGTGAAATTTCATGGAAATTTAGTATCGAGAAGTACTTTGAAAACAATTACTTCTAAGTAGATCTCGATACAACGAATCAGAGATTCGCCACTCGATCTGACCTTTTGAGTTTTAAATTTCTGTTAGAATACATCTAATCGTACACCAAGCGAAATGTTACGTTGTTTTGCGTTTGGGCTTTTAAAAATTGGTGATAAGTCATATTTACAATACAAACTCATATCATCCCAACCAATATATGCGCCTAAACCATACACAAAAGTATTTGTATTGAAGTTTCTACGTATTTCTTGATCTATGCGTTCTCCGTTTTCTTTGTAACGTAATTTTTGTTTTACAGCAATATTGAATCCTGCATAACCACCGATTCCGAATTTAAATTTTGAATTGGTATAATACCGAATGTATTTTTTTCTATCTAGTTTTCTCGACGGACCAAATTCGAAGTATAATGGCACTGTTAAATTGGTCATTCTAATTTTTGAGCGACGTAAATCGTTTGGAAATTCTTCTAAAGTTGTCAGATCTCCATTGTCTACAAAAACACGATTTCCAGTAGGCTTTAAGCTATTATATTGCAATGCTAGTCCATAGCGAAAACGTACAAAGTTGTGATTTTTTGCAACACGCGTTGTCCACATAAATCCAAATTCAAAGAAACGCGATCCGCCAATTTTATAATCGGAATCATTGAGTGATTTTCCATCTTGAATTGCATTGTTGAGTCCAAAAGCAAATACGACATCTGATTTTGTACGGCGATCATATTTAAGAGGTCTCTTTTTAATTTTCCTTGTATCAAAAATTTCCCCAAATCGGATAAAACTTCCTCCTTCTTGAATATAGTGGTCCAAAAACATTTCACGCTTTTTTTTCGCCATACGATATTCAATGTTCGCAGCCGCTAATAATGCCGCCTTCTTTTTTTCCTTTTCAGCGTCCGCTGGGGTAATTTTTCCTTTTTCCAATTTTTCATTGATGTGCTCTATTTTATTTTTAAGCAATATTTTTTCATCTTCAGTAATAATACGTAATAGCGCTTCAAAATATTTTCTTTCTTGTTCTTTTTTAATGGCTGTAGAATCTTGCCTTTTTTTAATTGTTTTGCTATCGATTTTTTGTGCCTGCATGGTAAAATTTACACATAGGAATATCAGGCATAAATACAAAGTACTTGTTTTCATGTTCGTTTTTTTTATAATGATTTGATGATTTTCTTTACTGTTTCGCTATTAATCTTCTACGACAACAGTATTTCTTTTTTTGACTTTTTCTTTAATAAGCTCGAATACTTTTTGCTTAAATGACATGTCCAATTCGTATTCTACATCGTTTAATAATTCGTCTGCAGTTGCGAATCTTAAAACTGCTGTATCTTCTTTTTTAACGTCTAACTGCTTAAGAGATTCTTGTGCTTCTTTCAACAATTGATCAATTTCTTGAAAGGTTATTTGCACATTTTCCTTCGCAGATAACGCTGCAATAGAAGCTTTTAATTCTTTATCTCTATCTAACACAACTTCTTTTTGTACAATTACATTTTCCAACTTTTTTGGTATAATTTCTTTTGGAAATGTATCTATTTTAGTGACAACTACTGTGTTTTGAACTTCTTTCTGTAATGCTGCCGTTAGCTGTTTTTTCGATTGACTCCCTATAGGTTGTACTTTCTCGGTTGCTGTTGTTTCTATTTGTTGCTGTTGTTTTGTTCCTTCAGATTGCACCAATGCTTCTTTAAAAGCTTTCGTATCTATTTTATCTTTTAGAATGATTGGCGTTTTTGATTCTTTATCTTGTTTGATAACTTCTTCTGTATCAACAATAGTTTCCGTAGTTGAATTTCCATCATTTTTCATAAACATAAACACAATTGCGCTTATTATTAATGCCAAACATGCAGCATACGGATAGTAAAATTTCTTTCTGCGTTTCTTTTGATCGTTCGCATCGAGTTGTCCCGCGAGCTTTTCCCACGAGTGTTCAGATACTTCCATCCTGCGCTCTTCCAATATGTCTTTTATGTCATGCGATTTCATTAGCTCTGTTTTTTTTTGATCGTAGTTGAGTTTGAAGCGTCTTTTTTGCTTTGAACAGCTGCGTTTTGGAAGTGCTAACAGAGATATTGAGCATTTCTGCAATTTCTTGATGTTTATAGCCTTCTATTTCATATAGATTGAATACAATTCTATATCCTTGTGGCAACGCGTCTATTACTTTTTGGATTTCTTCAACGCCAGCATTTACATTTACTTCACATTCGGTTATTTCTGTAAAGCTTTCTATTTCTTCTACCGTCACTAATGGGTTTTTCTTTCGAAGAAAAGAGATTGATTCTCGAATCATAATTCTTCGAATCCAACCTTCAAAACTTCCTTTGCCTTGGTAGCTTTTTAATTGTGTAAATACTTTAAAAAATCCTGAAAGCATTGTTTCTTCAGCATCGTGAACGTTAGAAATGTAATACCTACAAACACTCAACATTTTTGGTGCGTGTTGTGCATATAACGTTTGCTGCGCTTTTCGGTCGTTGCGTTTTGCTCGTTTTATGAGTTGTGCTTCTTGTAGATGTAATTGAATAACTTTCACTATACAGTTTGCTTTCTATTTACATAGACGCAATTTTTATGCAAATGGTTGTCTGCATGTAGAAAAAAAATTATTTTTTTCTATCAATCACGTAATTTACCATCAATACTAATGAATCTTTATATGTAGACTGCGGGTAGGTTTTAAGTAGCTCAAGCGCTTTTTCTTGGTACATTTTCATTTGAGTTACTGCATATTCCAATCCGCCCACTTTTTTTACAAAAGCAATCACTTCTTTGACTCTTTTTTTGTCTTTGTTGTGATTTTTTACAGAATTAATTGCCCATTTTTTCTCTTCTTTTGTGCAATGATTCAATGCATAAATGAGTGGAAGTGTCATTTTTTGCTCTTTGATATCAATTCCTGTAGGCTTTCCTATTTGCGTTTCTCCATAATCGAATAAGTCATCTTTTATTTGAAAAGCCATTCCTATATACTCTCCAAACAAACGCATGCGTTCTACTTCTTCTTCTGGAGCATTTACCGATTGTGCGCCCATAGCGCAGCAAGCAGCAATTAAAGTAGCTGTTTTTTGTCGAATGATTTCATAGTAGATTTCCTCTGTAATGTCTAATCTACGTGCTTTTTCAATCTGTAACAATTCACCTTCACTCATTTCGCGAACTGCGACAGAGATAATTCGCAACAAATCAAAATCACCATTATCAATAGAAAGCAATAGCCCTTTAGACAGTAAATAATCACCGACTAATACGGCAATTTTATTTTTCCATAGCGCATTGATTGAGAAAAAACCTCTTCGTCTGTTGGAATCATCTACTACATCGTCATGCACTAGTGTAGCTGTATGAATCAGTTCAATAACTGAAGCACCACGATATGTACGATCGTTTACCAATCCGTCTGAAGCCATTTTAGACACCAAAAAGATAAACATAGGACGCATTTGCTTCCCTTTACGATTTACGATATAATGTGTGATGCGGTTTAGTAGCGCGACTTTGGAAGTCATAGAATTGGAAAACTTTTTTTCGAAAAGTTCCATTTCCTTAAGAATAGGTTGTTTTATCTGCGCAACTACTTTCATTCGACTGCAAAGATATTAACAAATTCGATGATTTGTATCCTTTTTAACAAGATTCAAACAGTTCTTATGTGTAATTCATCGTTTTATTTTCGCCTTTTTAGTATAGTTGTAAGAAGTTCAGTATGTTTTTAGAGAATCAAAATGAGTGTATTTTGATTTTTGGTTTCTTTAAAAGTCGAAAAACTCTCTCTTTTTTTATATAATCCATAAAAATATTCCTATAAACGATAAAAACAATAGTAATTTACTAGAGTTGTCTTTTTTTTTATAACTTTATGATTATAAACATATAAAGCCTTGATTATGAGAAAAATTACTTTTTTACTTTTATTAGCATTCTATCAACTTGGGTTTGCTCAACTGTCCGAAGACTTCGAATCCAGCACCATGATTCCTGCAGGATGGGCAATTTACCCAGGAACCAATGGATTGGGAACTATGCAAGATTGGCAAGTGAATGATGGAGCTACTAATAATGTTATTTTTGTAAATTGGGAAGCCGTTACTGGAGGAAATGCACAAGACTGGCTTGTAACTCCTCAATTTACTGTAGATGCTACAAATTTCATCCTATCGTTTGATCAATCAGATAGTTTTGCTACCGATTATGGTTCTACATATACAGTTCGAGTTTCTACAGGAATGAGTCAAACCACACATGGAGATTTTACCATTGTTGACACACAATCAGAAACCGATGTTTGGTCTGGTGGACCATTAGCACAACACACTGTGGATTTATCAGCATATATTGGACAACCTATTTATGTTGCTTTTGTTATGGAGAATAATGACGGTGACCGTTGGATTCTTGATAATATTGATATGATTGCCGATGCAACTGCGCCAGATCCTGCAACGACTCCAACTCCAGCTGATATGGCTACGGGCGTTGTAATTGATACTGCCGATGATAATATGGATGGAAATCCAGATAACTCTGTAACTTTTGCTTGGGAAGCTGCTGTAACAGGAGATCCAGCAACTGCTTATGATGTGTATTTAGGAGATTCTCCTGGCACATTAGCCTTATTAGGAACACTTGGAAACGTAACTGTAGATATTACAGGAATGGAATATAACACTTTGTATTACTGGCAAATTGTAGCTAAGAATGTAGGTGGAGATGCAGTAAACTCTCCTATTTGGAGTTTTACAACTGAAGCAGATCCTTTATCTGTAGAAGAAGTAAATGCGAATAATTTTAAGTACTATCCAAATCCAACAAAAGGAATTGTACAGTTTGATAGTACATTACCAATTAATAAGCTTGAAATTATTAACCTTTTCGGTCAATCAGTAATGCGAGTTGATGAAAATGTGTTGGCTAACAGACAAGTAGACATTTCTTCTTTAAGAGCAGGAACTTATATTATGATCGTTACTATTGGCGATACTGTAAGTTCTTATAAAGTAGTGAAAGAATAAAGTAATTTACATATAATTTTATAAAGCCTTTGAAGTTTTTACTTTGAAGGCTTTTTTTAGATTGTAGGATCGCTTTGCTTTTAGATCGCTCCGCTCTTAGATTGCTAGACTTCTTATATTGAATTGTTTTATTTGAAAATACATGCTTTTTTATCGTGAATTCTCTTTGAAAATTCTCAATACTCATGTCTCCATATTCATTACTATAAAACTACTCTTTGTTTGCCAATTGTCCGCATGCAGCATCAATATCTTTTCCTCTAGAACGTCTTACGGTTACAGTAATTCCGTTTTGCTCTAGTGAATCTACATAGCGATCAATTGCTTTGTTACTTGCTTGTTGAAACTCGCCATCATCAATTGGATTGTATTCTATAAGATTGACTTTACTTGGCACATCTTTACAGAATTTCACCAATGCATTGATGTCTTTTTGCTGGTCGTTGATTCCATCCCAAACTACATATTCGTACGTAATTTTGTTTTTGGTTTTATCATACCAATATGCCAATGCTTCTTTTAAATCCTTTAAAGGAAAGTGTTCGTTGAATGGCATGATAGACGTTCGTACTTCTTCGATTGCCGAATGTAGCGAGACGGCCAATTTGAATTTGACTTCATCATCTGCCATTTTTTTAATCATTTTTGGCACGCCAGATGTGGAAACAGTAATTCGTTTTGGTGACATCCCCAAGCCTTCATCCGAAGTTATTTTTTCGATGGCTTTTAATACATTGTTGTAATTCATTAATGGTTCTCCCATTCCCATGAATACAATGTTTGAAAGTGGTCTATTATGATACAGTCTGCTTTCGCGATCAATAGCAATTACCTGATCGTAAATTTCATCAGGATTTAGATTTCGCATACGTTTTAATCGCGCCGTAGCGCAAAATTTACAATCTAAACTACAACCTACTTGACTAGACACACATGCCGTTGTTCGCGTACTTGTTGGAATTAAAACCGATTCTACAATTAGACCATCATGCAAGCGTACAGCATTTTTTATTGTACCATCATTACTACGTTGCATTTTATCTACACGAATGTGATTGATGACAAAGTTATCTTCCAACATTTGACGCGTTTCTTTAGAAACATTTGTCATGTCTTCAAATTTATGCGCGCCTTTTTGCCACAACCATTCATAGACTTGATTTCCACGAAATGCTTTGTCTCCTTCTGCCACGAAAAATTCACGAAGTTGTTCTTTGCTTAATGCGCGTATGTCCTTCTTAACTGCTTGCTTCATGCTGCAAAAATAGGGAGAATTTGTGAGTTTGTGGTTTTATATTTGTTTTTCAAACGCTTCTGCGATTTCTATCAAATAATTTGTTCCTTCTACTTGATCTAACATAAACTTAGGAATACTCTCCAAGCCACACAATCCTGCCATAATTCCTGTTGTTATGGAAGCCACTGAATCTACGTCTCCTCCAAGTCGTATTGATTTTTGCAATGCATCCATAGCGCTTATACTGTTTTTTAAAACATACAATACACTCCCTGTTGTGTATTTGGAATCTGAAGGAACTCCTTTTATTCCTGGCAAGAAATAAGGTGCTTCTATAGGTTGTGAACCGCATAAAATTGTAAAGTCATCATCTTTTAAATCATGATAATCACCTAAGAGATCTACTTGATTTAAATACTCTTCATACTCTTTGTTTAAGTCTACTTTACTTTTACAATAATCTATTATCGAATTTCTATCTCCGTTTTTCTTTAAGATATATTCCGCAGCTCTTGCGATGCATTGACTTGATATGATTGCGTTTATATTTGGATGTGTTGCTTTCGCATTGATGGAAGCATATTCATTTATCAAGCTTTCTGATATGAGTCCTAACGGAACTGCTCTCATTGCGGGTGCATTCCCAGGATTGTTTCTGTTCCGTTGAAAATCTCTAATTTCTTCGATGGTTTTTTCTCCTGAGTAATACCAACTCATAGATCCGTGACCATTTCTTCCGTATCCTTTTTCTGCTTCTCCTTTTTTATATTCCTCCTTCCAACTTCTTACTAATAAATCTTCCGTAAAAGATTCTTGAGAAATTAGCGCTTTTATCATTCCGACGGTCATTTCGGTATCATCTGTATAATCCCAATCGTTGTAGTTTTTTATGAAGACTTCTTTTTTTTCTTCTCGAACAGGAATTTGATTTCTTGCGCTTACAAAGCTTGTGAAATCAACATTTTCTCGAATCCAATCTCTGTCTTGAAATTCAACTCCTGCACCAAAAGCATCTCCTATTGCAATACCGATTATTATTTCTTTCATTTTAAATTTCAAAGACATTTTTTAATTCAATTCCGATTCAATTATCTGTATTGATTTATTGACTTTATAGAGATATCCAAAATAAAATACCGACATTGTTATTGCCGAAAAAATCATCATTTTATCGATATCAATGGTTGTTTTTGTGAAGATAAATATAGCAAGTCCCACTAACAAAAGCATTACATACATGATGTTTTTTGGTATATAAAATTCTAGTTTTACCATAGTATGAAAACCTTCCGTTTCAATTTGCCCCACAATTTTAGGTCTTAATAATTGATTTAACCCATAATCAAATAATGGAAAAAGCGTAAACGAAAAATCATCAAATCGGCCTTCAAATTGATGACGTTCTTTTGTATTAAAATTAAATGTATTTTTTGGAGATAATGGTTTTGTGAGCGTTTCAATTTTGCCAAGAACTTCTTCTTTTGATAAGTTTGTACTTATACTTTTCTTACTAAAGGTCATGCTCTATTTTCTATTTTGAGATACTGCATCTCAATGATAAGAAAAAATAAGGTATTGCTCGTTATTTGTATTACTTTTTTATTTCAATTTCCAATTCAAAATCACCTTCAGTCAAGCCTTCTGCACCAACAACTGCAATGACTATTTTATAAGGTCGATTAATGGCATTCAATCGAACTTTTCGTGTGTGATCTTGTGTTTTCCCTCGCCATTTACGATCCCATTTAGAATCTTCTTCGCAAGTAATACAACTACTTAAGTTTGGCGGTAATTGCTCATTAGTTACACCAACTTGATACGCATACAAACTAAAGTTTTGTTTTTTGTCCTTTGGAATAACCTTGATAAACATTTCAGAACGCTTTGGTATTGTGGTTGAATAGAAAACGTGCTTCCCTGAAAATTTCTGATTTTTAGTTGCGGGAAAACATGCAACACTACTATTGGCCGCCCAAGATAAATCACTGATTACATCACCTGTATTAAGGTTTCCGCTTGTTGTAGTGATTGCTCCTTTTGTTTCTATTTTAGTGACTTCTATTTTAGGTATTGAGTGAACAACTTCCTCTCCTCCATTTAGTTTTATTTCTAAAGTAAAGTCTCCTTCCGTTACACCATCTGCTCCGACAACGCCAATGACTATTTTATAAGGGCGATTAATAGCATTCAATCGAACTTGTCGTGTATGATCTTGCGTTTTACCTTTCCATTTACGATCCCATTTATAGTCTGCTTCACACGTAATACAACTGCTTAAATTTGGTGGTAATTGTTCATTGGTTATGCCAACTTGATACGCATACAGACTCAGGTTTTGATTTTTGTTCTTTGGAATGACTTTGATGAACATTTCAGAACGCTTTGGGATCGTAGTCGTATAAAAAACGTGATTTCCCGTAAATTTTTGATTTTGAGTAGCCGGAAAACATGCCACACTACTGTTTGCTGCCCATGACAAATCTGAAATTTGTTGTCCATCAGATATGGTACCTTGGTACGAAACTGTAGCATTTGCTTTGACTTTTAATACAGGGATTTGTTTGTTTCCATTTTGTGCAAAAGCATTGTTAGTAATTAATAAACAAAAAAATGCATATAGAATACTTGTTTTCATGACGTAGTAGTTATGGTTATTTTTTTTAGATGCACCCAACACTTTGTTTGATAATGAGTTGCACACCCAAAGTATTAAATGTAACAAAAAACTACCCCAATAAAAGTATACATGTATTTTTGGCTAGTAATTCTGTATAAACAGCTAATTACAGATACTTTGATTTACCAGTAGATACTAGTACTATTCCGAAAAGCTAAATAGAAGTTTTGAAGATGTTATTACATATCATCATTTACTTCAATCCAATAACCGTTTGGATCTTGAAAATAGACCTGTTTTATTCCATCTTTTCGGATGTAATCTTTGTTCGCTGTGCCAATCCAATCAGAATAATCAATTTTTAATTCCTTTAGATATTTTACAAATGAATCTATGTCAGATGTTGCCATAGCAAAATGAACAGCTTTGTTAACTTTTATTTCAAAATTTGGGCGAGGAATCAAATGAAGTTGTTTTCCTTCATTGAGAGACAACCATCTTGTTTTTGAGTTAGAAGCTGTATTCTCAATTTCTTCAAGTTGAAGTACTTTTTGATAAAACTCAATAGATTCATTGACGTCTTTAACGGAAAGTGCTATATGATTGAATGAAAAAGTATGCATGTAGTTGTTTTGGTTTGGAGTTTCTGTAATTTAAAAGAAGAGTTAAAGTTAGCAAAAACAAATCATATAAAAATTTACCTTAAACGGCACTTCCATATTTTGAAAAAGAAGTCAATCTGTTACTTTTATTCAGATATTATTATTTTATGAGTACGAATTGATGTGTTAGTTAGAAAAAACAAAATCCTGCCAAAGACAGGATTTTGTATATATATTATGTGTTTTCTAATTATAGAATCAACATTGCGTCTCCATAAGAATAGAATTGGTATCCTTCTTTGATTGCCTCTTCATACGCTTTTAAGATGAAATCGTGACCTGCAAAGGCAGAAACCATCATTAATAAAGTTGATTTAGGCGTATGGAAGTTTGTAATCATACAGTTAGCAATACTAAATTCATAAGGAGGAAAGATGAATTTGTTTGTCCAACCTTCATATTCATTCAATGTTCTTTCTGAAGAAACTGAACTTTCTAACGCACGCATTACAGTTGTTCCAACTGCACATACTTTTTGCTTGTTTTTCTTAGCACTGTTTACTGTTACTACAGCAGGTGATTCAATTTTTAATTCTTCTGAATCCATTTTGTGCTTCGATAAATCTTCTACTTCTACAGGATTGAATGTTCCTAAACCTACATGAAGTGTGATTTCTGAAAAGTCAATTCCTTTAATCTCTAAACGCTTTAATAAGTGTTTTGAGAAGTGTAATCCAGCCGTTGGCGCAGCAACTGCACCTTCTTCTTTGGCATAGATTGTTTGGTAACGCTCTTCATCTTCTGGCTCTACATCTCTTTTGATATATTTTGGAAGTGGCGTTTGTCCAAGCTCTCCTAATTTTGTTCTGAATTCTTCATACGAACCATCATATAAGAAACGTAAGGTACGACCTCTAGAAGTTGTATTATCAATAACCTCAGCTACTAAACTTTCGTCTTCACCAAAGTATAATTTATTTCCGATTCTTATTTTTCTTGCAGGATCTACTAAAACATCCCATAAGCGTTGATCTTCGTTTAATTCTCTTAATAAAAAGACTTCAATACGTGCTCCTGTTTTTTCTTTGTTTCCAAAGAGTCTTGCAGGAAATACTTTTGTATTGTTCAACACCATTACATCTCCTTCATCAAAGTAATCCACTAAATCTTTGAAACGCTTGTGTTCTATAGTTTGTTTTTCGCGATTTAACACCATTAAACGTGCTTCATCTCTGTGCTCAGAAGGATATTCAGCTAATAAATCTTCAGGAAGATCAAAATTAAAATGCGATAGCTTTTTTGCCATAAGTCTTTTAAGTTATTTTTTAAGAATGGCAAATATACAATCTCAACATAGGGGTTGTCAAGTATTTAGTGAGTTTTTTTAATTTTCTATGACTTCAACACCAATTTTACTTAAATCTGTCCAGAAGTCTGGGAACGATTTCGACACTACATTTGCTTTATCAATGTGTATTGGAACACGCAATGCTAACGGAGCAAAAGCCATTGCCATTCGGTGATCTTTGTAGGTTTCGATAGTAATATTTTCGTTGATTGAAGTTGCTTTGTGCAAATACAAAGATGTATCTGTAATGTCTACAGAAGCGCCTAATTTTTCAAGTTCGATTTTGAGCGCCACTAAACGATCCGTTTCTTTTATTTTTAAGGTGTGTAATCCGATCATTTCACATGATAATTGCAATCCAAAAGCTGTTACTGCAATGGTTTGTGCAATATCTGGTGCATTTTTTAAGTCAAGCTTGATGGTTTCCTGAGTTGCTTCACGCGTTTTTGTCAGTGTGATAGTGTTTTCTCCAAAAGTAGTTTCGACACCAAATTCTGTGTAGATTTTTGCTAAGCACGAATCACCCTGTAAACTGTTTGGTTTGTATGCCGAAAGTTCTATCGTTGTTCCTATTTCGCTTAGCGCGATGAGACTATAAAAATACGAAGCTGAGCTCCAATCAGATTCTACTGTAAACGCTTTTACTTGCTGTGTAGCTTCAAATCGCTCCACTGTGATTGTATTTCCTTCAAAATTTGTTTTTACACCAAGATCGTTAAGCAATGAAAGTGTCATGTTGATATACGGAACTGACGTAATTTTTCCATCCAGCGTAAGCGTTAACCCATTTTGTAATGTCGGCGCAATTAGTAATAATGCAGAAATGTATTGACTGCTTACATTGGCTGCCAACGTAACTTGATTTCCTTCTAATTTTTGACCTTTTATACGCAATGGCGGATATCCTTCATTGTTTGTGTATTGAATGTCTGCACCTAATTGCTGCAATGCTTCTACAAGTATTTTTATCGGTCGTTCTTGCATGCGCGACGAACCCGTTAACGTGATTTCTTGCTCGTTTTGCGTTGCGTAGTATGCTGTTAAAAAACGCATTGCCGTTCCTGCGTGATGAATGTCTTTTATACTATCAGTAGATTTTAACGCTTTTTGCATTAAGGTTGCATCATCTGAATTGGAGATGTTTGCGATTGTAATGTTTGGATATAAAGCCTGCAATAATAACAATCGGTTGGATTCACTTTTGGAACCTGTAATTGCAATCTTTGATTGTTTGTGAAGTGTTGATTTTTGAAGCTTTATGTTCATTATTCTATGTTTTATTCGTAACGTCACTTCGAGTTAAATTCGAAAAGAATTTAGTATCGAGATGTACTAGGAAACTATGATTTTAATTTTTCGTTGTTGTGATGACGATCGTGATCACGTTTGGTTTTTTTGTCCATTTTTTTGTCAAACGCTTCTTGCAAGTCAATTCCTGTTTGATTTGCCAAGCATAATACTACAAAAACTACATCTGCCAGTTCTTCGCCTAAGTCTTTGTTTTTGTCACTTTCTTTTTCGCTTTGTTCTCCATAACGTCTAGCAATGATTCGTGCCACTTCGCCAACTTCTTCTGTAAGCTGCGCCATGTTTGTGAGTTCATTAAAATAACGAACTCCATGTTCTTTGATCCACGTATCTACGTCTAATTGTGCTGCTTTTAGGTTCATAAGATTTGTTTTAACTAATATTCTAATCCATTTTCATCTAAAATTACATTTTAAAAGCATCTCGACTGCGCTCGATGCGACAATTTAGAAGAAATTATATTAGTTTTTTTTGATAAAAAAAGTGACTTTATAAACGTGTTATAAAGTCACTTGTAAAAATATAGTTTTTCAATGAATTATGTCATGCGTTTTTGCAGAAACATTTTCACTTTTTAGTGTGTTTAGATTTTCTTCAATACTACTTTTTCTTTTTCCTTTTCAATTAAGATTTTGTAGAATTCGCGCAACGCACCGTATTTGTCTGGCGTAATAACTGATGAATTGATTTCTTTAGACATTACCACACTTATTCCTGAAGGTGTTTTGGAAATATTAAACGAGTATGCACCTAAACCTTCTGGCATTTTTACGACTCCTGCTTCTGGTAATGATTCTACTTCATACCCTTCTGGTAGTTGTATGTTCATCATAATTTTTCGTTTCCAAGGATACCCGAAATCTACTGGATATACACGTTCTTCTGCTTTGAAAATATTTTCAGTAGTTGATAAGAAGAATAATGGCGAAAAATACATTTTATCTCCAATTACTTCTGCTTGCGATTCTTTTTCAAACGAATACGATTCTAAAACAGGTTTCCCTATTTTTTTAAGGTTGGTAACTTTATGCTCACTAATTTCAATATCTTCAATACTGTTTTCAAGTTTTTCTAAATAATCTGCCTTGTCTGCTTTCGTGTAACTTCTTCTAAAGTTTAGTGCATTGTGCGAAGTAAGTTGTGTACGTTGTTTCCCAGTAATGTCTCCATTTTCATCTAAGGTTACATTTAGCATAGTTGCACGCAACGCAGTTTCTTTTGGCATTAAACTGATTTGACTCCAACTTCCATCTTTACGGATAAGTCGTCCAGCCCAGTTTAAGGCACGCATTGGCAATACATTTGGTTCTCCATAGTAATTGGTAGCATCTAACAAAATAACATCATCTTTAACTTCAATTGCAGCAATTACATAGTTAAACCCTTCTAAAGTTGGAAACATTTTAATTCCATGTGAGCGCGTACTTAAGATAACTGGATTGGCATTGATTCCTGCGTGACGCAACATTGCTGTCAGCATTAAATTCATATCAGCCACATTTCCGGCTTTGTCTTTATATGCCCTACGAACACCTACATCTGTATATTTACCATAGTTTCCATTCCATTTAACTCTGTCGCGCACATATTTGTAAATCTTTGCCGCTTTTTCCATATCTGTTGAAGCACCGGCTATTAAGTTATCTATATCACTTTTAAAGTACGAAGTTCTCCCTAATTGCACTCCAAAGTCTGAGCTTTCATAAATTGTTTTCACAACATCATCCCAAGTTTTTGCAAGGAATTGTGGTATTTCATTTGGCATTTGTGTTTGCGCCAACTCAAATTTTACAGTACTTCTGTAGTTTTCAATATTGCTTACAAAACTTTCTTCTTTGAGCGCTGGTACATTTTTTAGACTGAATTTTGTTACGTTGAATGTAAAGTCTATTTCATCTTCATTAAAACTTGCACGACCAGTAACTGAATTTCTCGATTTTGAACTGAGTCTTATTTTTCCATTGCGACTCGTTTCTTTGGGCTGTAATCTAAAATATCCTTTGTAATGCTTTTTGTAAATAAAATACTCATGCGCTTCAAAAGTTACGTTTATTTGATTTACAGGAACTTCATATTGAAATTGAATTTCATTAACATTCCCAATATATGACGAAATCATTTTGTATTTGTATTCTACTACCGAACCTTCTTTTATGTTGGGCATTGTTATTTTTTGTATGTCTACATATTTGTTTCGTTCTTCTTTAAAGATTCCATCTTTTCGAAGTTTGGTGTCTTTAATTTTACCATCAACTAAATTGTATGTGTACGCTTTTAAACCTGTAACTTTTTCGCGTTCGCCGCTTCCTTTGAATAACGGAATGGAATGGCTTGCCATGCCAAAACCGTCTTTGTTGTATATTTTGATACGCTTATGAACATTGGTTTCTAACTGAAAACCTTCTCCTTGAATGTACCGCATTGTGATGTATGTATTTTCATAAAGAATGGCAGCATTGGCTTCAGGATCGTTTGGATGTTTTTTTTCTTCCAATTCGGCTTTGGATACTTCTCCAAAATCAAAGTCTTGTGCATGCATTGTTATAAAACTTAACAAGACGAATACGTATAGTATGTGTTTTTTCATCTGTGGAATTGTTATTATTATGTAGTTAGGGTGTTTTTTATTTTTTGACTAATACAATTTTTGAACCATCATATTTTATGATTTTTTTGATAAACTTTCGATAGTTTTTGTATTCTTCTTTCGGATATAAACCGTCTTTTATTTTGATTGTTCTTTTGTATTGTAATGTTTGATCGTCTTTTTTTGTGATTGAAAATGTGTAGGCTCCAAATTTAGTTTCGTAAGTTACATCGTTCGGAATTGCTTCTATTTTGTAATCGCTTGGTAGTTTTATTTCGTAATCGTCTGTATCGTAATAACCTCTTTGAATTTCTAGAGGAAACTTTCGATTTCTGTAACGGTCAGGAATGCTCGTTAGTCTGTTAAGTGCATTTGGCGCAAACAACATTCTCTCTCCCGTAGAAACACCATACGCATCTGCATTGAACATTACTTTTTCTGTAAATACAATTGCTTCTTTATCGTTTTTTAATTCGATGTTGTCAACATTTATATTGTCGACTGTTTGAAAGTATCTTTTGTAACGCTTGTCTTTTTCTACATCAGATCTGTCTTCCAAATAAAAACGATCATCGTATTGAATTCCTTTTGTTTCAATAGTTACATCTGCGTTTATGTTTCCATTGGCATCTAGTACATAAGAACCTGTAGTATTTTGGAGATTTTCTTCCGTATCATATTTTTTGGTGCGTTTTATTTTTCCTCCTTCAGGAGTTACAACTAGCACATTTCTGTTATCGGTAAAGTCTCCAATGTGACCAAAAGGCATTTTTTGACTGGTACATTCCAACCAGATATCATCACCTTTATTCGGAATGTTTAAGATGACATGATTTCCTTGTCCTAACGAAGCAAAATCTTCATAGAAACTAGTCATTTTTGATCCTGCATACACAACTGTATAATACGATTCTACACCTGCAATTTTTAGCAATGCCATTGTATAATTGGTTAATCCTTTACAATCGCCATACCCAACTTTGTCTACTTCATTTGCGGTAATTGGTTGATATCCACCAATACCTACTTGCACGCTGATATATCGGGTTTTACTTTGCATGAATTCATAGATGATTTTTGCTTTTTCGCGATCAGATTCAACACCAGCAACCATACTTTCAATTTTTGCTTTTGTTTCTGCATCAACTGTAGCACGACCATTTAGTAAATTTTGATTCATCCACGTTCCTATTTCTTCCCAGTTTTCAACTTCCGCAGTAATGCCTTCATAGCTAAATTTACTGAGCGCAAAACGTACTCGTGGTTTTATTTTTGCTTCAGACGGACTATATGCTTCTGGCTTGATCCCTGGAACATTTTCAATTATGTATGTCAGGCTTCCTTCTTTTTCATCTTTTACAACACCATATTCTTCAAGATTGTGTTCTTTTTTATAAAGTGTTAGTGATAACGGATAGGTAATTTTGTATCTGCTTTTTTGAATTCCAGTATAGTATGGAATAGGCGAAAACCAAGGTAAATTGGATGTTTTTTTTGTTTGAATTTTACTTGTAAACACTGCTGTAAACGGATATGCTACAGGTGTATAATCTATATGTTTTACACGAGAATCTGAATACATGGTTCCGCCATCTACAGCACTAACATCTAGGAAATCCTTTTCACGAATTTTCTTGATTTCTTTTCCAAATTTATTATAGATTCTTACTTCGGCATTTTTTACACGAATGTTATTGTCATACCAAACTTGCGCGCCAATTTTATTTAACCCTTTTTCATTTAATACAGTAACAATCCTCTTTTCAGAGATTTCCATGTCATTGATTGCCTTTACCGCAACAATGGTTTCATCTAATCGAACAACTGCATTTGCATTTTTTATAAGTTCTTGTGGAAGTGTAAGGTAACTTGTGAGGTCGTCTTGAGCTTTTGCTGTGTATATTGAACATACAAAGACAGCAATTGCTAACATTTTTAAGCGCATACGTGATATGTTTTAATATTCGGGGGAATACATCACGAATATAAGAAAAGTAATGAATTTAGCCACAAAAAATTGATAAGCGTAGTAAAAAAACTCCTAATATTGAGTTATTCTTTGTTTTTTGTATCAATTATGATTGTTACAGGTCCATCATTTAGCAATGCTACTTTCATATCGGCAGCAAAGATTCCTGTTTGTACTTTTTTGTTGAGATCTTTTTCGAGTTGTGCAACAAAGGCTTCATACATAGGAATGGAAATGTCTGGTTTTGCCGCTTTTAAATAACTTGGACGACTTCCTTTTTTGGTACTTGCATGCAGCGTGAATTGACTTACCACAATAGCTTCTCCACCTGTATCGAGTAAAGAAGTATTCATTACACCATTTTCATCATTGAAAATACGCAAACGCGCCACTTTATTGGATAGCCATTTTACATCTTCATGCGTATCTTCGTGTTCTACACCTAAAAGAATGAGCAATCCATGACCGATGTTTGCTACTTTTTTTTCATCAACGGTAACGCTTGCTTCTGTAACTCTTTGTATTACTGCTTTCATTTTTAATATTTTTTTTACATCAATTTTCGAATAATAAAACTGTCAATTATAAACGGTAAAATTACAGATCCTACTATCAAAATTAATGACGGAATGATGTCTATATTTTTTTCAGGAATTGTTAAAACTTCAGGTCTTCGTTTGAATATCCAATAGTATGGAATTTGGATTGTTTTATACAACAATAAAAATATCAATGTCATTTGAGAACCAAAGTACACAAGTAATTTATTAGATTCATCTGTATAATTTTTATAAACAATTCCAAACATCAAAATTGCTATTGAAATCAACACGAATCTTAGAAATACCTTTTTCTTGTTCGAAACTTCTTCATCTAATAATAAAAACCACACTAGAGGGATAAACTGTAAACAAAAAATTATTTCATCTATATACATTTTGAAAGAAAGATTACTGCTCTTTAAATTCGTCTACGCGATAATTGTTTTCGTCTCCTTCTATGATTTGAATGTAGCTTTTGTAACGTGACCAAGCAATTTCACCTTCTTCAACGGCGTCTTTTATAGCACATTTTGGTTCTTCCATATGAATGCAGTTATTAAATTTACATTCGTTTTTTAATGCTAGAAATTCAGGGAAGTAATTGTCTATTTCTTCTTTCTCCATGTCAACAATTCCAAAACCTTTGATTCCTGGTGTATCAATAATTTTTGCACCAAATTCTAAATCGAACATTTCAGCAAAAGTTGTGGTATGTTGCCCTTGTTTGTGTTGTTCGGAAATTTCTTTGGTTTTTAAGTTTAACTCAGGAGCAATAGCATTGACCAAAGTTGATTTTCCAACACCAGAATGTCCTGCAAACATACTTACCGTATCTTTCATTCTATTTTTTACGGCATCAATATTTTCTCCTTCTTTGGCAGAAATTTCGATACATTCGTAACCGATATTTTTGTAGATCTCTTTGAGATACATGACCTCAGCGCGTCTTTCAATTTCTGCATAGGTATCAATTTTATTAAATAGCAATACACAAGGGATTGAATAGGCTTCTGCTGTGACTAGAAAACGATCTATAAAACTTGGAAACGTCGGTGGATTGTCTATCGTAATTAATAAAAATACTTGATCGATATTAGACGCAATGATGTGCGTTTGTTTGGATAGATTGACTGATTTACGAATGATGTAGTTTTTACGATCAAAGATTTCGTCAATGATTCCTGTTTCGGTATTGTTTTTTGTTTCTAAGGTAAAATTCACCTTGTCACCAACCGCAATAGGATTTGTACTTTTTATTCCTTTAAGTCTGAATTTCCCTTTGATTCTACACTCGTATTCTTTACCACTTTCGGTTTTCACCAAATACCAACTTCCCGTAGATTTATAAACAGTTCCTATCATTGGTGCAAAGATTAAGATTATTCTTAAAAATAACAAAGCTTTACTTATTGGTTTTTAAAGAAATAAGCATTAAATGCAGTTAAATATTTATTTTGACATATAAAAGCTTTTTTATCTCCTGTTTATAAACCATCAACAACTTATTTTTCACGTTTTCAACAGTTTATTGCGTTTTCATAAACCATCAATAGTCTTTCTTCTTTTGTCAGAAAATTATTCTTTCTTTTGATTCATTACTAATTCAAACACAAAATATTATGAAAAAAAGAAATTTACAGAATCTAGCATTGAATAAAAGATCAATTTCAAGTTTGAGTGAATCTATTAATGGAGGTCATGCTTCATCTGCTTCAGCTTCTTGTAATATAGGTTGTTTATTTACTTCGCAATGTACTAGAGTAGAATTGTGTAGAATATCTGTTCCTGCAACGGATTGTTTTCCTTCAGATGCTGCTCCTGGTGGCGAACCTGGAAACCCTAGTGATACTCCTAATTAATAAAATAATACACCATGAAAAAACAAAAACTACAGCGTTTACACCTCAATAAAAAATCAATTTCAAATTTGAATCATCTTTCAATTAATGGTGGCGCACAAGGTTTTACTTCTGGTTGTACTGATGGTTGTGCTTCTATTGGATTTACTTTATGGAATTGTTCTCTAACCAATTGTACTGCCGATTGTCCAAGTGGCGAAGATTTTTGCAATTCTTGCACCGATGTAGCCAATCCTGGAAATCCTATGAATCCTGAAAATCCACAAGCTCCAAGTGGAGAGTAAATATTTAACTATAAATTTTAATATCATGAAAAAACAAAAATTAAAAAATTTAAGTCTGAACAAAAAATCAATTTCTAATCTAAGTAACACTCAAATCAAAGGTGGTCTTCCAGGCTGGCTCACCTTTGCAGCAGGTTGTAGTGACGGATGTAGTGATGGATGTGGCTCTTTAGGTGCTACATTATGGAATTGTACAGAAGGAAATTGTTCTGCAGATTGTGACACTTTTGCTTGTGATACAGGTTTCCTTTGCACTTCTTGTCCTGGTGGTGCTGCAAACCCAATGAATCCAGGAAATCCACAAGGTCCAAGTGGAGAGTAAATATTTAACTATAAATTTTAATATCATGAAAAAACAAAAATTAAAAAATTTAAATCTTAACAAGAAATCAATTTCAAATTTGAACCATCACGCAATCAATGGTGGCGCACAAGGTTTTACAGCCGGATGTACAGACGGTTGTGGTTCTGCTGGCGGTGCAACTTTATGGAATTGTACAGAAGGAAATTGTACTGGCGATTGTGCTACTGATTTTTGTGACACCGAAGAATTTTGCACTTCTTGTTTAGGAGTTAATCCTGGATCTGAAGCTGCTCCTGGTACTCCAAATGCTCCAAGCGGAGAATAAAATGTAATTTTAACTTTTGGTAGTAATAAATAACAAAGCGAGCTTATTGAGCTCGCTTTTTTTGTGTTCTTTATGTGTGTTTGCAGAAGTTCTTATTTGTTTATGATCTTCTTTTGGTGATTGATTGATTCTTGGTGAATCGCTTTGAAAATACGCAATACAAATTCTTCACTTAGTTGATTTTGCTCACCTTCTAGAATCATTTTTCCTAGAATTTCATTCCAACGTCTTGTTTGTAATATGGCAACGTTTTTATCTTTTTTCAAAACACCAATTTTGTCAGCAATTTTCATACGCTTTCCTAACATTTCTATCAATTGATGATCGACTACATCAATTTGTGTACGAAGTGTGTTCAGTGAGTTTCTATATTCTGCCTCAGTATCTGTTGCTTTTCTGATTTTTAAATCGTCCATTACTTCTACTAATCGATCTGGTGTTATTTGCTGTTTGGCATCACTCCATGCATTGTCTGGATCGAAATGTGTTTCTACCATCAATCCGTCATAACTTAAGTCTAATGCTGTTTGACAAAGATCGAATATGATATCTCTACGACCTGCAATGTGCGATGGATCTAAGATTAGTGGCAAATCTGGGAAACGATTTTGTAATTCAATTGGAATTTGCCATTCTGGATTGTTTCTATAACGTGTTTTTTCATACGTTGAAAATCCTCTGTGAATTACACCTAGTTTTTCAATATTGGCAGAATGCAAACGTTCTACTGCACCAAGCCATAAGGCTAAATCAGGGTTTACAGGATTTTTTACCAAGACAATTTTGTCTGTTCCGTTTAATGCATCTGCAATTTCTTGTACAATGAATGGACTTACAGTTGATCGTGCTCCAATCCACAATACATCAATATCATGCTCCAATGCTAGACGTACATGTGTAGCATTGGCAACTTCTGTTGCAGTTAACATTCCTGTTTCTTCCTTAGCTTTTTGCAACCATTTTAAACCTAATGCGCCTACACCTTCAAAGTTTCCTGGGCGTGTACGTGGTTTCCAAATTCCTGCACGTAATACGGTTGCGTCCGTGTCTTTTAGTTGGTGTGCAATTTTTAATACTTGCTCTTCTGTTTCTGCACTACATGGTCCGGCAATTACAATTGGATGTTCTAATCCGAAGTTATTTAGCCAGTTTCCGAGTTCTTTTTTATTCTCCATGATGATCTCTTTTTTTCTTATTGGTTCTTTTTATTTTCCCACTTTCGTGGGAACCTTGGCGTTAAGGATTGAGGCGGCATCCTTTTTTATAAAAAGATATAGCCGAAAGCCTGACCACCATTTTTCGGTGGTAACGCCCAAATTGTTATTATTCGATTCCTTTTAATATTTTCTTTATATGATTTGTGTTTTCCATTTCTTTATATATTCCTTCAAAATTGTCTTGTAACATGAGGCTTTTGAATTCCTGTAAGTTTGCAATGTATTCGTCGAGTGTTTCAATTACATTTACTTTGTTTTGCTCAAATATTGGTGTCCACATGTCTGGCGAACTTTTTGCCAAACGCACTGTGGAAGCAAATCCACTACCTGCCAAATCGAAAATATCGCGCTCGTTTTTTTCTTTTTCAATGACCGTTTTTCCTAGCATAAACGAACTTATGTGCGATAGATGCGATACATACGCAATGTGTTTGTCGTGCGATTTTGGATCCATGTATCGGATGCGCATGCCTAAGTTTTTAAATACCTCTAGTGCTTTTTCTTGCAGGCTGAATGCTGTTTTTTCTACTTCGCAAATGATGTTTGTTTTTCCATCAAATAAACATTGTATTGCTGCTGAAGGTCCCGAATATTCAGTTCCTGCAATTGGATGCGCTGCTAAAAAATTGCGTCGTCTTGGATGTGCAGCAATGCTTTCACAAATTTTTTCTTTCGTTGAACCTGCGTCAATAACAAGTGCATCATCATTGATTGTATCTAGTACTTCTGTGATGATCTTGATAGAAGCATGCACAGGAATAGTTATGATGACAATATCTGCATTTTGCACATTTTGAAGCGTTGCTTTTTCATGAATTAACTGTCTTTGCAGTGCTTCTTGTAAGTGAGCATCGTTTACATCGATTCCATAGATGGTTGCTTCCGGATATTTTTGTTGAATATCCAGCGACATGCTTCCGCCAATGAGTCCAATTCCTATGATGTATACGTTCATATTAACTTTTATCTATAATTTTATTTATTTTTTGATTGCAGAAGTAAAAAATACTTTTTCCTTCAAGCGTAATTTCAGTTCCTTTTTTTAGCGTTTCTGTTATGTCTACTGCAAAAATTCCTTTATATAGTATTGATACTTCAAACTTGTTTTCTGCATCATTTTTTAGTATTCCTTTTATTTGTTGATTCCGCATTGAAAATAGCGTTGCTGCTTTTTTAGCTTGCGTTTTAAATTCTTCAATTCCTTTTGTAGAAAGCGTTCGTTTTTCAGAATCATAGTTTTCAAAAATGATATCAGGTTGCATGTTTTGTATCATTCCTGAGATATCAAAGTTATTGTACGCATTAATGTATGCGTGTATGATTGCTATTTGCTTTTCCATGTCAAATTCGTTGAATGACTTCTTTTATTTTTTCTTCGGACACACATAATGAGAATCGAACATATCCTTCACCTTGCGTTCCAAATATGCTTCCTGGTGTAATGAACACATCTTTTTCATATAATAGCTTGTCGACAAACGCTTCTGATGTCAGTTGATTTTCTGCTGGTAATTTTGCCCATACAAACATTCCTGCAGTTTCTTTACTGAATACACAGTGCAATTTTGTCGCTAATTCCCATATAAGTTTACGACGCTTTTCATATATATTATTGAGTTCTGTAAACCAGTCTTTGGAGCTTTCCAATGCTTTGATTGCTCCTTTTTGAATTCCGTAAAACATTCCTGAATCCATGTTACTTTTTACTTTTAACACATGTTGAATATGCTCCGCTTTTCCCATAACCATTCCTGTACGCCAACCAGCCATATTGAATGATTTGCTTAGCGAATTGAGTTCTAAAGCCACATCTTTTGCGCCATCTATGTTTAATATGCTTAACGGATTTTCGTTTAAGATAAAACTGTATGGATTGTCATTGATGATGAGAATTTGATGCTTTTTTGCAAATACAACAAGTTCTTCAAAGAATGCTTTGCTCGCTTTTGCGCCTGTTGGCATGTGCGGATAGTTTACCCACATAAGCTTTACTTTGCTCAAATCTTGCTTTGCTATTTCTTTTAAGTTTGGCAACCAATTGTTGTTTGCATCTAAGTTGTAATAGTTAGGAATAGCACCTAAGAGTTTTGTTACCGATGTATACGTTGGGTAACTCGGATTTGCAATTAACACCTCATCGCCTTCATCTAAGTACGCCATTGAAATGTGCATGATTCCTTCTTTGCTTCCCATGAGTGGCAATACTTCGGTTTCGGAATCAAGCGAAACATTATAGTTTTTTTGATAGAATTGTGCAATGGCATCTCGCAATGCTGGAATTCCTTGATAACTTTGATATTTGTGTGCTGTTTCATCATGCAAACTGGCTTCCAAAGCATCGACAACCACATTTGGCGGTTGTAAATCGGGACTTCCTATTCCTAGATTTACGATGGATTTTCCAGCAGCAACCAAGCCACGTACTTCTCTCAATTTGCGTGAAAAGTAGTATTCTTCTACGGTATGTATACGTTTTGCAGGAATCATATGTTTCTTCTGTTTTTGTAGGCCCCTAAAACTTTTAGTGTCGTTGACATTATTTCTAATACTGAAAGTGCTTTGGTGTAGTCTTCGTAAGATTCAAATGTAACATCTACAAAGAATGCGTATTTCCAAGGAGTTTCAATGATTGGTAATGATTGTATTTTGGTAAGGTTTAGTTTGCAATCGCTCATAACATTGAGCACAGTTGCCAAACTTCCTCTTTTGTGATCTAATTCAAATCGTAATGAAGCTTTGTCTACTTGATCAATGTCTTCAATTGGTTTTTGTTTTTGTAGAATAACAAAACGTGTTGCATTGCTAGTAATGGTTTGAATTTCTGATGAAAGCACATTTAATTCAAATAATTCTGCTGCAGTTTTAGTCGCTATTGCGGCAATTCCTTTTTGTTGTTTTTCTTGAATTCTTCTTGCTACTGCCGCTGTGTCTACATCTTCAACAAGTTTGATATGCGGATATTGCTTAAAGTATTCTTTGCATTGCAATAGCGCCATTGGATGCGAACATACTTCTGAAATATCTTCAATGGTTTGATTGGGCAATGCCATTAAGTGATGATGAATATTTAGATAGTATTCACCATTGATGTGAATATTGTTTTTATCAATTAGTGCGTAGTTTGGAATGATAGAACCTGCGATGGTGTTTTCCAAAGCCATGATAGCATAACTACTTTTTTCGTGCGTTAAGCTATGTACCAACGCATCAAAAGATAAGCACTCATCTAACTGTACTTCTTCTCCAAAATATAGCTGTGCTACTTTATGATGGTTAGATCCTTGAACTCCTTGTATTGCAATTGTTTTTTCCATTTACTATTATTGTTACTCAACAACTTATCTTGATTTTTAATCCACCCGAAAAGTAGAACAAATTCACTTCTGTCTTGCTACTCTTTTTAGTAGTATCGTGCTATGGCTTTCAAAAAGCACCGCATTTAGACAAATTTTTATTCACTTTTTATTGTATCCTAAGATTCAAAATAAGTACAAAAAAAAAGTTCCGAACATGGTTCGGAACTTTTTTTTATATGGTTGATACACTACTTAACTATATAACATGGAGTCCCGACTTCTCTATAAAGAAGTAAAAATATCCTTGCCAAAAATAGTTTGTATTGTACATCGTTGTTTTTTATTTACTTAGCTAAAGTATAGATTAATTTTTATAATCAAAATCGTTTTCCAATATTTTTTAAAGAAAAACGTTTTTATCAATAAAGCATCGTTTTTTTTGTTTTTATTTGATTTAAACATAGGAAATACTGATAAAAATTTATGTAGTTTTGGATTTCAAATTCTTGTAATATGTCAATTGTAGTAGAAAATGTCACAAAAATTTATGGCGAACAGAAAGCGTTAGATAATGTTTCTTTTCGTGTTACTAAAGGAGAGATTGTTGGTTTTTTAGGTCCAAATGGAGCTGGAAAATCGACGATGATGAAAATTTTGACTACGTATTTGAAGGCAAGTTCAGGAACTGCTGTTGTGAATGAGTTTGACACTACAACCGCCGCACGAAATGTTCAGAGAAGTGTTGGGTATCTTCCAGAGCACAATCCGTTGTATTTAGATATGCATGTGCGCGAATATTTAGCGTTTAATGCAAATGTGTATAAGGTTTCGAAATCTCGTATTGATGATGTAATAGAAATGACAGGGTTGTTACCCGAAGCTAAGAAGAAGATTAGCGAATTGTCTAAAGGATATCGTCAGCGTGTTGGTTTGGCTAATGCGTTGTTACATGATCCGGAAGTATTGATTTTGGATGAACCTACTACAGGTTTGGATCCGAATCAGTTGACGGAGATTCGTAATTTGATTACTTCTATTGGAAAAGAGAAGACTATTTTTCTATCTACACATATTATGCAAGAGGTAGAAGCTATTTGCGATCGTGTGATTATTATTAATAAAGGAGAGATTGTTGCCGATACTACATTAGCAAAACTTAAAAAGAACCAGGAACAAGTAATTGAAGTTGAATTTAATTATCGCATTGAAGATGTATTGATTCAACAGATTCCGCATGTAACTAAGGTTGTAAATACGAGTGGCTTGATATACGAACTCACGTTTGATACTAGCAAGGATATGCGATCGACCGTGTTTGATTTTGCGCATGATAATAGTTTGAAGACCTTACAGATTAATCAGAAGAATAAAAATTTGGAGAGTTTGTTTCGGGAGTTGACTTCTAATTAAATTATAAATGCTAGATTTTAAATGTTGAATTGTTTCGATTGAAATTAAGTGATTCTTTTTTGTGATCGGTTTTCTTTGGAAACTCTCAATACTCAATACTTTTTCGTCTTTAATTTTCTGTCACGATTGATGAATTGTAGATGAGTATCCAATCATTTTTTGTCTTGTCATATACAAATCGAATGGAAGGCTGATATCCTTTTGTTCCACCACAACTTACGGCAATATCTATATAGGTTTGTATTCTTCCTGCAGAATGTTTTACCTCTTTTGCAGTATATCCTACATTCCCAAAGTTAATATCTATGGTATCTTTTGAAATGATTTTATGTCCGAGACGAATCAAACGTATCGTTCTTTTTTCTTGTAATGAACGTGTTTTTAATTCATCTGAAGATGGAAATTTATACCGATTTGAAACTTGTTTATTTTTGATACGTTTGCTTTCTGCTGTTGGTTCAAGAGATGTATAACCACTGCTTAGCATGATATCAAAACGATTATTTAAGGCTTTTACATACAAATTATCAATTGTTTCTGCAGTAATTTTTTCGTTTTGCGCATAGCTTTCTGTTTGAACTAAGCAAAAAAACAGTAGTGTAAAAACCAGTTTCATTTCTCTTTAAATTTATACTACAAATTACGGAAATTTTAATATCCTAAAAAATTAGGAATGAGTGAAACTATATTTGGAATAAGGTAACTTATAGTTTTAGTTCTATATTAATTAAAAATAAGCTGTCCTGTATAATGCGCAGTAAAG
>NZ_JBOEFY010000075.1:0-36749 GCF_050633145.1 Kordia sp. | reverse complement strand
TGTCGAAGTATTCACATTGAGCGGAGTCGAAATGTGGCACGCTTTATGCCTACCCAATAACATATAAATTACGGATTTGCAATATTGCTAAAAAACTATTCCGTATTTTTGAACTATTAAACTTAATATAACAATGAAAAAAACACTAATCGCACTATGTATGCTTTTTGTAGCATTTAATGTGCAAGCACAAGAACCAGATGCTGCGGAAGAGCAAGCAATAGCAATGGAATTGGCAGCTATTGATTTAGAGATGAAAGTTGACACAGAACTTTTTCAGAAAATGTCTACAAACATGTATGTATCTCAAAGTCCAAAAGCTATGGTTATGGGTATGATTGTACCTGAAACTTATGAGAATGCCATAACTAAACTTGAAGGTAACTTACCTCCAGGATTTAAAGTTACGAATAAAGGAGAAAAAATGATGAATGGTGTAAACACCATGTCTTTAGAAGGAACAATTGAAAGCCCAGAAGGCGTTATTAATTGCATTATGTATTATACAAAACGTGATGCAGATACCTGTACTGTGTTTATGGGAATGTCTGAAGTTGGAGTTGACAAAAAATACACAGATGCTATAACAGCAGCAGCAAACTCTATAATAAAGAAGTAATAATTTACTTTTTTATACTAAACAAAAAATCCAGCAATTTGCTGGATTTTTTTATTGACTAAACTTAGTAATTTTATATGCTATTCTTCTTCAGAAGAAGCTTCTACAGTGAAATCTGTCATTCCTTTAGAATGCAATAAATTGTACCACTGAATTACCTTTTTAATATCACTTGGATATACACGATCTTCATCGTAATCTGGTAAAACTTCCGAGAAGTAATTTGTTAATACAGCTTTTGATTCTTTATGATTTATCGAAGTCGCTGCTCCATTTTCTTTTTCTTTTACTTTTTCTAAAACAGCTCCTAATGGTACTTCTTCTGAGTACGTGTAGATTGCAATTTCAGATAGTAAACTTACGTTATGACGCAGACTTACTGATATTTTTTTTCCATCAGATAAAGATTCTGCCACAAAACCATTGCGTGTTTGTGTTTTCAATTCGTAAAGTCCTGGCTTTCCAGAAATAGCTAATATTTTTTCTAAACTCATAGTATATTTTTTCTACGTAAGGATGGCAAATATACAGATTGTACATATTCCATCATTTTTTTTAACGTTATTTTTAGTAAAACTTGATTTTGAGAAATCTAATCAGACCTAATCAAAATTGTAGATTGAATTAATTAACGCATTTTCTTTGCATCAGGGAAACGCATTTTGTAATCTACTTTAATACGTCCGCGTGAAATATTTGTCAATCTTCCTTTTAATAAACGTCTTTTTAATGCAGATAGTTTATCGGTAAACAAAATTCCTTCAATATGATCGTATTCGTGCTGAATAACTCTTGCAGCCAAACCATCAAATTCCTCTACATGCTTCTCAAAATTTTCATCTACATATTCAATCTTGATACTTTCCGGACGAAATACATCTTCACGAATATCAGGAATACTTAAACAACCTTCATTAAAAACCCAAGGTTCTCCATCGCGCTCAATGATTTTTGCGTTGATGAACACCTTTTTCATTCCTTCAAGTTGTTTTCTTTGATCCGCATCTAACTCTTCATCTTCGGCAAATCCAGTAGCATCTACCATAAACAAACGAATTGGCAAACCTATTTGCGGTGCTGCCAATCCAACACCATAAGCGTTGTACATTGTTTCAAACATGTTTTCAAGCAGCGTATCTAAATTTGGATATTCTGGTGTAATATCTGTGGCTACTTTTCGTAAAATTGGATCGCCAAAAGCGACAATTGGTAATATCATATTCGTATTATTTGTATAGATAAGATTGCAAAATAATTGTTGCGCTTATTTCATCTATTAAACTTTTATTTTGACGTTGTTTCTTTTTCAATCCGCTATCAATCATGGTTTGAAATGCCATTTTTGAAGTAAAACGCTCGTCAACACGTTTTATTGGGATTGTTGGAATTGCTTTGGTTAGCAAACGAATAAACTCTTTAATTAGCACTTCACTTTCTGAAGCTTCATTGTTCATTTGTTTCGGTTCTCCTACCAAAAATAATTCCACATTTTCTTTTGTCACATATTCTTTTAAAAAATTGATTAAATCATGCGTACGAACAGTCGTCAAACCAGAAGCAATTAGTTGCATCTCGTCGGTAACGGCAATTCCCGTTCGTTTCTTCCCATAATCAATCGCTAGAATACGCGCCATGTAAATTTTTGGCAAAAATAAGCTTTATATTTTAATGTGTATAAAAATTGGGAGAATTATTGCTGTAAGGATAGAAAACTGAATTGTAAAGCATGAAAAAATTGAAAGAATTGGCACGTCAAATAGATAATCTTTAAAAACTGCTATTAAAAAGTTGCAACTTTAATACAAATTACAGCTTTTTAATAGCAGTTTTCTTTGGCTACATTTCAACACAAAGTTGATCATCAGCAAGTGAAATTATAATATCACAAACGTCACCTTGAGTACAAGTTACTGTTGGGCAAAACCAGCAGGATAAACAAGTTAGTACAGTAGGTCCTGTTCCGCCTTTTAAACCACCACTATCTAAGTTAGAAATTGACTGTTTCTTTAGATTTAAATTTTTAAGACTCTTTTTTTTCATGACTAATAGTTTTAAGTTACTTCTAAAGTATAAATTAACAGGCATGCAAATAAGACAATAACACTTTCATTCATGTCATCATTTACTATAAAACATTATATACCAACTTATTAAACCACTTGAATTAAATACATTTTGAATATTTCAAAAATTTCTAACCTAAACTAACAAGCTCTTTCCCTATTTTTCGTGATTTTTGCAAATAACAAATGTTCTGCACATTTATAAAACATTAAAAAGCTTCTTTGAAAACACAACGCATACATTCACTCGATTCTTTACGTGCCATCATGATGATGCTTGGTTTAGTACTGCATTCTGCATTGACCTATAATGTGACAAATCATGGAAACGTGTGGACTATAAAAGATACTGAATCCACAAACATTGCCACAGACTTTTTAGTATTATTGATTCATTCGTTTCGCATGCCCATCTTTTTTCTAATTGCAGGATTTTTTGGAGCAATGCTATTCTATGAACGAAAACCGTGGCAAATGGTTAAAAATAGAACCGCAAGAATTGTATTTCCGTTTATAGTGTTTCTATGCATTCTTGGTCCTATTTTGTCATTCTCTTTTAATTATGCTAGTGATACGTTAAACGGACAAGAAAATGCATTGACCAATGCAATACAGCCTTTTTCTCAACTCAACTTTTACATTCCAAAAAGCACTTCGCATTTGTGGTTTTTATATTATCTAATTTATAGTACAGCATTTGCTGTTATACTAGCTTTGTTATTGAAAAAAGTACCCAAATTGACTTCACAAATCAAGACAATTGGTAGTTGGGTTTTTCAAAAACCATTTGTGCGTGTTCTTTTCTTTTCAGGAATTACCTTTTTGCTATTGACAATTTTAAAAACACCTATGGTTGCGCCTTCTACTTCGCTTACGCCAGATTTGTATACGTTTATATATTTTACTTTTTTCTATCTCGTCGGATGGATTTTATATACTTCAAAACAACACTTGGCAACATTAATGAAGTACGATTGGTTGTTTACAATTTTAGCAATTGTACTAGTAATGAGTCAGGGAGCTATTATTCAATATGCTGATCTCGGCTTGAAACCAAACAGCAATTCGTTTCTCCTAATTACATTTAGTTCACTCATTGTTTGGTTATTTATTTTCGGAATTACTGGACTTTTTATTCGCTACGGAAGTCATCACTCCAAACGAATGCGTTACATATCAGACGCTTCCTATTGGGTATATTTAATTCATTTACCACTCACAGCTTTATTTCCTATTCTTCTATGGAAGATCCCTATTGGCGGTATTCCAAAGTTTTTACTTGTTACAACTGCAACTGCACTAGTTTGCTTTGTCACGTATCATTACTGTGTTCGCAATACATTTATCGGTAAGTTTTTAAATGGCAGAAAATACCCTAGAAACAATCATTCTTAAAAATATATCTTTCTAAAACTTGTTGATTAAAAAATTAAGTTTACTTTTGTGAGTGATTGCTCACTATTAATTAAATGACTGATAAACAAGAGAAAATACTGCAAGCCGCTTTGGAATTATTTTCCAATGAAGGATACAACGCAACTTCTACAAGTAAAATTGGGAAGAAAGCTGGTGTTTCTGAAGGTTTAATATTCAGGCATTTTACCAATAAACAAGGATTACTAGATGCAATTATAAAAGATGCGGAGTCACGAATTGGAGAAATCATCATGCCAATTATAGGAGAAACTGATCCAAAAACTGTGCTGAGAAAAACGATTGAGCTTCCCTTTAATGTAAAAGAAAGCGAATTTAACTTTTGGCGTTTACAGTTTAAACTGAAATGGGAAGTTGCCTATAACAATCCGCAAAAAATGCAACCCTTAATAGATAAACTCTCTTGGGCTTTTACTATTTTACAATATGAAAATCCAAACTTAGAAGCAATTTTACTCAATCAAATTATAGAAAGTATCTCTTCAGAAATTCTAAAAGGAAATTTAAAACAACAGGAAGATTATAAATCATTTTTATTACTCAAATACAAACTCTAAAAAAATTTAATCATAAAAAAAGTAAGTACTCACTAATTTAATTAAGAAACAATGAAAAAAATAGCTTTAATCACAGGTGCAAGTACCGGAATAGGAAAAGAATTAGCAAAGATTCATGCAGAAAAAGGTGGCGATTTGGTTATTGTAGCTAGAAGTGAAGACAAATTGAAAGCGCTACAAACGGAACTCGAAACAACACATAAAGTCAATGTTACGGTTATTGCAAAAGATTTAATGGATCCAACAGCAACACAAGAAATTTATGACGAAATAAAAACTGCTAATATTAAGATTGATTACCTTATAAACAATGCAGGTTTTGGAGGTTTGGGACGTTTTGACCAACAAGATCTTCAAACTAGTTTACACATGATTCAATTGAATATTAGTGCATTGACTGCTTTATCACATCATTTTTTACAAGATTTTATAGCACGCAATGAAGGCAAAATTCTAAATGTATCATCAACAGCTAGTTTTATGCCCGGTCCGTTGCAAGCTGTATATTTTGCTACAAAAGCCTATGTTACATTTTTCAGCAACGCAATTGCAGAAGAATTACACAATACTAATATCACAGTGACAAACCTAATGCCTGGCGCAACAGCTACTGAGTTTGCTTCCACTTCTGGAATGGACAAAACAGCAATGTTTGATAAAACTGTTAGTGCAAGAAGTGTAGCCGAAGATGGTTATAAAGCAATGTTGAAAGGTAGTTTGGACGTAATTTCTGGACTGACATTTTCTCAAAAGATTATGATGAAAATGATTCCGTTTATGCCAAAAAAAATGGTTTTAAAACGCATTAGAAAGATGCAAACCGCTTCATAACTTTTAATATAAGGAAAGCGTATGTAATTTGATATAAAAAAAGGCTATCTAAAAAGTTAAAAGCGTCATTCTGAATTTGATTCGGTTTGACGAAATTTTAACTTTTTAGACAGCCTCTTTTCTTTAAGTCTCCTAACGCATGTCTAAAGGATCCTCTGTTTTGATGATATCACATACAATTCCTTCCGTACAATCAATTGTTGGACAAGATAAGCAAGACCAACAACTAACTATAGTTATAGTTGGAAAAACTCCTCCATTCACTTCTTTTTTAGTTAAGTTTGAAATAGATCTCTTTTTTAATTCTAAATTTTTGATTTCTTTTTTTTTCATGATATTTAATTTTATGGTTAATTTACTGATTATCAATAATTTTTAAAATGCTTTAAATATTGATATTATAAATTTCCATAAACTAATACTGAGAGAACTGACATTATCACTGATATTTTTTTTGTGTGAAAAATCTGTTTTCAGGTTGAATTTAGTAGTGAATTTCCATAAAATGTATTGAATCTGTTAGATCTGTAAATTTTTATTAAAAATCCATTTTAAGACTTTATCTTTACGCTTTGAAACTGTGCGAAGGATAGCAACGACATCCTTTTTGGTACATTGAGCATTATTAAAATCAAAATGTTTTTTGATTGTAAATACCTAGCGTAGCTATCGAAATGAACCAAAAAGATATAGTGGATAGCCTGTTAACGCACCCAAAAAATTATACAAAAGCTACAAAATTTATAAAAATATGATCGCATTAAAAGAAGCTATTGAAAGTGCTTGGGACAACCGAGAATTGTTGAAGAACGAAGATACACAAGCGGTAATTCGTAAGGTAATTGACTTGTTAGATGTTGGAGAATTGCGTGTTGCCGAACCAACTTCAAACGGTTGGCAAGTGAACGAATGGGTAAAGAAAGCGGTAGTTTTATATTTCCCAATTCAGAAAATGGAAACTTTGGAAGCTGGAATTTTTGAATTTCACGATAAAATTCCATTGAAACGCGGTTATAAGGAAAAAGGAATTCGCGTAGTTCCACATGCTATTGCACGTCATGGAGCGTATGTTTCTAGAGGTGTAATTATGATGCCAAGTTATGTAAATATTGGCGCATATGTAGATGCTGGAACGATGGTTGATACGTGGGCAACAGTAGGAAGTTGTGCGCAAATTGGTAAAAATGTACACTTGTCTGGCGGAGTTGGAATTGGTGGTGTTTTAGAACCATTGCAAGCTGCTCCTGTTATTATTGAAGATAATGCGTTTATAGGATCGAGATGTATTGTTGTAGAAGGTGTTCGTGTAGAAACGGAAGCTGTTTTAGGTGCGAATGTTGTATTGACTGCTTCTACAAAGATTATTGATATTACAGGTGATGAACCTATAGAAATGAAAGGAAGAGTTCCTGCACGATCGGTTGTGATTCCTGGAAGTTATACTAAAAAATTCCCTGCGGGCGACTATCAAGTTCCGTGTGCTTTGATTATTGGAAAACGTAAAGAAAGTACAAATAAGAAGACTTCTTTAAATGATGCTTTGCGTGAGCATGATGTAGCTGTTTAATCTAGACTTGCTTTGCTCTTAGACTTGTTCCCGCGAAAACGGGAATCTCTTAGACGCGCTTATGCTTTTAGATTGGCTGCGCTTCTTAGATTATTAGATACACTTTGCTTGTTAGACTTGTTAGATGAAAGTATACTGAGCGAAGTCGAAGTATAATTGGCGGACTGAAATTTCAGTTCGCTTTTTTATTTGGGTGTTTTAGAAACGTTATTACGAGGAAGCATGACGAAGTATTTGTATTGAGTTCAATAGAAATGATCTGTTTTTAAAGAAGCAGATTGCCACAAGTTTTTTTTAAACTTTCGCAATGACGTTTCATAGTACTTCTCGATACAAATTTGCTTTGCAAATTCACTCGAAGTGACGTTTTGAGTAGTTTAAGATGATAAGCGAAGCGTTCCTAAAGCGTAAGCGAGTCTAAAAGGCGCAGCCGATCTAAAAGCGTTAGCGAATCCAACAGCAAAGCGAGTCTAAAAAAAGCCTTAGCTTTTTTTCAAGTACTTCTTCTTCAAATATTTTTTACGATTGATTTTTCGTTTGAAGGCTTGACTGTGTTTGAGCAACACATCTTGTACTTCGTGGAGTTCTTTATTAGCGAGTTCTGCATAGCGTTCACTTATGATATGAATCATTAATTTAGACAACCACAAACGTTTTAGATTTTCCATACGCTTATCTAAATTCATCGATTCAAACTTCATTCTATTTAAATCAATTAGATAAAAATCATACTGTTTATCTCGTTTTACAATCAATGTGTTTCCAGGAGAATGATCTAAAAAGTTTACATTATTTTCATGCAGTTGAAAGCAAAATTCAGCAAACTGTTCTAAGATAAATCTACGGTTTTCAAACAACGGATCATGAATCAAAGCACGGAAATCAAAATCATAGTCAATATGTGCGCTTATATAATAACTTTCTTTCAAGCCAAAAGCAGACTGATTTTCTACATACGCAATTGGGAAAGGCGTTTTTATAGCATTTAACAATAGCTTTTCTGCATATTCAAACGAGCGTTTTGCTTTAGAAGGTCTAATGAATTTGTACACAAAACTGTTGAATGTTTTTGGTACACGAAACGATTTAATATTGATCTTTTCTCCGTTCAAATCGAAAGACTTGATCACGTTTCGTTCACCTTTAGTAACATATTCACCTTGTGTTTCAAAATCATTAATAAAAGCCAAAATAGCTTCCTTCTTGTCTTGATACGTTGGATGTATATGTACAACTTGCATAGTTCGAGGATATTTTTCAAAGATAGCTCAAATGAGCAGAAATAAAATAATTTTTTAATTTTTAGAGAGAAAATTAATTTTTACAGCGAAAGCAAAGTGGTTCATCTAATTGAGTAGAAATAAAATAGTTTTTATTTTTTTTAGCCTTAAAACATTAAATACATGAAGTGAAATTTTAATAACAGCCGAAAAAATAATATTTTGCACACATAGCCTGTTTTCACGAATTACACTACATGAAGAAAATATTAATTATACAGAACAAACGTATTGGAGATGTCTTGATAAGTTCTGTTATTGCCAATAATATTAAGAAAATATTCCCCGAAAGTCGTGTTGATTTTATGGCGTATGACTTTACGAATGGCGTTATTGAAAATAATCCGAATATTGACACTATTATTCCTATCAATGAAAAGGAGTTAAAAAAGATTCCGAATTTATTGAAGATGATTCGCAAGATTCGAAAAGAGAGATATGATATTATTTTTGATCCGTATTCAAAATTGCAAAGTCGTTTGATTTGTTATTTTTCTAAAGCGGAATATCGTATTGGAAATAAACGAAAACATAAAAAATTACCACTTCGCTTCTACTCGCACCCGATTAATTTGTTGGATGAAAAAACACAGATTTGTGGAAAAGCTATTGAGGACAGAATCAATTTGATTACAAGTGTTTTTCCATTAGAGAATCCAGATTTTGAACCAAAAATTACTTTAGAAGAAAGCGAAAAAGTATATCCGAAATTAGATCAATATAAAGATCCTGTGTTAATGTTGGGTATTTTAGGAAGTACGCCACAGAAGTCAATGCCGTATGAATATATTGCTGAGATTGTGGATTATATTACTTCAAAACATAAAGTTCATGTTTTGTTTAACTACGCGCCACATCAAAAAGCTGAAGCCGATAAAATTTATGCACTTTGTAAAAATAAGGAAAGTATCATTTTAGATATTTACGAAGATAGTATTCGTGGTTTTGTGCGACTGATGTATGCATGTGATTTGATGGTTGCTAATGAAGGCGGAATTGTACATATTGCAAAAGCCTTAAACAAACCGACTTTTACTATATTTTCACCGTATGTAAACAAAGATCACTGGGCAAGTTTTGAAGATGGAAAACAACACGAATCCATTCACTTATTAGAGGAGAAACCCGATTTATTTGATACGTTTACGTTTGAAGAACGCAAAAAAATTGAGGAAAATCCGCATGATTTATACAAACAATTAACGCCAGAAATGATTATTCCGAAGTTGGAGAAATTTTTAGCATTACACATAAAAAAATAGCATGAATTTAATAGATAAATTTCATAATTGGCGTCGAAAAAATCGTTGGAATAAACAATACCGCAAAGGTCGTTGGGACAATTTGCGCAATCCGATTGAAGCAGAACGCTACCAAACAATTATCAATTTTATCAAATCTTATGGAACATCGCTACCTAGTATTCTCGATTTAGGTGCTGGTGAAGGTGTTTTAAACGAGTATATAGATCCAGAAATTTTTAGTCATTTCTTAGGAATGGATTTTTCGGATGTTTCTATTCAGAAAGCAAAAGCTAAAAACTTTCCAAAAGCAGAATTTGTTACTGCAGATATTCACAGCTATACACCGAATCAGAAGTTTGATGTTATTATTTTTAATGAAGCTTTTTATTATGTACACGAATCTGAGAAGCAACATGTTTTAGACAGAATGCTAGCGCATTTAAACGACAACGGAATTTTAATCGTGTCTATTTACCGAGAAGGAGTTGGTTGTTGGGAATACTTTGACAAGTTAGAAAAACTAGATTTTACTATTGTAAAAACCAATCAAGAGAAAACGTATTGGAAGGTTGGAGTTTATAAAGTTTAATTGTTTGTTGTTTGTTGTTTGTTGTTTGTTGTTTGAAACTATATTTTTTCAATTAACAAAACGTCATTTCGAGTGGCGAATCTACGATTCGTTGTATCGAGAAATACTTTGAAATCAAATTCAACCTTTTTCTAATCCATTTGAAACGTTTTATTACTAAGAAACAGATTGCCACGCGTTTTTCTAAAACGCTCGCAAAGACGTATCAAAAAAGTCTAAAATACTAAGAGCGAAAGCGATCTAACAGGCAAAGCCGATACTACTTCTTCTCTATTCCAAAGTCAGTCCACTTTTTGTTTTCGTCTTTCGTAGTTTTACGAATGGCTAAGTTTTTATTGATTGATTCTTGGTTTTTGTAACCTCTTGGGTGATCTAAATGTACGCAAACAGCACTGTATCGAATTTGTTTACTCTTTAATCCGTAGTTGAATAAACGTTCGCCCAATTCACGGTCTTGTCCGCCATATTGCATGCGTTCGTCAAATCCGTTGATGGCAACAATGTCTTTTTTCCATCCAGAAGCATTGTGTCCATTCCAGCTTGCATTTGTTGGCGTAATTGCATTTAAAAAGCGTGATTTTAAGCCTGCAGAAGTTAGTTTATTGTTTTTAAACGATGCTTTTAAGCCGTGTTTTTTCAACCATGCAACATCAAAACAATTGCCCTCATATATATCTTCTTTTGTAATGAGTTCCGAAATATTCATTGGTAGCATAAAGTATCCTCCCGAAAGGAAAAAACCTTCTTCACGCTGCTTTACATGATGTTCTACAAAATCGGCTCGCGGAATACAATCTCCGTCAGACATAATAATATACGGCGTACTACATTTTACAATGGCTTTGTTGAGAATTTGCGATTTCTGAAAACCATTGTCCTCATGCCAAACATGCACAATAGGATAAAAGACTTCTTTGCTGATTTCTTCAATCAAATCGATTGTTTCTTGTTTGGAGCCATCGTCAGCAATAACGATTTCAAACAAGCGATAAGTTTGGTTGTTGTATCCGTGTAAAACTTTCGCCAACCACTCAGGAGAGTTGTACGTACTTATAATTATGGAAGTGTCTATTGTTGTCATACAGACTGTAAAGATAAAGTTTTTAATGAAAAAATTATATGTACTTTTGTGCTTTAAATTTATCATGCCAACACTATCTGTCATTATTCCTACGTATAACGAAGCTTTGTATTTGAAAGATGCATTGTATTCGGTGCAATTTGCTGATGAAATTATTGTGATAGATTCACTCAGTACAGACGAAACTGTTGCGATTGCCGAAGCACATAATTGCAAAGTAATTTCAAGAAAGTTTGATAATTTTTCCAATCAGAAGAATCATGCATTGCAATTTGCTACCTGCGATTGGGTATTGTTTTTAGATGGCGATGAACGCATTACACATCAACTTCAAAAAGAAATCATTGCCGCAATGAATTCTGGAAAACATACAGCGTACAAGTTGAATTTTCCGCACTTTTATATGAATCGATTTTTATATTTTCATAATAATGATGTCACGCGATTGGTGATTCGTGAAAAGTGTCATTTTGAAGGAAATGTACATGAAAAATTGATTGTTGATGGTTCGGTTGGAAAATTAAAAAACAAAGTACTGCATTACACGTACAAAGGTTTGATGCATTATATCAGTAAGAAAGATAGTTACGCGTGGTTTCAGGCAGAACGCATGTTAGAAAAAGGCAAAAAAGCGACCTATTTTCATTTGGCTTTTAAACCAATGTATCGTTTTTTCCATGAATATATTGTGAAACGTGGTTTTATGGATGGCGTTCCTGGTTTGGCTGTAGCGGGCATTAATGCGTACGGCGTTTTTTCACGATATGTAAAATTAATGTTACTTCAGAAAGGAATTCGATAAAAGGAAAGAAAAAAAATTTCTTGCTATTCGTCTACAAAAGCCCTTTCATTTATCTAAAAACTCAACACAGATTAACAATAAATCGTACTTTTAATATAGTGTATTTTTCTAAGGTACATTACCCTTTTTATTACTACCAAAAGAGTTCTTCCCTAAGAACTCTTTTGCCTGTAGAGTCGTAGTTAAATTTAATTTTAGAATAACTCTTAATTCTTGAATTTACAGAAAGGACAAAGTAAATTCAAACACTAGAACTGATGTAAGCATGAAATCCCGCTAAAAAGCGGGATTTTTTATTTTATGTTTTGCATGCATATTCCAGATTTCTCAAAGCTGAGTTTTACTAAAAGAAAAATGATTTTCCATGACGTAATTTGAACTTAAACTTTTTTAAAGAATCTTCGCCTTTAATGTCTAAACGTTGTACTTGATAGTTGTCTTTGAAAGGAAATTTATTGACTCTATTTCCAATACGCAAACCATACGCAACTTGGTGTTTTACTAGTAGATTAAAAAACATATTCTGTACTGGATTTTTCCTAGGGAATTTACCATACGGATACGCCAATACATTACTCACATTCAATTGGTTGTCAATTATAAACGCCTTGCTTTTTTCAAAATCTTCGTCAATCTCATCTTCTGAAAGCTCATCGTATTTTTTGTGTGCGAACGAATGCAATCCTAATTCAATCGTAGCTTCGTCCATGCTTTTAAGTTGCGCTACAGACATGAGTTTTTCGCTGTTCGTATTCCATTCATCAACACCATTAACATATTTAAAAGGAATATAGAAAGCTGCTTTTAAACCATACTTTTGCAATAATGGATATGCCAATTCTAGTTGATTTACATATACATCATCAAATGTAATAATGACTGCTTTTTTAGGAAAATCAGCTGAATCTTTTAGTTGTTGCAAATCGCTAAAATGCAAACTTGTGTATCCATTTTCTTTTAAGTAGCGAAATTGCGCTTCTAAGTTTTTTGTAGAAATCGTCAATCCATTACTTTCAGAAGCTTTTGTAGAGACTCCATGATACATTAAAATGGGTAAGTTTGGCATCTATTTTTTATTGAATTGTTGAAAGGTTCAATGATTGAAAAATTAATTCTCAACAAAACTACTAAACTTATTCAATTTACAACAACTAAAAATGTAGCAACTATGGTATTGGCAAAAAGGGAAACATTTTTTCTACTTTTAAATATGCGTTCATTTTCCCGCTCATATAATTATTATCGCAATCTTGAAAAACACCATCTTCATTCAGTTGAAGCTTAAATGCATATCTTTTTTTCTTTCCTTTATTTTTAGCTTTTAATTTATCAAAATTGACATCCAATAAATCAATCCATATTAAAAATGGACCATAGGCAGAGCGGAAAAAGTATTGCAATCTTGACTGATCTGCAAAAGAACTGTATTGCGTTCTGCTTAAATCGGCATCTTCAGAACTTGTCTGAGGCTGCGCTGCATTATTAATAACTGCTGACAATCCTGCCAATGCTAAATTTTGTTTTACATTCATAGGCAATTGTCTTGTAAAATAGGTTGCCCGTACAAACCTGCTTAAAGACAAATTGGAACCAGGCAATAATGCGGGTCCATCTTTATATACTTCATTGAGTGAATCCCAATAGACTAATGAACCAATTTGTGTATCAAATTTTGGATCGTTTGTCATCACTCGCATTTCATCTTGCGTGTAATGTTTTATTATGTGTGGATAATCGCAACTATTTATTCCGCTAGTATCAACATTTGTATAAATGTGCAAACGTTCATTTATATATTCAAAAACGGCTGAGTTTCCTTTTTTATCTCCAATTGACAAATGGCAAGTCGCCAATTTTGATGGATCATCTGGAATTGTTGTCGTTTGAATGTAAATGTTTTCCATAGCGTACACAGCATCTTTTACACTTTTACAAACATCAAGTATATACTGAGCCCAAATACTCATACTCATTGGATAAGAACCTTTTTTAGGTGGTCCATCTGGATATTTTGACGAAGACAACCATAATAGGTTCACGGCAAGTCCTTCAGAATTCAATCCGTCAGAGTTTGAAATTCCAAAATTAGAAACAATCACACTACTGTATTTTGATTTCCATTTAAATTCTTGTCCTCTTTCCGTTTTTGCCATTGCTCGTCTTCTAACTTCTGGAGGCATTACCCATAGTTCAGGTGTCGGATTTACTGCCCAATCCATATTACGACCTACATAACTCTGCTTTTCTTTTGGTGTGTAAATTACTCGTGTGCACATATTAATTTGGTTTAAATTTGAGGTTAATAATTACTTTTTCTTACGAAAACATAAGAAAATAACTCCAATTAAATTAATGAATTACACTTGCAAATAAATTTTAATGTTCTGATTACAACTAAAAATGTTCTGAACATCACCTATAATGATATGAGTTTATATACTGAATAAGTTTACAACTCTATATTCTATCTAAAATCATTACTTTTGTCGCTACTGTATAACTTTCAAAGTAAAAAAGTAGTTTCTGCTTTATATGAATACAAAAATTAGTGCTTTAGCGATTACTTATAATGAGGAAGACAATATTGAAAAATATATTGCCCAACTTTCTTTTGCAGACGAAATTATTATCGTCGATTCGTTTAGTACTGACAACACTGTAGCACTCGCAAAAAAGCATGATGTTACATTGATTCAACGAAAGTTTGATGATTTTTCATCTCAGAAAAACTTTGCAATCGATCAAGCTACGCACGATTGGATTTTGTTTTTTGATTTGGATGAAGAAATTCCGAAAGTCTTAGCAGATGAAATAGTTACTACTGTAAATTCTGAAAATCCGATGAAAGCTTATCATGTGAAACGTGATTTCCATTTTATGGGAAAACGAATGAAATACAGCGGTTTTCAAACTGATATTTCTGTGCGATTGTTCAACAAGAACTATTGTCGTTACAACGGGAAACCTGTCCATGAAACGATTGAAACTACTGAGAAGATTGGGAAACTTAAAAATGCCGTAGCGCATCAAACTTATAAGAGTTTTGATAATTACAATGAAAAATTGAGTCATTACAGTCGTTTGCAAGCAGAAGCATTGTACAAAAAAAATGTACGCCCAAACATGTATCATTTCTTCTTTCGCCCTTGGTATCGATTTGTACACCAATACTTTTTACGCTTAGGAATTTTGGATGGAAAAGAAGGATTTATTTTATGTTATATTCACGCGTTTTCAGTGTTTAAACGCTATTTGCAATTATGGACGATGTACCGAAAAATAGACTAATTTGAACAGATGAAACCGAAATTTTACAAAGTTTGTTTTTTAAGAAAAAAGGTTTGTGTGAGGTTGCATGTGCCCGCTAAAAAATAATAAATTTGAACACATGAAAAACGTTTTTTTAGAATCACATAATATTAAGAATTTACACTTTGGCTTTGGACAATTTAATTATCATTTGATAAAAGGATTGTATGAAGCACAAATTGATGATTTTAAAATGACGCTTCACGCGAAAAACCTCAGCTCACTAAAAGACGAGTTTGGTAATTATTTTGAGTATAAAAAGTATCAATCATTTCGTCGGTATCCAATGATGCGAATTCGTAAAAAATACGATTTATGGCATTCGTTGAATCAGAATATTAAGATTGAACCATATCACAATATTCCGTATTTATTGACAGTTCACGATGTGAATTTCATTGAAGAAGAATCAAGCGATATGAATCACGAACGCAATGTACGTTTTCGTGAAAAACTAGAACGAAGTAGTGCCATTACGTACATTTCAAACTTTGCAAAAGCGTCTACACACCAACATTTTGACGTACCAAACGTTCCTGAATATGTGATTTATAATGGAAACCCAATTCGTGAAGTCACGCTTCCAGAAAACTATCAACCAAAAATTACATCTGACAAACCGTATTTATTTAGCATTGGTGAATTTACACCACGAAAAAACTTCCACACTTTAGTAGAAATGTTAGCTATATTACCCGATTTTAATTTAATCCTTTCGGGAAATAACAATACGGAATACGCTAGCGGAAAACTCGCTGAAACGATTCAAAAACATAACTTACAAGATCGCGTATTCATCACTGGAAAAATTGGTGATACCGACAAACAATATTACTTACAAAACTGTGCTGCTTTTGTATTTCCATCGTTACGTGAAGGTTTCGGCATTCCACCTATTGAAGCCATGCGTTTTGGAAAGCCTGTGTTCTTATCAAACAAAACTTCCTTGCCTGAAATTGGTGGCGATCATGCCTTTTTCTGGGATCATTACGATGCTGAATATATGGCAAGTATTTTTGAAAAGGGAATGCATACGTTTGAAACCAACAAAGAGACTTACGAAAACGCGTACATTCAACGTGCACAGAGCTTTGATTGGAACACGACTGCCAAACAATACGAAGAAGTGTATCGTAGTTTAATTTAGACTGCTTCGCTATTAGATCTTAGATCTTAGATCGCACACTTGTGCTTTTAGTTTTTCATTCTTTGTTTACTGTTTGTTGTGCATTTTTTAATTCATTTTATCATATTGGGTAACAAATCTTTGTAAATAGGACTTCTTGTTATATAAACCAATCAAATATATAACATGAAAAAAAAGAATTTAAAATCTTTAAAGCTGAACAAAAAATTTGTTGCAAATTTTAATGAATTGGCTGGTGGAAAAGCTGGAACTTGTGAAGGTCCATGCCAAGGCGGAACAGGATGCTGTAATGGTGGTAATAGTGGTTTATGTGTATCAGAGACTGTAGGTGCTGAACATTGCAATTGTATGCCTAGAGACCATTAAACTTTAAAGTTTTAAAAGCGATTGTAAAGCATGTTATTTTACAATCGCTTTTGTTTTTTTATAAAGATTTATATTTTATATTTTTCACTTCAAATTACCTTTTAGCACGCAACCTTTTTCATAAATATACATCTAGGATGTATACATTAAAACCAATACCACTATGAAAAAGTTATTTATTACCGCAATTTTATTAGGAATTTTATCTTCTTGCAATACCGACGATGTTGATTCAGATTTTATCGTTGTAAGCTCCGAAGAAGCTGCACAACAAGATAATTGTACTCCAGACACCAGTAATCCGCCATCAATATTAGGAAGCACTTATTTTAGAAGTAGCTTTATATTAGAAACCGCTGTTGATGGAAACGGCGATGGAGTGTTTTCATTTGATTTAAAAGACGAAGGACTTTGTAGCGCAGACGCAATGACTTTTAGCACTAATTTTAGAGTTTGGAACCCAGAATCAAGCTTTGTTTCGTTGCAAGTAGTGAATGATGCACAAGCTATTTATTGTTCTCATGCAGATGGGACATTGCCTATATATATAAAAACAGGAAATAATGTTGATTTCTGTTTTGGTGGAGAAATCAGGTTCTCAGGAACACTTTCTGATGATGAAAATACGTTAACAATTCAATTACCATACGATCAATTATACGGTTTCTTTCTCGCTGGTGGCGGTAACGATATTTTATTACCAGACGGAACCATTGAACAATATCAAGGTAGCGCTACTTTAGTATATGAACGACAATAGTAAAAAACTTCTCAAACTACACAAACAAACACTTTAAACATTAAAACCAATACCACTATGAAAAAGTTATTTATTACTGCATTCTTACTAGGAATATGCGTTTCTTGTAATGTAGATGATGTTGATTCTGATTTAACACCTGTAGCAGTTACTGAAAACAACGCTGATTGTGTTGCTGATAATCCTCCATCTATTTTAGGAAGAACATACTTAAGAAGCGGATTTGAAATTGATACTCCAGTCGACGCAAACGGAGATGGAATATACTCAACAGACTTAATGGAAGAACAATTGTGTTTTGATTTATCTTTAAGTTTCGGTACTGATTTCAGAGTTCCCAATCCAACTTTTGATGCAGTTTCTTTATATGTGGATGATGATGGAAACGGAAATCTTTCGCAACGCATGAACTGTTCTCATGCAGATGGAACTGCAAATACATACATGCAAGTTGGCGAAACTATTAAGTTTTTCTATAACGAAAATGAATTACAATTTACAGGAACGCTTTCTGAAGACGAAACTACCATAACATTTGAGTTTCCAAATGACCTTTTATTTGGATTTAACTTTTTTGATGATGGAAATGAAATATTACTTCAAGATGGTAGCGTCTTAGAATACGAAGGAGGCGCAGTTGTTACATACACATTACAATAAATAAAAAGATTTTGTAGTATCTAATTTTTAAAATTAGATACTATTTGAGGTAATTACAAATACCTTAAGTTTATTTAGTTTTTTTTGGTAAAATACCATTGTTACGAAAGTGATAATGGTATTTTTTTATACCTTAAAATATGGGTAACAAAATATGTGTTGATGAACTATTATATAGTTAATTAAAAATATATTTATTATGAAAAAACAACAGATTAAATCATTAAGATTGAACAAGAAATTCGTAGCTAGTATGAATGGATCTATCTTGGGAGGAAAAGCCGCAACTTGTGAAGGTCCTTGTCAAGGAGGAACAGGTTGCTGTAATGGGGCTACTTCACTATGTGTATCTGAAACTGGAGGTTATAATTGCAATTGTATGCCAAGAGACCATTAAAATTTTCCCTGCAAAATGATTCGTTTTTGCGTCATTTTGCAGGGTGTTTCCACAATTCTTCGTATAACTTACTTCATTAGTTTTTTCTGATATTTAATAGTATGTCAAGGCAAACTCACAAGGGATTCAGGAAAAACTACTCTGTTCAATTCAATACCTGAGAAAATAATTAAAAAATATATTGCATTTTTTAGCAAAAGAAAAGTTTATTATGATGTCAAAAAATGCTCACTACTACTTCACAAATGCACACTATTTATAGTTGATTTTTTATAAAACATCAATTACAAGAGTTTATTTTTAGCGCATGAAAGAGTTTCTTTGTTTCAAAATGAACTGTATTCTAAAAATAAAATAACAATGGAAAACTTAATTGAAATTAAAAACGACTATAATTCTCTAGACAAACTATATCAGTTTTTAGAAAAAACATCTGATCTTGAATGTTCAAAAGAGTATGACATTTGGGAACACAGAACAAATGCAAACGGAGAACTAGCCCAATGTATTATTATTAAAAAAAGTGGAATGCACGCTGTAAAAGCTTTTTTTGTAAATAAAGATACTGTAAAAATCAATCATATTATTCCCAATAAGATGATGAATGCGTACTTTGGGAAAAGTGTAAAAATTCGAAGAAACATAATTGAAATCATTGCTGGTTTTGTGAAACAAGCTTTACTAAAAGGATCTCAAGAAAAAGCTTTTAAAGAATTGGAAAGTGTCATTAATAAAGCAGCTGCATAACTAATGCTCATATAAAAACTTTACAAAACACCATTGTTATACGCATAATGATGGTGTTTTTTTTATAATTCAAAAATAGGTTTCACCCAATTTTCAATTTTATAGTTGGAAAGTATTGCTGAGTCAATTTCTACATAATCAGAAGTCACAAAATTTGCTGGAATTTCAATATTGTTTTCATCTACAACCAAAATATTTTGCGGATGATAAAAATCGTAGTTTACAATATCTTTATTTGTTGTGATGAGTTTTTTACGATGTCCCAACGCTTCAAAGATTCGGAATGACAAACCTACTTGTTCGGTTCGCTGAATTTCAACAATAATCTTAGCTTTCTGAATTAAATTAGATACTTCTTGAATCGATTTTTGTGTCGTAATAATTTCTACATACTCCGCAGGCATCTCACTTCCGTTATACACTTGAATGTTATACGTCCAATTATTCTCTTTTAAGTATTTTGCTAAATTCTCTAATAATGGAAAACGGTAATCGTTGGTAGAAATATTAAAAAACTGATGGTCATACTTTGCATAATTACTTTCTTCAAAAATATAATTCGTCAAAAAAGATAAATTATATGTTGAAACATCCAAACGATCGTAACTATACACTTTATCAAACATAGGAATGATGTCCACTTTTCGTGGAAAACGACGCGTACTATCATAATAATACGCAATAAATTTTTGTGTTTTATCTTTTATAAAATTCAACAAATCATCCGACAACATATCTGGGCGAATGATAAAAATTTCGTCTTGTTTTCCAAGTTGCGTCAAAGAAGCTTTGATTCGATCAGTAACAAAAGTCTTTTTTAAATTCTTTCCAAAAATCAATTTTGAAAAGAAATTCTGCGCTTTGTGAAGCGTGTTTTTATAAGCAAAAGCTGGTTGATCCAAATACAAAATCTGTGCATCAACCGTTTCAAATTGTTGCAATGCTTTTTGAATATGCGCTGTGTAGCCAAAAGCAAATGGCGCAATAATGAGTATTTTTTTAGACGATTTCAATAGAAATTACACAATAATTCCCAATCCGTTGCAATGCGGATAATTATACACACGTTTTCCTGCTGCTTTTGCAATATCAATTACAGCTCTACGTACTTCTGGAAAACTTTCAGTATCATGAAAAATAGTACATTCACTATGTTGTGCTGCCCACAATCCGCATTCAAACGTTTCTTTGTAGTTGTGTACAATATCTACATGCGAAAAGTTGTATTGCTTATCATCTTTTTTAATCCAATCACGGTAATCAGACTTAATTAACTCAATATTAGTATACTCGGCCAAAGATGCTTTTGTTTTCTCGTAATGATCACCTTTATGATCGGTATGCTCGTCTCCGATAAAAATATCAATTCCTTTTACTTCTTTAAAGTAGTTTGAAAATACAACTGAAGAATAGCCAAATTCAACACCAAACTCAATGCAAGAATCGCGACCAATATCAAAACGTTCTATGATATCTTCAATAATCAACTCCAAACCTGCCCAAGCCGTCACCATCTCTTTAATCTTTTCTGGTCGTGTCTTTTTGATAGGTTCGTAAGTCTCCATCGGTAATCTTTTATGCAAAAGGTATTTTTTAAATTTTGAACGAAGTCCCATAATTGTGGTTTGTGTTTCCGCAAAAATATAAAATTCAACCTAAAATTGTGTAGTTTTGCACAATTACTGTGCTTATGAAGAATATTTCGATTGTTATCATCAATTATAATACGGCAAAATACACCTTAGAATGTATTGATTCCGTCCTCAAATTCACCGACAAATCACTGTCGTACGAAATTGTAGTTGTTGACAACAATTCAAAAGCCGAAGATTTTAAACACTTACAAGAAAATTTTCCAAAGCACAATCATGTTTCGCTACATAGAAGTGTAATTAATACAGGTTTTGGTGGCGGAAATATGTTTGGCGCTCAATTTACCAACGGAAAGTATATTTTATTCTTGAATAATGATGCTATGTTGCTAAATGATTGTTTGTCAATCTTGCATTCGTACATGGAAGCCAATCCAAATGTTGGAGTTTCTACAGCACAAAACTTTGATGAACACAACAAACATGTCATTTCATTTGATCATGATAAAGGCATTCGTAAATTATTATTAGGAAGAAGTTTCTTGGAGAAAAATTGGTCCAATCAATTTCCAAAACGCAAAAAGGAATATACTAATCCAGTTTCTGTAAACTTTGTAAACGGCGCTTTTATGTTTTTTAGACGTGAAGCTTTTGAGAAAGTTGGCGGATTTGACACAAATATTTTTCTCTACTTTGAAGAAATGGATATCTGTTTTCGCTTGCGTCAAGAAGGCTATTCAAGTGTTTTGGTTCCAGAAGCAAAAATTTTGCATTACCAAGGTGTGAGTACAGGAGTTTCTGAAGCCATCAGTAAAGAAGGCATGATTTCACATTTATATGTAATAAAGAAGAATTATTCTTATGCGAAATATCTATTCATTAGAAGTTATTTCTGCCTAAGCTTTCTTATCAAGCCAAAAAAATGGTTTATGCTTTCTCTTGTGTGGAAAGGTGCTCATTTGTCTGAATCATTAAAACAAAAACAGCAAATTCGATTTGAATCATGACAGAAGAAATTCAAAAAACTTTTGATCAATTACAGTTAGGAAACACCATTTTATATCCTACAGATACGGTTTGGGGATTGGGTTGCGATGCTACAAATCCAGAAGCTGTGGCAAAAATTTATACTTTAAAACAACGAGAAGAAAGCAAAGCGTTAATCTGTTTGGTTAGTGATATTCGAATGCTAGAACGCTTTATAGAAGACATTCCCGATGTTGCTTATGATTTGATTGAAGCAGCAGACAGACCAACTACAATTATTTATGACAATCCTGTCGGAATAGCTAAAAACTTAGTTGCTTCTGACAATACATTAGCAATTCGTATTCCTGATGATGAATTTTGCCAAAAACTCATTCGCAAATTCAAACGTCCAATAGTTTCTACCTCAGCGAATATTAGCGGGCAACCAACACCGAAAAGTTATAAAGAAATCAGCGCTGAGATTTTAAAAGATGTGGACTATGTTGTAAATTTGCAAAACGAAAAAAAAGACTCCAAGCCATCGACTATTATTCAATTGCGATCAAATGGAGAAATTAAGATTATTAGAGCATGATGTAGTTGTTTGTTATTAGTTATTGGTTGCTAGAATGATCACCACGAATGCATAATTTTTTAAATTATTATTATCTTTTAGCTAATATCGGCTGTTCTACAATAACATCATACCCAGTACCGTTATTATTCGCAAAAATAATTTCACCTTGATCTATTTTCGATTCACTAGTATCAGTCGCATATATATTTTTAACCCATTTCAAAACAAAAGATACTTTCGTTTTATATTTTTGGCATAGCGCTCCATTAGTGTAAACATTTTTAAATTTTTCACCTACTTGTACTTTTGTGATTTTTTCTGTTCTAACATATTTTGAATTAATAACTTCTCTATGACTCATTGGGACTTCACGGACATAGAATAATAATTCTTTAATATAGAAATCATTTGAAATTTTACATGCTTCCATACGACCTTCTCCTCCAATAAGCAACTTTTTAAAAATAAGAATCGGCTCTGAAGTATCTTTCAAGTTCATTTTTGTTGTAAGCATTGAATCTAGTGACTTCAATATAGAATCATAGTCTCCTGAGTCTTCAAAGTAAAATTTTGTGAAAGCTGTTCTATAATCTAATGAATCTCTTGAGAGTGCAGATGAGAATTTGCTATCACCACAAAAACAATCATATAGCTCATTATTATTATTTTGCGAATTACTTTTACTATTTGAACTATCGTCTTTACATGAATTAAGCACTACCAAAAATAGAATTGCAATACCAAATTTTATCGTGTTTTTCATAAGTTTATATATGTCATGAATTGTATATACTTTCTTAAAAGTACACTTTTTAAAGTTATTATATATTTTCTATTATATGTAAAAGCACAATCTCTTCAACCAAATTAATCACGGATATAAAAATAGTAGTGAATTCTAAGCAAAAACTACTTTACTATAGCTAGTATTTCTAGGCAAAATTTTCTTTAGACAATCATCAAAAAATAAATGCCATTATAGTAAGTAATGATGTTTTCAAACTTTCGTAATACACAAAAAACTTTCGTAAATTTGCAAAAGATTTTTATTTATTAAGATAATAAGAGCATAATCTAGTTGCTCGTTGTTGGTTATTAGTTGTTTACAAACTACCAACTAACAACAAAAAACTAACAACAAAATTCAATGAATTACAAAGAAGCTTTACAACTCAATATATTTTCAACCATTTCAAAAGCAGCAACCGAATTACAGCTTGAAACGTATGTAATTGGTGGTTTTGTGCGTGATTTTTTGTTGAAACGTGGCGATGCAAAAGATATTGATGTTGTTGCAGTTGGAAGCGGAATTGAATTGGCAAAAAAAGTAGCTTCACTCCTACCAAATAAACCCAAAGTACAAGTGTTTAAAAATTATGGTACTGCCATGATTAAAACCAAAGAAATTGAAGTTGAATTTGTAGGCGCTCGAAAAGAAAGTTACGAACGTGGCAGCAGAAATCCTGCGGTAGAAGACGGAACGCTTCAAGATGATCAAAATCGTCGTGATTTTTCTATCAATGCAATGGCCTTGAGTTTAAACGAAGCCACTTTTGGAGATTTACTCGATCCGTTTAACGGCTTACAGGATTTAGAAGATAAACGAATTGTAACACCGCTTGATCCAGATATAACGTATTCGGACGATCCGTTGCGTATGATGCGCGCCATCCGATTTGCAACACAATTAGATTTCAAAATCGATCCCGTTTCACTAGAAGCCATCACACGAAATGCCGATCGCATTAAAATTATATCGAAAGAACGTATTGTTGTAGAGTTGAATAAAATTTTAATGAGTAGCAAACCTTCTATTGGGTTTATACTGTTAGAAAAAACGCAGCTTTTACCACATATTCTACCTGAATTAGTCGCTTTAAAAGGTATTGACGAAATAGAAGGTCAGAAACATAAAGACAATTTTTACCACAGTTTAGAAGTCGTAGATAATATTTGTCCAAATACAGACAATGTTTGGTTGCGTTGGGCTGCATTGTTACACGATATTGGAAAAGCGCCTACCAAACGTTTTAGTAAAAAAGTAGGTTGGACGTTTCACGGACACGAATTTGTTGGTGGAAAAATGGCGTACAAACTCTTTAAGCGTTTGCGTATGCCATTGAATGAAAAAGTGAAGTTTGTGCAAAAAATGGTGATGATGAGTTCGCGCCCAATCGTATTATCGCAAGATGGTGTGACAGATTCTGCCGTACGTCGTTTGGTTTTTGATGCAGGCGATCATGTAGAAGATTTAATGACACTTTGTGAAGCAGACATCACCACAAAAAACCCGCGAAAGTTTGAAAAATATCACAATAATTTCAAAGTTGTTCGGGAGAAGATTGTAGAAGTTGAAGAACGCGATCATGTACGTAATTTTCAACCGCCAGTTTCTGGTGAAGAAATCATGAAAACATTCAACTTAAAACCTTCCCGAGAAATCGGAATCATAAAACACGCCATAAAAGAAGCAATTTTGGAAGGTGAAATTCCGAACGAATATGAAGCAGCACATGCGTATATGATTACCAAAGGAAAAGAATTAGGTTTAGTAGAAAACACCGAAAAATGAAGAAGAATTTCAACACCATTGCAAAAGTTACCTTAGTTTTAGTATACTTTGTTATTATAGCTGGCGCGGTTGTTCGTATGACAGGAAGTGGAATGGGTTGCCCAGATTGGCCAAAATGTTTTGGATATTTAATTCCGCCAACAGAAGAAGCACAATTGCAATGGCAACCAGATCATTTTTACGAAGATGGTATGGTAATTATTGTAGATGAAGCTTTGCAAGTTGCCAAAGAAGATTTTACAACTACAAACAGTTTTAACACCACAAACTGGGAACCATATACCGAACATGATTATGCAACTTTCAACGCTTTTCATACCTGGGTTGAATACATAAATAGATTGTTTGGCGCCTTAGCTGGTTTGGCTACATTACTGCTATTTATAGGTTCGTGTTGGTATTGGAAAGAACAAAAAATCATTACACTCTTATCATTTTTCACCGTTGCTGGCATGGGATTTCAAGCCTGGCTAGGAAAAACGGTGGTTGATTCTAATTTGGCTCCATTCAAAATTACCATTCACATGGTAATGGCATTGGTGATTGTTGCGGCAATATTATACATTATACATGCAACTTCTAACAAAGTAAAAGCACATACAAGTGACAAATTGTTTACGAAATTACTGTATGCTTCCCTTCTATTGACTTTGGTTCAAACCATATTAGGAACACAAGTAAGACAGTTTGTAGACGAACAAATTAAAACCATAGGTGAAACAAGTCAATCGTTATGGCTAGCAAATCCTGAATTAGATTTTTATATTCACCGAACGTTTTCCATCGTTGTTTTACTACTGAATATCTGGTTGTTTTATCGTTTCAAAAAATTACAATTAGGCTTTACAAAAGTATATTGGGTAATGGTCTTATTAGGCTTAGAAATCCTTTCGGGAATTGCCATGTATTACTTCGATTTCCCGTTTGGAACACAAACGATCCACATCGTTTTAGCTACGATATTATTCGGAATTCAATTTTATCTTATCTTAGAAGCAAATAAAACGCAAAACAAAGCAGAAAGTTTGTAAATTTGCAATCCAATTTTTTTAACGAGCATGATTTATAGATTTAGAGTAATATTAGATGCAGCAGAAGATGTCTTTAGAGACATTGAAATTCAGGAAGATGCAACGTTTGAAGACTTCCATAATGCCATTACACAAGCGTTTGGATTTGATGGAATGGAAATGGCGTCTTTTTATGTGAGTGATGATGAATGGAATCAAGGAGAAGAGATTTCTCAATTTGATATGAGCGAAGGACAAGATTCTATTCGATTGATGAATGAAACTACACTTGATGGTGTACTTTCTGAAGATCAACTCCGATTGATTTATGTGTACGATTTTTTGAATATGTGGACATTTCTAATAGAACTTGCTGAAATCGCAGAACCGTTAAGTGGTATATCATATCCGAATCTATTATTCTCTCACGGAATTCTTCCAGATAGTGCTCCAGACAAACAGTTTGAAGCAGAACAAGATCCATACGGATTGGAAGACGACGAAGATTTAGACATCAATGATTATGATAGTTTGAATTTTGATGAAAACTGGAACTAACTTCGACGAGCTCAGTTACCTATTTACAGTAAATTAAATTATAAAAAATCAACTATTTATAGTTTGTCATTGCTTGCGCAACAAAAGAATATAATGGATTGTAATGCTTTTGTATAAACAATTGATTTTTCTCTCGCCAAAGTTTGGTACTCATTTTATCCACAATAGGAATTAGCGTTTTTTCATGATAACATGCTACTGGACTTGCTTTTGAGACACTTTTTGTTGAAGAGTAGTTGATACAAGAACACCACGTAGAACAACGATCTTTTAATTTACATCCTAAACATTCAGGCTTATCTTTTATAATATCTGCTCTAAGTTGATTTAGTTTAGAACTTACCAATCCTTCTTTAACAGTTCCTAATTGTACGCTTGGATCTGCCTGATGTGCCGGTTTTACAAATTGCATACATGGATAAATATCTCCATTTGGAGCAATAGAAATTTGATTGTTACCTATACTACATTTATTGGCGCAAGCAGCAGGTTTTTTTGTATGTGTTTGAATTCGCTCATCAAAACTACTTAAATAAAAATGCTCAACATTGTTACATCTTTCTTCATACCATTTTGCTAATTTCTCATATTCGGCAGCTAAGATTTCAAAATCTTGATACGTCCACTCAGCAGAATAATCTAAAGTACAATTAATAAAACGTAATCCTTGATCGTAAATCCAAGTAATGTTATCATACAAATCTTTCGAAGACTGAGGTGTAACCACACAAAAAGCATTTGTAAACGGATTGTGTTTTAATACACTTTTTATGGTACGTTCCATAATTTTAGAGTAATCAGAATTTCCGATTGTTGGGCGTTGTTTTTTCATTGTTTCTGGAGTTCCATCCAAACTCAATGATACCATGATGTTTCTATCGGTAAGATCTTTCATCAAATTTTCGGTAAGCAATAATCCGTTTGTTGATAATTGACCTACAATGTTTATTTCATCTCCTAATCTTCTTTTACATTCGTCATGTATATAAAAGAGTTTTTTCTTTTCCATTAAAGGTTCACCTCCTAAAAAAGCGATCACTAATTTGGTTGCTTTTTTTCTTTGCACTTCGCCTACTACAAAATCTATAGATTCTTGTATCGTAGTTTGATTCATTGAAGTTTTCGTTTTTTCTCCTGCGTAACAGTAACTACAACGCATGTTGCAATCATGTGTTACATGAAAATTTGCTGTGTATTTTATGGATGTACTCATTAAAATCTCCCTTCAGATTTTGCCCAATCTATATAGTCTTGAACTAGGTTTTCTAAATTTTCAATGGCTTTCTTTCTAGCATCTCCGCTTCTTTCGACATAATTCCCTTCTTCATCTACCATATAACCATACGAATGGTATGCTAATTTGTTATTATACAATGAAAGTGCAGCTATGCTAGTACTTTCTTCATCAACAAGTTGCTTCATTTCTTCCAAATCAACTTTTTCGTTATCGTATGCGTCTAGAATTTCTTTACCATAATTTTTATCAGAGTAATTTCGATTATCTGCAATGTATTTGTTGATTTGTTCTTTTAACGTAGGATTGTTCCACAAACTTCGTTCTAATTCTAATAGTTTATAATATCTTTTTTGCTCAGTTAAGTTTCTAAAAAACTTACTTACGGATTCATAACTGCTTTGGTTTTTTTCTACTTGTTGCATTAATTCTTTATACGCTATCAAATCTTCTGGCAATAATGAAGATTCGTTAAATCTACTCCTCCATGAATTATAGCAATCTGGAGTTGTATTCTTGCTATCGAGCCAAACGTAGCCTATATTGTGCTTTTTATTGTATCCAGTTGCATTAAAATTCAGTCCGTTTTTAGAAATTGGATATTCTTTTACAAGATCTATTTTATTTGCCAGAAAAATAGAATCTATAATAGCTACTGCTGTTTCTCTATTAAGTCTATCTGGCAATCCTGTTCCATAAGCTGCATACGTGTGAGGAAAACCTAGTTCTTTAAATTTTATTGGATTTACCTTTGCTTCTCCTGTGTTATTAGAATTTGTTGAAAATGCAAAAAGTCCAAACACTCCCAAAAGTGCTGTAGCATAATAACCTGTTTTTGAAACGCTAGGAGACATTAACAAAGGGCTTTCATCAAGATAGGAAGGATATTTTGGTGTTTTATACCTTCTGATTGGAGTTACTTTTAACTTTTTTCTCATGGTAATGGTTTTGTTTTTTTTTGCATCAATAAAGATACCAAAAGAGATTCTATAACGTAAACTCGTCATTTTTATTAAAAGTTAAGCTGTGAATTTTATCATTCATCTTTGTTTTTTGTTATTTTTGCCGAACCGAACAAGAGCTCTTTTTGATTAAAAAATTGAGTTTCAACAATGTCACAATCGGAACGTTTACATTCTTAGGAAAATTGGAAACGTACAAAGAAAAAGTCTTACGAAAGTGGCAGTATAACATTCATAAAGAAAAAAATTACACCCTTATAATGATCAATTTATACAGTGCACAAATAGATTCCCTATCTATTCATAAAGTTGGGAATAAAAGTAGAAACGAAAATGTATTTCTTTCTTCAGAACCGTATCAATTAACGGATGAAATTACGCCATTATTAAAAGAATATTTCTTCAAACCATTTAGAGAGAAAGAAGAAAATTACTTTCAGTTTACAAATGAAGTTGATTTAGAGTTTAATCAATTATACGCAATAGTGACTGCAATTTTTGACGATTCGGCAACGATTCATGAAAATTCAAAAAAGATTGCTTCATTACTTTTCGAACAATCACAACATCCACATATTAAAAGTGGTGAAGTATATGTTGGATATTTTGAAAGCGTAGTAATTGACAATGAGAAAGTAGATGCGATCGGAATTTTTAAATCAGAGATTAAAAACGATTTCCTTCAATTTGAAGAAAACGGAAGTAATTTAGATGTGTTATTCCAACAAGGAGTTTCATTAAACAAATTAGATAAAGGTTGTATTATTTTTAATGTAAAAAAAGAAGAAGGTTACAAAATTCTTTCTGTCGATAGCAATAAATATGATACTAAATATTGGTTAGATCATTTCTTAGGTGTGGATGCATTTGCCGATGAAAACTTTTACACAAAAAAGTACTTAAAGTTCTGTCAAAACTTCGCCAAAGATGTTGTGTTTCCTGCGGAAGATAAGAAGGAAGAAGTAATGTTTATGAACCGTGCGGTGAATCACTTCGCAAAAAATGACACCTTTGAAGAAACAGAATTCTTAAACGATGTTATTGAGAATCCAGATTTAATTCCAGAGTTTAAACACTATAAAGTAGAGAAAGGACCTAAATATAGCATTGAAGATGTTTCTGAGTTTCCAATTGCTAACAAAGCCGTTTCTTCTGCTCGTAAAAGTATTAAGAATACGATTAGCTTAGATACAAATATTCAAATCAAGCTGGACTTTATCAATCCTGAATCTGCCGAGAAATTTGTAGAAAAAGGTTGGGACGAGGAAAAGCAAATGTATTATTACTTAGTATATTTTAATAAAGAACAAAAAGCATAAATTGAAAAAGCCTTTACTATAATAGTAAAGGCTTTTTTATTTCTATCGAATTACACTTTCATAATTTCTACGGACAAAGTGCAAGGCTCCATATAGTACATCGCCCATGGAAGTTAAGTTTTTAAAATTTATATCTCTGGTAACTTCAAAAACGCGTTGCGTGAGTTGTGTTACATTTTCTTTGGTAGACAATGTATCTTTCTGCATACATTCTAATAGTTCTTGAATACGATTTTCAGAACTTAGCATTCGTTTTGCAATGATAGAGCGTTCTTCTGCTTTGTATTGTTCTATAGAATCTGCTTGCAATTTTTCACCTACCAGCCTGACCATTTTATAGTTTTCTTTAAAAAATTGTGGCATGTAAATTTTAAACTTTCCTTCATAGCATTGTTGATCAAAATCAATCGCTCTAATTTTAAAAACGACATTATCAAAATCGTGCGTGGGCACAATTACATAATTGTACGAACGCATATCGCCTAGCAGTCGTATCATGCAACGTTCGTTAAACTTTACAAACTCTTTGGCAATCTGTGCTTTTTCAGAAGTGGTACAGTCTTCCAACATGTTTTCTATAAAAACATCGCCTGGAATTCCTGCTATATGTTCTTCAATAAGTGTGTTTTTATAAACTAAAAAATTGAGGTTATTAGGAGATAAAATATGTTCTAATTCCAAACCATAAATTCTAGAAGCATCAGCAGTTTTGATATAAAAATACGTGTAGTTATCATTCAGTATGTTTCGAATTTTTACTCGAAAAGGTTTTGAATTTCCAAACGTACAATAGTCTATTGCATCTACATTTAAGTATTGAATGATGTCTTCACTTCCATCAGAATGCAAAATTGAATATACTTTTTTTAAGCTTACATCAATTTCTTGTCGCTCAAATTCATTATAATATGTTCGCACCCAAAGTGTATCATTATCATCTGCATCATACACGACAACAGAACCTTGAAATCGTAATAAGTCGTCATAAAATATGGGGATTTTTATGGCTCTACCATGCTCGGAAAGATATTCGCTAAGCAATTCATTTACTGGAAATGCAGGTTTCTTTTTAGATATTATTGGTTCTTGCATTGACGGATTGTATTTTATTTCTTTTTAATTTAATAATAAGGTTTAAAAATACATCATCTTGTATAAAAAAAGCTTACACTAAAGTTTAAATATGTACCGAAAAACGCAATTAGAAGCTATTGACAAAGTTTTTTTCAATTTTTCATATAAAGCTCGATATTTTCTATTTTTTAAAAAGCTTTCTGTATATTTTGTAACAATTTTAAAATTGAGTCGTCAACTATATACAATCAATCAAAAAACAGAATTATATTGGAAACTATCCTCACACTGCAAAATCTTAGTAAAAATTACAAGAATGTCAAAGCAGTACAAAACTTATCATTCACCATTGAAAAAGGGAATGTATACGGTATTTTAGGACCAAATGGAAGTGGTAAATCTACCACTTTAGGAATGGTTTTAAATGTTGTAAATAAAACTACTGGAAATTTTCACTGGTTTAATGGCGAAGTTGCTGTACACGATGCTTTGAAACGAGTTGGTGCTATTATTGAACGACCAAATTTTTACCCATACATGACCGCTTATGACAATTTAAAGCTGGTTTGTAAAATTAAAAATGTATCTAAAACTAAAATTGAAGAAAAACTAGAACTTGTTGGACTTATAGATCGAAAAGATAGCAAGTTTAAAACATTTTCTTTAGGAATGAAACAACGATTGGCAATTGCTTCTGCCCTATTGAATGATCCTGAAATTTTAATTTTAGATGAACCTACTAACGGATTGGATCCGCAAGGAATACACCAAATTAGAGAGATTATTAAAGACATTGCTACACAAGGAACTACCATTTTATTGGCTTCTCACCTATTGGATGAAGTTGAAAAAGTATGTTCACATGTAGTTATTCTGCGAAAAGGAGTAAAAATTTATTCTGGTCGTGTGGATGAAATGGTATCAAGTCAAGGATTTTTTGAGTTAAAAACTGACAAAGAAGATGAGTTACTAGCGCATTTAGAAAATCATCCTGCTTTTGGTTCTATCAAAAAAGAAGATGGACTCATCACAGCTTTCTTAAAAGAGCCTTTAAATGCAGCCGATTTTAACAAAGCAATGTTTGAAAAAGGCATTGTATTATCGCACTTAGTAAATCGCAAAGAAAGTTTAGAAGAGCAATTCTTAATGCTAACTGAAAACCAATCTAACTAATTTTATCCAACAACGACTATGTTACGTTTATTACAAATAGAATTCCAAAAACTATGGTTAAACAGAACTAGCAGAATACTGCTTTATATTTCTTTTGTTTTTCCACTATCGATATTAATCCTTTCCTCAATTAAAATTAACTTTTTCGGGTATTTCACCTTAGATTTATCTGAAACAAAAATATTTGAGTTCCCATACATATGGCATATCACTACATTTTTTATTGCCTTTTTTAAATTTTTCTTTGCTATTGTCGTCGTCTCCATGATTGGAAATGAATACAGCAATCGGACATTAAAACAAAACCTCATTGATGGTTTAAGTAAAAAAGAAGTCATTCTTTCAAAATTTTATTTCATACTATCCTATTCTATTGTAGTTACAGCATTGGTGTTTATCATTACGCTAACAATAGGGGTTTTTAATACACCGTCGGGAGACTTGTACTTGGATAACGTCTTTGGTGGCTCAGAATTTATTTTAGCCTATTTCATAAAACTACTAGCTTTCTTTAGCTTTTGTTTATTTGCTGGCGTATTGATAAAACGTTCTGCTTTTGCTTTAGGCTTTTTATTTATCAGCTTTATCGTAGAATTAATCTTATACGGATTGTTCCGATTTAAATGGTATAATTACGATACATCAAATGAAATCATGCAATTTTTCCCGTTCGCATCAATGTGGAATTTAATTGACGAACCATTTTCTAGAATTATTGCTATCCATAATTCACAAGAAATGCCTGTAACGGACTATGCTGTACATTGGCACGAAATTCTAATTGCCTCAATATGGGTTGTGATTTTTATATTTTCATCATACAAATTATTAGAACGAAGAGATTTATAACAAAATAATATATAAATCCAATAGATTATACAGAAAGAGCGAAGCAATTCGCTCTTTTTTTAGTTCGTAATTAGTATATTTGTCGGCTGTTGAGTATGGAAAATTGCTATGAAGTATTTCACTATAAGACATACCACCTTTTCCCCCAATAATAAGTAAACCTTGGTAACTTTTATAAATTGTTATTTCAGTCATACTCGCTTTAAAAAAGAACAATTCTCAAAAATTTAAAATAATAACTACAGAAAAGAGTTATTACATTGGATTATTGAGCATTTTTATGTCTTAGATAAATATCGATTACAGATGAAAAAAAAATTACTATTTATTCTTATCATACTACCAACAATACTATTTGCACAAGGAGAAGCTGCAAACTGGTACTTTGGTCAAAATGCAGGATTACAATTTGATCCTGATACAGGAAATGTAACTGCTGTTACAGATGGAAGTTTAAACACTTTAGAAGGTTGTGCTTCGATCTCTGACGCTGATGGGAATCTATTATTTTATTCTGATGGAATTACTGTTTGGAATAGAAACCATGGTATCATGACAAATGGTACAGGTTTAAATGGAGACAGTTCTAGTACATCGTCTGCACTTATTATTCCAAAACCTCAAGACCCTAATATTTACTATATTTTCACTGTTGATGAGCCACATCATAATGATGGCGGAGTAAATAATGGATTAAATTATACGGTTGTTGATATGACTGATGGAATTGGTTTTGTTGACAACGCTCAAAAAAATATCCCTTTAATTACGTATGACACTACAGATACGCAAGAAACACGATTTAAATGTTCTGAAAAAATATCAGCTGTTAAAAGTGCCGATTGTGAATCTTTCTGGGTAATTACACACTTTATAGATGATTTTTACGCATTTAAAATTGATAATACTGGTGTAGATACAACGCCAGTTATAAGTAGCACGCCAACAGAAATACCTATTTCTGGTTATAGAAGAAATGCTCTTGGATATTTAAAAGCTTCTCCACAAGGAAACAAGCTAGCAGCTGCACATTTAGGACTCACAAATATAGAAGGTGGAAATGGTCCAGGAAAAGTGATGTTATACGATTTCGATAATGCTACTGGAATTGTAACTAATGAACTAGAATTATATGATGGAGATGCGCCTTATGGTGTTGAGTTTTCTCCTGAAGGAACTAAATTATATGCAACCGTTGGATTAGGAAATAGCGGAACTGGAAACAGCTTATTATTACAATATGATTTATTAGCCGCAGACATTCCAGGATCTCAATTTACAATAGACGATTCATTTACATTCTCAGCCGGAGCAATCCAAGTAGGAATCGATGGAAAAATTTACCGTGCTTTATTAGACTTTAGTAACACGGCAAATACAGGACGTTTTTTAGGTGTTATCGAAAACCCTGAAGCCGATGGTGCTGCTGTTATTTACAACCAAAATGGAATATTACTAGATATAACAAATACAAATACAAACCTTTCAAGGATTGGATTGCCTCCATTTATCCAATCTTTATTTGCAACACCTGTTGATATTATTCGTAACGGAGTTTCTATGACAGAACTGTCGTTATGTACTACTCAAGATTATACGCTTATGGCGGATGATATTGCTGGTGCTACCTATACTTGGACGCTCAATGGAAATCCATTAGCAGAAACTACTTTTGAATTAAATCTAACAAATGTAACACTAGCAGATGCTGGACTATATGCAGTACAAATAGAACAAAACAATGGTGAATGTCCTTTAATGGGTGAAGCAAATGTTTCCATATTTACAACACCTGTAGCCAATCAAATTGAAGATCAACTCATCTGTGATGATAACAATGATGGTTTATCACAATTAGATTTAGATACACTTGCAACAACTGTTCTAAACGGACAAGACGCTACATTATTTACTGTAACATTTCATGCAAATCAGGCAGATGCAGATTCAAATATGAATCCGTTAGCAAGTCCATATACAAACCAAACGGCGTATGATTTAGAAACTATTTTTGTTCGTATAGAAAATAATGATAGTACAGTATGTTTTGATACAACGACTTCTTTTGACTTTGACGTATTCGATCAGCCAACCGCAAATCCTGTAACAGATTACGAACTATGTGACGATGCTGCAGATGGAGATGATACAAATGGTTTAGCCACTTTTGATCTTTCTACATTAGATACAGAAGTTTTAGGCGGACAAGATAACATGCAATTCAATATTACGTATTATGCTAATCAAGCTGATGCAAACGATTCCATGAATGTCTTGCCTACAAACTACGTAAACACAACGGCTGGAGGAAATACGATTGCTGGTGGAGATCCAATAATAGCACGTATTGAAAATGTAGACAATCCAAATTGTTTTGACACAATTGAGTTCAATATAATTGTAAATCCGCTTCCAGTAATCATGCAACCTGTCGCATTACTACAATGTGACGATGATACAGATGGTTTATCTGATTTCAACTTAACAGAAGCAAATACCTTACTTTCTGCAGATGCTGCCAATGAAACATTTACGTATTACACAAGTTTAACAAATGCGCAAAATGCTACAAGTCCTATCACAAATGACACAGCATTCAACAGCGGTAATGGCGGACAAGTATTTGCAAGAATTGTAACTGTAAACGGTTGTTTCCGCACAGGAGAAGTAAACCTAATTGTAGGAGCAACACAAATTCCAGATACGTTCCAACTAACATATGAAGTATGTGATGATGATGCAGTAGATGGAGATAATACAAACGGAGTGGCAACCTTTGACTTTAGTGATGCTGATGCACAAATTAACGCGTTATTTACAGCTACAGGTCAAACACTAACAATTACCTATTATGAAAACTTTGCAGATGCTTTAGCAGAAGAAAATGCAATCGCAGACATTAGTAATCATAGGAATGATGCGTCTCCTAATGTTCAAAACATTGTTGTTCGTGTAGATAGTGATGCTAACAATGCATGTTTAGGTTTGGGAGAACACATTACGCTTACGGTAAATCCGCTACCAGATACAAACCCTATTACGGACTATGTAGTATGTAGTGACAATGCTAGTCAATTTACGTTTGATCTTTCAATTAAAGATCCAGAAGTAATCAACGGACAAGCCAATATTGATGTTACTTACCACGAATCGCAAGCAGATGCAGATACAAATACTGGTGCAATTGTAAGTCCATATACAACATTTGCAAGAACGATATATGTACGTGCAACTAACAACATAACTAACTGTGCAAATACAGCAATGAACTTTGATTTAATTATCAATGAAAACCCTGTAGCAGTTATGCCAACGGATTTAATTGTTTGTGACGAAACTCCTTTTGATGGTTTCACTGCTGTAGATTTAAATTCGCAATCCTCAACCATAACTGGAACACAAACGGA
>NZ_JBOEFY010000074.1:0-33280 GCF_050633145.1 Kordia sp. | reverse complement strand
TTTTAGAAAGGGAATGTTTTTTGTTTGCTTATTTAAGTGTATAAAAAAAGATTCTTTACTTTTGTAATATATATAAGATTGAAAATGAATATTCAAGCAGAAAAAATAGAGCTATTAAAATTATTATTAGACACTAATAATCCTACAATTATTCAATCAATTAAGGAAATATTTGAAAAACAAAAATCTACTGATTTGTGGGATGAATTATCTGCTGAACAAAAGACTGAAATAAAAGAGGCTGCTGCTGAAATTGAAAATGGAAATGTTACTGACTACAATTCATTTATGGTAAAACATAGATAGATGAGTAGGAAAGTGAAAATTTCAAAAACTGCAGAAAGAAAGCTTGAAAAACTCTTTAATTATCTAATAGAAAATTGGTCTAAAAAAGTAAAAACCGATTTTATAAAAAAACTGGATTCATCTATTGATTCAATAAAATCAAATCCTACGATGTTTCCCGAGATTTATAAAAATGCTGGAATCTATAAATGTGTAATTACTAAACAGACTAGCTTATATTATAAATTTAATACTAAAACAATATTCATAGTCACAATTTTTGATACAAGACAAGATCCTTCAAAGTTAAAGATTTAATAAAATCACCCACAAAACTTTCAATCTGAAAGTAAGATATACACTTATCAACAAAAGTATTAGAATTGTTAATGGAATGTTGCCTTAGACATAGTTTCAATGGAATGATTTTAATATTTTTACTCCTTATATAATGATGACATGGAAACGGTTCAAAAAAACTATATTTTTGATTTTGATAGCACGCTCACTAGTGTAGAAGCGTTGGATGTTTTGGCTGAAATTACGCTGGCAAACAATCCTAAAAAAGAAGCAATTATTGACGAAATTCAAGAGATTACCAATTTGGGAATTGATGGAGAAATTTCATTTACTGAATCGTTGGAAAGACGTATCAAATTATTGAACGCGCATCAATCTAACTTAGAGGAATTAATTTCAAGATTGCGACTACAATTATCTGCTTCTATTGAAAGTAATAAAGAGTTTTTTGAGAATTTTTCAGATGATATTTATGTGATTTCTTGCGGATTTAAAGAATTTATAGATCCTATTGTAAAAGATTATAATATTCCTGCCGATCGTGTGTATGCAAATACATTTGCTTTTGATGCAGAAGGCTATATTGTAGGATTTGATGCTGCAAATGTACTGTCGCAACACAACGGAAAAATTCAGTGTTTAAAAGACATGGATTTAGAAGGAGAAATTCAGGTAATTGGCGATGGTTATAGTGATTACGTAATGCGTGAAGCTGGAATTGCCGATAAGTTTTTTGCCTTTACAGAAAATGTAGCACGTGAAAAAGCGGTTAACAAAGCCGATCATGTAACGCCAAATTTAGACGAGTTTTTATTCGTAAATAAATTACCTAGAAACATTTCGTATCCAAAAAACAGAATCAAAATATTATTGCTAGAAAACATTCACTCAGACGCTTTTGATCGTTTGGCGGATGATGGTTTTAGTGTAGAAATATTATCACATAGTCTTTCGGAAGACGATTTAATCGAAAAAATAAAAGACATACACGTCTTGGGAATTCGTTCCAAAACACAAGTCACTCCAAAAGTCATTAAAGCAGCTAAAAAACTATTAGCAATTGGTGCGTTTTGTATTGGAACAAAGCAAATGGACTTAGAAGCCTGCAAAGAAAACGGAATTGTAGTATTTAATGCTCCGTATAGCAATACGCGTTCGGTTGTTGAGTTGGCAATTGGAGAAATTATCATGTTGATGCGAAGTGTATTTCCAAGAAGTACCGAATTGCATAACGGACAATGGAATAAAACCGCAAAAGGTTCACGCGAAGTTCGTGGAAAAAACCTTGGAATTGTTGGTTATGGAAACATTGGAAAACAACTTTCTATCCTAGCAGAAGCCATGGGAATGAAAGTATATTATCACGATATTGAAGATCGTTTGGCACTTGGAAACGCCCAAAAATGCAATTCTTTAAAAGAATTATTAGCCATTTCGGATGTGGTTTCTTTACATGTTGATGACAATCCTGCGAATAGAAATTTCTTTGGCAAAGCACAATTCGATCAAATGAAAGATGGCGCTTTACTAGTTAACTTAGCAAGAGGTTTTGTCGTAGATATCGATGATTTAAAAGCAGCTTTAGAAAGCGGGAAAATTGCAGGAGCTGCCATAGATGTATATCCTTCAGAACCTAGAGCTAATGGAGCATTTGAAACGCCGCTAAAAGGTTTAAACAACGTAATTTTAACACCACATGTTGGTGGAAGTACGGAAGAAGCTCAACGCGATATTGCTGATTTTGTTCCAAATAAAATTATGGCATATGTAAATTCTGGAAATACAGTAGATGCAGTCAACTTCCCAAATATTCGTTTGCCGCGACAAACCAATGCGCATCGTTTCTTGCACATTCACAAAAACGTGCCTGGAGTCATGGCAAAAGTCAACAAGGTTCTAGCTAAATACGAATTGAATATTACAGGACAATACTTATCTACCGATAGCAAAGTAGGTTATGTAATTGTGGATGTAGATAAGGAATACAACAAAAAAGTTACTTCAGCCTTAAAAAAGATTGAGGATACAATTAAATTTAGAATTCTATATTAATAGAGCACTATACTTTTTATAAAAGCTACTTCTTAAAAGTAAAATATACTATTTAGGAAGTAGCTTTTTTATTTTTCATCTGGACTAATGATGACTTTCTTCAAATCCTTTAGAAACTCAATACGATTCCGTTTTATAAGTAAATCCTATGTAGGTCTCTATGTTCTAACTTTTTTACAGTTCTTTGCATTATAATTCAGAAAATCATGAGTTCCGATAAAGAAACCGCTTATTATTCACCATTCGAGGAAAAACTAAATATCATTTCGCATGGTATTGGTATTATTTTAGGAGTTGTTGCCTTGATTTTTTTAGTGTTGCATGCCGCGCAAAATGGTACTGCAGTGCACGTAGTAAGTTTTAGCATTTATGGTTTCAGTATTATTTTATTGTATCTGGCTTCTACACTCTATCACAAAGCAACCAAACCTTTAATTCGGAACAAGCTTCGAATTTTTGATCATGCTGCTATTTATGTGCTCATTGCAGGAACATATACGCCTTTTGCTTTAGTTACTTTAGAAGGAGTTATTGGCTGGACAATCTTTGGACTCGTTTGGGGATTTGCCATTATCGGAATTACCTTAAAACTATTCTTTACAGGAAAGTTTGACAAGCTTTCTACCTTGATGTATGTCTTTATGGGTTGGATTATCATTTTTGCCATTAAACCATTAATCGAGAACTTTTCGAGCGAAGGTTTATTTTGGTTACTAGGTGGCGGCGTTTTCTATACCATTGGTGCCGTTTTATATAGCATTCAAAAGCTTCCGCTGAATCATGCCATTTTCCATGTATTTGTATTAGCAGGAAGTATTTGCCATTTTATTTCGGTGTATTTTTATGTGTTGCCAAAATTTTAAAGCTATTTAAATACTTATGAAACACTATTATTTAATATTCTTCTTTTTGATTTTCTATTCTTGTGATTTTATTACGGAAGAAGAATATTACAGTCGTGCCTTGAACCATGAAGATAAAAGAGATTACCAAGGCGCAATTGTCTTGCTTGACAAAGCTATTGCGAGAAAGCCTGATTATAAAGACGCATTTATATTTAGAGGTTACTGTAAAGCTCAGATGGGAAACATTAAAGAAAGTACAGTTGATTACCTAAAAGCGCTCAAACTGGAACCCAACAATACAATGATACTGTTTAATCTTGCTATAAACTACAATGACATTAGCAACTTCGAAGAAGGAATAAAATATTACACCAAAGCACTGGAATCAAAATATCTAAAAACTTGTGATGCTACTACGGAAGAAACACTATTAGAAATTGTTTCTCCTTTTGATAATTCTAATGAAACTGGCTATGAGATTAAAGTATGCGAACTCTACTATTGGCGAGGTATTAGTTATTATAAAAATAAAGAATACGATGCTGCAATCAGAGATTTAAAAGAAGCTATTAAAGTAAATTTTAACAAATATGAAGCTTATTACTATTTGGGAGAAATCTATCTGAAAAAAGAAGACTTTCAAAATGCTTGTAAAAACTTTTCATTAGCTGCTGATATAGGAAATGCAGAAGCAGTAAAAAAAATGAAAGAACTTTGCCAAAATAAAGAATAAGCAAAATATACTCAATTAATTCAAGATGCTGATTTTGATACCTAATCGTATATATAAAAGATGAAACAACTACGAAATGCCAAAATCATTACAATCATTTTTCATGGTTTTATAACAATTATAGCAGGACATGGAATGATAGTGATGTGTATCTCAGATGTGATTTTCCCTTACCTACTGACAACAGGAGAATTGCAGTTCAACTTTTCGTTACAGCATCATTCCATAAAATTAATTCCTTGGGCAATGCTTTGTTCGTTTGTTGGAAAAGCAATCATTATTGCAAGTCTATTTGTTTCGCAAAAATCATGGAAATATTGGTTAACTATTTTTGGATTGATCTTACTCCCACTCTCTTTTGGTTGTATTCTCTTATCAAATGAAGGGTCATTTTTCATAATATCACTGCTGTCAGGAATTCCATTTGCATTATACTTTGTATGGATGGTTTATTTGTTGTATTGTTCGAGAGAAACTGTATAAACATATAAAAATTGCGCTAAAAGGAAGCCTAGTTGTATATCTCCAAGAAACTTTTCAGTAATATTTTTACGAATTATTTAATAGGACATTATTGGAATAATAGTTTTTCAGGTCATAAAGTTATTTAAAAACCAATGTATAATCGTAGTATTTATATTTAACATTTTAGTAGGCTTATATTAAATCTAGGTAATATATAAATTACATTTATAAGAACGAAAAAAAATACAAAAACTATTTTATTGGTATATTTTCAATAATTTTTCAACTAACCTAACTAAGAAATAAATGGAAATAACTAACTATAATGGAGATACTGACACTGCTAAAAAAGCTGTTGAAAAAGCGAAACAGGCAGCTAAAGAAACTCAAGCATATATTAACAAAGTAAAGGAAATTATAAAAAAAGGCGGTAATATTTCTAAGATTCAAGCGCTCGCTCTTAAATTAGACGGTATTGGCAAAGCATCGATAGTTTTTGGAATTATTAGTGGTGGTCTAGAACTTGCAATAATGTTATCTGGAGAACCTAGTCCACAGGAAAAAATTATGAATATGCTAACTGAAATATCAGAGCAGATAAAAGAATTAGGTGAAAGAATTGAATACCAATTTGAGCGTTTAAAAAAATATATAAATTATAGAGATTTAAAAAGTAAACAAGCCAACGCTGCCACCAAATTAAACTCCGCAATTGCACTAATGGATTTGTATCGCAAAATTAAAAAAGATCCAAAAGCACCAGATTATAAACAAAGGTTAAAAGATTGCGAGAAAAGACTCAAAGCACTTGATCGCAACGATATTTTCAATCAAATTCAGGTGTTTTCTGATTTGGTAACTGGCAACTCTGGGCTAGATAAAATATTTGATGTATCTAAAGATTATACAAATGGAGACCTTGTAGCAATTATGGTTATTGGTAATTCTATGTTGACATATACATTTTCTGCTATGAACTTGGATGGATTACTTTCTGGTTTAAAATATAAAGAGGAAGGTATGGATAATGACCAAATTGTAAAAGCATCACTCCAAAATACTAAAGAGTTATATACTCCTTTAATTACAAATATCAAAAATCATTTAAAGCAAGCAATGGAGTATGTAATTGATGAAAAAAATAGTAATTACTACATTAAAAACCATCTAGAAAACGAAGTCTTTCCCAGTGTATCAAAAAGCGATTTAGACATCACAGCTAAGCATATTGGAGAAATTTTAAAAAAGCAATGGCCTTGGTTAGATTGGGCAGTTATCACCTATGACCCAACTTCTAGTAAATATCATGGCGAAACAGGAGCTTCTTTTTGTTTCTACGATCAAAAAGTAAAAGATGGAAAATTAAACATTGTTCTCAGTAAGATTAAAATAGATTTAAATAATAATAAAAAAGCTCTTGAAGATTTTGCAAATCATGCTCGATACAAAGAAACCAGGCAAGGTGTTACTGATTTTTATATAAAAGATCATATTAAAGAGTTTAATCAAAAATCTGACAAAATAGGTATTAAAAAACATAGAATGCTTTGGTTATTAGATAGTCAATGCAAGGAACGAACACGTGGATTTTATGGAACATCTGATAAATGGAAATATTATGATAAAAAATGGTGGCGCCCTAGAATATGGAGGCGTCCAATGCTTTGTACTAGTACTGGCGGGCTTCCTATTACTTGTAATGTAATACTACATGCATAAATTATAATACTTATGCAGAGCATATAATTTCAACTCCATGAAACCCAACAAAACATACCTCAAAGGAAAATCGGTTTTTATCGTTTCACTGATCGTGATTGTAGTGACAGCACTGACAGTGTACTTTACAGGAATCAATTACCACAGAAGCATTACAACTAACTTTTACATGTCACTAGGAGTTATTGCCGCAGTATTATTTCTATTCTTAAGCTATGGTTTATACAAAGGCATTGCCATTGAAGATAACTTTCCAAAACTAAAAGGCTTTGAATTAAAGAAAAAACTGAGCGAAAACATCTTTCAAGGAGATACATCTGGGTTTGACATTGGCGACGGAATTGGAGAAGGAATTGGCGGCGTTATAGCATCTATCATTTTATGGATTGTATTTTCAATCGTGTTGATTTTTCTACTCATCGTATTAGAAACCGTTGTTTGGTTTTCACTAGCGCTTATCGTAGCCATGCTGTATTGGGTGTTTTTTAGAGCCATGCGATTGGTATTTTCAAAAGCTGCAGAAACTGAAAATAATCTAACAGAATCTATAAGTTATGCATTTAGTTATACAATAATTTATGTCGGATGGATGTTTGGAATTGTATATATAACGACTCTTTTTAAATAAAATAAATTCATGAACAGTAATACAACACACTCTTTTACTTTACTCGTTTTGTTTTTTCTTTTCTTCAGCTGCACATCAACATCAAAAAAAAGTGCACAGTATGCTTCTGAAACTTTAAAAATTGAACAAATAAATCCAAATGTATTTATGCATGTTTCCTATTTACAAACCAATGATTTTGGAAATGTGCCATGCAACGGAATGATTTATTTTAATAAAGACGAAGCCATTGTATTTGACACACCAACCAACAATGCAGTTTCCAAAGAATTGATCAATTGGATTGAAAACGAACAAAAAAAGACCATAAAAGCAGTTGTCGTTACACATTTTCATGTGGATTGCTTAGGCGGATTACAAGAGTTTCACAACAACGACACACCATCGTATGCTAGTAATGCAACTTTACATTTAATAAAGCAAGACGTAGAAAAAGAAGTGCCAACGCATAGTTTTAAAACTGTCAAGGAACTCACAATTGGAGAAGAAACCGTCATATTAAAATTCTTTGGCGAAGGACATACGAGCGATAATATCATAGGGTATATTCCAAATGAAAAAGCACTTTTTGGAGGCTGCTTGATCAAATCTTTAAAAGCTGGTAAAGGGAATCTTGAAGATGCTAATATCAGCCAATGGTCTAAAACTGTAGAAAGTATCAAAAAAGAAATTCCTGAACTGAAAATTGTAATTCCTGGTCATGGAAAATATGGAAATACTGAACTATTAGATTATACTATTCAACTATTTAAATAAATAAGTATCTTTTCATAAAATTAATTCGATCAAAAAACCATGCAACCAAGAGTTACCATCATAGGATTAGGCGTTGAAGATTTAAAAGCAGCTACTGCTTTTTATAAAGAAAAGTTTGGCTGGAAATTAACCAATGCTAGCAATGAAAATATTTCATTTTTTCAATTAAATGGCGTGCTTCTTTCACTCTATCCAAGAGAAAAGCTAGCTGAAGATGCTACCGTTAATCCAGCAGGTTCAGGGTTTAAAGGATTTACTTTAGCATATAACACACGAACAAAAGAAGAAGTTGATGAAATTTTTGCCGATTTAGGTAATAAAGGTGTCAAAATTGTCAAACAACCCGAACATGTTTTTTGGGGCGGTTACAGCGGTTATGTTGCCGATTTGGATGATAACTTATGGGAAATTGCTCATAATCCTTTTTTGGAGTTAGATGCAGATGGAAACGCTATTGAATAATTAAAATTATATCTTAATATGGGATTAGATATTTCACACTATAAAGCTACTTTTCAAAAGGAATTTCCCGAATATTTACCCTATGTAGGTGAAACTGTGGGAGAAAGCCTTATTGAAACTCGTGAAACGTTTGCCAATTACAATGTGCCATTTGATCATTTTGAAAACTATATTCAAATCGTAAATTGTCCTGAAATTTTACAAACTGCAATTATTGTAAAAGATGCAAAGAATCTGGCAAGGGTAGAAAATCATTTTCGAAATAGTGATTATAAGATTTTCACAGATTCAAAACAGCTAGAAAAAGAATTAGCAATCTATGAAGCTGAAAAAAACCTAGATGTCCTAAATCGACATATTAGTTCAGGAGAATTGTCGGATTGGAAAATAGTTTCATACTACAAAAACATTCAAAAAGAAGGTATTTTTTTTAAAGATGTAGGCTACCAACGAAAACGCATGAATGTTGCATTTTGGGAACGATTTTGTCGTAGTGATACGTATTGTTTTGCACTTGAAGAAGATTTTAATTTTGCTTTTTCATGTATAGAAAAACGAGATGATGAAACCTTAGAGGATTCTCAAGAGGTCATTGCTAATTTTAAACAAAACTTTATTGATAATTTTGAGTTAGGCGCCAGTTTTATGGTAGTTTCTTATTAATACTAAACCAGTATACGATCAACTAATTAAAAAAACAATATCATGAAATATACATGTACAATTGATATAAATTTACCAATCGATAAAGTGGTAGCACTTTGGAGTAATGAAACCTATTTCAAAGAATGGCAAGATGGATTTGAAAGTATTGAACTTATAAGCGGAACTCCAGATACAAAAGGTGCCAAATCAAAAATTATTTTCAATGGGAAACATAAAATGGAATTATTAGAAACGATTATTTCCAATGATTTACCGAATGAAAAAATAGGGCTCTATGAACACATTCACATGACAAATACCCAAATTTCACGCTTTATCGTAATTAACGAATATACAACGCAGTACATCTCTGAAGTTGAGTACACAAAGTTCAATGGTTTTATGATTAAATTAATGGCTAAATTATTTCCAGGGAAATTCAAACAGCAAAGTCAAAAGTGGATGAATCAATTTAAAAAATTTGCCGAAACTAATACTTCAAGCTAATTGCTACAACAAACTCGGATACAAAACAACTAAAAGAAGGTTTATATGAAAATCAGGTCGGAATTTCTTCCGACCATGACTGAACCGAAGTTCGCTTGAAATAATCTAAAACTATACTGGTTTGCTTAATCTGGTTGTTCTCCATAGCATTCAGGACTATGAATAATTTCTGTTCCTCCATAAATAGATAATTCATTTTCAATTTGGTACTGTTGCATTTTGTCTAACATAATCTTTGTTTTAATATTAATACGTATAAAGATATAGCTTTAAAATACTGGTTTCATAGACTAACCAACCCATATTGTTTAAAATAGGGTGCGACATACTTATCTGGAAAAACTTCTCAAAACTGTAACAATTGCAAAATAAAAGACTCTTTACTGTTAAAGCGTAAAACTTTAACAGTAAGACAATTAAAAACCAATTTCCAACGTTACATTAAAAAAATTGACCATCATGAGATTTTTCAAAGCCATCACTATCCTTACTATTTTACTGTGCATATCTGCTACGGTTGCACAAGACAAATCTGAAATTGAACATACAATCGATTCCAAAGTTTTTGGCAAAAAACGCAGCGTTAAAGTCTTTTTACCAAACAGATATAACAGAGATTCTATTTCCAATTATGCTGTAACTTATGTTTTAGACGCGCAACATCAAATATTTTGGGATGCCGCCAAAGGCAATATTGGCTATATGGTAGACAATTATTCGGTAATACCTATGATTGTTGTGGGAGTTGTTTCCGATAATCGTGGTTCAGAGTTTGATCCAAGTGCTACCAAACTGCAAGAACATCTAAAGAACGAAATATTTCCGCTCATAGAAAAAAACTACAGAACAGATGGTTTTAAAACCATTCTTGGACATTCGTGGGGCGGCGCATTTGTAGGAAATACAATTTTTAGTGATAAGCGTGATATGTTTGATGCGTATATTGGAATTAGTCCTTCGTTTGGCAATAAAGATAATGTCATTGTAAAGCATGCCGATTCGCTATTAAAAAATAATACCAAATTTGGAAAATACCTATATTTCAGTCATGGTGATGTGGGAAGAAGAGAAATTGAATTTGCGAGTTACGTAAATAGTATTGATTCGCTGCTAAAGAAATACCCAAACAAAACTATTGCTTGGCAACCAAGACCAATTGAACGTGTTGGACATTGGCAAATTGTTGGGCCTTCTATTTGTGATGGCTTAATCAGTATGAGCAGAAACTATTTTGCTGATCAAAAGGTATTTGAAGATTTTGCCAGTAATGGCGATTTAAAAACACAACTAGATCAATTTAATAAAAATCAAAAAGAAGTATTTGGCTATATTCATGAAGCAAGTGTTGGCTATTTAAATTTTGTTGGAAACGATTTTAAGAGCCAAGATAAATATGATATTGCCATTCAAATATACCAGATGGCATTGGTTAAAAAACCAAATGATGTAAGACTAAACTTGAGTGTCTCCGATTTATATGATAAAATGGATAAAAAAGATTTAGCAAAAGAATCTTTTCTAAAGTCCAAAAAACTCTTAGAGGCGCAAAAATCTGATTTTAGTGAAAATTATTATAAAAATACTTCCGAATGGATCGATGAGATGCTAGCGAGTTATAAGTAATGTGTTGTTTCAAAGTATTCTTGACTGCGTTCGAATTGACATTTTGAAAACGCTATATGTGAAATTTTAAATTGCTTCGCTGTTAGAAACTTCCTTACTTCAAACCATCACTCGTCACTTTGAGTGATTTTTCGGAATAACATGAAGAAAAATTGTACTTCGACAAACTCAGTATAAATATCGAAAAGTACTTTGAATACCCTTGACTACAAATTCGCCCTCACAAGCTCTTGTCTGTAAATAGAAGGAGAGACTTTATACCAACTTTTAAAGGCATTTACAAAAGCACTTGGATTGGAATAACCAAGCATATAACTAATTTCTTTAATACTATTTGTTGATGCTAAATATTCTAACGCCATGCTTTGCTTGAGTTCATTTAACAATTGACTATACGTTGTCTTTTCATTTTTGAGTTTGCGCTGCAATGCGCGTTCTGATATGTGTAAATGATTTGCTACAGTATTTAATTTCGGAAAATCAGGATCTAATAATTTGTATATAATCTCTCTCACAACATCAGCTATTTTTTCTGGTTTTTTTGTTTGCGATGATAAACGTTTACAAACTAATTTCTCTAAATGCACAAACAATTCATAATCAGCATACACAATCTTTTCATTTAAAATTTCAGGAGCAAACTCTATAAAAGTTTGTTCCTTTTTTGAAACTATTTCGCAATGAAAAATCCGTTCATATAATGAAACATTATCAATTTCAAATTCGAATGACACATCTGTAGGATGATATTTTTTTAAGGTCAAAAAGTAAATTTCTTTGTATACAAAAGTCATCGAACTTATGATTAATTGTTTACACGCAATTGGATATTCTTCTTTAACATCAGTTTCAATATCAAAGTATAATTTGAAGCTTGTATTCGTTTTTTCTAATCGTAATGCAATCACATTACTAATCAAATTAAATCCAAACAATGCCTGCTCAATACCATCTCCAATAGTCTTACTCGTTTGTATCAGTTGACCAACAATACCAAGTGCCGCAATATTAGATTGTTCTCCAAAGTAAAGTCCTAAATTTTGATTCTCCGTTTTTTGAACTAGCAACCGCATTAAAAAAGCAAACTGCTCAAACGATACATAATCCTTGTCATTCGTATTGACTTCATTTTCAACAAACCTTGCGGTGTCTATTTTTAATTGTGTTGCATAACTTAGATAGCTAATAAATATTGTTTTTGCTATTAATTTTTCATTCATACTCTAAAAGTATACAAAATGTTTTAGGAATAAAACAGTTGTCGCACTATCGCAATTGATTGTCGTGAAACATCATAAAATTCATCAATTCCAATTGTTTCTTTGTACAAAAGATAAAGTAAATGGACAACTTAAAGTTTTGGTTATACTGTAACGCTGCCTTTTCTATGACAAGCGGATTGTGCTTGCTATTTGCAAATCAATTTTTACAAACATTTTTAGGGTTTCAGAATGCAGAAATTCTACCAAGTATCGGAATCAACTTAATCATATTTGCTAGTTGTATTCTATTCATTATTCAATATTATCTAAAACAGAAGAACCTCATCTCCCTAATTATATTTCTAGATGTTATGTGGGTTATTGGTAGTTGTATCTTAATTATTTTTCAACTGTTTGCGCTAACTACAAAAGGATATTGGCTGATTGGAGTAATTAGTTTAATTGTTGGTTGGTTTGCAAAGCAGCAATATAAATACAGATTGTAACTATAAAGTATTGGCTATAATTTTCATTGTACGTTTTGTTTAAACGACTTCATTAATAGTGAGAAAACATTAATGAGTTTATAAAGTGGTAATGGTATACTAAAAAACAACAATGAGTTATAGCCATTTATAGTATTCTTTAATTATTTATGCATTCATCTTCAAAACCTCAGCATAGGCTTTCTCTTGCGAATGAATGGCGTGTTCATCTTGTGGAACATACGCGTTTTTCTGTTTTGCATCAATAATTCTGCCTTTTACAGTATCATCCAATTGCCATTGTACATACGTTCGCAATTGTTGGTGCATATCTGCGTCTAAAATTGGTGTGATGACTTCAATACGATGGTCTAAATTTCGCGTCATCCAATCAGCAGAACCGATGTACATTTTTTCGTTGCCACCATTGGCAAAAATATACACACGAGCGTGTTCTAAAAACTGTCCCAACACACTTTTAATGCTAATGTTTTCACTTTGCCCTTCAATTCCTGGCACCAAACAACAAATTCCTCTAACTAGCAATTCTATTTGTACGCCTGCATTGCTTGCTTCATACAAAGCATCTATCATTTTAGGATCTTGAAGACTGTTGAGTTTTAATATAATATATGCCTCTTTTCCGTCTTTTATATTTTTAATTTCTTGATCGATCAATTCTAAAAAAGTACTTCGCGAGGTAAACGGAGAAATCAATAGTTTTTTACTTTTCGGAATGATGATTTTTCGTTCCAATACTTGAAAAACTTGCGCCAATTCTGAAGTTATCTTTTCACGCTTGGTCATCAAGCAGAAATCTGTGTATAGTGTGGCCGTTTTTTCATTGAAATTTCCTGTTCCGATATATCCATATTGCACTGGAATTTCGTTTTCAACACGTTCAATATATAGCACTTTTGAATGTACTTTGATCCCTGGATAACTATAAATTACCTTTGCTCCTTTTTCTTCCAGAATCTTTCCCCATTTGATGTTGTTTTGCTCATCAAATCGTGCTTTAGCTTCCATAAAAACAGTCACTTCTTTGCCATTTTTACTTGCTTCAATCAATGCATTTGTTACGCGCGATTCTTTGGCAACTCGGTACAAAGTAATTTTGATTTTGGTAACGTTTTCATCTGCGGCAGCTTCTTCCAACAATTCAGACACATGATCAAAAGATTCATACGGGAAATATAACAATCTGTCTTTGTCTGAAATTGCAGAAAACATACTCTTATATGCACTTAACTCCTTATTTCGAATTGGCGACACACTAGGCAATGAAAGTTTTGTTTCTGTAGGATTCGGGAAACCGAAAAAGTCTTTAAAATTATGATACGTTCCACCCAAAACGACATCTGTATCATTTACATTCAGTTCATCTTTTAACTCATCTAGCAAATCTTCGGAAGCATGTCGATCTACCAACATACGCGTCACTTGTCCTGTGTTTCTATTCCCTAAAGAATTTTTTATTTTTTCTAATAAATTGCCAGAATATTCATTATCGATATACAATTCGGCATCACGAGAAACTTTCACGGAATGGAATGTATTTTTTGGGTACACTTCTGTGAGATGGTACTTTAAGATATCATCCACAAAAGTGATATAATGTGTGTTATTTTCCGCTGGAAATACTACAAATCGTCCTGAAATCGTGGGAACTTTAAAAACAACCAATTGCTCATTATGAACAGAAGCCAAATACAATTTTTCATTCTCAATAAAAAATTCTGTTTCGGCTGAATCATTCGTATTCAACGTCAATTCTCCAGCTATATTTTCTTTGTAATATGCTTTCGCGAATTGTTGCTGTGTTTTAGAAAACTGTGTATAATTAATCAACTCGATTCCTTCTTTTTTCAATTCAGGAATAATCTGTTCTCTAAAGATGTTTCCGAATTCTTCTTGTTGCAGATTGACTTCTTTTTTGATCTTTTTCAACAACTTATTCGGCTTTGTAATCAGCTTTTTTCGCAAGCCTTTGTCTAAGGTTTTAATTTGACGAATGGCAGAAACGCGCACTTTAAAAAATTCATCCAAATTAGAAGAAAATATTGCCAAAAACTTAATGCGTTCGTACAACGGATTTCGCATATCGGCAGCTTCTTGCAACACTCGGTGATTAAAGCGCAACCATGATACATCTCTGTTGTAATATTCTGTAGAAGTTAATGACATTTGTGAGTTTGTTTTAAATCAAAAAAATAATTTGCCCTGACGAAAGTAGGTATTCTTTGGTCATTAGACGTATTTTTTTAATGAGCTTAACAATATGATGATAAAGAGTTTAATTCAACTCACAAGTCATTGAGCTGATGATTTATTTACTTTTCCGTTACCAATATCAATTTATCTGAGGCAAACATTGCGGCAGGAGAAATTACTTTTTCATTCATTGGAATATTGTTTCCATAACGTTCTTTCATTTTAGATTGTACAATTGTATGGCTTAAATCAAAGTCTGAAAGCTGTTCCAATTGTCCAATTTCTATGTTTGCTGCCTCTTTATATATTTTCCATACCAATTCGGAACAGTAAATTTTATCATCGGACCATTCAAAGTAAATATCATACGATTTTCCTTTAAATTTTTCGCCAGCCTGTTTCATTTTAGAAAGCACGGAACTTGTTAGAATTTGGTCTGCGTTTGCCAATCTTTTAATTACATAATGCCCGTTTTCGCCACGCTGAATCCATTTTTGCAAAGGCGTCAATGTTACAGGTTGAATTGCTTCATATACAAAATACTGTCCATTATTTTCATAAATAATTCCCATATGACTATATTTTGAATTTGTTGCTAACTGAATGGCTTTACTCTGATTTGAGGTTGAAGTTTGAAAGATAATATCACCGTTTTGAATTGTACGATTGCGTGTAAATTGTTCTATTTGCTGCGCATCTTTTTGTACTCCATTTGCAAATTGATACATCTCAGTTCCCCAATACACTAGGAAACCTAAAATTCCAACAATGATGAGTGTAAGAAGTGTTTTTTTCATTCGTTTTTATAAACCTAAGATGTAGTTAAAGCTACAATAATCTTATGCTGAGTCAAAACCATTCAAAGAGTTTATCATCCTTTTAACAATTGCGTTCGCTTCTGCTCTTTTGAATATTACGAAGAAATAATATTCAAACATGATATAAATCATATATTGCCTGCAACACGATTCCTAATTTTGACCTATAAGAAATTAGGTATGTGCAATTTAGTAAACAAGTACAATGTAGCTGGTCCGCGCTACACAAGTTATCCGACAGTTCCGTATTGGAATATGGAAACGTTTTCCGTTAATGCATGGAAAGCAACTGTTCAAAAATCATTCAAAGAAAGCAATACTACAGAAGGTATCAGTCTGTATATCCATTTACCGTTTTGCGAAAGTTTGTGCACATTTTGCGGTTGTAATAAACGAATTACCAAACGCCATGAAGTTGAAAGGCCATATATAAAGGCGTTATTGAAAGAATGGGCGTTGTATTGCGAACTATTTGAATCGAAACCAACAATTAAAGAAATTCACTTAGGCGGCGGAACACCTACATTTTTTTCACCTGAAAATTTACAAGAATTAATTCAAGGATTGCTACGTCATTCACGTGCAGCAGATACACATGAGTTTAGCTTTGAAGGGCATCCAAATAATACGACTGAAACACATTTACAAACTTTATACGATCTCGGATTTAGACGTGTATGCTTTGGTGTACAAGATTACAACGAAACGGTTCAAAAAGCCATTCACAGAGTACAACCTTTTGAAAATGTAAAACGTGTAACAGAACTCGCACGAAAAATTGGCTATACATCTGTTGGACATGATATTATTTTCGGATTGCCATTTCAAACCACAGAACATGTGCAAAAAACCATTGAAAAGACAAAATTGTTGTCGCCCGATCGTATTGCATTTTATAGTTATGCGCACGTTCCATGGATGAAAGGAAACGGACAACGTGGTTTTCGCGATGAAGATTTGCCAACCGCAACCGAAAAAACAGCACAGTATAATTTAGGCAAAAAGTTATTACACGAAGCTGATTATACCGATATAGGAATGGATCATTTTGCCTTGTCAACCGATTCTTTATATACATCCATGATTGAAAAGCGTTTGCACAGAAACTTTATGGGCTATACAGCTCAAAAAACGCAATTGATGATTGGCTTAGGAGTTTCTTCTATTGGAGATAGTTGGTACGGATTTGCACAAAATGTGAAGAATATTGAAACTTATTATCATTTGATAAATGAAGGTATGATTCCGCTAAGTAAAGGACATATTTTAAGTGCGGAAGATTTACTGATTCGCAAGCATATTTTAAACTTAATGTGTCACTTTAAAACGTCTTGGACACCAGAAACGACACAGATTCCTGAATTGGCAAATATTACTGAAAAGCTAGCAGAGTTTGAACGTGATGCGCTTATTCAGACAGAAAATAATACGATTAGTATTACTAAAAAAGGAAAACCGTATGTGCGCAATATTTGCATGGCATTCGATGTGTTATTGCAACGCAAAAAGCCAGATACACAATTGTTTTCTATGACTGTTTAACATTAAACTTCCATTTATTATGATACATAAAATTATTGTCCCTATAGATTTTTCAAAGCATTCTGAATACGCTTTAGAAGCTGCAGCTGCTTTGGCTCAAAAACACAATGCTGAAATTTTAGCTTTGCATATGTTAGAATTGTCGAATGCTATTATTTCAGAAAATGACAACACAAAACAGGCAGAAGCTGTGTTCTTTTTGAAATTGGCTGAACAAAAGTTTACCGAGTTTTTAGATAAACCTTATTTACAACATGTAAAAGTAACGCCCATTGTAAAGCATTTTAAGGTGTTTAAAGAAGTAAATGATGTGGCACAAGAGCACAATGCCGATTTGATTGTGATGGGTTCACACGGTACAAGCGGATTAAAAGAATTGTTTGTAGGATCTAACACAGAAAAAGTAGTGCGTCATGCAGATACTCCTGTGTTGGTTGTAAAACACAATCCTATTTTAATGGACTTTGATAAAGTGGTGCTTGCGTGCGATTTTTCTAAAGAATCCATTAAACCATACATCAACGCTTCGCATTTGTTTAAAACGTTTGGCGCAAAATTACACTTGGTATATGTAAACTTACCAGGTACAGGTTTTAAGAGTTCTACCGAGATTGAATTGAAAGTAATTGACTTTTTAAAAACTGCCGATGGAAACTTAGATAATTTACAAAACGTACATTATGTAAACGATTATTCTATTGAGCAAGGTATTTTAAATTTTGCAAGTACTAAAGGAGCCGATTTAATTGCGGTGGCAACACACGGTCGTAAAGGTTTGGCACATTTCTTTGAAGGAAGTATTTCGGAAGACATTGCCAATCATTCCGCATTGCCCGTGATGACATTTAAAATTTAATATTATTAGTTGTTAGTTAACTATTGTTGTATTGAACTCATCTTTACTTTTTCTATTTCCTAAAAAATGATGAAAATTCGCCCATATTTTAGCTGTTTTCTTAGACGTAGCGATGCTATGTCTTTTAAAAATAGCTTCATCTGAACAAATTTTAATTCATTTTCGGTTAAAAACAAAAAGTCAAGACGAGTTCATAGTGAAAAGCAGGAAATTTTGGGGATTTCCTGCTTTTTTTGGTTAAAAAGATTAGTTTTAATATTTAAGAATTAAAACTCGCATGGAATACACAATTAAAGCAATAAATACAATTGCTAAAACAAATAAAATCATACATTTAAAAACAGAAAATGATTTTATTTACGTACTAAGTAGCAACAAAAAGATACTTTCCTTAGAAATCTATAATCTATCAGACTTTAGTCTTCACAATACTATACTCCTAAAAGTTAAAGGTAAGAAGTACAAAAAAGTATATGATTTTCAATATTTCCCTAAAACTAATCAATATTGTATTTGTTTCGAATATGTAGTCGCACTCTTTGATGAAAAAGGAAAATTGATAAAAAAGCTTAAAATTGAAGACGGCGTTTTAAGTTCAAAATATTTCAGTTCAACAGAAATTTTTTTAGAATTATATGAGTTTTCAGGAAACAGATTACTTGGGATTTGGGAGCTCACTACAAATAAATTGAAAGAATACGAACTAGAATCTTACTACCATTACAATAGAAACTTCAAAATAGATGCTTCTAATACTATTTTGTATGGAACAGCAAATGCATATTGGTCTGGTATTCATTTGCATGTATTAAATTTTGAAAAAGAGAAGCTTTCTTATCTATATGAAAAAGGCTTACGTTGTAGTAGAAGTGAAATTGAAGCTTACGCGATTTCGATTAATAGTATTGGTGATGAGTATGTTTTTATTTCTGAAAATGATAATGGAAAAATTCCGCTTTTGTGTTATTATTCAGTCTATAAACAAAACAAGCCAAAAGGGGAGTTCAAGCTCTATGAGCATAGTAATATTTTAAGCAACTATAAGACAACCTCTTTTCTATTTGATCATTTGCTTGTAATTGTGAGTGAGGATAAGTTTGCATTTTTGAATCCTGAGAATTCTTCAGAAAAAAAGAAAAACCTATATGAATTGTTTGATAGATCTAAAAACTCTAGTATTTCCATTGATAATATTAATGGACGAATAGTTTACATACAAGACAAGAATGTAATGCTCTGTTCCGTATTAAATATGTATCCTAAGTTAAGTAAGAAACGAAAAATGAAAATGAATAATTTTCTAAATGATATACAAAATGCTAAGTTTGAGGTAAAAGAAGTAGGTAGTGATATATGAAATACTTTAAGTAAAATATATATTCTTGGAGTTTCAGATATTTCAAGGATGCACTACCAACAAAGGTCTTTTTAAAGTCTTACTAATCGCAGTTGTTGAAGAATGCTTAAACAATCGCTCAAAGACCGATTCTTTCTGAACAATTAAACCAATAGTATCTATTTCATGCATTTGCACATAACAAGATTTAGCATAGTCTAAGGGTACGTTTTCAATAACATGATAGGTGTAGTTCATGTCCTTGCATGCTTTCATTAAGAACGATTCGTCATATCGATTTCCTGTAAAACCTTTTTCATACACTCGCAATACATGTACATGCATGTTTTGATCTTTGACTACACTTAAGATTTTCGAAAAAGCATCACTCTGAATATCATCTTTCGCATCTAAAGGTACTAACATGGTTTTAGGTTGCTCAAAAACAACGTCTTCAGGCACGACCAACGTATTGCAATTGATTCTTCTAATAATACTTAGCGTATGACTTCCAAAGAGAATTTCTGCAGCATTAGATACACCATTAAAACCAGCCACTAAGAGATCAATATTTTTTTCTTCTATGACTTTGTGTGTTGCATCAATAAAGCTATTGTAATCTAAAATGGTTTCAAATGTATGTTGTTCAAAAGCTGTTTGCTCCAATTCAATTTTAAGTTTTTCCAAACGTTCTTTTTCAGCTTTTAAAATGCTGTCATACACATTAGCAGTAGCAGAAGTCATTAAATCATCTAGTGTGAAACTTCCTGATTTGTGTACATGCATCACATAAAAATGACAGGTTTTGTCCTTTAGAAATTGAATTGCATAGTGTATCGCGTTTCGCGAACATGTTGAGAAATCGGTGAGTATTAATATGTTTTTCATGTCAGTATATTTTAACGGAGTTCAATATAACTTTGATTTTTATAATTCTGATCTTCAATTTTTAACAAAAAATGTCAAATCGAGCGCAGTCGAGATTCAATGAAGAACTATATAATTCTATGACTTCTCGACTGCGCTCGAAGTGACAAATCTTATCTATTAAAACTAAGTTGTTAGTGTCAGTTTTTTAGATTAGGATATTAAAATTGGTCTAATAGGTAATTTATTAAATCTGTTGTGGTTAAAATTCCAACGAGTTTTCCATCATCTACCACTGGTAAGGCATGAAATTCTTTTTGAGCCAATATTTCTGCCGCTTCTTTAATAGTCGTTTGCGAACGCACGCTTACTAAGTTTTTTGCCATTACTTGCTCAATCGTAAACATATTGTACACAATAGTTTCTACGTTTTCTTCTTCTTCAAAAGTTGCATCGGCAAAACTAATACGGAGTAAATCGGTATAGCTTAACATTCCAATAATAGCATCGCCACTTACCACAGGAATATGACGAATATTGTTTGCCTTAAATAAACGTTCGGCAACATCTAAGTTGTCTGTATGATTTAAGGTAATAACATTTGCTGTCATAATCGTCGAAACTGGAGTTCTTTTTTTCATCTTGTTTATATTTTTAGTTTGATTCGATGAAATCCGATGCAAATTATGATGGTAGGTTACACACAATTTACATATGTGGATTTCATCTTTTTTAGGTTTTAAATTCTATACTAAAAGTACCCAAGAATTGAGTAAAAAACTATGATATATATCATACAGAAGAAGTATCCTGAGCAAATTCAGGAAAATTTTGAATAACGAAAAATCTATATTGTTTTTAAAAAGAAAAGCCCTTAAAAAAGGGCTTTTTATATGCTGATATGATCCTTATTTAAAGGATTTTCGAAATACTATTTTATAATTTTTTGTCTGCTTTTTTTGCAATTTTCTTTAGCCTTTTATCCAAGTGTTTCATCAATCTATCCAAAGCACTTTCACACATTGGAAGTATTTTTTTAGGACTCATTGCAGGAATTCCTCCAACCATCACCGCCGTTTTTTTAGATTTCGCAGATTCATTAATAGCAAATACTTTTTTACCGTCTTTATTATATAATGCCATTCTGCAATATGCTTTCATTTTTATAGAAGCAGTTCCTCCAATTCCAAAACCTTTTACCAAACTAAAATGGATTTCAACAAACAGCACTCCATCTGCATTTTCTTTAAATATGTTTGCCATTCCTTCCTCGTTCTTTTTCCCTAAAAAACCTTCATAAATATATTTATATCCATCATACACAATATATCTTGTTAGTTCTTCTTCAGACTTATCCCATTTCGGTTGAAATTTTATATAGGCTGCATTTGTCAAAACCTCTTCTTCTGGAAGCAATTCGAATGGAAACTTTTTTGAATATTCGTTGAAAAATTCTTTATGAAACTTCTCTAATATTGGAGTCAAATTAAAATCAGGATTGTCTCTTAAGTTGGCAATGCTAGTAATGAGTTCTTCATTTCCTATACCTAAGTCTGTAAAATCAATTGTTTTATCTGTGTAAAATGACACTACCGCAACTTTCTTTTTTTGTGAAAAAGAAAGCGAGGTGAAAAGAATTAATAATAATAGAGTTACGTTTTTTTTCATGGTGTTGATTTTTAATTATTCTTAAAACTATAATAATTACGAACTAACATCAAAAAGGTTGCCAATACGTTTAATACGCTCTTTATTTCCCAAAAAAAATTAGATGTGTTTAATGACAATTCATTGTATTTGTCACCATACCAGCATTTGGTTTTGGAGAAATGTATGGAATTCCTAAACCTAATCCGCGAAGAATAAACAACAAACCAATTATTACTACAAAAACTGGAATTGCTCTTTGAATGCGTTGTTTAATGGATGTAGTAAGGAATTTTCCAATGTAAATAGCAGTTGTCATTAACGGAATTGTTCCTAAACCAAAGAAAATCATGTACACACTTCCTTCAAGCATGCTTCCTGTTGCTACGGCTCCGAAAACTGCCATATAGACCAATCCGCAAGGTAAAAACCCATTTAAAAATCCGATCGTAAAAAAGGTATCAAGCGTTTTCTTTTTAAACTGTTTTCCTAAACTCGATTTGACTTTAGAAATGATTCTAAAAACAGGTTTTGAAAAGTTGTATTTGCTAAAGGTTTTATACGGAATCAAAATTACTACAATCATCAAAACACCAATGGCGATAGATAAACGTTGCTGCATTCCGAAGATATAAATGCTTTTTCCTAGCAAACCAAAAATGAATCCGATGGTTGCATACGAAAGCAATCGCCCAATATGATATAGTAAAATTTGCGCTACTTTTTTATAGCTATTTGTACGATCTACAGGCAACATAAAAGCAATAGGTCCGCACATGCCTACGCAGTGAAAACTTCCTAATAATCCTAGTATGAAACCTGCAAAAACCATCTAATATGTTATTTCTTCTTTAAATAAATAGTCTGTATTGTTATAGCTCCAATCGATTTTTATGTTCCAACGACCACCCAACAAACGATTGTCAGGTATGAGCAATGTGTGATTAGATAACGAAATAGGAATTTCGAAATCAAATTGTTTGTTTGATGGTCGATATAGGAACACTTTTCCTTTTATATTACTGAATATGAGATTTTTTGGAAACTGAATTTCAACACCCGAAGCTGTTAATTTTGAGCTTATATTTTCTGTTAGTTTTAGTGCATTTCGTTGTTTATCAATATCCGATTGATACTTTAATTCTTCATCATAATAGGAATCGGTCACTAAATCATGATCGTACTTTGATTGCACATTCATATTCACAATGAAATACATAATAAAGCTTATAAACCCTACAAACGCCAATACAATTCCTGTTCCCCAATTTATTTTCATATCGTTTTATTTTATCTATTTTTTATGGCATTTCCTCCATGAAAAATGGAGGTCAGGCTTTCGGCAGTCGCTCTCTTCGAGGAGCTTCAACAATGCCTCAATCCTTAATGCAGTTTCCGTTTCAAAGCTGTTCTCGATACAACGAATCAGAGATTCGCCACTCGAATTGACGTTACTTGTTTTCCAACCTAACACCCAAAACCAAAGACCCAAAATCTATTACTGAGATTCCCATTTACACAAGAACTTAGTTATAACTCGAAGGTCCTGAAAAATTCACCGTTGTGGTTTCTATCAATTTATCTTTACTATATACTTCAATCGTTAAATTTCTTTTCCCGTTGTCAATTTGATGTTCAGGTATTTCTATAAACATCGTTCCTTCCGCAATTCCTTGTTTTGGTATTACAAATTCGTTGCTTGTAGATACTAATTTTACAGTCCCAGGTATTTTTCTAATTTTGAATTGTACATGCTGAATGTCTTCCGTTGTTTTATTAATGACTTTGTATGTAAACACATTACTAATCATATCATTTGCTTTTCGCTCATATAACTGTCCGCGCAAGCGTAAAATATTGGCTTCAACGTCATTTCGCAATACTAACATTCCTGCTAGTACACCAATTAAAATGACCAATACAGCTGTATATCCTTTTAATCGTGGTGTAAACTTGAACTTTTGTTTCTTTTCTATTCCAACTTCACTATCATACCGAATCAATCCTTTTGGTAAGTTTACCTTTTCCATAATGGTATCGCATTCGTCAATACATGCGGTACAGTTTACACATTCGAGCTGTGTTCCGTTTCTAATGTCAATTCCCGTAGGACATACATTTACACACTGAAAACAATCAATACAATCACCAAAACCCAATTCGTATCTGTCTTCATTTTTACGAAATTTTTTACGTCCTTTTTCACCTTCTCCACGTTTATGATCGTACGCTACTACAATCGATTTTTCATCGAGTAACACACCTTGCAATCTTCCGTAAGGACAAGCAATAACGCATACTTGCTCACGAAACCAAGCAAAAACAAAGTAGAATACAGCAGTAAATATTAAGAGCGGAAATAACGTGCCTAAATGCTTAAAAGGACCATCTAAAATATCTTGAATAAGTTCATCACCACCAATTAAATAGGCTAAAAATGCGTTTGCAATTGCAAAAGAAATCACCAAGAAAATAAACCATTTTAGGAGCCTTTTCTTAATTTTTTCAGCATTCCATTTTTGCTTGTCTAAGCGAATTTGTTTTCCTCTGTCTCCTTCAATCCAATATTCAATTCGACGAAAAACCATTTCTAAAAAAATGGTTTGCGGACATATCCAACCACAGAATATACGGCCAAAGGCAACTGTAAATAGCGTAATAAAAATGACCCCAATAATCATGGAAATTACAACCATGTGAAAGTCTTGTGGCCAAAACGGAAATCCGAAAATATTGAAACGGCGTTCCAACACATTGAATAGTAAAAACTGGTTTCCGTTTATTTTTATAAAAGGAGCAGCAAATAAAAAGAGAAGCAGGATATAACTAACAATCTTACGCCACTCATAATACTTGCCGCTTGGCTTTTTTGGATACACCCAAGCACGCTTTCCTTCTTCATTTATAGTTCCGATGGAATCTCTGAATCGTTCGTTTTCTGGCGTTTCCACAATGTGTTTTTTTAGCTAATTAGTTGACTTCTTCTGTTACTACTTTTATAGAATCAGAAACTTTTTCAATTTCAGTTTCAGTTTCTTGTACAGGATCTACCCAAATTTCTCCTTCTGGAGCTTTTGCACCTTCTGCAGGAGTTGTTCCTTGAAATGTGAGTACATAACTTGCTACTTGCTGAATTTGCGAAGCTTTGAGTCCTTTTCGTGTCCACGATTCCATTCCTTGTCCTGGGCGTCCACCTTGAGAAATGGTTTTGAATACATTTTTTATTCCTCCTCCTAAAATCCAGTTTTTGTCTGTTAGGTTTGGACCAATTCCTCCACCACCATCAATTCTGTGACAAGAGATACAGTTTTTGTTGAAAATTTGCTTTCCTGTGCTTATATCTGATGCTTCTGTAAGTAAGGTCACAGCTTCAAAATCTATGACATCTTTAGCAGTTGCGTTGTATCTTTCTTTTTCAAGTTCTGCTAATTCATTTTCTTGTTGATATTCCATGTATTGATTGTCGCCATCAAACACATGGTATTTAAACATGTATATAACTGCGAATATCATAGAAGCATAAAATCCGTACAACCACCATGGCGGTAAGTTATTATCTAACTCTTTGATGCCGTCATAATTATGATCGAGTATAATTTCGGTTTCTTCCTCAACAGGTTTTGAGTCTACCATTTTATTGTAGATCCTTTTGAGTTTTGTAAATCGTGGTTTTTCGTTTTTAGCTGTTAAATAGCGTTCTTTGGCTTCTTCATCCAAACTATTGAATAATGTGTTTTCAACAGCTGCGACAATTCCTTCAATGGCAATTAGGATGAGTAATACTAATACTAAAAATAGCATGATCATCGGTTTTTCCAGAAATGCCGGTTTATCGCCAGATTCAACAAAGTATTCGATTCCTATCATTATTAGGAAAAAAATGACGAGTACACGTACCCAAGATGGAATTATATTTCTCATGACGTTTGGTTATTTTTTGGATTGTCTAATGGTATATTACTCACCTTTGTGATATATTCTTTTTTGGCAGTAAAAACCCACCAAAATAGCACCACAAAAAAGGTAAAGAAGATGACTAAGGAAATCAGCGGATAAATCTCAATCCCCGTAATGGTTTCCAAATGATTTTTTACATATTTCAACATGATGTTTACTTTTTAGTTGCTGTTACTTCTTTTGAATCTTTTACTTCTATATCTGTTCCTAAACGTTGCAAATAGGCAATTAAGGCTACAATTTCACGGTCTTTTATTTCAATGAATTCTCTTCCTTCATCAGCTGCTATTTGTCTCCCTTTTTCAAAAGATTTCAACAAATCGGGATCTTTTTTCAGGTTTTCAACAATTCCAAGCGCTTGTTCATCCATGTATTGTAAAGCCTCTTCTATCTCTTTATCCGTATATGGAACACCAAGAGTAACCATCGCTTTCATTTTATCTTGTGTAGACGATTTGTCAAGCTCATCTCTAATCAACCAAGGATATGCTGGCATAATTGATTTTTCTTCTATTTTCCTCGGATCGTACATGTGTTTGTAATGCCATGCATCTAGCCTTCTCAACTTGTCAGTTCCTTCACGTTGTAAGTCAGGTCCTGTACGTTTACTTCCCCAAAGGAATGGATGATCGTATACAAATTCACCTGCTTTTGAGTATTCGCCATAACGCTCTACTTCACTTCTAAACGGACGAATCATTTGCGAATGACAACCCACACAACCTTCACGAATGTAAATGTCTCTACCTTCTAACTCTAAAGGTGTATACGGTTTGACTTCCGTTATGGTTGGAATATTAGAATCAATCATGATGGTTGGTACTATTTGTACAATTCCTCCAATTAAGATGGCAATTGTAGCATAAATGGTCAATTTGATTGGTTTACGTTCTAACCAAGTGTGCCATCCTTCACCTTTTGTACGTCTTTTAGAAACGCGTTGCAATGCTGGCGCTTCAGCCAATTCATCCGTTACTTTGTTTCTCGATTTAACAATTGTAAGCACAATGTTATACGCTAAGAAGAACATACCTAAGATGAATAGCGATCCTCCGATAGCACGCATCCAATACATTGGAATAATTTCGGTAACCGTTTCTAGGAAGTTTCCGTATAGTAAATCACCTTTTTCATCAAACTGTTTCCACATGAATGCTTGTGTAAATCCAGCTACGTACATTGGCAATGCATAGATGATGATTCCTAAAGTTCCTATCCAGAAATGCGCATTTGCTAATGCTTTTGAGTATAGTTTTGTTTTGAATAATCTTGGCACCAACCAATAGATCATACCAAAGGTTAAGAAACCGTTCCAAGCCAATGCACCAACGTGTACGTGGGCAATAATCCAGTCAGAAAAATGGGCAATTGCATTTACATTTTTTAAGGATAGCAATGGACCTTCAAAGGTTGCCATACCGTATCCAGTAATGGCTACCACCATGAATTTTAATACAGGATCGGTTCGCACTTTATCCCAAGCTCCTCGCAAGGTTAGTAAACCGTTTATCATTCCTCCCCAAGAAGGCATTAATAACATTACAGAGAAGGCAACTCCTAAATTTTGTGCCCATTCTGGCAATGCTGTATATAGTAAATGGTGTGGTCCTGCCCAGATGTAGATAAAGATTAACGACCAAAAGTGAACAATAGAAAGTCTATATGAATACACTGGTCTGTTTGCTGCTTTAGGTACAAAGTAGTACATTAATCCTAAGAATGGTGTCGTCAAAAAGAAGGCTACCGCATTGTGTCCATACCACCATTGTACTAAGGCATCTTGTACACCTGCATATACAGAATAACTTTTTAAAGCACTTACTGGCAATTCTAAACTGTTGAAAATATGTAATACCGCAACCGTTACAAATGTTGCCAAGTAGAACCAAACTGCAACATACAAGTGACGTTGTCTTCTTCGTAAAATTGTCCAAATCATGTTGACACCAAAAGCAACCCAAATGATAGCGATTGCAATATCAAATGGCCATTCGAGTTCGGCATATTCTTTTGATGTTGTATATCCTAAAGGTAAGGTGATGGCAGCTCCTACAATGATTAATTGCCATCCCCAAAAGTTTACTTTACTTAAGAAATCGCTTGCCATTCTGGCTTTTAATAATCGTTGTAGTGAGTAGTAAACACCCGCAAAAATGGCATTTCCGACAAAGGCAAAAATTACTGCATTTGTGTGTAATGGACGTAAACGACCAAAACTTAGCCATGAAACACCTTCAAACCAAGTTGGAAACATGAATAAGAATGCCAATAACAATCCTATTAACATTCCCACAATTCCCCAAACTATGGTTGCATAGATGAAGTTTTTAACGATTTTATTATCGTAATAAAACTGTTGGATTTCCATAATAATACCTATTTATTTTTGTAGTTAGTTCTATTTTTTGCCTCGATAATCGAGATTTAAATGCTCCAACGCTTGCGTCGAAATATTTTTAATTGTTTCCTTTGAATGCTTCGTGGGATTGCCCCGAAGTCTTTGACTCTTTTTTTACCAATTCATCTTCAAATAGCATGCGCACCGATGGCGTATAACTATCGTCAAATTGTCCGTTTCTTACTGCCATGATAAAGGCAATAAAGAAGAGTACTGCTACTACAATACTAATGGTTAGTAAAACATATATAACACTCATACCTATTGAAGTTATGGTTCAAAATTACTGCGATGCGATTTCCTAAAAAATGACTTTTATCATGTTTTGGATTTATTTTCCACTTCGACTCCGCTCAGTGTTCATTTATTGTTTCAAAGCTGTTCTCGATACTTCGTTTTCAACTGAACTTGAACTGACGTTTTCTGCAAGCTATTTCAATTTTCTTCCTAAGATTGATGTGCAAAGCGTTGTAAATAGTACAATACTAATGGAACTCAACGGCATTAAAATCGCTGCAATAACAGGCGCTAATTGTCCTGTAATGGCAAAGTATAAACCGATACTATTGTAGATAAACGATAGTACGAAACTCCATTTAATGATTTTAATCGCTGTTTTAGAAGCATTTATATACTGATCTAATTGATCAAATTTTGAAGCATCCAAAATGGCATCACAAGCTGGAGAAAATACATTCACATTTTCCGACAAGGCGATTCCAACATCACTTTGTGCTAAGGCTCCTGCATCATTTAAACCATCGCCAACCATTAATACTTTTGCACCTTCTTTTTGATGATAGTCTATGTATTCTAATTTATCATTTGGTTTTTGATTGAAGATCAATTTTGTTTTTGCAGGCAATAGCTTTTTTAAGTTTTCGCGTTCGCCTTCATTATCTCCCGAGAGAATGGCTAAATCGAAGTTTTTCTTTAAGTTGTTGAATAGTTTCGATATGCCTTTTCTGTAACTGTTATAGAATGTATATTTTCCTTTGTACGCATTGTTTGTACTGATGTGAACTGTCGTATTTAATATGGTTGAATCGTCTTGAAAACCCACAAATTTCGCTGCACCAACTTTTATATTGTTGTCGTGATAACTCGCAGTCATTCCTTTACCAATATGTTCTTCAAAATGATCGAGTGTGACAATATTTTGTTCGTCTAAAATGTCATATAAGGTTCTGCTTAGCGGATGGTTTGAACCGCGCAAGGTACTTTTTAGCAACGTAGATTCGTCTGTAGTTAATTGCTCACCTTCGTAGTTTGCTGTACTTTTTTTGTTGGATGTAATCGTTCCAGTTTTATCAAAAATAATTGTATTTATAGATGAAAGTTGCTCTAAAACACTCGCGTTTTTCACATAAAACTTAAGCTTTCCTAAGATTCGCAATAGGTTTCCAAACGTAAATGGAGCCGCTAGTGCAATTGCACACGGACACGCAATAATTAATACTGCCGTAAAGACATTCATTGCTTTGGAAGCATCTACAATCAACCAAAAAGAAGTAGCTAAAACCGCAATAGATAATACCGTAATAGTAAAGTGTTTACTGATCGTATTTGTTAAGGTTGTAAAACTTTCTTCTTTGTTTTTTTCGAAAACATCATTGCTCCACAATTGTGTGAGATAACTTTGTTCAACCGATTTGATTGCTTCTATTTCAATGATTCCTGATGTTTGTTTTCCACCAGCAAAAACTTTGTCTCCAGATTGTTTTTGAACCGTTTCCGATTCGCCCGTAACAAAACTGTAATCTATGGAAGCATTTCCATTGATTAGGATACCATCTACAGGAATGAGTTCTTCATTTCGAATGAGCAAACGATCACCCTTTTTGATATCATACACTTGAGTTGGTGTTTCTTTCCCTTTTAAAATTTTAGTAACAGCAATTGGAAAGTATGACTTGTAATCGCGTTCAAAAGATAAAAATGTGTAGGTTTTTTGCTGGAAAAATTTCCCGAGTAGTAGAAAAAAGACCAATCCCGTGAGGCTATCAAAGAATCCTGTTCCTAAATCAAATATAATTTCAACAGAACTTCTCACAAACAAGACTAAAATTCCCAAAGCAATGGGCACATCAATGTTTAAGAGTTTTTCACGCAAGCCTTTGTATGCTGAGATGAAATAATCTTGCGCTGCATAGAATACCACAGGAAGTGAGAACGCAAACATTAACCAACGAAAGAGCGTTTTGTATTGTTCTATCCAAAATCCGTTGACTTGAAAGTATTCAGGAAACGACAGAAACATGACATTCCCAAAAGCGAATCCTGCAATTCCGAGTTTGTAAATGAGCGTACGATTGATTTTGTTTTTTCCCGTACTGTAATCTTCTAAGCTGATGTACGGTTCGTATCCTATTTTACTGAGCAGCAATACCACTTCTTTTAATGAAAAAGTGGTAGCATTGTAGGTAATTCGGACTGTTTTCTTACCAAAATTAACTTGCGAAGCGGTGATTTCTGCGCTGAGTTTGTGTAAGTTTTCTAAAATCCAAATACAAGAACTACAGTGAATATGCGGAATATATAAAGTTACTATTTGCATAGCATCATCGTTAAATTCCAATAATTTATCTATGATATTTTGCTGTGATAGAAAGTCGTATTTCCCTGCTATTTCTTTTGGAATAGCTCCAGGCGAAGTTTCCATATCGTAATAACACGCTAAGTCATTTTCTGAAAACAGTTCGTATACCGTTTTACATCCAAAACAACAAAAAGATTTTTCTTCGAGTTGAATGATTGTTGACGCACACTCATCACCACAATGAAAACATGTAGTCTTGTTCATATTATTGCTCATTTATACCTGTAACAAAGGTTACAAATGAATTGCTTTTAAAATATGATATTTGTCATAGTTTCCGTATTTTTATAAGTGCTAAATTTTCCGCTATGAGCAATTGTGAACAGTGCATTGTTAGACAGTTTAATTCGTTAAAATCATTAACCAAAGAAGAGTTGATTCGCATTTCTGGTTGCAAAACTTCCAAAACCATTAAAAAGGGACAATTAATTTTTGATGAAGGCGAAAATGTAAATGGTGTGTATTGCATTAAAGAAGGTGTTTGTAAGTTGACCAAATTAAGTGCTAATGGAAAGGATCAGATTGTGAAATTGGTTGTGAAAGGTGATTTGATGGGACAACGCTCATTGGTAAGTGAAGAAGTTACAAATTTGAGTGCTACGGCTTTGAGTGAAATGCAGGTTTGTTTTATTCCGAAACATGAAATTATGACCGATTTGCATGAAAATTCCAATTTTACAATGGACGTATTACAACACATGGCCAAAGATTTGCGAGAAGCTGATAATGTGATTGTGAATATGGCACAGAAATCGGTACGACAGCGTTTGGCTGAAGCGCTGATTTATATTTACAATACTTTTGGTACTTCAAATGAAGGCATGCTTCAGGTAATTCTTTCGCGCGAAGATTATGCAAATATTGTTGGTACTGCTACTGAATCTGCTATTCGGATTTTATCTCAGTTTAAAAAAGAAGGTTTTATTTCAACCAAAGGTAAGCAGATTAAAGTTGAAGATTTGACTGCTTTGAAACGTGTTTCGTAGCTTCGACCTTGCTCAGTTACCTTTCTTGGCGTTACTCAATCAACCATCTATGTTTCGACAAGCTCAATTCCTTTTATGATGAGCTTAATTATCTTTTTTAGCACATTTAATTTCTTTTCTTGATTTTGCCTTAACGCGATGACTTTCTCATATTTCGATCTTTTCGTTAACTTTAGTCCATCGAAAATCATAACCAACCACCATGGACGCAACTCATAAACAAAAACTTAAGGAAACGATTATCATTATTATAATCATTGTGATTTTAACTGCTGTTGGAATTTTCTTTTTAAGAAAACACGCCAATCAACAAGGAAAAGAATTGATGAGTAAAATGGATGCGGTAAGCATTATACATGCTGAAAAAGGCATTCAAAATTGTAGTAGTACTAGTGAAACGGAAGCCGAAAGATTGGTAATTTTAAACGATTCGTTACAACAATATAAAGAACAACATGAGATTATTTTTTTAAAGTTGTATACCTATCATTTTACATCGACGACTTTGTTTTTATTTTTCTCTATTCTTGCTGCTTTGACAGTTTTTGTGATTACGCAAGAAGGTTGGAAAGGAACTTCGCAGACGGTTAAAGTACTGTTTCTGATATTTACGTCGTTGTCTTCTTTTTTCGGATTGTCGGCAAGTACATTTGATCAAGAAAAAAGCATTCACCGAAATGGGCAAGCGTATATTAATTATGACAATTTACAAAAGAAACTTGTTAATTATTGCGCTACAGGTCTTGATATTACTGGTGATTCTATAAGCTTTAATAAACTGCATACGGAAGTCGTGAGAAAGGCATCAGAGTTACATGATTTTTATTTAGAGTTTGACGATCAGAATTTAGACGCAAATAAGATCTTCAACTTTAAGAAAGAGAAAGAAGAGTAGATTCAGAAGTTTAAATCGTCATTTCAACAATTAGCTAACCATTTAAAAGACGAAGTTATTTACTATTGTGTAGCGGAAGTCGAAAAGCTTTTAGAGTAGACACAATCAAACTCAATTCACAATGAAAATATCTTCCTTTGAAGCTTTCAAGCAAGCAGGAAATGTAATTCCTCAACACGTATTGCATACAATTTCTGGAGGAACTGAAACTTCTTCATCAACTAGTACCGAAGAACCAGCAGATCCAATTCCACCAGCAACAACGCATACAGATCCACCACCTCCGCCGCCACCAAAAGAAACGACTATTTATAGAATAGACGGAGATTTCGTGTATACATGATATAAAAAAGCGGTTGATTTCTATAAATCAACCGCTTTACAAATCCATATAGGTAGATTTCCAACATTAAAATTTCATTTACTAATGCTTCTGTAACAATTTCAATCGTTTTGTC
>NZ_JBOEFY010000073.1:0-16753 GCF_050633145.1 Kordia sp. | reverse complement strand
GCAAACCCGAATTGTATTCCTAAGAAACCGAAACTCATGTTCCATATTTCCCAGAAACTTAATTTACGCTTTTCCATTATCGTAATGTATTAGTTAATAACTATGTACGATAAGCGTTTAAACTTATCAAAACTTACTTTTAGGTGAGAGATAAAAATATAAGTCTTGATATTTTACGGTGTAAATATAGTTTTTTTTTTGAAACAGACATCATTAAATTATAATTCTGAAAGCTGATTCGTCAAAAATTTAACAAATTAACACCTGATACTCACCAAATTATCGTGTGGTGTCACGTTCTATTAATGTTGTATTTATTACTTCTGTTTGATAATTTTCTTCATCAACTAATTCTTCTAACTTGTCAATTAACATCGTTGCAGATCTTTCGCCCATTTCAACAGCATGCTGACTTATAGTACTTAAAGACGGAATGGCGTGTTTGGATAAAACACCATCTGTAAATGCAACGATAGACATGTTTTCTGGAATTTTATACCCTTTGTTAATTGCAATTTTCATTGCTGTAATAGCGTAAAGTTCATTTACTGCAAAAATTCCATCAATTGATTTTTCTTTATCAAGTAACGCCGAAATTTCTTTTTCGAGCGTTTCAATTTCTATCTCTTTATCTTTGTTTTCTTCTACCTTAATAATAAGTGAAGATTTTGGTTCAATTTTGTGTTCCTCCAAAGCTTCCAAATAGCCTTGAGTTCTTAGTTTTCCAACGTTTACATAATCTTTTGTTGTAATAAGCGCAATATTTTTGCAACCACTTTCAATCAATTTTGTGACAGCTTTTCTAGAACCCATTTTATCGTCCACAACTACTTTGTCACAAGCAATTTCGTTTACAACTCTATCAAACATTACAATAGGCATTCCTTGATTTATGGTTTCATAGAAATGATGGTAATCCTGTAAAAGCAGAGTTTCTTTAGCAACAGAGAGAATAAAACCGTCAATACTTCCGTTGGCAAGCATTTCAATGTTAATCACTTCTTTATCAAACGATTCATTAGACAATCCGATAATAACATTGTATCCTCTATTATTGGCTTCCTTCTCAATTCCGCTAATCACTTTAGAGAAAAAATGATGTACAATTTCAGGAATAATGACACCAATGGTTTTGGTACGCTTGTTTTTTAGACTTAAAGCAATGTTATTTGGTCTGTAATTATAGAGTTTTGCAAACGCTTGAACTTTACTTCTAGTGTCTAAACTAATCTCTTTACTATTTCTTAATGCTTTCGAAACAGTTGATACAGAAACGTCTAATTCTTTGGCTATTTGTTTAAGAGTTACTTTTCGCTTCATGAGGATTTATTATAAGATCAATAATTAAAGCTGTGATTTTCTATTTTTTTGTTAAAAATACGCTGTTTTCATTAGATAAAACTCAATGATAACAAAAGTTGTCAACACGAAAACGATTGCGTAACTCTAAAAGTTATTCCTAGATTTTGATTTACTCAAAATTTACATAGTTTTAACATCGAGAGGTAAAAATATAGCGTATTTAAACTAAAAAACACACGTAAATTAATAACTATTTGTTCAGAAATATTTTAAAAAACACGTGATTTTTTTATGACAATTTTGAAAACAAAAAATTAAACAAATGAAGAAAATGCAAAAATTTATTTTGTTTTTGGCTTTTTTGATTCCAATAGGAATGCTTGCCCAAACAAAAGTGACAGGCGTTGTTACTGAGCAATCTACAGGAACTCCACTTTTAGGAGTAAATGTAGTCATCAAAGGAACAACTACTGGAACGACCACAGATTTTGACGGTAAGTATCAAATAAATGTAAACAACGGACAAACTATTGTATTTACATATGTAGGATACAAAACTCAGGAGCTCGCTTATACAGGACAAGCTACTATTAATGTAGCGTTAGAAGAAGATGCTTCTAAACTTAATGAAGTTGTCGTAGTAGGATATGGTTCTGCAGTAAAGAAAGATGTAACAGGAGCAGTTGAGTCTGTAAATTCCGATGATTTTAACGGCGGAGCTATTGTTTCTCCAGAACAATTAATTTCTGGTAAAACAGCCGGAGTACAAGTAACACCACCAAGTGGAGCGCCAGGTTCTGGTTCTGCAATTAAAATTAGAGGTGGAGTTTCTTCGCTATCGGCAAGTTCAAGTCCATTAATTGTAGTTGATGGAGTTCCGTTAGATCAAGGAAATAGCGGATTGAATTATATCAATGCAAACGATATTGAGTCATTCACTGTATTAAAAGATGCTTCTGCGGCTTCTATCTACGGATCGAGAGCAACAGGAGGAGTTATCTTAATTACAACGAAAACTGGGAAATCAGGTCAGCCAATGAACATTAATGTAAATCATTATACTTCTGTCGGAAAGAACGTAAACGAAGTAGATGTTTTATCGTCAACACAATTTAGAGACTTAGTAATGGCTAATGGAAATGCAAATCAAATTGCACAATTAGGAAATACGAGCACAGATTGGCAAGATCAAATTTATAGAGGTTCATTAACATCAGATACAAACGTAACCGTTTCTGGAGGTTTTGATAATTCTAATTATAGAGCTTCTGTTGGTTTTGTAACGCAAAGAGGAACATTACGTAATTCTAAAGTTGATCGTTGGACAGGTTCTGTAAAGTTCATTCAACGATTATTAGATGATGATCTTAAAATTGAAGCAAACGTTTTAGGCGCTTTGCTTGATGATACTTTTGGAAATACAGGCGCAATTGGAGCAGCCGTTTCTTTTGATCCAACGCAATCTGTATTTGATTCAACAAGTCCTTTTGGTGGATATACTGAAAATGTAAACAATGATGGAACTATTAATACAATTGCGGTTCGTAACCCAGTTGGATTGTTAGAGTTAAACAGTAATACTGCCGATACTAAGAGAAGTACTGGAAGTTTAAAGCTTGACTATACACTGCCATTCTTTAGAGATATTAAAGTAACTGCTAAAGGCGGATATGACTATTTTGAAGTAGATGGGAATTTAAATATTCCACGAGAAGCAGCTTCAAACTTTAATAGTGAAGGTTTAGTCGGAACATACAGTACACTTAATAGAAGTAAATTGTTAGACTTGTATGCAAACTACAAGAAAGATATTGAAAGCATTAAAAGTACAGTTGATGTAACAGTTGGTCACTCTTTCCAAAACTTTTACAGATCGAACAGATTCCAAAATACAACTGGACTTGGTCAAGTAACAGGAAATGTATTTAAAACAGAAAACGCTTTAGAATCGTATTTTGGAAGAGTAAACTTTGCCTATGACGATAAATACTTGTTAACGTTTAACTTAAGAAATGATAGTTCATCTCGTTTAAATCCGGATGATCGTTCAGACTTTTTTGGCGGACTTTCATTAGGATGGAATATTATCGATGAAAACTTCATGAAAGATTCAAAAGTATTCTCTCAATTAAAATTAAGAGCAGGATACGGAGAAACGGGACAACAAGAATTTGGTCAAGATTACGGATACATTCCACGTTATACAACTGGTGACGGACAAGTACAGTATCAATTCGGGTATAATCCAGATGGAACACCACGTTTTGTAACCACACTTCGTCCAGAAGAATATGATGAAAACTTACGTTGGGAACGTTCTAAAACCTTCAATATTGGTTTAGATTTTGGTTTCTTCAACGATCGTTTAACAGGTTCTGTAGAAGTATATGAGCGTAAAGTAGAGGACTTAATCAACTTTATTCCAGTACCTGCAGGAACAAACTTATCAAATGCTTTATTTACAAACGTTGGTAACTTAGAAAACCGAGGTTTAGAAATAAACTTAAATGCTACAATTGTAGAAAATGATACATTCTCATGGAATACAAACTTCAATGTTTCTTTCTTCGAGAACAAAATCACAAAACTATTCTTAACAGACGATCCTACATCTCCAGGTTCTCCAACGGGAGGAATTGCAGGTGGAGTTGGTAACACAATTCAAATTAACTCTGTAGGATATGAGGCAAACTCTTTCTATGTATTCAAACAAATATATGATGCAAACGGAGCGCCAATTGAAGGTGCGTATGTAGATATCAATGCCGATGGTGTAATTGATACAAACGATCGATACAGATACAAGAGTCCAAATCCAGACGCAGTACTTGGTTTTACATCAAATATGCAGTACGGAAAGTTTGATTTCGGATTTACGATGAGAGCGAGCATAGGAAACTTTGCATACAATAACGTAGCATCTAACACAGGAAATGTTGCTGCATTATTTGGAGCGAACTCTATCAACAATGTAAACGCATCCATCTTAGATACAGGGTTTCAAAATCAGCAATTATTCTCTGATTACTATGTGCAAGATGCTTCTTTCTTAAAATTAGACAACCTAACAATAGGATATAACTTAGACAATATCTTCAAAGATGTACGTATGAGAGTGTACGCAACAGGACAAAACTTATTTGTAATTACAGATTACGACGGATTAGATCCTGAAATCAGTGGTGGAATTGACAACAATTTCTATCCTAGATCAAGAAACATATTAATGGGAATTAATTTGAACTTATAATAAAGAATACCAAATACATAAAATGATGAAAACAATTAGAAAACAATCAAATCGTATAGGTATTGTACTATTATTACTCGTGGCTAGCATCGGATTTACATCTTGTGAAGATCAGCTAGACTTAGAACCAATAGTAGAACAGTCGGCAGCAGATGTATTCGACGATCCTGCAGCTTACGAACAATTTCTTGCTAGAATTTATGCAGGTTTTGTAGTAAGTGGACAGCAAGGTCCAGCAGGTAATCCTGATATTACAGGAATTGACGAAGGATTCTCAAACTATTTGAGACAATACTGGAAACACCAACAATTAACTACAGACGAAGCGTTAATTGCTTGGAATGATGGTACAATTCATGACCTTAACTGGCAAGTATGGACACCAGCAAATGAGTTTATAACAGCAATGTACAACAGAATTTATTTTCAGATTTCGATCTCTAATGAATTCTTAAGAGCAACACAAAATGTAGCTGAATCAGAATTTTTACCAGCAGCATACAAAGCTGAGGTACGTTTCTTAAGAGCATTAAGTTACTGGCATGCAATTGATATGTTTGGAAATGTTCCTTTTGTAACAGAAGCAGATCCTATTGGAGCATTTTTGCCAACGCAAGGAAGCAGACAAGAAGTATTTGACTTTATTGTTTCTGAATTAACAGCAATTGAGCCAACAATGATTGATGCACGTCAAAATGTATATGGAAGAGCAGACAAAGCAGCCGTTTGGATGTTATTGGCAAAATTACACTTAAACGCTGAAGTATACACAGGAACAGATCAAAGCGCACAGGCAATTCCGTACTTAGAAAATATTATTGGAGCAGGATATACACTTCATACAGATTATGACGAATTATTCTTAGCAGACAATGATTCAAATGGAGCTCAAAACGAAATGATTTTCTCTTTCAACTCTGATGGATTAAATACACAAGGATTTGGTGCAATGACATTCTTAGTACATGCGCCTGTTGGAGGAAACATGAATGCAGCAGCTTTTGGTATCAACGGAGGTTGGGGAGGAATCAGAACTACAAGTGCTTTTGTAAACAAATTCTCTGCAGCTGAATTACTTACAGATGATAGAGCAAACTTCTTTACAGACGGACAAGAATTAGAAATTGCAGATGTATTTAATTTTAATGACGGATATGCTGTAGAAAAATTCAAAAATGTAACAAGTGCTGGAGTTCAAGGGTCAGATAGTTCAGGAGATTTTATCGATACAGATTTCCCTGTCTTCAGATTGGCAGATGCATATTTAATGTATGCGGAAGCTGTAAAAAGAAGCGGAACAGGAAACGAAGGATTGGCAGTACAATATGTAAACCTTGTAAGACAACGATCTAACGCAAACCCAATTGGAGGTTTTTCAGATATTACGGATGAATTTTTACTATCTGAACGTTCAAAAGAATTGCATTGGGAAGGACATAGAAGAACAGACTTAATTCGTTTCGGACAATTCTCTAATCAAGGAATTTGGCCTTGGAAAGGAAATGTTGAAGGTGGAACTACAACGGAAGCATTCAGAGATTTATTTCCAATTCCATCTACAGACATTACCGCAAACCCTAACTTAACTCAAAACCCAGGTTACTAAAAAAATAACACAGATGAAAAAACTAAATAAAATATCAGCAGGCTTTTTAGCAGTAGTTGCCTTTGTTGGATTTAACGCATGTAGTGATGATGATAATTTAATCATTGCTACTCCAGAAGGCGGTCCACAATTAGTGACACCAGCATCAGGAACAGCAATTGTTTTGAGTGCAGCAAACGAACAAAATGTAGCGACTACATTAGTTTGGAACGATGCAGATTATGATGCACAAACAGCTATTAATTATAGTGTAGAGATTGCTTTATCAGGAACAGATTTCGCTGCGCCAATTGCTGGCGGATCAACCAATGAGCGTTTTATCTCTTGGACGAATCAACAATTAAATGATGTATCTATCGCTGCAGGACTTAATCCGTTTGTAGCAGGAGATTTAGATGTACGTGTCATTTCCTCTATTGGAACGCAAGATGCGCAACAACAAATTTCAGACGTAATTACATTAAACATTACACCATACACAACCTCGTTACCAACAATTGCAGTACCAGGAGATCACCAAGGATGGGATCCAGCAACAGCACCAAGATTGGCTTCTTCTGAATTTGGAGCTTCAGATTATGAAGGATATGTTTGGTTAAACAACGAATACAAATTTGTAGCGCCAGATGACGCAGGAAACTTTGCTTGGGGAAATACTGATTGGGGAGACGATGGAAGTTTCTCTGGAGTTTTAGTAGAAGATGGAGAATCTAATGTACCAGCAACTCCAGGATACTATTACTTACAAGTAGATACTGAAAACTTAACATACAGTGCTAATCAATACACAAACTGGGGACTTATCGGATCTGGAACACCAACAGGTTGGGACAGTGATAGCGATATGACTTATGATTCAACAACGCAAACATTTTCAATTACAATTGACTTAACTGCAGATGAAATAAAGTTTAGAGCAAACGACGGTTGGGACTGGAACTACGGTGATACTGGAGCTGATGGAAGATTAAACAATGGAGGAGACAATATTGTTGTACCAGTAGCAGGAAACTATACAGTAGTATTAGATTTGAGTAATCCAAGAGAATACACATATACACTAACACTTAACTAAAAAACGCAGAACGGATCTTACTGAAAAGCAAGATGTCAAGTTCTATGTTTATACATATTGGCTGATTTCTAAGAGATGTAATTTTTTTTGAATTGAGTCTTTATGTAACGATCACTCAAAAAGGCTGTAATATGAATCATTACAGTCTTTTTTATCTAAAGTAACTTGAATTCGATATAAAAGTCAAGAGTGAGTTTATCTTTTCCGCAGTATAGCAGGGGTTTTTCGTTAAAAATTTTTGAAGCCTTGGAGAAATGTAAATTTATGAGCTCAGATATAGAAAATAGAGCTTGGAGAACTAAAATTTCGAAAAAGTCATGTGGTTTTAATTTTCCCCAAAAAGGAAAATTAAAAATACCTCTGGAAAAGCGCACTTTCTTTTGTTTCTTTTCTTTGTACGAGCAAAGAAAACGAAAATAAAAAACTGAAATTCAGTGTTTTACATATGGATAGCTAAGTATTTTCAAAATTTTATTTGAAAAAAACTTACATCGAATTTGGGTTAAGTAATTACGAAGTATTCAAATAAAAAGCTATGAAATATGTCTTATGAACATAAAATTCACAAGGCAAATTCCATCTGACAAAAACTAAAACAGATGAAAAAAAAATTACACATATTATGTTTATTGTTTGCGAGTATCGCGTTTGGTCAGGTAACCATTACGCCAACACCGTATGAGGTTGACGACTCAATTACAATTACAGTAGACATCAACAGTTCTGCCACAGATTGTGACGGAATCAACAACCCGAACAAAGTATATATGCACTCTGGCGCAGGAACCAACAGTAATCCTTGGACCTATGTTGTTGGAAATTGGGGACAAGACGATGGTGTTGGAGAAATGACTGATATGGGTGGCGGATTATGGCAAATTACCATTGTTCCTGAAACCTATTATGGCTTAACAACCGCTCAAGCGGAAACGATCACAAAGATGGGAATGGTTTTCAGAAACGAAAATGGAGGTCAAGAACTCAAAGCAACTGGCTGTGCCGATTTCTTCTTTGATGTAGGTGCTTTTCAAGCTACACTAGTAACGCCAAACGAAGGAAGCACAACGATTTTAGCTTCAGGTTCAAACCTCGCAATCACCGCAAACAATACAGCTGGAGGCGCTGCGTACGTATTAAAAGCTAACGGAGCAACAATAAACTCAAGCAATGGTACTTCGTATTCGTATACAGATACAAACATTACCACAAACACAAATTATGCGTTAGAAGTTACTTTGGGAGGAACAACAGTTATAAAAAACTTTAGCGTAATTATCAACCCTGGAACAGTAACAGAAACGTTGCCAGCAGGTTTAGAAGATGGAATCAATTACGATGCAGATACTTCAAAAGCTACTTTAGTATTAGACGCACCAAACAAAGACTTTGTATACATCGCAGGAAGTTTTAACAATTGGCAACCAGACGGAAGTTACGCGATGAAAAAAGATGGCACTACAGGAAAATTTTGGCTAGAAATCAACGGATTAACGCCAGGACAAAACTATACCTATCAATATTGGGTAATTGACGAAACACCAATTGCAAATTCGCCAGCATTGGTAAAAACAGCAGATCCATATTCTACATTAGTATTATCGCCTTTTGACGATCCATTTATTCCAGCAACGACATATCCAAACCTTCCAACATATCCTGTGGGACAAGAACGTGAAGTTACGGTATTACAAACGGGACAAACACCATACAACTGGCAAGTAACAAACTTTGCAAAGCCTAAAAAAGAAGACTTAATTGTATATGAAGTATTAATTCGTGATTTTGATGCAGATCGTAATTATCAAAACCTAATAGATCGTATTGATTACTTTAAAAACTTACACGTAAACGCCATTCAATTAATGCCAATCATGGAATTTGAAGGCAATGAAAGTTGGGGATACAATACGTCTTTTCATTTAGCATTAGACAAATATTACGGAACTTCAGATAAGTTTAAAGAATTTGTAGACTTATGCCATCAAAATGGAATTGCAGTGATCTTAGATGTCGCTTTAAACCATGCTTTTGGAAGAAATCCAATGGTGCGTATGTGGATGAACGATCCAGATAACGACGGTTGGGGAGAGCCGAGTTCGGAGAATCCTTATTTCAATCAAGTAGCAACACATAGTTACAGTGTTGGTTCAGATTTTAATCATCAACAAACACGCACACAATACTACACAGAACGTGTTATAAAACATTGGATAGAAGAATATAATATTGATGGTTTCCGTTGGGATTTAACCAAAGGATTTACACAAGAATGTACTGCGGGCGATGATGGTTGTACCAACGGTTACAGAAATGACCGTGTGGCAATCTTAAAGCAATATGCTGATTATTCTTGGAGTTTAGACGATGATCATTATGTGATTTTTGAACATTTAGGACAAGACAACGAAGAAAAAGAATGGGCAGATTATCGCTTAGGCGAAGGAAAAGGAATTATGATGTGGGGAAAAATGACCGATCAATACAACCAATTAACAATGGGATTTGCGTCCAATGCAGATATTTCCAGAATGGGACATACGAGTAGAGGTTTTAACGGCCCGCGATTAATGGGATATGCAGAAAGTCATGATGAAGAACGATTAATGTATAAAAACTTACAGTTTGGAAATACAGCATTAGCTTCTCACAATGTACAGGATTTAAACACTTCATTATCTAGAATGTCTGCTTTAGGAGCGGCTTCATTGACAATTCCAGGACCAAAAATGATTTGGCATTTTGGAGCACTAGGAATGGAAAACTCAATCTTTACTTGTAGCAATGGAAGTGTTAATTTACCAAGTGATGGAACTCCAGGTGATTGTAAATTAGACACCAAACCGCAACCACAATGGACAAACAATTGGTTGGCAGATGCGAACAGAGCTAAAATATACAATGATTGGGCACGAATTATTGATCTAAAAGTGCAAGAAGCGGTTTTTGAAGGAAACTATGCAATAAGTCCATACATCAACGACATCAGACAACGTATTTATATTTGGGATGACAACCTTCCTGCGTCTGGATTGAAGAATGTAGTGATCTTATGTAATTTCTCTGTGGCTGATTTAGACATTGTACCTGATTTTCCATACACGGGAACTTGGTACGATTTAATGGACGATACAGGTACAACAAGTATCAATGTGACCAATACAGCAGATCCGATTTCGATTCCTGCGGGACAATTTAGAATTTTTGGAAATCAGCAGTCAGTTTTAAGCACAGAAGAATTTCAACAAACAACAAACACGCTTTCATTATATCCAAATCCTGCTTCTGACAGTTTTAAATTAGATAAGAATGTTGAAGAAGTACAGATTTATGATATCACTGGAAAACAAATCAAAACATTTAAAGGTGGTTTTACTGCAGGACATTCATTTGATGTTTCTGAATTAACCAATGCTTTGTATTTAGTAAAAGTTGTTTCAAACGAAGGAACAGCTACTAAACGATTGCTTATAGAATAATGTTTTTCTCTAATGAAAAATCGGCTATACTATCATTATTTGACTAAACTTGTTCGTAGCTAGGTTGTGTTATAATTTTTAATATTACGAGAAGAATATTTAAAAAAGGTCGCTATTTCTAGCGACCTTTTTGTTTAGTTATAGTTGACTTATATTACTTTTTTCGCCAAAGCAACACCTTACCATTCCTTGTTTCGCTTCCTGCGGCAACTTTAGTAACTCCTTTTCTAGAGATTATTATTTGTCCATTAAAATTAGTATTTGCATCCCAGTTAGCATCGTCGCTATAAAAAATTCGAGTGAGCGAAAAAAGGTCTAGATAGTTTTCACATAAAGTATTCTGAAACTTTTTTGTAATCTCTTCCGCTTTCTTTTTAGTAGCCAATTGCCAATCATTATACCCTAAAAAGCTATAATTATTTCCTCCAATAGCAGTCGCATGTTTTCTCCATGTTTGCGAAGTTAGTTTCATCGGATTTACCACCATCTCATTAGAATTTGGTACATCAATGGTGTTGAAGGTATATCCTTTTCTGTAGGTTGTTGGCATTTGCTTTGATGAATTATAAGTTTCAAAAGCAATAGGAAGCGCGTCTTTTTTCTCCACAAGCGCATCTTGATAAAAGTTAACTTTACCATTCCAAACATTACCCAGATACAGACCAGAAGCTCTATTTTGAAGAATGTAAAAATCATCTGTTACTTTCTCAATATTCCAATATTGATCTCCTAGAGATGAACCAGTATATTTTTCAAATACAGCCAATTGCCCAAGAACATTATCAAAATAAGGTTTTGTTTTAAAAAATCGTATTGGGCTTAAAACTCTTTGCTCATTTCCTGTAATTCTATATCCTTTAGTAGCGCCTAAATATTCAATTTTGTATATATAGTCAAAGAAGATGTTTCTGGAACGATCATTTATTGACCCTGTATTTCCAGTGGTATATACCCAACAAATATTTTGTGAACATGGCATTTCTGGTATGTACGCTTTTTGGTTTACTTGGTTCTTTCTTCTATATGCAATGCCGTAATTAATTGAAGTTGTATTTGTCATCCACTGATTTCCTAAAATGCTTGGATGTTTTACAGCTCTTGGAATTTTTTTGCCAGCTACAAAACCTTTAGAAAAATTCTTATTAAGAGCAATTACATTAAATTTCCCAGCTCTTCTGTCTGTTTTTTCATAGTAGGCTGCTAATACTTGTGATTTGCCTTTTAACATATCGGGACGATCACTTCCAGGATGGTAACGAGTTACATATTTGCCATTGAAAGCTTTAATCATGTAAAAGTCACTATTCTTAACAGGAATAAATTCAAATAATGCTTCGCGCGGTACTTTTCCGTTAGACTTTTTCTTCATCGTAGCAACTAAAAGGGAAGTAGGACCTTTTTTTCTACAGTCGCCACATACAGAAAGATACGTGCCAGCATAGGTGAGCAATCGTATTTTTCCATCTTGGTATTCTACTGTGTAAATGGATTCCTTGTTAGGTTTTCTGCTTGATGCGTCTGTATTAGACGTTACCGTTAAGTTGATAGATGAATACTTTAATCTTTGACAGTCCTTGCAAACTGTTGCCCATCGATTCAAGTCTGTGACTAAGGCAATTTGAGTGCCTTTAGGAATGGTTTGTTGTGCAAAAGCACTGTTGGTAGAAGTTAATAAGATTAAAAAAAAACTGGATACTACTAATAAACGTTTCATAAAATTTTGGATTAGTTAAAAATGAATAATTTTGGCTATTAAACAATTTTTAATGCTTCCTCAATTTTTGTAGCTAATGCGATTTCAACTTTAAAAATATAGAAGAAAAGGAGTGAAAAGGTCGCTAATTTTAGCGACCTTTTTGTGTAGCTATCGTTTGATAACGAGTTGTTATAGTTGACTTACTTTGCGCTATTTCAGCGTTTTTGCTTTTTTATTTGATATTGTAATTGTTGAGTCTTGCTCTTGCGCCATTCCGAATATAAAACTATAGTCAGAAGCATATTCTTGTCCATCTTTTGTATGATTAATTCCAGCACCAACATGACAATCCAAACAGGAAATTTTTTGCACATAAGTTTCCATGGTTACATTGGTCATAATCATTGGTGTTTTTCCACCATCTTTCAATGGAGTAAATGTTTCATTATCAGTATCAGAAACGGCACTCGATGGCCATTGGCTGTCTACTAAATGATAATATTGAAAGACACTTTTTGGTGACAACTCAGCAATGCGTTCATGTACAAACTTATTGAGTACTTTAGCATCCAAGCCAATAGTAGCTTCGTGCTCTTTAATTACCTGAACAGGCTGATCAATTGGATCTGTTCCAACAATTGGCGTCTGATTTGGCTTTTCATTGTATTTCTCTGGATTGTACAATAACCAATCTATTTTAGACTCTTTGATTTGTTTTTCAGGAGCTAAATCCGCATGTTCAAACGTTGCCCAATGGAATTGTGGCATGGATGGTGTTTTTTGAATGATATGCAATCCAACCAAACCTAGTTTTGTTTCTTTATAATCAGATAAAGTTACATCGGTTCTGCTTTTTACTTCTACATTCTGTGGAACCCAAGCCGTAATAATTTTATAGCGATCTTTCAACTTTTCATAATCTGCATCCGCAATCACGCGCCAAGCCGCTTTAATCTCTATAGCACCATTTGGTAACCAAATTCCGCCGTTTTCTGCCATTGCATTTTGCTTGACAGGATTGTACAATTCGTTCGTAGAAATATAATCAAACTCAGTATGATTCACTTTAATTTCATACCAAATCAACTTTCCATTTTGATCCGTTAACCAAGAAGTTCCTCCCGAAGCTTGAAACAACTCGTTTACCACTTCTTTATCATCATCAAACTTACTAAAATCGGCGACTTCTCTATGCGAAATATTATCATCAGGATTGGTATCCATAATTTGATCTAAATTGCTTCCCCATCGGGTTGGTTTGTGCTTGGTAAAGATATTTTCGGCACTTTTATAGGTTCCCAATGCCATTGGTGTTAAATCGCCAGGTTTTCCCCAGTCTTTAATCGTTTTAGATCGATCTGGTTGTCCAGCTTCTACAGGACTCGATGGCCATGTCAGCGCAATAAATGATTGCCATGCAAAGGTATTGGCACATTGTTGATTTAATATTTTAACATCAATTGGATTGTTTGGTAAAAATACCAAGGTATCACATCCTACACCACAAGCATTTGCGGCAGACATGTCTACGTATGTTGCTTTCTTGTTTTTGCAGCCAATAACCATAAGGATTGCTACAACTGTTACGAAACTGATAATTCTTGTTCTCATTGTATAATTTTAAATGGTTATTATTTGGCTAATGCATCTGCTGCAACAACTTCAAGCATATGCGGAACTGCCAATCCGAAATTGTTGTTTGTTACTAAAATGCTGTATTGCCCAACAGGTACATCTGCTGGAACTTTTACGCTAATATTAAACGTATATTCTTCGTTTTTGGTCAACGTTGCATAAGCTGGATCGTTCCCAACATAGCTTGATGTAACTTCAATATTTGTATCTGGAAAACTAATATTGAAGTTGTTAGGTTGAAATTTATTAGGAGGAATTCCATTGCCAAATTTATCAACCACATTGCTAATGACTACCGCAAGATTATCTACCGTACTTCCTTGTGCTACTTGTGTAATATTACTTGTTACATTGGCATATACATTCAACTTATTATACTTGTCAATACTTGTTTTTAAAATGTTGGCATCTACAAAATAATCGAGACCTACAATACCATTATCGGCAGTACAATCAAGTTCTTGAGCTTTGGTTTCTACAGAAGCAGGTTTTCCAGCTGCTGCCAATTGTACTTTGATGGTTTCCATAACTTGCGAACCATATTTTATGTTCTTACCAAACACTTTAATATCTTCTAAAGTGATACTGTCATCCCAACTTTCAGGAATTTCCATAATCATGTGTAAAATCATGTTGTTTGGATATGTTAATTGGTCTGGTTTGTTATGAACTTCGCCACGAACAAACTTGAAACAGTCTTGTATTTTAGCATCTTTTGGTGCGTTTGCAGGAAGTTCAAAATATTGGTATAAAGGTTCTTGCAAGTACAATCCAACAGGATTTAATAAAGTAACTTCCAAACCTTCTTGTACAGCTTGATACACATTTTGTCCAATATGCGGATCGCTATGTCTAAAGCGTCTTCCGTACTTGCTACAACAAATTAGCGTATTTGCATCTGCGTTTTCTTCCACATTATAGCTACGTAATACAGCACCGCCACCAGCCAAGACAATTTCGGCTTGTAATTCATTTGGCGGACTCGTTAAATGCATAGCACCACCTTTAGTATCGGTCATTTCCGTTCCGCTATTCCATTTATTAATTGGATTGTAAGCTGGCAACTGCGTTGTTCTGTCAATCACAGGATTTTTTAGAGAATCTGTTAGGTATAAATCTTTTAATTTGATGTTTGTATTGCCTAATGTTTTTTGATAGATGTCCAATACTTTATTTGGGTCTACTTTCCACATGGTCCAGTAATACTCTGGATTTTCACAAGTAAAATGAAGTCTTGTAATTTTTTTTGAAGTATTTCGCTTGATACCCATTTCACAATATTCATCGAGCCAACCTCTTGGTCCATACGGATCTAACATTTTTAGTTCTTCTGGATTAGGATTGCAAGGACTTTTTGGAATATACACCAATTCTTTCGTGTATTTTGCTTTAAATGCTACGGGACCAATATCTACCATTTCATACAATCTATCATTAGCAAAAGAGTTGTAGTTCTTTTTAGATCCTGCTTTGGTAAGGCTGTCTTTATAGTAAGAAACAAAACGTTCTTTTAAGTAGTGTAAGACACGTCCTGGAAAGGCTTCCCAACGTACAGGAATTTGTGCAGCATCTTTAAAGAAATCAGGATATTCTTTTGGGTCTACATAGGTTTTTCCTGGAACTGTATAGTCGTATCCACCACTTAAATTATAGGTGGCAGCATTGACGGTATACCGATGTACATATTTGTCCCAAGCATCTGCAAAAGCAGCTCTTTTTTCAGGATCTTGAAAATCTTTGTTTCCTTGATACGCTGGTGTGTCAAAAACAAAACTACTATTGCTTGTTTGTGATCCTGACATGTTCATGAGAAGCACACTAAAAACGGCTAATAGCAGTACTATTATGATTATTCTTTTCATTATGATGGTTATTAAGGTTAGTTTTCTGAGTTTAATTCGCCACAGCAATGGCAGAATTTACAGGGACAATTTTAGAATCGGAACCTTGTTCTCCTTGCGGAATGGCTGGCAATGTAAAGTTTGCAATGGCTCCTTTTTGGAATAATACACAATGTGTAGAACCTCCAAATTGGAAATACCCAATTTGTTCTCCTTTTTTCACTTTCTGCCCAACTTTTACCGTAATTAAACAGGAAGAAACTTCTGCCATTCCAATTGGCATGACGCAGACAGTTCCAAGTTTTTTATCGCCACTATCAATGAAGATTAAAGCTCTTGCAGCTACTTGTGCTAAATATGCTTGCGAATTGTTGGGTCCGGCAGGATCAAAACCTTCCGAAGCAGCTTCTGAATAATACGTTCCTTTTATGTTTCTGACTTCTACAATTTTTCCATCAATTGGTGAATGCCAACGGTGATAATTTTCAGCACTTAAATATGCTTGGTACACAGTTCCGCCAAGGTAATAATCGACATTGTGTCCATCGAGCATGTGTTCTAACGAATACGGCTGTCTCTTATACACATCTNNGCATGTGTTCTAACGAATACGGTTGCCCTTTTATCCAGAACTCACTCGTACGTTGCACATTACTGCTAATACGTAACGGAGCAGCTTCACAAGCACTTACAATTACTTTTTTGTCTTTTGGAGCGGCAACAGGTCTTTTTCCCTTTTTGAATTGACGAATAAAGAAATCATTCCACGATTTAAATCCCCAAAATGGTTTGTCTGGTTCATGAATAAAATCTTGCATGCTCAAGGCTTTGTAAGCACTTTTACTCATCCAGCCATTTGGTCCAGTGTTTAA
>NZ_JBOEFY010000072.1:19967-72459 GCF_050633145.1 Kordia sp. | reverse complement strand
TAGACCAATTCGATTTGCCAAATATTGACTTACTTTTCATAGAAAACGTTGGTAATTTAGTATGTCCAGCATCTTTTGATTTAGGAGAAGATTACCGTGTGACACTAATGGCAACAACAGAAGGTGATGACAAGCCTAAAAAATACCCACGCATGTTTTTAACAAGTGATATGATGTTAGTATCAAAATCAGACCTTCTGCCCTATTTACCATTTTCTGTCGAAGCAGTAACTAAAGACGCTCATGAAGTAAATCATGAATTAGAAGTCATTCAAATTTCTTCATTGTCTGAAGAAGGTATTGACCAATGGTGCGATTGGTTGGTTGAAAAAGTGAAACAAAAACAACAAGCATAATTTTTTATTATTGGTGAATAAAACATTTAAAATACAAATTAAAGGACGTGTTCAAGGAGTTGGATTTCGTCCCTTTATTTTTAATCTTGCTATAGAACACCAACTGTTAGGTTTTGTTTCAAATAATGAAAACGGGGTTATTATTTATTGTAATGCTTCAAAAGAAAAAGCAAACGATTTTTTTGAAGCTATTCTTAATAAGAAACCAGAAGTTGCAGTAATAACATCGTATACAATTGAGGAAGATATTTATGTTGAACATGATGTTTTTAACATTATTCCTTCTAAATCAAATACACAAATAAATATACCATTAACACCAGATTTTGCAGTTTGTAAAGCTTGTAAAACTGAAATTACTGATCCAGAAAATAGACGCTTTAATTACGCTTTTACAACTTGTGTACATTGCGGACCACGTTATTCAATTACCACAAAGTTTCCTTTTGAAAGAGCACACACTTCAATAGCTAATTTTAAAATGTGTAGTGATTGTGATGAAGAATATACCAATCCAAATGACAGACGATTTCATTCGCAAACCAATTCTTGTTCAACCTGTGGTGTGCAATTATATTTAACAAATAATTTAGGAGATAGTATTAAAGAAGATAGTATTAGCAAGGTCTCTCAATTGCTTTCCGAAGGAAAAATTATAGCAATTAAAAATACCAACGGTTATGTGTTGTGTTGTGATGCTTCTAATCCAGAAGCCATTAAAGGGTTAAGGGAACGAAAGAAAAGACCCAATAAACCATTTGCTGTCTTATATCCTTCAATTGAATTAATTAAAAAAGAATTTGAATTATCTTCTTATGAAGAAACAGCTTTGCAATCTAGAATTGCACCAATTGTAATTCTTAAAAACACTAAAAATATAAGTATTTCGGTAAATGCTATCGCGCCAAATTTAAATCAAACAGGTGTGATGCTCCCATCGTCTAGTGTATTAGAATTGATTATAAAAACCTTGAATAAACCAATGGTTTGTACAAGTGGGAATAGTCATGGTTCACCAATTATTTCAATAGAGAAAGAGGCGAATAAGCAATTAAAGGACATTGCTGATTATTTTTTGCATCACAACCTCGACATTCAGTTTCCCCAAGATGATTCTGTGGTTAGGTTTGCCAACGAACAGAAAATTTTACTGAGACGTTCAAGAGGTTTAGCACCAAATTATATTAACGCTAAGATCAAGTCTAGAGAATCCATTTTAGCTATGGGAGCACATTTGAAAAGCACTTTTACATTTGTTCCTAATGCGCAAACATATGTGAGTCAATATTTCGGAAATCTCGATAGTTATGATGTTTTAGAACGTTACAAGGCAACGATTAGCCAATATGTAGATTTGTTTGAAACAAAACCGAGAACTATTCTTATTGATAAACATTTGCAATACCAAAGTAGCATTCTTGGAAACGAATTTGCTTCAGAATGGAATACTAGTATTCAGGGAATTCAACATCATAAAGCACATTTTGCAAGTGTATTAGGAGAGCATAATCTATTTGCTTCCAAAGAAAAAATATTAGGTGTCATTTGGGATGGAACTGGCTTAGGAACTGATAATGCTATTTGGGGAGGTGAGTTTTTCACTTATCAAAATAATGGAATAGAAAGATTATCCCACTTTGAATATTACGATTGGTTAGCGAATGATAAAATGGCAAAAGAACCACGACTGGCATTGTTTACTCTTTTAGATGATGATTCTAAAGCTATTATAAAGCATAAATTTTCTAAAACAGAATGGAGTATCTATTCAAAAACTATTAAAACGAATACCTTAAAAACTTCCTCAGTAGGTAGACTATTTGACGCAGTAGCTTCGGCATTAAATATTGTGGATATTAACACCTTTGAAGCTGAAGCTCCTATGCGACTTGAAAATTGCGCAAACACTTATTCTAAAAGCTATTACATTGATTTTTTACATAAAAAAACCTATGATAGAGTTCCATCAAAGTATATTATTGAGGCAATTGTAAAAGCGTATAGAGAAGGGTTTTGCAAAGAACGATTGGCTTACAGTTTTATCTATACATTAGCCAAATCTATTATAAAAATTGCTAAGGAGAATCAAATAAAAACGATTGCTTGTAGTGGAGGTGTTTTTCAAAACTCATTATTAGTTTCAATATTAATGCGCATGATGAAAAAAGAAAAATTAAATTTAAAATTAAATCGTAAATTGTCTGCTAATGATGAGAATATATCATTTGGACAATTGATGTATCAACAACATATAAAAAATTAAAGAAATGTGTTTAGCAATCCCAGGAAAAATAAAGAGTATTGAACTACAATACGGTGGTGCATTACGAATGGCAAAGGTTAATTTTGGAGGTATCACCAAAGAAGCCAGTTTAGAGATGTTACCATCTGCAGATATTGGAGATTATGTGTTAGTTCACGTTGGTGTTGCCATAAGTAAAGTGGATGAAGAAGAAGCAAAAAAAACCTTTAAATACCTAAAAGAAATTGGTGAATTGGGTGATTTGGTAGATGTGGATAACTATATACCTGAAGATACAGTTTCTGGAGAGATTTCATTAGATGAAGTCACTAAACGCATGGATAAATAATTTATAAAAGGTGCTAGTATGAAGTATATGAAAGAATATCGAGATCCTGAATTAGCAAAACAATATCTCGAAGAAATTAAGAAAACTGTAACGCAATCTTGGTCTATTATGGAAGTTTGTGGCGGACAAACGCACAGCTTAGTTAAAAACGGAATTATAGATATGTTACCAAAAGAGGTGACTATGATTCACGGTCCAGGTTGTCCTGTATGTGTAACACCTTTAAATTTAATAGATAAAGCCATTCATTTAGCATTAAATGAAAACGTGATTTTATGCTCGTTTGGTGATATGCTTCGTGTTCCTGGCTCTAAAATTAATTTGTTGGAAGCAAAAGCAAAAGGTGCAGATATTCGTATTTTATATTCGCCTTTAGAAGCTGTAAAGATTGCAGAAGATAATCCTGATAGAGAAGTTGTTTTTTTTGCTGTAGGATTTGAAACTACTGCACCAGCAAACGCATTATCTGTTATTCACGCGCACAGAAGAAATTTAAAAAACTATTCTATTTTAGCATCTCACGTATTGGTGCCACCAGCAATAAAAGCGGTGATTGATGATGATGAAAGTAAGATAGATGGTTTTCTAGCTGCAGGTCATGTGTGTACTATTATGGGAAATGCTGAGTATTATCCTATATCCGAAAAACACGAAGTCCCAATAGTTGTTACAGGTTTTGAACCTTTAGATGTACTACAAGGTATTTTGATGGTGCTTCGCCAATTAGAAGCCAATAAAGCTAAAGTTGAAAATCAATATTCGAGAATCGTTAGAGAAGAAGGTAACATTGAAGCACAAAAAATCATTTCTGATGTTTTTGAAATTAAAAACCAGATTTGGCGTGGTATTGGTGAAATTCCAGAAAGCGGTTACGCTGTAAGAGAAAAATACGCCAATTTTGATGCCAATAAAAAGTTTTCTATCACTATTGAGGAAGCGCCAGAACATCCAGATTGTATATCTGGTCAAATAATGAAAGGCATTAAAAAACCTTTTGAGTGTGCTCAATTTGGTAAAAAATGTAAACCTTCATTTCCTCTTGGCGCACCAATGGTTAGTAGTGAAGGTGCTTGTGCAGCTTACTATCATTTCTCTGGCTTAATCGAAGCTTAATTTTTAATCAAATAACCCCTTAAATGTCGGATTCAAAAAAATTACGAATGCAATTGCAATGTCCAATGCCTAAGTTAGACTTTGATGTTATAACACTTGGTCATGGTAGTGGAGGCACATTAACAAATAAACTGTTAGATAGCGGTGTTTTCGATTTATTAAGTAATGATATTCTTGATGAAAGACATGATGGTGCTTTCCTAGAAATGAATGGAAAAATGGCATTCTCTACTGATAGTTTTTTAGTCTCACCTATTTTTTTTCCTGGCGGAAATATTGGAGAATTAGCAGTTAATGGTACAGTTAACGATTTGGCTATGTGTGGCGCTATTCCTAAATATTTATCCTTAAGCTTTATTATTGAAGAAGGACTAAAAATGACTGAATTTTGGGAGATTTTAGTTGCTATTAAATATGCTTGTGAAAAAGCAGGAGTAAAAGTTGTTACTGGAGATACTAAAGTTGTTGAAAAAGGAAAAGGAGATAAAATATTCGTCAATACTTCAGGTGTTGGTAACATTCATCCTAAAGCAAATATCAGTGAAAAAAACATAAAAGTTGGCGACAAAATTATCGTTAGTGGAAACATAGCAACACACGGAATGGCAATTATGTCTGTTCGTGAAGGTCTAGAATTTGATTCAACAATTGAAAGTGATACAGTAAATTTAAATCACACCATTATAAACTTACTTGAATTGTTTGGGCAAGACATTCATTTGTTAACAGATCCAACTCGTGGTGGTGTAGCTACTGTTTTAAAAGAAATTGCGCTATCCTCTAATATTGGGATTGATATTGCACAACGTGATTTACCAATAGATAATCAGGTTGCAAGTGCTTGCGAATTATTAGGTTTAGACCCATTATATGTTGCTAATGAAGGCTTGTTTTTAAGTTTTGTAGATGCTTCTATTGCTGACCAACTTTTAGAAACGCTACAAAAAGACAATAACGGTAAACACGCAAAAATTATAGGAACTGTTGTTGAAGCACACCCTAAACAAGTAATAATGGAAAGTGCTATTGGCGGAAAACGTGTTGTTAGTATGCTTCCAGGAGAACAATTACCTAGAATTTGCTAATTTATGGACTATACTACTTTAGGTAACAAAGTTACCAATTCTTATATTTTTAAAGGCTCAAAGCATAAACCATTTTTAGCACCAAGAGGTGTCTTTGTAGCTAATAATATGTTATTTGTTTCAGACACTGGACAAAACCGTGTGTTCATTTGGAATAGTATTCCTACTTCAGAATTTAAAGAACCTGATGTTATTTTAGGTCAAGAAGCGATTGCAGATTCTGGCAGAAATTCAAATTCAGATGTATCTTCAAAGACCTTGCATTATCCTTCTGGTATTTGGAGCGATGGAAAAAGACTAGTTGTTGCTGATGCTTGGAATCATCGTGTATTGATATGGCACACAATACCAACAACAAATGCACAACCAGCTGATGTTGTGTTGGGGCAACCTAATTTTGAAAACAATCAACCTAATGTAAAAGGGCAAGCTGCGAATCCAGAAGCAAATACTTTAAATTGGCCTTATGGTGTCTTTTCTGACGGAAAGAACCTGTGGATTGCAGATACAGGAAACAGACGTGTTTTATTCTTTGATAGCATTCCTACAGAAAATTTTGTAGAAGCAGATAAAGTCATAGGAAAGTTGAATTTCAAAACTCGTGATTACGAAAACAATGAACCTATTTGGCCTTATTCAATTAAGGTAAGCAAAAAAGGCGTTTTAGCTATTGCTGATACACAATTCTACAGAGTTCTAGTTTGGAATAATAAAAATGATGCTTTTAGTAAACCTGCGAATATTATTATTGGACAAGACAATTTTGATAATGCTGGTCAAAATCAATTTAGATTAGCACCAGAATCCAACACTTTAAATTGGACGTATGATGCCTGTTTTTACAAAGATGGTATTTTGGTAAATGATACAGGAAATAGCCGAATTCTTGTATTCAATGATATTCCGAAGGAAAATAATAAAAATGCAGATGCTTTAATAGGAAGACCAAACTTTAATATTAGCAGTGAGTTTAAAGCAAATATGCATGGAACTAGTAGTGCTATTTATTGGCCATTTTCAATTACTACCGAAGGCGATAAATTGTTTATCGCAGATACAGGGAATCATAGATTAGTAATTTGTGATTTACAAACTTAAATACAGCCAATAAAAGCCAATCACAATAGCAAATAATCCACCTGCAAATCGAATACCTTTGAAGAAATTACCATTATGCTGATGCTTTGAATAGGACGCTAATTTTCCTAAAATTAAAGCATATGCAGACATTGCTAGTACTGTTCCTACTGCAAATCCTATGATGTATTGAGCACCATCAAAGTTATCTTTAAAACCTAATACTGGTAATAATAATAAAAAATGTGCTACACCTGCTAGTCCATGCAGAAAGCCAATTCCTAAAGAAGATAGAACGTTTTGCTTTACAATTTTATCATGTGTATGTTGGTGACTTTCTTTATGATTATACTCGTGTTCATCAATATGTGCATACGTTTCAGTTTCAGTATGTACATGTGGTAGCTGATGTCTCTTTTTCTCATTAAAAATACGGTAAAATGCCCAAAGACCAACACCAATTAAAACAATCGCAACTAACTGTTCGCTATATTCTGAAATAGTTTCAATAGGAATAATATCTTTAAACAAAATAAATAAAACACCTATTAAAAGCATTCCTAACAAATGCCCAATTCCCCAAAATAAGCCAATTTTCCATGCTTTCCTTTTAGTTTCTATAACTAGAGGTGTAACTGCAGCCAAATGATCTGGACCAGAAATAACATGCAACATTGAAGCTAGTGTACCAGCAATTATGGGGAGATTCATCATTTAAAATATTTAAGAGTTAAATATAAATAAAAAATTAATAAGGTCAATTATTTTTAATTCTACTGCTTTTTAATTAATTGATGAACTGTAAGTCCTGTTTCTTTTTTTCAAGATTAAAAGTTAATTTGTCTAACTCGAAATCTCACAACCTGATGTCCACTTTTGATTTAAAAAATTAAGAAATCAGATAACGAATAATAATTATCTAGGCTTGGACAGCAGATTAGAAAAAATGTGCTTGTATTCATTAGTGCCAGACAAGTATAACATAAATTAAAAAAAATCATTGCAGATTTTTACTATATTTGAACATTATTAATCATCAAATGATAAAAATCTAAACGCATATACAAACGCATATAGATTGTCTATTATAAGTAGGGTTTTAAAAAGTTAATTAACTGATAATCAGATATGATTATTTTAGTAATTGAGTTCATAACCCGGAGGTCTCGGGTTCAATTCCCGATCTCGCTACAAGTATCTAAAGGGCTTCACAGAAATGTGAAGCTTTTTTATTTTTATGAGGTACAACATAGGTACAACAAAACAAATCACTTTACACCTTCAATTCTCTAATTTTTAATGAGTTAACCTCATTTTTTTAGATTCCATTCTTTCTGCGTTATTATAATCACATTAGATTTCTAATATTTTTAGATACAATAAAAAGCTACAATGTTTTATACGAAAAGTACATAAAACTTAGTATTCAAATTACTGTCGAAATCTTTTATTCTATTCATAGTGCTTACTAGAACTGATTGAAAATGTAATGAAACAGTTCATAACACGAAGTTTAGTAATCCCGTTCTAATTACTATTTCCAACCATTAACTCTTATCTTTTGGTAAACTTATTCTATTTAATAAGTTATGATAGTTACTTTTTTTTAAGATATTCATTAACTTTTTTATCAAATAATTTCTTGTCTATCCGATTCAATAAATAGTTTTTTAGAGAATAATCATTAAAAAGACCTGACTCTCTTATTTTCTTACTTAACTCCTTTTTTTTCACATCATCATCTTCAATAGTATTAAGCTTGTCGTAGTAAATATATAATAAAGGCGCTATAGTATTTGAAGATAGGTTTAATTTTAAGGTATTATAGTACTCTCTTTTCTCTTCAGCACTTATTTCTGATTCAAATATTAAATCAATTATATGATTAACAAAATTAAAATATCTTACAAAAACATCTTCATATGTATTTACCAAATTACTATTTAATATTGAAGATGAATCCGTTAAATCAAACTCCTTATCTGGTGAGAAATTTTCACGAAGATATTTATAAGTATCTGAGATAAGTTCTAAACCATTATTTTTAAGATATGTTTTGCCGCTGGGATTATCAGCATTATGATGTTCAAGGAAAAAAATAAAATTATTCAATGATAAAGTAAGTTTACTCGTGAAATTGTTTTTATATAAAACTGAGAAATATAACATCACTCCAGTAAATGTAATTATTACACCTACAGAACCTAATAAAATAGTTGCTAAACGTGATAAATTATTTAAATGCAATAATGAAGAGTCAAAAATACCATATCTAACAAAATAAGTTAAAACTATACCGATTAAAATAATTATGGCAGTATAAAATAAGTTAGTGGCAAATTTTCTTGTAAACTTTGGTTTCATAAGGTTAAGTTAGTAAATTATTCAAATCTTCAATAAAATCGTCATGTAGAAGACTTAATTCAAATTTTTTCTGAACATAGGTGAATGTTATTTTTTTATCTAAAAACTGCTTATTTAACTTTATAAAGTAAGGTTCTATCAATTCTTCTTCATATTTAGTACAAATTATAATCTGTTTATTAAATGCATTGAGCGTTAGATCAATTTGCGGTAAAATTAAATCCTTAAGTATATTAATACCTTGTTGTAATTTTTGTGATTCACTTTTTGCTGGATATAAATTTAAATCACAAAGTAGAGTTAAATCACCTTTTACTTTAGATAATAAATGACCTATTTTCTCATTAATGGGTTTGTAGTTATTTTTAGGCTGATTGACTTGCAATACTTCCGTAAACTCATTAATTTCATTATACTCATTAACCACATTTCTATAATCATCAATACTATCAAATACATCTTTAATTTGATTATACTGATTTTCTCTATCTTCTATTATTAAATAATATTTACTCATTTCTTTTAAACTTGTAAGTTACATAAAAATATTTATCATCTATATCATATACTGGTATTGGATATTGTAAGTTTTTGCATATTAGATAATTTAAATACAATCCCTTAGGTTTTTTATCCCTATAACCATCTCTTTTTATTTTCCTTTTATCATTATCATTTAAATCATCTGGGTTACTCATCAAATTATAAATTTTAAGCTCTTTATTACCAAATAAATCATTTGATAATTTTATAAAAATGTCTTTACCTGGTATACCATTCTTTTTACAATTTATAAAAACCTCTTTCATTAAAGTTAAAAAAACATTCTTGTTCATTGTAATCTCAAAATCAATGTCATTAGAAATGAAATCGATTTTTCTAACAGAATCTTTATTCTTAGCTAGTTGCCCCTTAAATACAAAATCAAAATATTCTTCTAATTTATTTTTTATTAGATATGGTTTCCTTTCTTCTTTGATATTTTTTGATAAGTCAGGGAAATACTCTTTAATTTTATGTTTAATATCTAAATCCAACATTAAAAAATTTGCGTATTTCTTATAAAAGATAGACTCCCATTCTTTAATATGGCTATGACTAATTCTATGTAATTCATTAACTGTAAGGTCTTCACCGTGCTCAGGAGCCGAATAATCAATGAGTCTATTTTGTTCTTCTACAAATGCCCTAAGACTATCATTGATTAAATGATTATTTATAAAGTTTCTAATATCTTCTCTTAAGAGTAAGAGTAATCTAAGTTGCTTAGGATCAAAGCGTTTAAAATGTAATGTATTATTACTTTTATTAACTGTATTATTATCATAGAAACATAAAACTGCAACAGGCGTAGATTTATAATTTAATTCTTTTTTAGACTTATCTTTATTTATTTTTGCTATTCTTAAAAAGAAAAGGTTTTTATATTTTTCCGAACCTGTTACTTCTATTTTATTTTTAAAGTCAATCTCTTCAATACTATCCTCTTCATATGACTTACGATAATGATATTCGTCTTTATCACAAAATGAAACCTCAAAAGTTGAACGAGGCTTATGCGTTTTTAATTCATAAATACCATTAAACATTTGATTAACTATACTATTTTCAATTTTTTCTTTGCCTATAAGGCTATGTTCCTTAGATGTAGAATATTCGCCAATTACATTTAAATTATCATAATTAGTATCGTTTTCTTCTCCCTTATATTTTACAACCAAAAAAGCTCCTCCATTATTAACACCTAAGATTTTACAGGATAGTTCTAATATTTTTTCAATTTTCTTTTTAATTCCCGTATTACCAAGACCACTTTTTTGTTTAATATCATTGCTTATTAACGATTTTGCAATAATTAAATACTTAAATGATTCAAACAGAATTTGTTGAGGATTATGTTCAGGCATAGGAACATTGTTATTAAATTTTGATAGCATTTGCTTAACACCTTGAAAGATATAGATGTCATTCTTATTATACTCTTCAAGCCTTTCCTCTATTATCTTTACATCCTTGCTATCAAAATTAATTATTAACTTAGCATCAGACTCTAATTCATTAATAAACTTGTCACAAAATGTTTTAAAGATGAAAGTATTTTCTAATACTAGTAATCTCAATAAATGTAAAAAAGGGTTATCATAGTCATTTCTTAAATTAACTTTCTCGTCACCATTTTTATTGATTATATCAAGCATTTTCTTAATATTTTTCACCAACTCTATAGCTTTTGCTTCGTGATCCACAATTAATTCTTGTATGAGACCAACATAATAGGTTGTAAAACCAAATATATATATGTTTTTAGGCTCAGTTTTAATTTCATAATTATTTGACTGTATACTCCATTTATACTTATTTGAATAAGATTTCTGGGTAACCGAAAAACTTTTTAGTAAAATTCTTATAGCTTTAAGCATATCGATTGAATAAATATAATTCATATTCAATTTAGTTGCTCTTTTTAATAAAAATTTAAAATTATGATACTCAGAATATTTAGTTAGATTGTTAACTCTAAAAAAATCTTCTTTGTTCCAATTATGGCTACATATGCTATTTACTAAATTAGAAAGATCTAATATAACCCATTGAAATGCAGATTTCTTAATATTATGATACCTAACATAAGGTTCTATAGTACATATTTTTAATAATATATTTTTTAATTCTGTTTTATAAATTGAATATGTTTTCAAAAAACCTTTGATAGATTCTCTTCTTCGAAAATAACGTAGCAGTTCTTTATGATCGCTATTTTGAAAGAAGCAAATTATTTTATCCTCTTCAGAATAAATAAAATTATTTTCTTCTTCCGAACAATTGAAAAGATTATTTAACTCGTGCTCTAGTAAAAATTGAAATAGACTTTTGTGTTCGGAAATTTTATCATCAATATTTGCAGTTGTATTTAAATTTAAAGGTTTGAATTTGCTCTCTCTCTCCTTAAAATGCATTTGCATCATATCAAGAACAGAATTTTTGGCTAAATTTTTAAATGCTGACTTTAATCTTGTATATGGATATTCATTTCTATATGGAATAGGCGGTACATTAGTTCTTAAAAAGTATAAAAAGCTTTTACTATTTGGCAATTTAGAGATTAACTTCTTCTCATTAAAATAACCCAACCTATTTATTAAACATAAAGCAAAATCTACTCCCTTATGACCTCTTATATTTTTCACATAAAGATTAATTAACCCAAATGAATCACCTGTTGCCATAACATCATCTACAAACAAAATCTTATATGCAGATTGCAAAATACTCTTATAGAAGATTTGAAAATTATGTATAAGTTCGTTCTTTACGTCATATTGTATAATCGTTGCATTATCACTAAAAAGCTTATCATTAACCAAATTTACAAAACCAGAGTTTGAACCACCAGTTGGTGTAATAATGACTATATTATTAGAGCTTCTAAAATCTGGAATAGTTTCTCTTTCTTTTTTCAACCATACATCGCCAACATTCACTTTATTATTCCTCAAAAACTGACCAGCCTTGATATAATAGATATAATTAGAATCATTTTTTTTAAAATGCTCTCGTAATACAATTCTGTTTTTATTATTAGCAAAATTTAATTCATCAAAAATATCTGATACATTGTCGCTCTTCGCTCTAGGGTATTGAAATATTAAATCAGGTACAAGGGAGTTTTTATCAGTTTCTATGAGTACTTTTTCTTCTATAAGATTTAGTGACGCATCAGATTTATTAGGATAACATTGAGAACAATTATATGTTTTCACCCAATCAGTATTTAAAGGAACAAAGTATTTAACTTTTACAATCTCTTTTTCAAAAAATTTATCTAATTGAGGTTTTATATCTATAATGCCTTTATCAATTTCTGCTTTTTGCCAACCATATTCATACTCAATATCTTTATCATTAAACTTATGATTTCTATTATCATTAGGGATAAACGAATCTTTATTTCCAATTACTAAGCAACTAATATAAGGTTCTAAAAAATTGACATTTTGTTTAGCATATTTTTTTTGTAAAGTGTTTTTAATTTCTGACTGAACTCTTAATGAGGTCGAAAAAGTAGTACTAATAGGTGTTATAAGAATAATATTTTCATTTATTTTATTGGGGTTTTTAGAAAAAAGTTTATCGCGTTTATAAATATGGTGATTGAATTTCTCAAAGTTAAAATCAACAAGATATTTATCATTTAGAATTTTTCTAATACTACTTACTAATAACTCAGAGTACATTTCATAACCAATCAATGTAATTTTATTTTTTTCAGCTAAATCTTTTATAAAAGAACTGTGATTTTCTACAATATATTTGCTTATTAAAAAAGCAAAACGATTTGCGAAAAAACTATTATAAAATAACCTTTTAGCATAAAAATAGTCCGTTATATGAATACGTGAACCTAATTTTAAATGGCCCCCAAAAATTTTATACCCCTCAATTCTTTCAAAATATGTTTCTCTTTTACTCATTAAATCTTGTCTTTAATTTCAATATTCAGAAATGAATGTGCCGTTTTTTCATATATAGTTAGATACTCGTCTGCCTTTAAAAGTAATTCAAAATTTAACAACCTTCCTTCTTTTAAAATGTTATTCGTAAATAACATTTCTTCATTGGGTAAGTCTTTCTCATCATAATCTGGTTCTGTTATTAAAAACATATTCAAATGATAATTAGAAATATTCTTATTCAACTTCACATATTTCATGTAATCTTTAGAAGTTAATAAATCATTAAAGTAGAATATGTTATTATTGTTAACTACCTCAACAAAAAACAGAATAAAGTCATTATCACTCCAAAACCCAAATTTAGTATCTTTAAATAATTTATTGAGGCTTATTATTTCATTATGTATATTTTCATTTACCCTTTTAATAATAATATTGCTATTTTTTTCAGGATTTTCTATATGCAAAGAACCTAATAGTCTAACCCAATCACTTGAATTATTTATGATATTTGAACATTTTTTTGCATCAATTACGACAACAATATCTTTAGAGTCTTTAATGACTGATATAGAATGATTTATTAACTCCTTTGCTCTTTTGATTTTTTCATATTTATCTCTTTCTGTGATAATAGATAAATCAATATCCAATAAAGCTATTGAATTTGAGAAATCAGTTTTAACATTTCCATATTTATAATTAAATAACTCTACAAATAAAGTCGAATCTGAAGTAGGTAAAATAGCTACAACTTCATCTTCTGATACTGCACCTCTATACTCATCAAAAGATTCATTTACAGGTATATTTATATTATAGTTTGTTCCTAACTCTATTGTATTATTAACTTCATCTGAACTCATATTTATTTGTTTGTTATTAAAACTTATATAAGATGATGCTGATGAAATATCCTTTAATCCATAAGAAGAAGATCTAATTATTCCATTTTTTTTATCTAAAATTAAATTAGAAAAAATTAGCAACCCTAATCTTGCATATACTCGTTTTACTTGATGGTTTAGATAAATATTTGTAAAGTCTAAAAATCGAGATATATTAAACATTCCGCTTTTTAGATTCTGCAAGTCTTCTTCTAATAGCACTTTAGATGAATCATCGCTCATTAAAATTAAAGATTCAATATTATTATAATAAGTCTCTAAAACTGAATCTTCTCCTAAATCAAGAACATTGATTTGTAGAATGTTTGGTTCATTCTCTAATGTATCATCCTTCCAATTCGTTAGAGTTTGATTTTTTTCACTATTAGTAATATCATTAAAACCTTCATTGCTTAATACTCGAACTGTTATAGCTCCTTTAAAATCCGATTTAGTACCTGAAACGTGTTCAATAATATTCTTTGAAAGTTCTTCAATACCAAAAGAAATGTCTGTGGTGTATTTTATAATATATTTTAAGTGGCTTAAATACTGTTTTTTATATACTTCGTAACCCTCAAGATCATCGTTTGGGTCAATTAATTTTGAAGCATCAAAGAGAGTGCTATTTTGAACGAGAATTGAAAATATAAATACTTGAAAATAGTTAAAGTTATAAAATTGACTTTTCTCTAGAGTATTGCTTATGTCTTGTATTATATGTGTAGCTGTACTTCCCTTTCTAATTTTACCAAAACTAAACTCATTCTTTCTTTTTAAAGAGTCACTAACTGTTTCATTATATTTTTCTTGGATTAAATACCTTAGTATATTTAGGTGCGAAAATGCTTTAAACATATACCTCCAAGCATAGTTTACAGCATCAGTATCAAATAATGATTTTAATACAGCTTTTTTAAACTCTTCTTTTCGAGTTATTTCCTTAAAAATAGTTTCTAGTTGATTTTTTATTTTCTGCCTTTCAATAAATTTTAGTAGGTCACTATCATTTTTTCTTTCTTCAATAAAAAGTCTGTCATAGACTTCTTGGTTAATTAAAAGAGGTGGTAAAAATTCTTTAGAGCCCTCAAAAAAATACGCTTGTCTTTTACCTTTATTAAATATATCAAGAAATAGTTCATAAGGTGCTTTTCTTAAAACACCAGAATACTGAACGGATAAACGTAGCACCTTAGACGCAGGCTCTTGATTTGAAAAATCTATTCTTACTTTATTAATATTATGTTTTTTACAAATAAGACTTAAATAAGTATATAATAATTCATCCAACCGATTCACCTCATTTGTGAAAGTGATTTGTATAGCTAAGACTGTTTTTTTTTCTAATAGTAGTTTTTTATATGGTTTAATGAGATTCTCATTAATCACATTTAGTGAAACTATATTTTTATTAATTTTTATATTCAACCTTTCTTATTTTTGTGTTTATATTTTCTATTAAAAGTTATATCAAAGCCTCTTCTTCTTGACCTGCCCACCACCTTTTTATTACATAACTTTCATAATTATATTCATCTTTTAAATTTAGATAATCAGCATGATCAGTCACTATGACTTGAGGTAAATAACCAGATTCTTTTTTTACATCCTCAATTTGATCCAAAATTGTATTGTATATATTATCTACTTTTTCAAATTCTTTATTTCGACTTTTTTTATCATCTATCGAAGGTTCATTTGGAAAATAAATTTGACTTGGTTGATCTAAAAACAATACGCTTGGTATTTTTGATTCTTTTTCAATTGTAGAAAGTTTTAAAAAACTTAGAAATACTCCTATATGGCTGGCTAACCAATTAGACCCACTACCCAATTCACTTAGACGAACTCGTGTTTTATTTGTATTATCAAAAATTGAAAAAGTAAATTCTCTAATATCAAATTGAGAATTAACGGGTAAAAATCTATCTTCAAAATCTAAATTCGAACATATTTGACCAATATTTTGATTTAATAACCTCTGCGCATTATTTAATTTACTTTCAATATCAAAAACACCTAATTCTACCTTGAGTCGATCAATAGCCTCCTTTATATTTTTAAGTTCTTCTTCATAATTAGATAATAATGAAGAATTAGTAATGTTATCAATTATTAAATCGAGTTTTGCTTTTGCATATATAGCCCTATCACTTGTAGATTTGAAACTTTCTATATCTTTAAATTGTCTTTCTAGATATTTTATCTGTGAATTTACTTTTCTTAATTCATTATCATATCTGTCCTTTTCAATTTTTAATTTTTGAAGTTCAGAACTATAATCTTCTTTAAAATCTTTCGTTTTCTTTAATTCCTGCTCCAAATCCTGACGAGCTTCATGTAGTTTTTTTAGTTCCTCTACAATAATTTCACTACTATCTTGACCACATAACGGGCAATTGCTTTGTCTATCTTTTATTTGCGAACCTTTTTTAGCTTTATCCCTTAGCTCAAGTAAACTGACTTGGTAATTAACTGTGTAGTTATCATATAATTCTATGTTTGCAATTCTCTTTTGAATTAAATCTCGTTTAGCCTTTAATTTATCTCTATATTCTTTTTGTTCTATATATCTAGTTGATAAAGTTTCGCTAACAAAGGTTTTTTCATTGTAATCAGGTAATTGATTTCTTAAAATTAATAATTCTTGAACTGAATAAGCTGCTGAAAAGCTTTTTCCAATAATTGAATAATAATTTTTGAAATGAGCGTTCAACTCTTTAGTTTGCTTTTCAATTTGCTTCTCTTCTTTCTCTTTTAATTTCAACAATCTATTCTGCTTATCAAGAAGTAGTTCTTTTTCTCTGATGTAAGAGTAATACTTATCTCCTACCCAACCTAAAAAAACAGGTAATTGACTAATTGTATCTTTCTTTCTTATCGGGTCATCAAATCGACTAAATAAAGTATGTTTACTTGCTATTAAGTTTTGATGCTGAAACATAAAAGAAGTTAAGTTTCTAATACTTGCTGTATGCCCTTCTTTTTTTGAATTTAGAGTTTCATTTGTATTCTTAACATTGACACCAAAGAATTGAGCTATTTGTTTTTTTACAGAGGTAAGTTTTTGAGGTGAAGAATTATTAAAATAAGATAAATCTATGTCCTCAATTTTAGTATATTCTCCTACAACATTACAATACATATTTAAATTCCCGCCAGAATCAAAACGCCTTCTTCCTATTATTATAAATTCACCTTGTTTCTCAATAATAATAGCATATAGCTCAGTCCAATCATGTATCTTACCTCTTGGAATAGAAGAAAACTTACTACAAAAACAATAATCTACTATTTCTATCAAGGCACTTTTACCTGTTTGTGAAGCTCCTGTTATAATATTTAAGCCTTGCTTTAGCGGTACTATACGTTTCTCTTTATCTCCTCCAAAAAGGAGAATATCTTTAATGTAACAATTCATTAGATTCTACTTATTTGACATTTTCTATAAAGATTTGAAATTGATTCTTTCCCAAAAACAACACCTAAATTGCGCATGCATTTGTAATAATCAAAAAGAAAATCTTCTGTATCCTTTGTTTTTGTATAGTCATACATTTTGAGAGGAATAATTTTTGCATTTTTAATACTAAAACACCCCCCATTATAAGCTATTAATAAAACCTTATTCATTAATTCTTTATAGTTATGATATTTTTCTTCAATTACTACCAAAGATGTTTTATTCATTAATGATTCATTGTAAGTTTCAAATATTTTATCTTTTTTATTTTTGGCCTTGCTTGCAGGCGCATAAAACAATGAATCAAAAGTACTTGAAGAATTCGCAGAAAATAAAATTCCATTCCGAATACTTTTGGTCAAGATAAATGGTAGAATAAGATACATAACATTAACATCTAGTTTTTCTTTTCCATAACCTTCAAAGAAATATGGTAAGGTTTTACTTAACCAAAAAGGGTTCTCTGTAATATTTTTAATATTTTCAATCTTCATCTATTAACCACCTATATAAACCATCATCTACAATTGAATGAATATTTCCCCGTTGGAAAAATGTTTCATTATCTATAGATTCTAAATCAATCAAATCAATTTTATAAAGACAATTAAAAAAGTTTTTCTTTGACTTTTGAATTTTTTCGCCAGACTCTAGTTCTATTAATTTCTTATTACCGTTGAGGTATCTATAAAGCTCTCCTCTTCTGTAATTCATTATGTCTTGTTCAAAAAGAATATTTTCATCTATTAAATCAATGATTGTGTCATATGTCCTACAATAATCACCAATCCCAAGTTCAATTTCAGAAACATCTAACTCAATTTTCTTCATTTCATCAACAAAAACAGTTTCTTCATAATCTTCTATGGAAATATCATCATATTTTTTGAGTAGCTTTGGTAACTTTTTCTTAGTACTATAAGCTGAATGTTTTAAGACTCTATGCAACTCAGAAATATTTATTTGCCATTTATCATCTCCTTCCAAACCTTTACGAAAAATGAAGTATATAACATCACTTATAATTGTTTTCGTCATAGCTTTTGTATGAAGTTTGAATAAATCAAGTTTTTCTAATTCCTGATATTTCTCTTTATCATTAACGCTTGACAAACATATATGGAATCTATCTAGTATATCTAATAAGTCGTTTTTAGTATATAAATCATTAAATTTAAATACCTCATCAAATAGTTTGATCTTTTCTTTAGAAGCATTTTTTCTTCCTCTAATCTTGTTGGAAGCTTCAACCAATTTTTTAAGTTTATTCTCTTTGGTCATTTCATTCCAATCAGGAATACTTTTATCACTTACAACAGGTGAAGTACTAAGCAGTAATAGCTTGTCAAATTGATTGAATTGTTGAAAATCAACAACCCAATTCTTTAATGTATTCCAGATTTGATATGAACCTAAAGTGATAGCTTCTTCTAGGTCTTTTACTTCAATAGATGTAGTCAAGGTTGATATATCGCCATAATTTTCAATATGTATAATATCATCTTCATTAGCTTTTAAACATATTTCAACAGCCTCAGCATAGTGTCTTAGGTCTCCTCTTTTTTGTTTATATGCATCTCCAACTGTTGTTTTGCCCATTAACTATTTTAAAATTCAGCAAACATAACTTACAAAAGTTAAGTTTTAAGCTACAAAATATAGATATAATTTTCTTTATAAAAAAATATTCTGGTTTACTGTCTATTATTTACACACAAAAACTAATAAATAAAATATTATGACTGCTCTTCATAATATAAGTTTGCCTTTAACCTCAGAATTTTTTCAATACGTGGCAATTCATTCTTTATTGTATCGGTTAAAAGTTTCCCTTTTTTAAAAAGTTCTGCATAAATTTCGTCTCCATTTCTTTCCGTATTATTTTTTTTATTTATTGAGACACTGGTTACAGGAGAACATATACGAAATAAATTAGCATCTAAAGTGTCTAAATCTCGCCTAGGAAGAATAAGTTCAAAAGGATATTTGACCCTAACAGCAAAGCCAATACCTGCAAAACGTTGATATCCCTCTTGAGTTGAGCCTAGCTGTAAAATTGAAAATTCATCCAAAATACCCTCGTTTTCATCTGGTCGTTTAAAACTAAACATATATGCCCAATCAACATCTATTTCCTGCACGTAAAAATTACTTTTAGGCGAATTTTCTAGTGGAAAAAGATCATTATATTTTAGTTTTTCTGTATCAAGCTCTTTATAAAAAAACTTTCCTTTGTGATTTTCAAAAATAAAATTCGCTACTTCGAATTTTGGTGGTTGTCCTTGATTCTTTTTAAAAACAGTAACCTCATCAATAAAGAAAACATTGTAAAAGCCAGTATAGTGTTTGTAAAAATCTTCTTTTGCTTGATATTTTTGTAGTAGCACATCAGTACTGACAACGCCGATATCGGGATAGATTAAGCGTTTTAGAAAAGATTTTTCTTGAAATTTTTCTTCATTACTGGAAACTAAAAAACAATTGTAGAGACTCTCATTGGCTATAAAACCATTGATGCCTGCAAAACCGCAATAGATTGCATAAAAATCAAGATATTCTTTTTTGGTAGGATTTGAAAAATTACGTTTATGTCGATTAACTATATCCGTATTAATAACATCCTTTAAATCTTTACTCTGATTTAAAATCCAAGATTTAAAAATAGTGGTTTGAAAATAAGCCTGAATTTTGGTTTCAATAATTGTATTTTTTTCGATGCTTAAGTGATTGTAATATAACTTTAAATGCTTCATCACCTGTTCTACCTTATGAATAATATCATTCGCAGAAAAGTTATCTTGAGAGTTTCGAGCTTCAAAATACACCCATAATGTATTGCCTGTTATTTTATTAAGTAGGTTTCTTGACATACAGATAAAAGTAAGAAATATTCCCTATAAATGGAACAAGAAAAACGGTTTCGCCTGCTCTCCACGCCTAAAAAACACAAAGTGAAGCCTTTTACGGGTATTCCTTTAGCTCGAAAAGATGTCTTGGGTATTATTGGAATGGATGAAATTCATCAAATAGACACCGAGTTAAAACAAGCTGCTGAAGATAACTTAGAAGGCTATGCCCGTAGTGTTATATTGGTTGATTATATTACCAATAGCATTTTCTTTATCATGGACGGCGCCAAAGAAAATATGATCTATCCTGAGGATTGGGAAACTTCACTTTTTAAACCTATAAATGAATTTAAAACTCAATATTACACAAGTGAAACTGATTATTTAGAAGAGGAAGATATTAAAGAAGCTCTAAAGGACAAACTCTATTATGTTATAACTCTTTTTGACCACTTCTCATGGTCGCCTGATAAGTCAAAAAATAGAGCATCTTTGGAACACTATTTATCATTTCTGGAACAAGGAAAAACACTTGTGCGGAACTTTTCTATAAAAAAGACGGATTAGGCTCCAGAAAGACGCTAAATAGTATTTAAAAGACGCTATCACTTTTGAGCACCGATTGTAGCTTGAATGGAAAATTCAATATCCATGAAAACAACAATTCAATCTTTCAATCTACTTTCAAAAACCATCAAAAAACGTTTTGGGGAAAAACAATTCCAAGAATATTTTTCAAAAGATCCGCCCGAAGTTTTAAGCGATCTAATGCAAGAAAATTATTTACTCTTAAAATATGCTCCGAGAGAAGCAGATTTTTTGATACTTCCAAATTATGAATTCTTGCATGAGTCTAATTTCTGGAAATTCAGAGGTGCCTTTTTTTGTTGTACGCTTCCGTTGTTACTAAAACTACTCCTACTTGATACTATCGTAGTACAAGCAGATAGTTTAGGTATTGAAGCTTTTCAGAATTGGATTCCATTTTTCCGAGAGAGCTATAATCGAAAATTTATTGATCGTCGCAATTTAGAATGGGAAGCCTTTTTGTTTCTCGATACCGATTTTATTCAAACATTCACAAATCCAAAAAAATAACTCTATGAAACCAAAACAAACACTCAGTCACTTGCAGACGGCTGTTTTAGCAGTTCTGAGTATTTACTTAAAACTCACTATAACAGAGTGTAAAAATGTTGCCTTCGACTTTTATAAGACCGCAGGGAGACGAGTTAAAATATCATTTTTTAAACAAGCCGAAGACTTACTCAAATCGTGGCAATCACTCTACATGAAACAACAGGAATATGTTGAACGACTGATATGGAATTACAAACATGTACATATAAATTTCTCAGAATCGAGAGACAAATATTGTGATTTTATTACACAAATAGACAAACAAGGCATTCCGATACACAAGCAAGATCGTGAACCACAACTGGTGCCATTTCCTGAATTTTCAGAACTTCCGAAAACGAATTTTATACCTCTTAAGCAACGTGCACTCTCCAGAGTAGCACTCAGCCCTGAAATACATGAAATTCCTGGCACTTCTCCCAAACTCATTGCCAAAATTAGTGGTATTGCTAATCAGCTTGGACAAATCAGTACACAAGATTTACGAGAACAATTAAGTTTTAAAAAGTTTGCCGAGAAATTGCCACAAATAACCAATCAAAAAATCCGTGAAATCCCAGTACTGCAAAATGTACTCGCCGCTCTCTCTAATGGAGTCGGGATGCTATTGATACTCATTCTAATTTATCTATGTGCGTTAATATCTGAAGTTATTGTCTTCCTTAATCTTGGGACAACTGTTTTAGGGCTTCAATTTTGGAAGGCTATTTTTTTCTCTTTAGTATTGGTAGGAGCTTCCTATTTACTTGGATTATTGTTTTACAACTCAATTGTGAAGTTTGCTCGTTCAGTCAAATATATGCCTTGGATTTACTGGTTGTTTTTGGCTTGTGTGCTTTTTTATGTTACTAGTGCGGGCTATCTCAATTACGAACAATACAATAATACTAAGCGACAAGAAAAATACACCATCGCAAATGAAGATTTGAACAATTTATACACCATTCAATTTACTAATCCGAATGATCCCAATATTAAAGCGGATATTGACCAAAAAGAAGCGGAAGTTTCCAGACTCAAAGCACAGTTACAAACGGACAAACCAACCACAAATATTATTGGTCGAATGCTATATATCTGTATTAGCTTGGTTTCTTTGCTGGTATCTTCAATGCTGTTAGCTTTTAAAATTATTGTTGGACGCGTCTATTGGCTGAACCGACAACAAAAGCGTGCCTTAAAATCCATTACTAGTTTTCCGAGTATGTACGAACATGAACTCAATAAACTGCAAAAAATGCAAGAACTTATGAGTTTGTATTGTCATTTCTTAGGCAAGAAAACGGCTCTGCTTTCATTACAAGCAGCACCTCCACAGGTAGACGAGTTACTGCCAACAGCATCTCAATCACCAATACCCGACACTCCACAAAACCAAAAAACAACCATCCAATCTGAAAGTACCAAATCAACAGCAAATCAAGACATTCTTGATACCGCAGATTATGAAACATTATATCAATCTTAAAAATTCCAAACTATGAAAACAAAAACAATTTTATCAGTGATTCTCTGCCTTGTATTCTCCATGGGTTTACAGGCACAAAGAAATACCGTTTTGATCTTCCAAGATTATAGCGGTTCAGTAAAAGCAAATGAAAATCATATCGCTAAACAAAAAACCGTTTTAAAAACAATTTTACTCAAACACATTCAAAAGCCGAATGACAGAGTAATTGTGTCGTACCTTTTCCATAACAGCGCATCAGTGACCAATCAACGGGAATTTGTCTTTGAAAATCCAACTAAACGAGAAGCAAAAACGAAAGTCGAAACAACCCGTCAAAAATCACAACTACTTAGAGCCAAGTTCCGATTTATCACTAATGTTTTACAAGCTTTTGAAACACGTCAAAAGCGGAGCCATCAAACGAGGATTTTAGAAGCGATTCCAAAAATCCATGCTCTTGCAGGAGATAAAGACACGCTCAAAATCATTTTTCTATCTGATATGCTAGAGTCTTCTCCAAGGAGAGAACTAAGTAGAATAAATTCAAAATTAGACGCAGAGACCAAAGCCAAGTATGACGCCCAAAGAATCATAAATGATTTTGGAATATCAAAAGTAAAATACCCCAATATAACCATAGATTGTTACTTGCCGCTTGGCATGATGGAAAACCAAACGGCGTATCAATTTCTAAATTTTTATTGGACAACTGTTTTTAAAATCGTCTTTGATACGGAGAACCTTAAATTCCACATATTATGAATAATAAAGAAATGGTCTTAGTGAGTAAGACAAAACTTTTAGACGCTATACAAAAAGTCGTAGAGAATGCCTTAGAAACTCATAATACAGACAAACAGCCTAAATATGTTTGTCCAAAAACGGCTATGGCTACGCTGAATGTAAAGACGAGTAAGTTGCAACAACTTCGCAACTGTGATGAGATTAAATACAGTAAGACATCTAGTCGTGGGCTGATGTATGACTATCAATCTTTGATAGATTATTTGGACAGAAAAGTGGTTGAATAAACCACTTTTTTGAACCAAAAATGTGAACAAGAACAAACATTAAGACTTAATGAAACAGGGTTCGGTGTCGCGCAACTTTGTCGGATCAAACGCAGACGAAGGGCGTTTGCCCTCGGAGAGGAGGCGGTTGTAGATGATAGGCATTCATTGAATATGAATGAGTATCATCACAGAGGCTATTTAAGATAGAGAGAGTAAAGAGAGGCAAGAAATAATGCGGATTTTGAGCGTTTTATCATGCATTTTTAAGCGTCTAAATGAAGCCTTAACGAAGTATAAATGCAGTCAAAATGTAAATTTTAAAAATCAATTTTTCAGTAAAACACAAAACTATGCTTATCGGCGCACTCATTTATTTTGGTCTTATTATCGGCTTATATATTGATAATTCTTCGCTTCGAGATACGAATAAAAAACTCAAAGAAAAACTCGGAAAATGTGAGAATGATTTGAAAACTTCTCAGAAAATAAGACCCAAATTCAACCCGAAAAATATTTCAATCATTACGGAAAAGCACTATTTAAAAACCTGCGAAGAAAACAGACAACTCAGACAAATAATTCAACAGCACATTGAAACCTTTTAATATCAACAAAACCGAATTTTTAGAAAAAATCTATGGTGAATTACCATTAGAAATTCTTTTGTCCAAAGACAAAGCAAATGCGCTCGATATTGGAGAATTTGAGATCAATATGGAAGAAATAAAATCAATCATATTAGAGAATGATGAGGCGTTTGATTACTTAGTAGAAGTCTATAACCAAGATTTTTATACGCGTCTAAAACGTATGCATGATTTTAAGTTTTCGATGTCGTCAGAAATACAAAGGCAATTTCGGAACAGTTTTGATACCAAACGTAAAAAGTTAAAACCCGTTCTGAAGATTGCAGAAAAGAGGCTAGAGTATTTTTCCGCTATTCCAAATGAAGATGAAAAATCGCCGACTTTATCCACCCACGAATCAGAACTTAGACTTCATAAGGCTCAATTTTTATCCCAACTGGATCATGAGCAGACGTTTTTTTTTGAAAAAAGTTTCAAAGCTCTTTTCCCATATTATAACCTATGTCGTCATACCTACTGTATTGGTGCGAGTGGTTCAGGGAAATCTGAACTGCTTAAAATTATGACCTATCATTTTAGCCAAAATAAGGCGGGGTGCCTCGTTTTAGACCCACATGGCGATCTAGTGAAGGATTGCTCATTTTTTAAGCACAAAGACGAAAAAATCATCTATTTATCACCAGAGTTCGGGAAGTTCAATTATTACTTTCGTTACAATCCATTCTTTCACGAATACTTTGACAAACCCGAACGTGAAAAACAGGCATTTATCAGTGTAAAAGCCAGTGAACTTCTCAATGCATTTGCTGTGATATTTCATACGGAATTTAGTGAGAACATGCGTCGCATAATCTATAATTGTCTCTTGGTTCTTCTGAATACCAAAGGCAGTAACTTGCGTGACTTTATGCAGTTTTTACGTCCTGCAACCAGTGAGCTATACGAACAACTTGCCGCCCAGCATTACAATGAGAACGTTCGACTTTTCTTCGCTCATGATTTTAACCAAAAACGTTTAGAAATCACAAAAGCAAGTGTGTTAACCCGTTTTGAGAACTCACTTTCCAACTATTATCTGGCTGAAATTTTTGATTGTAAAGAACCATCTTTTAACCTTAAAAAATCACTGAATGACGGATACACCATACTGGTAAACGCCAGTCAAGGATTGCTTGGTGAATCTGGCTGTAAAATTCTTGGTTCATTTCTTATTTCTGAACTTACTACCCAAGCATTGCAAAGAGCCAACATTCCAGAACAATTTCGCAAGCCTTGGTTTGTTGTCGTTGATGAACTCCAAAACTTCCTAAGCGACAGATTTGATAAAATTTTATCTGAGGCGCGCAAGTATTCGCTCCATTTAGTACTTGCAAATCAATTTTTACAACAAATCGAAAATACTCGCCTTCGAAATAGTATTCTCGCCAACACCAATATCAAATGTTGTGGATTTACCAGTGCCAAAGATTTTGAAGTTATGAGTAAAGAGATGGGGTTTCGAGGTAAAAATGTGCCAATTCTCGGAAAAGGAAAATTTATAATTCGCATAGGTAGTTTTAAACCGATTTTGATTCAATCATATAGCTTTTTATTAGGGCATACAGGATCAAATTATCTATATAAAGAACAGCATAGAAAACGCCTCAATCAAACCCTTAAAACCTATTACACTAAAACTGAGTCAAAGAAGCAAAAAACGGCCTCTACACAACCGAACATACCAAAACCAATTGTACCACTTCCGAAACCCGAAAAACTCTTATGAAAATACTCAGTGTCAAACACACTCGCATTCTCTTATGGCTCGCTCGATACAAATATTTATGTACTGAGCAAATACACCTTCATTTATTCCCCAATAATACAGTAAGAGCCGTACAACATGCCTTAGAATATCTTGATAAACATGGTTACATAAAACGAGCTAAATTGCCAAAAAGTAAGAATCTCAATTTTGGTTACCTATCCTACCTCACTAAACAAGGACTTGAGCTTGTACAAAATGAACAACAAAGTGATAATTATAAGTATATTAAATACACCGTAACCAAGCCTTTTTCGTCTATAAATCATTATTATCATCGGTATCAACTCATTAATTTTTGGATAAAATTAGAAGCTGATTTACGACAATTACCGATGCTTGAACTCAAAACTATTTTGACGGAATCTGGACAAAAGAAAATCGGTAAAAAAAGTTTGATAGAAACCAAACTGATTATGGATAAATTGTCGATTATTCCTGATATGATTTTTATTTTGAAAAATATAAAAACTCAAAAAGAAGCACTCTACATGGTAGAAATTGATACAGGAAAAGAAGCTATTGGTGGGCAATTTAACACCATTCCAAAAGGTTCTTTACTCTACAAATACAAGATATATGAAAAGTTTTTACAGTCTCTTTCTTGGCAAAAACAACTTGAAACTACAGCGCAAACTTTCCAAGTTTTAACTGTAACAGAGCGAAAAACACATTTAGAAACGCTGATGAAACGAATTCAAGAAAATATGACCTATCCAGATCATTTTTTAGGGAGTACCCATGAAAGTATAAAACAAGCAAATGTTTTTACTGGTGTAACTTGGTTTAAATCAAATTCTCTAATGATTGATAGTTTGTTATAGCAAATTGAGGAAAACCGTAATTATTTATCTAGATTAATTTTTATGTTTGAAAACATAAAAATATTTTATTAATGACATAAATATAATTTAAGTATTTTTCTTTAATAATTGAAAAAAAATTACTACTTTAAAAAACTTTAGGTATTTTAATTTTTAACACCGCAGACAAACTTACTTTTTATGAATCTGGATGATAAAGCAAAAGAAACAACTGAACAACAACAAGTTCCAGAGACAATTAAACAAGATGGTTTTCTTTACTCTAGACTTTTTCTTTTTTTAATGTTATTTTTATTAGCAGGATCTTTAGATATAATAATTACTTCTTTCAAAGAACTTTCTAATGACTCAGATGTGGATATCTATGATTGTTTAATTAAAAATGCAAGTAATACTAGAAAACTTTTTTATTATGCTTTTTCTAGTTCTTTATTATTAGCTTTTGAAGTTATTGATAATATCTTTTTTAAATTCAGTCGACTAGTTAAATGGATCTACTTATTAGTTGGTTTCCCCTTCTTTGCTATAATATTATCTTTAGTTATAAATAAAGACGGAAAAAATGAAACATTCAATACAGCTTTTTATGAAATAGGAACAATTATTGTTTTCATATATGTATTTATTTGGGCAGTAACAATTAAATGTATCCTTTATTACAATAAAAAACTATATGCTTCTGATCTTATTTCACATTATGATAAAATTTCTAGAACACAATAATTATTAATCAATCTTTTATGATAGTTAAAATTTCTATTATCCTTTTCTTCTGTCTTTTTATTTTTGGCTTATTAATGATCTTTAAGATTATAAAAAAAGAATTAATCCCAAAAATTAAAATTGTAAATACTTTTGAAAGTTTAAAAAAAATAGTTGACACTAATCAAATACAATCAAAAGATGTTAGTTATCTATATAGAAAGAGTAATTCTCTAACTTCAAATGATAATATAGAAATTCCTTTATCATACAGAATGTTCATTCATAATAATTATTCCAAATTAGATTCATTATTAGATTTAGGACATGAAAAAATTATATTTTCAGTTTTAAATATATTATCAGTAAGTAATTTAAATAAGAAAGAAATAAAGTTTTTAAATGAAGAATTTTATTTTAAGAAACTAATTACCAATGAAAATCCTAAAATACTAAAACAAATTTGTTTTTTAGGTTTTAAAAATAATGCTCTTGAATTAACAAATGCAAGTTTTAATCAAGGATTCAACAATGACCAATTTCTTGAAGATAAATTAAACTTTATTATTGAGAGATACGAAATTGATTCTTCAAATAAAAGCTATTGCTCTTTTATAATGGGACGATGGAGAAACCAAACATTATATCTAATTGAAGAAAGTAAAGATAATAGAGAATCTACTATTCAATATAACAGGTTTTTGAAGATTACTAAGAACATTTTGAAAAGTCGAAAGAAAATTCCAGAATATATAACATCTTCAATTGATGAAGTTTCATTAAAAATTAAACCAGCTTTAGAAATAGAACAATACCAGAAAGTATATTTTGAGGATATTAAAAATTTATAAATGAAAAAGCAACTAGAAAACACTTTACTTTATCAGCTTGATCCCGAAGAGATTGATCAAATTATAAATGATTATGAGTGCTTTAACACTATTAAATTTTGTTTTAATATTGACGCATACGATATCCAAAAATATATTGACCCATTTGATATACTTTACAAAAAGTATAATAAAAATGAAATCTCATTAAGTAAAAAATTACAACAAGATTTAGTTATCAGAGCAGATAAATTCTTTGCCCTTGATACTTTATTTGTAACTAGTAAGCATAAAAACTATCTTTTAAAAGAGTATAAAGTCGAGTTGAATCAACATAAAAACCAATTCAATTCTCACAGAAAAAATTATGAGATGGTTCTTAACATTTTAGATGGTGTTGATCATGAGAAAATCGAGTCTTACATTTCAGAAAACTTTTCTGAATTTTATTTTCTTTTATCTGGTTATAGTATCAGTGTTTCTGATAGGTTTAAAAAATTGGTTGATAATAAATTGATCAAAACAAATGTTGAATACGAAGAAAAGTTTTTTTCAAATTTAAATCCATTTCAGGAAGAAGATAGAGAAAGAATTGTTTCAATTTATAACCTATTTAAAAAGAAAAGCTACGCAGATTTTTTAGATGCAGTAGCAATTTACAAAGTATTTATTCTTAACGACAAAAATATTCAAGGGAAACGTTTTATATATTTTTCTTCAGCTTCAAAATCATATGTGGTTTTAGAAAAAATCAAACTACTATTAGAAGAAAATCATAAAGATTGGATTTGGCTTAAAAATATAGTTAAAAAGCATCAGGGCGAAAAATTACTATTCTTCAGAAATGATGCTTATTATTTCGGTTTTTATGTATATAAAACTTTACTTAAACAAAATCTAGAGTATGATAAAGATAGATATAATCGTTTTTTTAGATTAGCTTGTCTTAATCGAAAGTTTTTGAACGAATCAGCATATATAGATGCGGTTTCATCTTTAATTTTTAAGCAAAGAGAAGTATATGAAAATTTTACTGTTTTTTATGAAAGGTTTGACTTTATTAAAAAATTAGAAGCTTCATCTATAAAACATAAAAATTCTAGACAGTTATTAAATAAAATTCAAGCTTTAATTAATAATATTGGAGAAAAAAATAATTTATTTGAAGCACTAGATATTAGAATTTCTGATGCAGTATTATCATTTGATATAATAGAGACGCTATGGAATTTTTGCTGTTTGGGGACAGAAATGGAATTTGACAGAGGAAATGATAAAGTAATCTCCCTTTTTAATACTATTCCTCCACTATTTATTCTAAATAGAAAAAAGTTTCCTGACTCAGAAAAGAAATCACTATTACAAAATAATGTAGAGGGATTGATTCTTTTTGCTAGCTTGAATGAAACAGAAGAATCAAGAGTTGATCTAGAAAAAATTATTGACTTACTACATGAATGTAAGACCAATAGAAATGATTATAATGACTTACTTTACATTTTTCTTCTAATGTTTATCAAATACACTGAAAAAGAAAAAGATAGTAATGAATTAGCTTTTGAGTATAGTGAAAGAAAACTTTCAGAAATAGAAAATAAATATGAAAAATTTAAAGACTTTCCGCATAAATTTAACAAAGAAGATAAATTTCTTATACAAGAATTAAATGTTTTAAAATTATGGGCATTCAGAAGGGTTGGTCATAAATTTTCTAATCATGCTTTAGATGAAATCGACAGACAGCATAAAAATCTAAAAAAACTATATAATGAAGATTATAGATTTAAAACATCTCATTTTCTTTCAAGGATTGATTTTCTTTACCCTTTTATTAAAGGTAATTCAGATAATTTAGATTTAATTATCAATTATGTAAATCAAACCATTAATTTTGGTAATGATGCTAGACATTCTTTAATGGAAAGTAATTATAAAACTGATGCTTTTACAAGACGTAACTACTTAACTCTAACTAATAGTTTATGTTTCTCTTATTGTGTGAAACTAGACTTAATTCTATATAAAGAATCAAGAAAATCACCAAACACTTTTAACTCTATCAAATTAATAAAAATATCCAATATAAATGAAATATATAAAAATTTAGTTGGTGATGACGGTCTAAAATATAAGCGTAAAGAAAATTTTAAAACAAAACATCAAAATAGTTCAATGACATATGAAGAGTATCTATACAAGCACCCAGTATTTGCATATGTTGAAGCATACGTAGAATACCTAGAAGCTCATCTAAATATTAATAATAAAGAGAAAAAAATAAAAGAAGCATTAAAAGCTCTTAGAATTGGTATGAGTGCGATGAGGAAAGATAGTGAAAGAAGACCTCTTTTAATTAAAAGTTTTGAAATACTAGAAAAAATATTAGAAGAATTCAAAACACAAAAAAATAAATTGACAAATTCATATTCTTGCTTTATTTTAAAGCTCGATGCTAAATAAAAAACCTTTATATGAAATCTTACCTAGTAAAAAATACTCTTTATATTTAGATTTATTAAGTCTCTCTATTAGTAGATATCACAAAAGTTTTAATAATATATTTGATAAGGAACATTATGCTTTAGTTCAAAAATTAGTTAAAGAAAATGAAAATATAAATAGTATTTTTTCACTTTTTGAGAATGCAAGAGCAAGTTGGAAATTTCATACTGTACATGAATTTTTCGCTTTTATGGGTTTTGATAATGACATAATTAATCAAATTGATACTGTCGTAGATAAGTTCTCTACAAAAGTAGAGTTAGTATTAAATGCATTAGAATCTAAAAATAAAGCGTCAGTTTATTATGCCCCAGAGTATCTGCAAAATAATAAAATATTTATTGAGTATTTAGAAAAATTAGATATTCAAAATTCTAAAGCATTGAAAAAAATTCTTAATTCATATCCACTTTAAAAATCATAGAATTAATATATTTCAAAAATATTTGATATTATTCTTCTATGGTTATTTATTTTGTTGATTATTAGTCCAATCATAAAGCAAACATATACAACACAATATTAACTCTTGTTCCTTAGTAAGTTTCTTTAAACTAAAAACATTGCTCGCATCGCAAAGATGTTTCATCACTTTTAGAAAGTCTTTTTCGGTTAACTGAGTTTTATTTAAGGTCATTCAACAACACTTTATGATTTGTAAGTGTTTGAGTCAAGAAATTTTCTTATAATTTTTTGTATGGATATACAAAAAATAGGTTTAATGAGTAGTAAAGATGTTTGTAAATTTATCAATATAAGCAGACCTAGATTGCGCGAATTGATTGATGATTATAATTTACCAAATGTTTCTTTGAGTTGCGGCATGGTTTTTCTAAAATCTGATATAGAAACATTCCAAAAAAATCGTCAGCATAAACTTAAGCATAGACGAAAAAGAAAGAATTAAAATTGAATGTTATTGTTCCAAAATTGAATTTTACCTAACAATCTTTTAAAAAACTGCACTAATCTTTGTTTATAAGCCAATTCTTCTTCTCTTCGATATATCACATACCTATGTACTGGGTGTGATTCAAAATAGCTTGCTTGCGCAGAGTGGTAGGCACCTGCGTTGGATACCCAGAGATAATGTCCTTCTTTAGTTCTTCTAGGTAAGAAAACATTCTCTACAAAATCCTTTTCATGAGAAGTTCTTCCAAAAAGAGTAAAATTAACCTTTCTTGATCGCAATTTTTTTCCACTTTTTTTCATGGCTTCAAAAGGAAATTTCCATTTGTGTATTGTATAATCACTAAACGAGGTGAAAATACCATCTCGCATCCACAGATAATATTTTCCATCTCTTTTTCTTTTTCTAGAAATAGGAATCATTAAATCTATACATGTGCAGACCATACCTCGTCCTGGTTCAATGATGATTTTCCCATTTTCACCCAAAAGAGGTTCAATAAGATTCGTAGAAATTTTATCTAATTCGGACAAGTAATTTTCAAGGATTTCCATGTTCTCTTTTTGTCCTTTAAATTGATTTACTGGTATTCCACCGCCATAGTTAAAAACGGTAATTTTCTTATCAGTCTCTTTTATCACTTTTACAATTTCCTCGATGTAAGCACAATGAATATCAGGTCTGAAATTTTGTGAGCCTATGTGTGTTGAAACACCTATGTTTACTTTCATACCTGATTGTTTTGTCGCCTTGTCAATATGCTCAATAATTTCTTTCCCTTTTTCAATTGTAGCTCCAAATTTTTCAGATAAGGCTATTTGAGCTTCTGATTTAACAGTTAATTTTGGAGAAATTCGAACGACTATTTCATATTCTTTCCCTGATTGTAGTTCGCTAAATATTCTATCAACTTCAAAAATAGTATCTGTTGTAAAGTGATGAACACCTCTTTTAATAGACTCTTTAATGTCGCTTACTGATTTTTCAGGGTGGTTATAAAAAATTGTAGGAGGACTTAAATTCTGATCTTGAAATATTTTTTGAATCGTTACAATCTCCATTGGAGAAGCGCAATCAAATGAATTAATACCGTTTGTTGCTAGAGTATTCAGTATCGCGTTATGTGGATTAGCTTTGATTGCATACGCAACAAACCGATTAGATTTATTTTTCTTAAAATATTTAAAAAAAGTTTTTATCCTATTTTCTAACTCTATTTGGTCATAAAGATAAAAGGGCTCATCAAAACATTTTGTTGTAAGTGTTTTAATCAGCTTTTTTTGATTGATTTCTCCTGGCCAAATACTTCTACTTTTTTCAATATCTACAAACATTTCGTTTGTTTTGTCATAATCTCTTGTAAAATTTATCTTCCCTTCTGACATAATTAGTTTTTGACTAACTAAAAATACCTTTTTATTTTCAACTTTTCTTACGAATTTTCTTATTTTTCTATTCTTTACTTGTCACAATTTTTATTGTTTTAAGTAACTTCTTAAACTAAGATACTAATAGATTTAAACAACATTTTTAACTTGAGTTTTTCCGAATTGTTTTACCCAAAGTAATTTTTTGGTTAATTTTTGGTGGTTCAACTCTCTATTAGTGAATACTTCCAATTCTAACAATCTGTTTGTCGCATTTTCTTTGAGCGTTAGATTAGAATTATAAAAATTCGACAACATAAGGCTTTCAAAGAGTTTTTGCAGTTTATTAATCTCTGATTTTTTAAGAATTGAGCTATCATAAGAAACTCCTAACTTATGGAGAAACGCATTATTTCTGTCTAAGGTCATTTGTGTCGGATAATCCCCAATAAAATCTGATGGATAAAACAAAAATGATTCAAGTCCAAACGTTTCATATAAATTATACATCAAATGTGCATTAACTACTTTAGCAATGTCTTTGCTATCGAAATGATCGGGAACAGAAACTTTAGTCTCGGAGTCTGGTATAGTTAGGATAATTTTTCCGCTTTGTAATTCTGCTGAAATACCTTGAATAAAGATAGTATCTGAAATTACTTGATTTATGAGTTGTTGTTTTTCTTCTTGTTTGAATTTTGCGTCTTTTTCTAATCGTTCGAGCAGTTCTTCTAATTCATCATAACGTTTTTGTAACTCTTGCCGTTTTTCTTCATCTATTTCCATCAAAAGAGCAGTTTTGAGCTCTCTTAACCTATCTTTAGTGACTACGGTCTGCTCTTCTAAAATATCGAGTGATTTATCTAATTGTATTTGTTGTTGTTTTCGTTTTAAGATTTGTGCTTGCTTTACCAATAAATTATCTCGTAAGTCGTCTCCTGTCAAAATCGGTTTAAGATTGAAATATTTTCCTAGTTTGATTTTTGTAGCTTCACTAATCGTCTCATCCTCAAAAATAGCAAACACTATTTGGTTCATTGCTTTTGGAGAAGACAAGTCAATATTTGACTGATTAATAACCGTAATAATTGTAGTAGTATCTTCCGCGAAACTGTTATTTTGAATAAGGTCTAAAAACGCCTCAAACTGTTGGTGTTTTTCCGGCAATAAAACAATTTTCTTAGTTTCATGTGCCTTAAGCAGTTTTTGTAATATTTCATACTGAGAGAAGCCTTCATCTTCCCATTTATCTACGAATGCTTCAGTAGCTTTAGCTTCTGATTTATTTATTTTCCACTTCTCTTTTTCGCTATCACTCTTTAGCGATATAATTTCATCTTCTGAAAAATCTTCTAATGAAAAGTTTTCATCAAATGATTGCCTTTCTTGAAGAAGCTGTTTTAATTTTTGACGACTGCTTTCTGAATTCGTTATTTGATTTTCTTCTAAAAAATCAGTTAAACGTTCCTCCTCTTCAGCTTTTCTAATTTCAAGGACTTTTACCTTATTTTTTCTAAAGTTCTGTTTTGGTCTATTATCAGAACTTGACTTTGTGATAGTTTCAGGAGATTTTAGATATTCATTCATTCTTTTTTTTCATATCAAGCTTCTGCTCAATCCTATCATAAATTCTCATGGTTTCGCTACTATCCTTTTTAATTTGAATTTTGTTTAAATAGATTTTTGCTCTCGCACGAGCTTTGAAATAATCATTAATACTAATACCATGTTTTTTGATAAAAGCTTTTCCCTGTGAGACAGAAAAAGATAAGATTTTTTCAGCTTTTAAACCATAAAATAAAGGAATCGAGTCTTTTGCAATTTGAAGTTTTGATATCTTTTCCTTTGAGTTAGGTTTAGATTGGCATCGAACAGTTTGAAAGCAAATAAGCATCAGAACAATAAAAGCAATTTTTTTCATCATAAAATGTTTTTTGTTTTATCGCGCTCCTCGATAAAAGTGAAAAATTATGTTATGAAAAAAAGCGTGGAACAAATCACCTATTGAGTCCGAGGTACTGGTATACCCACATCACAAATAGAGACAGCCCACGCCACAGCATGAGCATTCTACTTTTTACTTCTGTGATGTGTTTAAATTACCAGTTTTCGGACATCGAAATAAAAGCGAACGCTTTAACTTTAATATTTTTAGGCGCTACTATTGTTCACGCTTATAGCAAAGTTAAACATTTTGATTGACTTCTATTTTTTTAAGAATTATCTTCTACCCGTAGGTCGCCGGTTCGACTCCGGCAGGCGGCTCCAGATTTAACTCTATAAGCGGTTTTGCGAGGACATTGAACAAAAATTGCATACACTCAGCGATCTACGTGTTTTACCCGTAGTCCGCTCAATTATGCATATTAATCACCTTCACTCTCAATTTTGTCTCGAACAAAAAACGTTCAAAAATAATACCCCAAGAACAATTCATTGGCTAAAAGAAGTTTTTAAATACTTCATTAAACAGACTAATGTTACTTCTATAAACGAGATCAATCGTCATATTGTAAAACAATGGTTTATTCAAGGGCAATGCCAAAAGAATTGGTCAGCAAAGACAATTCGTACCAGAATGTCAGCACTAGGGCTTTTTTTTCAGTGGTGTGTTTCTGAAAAATACCTCGATGAAAACCCTATAAAACAACTCCCAAAGCCGAAACTAGAGAAACGTATTCCAAAACATCTTACCTTAGAAAAAGCCTCTTTTATTTTGGAATGGCTTAAATGTTACAATTTTCGCTATACTTATGAGAGAGCAAGGGCATTAGCAATCTTTGCAACTTTTATTTACACGGGCATACGTTTACAGGAATTACTGAACTTGAAGTTTTCAGATGTTCAGTTTGAAGAAAAAATCATTTTTATTCGTTCTGGAAAAGGAAATAAGGATCGTACAATTCCAATTCTTAGTCGATTGGGAAAGTATTTAAAGGATTATGTGAAAGAACGAGGACGTTTTGGGACAAATAGTGTCTACTTCTTTGTATCTATCAAAAAGGATGGAAGCATGTCTTATCAGGTCATTAAAAGGCTTTTTACAAAGACTTCTAAACAAACGAAAATTCATATTTATCCGCATTTATTGCGTCACAGTTTTGCAGTGCAAATGCTAGAAGGTGGGTGTGATATTTTTACATTATCAAAACTATTAGGACATTCTGATATAAAAACCACCACGATTTATTTGACAGCAACAAACGCTCAAAAACAAAAACAGATAGAAAAGCACCCATTATATTAAAGTTATTTTATCAAAACTGCTTCTAATGTTTTCTTGTGAAGCATATACATAAATCTGCGTAGTACTAATGTCCGCATGTCCCATAATGGCTTTGAGTTTAAAAGGATTGAGATTTGCCTCTATTGAGAGCTTTCCAAAAGTATGACGGAGCATGTGTGGTGTTACCTTAAAGCTGCAAACCTTTTGTAGTTTTTGAAATACTGCATACAGATTTTTTTCGGTGAGTTTATTATCAGAACGAACACTACTAAAAAAATATTTATTTTTTCGTTTTCCTTTTTCATTGAGATAATTTTTGAGATACGGAAAAAGCATTGGATGGATAGGGACAAGACGATCTTTGCGTCCTTTTCCTTGTATAATAGTAATGGCTCTTTCTTCTAAATTGACGGCTTCTGTCCGAAGATATAAGAGTTCACTTAATCGAATGCCTGTAAAGAGAAACGTGCGAATAATAGCTTGGTTTCGTTTCATTGATAAAGCGTTATACCATTCTACTGTATCGACATGAAGTAAAAGTGTTTGAACTTGTGCTTTGGTCAAGCAACGAGGCAATTGTTTGGATAAACGTGGTTTTTCAATTTTCTCTACGGGATTGTTTGTCCTGTATTCGTAAATAATACAAAAATCAAAGAACGTTTTTAAATATTGACGAGCATTCCGAAAGGTTTTATTACTCCATATTCTTTGTTGTTTCCGTTGATATAAAAATGCTCTAATCTCCTGTGTTGTAATTGATTTTACAGTTTGCCCTGTGAAAACATCTAAATCCAATACAATACGTATAATCTCTTTAATACTTTTTGGTTGCATTGCTTTTTCATACAAGGCAAATCGTTGAAAGGTCGGGATAAGGTCACTCAGAAGCATTGATAATAGGGTAGATTATAGTAAAGATTCATCAGCAAAAGAAAAATAACTTTCCTTGGTGACGATGATGTGATCGAGTAGTTTGATATCGAGAAACTCTCCTGCTCTACCAAGTTTTTTTGTAATGGCTTTATCCGCCGCAGATGGCTTTAAAGTTCCACTTGGATGATTATGACTTGCAATACAAGCTACAGCACCACAATTTAATGCGGCAGAAAACACCAATCGGACATCAACAACAGTTCCTGTCATACCGCCAACACTAATGGGGAAATAGCCCATAATTTCGTTACTGTTATTCAGAAACAGAATTAAAAACTGTTCCTGCAATTCAAGGGAATTAGGTTGAAAAAGTCTTCGCAAAATATCCGTCGCCATACGACTACTAGTAATTTTTAAGCGGTCAGATTTAGGAATTTCAATATTGTATTGTAATTCAATCTTAGCAACAGGGATTTGTGACAATACTTTATCTCTGACTGTTTGAATTACCTCATCTGTTTCGTTAGGCATAACCCTTTGTTTGGCGTTGTTGGATACAGGTTTTTCAATACTCATATTTTAGAAAAAAGTAAAAAGGTGTGTTTGGTTATAGAGAAAAACAGTCAAAAAAAGGAACATTATTTTTAGATGAAAGAGAAATTTTAGAGAGATTAAAGTACCTGTTACAAACCATTCATCTTCAGAACGTCTTATTCCTTTTAGGAGCAGGCGTTTTTTTTATTTTTTTATCCTTTTTCTCATGAAGAATGTTCCAGAACACGTTATTGCTCAAAAATATTTGCGTTGTAAACAACGCAATTTTGAACTAGATCATGGCGCGCTTATTTTCTTGCGCGATGCCTCTTCTCCTATGATCACATGGCTTCAAGAGGTTCATATTAATGACAGTGAAGCTCTTTTAGGAAATACCGATTTTTTAATGCGTATTCCAACAGTTTTAACAAACAAAAAAACGGAAACAACTAAAGTCAAAGCTTGCAAACAAAAGAAAAGACAATTGTATTTCCGTTTGCGCCCTAAAAATCAAGATTAGTTAAAACTTTTCTCTCTATTTCTTATTTACTCTTTTCAAATGACCAAAACACCTATTGCATACTATGGTGGCAAACAAACCATGATAAAAACCATCCTCCCATTAATTCCAAAACATGAAGTCTATACCGAAGCCTTTTTTGGTGGTGGAGCTATTTTCTTTGCGAAGCAACCTGTCAAATCAGAAGTTATAAATGATCTTAATAATCTCGTCGTGAATTTCTATGAAGTCGTACAAACTAATTTTGAGAATCTAAAAGCAAAAATTGAAAGCACACCATTTTCTCGAACAACCTATTGCGTAGCCTATACCATGTATCGAATGCCTCATTTATTTTCTAAACTTAATCTAGCTTGGGCATTTTATGTAGCAACCAATATGGGATTTTCTGCTCAAATTGGGAGTTGGGCGTATGATAAATACGGAAAACGAAATCGAGGTTTTCAGAACAAAAAAATGCAGTTTACTGATGAAATTTTTGACCGACTCCAATTTACCGAAATTGAGTGTAATGATGCGTGCAAAGTGATTGCTTCTCGTGATTCAGAGAAAACTTTTCATTATGTTGACCCGCCGTATATTGATATGAACCAAGGGCATTATAAAGGTTATACTCGGGAAGACTTTCAAAGACTCTTGGAAACCCTTTCTAATCTCAAAGGAAAATTTCTATTGAGTTCGTATGGTTCTGATATTCTTACTGAATATTCAATAAAAAATAAGTGGTTTACTAAAACTATTGAAAAACCACTATCCGCGTACAAAGCTGAAACAGGTTTAAAACGGAGAAAACGAATTGAAGTTTTGACTGCAAATTATACTATATAAAAAAACATTAAATTATGCCTTGGAAATACCTCCAAGGCATAATATTTATTATTCTCCAAATGAGGCAAGAAAATAGCCTTCTGATAAAACTTTTTCTTGAATTAAACTTTTTGAATTGTTTTCAAAATCATTATTAAAAAGAGTGTTCTTAACTGTTATTTTAAACCCTTTTGTACCATTTAAAGTCATTAAACTTGGATATTGCCTTTTGTAATCTTTACCAAAAACTTTTATTGCTTCCTCATTGTTTATTTGTCTTAGTACTCCTTCCCAAGACCACATTTGTAAAGGAATTTTAAACCAAAATATTTGATCGCCCTCCATATCAACTTTATTTATATATAAGTCTTGAATCGGTAAACCGTTTAAATAAAAGAGTATTTCTGAAGTATCTGTTTCAGGATTATTAACTCTATATAAATCTGTTTTATCATTTATTTCAACAAAAAAAATTAAATCATTATACGGATTCCAATTTAAGTCGTTCATCAAATTAATCTCCTTAAATTTCTTTGTGTCTAATTTTGTTTTAATCCATTCAAGTTCCTTTTTACAGTTTGAGACACAATCATCTTCTGAATAATATTTCTCATCAAAAAGATAATTACAGTATATCTCTACATTTGAATTTGTATTTAAACTAAGTGTATCCGAACTTAAAACTTTATCACTTTTAGTAGAAGTACAGCTATAAATGAAAAAAATGAAAATTCCATAAAAAAGTAAAATAAATTTACTTTGAAGATTTTTTAGCAATGGTATCATGAGTTTTTAATCCTTTTGAAATTATACCGTCTGGTGTTACTTTTAGTATATATTTTTGAAAACCAACAATTGCATTAACAAAAGCATTATCAAAATTATCATTGACTAAAAGTTCATTCTTCATAAAGTCCTTACATAGCCCTTTTTTGAAACAGATATTTATAGCCTTTTTTACCTCAATAATATCTTGTGGAAAATTGGTTTGATTCTTTCCTAAATTACCATATAAAGTTAAGCTTTTAAATGTTTTCTTGTTTTTTATTACATTTCCTAATCTTTTATGGGTATTGCCACCTGCTAAAATCTTACCAGTTTTTTTGATTTTAATTTTGCCTTGGAATATTGATATTTCACTCGAAACATTAGTAGAAGCTGGAACAGTACCTATACCAAGCGTTTTTAATGCTTGTTGAACGCTCAATATATCTGTTTTGATATTAGCATCTCTTTTCTGGTTATTAATAGGTCCAACACTAAAATATAATGAAAGTCCTCCAATCGTTTTTTGTTTAATCATTAATTTTAATAAGGACTCTGGGAATCCTTCCCTTATTAATCTTGCACCATAGTAATTCCTATTTATTGCTAATATGTTTTTGTAACCATTAACTAAATCTTTTTTTGAGTATATTTCCCTCAAAGCTTGGTACATAGTCAATGAATCTCTTTTCTCATAATGCCACCATTCTCGTTTATTAGAATTTTTTTGCCAACCTTTATGTGCATCAATTCTAGTGAAACCATAATCTTTAAGTATTTCAGTAACGTCTATTAAATCTATATCATACGCCTTAGCATAATATGAATAAAACTTATCTTTAGTAACTTGTGCCTTTGTTAGCTTTACAACATACTTGCTTGGTGTTGTTGTCGTTCCTTGCGCCGGTGGGTTCAGTAATTTCTTTTTTAAATATAACCTAAATTGCATTGTCGGACTACTTCCCTTATCTTTTAAAATCACCCACTTTAAACCTTTTTTTACTGCACTACTAGTTCCTTGATTCAAGTCTAGTGCTCTACCTGTTTTATGCCAAGAAATATTTGAAGCGCCAGCTTTGGTTGTTGTCATACTGATTCTTCTACCAATATCTCCAAAAGGTATTTCTTTTATTCCAAATTCAACTGATGTAAGTTTTTTTACTTCATCAATTACATTTTTTAAATCAGGCTTAATTTTTTGATTTATTAAATTAGGTACTGTTTTACTATAAGGTACTAATTTATATGGAGGTGGAGTCGTGTAATCACTAGGTAAACTTGATTGATAATCATCTTCAACTAAAAAACTCTCAAGATTATTGCTCCATAAATCGAAGTTGTTTTCTCCTTTATTCCATACATTTTTTTCATTTTTCCAGATATTTTCTTTCCAAACATTTTCTAATACATCTGCCATATCTTAAAAATTAATATTAGTTACGATTTCTTTTAGCTTTCCTACTGCTTCTTCACATGCTGTTTTTGTTGGATATGACATTTTCTTTCCAATGATTTTTCCATAAATATCTGTAACCGTGAAATACCATCTATTGTCCTTAGACTCTTTGATTTGAATATTATTTCCTTCATCATTGATAATCTGCTCAACAGTTTCTTTCAATGCCGTATATGCTAATTCTTTGGTCGTGTATTTTTTGCTACTACTTAAAATAATATCATCTTCATCATTGAGAACTCTAAAACGGAATTCATCAATACCATCATTATCTTCTTCATTGTAGACTACGACATTTTCTAAATTAGCAATAGACGCACTAGCTGTATCTGGAGCTATTTGAAAATCTCCAATACCGCCTAGACCGTTTTGCGGTACATCACAACAATCACCAAATACTTTCTTGTAGAGTTCAGCTTTTGCAATAGGATCTTCTATTAAATCAATAACTTTTAAGGCTTGTTCCTTTTCGTTATTGTTCAATATCGCTTCTTTTACAGCTTCATTTTGCAGTTTGATGTTATAGCAATCCAAAGTTTCTCCTTGCCCTAATAATGCTTCTGCAATAAGCGCATCTGTACGAATGGTTCTATGCGTTACATCGAATATGATTCCTGAAACTGTATGATCTGCATATTCCATTTCTAAGTCTGTACGTTTACGCACATATTCTGAAGTTAGTGGCGTACTAGATGTATCTAGATGATTTGCGTAGGTTTCTGTTATTTTTTCAACAAATTGCACAGAATTCCCTTGATAGTCTTTTATGTTACATAAATAGGCTAAGATTTGATTTTTAATGTCGCTCACGGCTGTATCTGTAAGCACCGTTTCTAACAAATCGTCCATATCTTCTAATTTGGCTTCTATTTCATCATTACCATTGGTAAATAAAATAGAAACTTGATCTAAATAGATTATAGAAATATATTCTTGTAATAATTGGCGAAACGTAAAGTTTAAAACCCTACTTTGATTGATATTTTTCAATTCACGTACAATCGTTTGTTCTGTTTCTGATTGTAAAGTCTCGGTAGTTTCTACATTGACTTCAATCTCTCTAAGTGCATCTGTTTTACTAGATTGCTTAGAAGTACTTCCTGCCAAATTACGTACTTGACTTGCCGTAGTAGCACTAAATGATTTTGTTGAAGAAGCACTACTTCTACCACCAAATTTCACGATTCCTAAGTTCAAACCACCACGTTTACGTTTTTTCTTCGTTCTTGTTTCTGAGCGAGTTGTAGAATTTGCAAGTATGTTTTCGTTTTCAATCGTATTCTGTAAATCATCCATACTAGATTCACTAAAAGAATCTAAAATATTTTCTGCTCGCTTTTTAGTAACTTCATTTCGTTGCCAATTACGGACTGAGATATTTGATGTTTCTCCAGGCAATAAACTCATAGTTTTAATTACTTTTCCAGCACCATAATTCCCTAAATGATTTCTCATTTTAAAATTTAAAACGATTTCTAACGTCGGAGTTATAGTTTCTGGTTGTGATATAAATTCAAGACTTACCAAGCCAAAACCATTTTCAGTAAGTACAGGTTTGAATCCTCTTTTTATTTTTGCTGCAATTTCAAATAAAGGAACTCCAGCAATACTATACAATCGTAATACATATAGACTTGGAATGTCATAGTTTAAATCGCCTAAATTGATATCTCCAAACTGCCAAATTAAATCTGTTGGAGAAACAGTATTTGTATTTACAGTGTTTCCTGAAGAGCTTATTCCTGTATTTGAAGAAGTGTTTGTTGTGCTTCCTCCATTGCTTGAAGAGCCACCACTTGGATTATCTGAAATTTCATAAGGATTGCTATTGCCATCATCAAAGAAATCATCATTTGGACCAACTTCGTCTATAACTGGTAATATTCTAGATTCAATAGTTTTATTTACTAAATCTCCAGTTGTATCAGAAGCTTGTTCTTGTGCATAGCTATCTACTAATAAAGCATCCAATAATCGTTTTTTTCCTCTGGAAATAATGCCTTGTTTGTATAGCAAGTAACTATTTTCAAAAAGTGAAATGTTTACTGCATGATCAATTTCATCCAATAGTAATTGCACTATTTCTTGCAGTCCTAAATTTGCTGTTCGTTCCCAAAATGTATCATACGGTAAATTTGGGTTGAATTTATTCGCAGACAATTCTAAATCTAGATACGAATATGCATCATAGGTAATTGCCTGTGGTAAATTATAATTGATTATAGCTGCGCTTCCATTATCATCAAATTTTGATAACGGTTCCTTCAATCCACAATTTGTAGTTGATATTATTGTACTCATAAGTCTGTGTATATTTTGTGTAATTTTACTCTAGACGATAAATACAAATAGTATTAATTGTCCAAATATTAAATGTGTATAGTACGATGAATAAAGCATTCATCTAAATTAAAAGTAAATGTCTTGACACTTTTTAAATCAATCTTTAGAAAAACTATTGGGTGTAATAACTTGATAGTAGTTTTTTTCCAAAGAATAATTGTACTGTATAGATTAAAATGCTACATGCTATTATGTAAGGAACTGTTACTACTAAGTTTTCAAAAAATCCATCTAATTTTAGTCCTCTATCTGTATAATATAGTTGAATAACTACACCAAAAAGTATTATTTGTAACACGGTTATAAATAAGATATGGAATTTGTAATTCTTTATTAGATATATTAGAAATGTTGAGAAAAAAGAAACAATAAATATATTAAATATTGCCAATTCGTTAGAATATCCTTGACTTCCAATAAGAAATTTAGAATCTATTGAACTTTTTACTAAACAATAACAAATATAACTTCCCAAACATAATAAACCATTAGTAACATAGCAAAGTAAATGATATAAAAATTTATCATATGGTATACCAAATAGTTTCATAATTTGAAATATTTATTATCTGTATTTTCAATTTCCCTAGTTCCTGCAAAAGTGGTCCCGCTATCACATTTTATACTTCCAGTTTCACTTTTGGTTCCCCTGCCAGCACCTATTGAGCAAAATCCTTTATCTGAAAAGTAATATGTTTTTAAAGACGTAATAATTTCAACATGTATTCCATTAAGCATTACAGCTATGGTTCCTCTTTTTACATCTTTGGCATTTATTTCTTTTAATGGACTTTTACCCTTACTGATTTGATCAGGATCGTAATAATGTTGCCCAGCATTTGTAATACTTCTTTTATATAGAAACATAGCATCTCCAACAAAAACATTACACATCCAGGCTCCTCCATAATTACTAGCCCAATGTATACTATATAAATTAGCACTCCACTTCTTATAAGCTTTTCTTAACTTATCTAAATCTGTGTCATTTTTTTTAACATTAGTAATATCTTTATTAAAGCCCGCAAGATTTCCTATCGTTTTTTTTACTTTAGAGCTAAATTTCTGCCAATCATTCCAATTATTAAACTTACTTGGTTTTTTTGTAGCTGACTTTAAATTATAATTTGGAGAAAAAAACCAATCATACTTATCATCTTGAAAATTCCAATAGGATTCCATAACTATAGTCTGATTTCCTAAATATTCTGCTGCATCTGCCAAATTACTAAAATTTGGTTTGTCATCTTTTAAAAAATCAATGGCACTATTATTTCCTTTAAACAATTTATCTTTCTCTATATTGCCCCAAGGTGCGTTATTTGCACTCCAAGGATTATCAAATAAATCTTCCATAATTTACGAATTTATTTGTTGATTACAGTTACATCCGCTTTGTGCTACATCACAACAATCCCCATATACTTTTTTATATAATTCAGCTTTTAATTTTGGATCTTCCAATTGGTCAATGATTTTCATTGCCTGTACTTTTTCATCATTGTTTAAAATGGCTTCTCTAACAGCTTCATTTTGTAATTTGATATTGTAGCAATCTAAAGCTTCTCCATAGCCTAGTAAAGACTCTGCAATAATTGCATCCGTTCGGATAGTTCTTCTAGTTACATCTACAATAATTCCTTTAAATGCATAAGCTTCATATTCCATTTCTAAGTCTTGGCGTTTTCTGATGTAAGACGATGTTAAAGGAGTAAATCCTTCTGGAATGGTAACACTAGGAGTTAATTCTTCTCGAACTTCCTCTATAAAATTAGTTGCATTTCCTCTGTAATCTTTGATATTACATAAATAAGCTAGTAATTTTCCTTTTACCTCATTTACTCTGGTATCAACTAAAAATCCTTCTAAGAACTCATCCATTTCTTCTAAACCAACCACAATATTTTCTTGTCCATTATAATAGGATAATGATATTTTATCTAAGTGTGTAACAGAAATATATTCTTGAAGTAATTGTCTAAACACAAAGTTTAAGACTCTACTTTTATTAATGTTCTCTAATTCTCTTGTGATGGTTTCTTCAACCTCATTTTGAAGTGTTTCAGAAGTTTCTACATTTACCTGAATTTCTCTGAGTGCATCCGCTTTGTCAGTTTGTTTTGTGGTGCTATTTGCCAAGTTTCTGACTTGATTAGATATTGCTGAATTTAACGAACGTGCTCTTGCGGAAGAAGAACCAAAGCCTAAACCTAATGAGCCTCCAAAACCGCCTGTTGTTGATGGTGGAGAATATGATAAATTAAGACTCGCACTAAAGCTTCTATTCTTATTTTTTGATGAACCAGAACCTGAAGAACTCGCGCTTCCTGTTTCTTGCTCTATAATATTTTGTAATTCTCCAACACTAGACTCGCTGAAAGAATCTAAAATATTCTCTGCCTGCTTACGTGTTACTTCGCTTCGCTTCCATGAGCGAATAGAAATGTTTGTTTTTTCACCTGGTAATAGACTAAATGTTTTTACTGTTTTCCCTGCACCGTAATTCCCTAAATAATTAGTCATCTTATAGTGTAATACGATTTCTAATGAAGGAGGTAACGTTTCTGGTTCAGGTACAAATTCTAAGCGCACTAAACCAAAAGGTGTTAATCGTAATACAGGCATGAATCCTCTTTTTATTTTTGCCGCAATTTCAAATAATGGAACTCCAGCTACATGATATAATCGTAATACAAATAGACTAGGTATATCATAGTTTAAATCTCCAAAATTGATATCACCAAATTGCCAAATTAAATCTGTTGGAGAAACAGAGCCTGTATTTGCAGTGTTATCGGTAGAGTTTACTCCAGTATTTGTATCAGTTGGATTGTTTGTAGTAGTTCCTCCTGTTCCTGTAAAACCTCCATCTGGATTATCTATAATTTCAACAGGATTTCCGTTGCTATCATTAAAGAAATCATCATCGGGACCAATTTCGTCAGTTAAAGGTAAAATTCTAGCTTGAGCAGTTTTATTCAATGTAGTATCTCCTGTTGTCGGTGTTCCATCAGGATTTTGCTGTTGTTGTGCGTAGGTATCAACTAATAAAGTGTCTAACAAACGTTTTCTTCCTCTTGTAATAACACCTATTCTGTATAACAGATTACTATTTCCAAATAAAGAGTTATTTGAAGCGTGATCTATTTCGTCTAATAATAATTGTACAATGTCTTGTAGTTCTAAATCTCCAGTTCTAGTCCAAAAATCATCTACGGGTAAATTGGGTTTAAAATACGATTCTGGAATTCCCATATCTACATACGATATGGCACTGTAAGCAGTAGATTGTGGTAAATTGTAATTCAGAACAGAAGCTGTTCCATTTGATTCTAATTTCATTAAAGGTTCGCTCGTAGTACACGAGTTAGAATTGATAATGTCTGACATGCATTTATAGTTTTAATATTAATAATTCACAATGTGATCTTCTATTTTGGGAAATAGAAAATTGAGTTGGCTATTAAAACTTTTTAGGTAGAACACTAAATTGAGGAGATATAGTGCTTTTTAGATTGAATCAAATATATAAATAAAAAATTGATTCTAATGAAATTTATTACTTTTTTAACAATCTTAATCTTATTAAATATATTGAAGGTTGTTAGAAATTTCTAACTTACTTTACCATCTAAAATAAAGACAAATGGCGACTTTTCATCACTCGAAAAATCTATATCTGACCAATTTGAAGTATGAAAATGAGTAAACTTATTCCACCAAGTTTCTTTTTCTGAATGCGTTATAAATTGTTGAGTATCTAAATCAGCAAACGGAATTACAAAAACGTATTCATAACATGTAAATTGTAGACTGCCAATAGCATAAGGTAATGTCTTATCTTCATTTTTTCGTAAATAACATGTAAAAATTGGTTGCCGAGAAAAACCGTTGTAATTCAGTCTATTTGAAATCAAAGGTAGGTTTTTAGTTGATATTTTACCATTTACCCAATCAATCGTTTTTGAAAAGTGCTGTAATTCATTTTGATCTATCAGTGAGAGAAAATATTTGGTTAGCATTCGATAAACATTTTGATACTTAATCTGGTCTTTGAGCCTAAGAGTCATTTTGTACTCATTCGGGTTTTCTTTGGGACGGTCTTTAATGTCATAAAAAAGTATGTTAAGGGAATTTCCGCTTTTAGACATTTCAAAATTAATTCCTTTTATTTTTTTAGCCCCACCTTTACCTTTAACATCAAAAATTATACGCAATACTGAGAAGAAAGAAACAATATCTGGTTCAATAGTTTCACTAAATTGGTTATTGCATGTATCACATTCATCATAGAGAACAAGAGTCTTATTACCTAATCCCTCAGAAATAGCATGTGCTTTTTTCTTAAATGTTACTTCTGAGATTTGTTTTGAACAAAATCGACATTGCCTTTGATCTTTATGCTTGTTCCCAATTCCATGTCTATATGTACCAAGAGTTTTTACAGAGTAAGTCTTCATAAAGTTTCTGATTGGCTTATACTCAGCAAGTATATCTTCTCGTTTACGCCCTTCCTGATCTGCCTTTAAATAACTAAACATATCTATTCCTAAATCATCATTGACTATACTTTCTGGCAAGATCCAAAAAACTTGATTTTCTTCAAGATTATTAACGAATCTTTTTAATTCTCGTAATTGGGGGAAAGTACTTTCGTATTTATTGAAAAAAGTCTCAAATCGTTTTTTAAATTGTGCGTTATTTCTTTGTATAGCCTCAATTTGTCTATTTTCAGGACTACTTGATCCTGACTCAATTAATTCAAAACATGAAATCATAAATTCCTTTATGAATTTTTCATCATTGGTCTTGGCTTCAAACTGAGTTCTCTTCTGCAAGTCTGCAAAAATTATTTTAAATGAATATTTATTCATGAGTTAAAATCCAATAACTTTATCCAACATCTTATCAACTTCTTTTTTTATGAGGTTTCTTTTACATTTTTAAGATGTTAAGACTTAGTTCTTTCGCAGAATTTATCTACTCCAAATAATAAAGCCAGTGCGGAAATTGAACCAATAATAGGAGAAGAAGTTATACCTATTTTTTTTAAAGTTAAAAAAATTAGTTTACGAATTTTATCTAAGTCAAAAATTGCCCCTGTAGTTTTATTTTCATCACCACAAATAATATTATATAAATTCTTTTTCAGGATATTGAATAGTTTTTTTCCGAAAGAAATATTCTCTTTTTCAACTTGTGTAGTTTCTAAAACCTCGTTATCGATATTTTTCCCAGACCCTAAGAAGTAGATGTCTTTCCCTTTAGATAAAAGAAGAACTTGAAGTTTTGAAGCAAAATAAATTTCTTTTATATTTTTAGAAACGTAACTCCCTAAAGTTTCATATAACTCATCTTCAGATTTTCCTAAAAAAGGAACAACTATAATCATATTAAATTTAGAAGATTTCTTTTTCTTTTTTTGTTCTTTCAGGAATTCTTTTAGCATACACTTAAGGGCAAATTTTTCTGCTAAATCATTGATTGAATTATCAATTTTTTCTTTAGCTTGTATATCATAGTATAAAGCTTTCTTAGCTTGGAAAGCCTCTTTGCTTAACTTTGTTAATGTTTTTCTTGCTTTATTAATTTTACCTTTATTTAAGAGAGAAAGGATATTTTCTGATCTAACTCTTAAATTATTCGGTCTAAAATATGTCTTTTCTACATCCCTATATCCATATCTAGGATTTAACATACTACGTATCGCTCCAAAACCAAAAAGCCCAAATGGTATATCCTTATCGTATGATACATATGGTTCGTTTTCAGTAACAGTTTCAAATATAGGAAGCTTCTCTTTTTCCATTTATTTCTGAAATAACTATGATTTATCCTGCTTAAATATAAGAAATATTTTACAAGAAAATATTGTTTGCAGCTAATTAATAACTTTGTCCAATGCTTCATCAATTTCTTTGTGCATAAAGTTTTGTTGGTAGTTTATCGTGGTTGTGATAGACGAATGACGGTAGAGCTTTTGTAGCGTCTGAATTGGAATAGAATCTCCCGAAATATTCCCAAAACTATGACGGGCTATGTGCATCGTCATTTTTTTATCAATCTCCACTTTTTCTGCCACCATTTCTAATCGACGATTAAGATTGCGTGTAATAGTCTTGATACGTATTTGCAGTCTTTTTAAATCTTTAAAATTCACTTCTTGCAATTCTGGAAACACCAAGTCGATTGTTTTAGAATCGTTTCTTTTGTATAGATTGAGAATGTTTTGTGCTTTTGCAGGAATCTTTAGAGATACTAATTTTTCATTCTTTCCCATTCTGTAATACAAACGTCCATCTTTAAAATCATTCCAACGTAGTTTTAACACATCTCCTACTCGCACGCCTGCAAAATAAAAACTCGTTAACCAAATATTCAAAGCGTGTTGTTGGGCTTCACTTAGGTTTTCAACATTTTCCAACAATTGTATTTCTTTTCTACTCAATCCTACTTTTTTACTTTCAGGAATTCTAATTTGGATTTTCCCTTTTCCGAATGGGTAATTTCTTTTATCGACTATTGCATGTGAAACTGCCAAATTATAGATTGTTCGTATCAAGATAAAGTAATTCACAACGGTACGAGGTGTTCTTTTTTTGGTGTGCAAAAGATGATTTTCAAATTTTCTGAGTAACTGTACATCAATTTCTAAAAAAGAAATTTCATCTTGTTTGAGAAATTCTTTGAAAATCTTTATTCGTCCTTTATCTGATTGTACTTGGTTAAACTTCTTGCGCTTTTCAGTATTCTCATGGTGCATTTTTGCAACTGCGAAAAAATCAAGTCCCGTACTTTTTATCAATTGCTTTTTAATCGTTTTAACAGACGTTTTTTCGTTGTCTTTTTCAGATTCTAACAGAATATCGTTTGCATCAGCTAATTTGCTTGCAATACGGTTATTAAGCCTTACTGAGTTTGGATGTGACTTCTTTACTTTGAAGTTTGCATTATCCCAAAATTTCTCGTCAAGATATTGTCCTGTGTAGAGAAACGTAGTTTTTCTATCTTTGGTAATACGGATCGTAATCGGATACAAACCTTGTTTGTTTGGCTTCTTTCTTAGGACTGCTTTTATCGAACTCATCACATTTTGTTTTGTTTCCTAAAGATACAGAACATAATTAACTTGGGTACAACATAGGTACAACAAATTGTACTTTTGTATAACTTTTTATAAAGTCTAACAATCTTTAATCACCCTAAAAACAATTGATTTTAAACTATTTAGCATTTTTTCAGATCACTCCAAGATGAATTCATAACCCGGAGGTCTCGGGTTCAATTCCCGATCTCGCTACTAAATAACCCACTCATTTTGAGTGGGTTATTTCATTTTACAACTCTTCATTTCCAAGACCTCAGTACCGTTAAGAGTACCTCTTTTAAAATTTTCATATTTTCTACCAATCACTTAATCAGACTTTTATACTACAGTCCTTTAGGTTAGAGTGTAGGATAAGAATTTTAATATTACATTTTCATTAATATAGATAGTATCATTGTAAGTCCCCAAAACAAACTGCGAAGTAAATTTTGCAGAGTAATGATTATATCAAAAAAAGAAAGATGGGAACTACCCCATCTTTCAACCATAATTAAAATAAACTAACTCTCAATTATATCCATTATATAAAATAGACACTCATAAAAAGTAGTTTTCTTTAGATATTTTCCTGTTTACTGTTTGATAAACTTGATCGTTTTTTCTGCCTTTTCAGAATAGAGTTTTAACATATATATCCCACTTTGTAAACTATTCACATTCATTGTGCTTAAGTTGTTTTCTTTAGAAAGTACCAATTGTCCATTTAGATTGAGAATTTCTGCTTTGATCAAGTCAACATTTGTATTTGTAATGCGAATGATATCTTTTACAGGATTTGGATAGATAGAAAGTGTAGCTAATTCGTTTGTTTCTTCTACTGAAAGTGTAGAAAAGTCAAACGAAGACATTCCCGAAACTCCTTCAGTATTCGGGTCCACAACATTGACAAATTCTGCCATTCCATTATCAATCATATCAGCTTGCATGAAACTTTTTAATGGTGTTACCGTTGTTGCTAAGGCAGAATTGTTTTCTAAAATATACATGCCTCCTGAAGTTGGCGCTCCATTGATTTGAATGGTCACAATATTAGAAGTTGTTCCCGCAGACGGCGCAGTTAAAGATGCTGGACTTCCTAAGGTTTCTGTAATTAGATAACCATCGTTAGCAGGTTCTCCTACAGCACCTCCATCAAAAAAGGTAGCAGAAGCAGCACCTCCTAAAGAGGAAGTGATGCTTGCAGTAACACCATCTGGTAGGATAATGGTGAAACCATAACTTTGTACGGATGTAGCAAAATTATTGGAACTCGTATTCGGAACAGCTGCAATAGTAAAGTTGTATGAACCATTGTCAATTAGTGTGTAAGTATATCCATCTTGTGCGTTTGCTTGGTACGAGAATAACGCAATGATAATTAGGACTAACGTTGATATTTTGTGTGTTTTCATAATAATGTAACTTGTCTTTTTTGTTTGTAGGTTTATTGTTGTATTAGATTTTCTGGTAATTGTTCTATGATTTGATAGGTACTAAAGTTTAGGAAGTTTCC
>NZ_JBOEFY010000072.1:0-19929 GCF_050633145.1 Kordia sp. | reverse complement strand
AGGAAGTTTCCAGGATGCGCCAGTACGTTTTGTAAAATAAATGGTGTGTCAGGATTGGTACCTGAGTATTGAATAACACCATCCATATTGGCATCATTTGTATTATAGCCTGTAACGCTGTAGGTTGGAAAATTTAAAAAGTTGCCTGGATCGTTCAATACTTCTGATAGAATATTTGGCGTATCAGGACTTGTTCCTGAGTACTGAATTACAGTATCTCCATTTGCATTTCCACACCACATTCCATAAATTTCTGTAGGCATTCCAAACGTAGTTCGCGCATTGCTTCCAAATAGCGAAGAATCACCAAAACTTGCAAAGTTTACAGAATTTGTAGCTCCTATAGTGAATGTTATTGCATTTGCGGTCATGATTCCCAAATGACTTCGATGATTTACAGCTACATAGTAGGTGTCTTCAAGATTAGAAAAATTTAATGTAGAAACGCCATCAATCTCTACTACGTCTCCATCGCGTTGTAGTAGTGCAGAACGTGCATACGAAACAATAGTGTTGTTTGTAGGATCACGTAATTCTATCCAAATCCAATCGACAATAGCATTAGCTCCAGTAACATCAAACACGGTAGCTTCACAGGTAATTGCATCTGCATACGGACTCGTCGTTGGTAAGTATCCCGCCATACGTAGGTCGTCTCGCATTAGGTTTTGTTCACCTGCATTCCGATTCAAGGCAGCACCTTGCAAATAGACTCTGATATCTAATGAGAAATCGTTGGTGCATGAAACATCGTTGTAAGTTGCTGTAACATCCTTGAAACTGCTCCAATTTGCATTCGCGTTTGCGGCATCATCTACCAAAATACACGTTAGGTTTGGGTTATTGGTGAAATCAATGATTTCTAAATTCCCGTTGTTTCCATTTTTTACATTTAGAAAGTTTAGGTTATTGTCATTTACTTCAATTCCTGCCAAAGCGCTAAAAGAAGATACATCTAGATTGGTTAATTCATTTTGCGGAACAACAATAGACAATAAATTATCATGTGTGGTAAAGGTGATAGCTGTGATTCCACAATTTGTAGCATCAAGATTTATTAATTGTGTATTTGTGCTTAGATCTAATACTCCTAAATTGACCGCATTTTCTAAGAATAAATCTTCTAATAAAATATTCGTACTGACATCTATACTCGTTATTGGACAATTGCTCAGTCTAAGCTCTTTTAGTTTTGTAAGATTGCTTACATCAATATTGGTAAATGAATTTGATTCAACATTCAAATCTTCCAGACTTACAAAGGCTTCAATTCCAGTGATATCTGCAATACCAGCGCCACCAACATCTAAGGAAATAACGTTTTCGATTAAAGCCGTTGGCACTTGTCCATCATCTGGAATATCATCATAGGTTAAAGCTCCTAGTTCTGATTCAAAAATGGCATCAGGAATTGCTGTATAACGGCAATACGTATCGCTAAAGCTAGTTACAGCTTCGATTTGTGTCCAATTGGTGGTACTATACACAGCATCATCCACCAAGACACAACCCAATACGTTACAGTTACGTGTATCAAAATCGATTACATTGGTATTATTACCATTTTTCATGTTTAGAAACATCAAATTGATAGCATTAAAGGCACTGAACTCAATCAAACTAGTACATACTGATAGGTCTAATGATTCTATATCTGTACCATTTATTCGTATGCTGGTAAGTAACGGATTGTTACTTACATCCAACACTGAAATTAGCGTACCACTTACATCTAAATTTGATAATAATGGCGTATTACTTGTGTCTAAATTTGCTACTTCTGTCCCACTAACATCTAAATACTTCAACAAAGGAACATTGCTGATATCAATATTTGCTAAATCAGATTGGTTGCAATCAATGCTTCTAAGCAACAGATTGTTAGAGATGTTTATACTTATCACATCAGATTCTTCAAAATTGATACTTTCTAAAAGTGTGTTTTGCGATAAGTCAATGGTTGTAAAGTCATTTTCTTTGAGTGATAACCTAGTTAAGGCAGCAAAATCCTCAATTCCTGTAACATCTGATATATTATCATTATTTAAGACAAGCGTAGTTATACTTTCAATGAGTAAGGTTGGTACTTGTCCATCATCTGGAATATCATCATAACCTCGTGAGGTTAACTGTGCTTCAAAACTAGCATCTGGAATTTGTGTATAACGGCAATAACTATCAGTGAAAATACTAGAAGACTGCACATTACTCCAATTACTTATTGCGTATTGTACATCATCTACAGATACACATAAAGATGGACTTCCATAAATAGAATGGCCACTTATGTTTGTATTATTGCCATTTTTTATATTGATAAATTCTGCTACGTTAGAAACAACTACCAATTCATTTAAGGCAGTATTATTTCGTAAATCATAAGATACAATACTATTCCCTGTAGAAACTAAAGATAGTAAAGCAGTGTTGTTACTTAGATCCAGACTTGTTAAGTTGTTATTTACCAGATCAATTTCTAGTAGATTTACTAAACTGCTTAAGTCGAGTTCTGTTAGTGGACAATTAGATAAATTCAAGATTTCTAAGGCACTATTGGTATGTAAATTTACGGTTGAAAATAGATTATTATTGGCTTGTAAATCTGTCAAAGCCGTAAAAGCTTCAATTCCTGTTAAATCAGCAATCGCTTGATTCTGTATATCTAGCGAAGTTATTCCTTCAATTAATAGGGTTGGTACTTGTCCGTCACTAGACATATCATCGTAGCCTAAGGTTTCTAAAGCAGCTTCAAAATTTGCATCAGGAATTGCTGTATAACGACAATAGGTATCGCTGAAACTTGTTTGCGCATCAATGCCTGTCCAATTGGTCGTACTATAGTTAACATCATCTACCAAGACACAAGTCAGATTTGGATTGTTTTGTAAAAAAATGGATAAAATATTCGTATTGTTTCCATTCTTCATATTAAAATCTAAAAGATTATTTCCCTGAAGTGCAACACGTTGTATCAGTGTTGATGCAGAAAGATCTAAAGAAGCTGTTAAGTTATTGTTTGGCATAAAGATTTTTTCAAGATTTGGCAACTCTGGCAATACGATGCTTTGTAAGCCGGCGTTGGTAATATCTATATCTCTTAGTAACGGGCTATTGCTTAAGTCTAAACTTGCTATGGTAGTTTCAGTATTTAATATGAGAATAGCATCTAATACAGGATTGTTATTGACGCTAACACTCGTTACAGGATTACTATTTATCTCCAATAATGTTAAAGCTGTATTGGCATCTACGTTTACAGAAGTAATGTTGTTTTGATTAATTCTCAATTCTTCTAATGCCGTAAAAGCTTCAATTCCTGTAATGTCAGAAATAGTATTCCCAGGAAGTATCGTAAATGAAGTAAGTACTTCAATCAACGCCGTCGGCACTTGTCCATCTGCAGTACTATCATCATAGCCCAAACTATCTAAATATGCTTCAAAATTAGGATCTGGAATTACTGTATAACGACAATACGTATCACTGAAACTTGTTTGCGCATCAATGTTTGTCCAATTGGTTGTACTGTAGGCTGCATCATCTACACGAATGCAGGTTAAATTACTGTTAGAATTCGCTCTAAAGTTGGTGATATTGGTATTAAATCCATTCTTTACATTCAGATGCGTCATACCATTATCTCTAACATCGACACTTGTCAATGCTGGATTATTGGTTAAATCTAGCGATGATATGCTATTATTTCGAATACCAATTTCTTTTAATAAAACATTTTCAGAAACATCTAATTCAGTCAATGAATTACCAAATAAATCAAGTTCTCTTAATGCTACTGCATCAGTTAGATTTATACTTGAAAGTTGATTGGTCCAAATTGATAAATTAGTCAATTCACTAAGTCCAGTTGCATCAAAAGAAGTAATCGCATTTTCGCTGGCAGCAATAAAACGAACACCAGTATTGTTTGACAAATCAAGACTTGTTAATGAGTTTTTATCACACCATAAGAAATCAAGGTTAAGGTTTTGTGAAAGATCTATACTTGTCAATGAATTGTTTGTCAATCGTAAGGACCTTAAGGCTGTAAAATCTTCAATTCCTGTTAAATCTGCAATGGAAGCATTTCTAACATCTAATACCAACTCATTTTCTATTAAAGTCGTTGGTACTTGTCCGTCATCAGGAATATCATCATAGCCTAACGCATTTAAAGCAGCTTCAAAATTCGAATCAGGAATGGCAGTATAGCGGCAATAGGTATCACTAAAGCTAGTATTTAGTTCAATAGCTGTCCAATAGGCCGTACTGTAAGCTACATCATCTACTACGATACAGGATAAATCAGGATTTTGAGTTGTATCAAAATTTCCGCTCAATATCGCCGTATTATTTCCGTTTTTGACATTCAAATATGTAAGCGCGTTGTTTCTGAGAAAAACTTCTTCCAAGGCCACCAATGCAGACAAGTCTAAAGATTGTAGTTGGTTACTGTTTAGATATAAGTTTTTTAAACTTGTTAAATTCCCAAAAGTAATACTCGACAAACTGGCATCATTGGCATCTAGTACTTCTAAAAGTGTATTCGTAGTCAAATCTAAACTGTTCAAGTTTCCTCCATCTTCAACATCTAAGTTTTTCAATTGTAAATTGCTGGAAACATCTAAACTGGTAATAGGACATGAATCTAGATTTAAAATTTCCAAATCTGTGAGTGTACTAACATTAATCGTTGAAAAAGGATTGTTAGCTGCTTCCAATTCGGTTAAAGCAATAAAATCCTGAATACCAGTCATGTTAGTTATCGATTTGCTATTTACATCTAATGAAGTCACTACTTCAATTAAAGCGGTTGGAACTTGTTGGTCGCCTGCAATATCATCATAGCCTAAAGTGTTTAGAGCTGCTTCAAAATTGCTGTCAGGAATGCTAGTGTAACGACAATATCCTGTGGCTGAAAATTGTGTATGTGCATCAATTTGTGTCCAATTGGAAGCACTGTAGGCTGCATCATCTACAAATATGCAGTTGAGATTTGGATTGTTTCTAGCATTAAAGACAAAAATATTCGTATTGCTACCACTGCGGATGTCCAACTCAGTGAGTTCATTTTCTGTAACAATAACCGTCACTAACGATGTATTTGCGGTTAAATCTAAGTTCGTTAAACCGTTACGATTTACATTAAGATATGTTAAATTAAGATTGTTACTGAGGTCTATTGTTGTAAGATTATTAAAATCTGCCTCTAACGTTTGTAGTGCGGTAAAATCCTCTATTCCTGTTAAGTCGGTAATTGCCAAATTAGCGATTAAAATACTTTGCGCATTTTCTATCAATGCGGTTGGTACTTGTCCATCAGTAGCAATATCATCATATCCCAACGTTCCTAATCGCAGTTCAAAATTGGCATCTGGAATAGTCGTATAACGACAATAGGTATCGCTGAAACTAATTTGATTATCAACCACAGTCCAATTGGTCGTACTGTAAGTTGCATCATCCACCAAAGCACAGGTCAAATTAGGAGTGTTTAGTAAATTGATTAATGTAACATTTGTATTATTTCCGTTTTTTAAGTTCAAATAGTTAAGATCAGTACTATTTCCTAATAAAATCCTAGTCAAAGAGGTCGCTCCAGAAAGATCTAATGATTCGAAATTGTTTCCTTCTAAAAAGACTTTTTCTAAATTTTGAATGTCATTTGGTAAGGTAAGATTGACTAAACCAATACTATTTGCATCTAATTCTCTTAACGAAGGACTATTGGATAGATTTAAATTTGTAATTACCGATTGTTCATCAGAGCTATCAAACTCTATGGTTTCCAACAATGGATTGTTGTCTACTAAAAAGGTGTTGATTGTAGAGTCATTAAATTCTACAGTTTTTAATTGTGTGTTTGCACTTAGATCTACTGTTGGAATCGTTTCACCATTCAACTCAAAACTTTCTAATGCAGCAAAATCTTGAATTCCTGATAAATTGGCAGTTCCTGTGCTACTTAAGTTTAAAGCCGTTACATTTTCAATTAAAGCTGTTGGCACTTGTCCATCACTTGACATATCATCATAGCCTAAAGCTTCCAATGTCGTTTCAAAATTGATGTCGGGAATTATAGTGTATCTACAATACTCTGTGCTTGTAAATAGTGTTTGTGTATCAATACTTGTCCAATTGCTTGTACTATAGGCTGTATCATCTACAAATACACAGGTTAACCCAGTATTACTTGTTAGATTTACGCTTGAAATATTGGTATTATTACCATTTCTCAAATTTGCGGAAGTCAAGTTATTATTGCTTAACTGAATGGTACTTAATGCAGTATTCATAGTTAAATCAATACTTGTTAATTGATTTGAGGATGCGTCAAAATTTATTAATGCAGTATTGAAACCTAGATTAATTGTGCTCAATTGATTGTTAGAAATAACTAAGTTTTCCAAATTCACGAGCGGTTCAAGAGAAATGCTTTGGAGTGAGTTTTCATTAACATCTAAGGTTTTTAAATTTGTCAATGCTGAAACTTCTAAAGTCATTAACATATTATTCGTTACTCGAAGTGTTTCCAAGTTCATGCTGTTAAAAATTTCCAGCATTGATAAGTTGTTATTGTTTAGAGAAACTTCTAGCAATGCAGATAGATTCTGAATGTTGATCTGGAAAAGATTGTTATTATCAGCTTGTATGTATTGCAACGATTGATTGTTACTTAAGTCTAATATGTTCAACATATTGTCATTCGCATACAAATGTGTCAATTGAGGCAGACCATTTAGGTTCAAATTTGTCAAATTATTTCCTGAAACATTTAAGGTTTGTAGCGCTGCAAAATGCTCAATTCCTGATAAGTCAGCGATAAATTGATTGGACACGTTTAAGTCTGTCGTTATCATAACCATTCCCATGGGCACTTGTCCATCGCCTGGCATATCGTCAATTCCTAAATTAAATAATGCTATTTCAAAATTAGGATCAGGAATTGGAATGAATGAAGCACATGCTACATTGTTGTCAGTTTCTGTATATCCGTAACTATACCATAGATTACAGAACAGAAGTAAAGCTGTTAGTTTTCTATACATCGTTTTTTAGTTTATTTTAATTATGATTGTTATAAAAACTGTTGCATGAATGTTTTTAAAAACTATTCAGGAGTGTTCTTATATTTTTTGACAAATATTTATAAATCTTCATGCGTTCGGAAAAAAAGCAGGTTGACAAAGTATTAACAACTTGTTAAAACTTCCATTTTTTAAGGGATTGAAGCATTTTTTGGGTTTTAAGATGCATTGGTAATTTGATTAGCTTATCAATAAACAATAGAGATATTGTATCATTAAATACCTCTATTGTTTGCTTTCAAAGGATAGTTATTGCGCTTTTTTGTTTTGAATTATTGCTGGTTTTGTGGTAATTGTTCTATGATTTGATAGGTACTAAAGTTTAGAAAGTTTCCAGGATGTGCCAGTACATTTTGTAGAATGAACGGCGTATCCGGATTGGTTCCTGAGTATTGAATCATTCCATCCATATTGATATCATTTGCGTAATATCCAATGACATTATAGGTTGGGAAATTCAAGAAGTTTCCAGGATCGTTTAATACTGTCGATAAGATATTTGGTGTGTCTGGACTTGTCCCAGAGTATTGCACGACCATATCGCTGTTTGCATTTCCTGCCCATAACGCCGCAACACCAGATGGCATGCCTGAAGCGGTTTGCGCATTGCTTCCATAAGTTGAACTTGTAGTGAAGTCTATAGTATTTGTCGCTACAAATGTTATCGGAGTAGTACTCATAATCCCTAAGTGACTGCGATGATTTACAACTATATAGTATGTATTTTCGTCTGTAGCGAAGTTTAATGGAGAAACACCATCTACATCCACAATGTCACCATCGCGTTGTAATAAGGCAGAACGTGAATAAGAAACAATGGTATTGTCTGTAGCTTCTCTCAATTCTATCCAAATCCAATCGACAATGGCGTCATTTCCTGTAGCGTTAAATACTGTATTCTCACAAGATAACATATCAGCATACGGACTTCTCGTTGGAATGTAACCAGCTACGCGTAAGTCGTCTCGCATTAAGTTTTCTTCTCCATTATTTGGATTGAGTGCTGCACCTTGTAAAAAGATTTTAATAGCTACTGTAAAGTTACTAGCACATGACATTTCATTAAATGTAATGGTGTTATCTACAGCAAACCAATTGATATCACTGTATTCAGCATCATCTACTAATACACAAGTTAAGTTTGGTGTATTGCCTATAGAGAATTGATTGATATTCGTATTATTTTCATTTTGCAGATTTAACGATGAAATTGGCGCATTGGAAAGAAAGAATTTTTCAAGCTCAGTATTCATACTTAGATCTAATGCAGTGATATCAACATTGTTTAGTGATAAATAATTTAGTGCAAGATTGTTAGTGAGGTCTAAACTTGTAAGACTACTGCCGTTGATACTTAAGAAATCTAAGGCTGTATTTCCACTCACATCTAAACTCGTAATGCCCGTATTATTTGTTAATAGTAAACGTTCAAGTCTTGTGTTTGCGCTAAAGTTTAGCGTTGTAAGGTTTGTACCTATTAAACTTAAGTTATCAAGGTTTGTGAAATCTTCAATACCTGTTAAATCAGCAATTGGTATATTGGAAATCGTCAAACCATTGATATTCTCTATGAATACTGTTGGTACTTGTCCATCATCAGAAATATCATCATAACCGAGATTTTCTAAATATGCTTCAAAATTAGCATCTGGAATTTGTGTATAACGACAATGCATTTCATTAAAACTAGCTTGCGCGTCAATATTACTCCAGTTGGCAGTACTATAGGCTGCATCATCAACTATAATACAGTCCAAATCCATATTATTTCTAGCATCAAAAGATGTGATGGAGGTATTATTGCCATTTTGAAGATTTACAATTCTTAATTCTGTTTCAGAAATGTTCAGAGATTCTAAAGATATATTAGATGTTAAATCCAATCTTGACATGTGAGTTCTTTGTAATTCTAAGTCTCTCAGTAATACTGCATCTGCAAGATTAATGTATGTAAGATTTGGCATTTCAAAAGCAATCAATCGTGTTAATAAATTACTTCCACTCAAGTCTAAAGTGCTAATATGTGTTCTGTATATATACAATTCTTCTAAAGCTGTTGCTCCCGTAAGATTGATGATGGTCATAGAATTTTCGTATACATTTACGGTTTCTAATAGTGGTGTATTAGATATATCTAACGAAGAAGTAATGGCTGCTACTGCCTCTAATGACAGTAAGTTTGGCATTTCACTAATGTCTAAGTCAGCAATAGTATTCCCAGAAACATTTAATGCTTGTAGTGCTGTAAAATCTTTAATTCCTGTTAAGTCACTAATGTTGGCATTAGAAGCATCCAACGAATTTACAACTTCAATTAATGCTGTAGGTACTTGTCCGTCGTCTGAAATATCATCATAGCCTAAAGTTTCCAATGCAGCTTCAAAATTCGGGTCAGGAATTAGCGTGTAACGGCAATAGGTGTCACTAAAATTCGTAGTAGCATCAATACTCGTCCAATTGGCAGTACTATACGCAACATCATCTACCAATATACAGGTTAAATTTGGATTGTTTGTAGCATTAAATCTACTATCAGTTATACTCGTATTATTTCCATTTTGCAGCGTTAAGAAACTTAAATTGTTATCACTTATATATACTCTAGTTAATGCTATATTTTGCGACAAATCTAATTCTGTGAGCTGATTTTGTCTAAGATCTAATCGCTCTAAAGTGGGAAGATTCGATACATCGATACTTGTTAGGGCACATTCATTGGCAAATAACTCATGAAATACAGGAAGATTTCCAAAAGTTAAGGAACTTAAATTAAAGTTTTCCTCGATATTAATGTCTTCTAGAAAATCAAGATCAGGAAGATGCAACGTTGTGATATCATTATTTCGAATGTCAATATCTTCTATCAATATATTGTTAGAGAAATCAATAGCAATAAGCTGATTTCGTTCCATTGTAAAGTTTTCTAATGCAGTATTATTTGAAAGATTGATCGCAGAAATATCGTTATTTGATAATATTATATTTCTCAAATTTACATTGTTGTTGAGGTCAATAGTAGTGAGTCCACAATCTGATAAGAAAAGTACTTCTACAAGTGTATTCGTGCTTAAATTTATGGTTCCAATAGAATTTCCAGCAGCTTCTAATTTGGTTAGATTTATATTATTTGTTACATCAAGACTTGTTATATTATTGCGATTGATCACCAATTCTTCTAAGGCACTATTATTTGAAAGATCAAGAGTTGTTAGTGCGTTTTCGTCTATATTTAAAATCCTTAGATTAGCACAATTAGATATATTCACTGATTCAAGTGCCCCTCGAAAACTTCTAAATTCTTCTAAAAGTGTATTATCACTCAAGTCTACTGTAGTTGCTAGATTGAATGCAATATTTAAGTATGTTAATGCTGTAAAATCTTCAATTCCTGTGAAATCGCTAATACTTTGAGAACTAACATTTAGTGAGGAAATACCTTCTATTAAAACAGTTGGCACTTGTCCATCATCTGAAATATCATCATAACCTAAAGTTTCCAACGCAGCTTCAAAATTCGGATCGGGAATTTGTGTATAACTACAATAGGTAGTACTAAAATTCGTAGTAGCATCAATACTCGTCCAATTGGTCGTGCTATACGCAACATCATCTACTAAAATGCACAACAAAGAAGCATTTGAGGTAGCACTAAATGCTGTAATGCCACTATTGTTTCCATTTCTAAGATCTAAAGTGCTTAAGCCTGTATTATTTACATTGATAATTTCAAGGTTTCCATTTGCAGTTAAGTCTAAGATGCCAGTTAATAATGCATTGTCATAGGCTTCCAAATGTTTTAATGCGGTATTGGTACTGATATCAAGTGTGGTAATTTGTGTTCTGAATAGGAATGCTTCTTCCAGTGCAGTTGCATTGGTTAAATCGATTGTAGATACATTTGAATCTGAAGCAGTAATGGTTTGTAAAGCAGTAGCATCAGAAACATCTAATGTAGTAAGTGATGCAGTAGACGCCATATTTAACGTTTCCAAATTCGGCATTCCACTCAAATCAAGATTGATAATATTTGTGCTGGAAATATCTAATGTTTGTAGTCCTGTAAAATCTTGAATTCCTGTAATATCACTTATGTTTAATGAAGATATATCTAGTGAAGTTACCTCTTCAATTAAGGCAGTTGGTACTTGTCCGTCACTCGAAATATCGTCGTAACCTAAGTTTCCTAAAGAAGCTTCAAAGTTAGGATCAACGATGCTTGTATAGCGACAGTAATCTGTTGACGTAAAATTTGCCGTGGCATCAATATTCGTCCAGTTTTCGGTACTGTATGTAACATCATCTACCTGAATACAAGTTAAACTACCATTAAAACTTACGTCAAACGATGTTATTGCAGTATTATTACCATTTCTTATATTTAAACTGTTAAGACTAGTGTTAGAAGCATCAAGTATTTCTAAGGCAGTATTATTGCTCAAATCTAAACTGCGAATATTGCTTCGACTTACGTCTAATTCTCTTAAAGCGCTTAAATTACTTACATCTAGTACATTTAAAGAAGATTGGGAGGTAATAATAACTTCTAGTGAAGTATTAGTGCTTAGGTCTAAACTAGAAATGCTTGTAGTATAAATATTCAATTCTTCTAAGTTTACAGCTCCAGTAATATTAAGTTGAGAAACAAAACTTTCTGTCAACGTCAATGATTTTAAGGCTGGTGTGTTGGAAGCATCCACACTTTCTAGACTAGATGAAATAGGACTGGCAACAAAAGTTTCTAGATTAGGCATTCCGCTGACATCAATAATTGATAAAAGATTTGAAGAAACATCTAATGTTTGTAGTGCTGTAAAATCTTGAATTCCTGTAATATCAGTAATACCTTGACTTGAAGCATCTAAAGAAGTTACCACTTCAATTAAGGCAGTTGGTACTTGTCCATCTTCGGGAATATCATCATAACCTAAGTTTCCTAAATAAGCTTCAAAAGAGGAATTTGGAATTGTGGTATATCTGCAATAGTCAGTTTCGCTAAAGCTGGAAGTAGCATCAATAGTGGTCCAGTTGGTCGTACTGTATGCTGCGTCATCTACTGAAATACAAGTAAGCGCTGCATTTCCTGTCGAATTAAAGATTGAAATGCTCGTATTTGTTCCGTTTCGAACACTTAATGTTTCTAAAGTATTGTTGGATAGATTGATGAAGTCTAACGCAGTAGCGCCATCAAGATTTAGGGAAACTAATGCATTATTTTGGACTTCAAAATCTCTAAGAACATCATTCATGCCAACCGTTAAGGTTTCCAAACCATTATCTGTAATAGAAAGATTTTCAAGAGCGGTATTGGTTGTCAAGTCTAAGCTTGTAATCGAATTGTTATCTGCTGCAATTTGAGTAAGTAATGTATTGGCACTTACATCTAAACTTTCTAAGTTATTTGCATCAATTTCTAAATCTTCAAGAGCGGTATTGTTGCTTAGATCGATGGTTGTAAGTTGATTGTCTCGTACGTTTAGTAATTCTAATAATGTATTTTGTGTTACATCTAAAGCTGTGAGTGAATTATTTGTTGCATTCAGTGTTTGAAGTGCTGTAAAACCTTCAATTCCTGTTAAATCGGCTATGTTTTGATTGTTGATGGAAAGATTTGCAACGCCTTCAATTAATGATGTTGGTACGCGTCCGTCATCAGGAATATCATCATAATTCAATGAGTCTAACACTGCTTCAAAATTACTGTCAGGAATTGTTGTATAGCGACAATAATCTGTTGATGTAAAATTTGCCGTGGCATCAATATTAGTCCAGTTTTCGGTACTGTATGTAACATCATCTACCTGAATACAAATTACGTTAGGAATATTGGTTGCATTAAAATTTGTGAAATTTGTGTTGTTTCCATTTCTAACATCTAGTGTGGTTAGCGAACTAAAACTGCAATTTAAATCGGTTAATAACGGAAGATTGCTTACATCTAACATTGTTATACGTGAGTCTTGACACTGTAATTTTTTAAGATTTACGTTTGTAGAAACATCTAATGTTGTATATGGATTGAAACCTGCCTGTAACTCTTCTAATGCTGTTAAATCTGTGATATCAATAGAAGTAACATTACTTGCTTTACAATTTAATTTGATCAAATTCAAGTTTGAAGTAAAGTCTAGTGTTGGCACAGAATTTCCTTCTATATTTAATTCTTCTAATGCTGTAAAGTCTTCAATTCCTGTGAGATCAGTAATGCTTAATGAAAGGCTCGTGGTAAGATCAAGTATAGTTACCACTTCAATTAAGGCAGTTGGCACTTGTCCGTCATCTGGAATATCATCATAACCTAAGTTTCCTAAATCAGTTTCAAAAAAGGAATCTGGAATCGCTGTATATCTGCAATAGTCGGTTTCACTAAAGCTGGAAGCAGCATCAATAGTGGTCCAATTGGTCGTACTGTATGCTGCGTCATCTACTGAAATACAAGTAAGATCTTCATTTCCTGTCGCATTAAAGATTGAAATGCTCGTATTTGTTCCGTTTCGAACACTCAATGTTTCCAAAGTATTATTGGATAGATTGATAAAATCTAACGCAGTAGCGCCGTCAAGATTTAAGGAAACTAATGTATTATTTTGGACTTCAAAATCTCTAAGTGTCGAATTCATTCCAACCGTTAAGGTTTCCAAACCATTATCCGTAATAGAAAGATTTTCAAGAGCGGTATTGGTTGTCAAGTCTAAGCTTGTAATTGAATTGTTATCTGCTGCAATTTGAGTAAGCAATGTATTGGCACTTACATCTAAACTTTCTAAATTATTTGCATCAATTTCTAAATCTTCAAGAGCGGTATTGTTGCTTAGATCGATGGTTGTGAGTTGATTGTCTCGTACGTTTAGTAATTCTAATAGTGTATTTTGTGTTACATCTAAAGTTGTCAGTGAATTGTTGCTCGCATTCAGTGTTTGAAGTGCAGTAAAATCTTCAATTCCTGTTAAATCGGCTATGTTTTGATTGTTGATGGAAAGATTTGCAACGCCTTCAATTAATGCTGTAGGTACTTGTCCGTCGTCTGAAATATCATCATAGCCTAAAGTTTCCAACGCAGCTTCAAAATTAGCATCTGGAATTGTAGTATAGCGACAATAGGTTGTACTAAATGAAATTTGAGTATCAATATTCGTCCAATTGGTAGTACTATATGCAATATCATCTACCAAAATACAGAACAAGTTGGCATTATTGATCACGAAAAAAGTGTTAATATCTGTGTTGTTACCATTTTGCATGTTAAGGAATTCTAAGGGCGTATTACTAATTGCAAGTTCTCTTATGGAAGCATTTGATGATACATCTAATGAAGTTAGCGACGTGTTATTTAAGAAAATATTTCTCAGTCGTGTCAATGAACTTACATTTATACTTGTCAACCCAGAATTATTTGCTTCTATTGTAGCCAAGAAAGTACTATTACCAAAGGTGATGATTTCTAAATTGGTACAACCACTTGCCATAAGTGCTCTCAAACTCGTATTCGTAGTTATATCCAGACTTGCAAGATTCGAGTTATTGTCAAGTGTCAGTACTTCCAGTGCTGTATTCGTACTCACATCAATAGTGGACAGATTATTATTTTCTAATTGTAAATCTATCAAACTCGTCAATCCGTTTAGGTTGATGCTTGTAATGCTATTATCTTCTAAATCTATATTTACGAGTAAAGTATTTGCACTCAAATCAAGTGTTGTGATATTATTATCTTTGGCTCTTAAAAGTCGTAACCTTGGAAAGTCTTCAATTCCTGTTAAATCAGCTATATTTTCTCCGCTAATGTTTAGTAGTGTTTCGGTAGCTAATAATATTGTAGGCACTTGGTTATCGCCAGAAACATCGTCTAAACCTTCATTTCCGAGTACTGTTTCAAAGTTGTCATCCGGAATGGCAGTATATTCACAATAATCGCCATCTCTAAAGATCATTTGCGCATCAATATTGGCCCAGTTAGTGGTGCTATATGTAGCATCGTCTACAAAAAGACATTCCAATTCGCTATTTCCAGTAATTGAAAAAGTTACAATATTGGTATTGTTTCCATTTTTAAAAGTAGCATCGGTTAAGCTGTTGTTATCAAGTTGAATACTACTCAGTGCAGTATTTGCTATCAAATCAATACTTTCTAGTTGGTTGTTTTGTGCATTTAAATCTTCCAAGTATGTATTGTTGGAAAGATTCAATTGCGAAATAGAATTTCCGCTGATGTCTAATATTTGTAAGTTTCCAAGCATCGTTGGGACAAAATTCGATAGCGAATTGTCACTTACGGAAAGTTCTGTAAGTTGTGATATATTATCGGTATTCAAACTCGTCAAACTATTGTTGTCTGCATGTAAACTTTCCAACAATGGGTTTGAGCTTAAATCAAGAGTTGTTAGCTGATTATTATCTGCATATAAATGCACCAATTGCGTCAAATATGAAAGATCAATACTAGTGATGGTGTTGTCGGAAATATTGAGTGTTTGCAGACTTGTAAAATCTTCGATTCCTGATAAGTCTGAAATGGATTTATTAATTACATCTAGAGATGTGATGCTATCAATCGCTGCTGTAAGAACTTGTCCATCAGCCGAGATGCCATCATATCCTAAAGCGCCCAATGCAGCTTCAAAGTTTGTATCTGGAATTTGAGTATAACAACTCGTATTTACAAAATTAACTTGTGCGTCTATAGCTGTCCAGTTGGCTGTACTATACGCAATATCATCTACCAAAACACAGAACAAGTTGGCATTATTCGTCGCGTCAAAATTGTTAACATCCGTGTTGTTGCCATTTTGTATGTTAAGGAATTCTATGGGCGTATTGCTAATTGCAAGTGCTCTTATGGAAGCATTTGATGATACATCCAATGAAAGTAGCGACGTATTATTGAGGGAAAGATTTTGTAGTTGTGTCAGTGAACTTGTATTCAAGCTTGTTAAGCCTGCATTCTCTGCTTCTATGGTATTTAGAAAAGAATTATTGCCAAAGGTAATGCTTTGCAAATTCCCACAATTATTGACCAACAATGATCTCAAACTTGTATTTGTACTCAAATCAATAGCAAGAAGGCTGTTATTTTCTAGATTTAGTTCTTCTAAACTGGTTAAGCCGTTTACGTTAATGCTTGTAAGGCTGTTATTATTCACAATTACAGTTCGCAATGCTGTATTGGAGCTTAGATCTAATGTAGAAATACTATTATTTGTAGCGCGTAATGTTCGCAATGCTGTAAATCCTTCTATCCCTGTTAAATCTGAAATATTATCATTCGTTACGCTTAATGCAGTTCTAGTAGCTATTAACGCTGTAGGTACTTGTCCGTCATCTGGAATATCATCAAAACTAGATAATTGTGCTTCAAAATTAGGATCAGGAACGGCAGTATATTCACAATAATCACCATCTCTAAAGATCGTTTGTGCATCAATATTGGTCCAGTTGGTTTCGCTATACATAACATCGTCTACAAGAACACATTCCAACTCACTATTCCCTGTAATTGAAAAAGTTGCAATGTTGGTATTGTTGCCATTTTTAAAGGTCGCATCAGTTAAACTGTTTGTATCAAGTTGAATGCTTGTTAGTGCAGTATTATTTGTCAAATCAATACTTTCTAGTTGATTGTTTTGTGCATTCAAATCTTCCAAATTGGTATTGTAAGAAAGATTTATTTGCGAAATGGAATTTCCACTGATGTCTAGTGTGACTAAATCAACTAGCATCGTTGGCAAAAAACTCGATAGCGAATTATTACTTGCATCTACAGTTTCTATGAGCGTATTTTGGGTAAAATCTAATGCGTTTATCGAATTATCACTTACGGAAAGCTCTGTAAGTTGTGATATGTTATCTGTATTCAAACTTGTCAAACTATTGTCATTTGCGTGAACAAGTTCTAATAGAGTGTTGGTACTCAAGTCAAGTGCCATCAATTGATTGTTGTTTGCATACAAATTCACCAATTGCGTTAAGTTTGAAAGATCGATACTAGTGATGCTATTGTCGGAAATGCTGAGTGTTTGCAGACTTGTAAAAGCTTCAATTCCTGATAAGTCTGAAATGGATTTGTTAATTATATTTAGCGTTGTAATGCTATCAATCGCTGCAGTAAGAATTTGTCCATCAGTCGAGATGTTATCATATCCTAAAGCGTCTAATGCAGCTTCAAAGTTTGTATCTGGAATTTGAGTATAACAGCTCGTATCTACAAAATTAACTTGTGCGTCTATACTTGTCCAGTTGGCAGTACTATAAGCGACATCATCAACCGCAACACAGGTTAGGTTTGGATTATTTGCAACTGCAAAGGTTGTAACATTTGTATTGTTTCCATTCTTTATATTCAGAGTTCTCAATGCATTATTATTCACTCCTATAATGCGAATACTTGGACTGTTGCTTAAATCGATTTCTGTAATGGAATTGCCACTGGCATATAATTGTTCTAAGGCAATGCTGTTTGTTAAATCTAAAGTTGTCAAGTTACTATTGGTGATTCCAATAGCGCGTAACAGCGGATTATTGGTGACATTGAAAGTGTTGAAATTATTGTTTTGTGCCCAAACACGTGTTAAGATTGTATTATTGGTCAAATCTAAACTAGTCAGGTTGTTATTTTCTAATAACAATAAACCCATATCTGGGCATCCGGTAATATCTAAAGAAGTTAAACCATTATTTCGCGCATTTACAAAGGTTAAATCCGTATTATGAATTAAGTTTAAACTACTGATGGAATTATCATTTACTGATAAGCCTGTTAACGCTGTAAAGTCTTCAATACCTGTTAAATCTGAAATATTACTATTGCCTACATTTAAATCTGTAAGCTCTTTTATGAGATAGGTTGGCACTTGTCCGTCATCAGAAATATTATCGTAGCCTAAATTTTCTAAGGCAGTTTCAAAATTGCTATCGGGAATCGTTGTATAGTCCAAAATAGTGACCAAAGCAGTGTCAGAGTATATTGAATCTCCACCAGAATCTGTTACTAAAGCTCTAAACAAATAACCAGCAGTGACTTCCATATCCAATACAATGGAAATTGTGGTTGTGTTACTTCCTGAAAAACTTCCGCCATCAATGGCAGGAATCCAAGTGGTACCATTATTAATAGAAAATTCCCAGGCAACTGTATCCAGATTTGTAGCTGCAACTGTTAGCTGTCCGGTTTCATTAGTGTCAATGGTAATATCTGTAGGTTGTTCTGTAATTGTAGGCGCAACAGTTTTAACTATTGCTCTTTTTTTAGTTGTGTAGTCAACAGTATTTTTTGCAGCATAAAAACTGTACGTTAAGCTCAAAAACACAATGAATAGTAGCTTTTTTTTCATGTATACGGTAGATTAGTTTATGTTATATATGGTTTAAAAAAACTGTTTTATAGATGACACTAAGTATTAGTAAGTAGTGCTCTCAGAATTTTTGTCAAATATTCACAAACCTCATCAGTAGAGAAAAAAAAGCAGGTTGACAAAGTATTAACAACTTGTTAAAACTTAAGTAAATTAAGGGTTTAAGACGTTTTTTGAAATTTAAACGTTTTTTGAGAAGTGTAGTAAGTGTAGACTTACAGAGACTTTAAATAGTCAGAAACTGTCATATCTGACGCAAGATTTATTTTTTTTCGGAGTCGCGTTTTGGTAACGTTTACCGAATTGACCGTTGTGTTTCTAATGATTGAAATTTCTTTAGAGGAAAGTCCCATCTTTATATACGAACAAAGTTCTTTATCTACACGAGTCATGTTTGGATGTGCTTCTAGTAATTTATCCAAGAAACCTGTGTTCACCACATTTAGGTTTTCTTCAATAAGCTTCATGCGTGTATTAATTTCGTTTTGATGAAGAAGTTCAACAATGACTTTATTTATATTTTTTTCAAGATCTCCTTCTTTCTGCGCTAGTTTCAACTTGTTGATAATATTATCGTTAAGTTGAGTACGAACTTTATTATTTGCTAAAACCATTTCCATATCCTTTTGTTTTAGCAATAATTCCTGTTGATACTTTTCTTTTTCTAACTGCAATAATTGTTGGGATTTCGTTTTAATGATTTCATTTTGATTTTTCAATGTTTCATTCTGCACTAAGATTGTTTTTTCATTCTTATTCCGCATCGTATTCACAAATCGTAATCCGATAGAAAAAATAAGTAAAACTACTAAGGTTAATATATATCCTACAATTCCAAATTCTCGTTGCGTCATTTGAATATGATGAAGAATGGCAAAAGTGACGAAAGAATATGTAAAACTTATAATTCGCCAAGTTTTATTTTTCAATAAAAAAATGCTATAAACTCCTATAGAAAGGGCGATAAATGGTACTTCGAGTTGTTCCGTGTCGAGCGCTACAGCAACGGAACATAATGTATTGGTACTAAAGAAAAAGATGAGGCAAGCAATTTGATTTTTTCCAATAGAATTTAGATAAATCACAATGAAAAACATTGTTTCTGCTAGTAAAAGGATTAGCATTACTATATACTGCTCGTCTATAAGTTTTTTTATAAAAACTACAGGAATAATAAGTACGCCTCCATAAAGACATATTAAGTTTAGGAGTCTTAAAGCACGTCTATCAAACTCAGTCGCCATATAAGTGACGCCTTTATTTATGATTGTATTATGATATGATTTAACGGTTTTAAACAACTACCTTTTCTTCTTATTTATTAATCATGATATTTAAATGCAATACTACAAATATAACTATTCCTAATCCCTAAAAGAATTTTAGTATTTTGAATAACTATATTTCTAATACTCTAATTACTATATAGTGTTTTTTGTATCTAAGATGCATAAATAGGAGAATACGAGTGAATAACTTCTAATGAATAGAATTATAAA
>NZ_JBOEFY010000071.1:0-6187 GCF_050633145.1 Kordia sp. | reverse complement strand
CACACGATTAGAAGTATAAGCTTCTGTAAAACGTTTTATGAAATTATTATTAGTATCAGCAACAAGGATTTTTCCATTGAATTCTACTGCACCTCCTCTAGGAAAATTAAAATCAGAACCTAAGGTTACTATATCTGTACCATCGGCATTCATACGTTTTATGGCACTATTATTAGTATCTGCAACAAGGATTTTTCCATCGGGTTGTACTGCAACTCTATAAGGATCATTAAAACCAGAACCTAAGGTTACTATATTTGTACCATCAGCATTCATGCGCTTTATAGAATTATTACCGCCATCTGCAACAAGGATTGTTCCATCGGATTGTACTGCAACTCCTCTAGGACGATTAAAGCCAGAACCTAAGGTTACTATATCTGTACCATCGGCATTCATGCGCTTTATGGCATGATTATATGTATCAGCAATAAGGATTTCGCCATTGGATTGTACTGCAACTCCAGTAGGGACATTAAAACCAGAACCTAAGGTTTCTATACCGGTACCATCTGCATTCATGCGTTTTATCAGATTGTTAAATACATCAGCAATAAGGATTTCGCCATTGGATTGTACCGCGACTCCAGTAGGACTACTAAAACCAGAACCTAAGGTTTCTATACCTGTACCATCAGCATTCATGCGCTTTATGGCATTATTACCAGTATCTAAAATAAGGATTTTCCCATTGGATTCTACTGCAACCTCAAAGGGGCTACTAAAACCAGAACCTAAGGTTTCTATGGTCTCTAGTGTAATTTCTTCTACATAATAGGTGCCTGCACTTAAAACGTCTGCATCTGTTAATGCTGTACCGTCAATGGCTGTGGTATACCAAGTGGCCGTTGTACCTGTGCTTGGTGTGCTTACTAAATCTGCAACCGTGTCACCAGCATTATATTGTTGTGTATTGTCTGAGATACGGTTAACGGTGATTGCTAAACGCGCTATACTTTCTAAACCATCAATGGATTGGCTGGCGTAATATGTAGTGCCATCTGCCAACAATGTGGTATTTGACAAGGTTGTATTGCCTGTGGCTGCAGCATACCATTGTATGCCTGTACCTGTTACTTGCAAATCGTCTAAATCTTTATCATCGCCTGTATAGATTTGTGTAGGATATATGGTTGTTGGTACAGCGGTAACTTGCTCCTCAACAACAACTGCCACACGATTAGAAGTATAAGCTACTGTAATACGTTTTATAGCATTATTACCACTATCAGCAATTAGAATCTTTCCATCGGTTTGAACTGCAACACCACTTGGGCTATTAAACCCAGAGCCTAAGTTTTCTATAACGGTACCATCTACACTTACACGTTTTATGTCATTACTTGTAAAATTTGTTGCTGCCAAAATTTTTCCGTCGGATTGGATATCTAAGCCGAAAAGGTCACTAAATCCAGAAGCTAATATTTCAATATTGGTACCATCTGCATTCATACGTTTTATAGCATCATTACCAGCATCTGCTATTAGAATCTTTCCATCGGATTGTACAACTGCATCGTAAGGTAAATTAAACCCAAACCCTAAGGTTTCAATACCTGTACCATCGGCATTCATACGTTTTATGACTTCATTACCAAAATCTGCTATCAATATCTTACCATCGGTTTGAACGTCAACGCTAATAGGCCAAAACAAACCAGAGCCTAAGGCTTCAATTCCTGTACCATCTGCATTCATACGTTTAATTATATGGTTATTTGTATCTGCTACTAATAGCTTACCATCAGGTTGTATCGAAATACTCCAAGGTTCATTAAAACCAGAACCTAAGATTTCTATACCTGTGCCGTCAGCATTCATACGTTTTATAGCATCATTACCACTATCTGCAATTAGAATCTTTCCATCGGATTGTACTGCAACTCCTCGAGGAGAACTAAATCCAGAGCTTAAGGATTCTATAGTCTCTAGTGTTATTTCTTCTACATAATAGGTGCCTACACTTAAAGCGTCTGTATCGGCTAATGCAATACCTCCATTTGCCGAAGTATACCATGTGGCTGTAGCTCCTGTGCTTGGTGTACTTACTAAATCTGCTACAGTTGCTCCTGCACTAAACGTTTGTGTATTATCTGAGATACGGTTAACAGTGATTGCTAGTCTTTCAGTACTTTCCACACCCGCAATGGTTTGGCTAGCGTAATAGGTTGTACCATCGGTTAATAAAGTTGTACTTGGTATAACAGCTCCACCTGAGGCAGCTGCATACCATTGTATGCCTGTACCAGTGACTTGTAAATCGTCTAAATCTTTATCATCGCCTGTATAGATTTGTGTAGTGAAATTGGTTGTTGGTACTGAGGTTACTGCTATACCTGTCCAGTTAGATGTGCTTCCTGTTAGTGCAAAATTATTTAGGGTACCATTTAGGGTGTTTGATGTGGCATCTAATAATGTGGTTTCGCTAGAGTTATCAGCATTTACAACACCTTGATTGAATTTATAATAGGCTACTAAGCCTGTTTGTGGCAATGTTAAGTCCGTAGACATGTTAGCACTAATCTCAGCTATTGTTCTTGTTACGTTCCATATTCTAATATCATCTATGGTGGCATTTATATTTCTACCACCAAGAGGCCAATCTCCAATGGTTAAATTAGAGGTACTGCTAGTTATGGAAGCTGTGGTTGGCGAATTTGCGGTTTCTACTCCATCTAAATATATTTTTAGGTTTGAACCATCATAGGTTGCCGCTATATGATATTTTACTCCTGTAGAGATTGCCATTGTGGTAGATACTCCATACCAAGTCCCAGAGCTTCCTATAAAAAAGCTTATTTTTCCATCTGCATCTTGTCTTAAAATATAGCCTGCCGCACTACTTTGCTCTTTACTAATTATTGTACCATTACCATCAAGGGTTATAATAGCTTCAAGGGTTAGACTTGTACCTGTAATGTCTAATGCAGAAGGATTTCCGCAATCAATGGCATCATTGACACCATCAAAATTTAAAGCAGATGCTTGTTGTCCATAAAGGGTTTGATTGACTATAAGTAATAGTAATATACTGTAAATGTGTTTCATGGGGAATCAATTTAGTTATTGCTTACTGCCTTCATTAAATCTGGATTAAAGAATAACAGTATCATTAGTAAATCTAGATTTACCTATAACGATTCCAAAAAAAATGTGAAAATTAAACTCATTTTTGGGAAGTATAAACTAAACAATAAGCTAAAACTTACATTTTTATGATAAATTTCATTGAAGAACTAAACAATTCCTAATGCAAACTCAATCGTTTTTCTGTATTTTGAAGACATGAGAATATCTTGTTGATTAATTTGTAAGTAATCTTTCCCTACAATATTAATTTTAGAGATATTAACTACATAACGTTGATGACATTGAAAGAATAAATCTTCAGGCAAATGTTTTTTAAAATTCGATAATTTACTTCTTACAACATGAGTTTTATGTTTCAAACAGATTTCAAGATAATTACCATCAGACTTTATAAATTCTATATCTTTTATATTAAGCTTTACCTTCATTAATCGATCTTTAATAAAAATAAAACCATTCGTATGTATAGCGGAATCAGTATCAACTGCCTCCTTCTTGTTTTTTAAAAAATTAGTTAACGCTATGGTAATCGTTGTAAGTAGTGCAGGTTCTTGATAGGGCTTCATTAAATAGCCATTAGGTTTGGTTTCTAAAACATCTTTTAATGTTTTTTGATCACCATAAGCCGTTAAAAAAACTATAGGTATATTAAGGTATTGGCGTATTTTTTGAGCTAACCAAACTCCATTCTTTTTACCCGCTAAATTTATATCTATTAAAATTAAATCGGTTTTAGAATTTTGTAGTTCTTCCCAAGCATCTTCGGCTTTTGCTGACGACCCAGATAATTCGTAATCATTTGCTAGCAACATAGTTTCTAAGGATGCTCTTGATATGGCTATATCTTCAACAATATATATGTGAATAGCGTTAGACATCTTCTTCTTTTATTTTGAATTTGAACGTATAGGTTAATTCGTTTATAGTTTCTGTTTTAAGTTGAGCATTAATTTCTTCGGCTAACATTTTTATAAGTCTCAAACCTAAAGTTTTTGATCGTTCCTTTTCAGAAATTGATGGCATGCCCACACCATTATCTTTATATACAAACTTTATTTCTTGAGTATTTACCTCAGTCATAAAAATGGTAATTTTACCATCATTATCTTTAAATGCATATTTTAATGAATTTGTAACCAACTCATTTATTATTAAACCAATGGTTGTTGCATAGTTTAACGGCAATGACAAAGCATTGGTGTTTATTTCAAGTGTTACATTATCCAAATGAGAAACCTGTGATAGTTTGTTTGTAAGTTCTTCTATATAGTTCTGCATATTTATTAGCCCAATGTTATCATTTTTGTATAACATTTCGTGAATTAATGCAATAGAATTTATATGCTTTTGAGATTTATTAACAATTGTGCTAATGGCTTTATCATTATATTTATGAGATTGTAAATACAACAATCCAGAAATCAACTGTAAATTATTTTTTACACGATGATGTATTTCCTTTAACAAAACCTCTTTCTCACTGAGTGACTTTGTAAGCATCTGTTTTTGATTATTAATAATTTTAGATTTACTCCTATCTCGTTTGTAAACAAAAAATAATCCTACTAAAAGCAGGAGTAAAAAACCAATACCTAACTTTTGATAAAAGTCAATTTGCTGATTTTTATATATCTCCACCTTACTTTTTTTAAGCTGGTCAACCTTATCTTTTGTGTCTAATTTTACAGCAGTTTGCAAATATTTTTTACTAACCATGGCTAATTCTACAGAATCTTTAAAATACTTTTCTTTTTTAAAATACGCATTAGCCTTTTTACTACTTCCATTAAGCAAGTATAATTTTGCCTTTAAATTTAAGGCATTAGCTGTAATACTTGTACTTTTATAATACTTCAGAATATCAAAAACACTATCTAAGTATTTCAAAGCTACTTTGGGTTGTTCTTTATGATAAAAAATTGATGCAATATCATAATGGGCTTTTATTTCAAGGTGAGTTTCATGAGTGGTTTTGCTTGTTTTTAACACATCAAAGTGATAAGGTAAAGCCTTATCAAACTTATCATATTCTACATAAATATTAGCAATATTGGCACGTATTGAATTTCTAAAATGTTTTAAATACATTCCACTAACATTAGAGTTTTTACCAATAACTTTTCTATCTAATAATACTAATGATTTATTGTAATAGACCAATGCTGAATCTAATTCTTGATTATTAAAAAACGACAACCCAATATTGTTGTAACAGCTACTAGCTCCATAAAAATCTTCTTTGTTTAACAAATATTTTAAATGCATTTTAAAGTACTGTTGTGCCTGTTTAAAGTTTTTTAGGTCGTAATAAACATGTGCATAATTATGATTAAATCCATTATCAGCTTTATCAATCGCATTTGTATTATCCGTTGAAAATGCACTGCCATGGATTCTTGTTTGGGCTTGATAAAATGGTAATAATCGTAGCCATTCATCATACCGCTCAGCATTATTATAGGCCAACTTTAACACATACAACACAAAAACAGACTCTCGCATCTTTAAAAAAGCATCGTAAGTAAGTAACTCTTCAGCACGTCTTATAGTTTCTTCAATTTGTAGTTGATTATTATAATAATGAAACAAATAATACTTTGCTCTAACAATTTCATTTTCAGACGTATTGTTCTTGCACCATACTAAGTAATTTTCTGCAAGCTTTAAATAGGATGAAGAAAACTGATGTTCTGACCTTTTAAACTTTATATAGTTTTCAAAATAATCGGTAGCACTTTGAAATTCTTTTTCATTCTTAATTACTGTAAATCCAGGCGAAATAGAATCTTGCGCTTTCTCTTGACTAAAAACAGTGAACAGGCAAAAAACAAATAAAATAAGTATCGTTTTCTTCATTGAAGATAAATATATTCTAATACTAAATATATTTCAAATTATTTAGTATCGTTTTAAAGTTTATTTGGTATAAATCTCCATAATTTATTTTAAATAGAATAAATTATGTGAAGCTTCTTATATTTTTTGGGAAATATAGCTCCATATAAGCCGAATTAGAAAATTGTAATGTTCAAGATTATAGTTTGAAATAACATAAATGAATTTATGAATCACCCCAACCAACCTTCTCTATCCAAAC
>NZ_JBOEFY010000070.1:0-3445 GCF_050633145.1 Kordia sp. | reverse complement strand
CTCTTGCGGATAGATTCAAACGCTCCATGGCAGTTTTGAGTAAATTCAACGCTTCTATATCTAATTTGCAATGTTTTCGAATTTGCTTCGTATTCATTTGTGCATTGTAATGTAGAATTTCAGAGTCTTTGAAACGTTCCACTCGGACTAGGATTCATACTTGCGACTAACATAAAACTACTTGGATACGTAATCGTGAAATGTGCTCTTGAAATTGTGACTTCTCTGTCTTCCAACGGTTGTCGCATGACTTCTAAAACACTTCGTTTAAATTCAGGTAATTCATCTAAGAATAATACGCCATTATGCGCCAACGAGTGCGACGTCTGAAAATGGTGTGATGCCCATTTGCAACATTAAACTCAAAGCCGAAAAACCTTGTTATTTACCATTTCCTCATGAAAACGATCAAAGCCTTGGTGCTGAACTAAAACGCCGACGTTTAGCTCTAAGATGGACACAACAGGAAATGGCTAATCACTTTGAAGTACTCAAAGACTCTTATCAAAACTGGGAATGGAATCAATGCATCCCTCATATACGGAATCGAAAGAAAGTTGTTGATTTTTTAGGATATAACTATTGGAATGATGGAACTGATTCGTTTGCAAATAAATGTTTATTGTATCGAATTAAAAAAGAATTGTTAAAAAAGAGCTAGCAAAGTTCATTGGTATTTTTGAAATGATGAATAATTTTATTTAACTTTCTAATCATAAACTAATACCATAGTAATTACAAGTTCTTATCAATTCCAATAAAGTAGAACATTTTCACCATCTCCTATAGGAAAAAAATAGTCCATCTAGAACATTTAAACAAATACTTAAATGTTCTAGATTGCTGCTCACAAAAATCGTAAAAATTCAGTGTTTAAACTTCTATTGCTTAACAACCCTTTTAGTTATTGTGCCTTTATTTGTTTTTATTTTTAATAATAAAACACCATTACTAATATTAGAAACATCTATTACATTTTGTTTATCTACTGTAAATACATTTCTTCCTAATGCATCTATCAAAGTAATACTTTTTATAAGTAATCCATTACTCGTGGTAATAAACAATTTATCTTTAGCTGGATTTGGGTAAAGTAGTAACGAATTATTAATATCTACATCGTCTATACTAAGTGTTTCACTAACAGTAACAGCCACACGATTAGAAGTATAAGCTTCTGTAATACGCCTTATACTACTATTAACTGGATCGGCAGCAAGAATTTTCCCGTCGGATTGCAACGCTATACTAGAAGGATTAAAGACACTGGAACTTAAAACCTCTATACCTGTACCATCTGCATTCATGCGCTTGATTTCATTATTTCCAGTATCAGCAACAAGAATTTTCCCATCCGATTGTACGGCAGCACTATAAGGGGCTAAAAACCCCGTCCCTAAGGTTTCTATATTTGAGCCATCGGCATTCATACGTTTTATGGCATTATCTCCAATATCAGCAACAAGAATCTTTCCATCGGATTGTACCGCGACACCTATAAGACTATTAAAACCAGAACCTAATATTTCTATACCTGTACCATCGGCATTCATACGCTTTATGCCATTATTATTACTATCAGCAACAAGAATTTTGCCATCGGATTGTACGGCAATTCCAGTAGGATTAAGAAAACCAGAACCTAAGGTTTCTATACCTGTACCATCTTCATTCATACGCTTTATGGCATTATTAAATGTATCTGCTACCAAAACCTTCCCATCCGATTGCACTGCTATAGAATAAGAGAAATTAAAACCATTGCCTAAGACTTCTATACCTGTGCCATCGGCATTCATTCGCTTTATGGCATTATTATTACTATCAGCAACAAGAATTTTGCCATCGGATTGCACAGCAACACCAAAGGGATTACTAAATCCTGTACCAAGGGTTTCTAATGTCTCTAGTCTGATTTCTTCTACATAATAGGTACCTGCGCTTAAAACGTCTACTCCTGTTAATGCTGTACCGTCACTGGCTGTGGTATACCAAGTGGCTGTTACACCTGTACTTGGTGTACTTACTAAATCTGCTACGGTATCACCAGAACTAAACTCTTGTATATTATCTGAGATCCGATTAACGGTAATAGCTAAACGCGCTGTACTTTCTATACTACCTAAAGTTTGGCTAGCATAATAGGTGGTTCCATCTGCCAACAATGTGGTATTTGACAAGGTTGTATTACCTGTGGCTGCAGCATACCATTGTATGCCTGTACCTGTTACTTGCAAATCGTCTAAATCTTTATCATCTCCTGTATATATTTGTGTGGGGTATGTGGTTGTTGGTGCTAGTGTTGGTTGCTGCTCAACTATAACTGCCACACGGTTTGAGGTATAGGCTTCTGTAATACGCCTTATAGCATTATTACCAGTATCAGCCACTAGGGTTTTTCCATCTGATTGCACTGCTACGCCTATAGGGTTATTAAATCCTGTACTTAAGGTCTCTACTCCTGTACCATCTACATTCATTCGCTTTATGGTATTATTTCCTGTATCAGACACTAGAATTTTTCCATCTAATTGTATTACTACACCTCTAGGGTTGTTAAACCCTATACCTAAGGTCTCTATTACTGTACCATCTGCATTCATTCGCTTTATGGCATTATTACCTGTATCAGCAACTAGGATTTTTCCATCTGATTGCACTGCTACGCCTCTAGGGTTATTAAATCCTGTACCTAAATTCTCTACTCCTGTACCGTCTGCATTCATTCGCTTTATGGCATTATTACCAGTATCAGCCACTAGAATTTTTCCATCTGATTGTATGGCTACATCACTAGGATTACTAAACCCTAAACCCAAAGGTTCTGTATTTGAACCATCTGCATTTATTCGATTTATGGTGCTATTAATATTATCAGCTACTACAATCTTATCATCGGATTGTATCGCAATTCCATTAGCGCCAGCAAACCCAGTATTTAAAATTTCTATTCCTGTACCATTTGCATTCATTCGCCATATAGCACCACTACTCAATACAATTTTACCATCTGATTGCACTCCTACACCAAAAGGACTAACAAAAGACCCAGAACCTAAAGTTTCTATAATTTCTGGTGTTGTTTCGTCTACATAATAGGTACCTGCACTTAAAACTTCTGTATTAGTTAAAGCTGTACTACTACTTGCCGAAGTATACCATGTGGCTGTAGCTCCTGTGCTTGGTGTGCTTCCTAAATCGGCTACAGTGTCTCCAGGACTGTAGTTTTGTGTATTATCTGAGATACGGTTAACAGTGATTGCTAGTCTTTCTGTACTTTCCACACCCGCTATGGTTTGGCTAGCATAATATGTAGTGCCATCTGCTAACAATGTGCTATTTGGTAATGTTGTATTGCCTGTGGCTGCAGCATACCATTGTATGCCTGTACCTGTTACTTGCAAATCGTCTAAATCTTTATCATCGCCTGTATAGATTTGTGTAG
>NZ_JBOEFY010000069.1:0-40795 GCF_050633145.1 Kordia sp. | reverse complement strand
TTTGGTGAAAAGAGATTTTAAATACAAAAAACGTGTCCTAGAATTAGAGAATAAAGCATTAGTGCGAGAAAAAGAACAAATTACAAATGCTTTTAATAAACTTAAAAATAGTACCAATGCTGAAGAACGTATCAAAGCAAAGCAAGAGATCTTAAAACTAAAAATTCTGACCGATGATGATTGGGTACATTTTAGGGACAAGTTTGAATTACTTTTTCCTGATTTTCTAACGAGTTTAAAAGATGCTAATTTTCAATTCACAAAATCTGAAATTCGTTTTCTAATTCTAAAAAAACTAAGTTTAGAAACCAAAGAAATTGCAAATATGACAGGAGTTTCCAATGATAGTGTATTAAAAACACAATACAGACTTCGAAAAAAATTATCACTCGATAAAAATGTTGACGTAATTCACTTCTTAGAGCAATCCGCTGAAAACTAAATATTTATTAAAAACTGTCCAGTTTTTGTCTAGCAACACGTAACTGTAATCACTTGTTTTACCCGTAGGTTTATACTGTTTTAATCTAAACTTACTATGAAACAAAAATACCTACTACTATTTACCTTATTCATCTCGTTGCATTTTCAAGCCCAAGAATGTAATTCATTAATGAAACCTGTTTCGATGCAGGAAAGAACAAACGAAGCTACGTTGATTGTGGAAGGAAAAGTGATCAGCAGTGAAAGCTATTGGGATACGCCGCATCAAAATATATATACCATTCATGAAATTTCGGTATATAAAAATGCAAAAGGAACCACCGCAAGGACAATTTTTATTGAAACACAAGGCGGACAGGTTGACAATCAACTTCAAGAAGTTTCTAGTACAGCAAACTTAAAGAATGGATATGAAGGTGTATTTTTTCTTAAAAACTCCAATCATACATTTAATATTCAGCAGACTACCTATACAATGGTTGCTGCTGCACAAGGATATATTAAATATGATCGTGCAACCAACAAAGCATTTGGTGTATTTGATAGGTATCAATCTATTGCAGACGATTTATATCCTACACTAGAACAAGCTACCAACAAACGAATGGCAATCATTCAAGAAAGACCAACAACTCCAATCATGAATGTATTGATGGTAGCGCCTACAATATCAAGTTTTGCGCCTACAACGATAACGGCAGGAACAAAATCTACGCTTACCATAAGCGGAACAGATTTCGGAACCACTACAGGACAGGTATTATTTTCGAGAGCCAATGACGGAGGTGCTACACATGTTGCCGCGCTGGATTCTCAGATAATTATGTGGAGTAATGAATCAATCGTAGTGGAAGTTCCACATACTGCAGGAACAGGGACGATTCAGGTCATGAATGCTGATGGAACAACAACAAGTACGGACACACTTACCATACCGTACAGTCATACCAATGCGATTTCAACTTCAAACGTAGCATATCCAACTACGATAGAAACGACTAACGGAAGCTTTGCTTTTACGTATCATGATGACTTTAATACAAGTGACGCAAAACCATACTTTGAAGAAGCTTTTGATTTATGGAATTGTGAAAGTGGAATCAATTTTGAATTTGGAGACACGACAGCAGTGGACGTTGTAGCTGATGACGGAATTAATATTGTACGTTTTGACAATGGAAGTGAATTGCCAACAGGCGTCCTTGGACAAGTCGTAACAAGATCCACAAATATATGTTCGGGCACCGGAAATGCGTTTGCCAGAGAAATGGACATTACTTGGAATGACGATATTTATTTTTACTACGGAGATGGAATCCCAAATCCGTCGCAATACGATTTTAAATCGGTGGCTTTACACGAATTAGGACATACACATCAACTAGCTCACGTGATCAATACTGATAATATTATGCATTATAATTTAGGACCTGGCGTATCTAAATTTGTACTATTTGCAGATGATATAGATGCTGCTAACTATACAATGAGTGTCTTTTCGGCGCCACAACAATGCAGTCGTATGACAGATAATAACAAATGTATTTATGTGCCAGATGATAATTTTGAAGCCTATTTAGAAAGCAATGGCATGGGAAATGGAGTTGCCAATGATGATATTGTAACCAAAACGAACATTTCCGGAGTCACAACTTTAGACGTGTCCAACTTAAATATTTCAGACTTAACAGGTATTCAAAGTTTTACAAGTCTACAATCTTTAAACTGTAGTAACAATCTATTTATGAGTGTTGATCTCAGTAAAAACAGTCTCTTAGAAACACTACACATTGAAGATGGCGCGCTTACTGACTTAGATATTTCTCAGAATAATGCTTTGATCAATCTGTATTGTCAGAATAACAATTTGACAGCTATAGATCTTATTCATAACGGAGTGCTCGTAAATTTAGATTGTTTTGGAAATAATTTAACGCTGCTAAATGTTACTCAAAATGTAAATCTACTTGCATTAAATTGTAGTAATAACGGCATAAGTTCTATAAATCTTACCCAAAATACAGTCTTAGAAAATCTAAACTTCTCTCAAAACAATTTGCCAAATTTAGATGTAACCCAATGTCCAAATTTAGCATATTTAATTGCCGACAATAACAATCTCACCAGTGTAAATATCACTATAAACACTGCTTTAAAAGAACTTTCTATTCCAGATAATCAAATAACAACATTAGATTTAGTTCCGAATACAATATTAGAAAAAGTAAATGCTAACAATAATAATTTAGACTTTCTAAATATTGCAAATGGGAATAATGCGATTATTGAGTTTACGGCTACTGGAAATCCAGCTTTGACCTGTATCAATGTAGACAATGAAACAGAAGATTATATGGCTACTTGGCTAAAAGACACGGAGGCAACTTTTAGCGCACATTGCTATGAAACCTATGTTCCCGATGCTAATTTTGAAAACTATCTAGAAAACAATGGCATGGGAAATGGCATTGCAAATGATATGTACGTGACCACTGCGAACATAGACATAATCATAGATTTAGATGTGAAAAACTTAAGCATTTCCGATTTAACAGGTATTGAAGGATTTAAAGCATTAAGAATTTTAAATGCAAAAACAAATACACTGTCCGCTATCAATCTTTCAAGCAATCTCAACTTAACATCTGTAGACGTTTCTAGTAATAACTTGGTAAGTTTAGATCTGACAGCAAATACAAACCTCACAAATATTGATGCTGAGTTTAATGACTTAACCAGCATAGACATCACTGGTTTGACAGCATTGTTGACCTTAGATTATGAAGGAAATAACATTACAAATATTGATGTGACAACAAATATCGCATTGACAGAAATACGAGGAGATGACAACACAATTGGCACCATTGATCTTTCCAATAATCCAGCATTAAAAACACTGCGGTTAGAAAATGCAGGTTTAAACAGTATCGATCTCAGCAATAATCTTGTAATTAGAACGATTAGAATTGGAAATAATAACCTTACTAGTATTGATGTCTCTGGAAACCCAGAAATCTATTCATTTCATGTGAGCAACAATCAACTAACGTTTTTAGATATCAAAAACGGAAACAACACCAACATTCCTCCAATCTTTTTTAATGCAACTGGAAATCCAAATTTGGAATGTATCAATGTAGATAATGTTGCTTTTTCACAAGGAAATTGGCCTTTTAAAGACAATGCATCTTCTTATGGAGAAAACTGTTATGAGACTACATACGTGCCAGATGATAATTTTGAAGACTATTTAGAAAGTAATAATATGGGGAATGGAATTTCGAATGATGATTTAGTGCTCACTTCAAAAATAGAAACAGTAACAACACTAAACATTCCGTATCAAAACATTGCCGATCTCACAGGAATAGAAGACTTTACAGCACTGCAATCATTATATTGCTACAACAACAATCTTACAAGTTTAGATGTATCACAAAATCTTTTATTAGAAGAATTAGACTGTGTAGAAAATCAAATAACGAGTTTAGATTTAAGTCAAAATACAGCCTTAGAATATGTGTTTTGTCAAACGAATGCCTTGACAAGTTTAAATGCTGCAAACGGCACGAATATGAATATTGTAAATTTTGAGATTTATGAAAATCCAAATCTAACCTGTGTCGTCGTCGATGATGCTACCTATTCCACAAGTTTTTGGACGAATAAAGATGATCAAACCGTTTACAATGATGTCAGTTGTGATGTTCAAATTTCATCAAAAGTATTTTTGCAAGGCGCTGCTTTAAATCCAAATACAGGAGAAGAAACGTTGATGCGCGATGATTTAAGAGTTGCAGGAATGTTGCCTACCACAAGTCCGTATAGTGATAACGCAACCTGTGATGCTATTGTTTTCAATAGTACAGGAGCTGATGCAATTGTCGATTGGGTTTTTGTAGAACTCAGAGATGCAACCATCAATACAGCAATCAAAGCACGTCAATCTGCATTACTACAACGTGATGGTGATGTCGTAGCTGTAGACGGAATTTCGAATCTGAATTTCAACGTTCCATCTGGAAATTACTATATCACCATAAAACATCGCAATCACTTGGGAATCATGACGGCGAATACGATTACGTTAACTTCTGTGACCACTTCCGTAGATTTTACAAACACTAGCAATCCAATTACATTCGGAAGTAATTCACAAACGACCTTTGGAATGCCAAGCGGAATCGTTGCCATGTGGACAGGAAACACAAATGAAGATATTGCAATTCAATACGTAGGAGGAATTGCTGATGCGCCAACTATTTTGGCAACAGTATTGAATGATGCTGGAAACTTTCTAAACTTACCAACCTATAGTGTTGTTGGATATAAAATAGACGATGCCAATATGGACGGAAATAGTCAATACTCAGGAACAAATCCTGATACGCCTTTCATCCTTCAAAATGTATTGGCACATCCAGGAAACTTCCTAAACTTTAGTACCTATCAAATCATAGAACAATTGCCAGAAAACTTTAATAACTAAATAATCCCAATTATAAATTCCGAAAAAACGGAATCTATCTATGATTATTGACAAGACGAGCTTTATTATGTTAATTCACTGAAAATTAAATAGATGCTAAAAACTGTCCAGTTTTTGTCCAGTATTATTTATGTATTATTTATGGTTTTACCTGTAGGTTTGTCTTGTTCAAAAAACAAATCTGCAATGAAACAAAAATTCCTTCTTATTCTCTTAGTTACTTTTATTAGTCATACTGCTATTGCACAAACAACCACGATTCCCGATGCTAATTTTGAAGCTTTTTTGGAAGCCAACGGTATGGGGAATGGAATTGCAAACGATCAGTTAGTAACGACTGCCAATATCGAAAACGTAACCGTTCTAAGTTTTAATGTACAGAATAGACCTGCTGGTGAAAACACTTCAAACACTTCTAACATCAGCGATTTAACAGGAATTGAAGATTTTACCGCATTAGAAGAACTCAATTGCAATGCATTACAATTGGTACATTTAGATTTAACGAGCAATCTAAATTTAAGAACACTATATGCCAACGACAATGTATTACAAACCATTGATGTTACCGGACTTGCCGCACTAGAAATACTAGAATGCGAACGCAATGTGCTTGAAATCCTTTCGTTAAATACAAATCCGGCATTAACTACTGTGTTGGCAAATAACAATTCATTTCGAGGAATACATATAAAAAACGGAAACAATAGTGGAATCAATATTTTTAGAGCACAAAACAATCATAATCCAGTATGTATCAATGTAGATGATACAGCAGCAAGTTTTCTTGCAGATTGGGATGTAGATACATTGTCTGGCTTTGGAAATCATTGTGGGGAAACAAATATTCCTGATCCTGATTTCGAAACTGCGCTAGAATCTAATGGTATGGGAAATGGGATTGCCAATGATAACTATGTAATTACAGCAAATATTGAAAACGTAACTACATTAGATCTTATTGGAGATATTCTAGATCTCACAGGAATTGAAGATTTTACTTCATTAATAAATTTGAATTGTGCAGGTACAGACATTACTACCGTAAATCTAAGTGCGCTTACACAGTTAGAAACATTGAATTGTGAAAATACCAATTTAGTGAGCTTAGATCTCACAGCAAATACCAACCTAACAACGTTAAATGCTTCTGGTACCAATATTTCCGAACTAGACCTTTCTCAAAATTCAGCATTAACCATACTAAGAGTAAGTTCAAATCCTAACTTAACAGCGCTAAATATAAAAAACGGAAACAACACCAATATTACCAACATTTTTATTGGCACTTCAGAGTCCAACTTATCTTGTATTTTAGTAGACGATACTGCATATTCACGAGCAAACTGGAGTTCTTTAAATACTATTTTGTTTAGCGATGTAGATTGCGCAACAACAGAAGTTCCTAGTGAAGGTTTACGAGATAGATTATCTATAATTCCAGAACTAAACGGAGCAATCGCTGGTTCATACATATTAAATCATAAAGCAGCGATACTAACTACTCTAAGTATTACTGGTAGTAGTGTTAATGATTTTACAGGTATTGAAGCTTTTACAGGATTACAAGAATTAAGTTGTATTAACACAAATATCACAAGTTTAGATTTAAGTCAAAATACGGCCTTAACCAAATTATATTGTAATGACAATGCATTGACTAGCTTAAATGTAAGTCAAAATGTGTTGCTAACAGAGTTACATTGTTTCAATAATAATATCGCAAGCTTAGATGTAAGTCAAAATGTATTATTAACGGAGTTATACTGTTCAAACACCAATTTAACTAGCTTAGATCTTACAGCAAATACCAACCTAACAACGTTATATGCTTCTGGAATCAATGTTGCCGCACTAGACCTTTCTCAAAATTCAGCATTAACCATCCTAAGAGTAGATACGAACCCTAATTTAGTGTCTCTCAATATAAAAAACGGAAACAACGTCAATATTACCGACATTATTATCGGTGATGCATCATCCAATTTGGATTGTATATTAGTGGATGATCCTGTATACTCACAGGAGAACTGGAGTTTTGTAAACCCAATGTTGCTTAGCGATGTAGATTGTGCACTAACAGAAATTCTCGACATTAATTTTGTAGAAAGATTACAACTAATTCCAGAATTAGACGGAGCAATTGCTGGTTCAAACATATTAAATCATAGAGCAGCAACTATTACGGTTATAGATGTAAGTAATACTAATAGTGTTGATGATTTAACAGGTATTGAAGCCTTCACTGGATTGCAAGAATTAGATTGCGCTAACACAAGTATCACAAGTTTAGATCTAAGTCAAAATACAGCTTTAACTAAACTATATTGCCATGACAATGCACTAACAAGTTTGGATGTAAGTCAGAATGTATTACTAACGGAATTATATTGTTTCGACAGTGACATCGAAAACTTAGATCTAAGTCAAAATGCAGTATTAACAAAGTTACATTGTTACAATAATGACATCGTCAACTTAAATGTAAGTCAAAATCCAGTATTAACAGAGTTGCATTGTTACAGCAATGACATTGCTACCTTAGATCTAAGTCAAAGTGTATTGCTAACGGAATTGCATTGTAGCATTAATAATATGGTAAATTTAGATGTGAGCCAAAACGTATTACTAACGGAGTTATATTGCAATGACAATGTATTAACAGAGTTAGATGTGCGCTCAAATACGCAATTGATAGAATTTGATTGTTCGTCCAATCAATTAACACGTTTAAACATAAAAAACGGAAACAATGGAGCGTTGACCACTAGTAAATTAGATGTAAATCCAAACTTAACTTGCATCAAAGTAGATGCCCCTACAGCGTCTTATTTAGCTGATATTTGGGTAAAAGATGCGCAAAGTAGTTATGATCTTACTTGTGGCGAAACGTACATTCCTGATGACAATTTTGAAAACTATTTGGAAACCCATGATGCTTCCGGAAATGAAGTTCTTGCAGGCGATCCTACAAGTATGGGAAATGGTGTTGAAAATGATAATTATGTAACGACAACAGCGATCAATACGGTAACTCAATTATATGTTGGCGGAAGAGGAATTGCAGATTTTACTGGAATTCAAGATTTTGTGGGATTAACGCAATTACGTATTGAAAGTAATACAAATACTACGATTGATATTTCAAACCTTATTAATTTAGAACGTTTTACAGCACATAGTAATGGAAACCTTAGTTCTGTGAATCTAACAGGATTGACGAATTTAGATTATATCAGAATTAATAATACAAGTTTGACCAGTCTGGATGTAAGTACCAATACCGCTTTAGAAGTATTATGGGCATTCACAATACCAACGCTAACAGATGTTATTGATCTTTCTAACAATACATTGCTTCGTCAAGTATTGGTGCATAATTCAGGAACTACTGGAGAACTCGATCTAAGTAATCTTACGAACCTAACGTATTTAGATTGTAGAAATAATGATTTCTCAACAGTAAATGTGAAAAATGGAAATAATGCGAATGTCACCTTTTTTAATGCGACCAATAACCCAAACTTAAGTTGTATTCAAGTAGATGATAGAGTCTATTCCACAAATCAATGGAGTGATATTGATGCACAATCATTTTTTACTACAGATTGTCGCCAGACAAATATCCCTGACGCAAATTTTGAAAACTATTTAGAAACTCATGATGCAGCTGGAAATACAGTTCTTGTAGGTGATCCAACAAGTATGGGAAATGGCATTGCAAATGATAATTCTGTAGCTACTATTCATATAGAAAACGTAACGAATCTAAATGTTCCTAATGAAGGAATTGTAAGTCTCGTTGGAATTGAAGATTTTGTAGCGCTTACAAACTTAAATTGTTCTCGCAATCAAATTCAGAATTTAGATGTTACCGCAAATACTGCCTTATTTGATCTCAATTGTTTTGATAATCAACTTACAAGTCTAGATGTGACTCAAAATGTACTATTAAATACCTTAGCTGTTAATGATAATCAATTAACAAGTCTCGATCTTACAAATAATACCGCGATAGCTTATTTATACCTTGAAGACAATCAAATTTCAACGATTGATCTATCTCAAAATACGCAATTGAGCTATTTTGTGATAGGAAACAATCAATTGACGAGTCTCGATTTTTCTCAAAATACCTTAATTACAACGATTGGCTGTCAAGACAATATGTTGACGAACATAAACTTGAGTCAGAATACACTATTAACAGATTTAGATTGTAGTAACAATCAATTGGCAAGTTTGGATATAACAACAAATACAGCATTACAGTCATTGAATACAGCTAATAATCAATTGACTTTACTAGATCTTACTCAAAATACCAATTTAGAATATTTTACAGGCAACAACAATCAATTAGAAACACTAGACCTTTCCTTAAATACATTGCTTGAAACTGTAGAAGTTACAGACAATGCTTTAACAACGATCAATCTAAAAAATGGAAATACGACAAGCATAACTAATTTTAAGTCAACAAACAATCCGAATTTAAGTTGTGTTTCAGTAGATGATGTCACGCATGCCAATACCTATTGGGTAGCTAAAGATGTACATACATTTTTTAATGAAGACTGTAGGCAAACCTATGTACCCGACGATAATTTTGAAAACTATTTGGAAACTCATGATGCTAGCGGAAATATAGTAAGCATTGGAGATGAAACGAGTATGGGAAATGGAATTGACAACGACGACTATGTAAATACGGATGATATAGAAAATGTAACGAGCTTACAAATCTACAATCAAAACATAGCAGACCTTACGGGAATTGAAGATTTCATGACTTTAAACAATCTTAATTTTAGTGATAATCAAGTCACAACTGTCGATTTAACGCATAATACAGGATTGATATTTTTAATTTTTAGTAACAATCAGATTACCACAATAGACTTAAGTCAACATACGGCTTTGACAGCAATTATAGCGCAAGGCAATTTACTAGAACATATCGACTTTTCTACGAATACTGCATTGGGAGCAATTGAAGTGCAAAACAATCAATTAACAAGTTTGAATGTTCAAAATGGAAATACTATAAATATCAGCTATTTTGATGCGACCAACAATCCAAATCTAACTTGTATCAATGTCGATGATGAAAACGCTTCATATCTAAGTACTCCAGATTGGCTAAAAGACACAACAGCTTCCTATGGCGAACATTGTGATGAAACATATGTACCCGATGCTAATTTTGAAGCCTATTTAGAAAATCTTAATTATGGTAACGGAATAGACAATGACAATTATGTAACCACAGCCAATATAGTAGACGTAACTTCATTGAACATATTTTTGGGGCCATTTCCTTCCAACGATGATTTGATTGCGGATATGACAGGAATTGAAGATTTTACAGCACTCAAAACACTCATTGTTCGTAAAGGTTTATTTGAAAGTATTGATGTGAGTCAAAATCTACTCTTAGAAACCTTGGTGTTTTTAGATGGAGCATTGACGAGTTTGGATGTCACTCAAAATACTGCGCTGATGACTTTATCATGTAGCAACAATAACTTATCAACATTAGATGTAACTCAAAACATACATCTTATCGAATTAGATTTAGATAGAAACAATTTAACAGCGTTAGATGTAACTCAAAATCCAGACCTTTACTATATAGATTGTTCAAGAAATCAGTTAACGAGTCTGGATATTACTCAAAATCCAATTCTACAAGGCTTAGAATGTTTTGAAAATCAAATCACAAGCTTAGATTTTAGTCAACATCCAGTATTTAACTATTTATTCGCTCATGACAATCAACTTACAAGTTTAAATATTGCAAATGGATACAATACGAGTATGACGCAATTTGAAGTGTATGGGAATCCAAATCTAACTTGTATTAAAGTTGATGATGCCGCAGCTGCTACAGCAGGAATGGGTAATTACAGCAGTTGGCAAAAAGATGCACAAGCTAGTTATAATGATGTAAGTTGTGATATTATTCTAATAGCTCCAAAAGTATATTTGCAAGGTGCCGCTTTAAATCCAATTACAGGAGAAGAAACATTGATGCGTGATGATTTACGAACATTGTCACTCATACCAACAACAAGTCCGTACAGTGATAACGCAACCTGTGATGCTGCTGTTTTCAATACTACAGGAACGGATGCTATTGTCGATTGGATTTGGGTAGAATTGCGCGATGCTACCGATAATACCTTGGTAATAGATGCGCAATCAGCATTGCTACAACGTGACGGTGATGTGGTAACCGTAGATGGAATTTCTGAATTAGGTTTTAATCAAAATGTGGGTGACTATCATATCGTCATTAAACATAGAAATCATTTAGGAGTCATGACCTTCAATACAGTGGCGCTAACGACTGCTATCACTTCCGTAGATTTTACAAACGAGAGCAGCCAAATTACCTATGGAATCAATGCACAAACGACCTTTGGAATGCCAACGAATTTTGTTGGGATGTGGACAGGAAATGCAAATGAAGATACATTTGTTCAATATTCAGGAACAGATCCAGATGTGACTAAAATTTTAGCTTCCGTATTAAATGATGCTGGAAACTTCTTAAACTTTCCAACCTATGCCGTTAGTGGTTACGATACCAACGATGCCAATATGGATGGAAGTACACAATATTCAGGAACCAATCCAGATACACCTTTCATTCTACAAAATGTATTGGCGCATCCTGGAAACTTTCTAAATTTTAGTACCTATCAAATCATAGAACAATTACCAGAAAGCTCTAATAACTAAATATTACCAAGTATAAATTCCTGAAAAACACAACCTACCTACAATTATTGAGAAGACGAACCTTATTGTGTTAATTGCCTGATAATTAAATATTTACTAAAAACTGTCCAGTTTTTGTCCAGTACTATTTACTAATTATTCGTGGTTTTACCTGTAGGTTTGTCTTGTTCAAAAAACAAATCTGCAATGAAACAAAAATTACTTCTTATTCTCTTATTGATCTGTATCAGTCATACCGCTTTTGCGCAAACAACTTCAGTTCCCGATCCTATTTTTGAAAACTTTTTGGAAAGCAATGGCATGGGAAATGGAATTGCAAATGATCAGTTAGTAACGACTGCCAATATTGTAAACAGAACCAACTTAAACGTTGAAGACTTAAATATTAGTGATCTTACAGGAATTGAAGATTTTACAAGTTTAACCGAACTGTTAGCGTCTGGAAATGCGTTGCAAAGCCTAGATTTAAGTAATTTAACCAACTTAAATTTTGTTACGTTACACGATAATCAATTAGCAAGCTTAGATATTTCTAATAATGCTAATCTAGGTTCATTAACCGCTTGGAATAATGGACTTACCACGATAAATATTACAGGTTGTGTTGGACTTGCTGAATTATATCTACAAGATAATATGTTAACAAGCATAGATCTTTCATTATTTCCAAACCTTAACGCTATAAACGTTACCAATAATCAGTTAACAACGCTGAATATTAAAAATGGTACAAATAATAGCAGACTGAACTATTCTTCAGCTGTAAGCACAACAGGGAACCCTAATTTAGAATGTATTACGGTAGATGATCCAGCGTATTCAGCATCCATTTGGATGAATATAGACCCAACAACCTCTTTTAGTACAGATTGCGATGCAACAACCTACGTGCCGAATGATACTTTTGAAGATTATTTAGAAACGCATGACGCCAATGGAAATATAGTTCCGCTAAATGATCCAACGAGTATGGGAAATGGTATTGCAAATGACGATTATGTCAAAACACCAAGAATTGAAAACGTAACAACATTAAATATTTTTTCACTCAATATCAATGATCTTACTGGAATTGATGGTTTTGCGGCATTACAAACCTTAAATTGTTACTTAAATCAACTAACCACATTAGATCTTACTAATAATTTGAATTTAATAGAATTACAGGCAAGTAATAATTCGTTAGCACAATTAAATATAAGTAACAATACCGCCTTACAAACCTTAAATGTAGATAACAACACGATTGATGAATTAGATCTGTCAAACAATACATCGTTAATATCAGTAACTGTTTCTAGTAATGATATGATAGTATTAGATCTGAATAATGGTAATAATGGAGCCATTACTACATTGCTTGCTACAGAAAATCCCAATTTATCATGTATTAATGTAGACAATCCAGCTATTGCAAATACGTATACAGGTTGGAGCAAAGATGCCACCACTAGTTATGAAGAAGACTGTAATAAAACCTACGTTCCTGATGCTAACTTTGAAAACTACTTAGAAACACACGATGCAGCCGGAAACACAGTTGCTGTAGGAGCTTCTACAAGCATGGGAAATGGTACTGCCAATGATGGAATTGTATATACTACAAGAATCGAAAATGTAACCGAATTATCTATGGCTTTTAAAGGGATTAATGATCTCACAGGAATTGAAGATTTTACAGCATTACAAATTTTAGATTGTCCATTAAATAACATCACAAGCCTTGATCTTTCAAACAATCTATTATTACTTTCATTAAATGCAGTAAGCAATAATCTTCAATCTTTAGATGTATCTAACAATACATTACTAGGAAGTCTAGTGGTAAGTAATAATAATATTCAATCTTTAGACCTATCTAACAATAGTGGACTGGTGTCTATAGTAGTATCAAATAATGCGCTTACGTTTTTGAATATTCAAAATGGAAGCAACATAAACTTCACTGAGTTTATCGCAACTCAAAATCCAGATTTAACCTGTATCAATGTAGATGATGAAAACGCTTTTTATTTAACTGATTTTCACTGGACTAAAGATAGTACAGCAAGTTATAGTATTCATTGTGATGAAACCTATATTCCTGATGCTATTTTTGAAAACTACCTAGAAACGCATGATGCCAATGGAAATATAGTTGCACTCAATGACCCAACAAGTATGGGAAATGGTATTGCCAATGATAACTATGTGTTGACGAACCGTATTTCAGAGGTAACTAGTTTAACTGTAAAAGAAATAAGTATTGCTGATCTCACAGGAATAGAAGACTTCACTGCGTTAGAATTTTTAGACTGTAGCACTAATAATTTAACTGCGCTAGATATTAGTCAAAATATAGCCTTGACGAATTTAAAATGTGAGAATAATACTTTAACCACTATAGATCTTAGTGCGAATGTAAATTTAAAATATTTGAGAATTTACTTCAATGACTTAACCGCTTTAGAGGTACAATCGAATACAGATCTAATAGAAATTTATGCCAATGCGAATGATTTAACAGCACTAAATGTGGATACTTGTGTGCTCCTAGAAGTGTTAGATATAAACAATAACGATTTAGAAGAACTAAGCATCGTAAATGGCAATAATATAGCGATTACCCAATTTGATGCTAGAACCAATCCAAACTTAACCTGTATCAATGTAGATGATGAAACGGCTTCCTATTTATCAAACACTAGCATTTGGAACAAAGATACTACTGCTATTTATGGTATTCATTGTGATGAAACTTTCATTGCTGATGCCAATTTTGAAAACTACCTAGAAACGCATGATGCCAATGGAAATATGGTTCCACTCGATGATCCAACAAGTATGGGGAACGGAATTGCCAATGATAACTATGTAACCACAGCAAACATAAATACGGTAACGTCTTTAGATATAAATAGCCAGAATATTTCAGATGCAACAGGAATTGAAGGCTTTTCTGCCTTGGAAACGTTTGCCTGCTACTCTAACAACCTAAGTGCATTAGATGTGAGTGCAAATACAGCTTTAAAAGATTTAGTATGTCACTCGAATAACTTAACCGCACTAGATGTTAGTATAAATGTGAATTTAGAAACCTTAATTGCTTATGGCAATGCGATTACTTCACTACACCTAGAAACCTGTGTCGTATTACAACAATGCACAGTATCAAATAACAACTTAGATACACTAAATGTAGCCAACGGAAACAATGATCACATGGCTTTTGACGCTACAGGAAATCCAAACCTTAGCTGTATCAATGTTGATAATGCTGCTGCAGATTACTTAATGTATTGGTTGAAAGATGCAATAGCTTCCTTTGACGAACATTGCTATGAAACCTACATTCCCGATGCTAATTTTGAAAACTATTTGGAAACAAACAACCTAGGAAATGGTATTGCAAATGATAATTACGTATTCACCAGCAACATTTCTGGAATACAAGTATTAAGTATAGGTAATTTAAACATTGCTGATCTTACAGGGATTGAAGCATTTGTAGCTTTACAAAGCTTGTCTTGTTATCGAAATGACTTAACTGCATTAGACCTTAGTGCAAATACCGCATTGACAAGTTTACGATGTTACAACAATCAACTCACTACGTTAGATTTAAGTAATAATACAGCTTTAGAAATCTTAGATTCGAATACGAATAACATTTCAAGTATAAATATCGAATTAAATACTGCTTTAAAAAATGTAAACTTAGATGGCAATGATTTAACGACACTAAATTTAAACAATAGTGTCGTATTAGAACAATTAACCGTAGATCGTAACCATTTAGAAGAGTTGAATGTCCAAAATGGAAATAATGGCAATATCATGTCCTTTTCGGCTTCTGGAAATCCAAATTTAACCTGTATCAATGTAGACAATCCAGCAGAACCGTATTTATCTTCTTGGGATATTAACGTAGATGGTTCCACGTCTTTTGGGCAATATTGTTATGACACGTATGTGCCTGATAATAATTTTGAAAACTACTTAGAAACGCATGATGCTGATGGAAACACAGTAGCACTTGGCGATCCTTCAAGTATGGGAAATGGTATTGCAAATGATGATCATGTAACTACGGCAAAAATAAACACCGTAACTTCTTTAAATGTTGCTAGTAAAAGTATCTCCAATCTAACAGGAATAGAAGATTTTATTGCTTTAGAAGAATTGTATTGTAACAGTAACAACATAATGGCATTAGACCTAAGTGCAAATACAGCCTTAAAAAGATTGGAATGTAAAATCAATAGTTTAACTGCATTAGATTTGAGCGCAAATACGAATTTAGAACATATAAACACTGATACAAACCCAATTTCAACTTTAGATATCAGTACGAATGTAGCACTCACATTTTTAACATGTCAAAACAATCAACTAACGAGTTTAGACCTTAGTAACAATCCATTATTAACGAGTGTTTTTGCGGGAAATAACACGCTTTCAACAGCCACTTTTGGTTCGAATACTGTTTTAGAAACGCTAAGTTTAAATGATAACAATTTAACAACAATAAGCGTATCTCAACTCACAGGGTTAGAAAGTTTATTTCTGGCAAATAATGGTATCACTAGCGTAAACCTAATCAGCAATCCAAATCTATTAAGTGTTTCGGTAGAAAGTAATGCACTAACGGAATTAGATATAAGAAATGGCGCAAATGGGCAAATAACAATCGTAACAGCGCAAAACAATCCAAATCTAACCTGTATCAATGTCGATGACATTTCTGAACCAAGATTAAATGACTGGATTATAGATACAAGCGTTGCTTCGTTTACCGAACATTGTAACGAAACATACATTCCGGGTATTAATTTTGAAGTCTATTTAGAAACACATGACGCTGACGGAAATATAGTACCAGTAAACGATCCTTCAAGTATGGGGAATGGAATCCAATTGGATGGTTATGTAAAAACCGATCGTATTATAAATGTGACAAGCCTAGATGTAAGCCTTTTTAATATTGTTGATGTTACAGGTATCGAATATTTCACAGCTTTAGAATCATTTAGCTGTAACCTTAATTCGATCACTACATTAAATTTGAGTGCAAATACCGCATTGACAAATTTAAATTGTAGCAGCAATCAATTAACTGCATTAGATTTGAGCGCAAATGTAAATTTAGAAGTATTACAAGCATCTCAAAACAATATAGGATCTATAGATTTACAAAATAATACAGCGCTAAAAGAAATCTATCTACAAGGTGCAAGTCTAACATCGCTAAACTTAGATTCGTGTGTGGCATTAGAAATTGTAGACGTAACCTTTAATGGCTTAACGGAGTTGAGCATACAAAATGGAAACAATGGAAACATTACAGACTTCAATGCAAATGCAAATCCACCATTGAGTTGTATTAGTGTAGATGATGAAACTGCTGACTATTTAACCTTACTTCCTTGGAGAAAAGACAATACCGTAATTTTTAGCGAACATTGTGGAGAAACCTACATTCCTGATGCTAATTTTGAAAACTACCTAGAAACGCATGATGCTTCTGGAAATGTGGTTTCTCTAGGTGATCCGATGAGTCTTGGGAACGGAATTGCCAATGATCAATATGTAGTAACGGATCGTATTTCGGAAGTGACCACATTAAATATAAGTCAACAAAATATAGCTGATGTCACAGGAATCGAACGTTTTGCACAATTGGAATCCCTTATGTGTTACAATAATGATATCATAACACTAGATGTAAGTGCAAACACTGCTTTGGAAACATTAATATGTTTTAGAAATAACATAACGACCTTAAATGTAAGTGGAAACACGGCATTAATCACATTAGTCTGTTACTTTAATGAACTAACAACAATAGATATAAGCGCCAATATAAACTTAGAAATTATTGAAGCTGGAAACAATCAACTAACGACCGTAGATGTAAGCGCAAATACCGCTTTAAAACAAATTGCAATATATGATAACAACCTAACAACATTAAATGTTGATAGCTGTATCGTACTAGAAAGATTAGATCTAGAAAATAATGACTTAACCGAAGTAAGAGTTGTAAATGGTAATAATGTAGCTATTACTGATTTTGATACTAGAGGAAATCCAAATTTAACCTGTATCACTGTAGATGATGTAACAGATCCAGCTTTAAATGATTGGTTGACAAACCTAGATGGTTCCACGTCTTTTGGCGAACATTGTAATGAAACACAAATACCGGATGCCATTTTTGAAAACTATCTAGAAACGCACGATGCAGATGGAAATACCGTGGCTATTGGCGATCCAACAAGTATGGGGAACGGAATTGTAAATGATGGATATGTACGTACAGCAAGCATTCAATCGGTGACGAATTTAAGAGTTTCCAATCTCGATATAGTAGACTTAACAGGAATTGAAGATTTCACAGGATTAGTAGATCTAAACTGTAGTAGAAACCTATTAACAAGCATAGATGTAAGTCAAAACGTATTACTAACGGATCTAATTTGTAGCAGAAACCAGTTAACAAGCTTAGATGTTTCTCAAAACATATTACTAACAGACCTATTTATTGCAGACAATCAAATTACAAGCATAGATTTATCTCAAAATACACTACTAGACTTTTTATCTGCATCAGAGAATCAACTAACGAGTTTAGATCTTTCTAACAATACACTGATGGAGGAACTAGAGTGTTCAGAAAATCTATTAACGACCCTAAATATAAATCAATGTACTGTTTTAGGAGACTTGATCTGTAATGATAACAATCTGCAAACAATAGATTTAACAACGAATACAGGATTGGTATATTTTGAAGCAAATAATAATGATTTGACAAGTTTAGATTTTTCTCAAAATACAAACTTGGATTATTTCTCCGTGAATGATAATCTACTCACAAGTCTAAATCTATCCGAAAACACAAATTTGCAGGCGTTCTCAGTAGAAGATAATCAAATAACAAGCTTGGATTTATCTTTAAATGTCAACTTAGAAGAAGTCATCTGTCGTAGCAACGCGCTTACCAGTTTAAATCTTAAAAATGGAAACAATACAAACATCGATTTGGTTTTTATCAATAACAATCCAAACTTAACCTGTGTACTCGTAGATGATGCTTCGTACACATTCCCTTTTCAAATTAAAGATTTCCAAACGATGTATAATGAAGTAACCTGTGGAATTCAGGTATCACCAAAAGTAATCTTGCAAGGTGCTGCTTTAAATCCAATTACAGGAGAAGAAACCTTGATGCGCGACGATTTACGAACAACTTCAATGCTACCAACTACAAGTCCTTATGGAGATAACAGAACCTGTAATAGTGCTGTTTTTAATGTGACAGGAGCTGATGCCATTGTCGATTGGATTTGGGTAGAATTACGCGATGCAACTAACAATATACTTGTACTAGAAGCAAAATCGGCTTTGCTACAACGCGATGGAGATGTTGTGAGTGTAGACGGCGTTTCTGCGGTAGATTTTAATAACGCTTCCGATGGAAATTACTATGTAGCACTAAAACATCGCAATCACTTAGGAATCATGACATCAACTACGATTGCATTGGCAAAAACGGAAACTATAGTAGACTTTACTGATGCTAATGACCAAATTACCTATGGAAGCAACGCACAAACGACCTTTGGAATGCCAATAGACACAGTTGCCATGTGGACAGGAAATGCAAATGAAGATACTGTCGTTCAATATTCTGGAACAAACCCTGATACACCAAATATTCTATCAGAAGTATTAAATGATGCTGGAAACTTCCTGAATTTTCCAACGTATGCCGTTAGTGGTTACAATACAAACGATATCAACATGGACGGAAATACACAATACTCAGGAACAAATCCTGATACGCCTTTCATTCTTCAGAATGTATTAGCCCATCCCGGAAATTTCCTTAACTTTAGTACCTATCAAATTGAAGAGCAATTACCAGAAAACATTCAATTATAAATTTCATTTCTATGAACAAAATTACTTTACATATAGTACTTATCTTAACCCTTTGCTTTTTCTCAGGACACGTAAAGGCACAAGATGGTTATACCTATACGCTTGTCAATAACGGAAGTTATAACTTTACCATTTCGGCAGTACCAAATACCAGTGCTTCAAATTTTGCAACTTCAGTACAGAGTTACGGATTTTCGATTCTTATACCTGATGGCATTACAGCTACAATTACTTCTTCACTTGGAAGTAGTGCAGCAGCGACTTTCTTTAATGGAACTGATGTTGGACAACCAACTATTGATGGATACCTTATCACAGAAACATTAGGAAGCCCTATGGCACTGCCTGCACCATCAAGTGGAACAACAACGCCAATGGTAACCATTCAGTTAACTGGATCGCCAACAACTGGAGTTATTACCATCTTAGCAAATAATACTGCTCTAACAAATTCAGTTCCACCTTTACAGAGTTTTATGCAGGCAGATATGATTGATGATGCAATGGCATCGTTTACGAATGTTGTAGCTACTACTTCTTCAGGATTATCAGGAGTTACTTCTTTTGATTTTGCAACACTAAGTACATCCAGTGAAGAATTAATAGGTGTTTCAGTATATCCAAATCCAACAACAGATAAAATACACATTACAGGAGTTACAGATATTACAGCTGTTGAAGTAAGCAATATCAATGGGCAATTGGTAGCAAAACCAATATTAAATCTAGAAACTATAGATATGAGCAATTTACAAACAGGTGTATATTTTGTAAAAGTTCAAACTAAAGATGCTCAGAAAACAATAAAAGTGTTAAAAAAATAAAGTTGTTAGTTGAACTTTATATGGTCGTAATTAGATAACCTTGGCAACTAATTGCACAAACGCCATCTGTTTCCAGATGGCGTTTTTTGTTTTAAACGAAAGCTTCCATGAGCATTCTGTTTACTCTCTAAATCTACAAACACATTAAATGTATAATTAATTGTTGGGTTTGTAAGTACTCGGAAAACACTACGGATTTCCCTTTGGTTCATTTTCTTTTACTAACTTAGTTCTATACAACCAACCATATATGAGCACATTAGTCTTCATTAAGAAAAATGAAAAAATGAAATTAAAAACGCTACTACTAACTTGTATCATCTTACTTAGTATAGGGTGTAAGCAACAGGCTAATAAAGAAAAAAATGTAACTAATTCTAAAACAAAAAAAGTTCAATCTGAAAAGATTTCTGATTATAGTATTAATTGGGTTGAAGCCATAAATAATAATAACATTCCTGCTATAGAAAAGATGTATGCTTCCAATGCCGTAAAAGTAATTTCTGCAGACAACATACTTGAAACTTCATCACAAATAGCTAACTATTATGGAATTAAAAAAAATACAATCACGGAAATTGAATCATTATTTAAAATAGAAGCTAGCAAAAACAAGCATATCAATTATGAATTAATCAAATATAAAACCGAAGATCAAAAAGAATATATTCAAATTGTAATTTGGAAATTAGAAAATAGACAGGTAATCAGAGAATTTGAATTTACAGAAAAAAGGAGTCTAGAAGCAAAAAAGGTTGACATTAATGAGATCGCAGATAGAAGAAAATTATGGATTAAACTTTGCAATGCTAATAATGCTGAAAACCTAGTCAAACAACTCTATAGCGACAGTACTATCTATTTCAATCACAAGCCAATAGTAAAAGGAATAAAGGATTTAATTAAGGAATATAATTACATGAACAATGATAAGTACAGCCTACACCTGCAACCAATTAAGTTGGAAGTAGTAAATGCAAATTTCGCCTATGAAATTGGACAATGTAGTGGTAGTTATAAAGGAAAATATATTCTTGTCTGGAAAAAACAATCTGACGGAAATTGGAAAATCTATATTGATTCTAATATTTGAAATACGAAACGAGATTCTCAACTTTTTTTAAACCAAAAATAAGAACGCCAAATATATACGATGATAAGTAGCTACCTTATAGATATAATCTAAATATTATATCTATATTGCACATGCAGAATATTGCAACTAATTAATTGTAAATCATATTATTACATGAAAAAAAATACGATTTCACGCACTGTATTTTTAGTATTAATACTATTTTGTTATGCATGCATTTGTTCTGCCCAATGCGGAACAGGTCAAACATCAAATACCTATTGTCTGTCTCAATCTGATAGCAATGTTGTTGGTTTTGAATTCTGCCCAAATTCTGGTGAAATAGCACAATCGACCATCACTTCTGGAACCATAGGTTCAGTATTTGCAGGAATTCCAACAAATCTCATCAATCTAACAGTATATGAAGGTGCTTCGGGTTCAGGAACTAGTGGTAATATAGTCTTTGGACCTATCAATGGAGACATTAGTGGTAATGTGATTACAGCAACTAATCCAGATTTATGTCTAATCTTTGTTTTTACAAGTACGCCAGGTATTTTTAGTTGTGTCGAAGGTTTTGATACAGAAACACAAGTATGCAGTGAAAGCATTCCAGGAACAACAGTTTCGTTTACAGCACCTAATGATTTGTGTGTCACTTCTAGTATACAAACTGGATTAAGTGGCGGTTCACCTTCTGGCGGAGTATACTCTGGTGCAGGTATAACAGATGATGGAAACGGAACTACCTATTCTTTTGATCCTTCCATAGCTGGAGCAGGAACAATTACGATTACGTACACTAATGGCGGTAGTGCATCTGATACTGTAGATGTAATTGCCATTCCTACTATTAATTTTACAGCTCCATCCGATCTTTGTATTGATGCCGGAACTGTGGCGCTTAATTCAGCCACGCCATCTGGAGGCACATATTCTGGTACAGGAGTAACCAATACTGGACCCAACTACTTTTTCAATCCTGCATTTGCCGGAGTAGGAACACATACAATTACCTATACAGAACCCGGAGTTTGTGGAGCAACTGCAACAGATACCGTACAAGTTTTGGAAGCATGCGGATGTAGTGTGGGAGAATCATCCTATTTTTTCTGTGGCGGCGAAAATATAGAAACCGATTTGGTTGTTTTTGAAGTATGTCCGTCTCCTAATATGGCAGCTCAAGCTACTATAAATACAGGAACTTTTAGTAGTGGATTTGGAAATACCTTAACGGTATACGAAGGAGATGCTGGTTCAGGAACATCAGGAACAATCCTTTTTGGACCTGCGTCTGGAGATTTGACAAATACAGTAATCTCAGGAATAGGAGCCAACAAATGCCTCATATTTGTAAGCAATTCACTAAGTGGTTTTGGATGCCAAGATGGTTTTGAAACTTCTTTATCTGTATGTAGTATAGATATAGCACCTACAATTAGTTTTTCTGCTTTAAATGATATTTGCATAGACCAAGAGTCCAAAATAATTTAAATGGCGGATTTCCTATTGGAGGAGTATATTCAGGTACAGGAGTTACTGATAATGCAGATGGAATGACTTATAATTTCGATCCAAGTATTGCTAGCGCAGGAATTACAACAATTACATATACACAAAATGGAAACTCAACAACAGATAATGTAGAAGTCTTTGCACTACCAATAGTAACGCTTACCCTTCCTTCTAACCTTTGTGCAGAAGGAAATGGAGGCTTGCCAATTGGAGGTGTCTATAGCGGTCCAGGTGTAACAGACGATGGAAACGGAACTACATTTAGTTTTGATGCTAATACTGCAGGATCGGGAATGCATACCATTACCTATTCTTTTACTGATACCAATGGTTGTACCTCAGAAGCAACTGATGTGTATGAAGATACTGAAAAACCTGTAGTAACCTGTGTTGCTCCATTTACAATACAACTAGATGCTATGAGTAACGCCTCCATAACGGTTAACGATGTTCTTGTTAGTGCAACAGACAATTGTGGTGTGGAAACTATGAGTATTGATATAGATACTTTCGATTGTTCTCATATTGGCGATAATACAATTACCTTAACAGTTACGGATATCTCCGGAAATCAAGAAACGTGTACAACAATATTAACAGTAGAAGATCCGTTACAAAACTGCTCCATACGTATCAACCCTAAAATATATTTGCAAGGCGCAGCTTTAAACCCAAACACAGGAGAAGAAATGCTAATGCGTGATGATTTAAGAGTTGCAGGAATACTACCAACTACAAGTCCATATAGTGATAATGCAACCTGCAATGCCACAGTTTTCAATACTACTGGAACTGATGCTATTGTTGATTGGATTTGGGTAGAATTGCGCGATGCAACGGATAACACAATGATAATAGACTCAAAATCTGCGTTATTACAACGAGATGGAGATATTGTTGCCACAGATGGTATTTCTTCTATTGAATTCAATCAAACACCAGACAATTACCATATCGCTATCAAACACCGAAATCACATGGGAATCATGACTGTAAATACTGTCTCTTTGTCTGCTGTTACTACTTCCGTAGATTTTACCGATGCCAATAACCAAATTACCTATGGAACTAATGCACAAACGACCTCTGGAATGCCAACAGATACAGTTGCAATGTGGTCTGGAAATGCAAATAATGATACTGTTGTGCAATATTCAGGTACAACACCTGATACGCCAGACATACTATCAACAGTGCTTAATGATGCTGGAAACTTCTTAAATTTCCCAACCTATGCCATTAGTAATTATAATGTAAATGATGTGAATTTGGACGGAAATACACAATATTCAGGAACAAACCCTGATACACCTTTCATCTTACAAAACGTGTTGGCGCATCCTGGCAACTTTTTAAACTTTAGTACGTATCAAATTACGGAGCAATTGCCTGAGAATTAAAAAAGGTTTTTACTTAATAAACACTTATAAAGTCACTTAAGAAATTGAGTGACTTTATTTTTTAGAAATAGAAATTATCATTATTTATCATCAGTATCAATAGTATCTAATAGTAATTCAATAGAATCTTAGAAAGAATTATTCTCTAATTACTAACTTTGTTGATGATGAGATACTTTCCAATTCTTTTATTCCTGTTAATTGCTACACTTTCTTTTTCGCAAGAATCTGTAAATAAACTAATTGATCTTGAAGAAAAACTAAAAAAAGCGGTTTCTAATACAGAAAAAATCAATGCCTTACTAGCTTTGGCTGAGTATGAATTAGATCATAATTTTGGAAGAGTTGAGTATATACTACAAGAAGCTTCTTTACTTACTAAAAATGATATTAGCTTAGATAAGCGTTATACAGCATTAACGGAAGTACAATTAGGTGTTCTCAAACGTAAAAAAGCACAGTATACAGATGCAGCCCTTCATTACTTCAGTGCACTCTCCTATTTTGAAAAAATAAAAGATACCGCTAACATTGCTGATATTTATCACAACATTGGAATGATTCATAAGTTTCAAAGAGACTATAAAACCTCAAATGAATATTTTAATAAAGCCATACAGCTCAATAATGCAATAAAAAACAAATTAGGAGTTGGCTTGGCATTGACTGCGAAAGGAAGTAGTTATAGAGCTTTAAAAAAGTATAAAGAAGCTGAATCATATTACACAAAAGCTAAAAATATATTTACTGAAATCAATAATATGAAAAGGCTGGAACAAGTCAATAATTTCTTGGTGTTGCTATACACAAAAACAGGCAGAATTGAAGAAGCACTGCAACTTGCCAAACACAATATTGCGCGTTCTAAAAAAAATAATGAAGTAATCAATCTTACAAGTAACTATCTAAATATATCAAATGTTTATTACAAGAAAAAAGAATACAGACTTGCAGGTAAATTTGTGGATTCAGCATTAAAACTTTCTAAAAAAGAAGGTTTAAAACAAAAAATAGTAGCTGCATATTCAAAAAAAAGTAGGCTGTGGTATCAGTTAGAAAACTATAAAGCGGCGTATATTACACATAGAAAATTTAAAAAACATTCGGACTCTCTTTTTAATATAGAAACCACTAAAAAACTGAAAGAGTTAGAGTTACAATACAAGTTTGAACAAGAACGCAAAGAAATTGAACTGATTACAAAGTCTGAAGCTACTCAAAAAAAATTGTATTTTTTTTTATTCCTGCTCACACTCATAAGTGCAGTTTTAGCAGGATTATTAATCAAACGAAATTATAAAAATCGTTCAAAAATCGCAGCAGAAAAATTAGCAAAAGAACAGGTTCAAAAAAAACTATTGGGCGAAAAAGTGAAAGTTAACGAAGAAGAAACGAAACGCTTAGTCGCTGATAATTCCATGCGCTTAGAATTTAAACAAGAGTTATTGAATCATTTAAAAACCGAAACGTTAAACGTAAGCACTTTTGAAGAAATGAGAAATACAGTGAACTCAATAATTTCAAAGTTGCAATTACAAATTACTACTGAAAAAAAATTCTCTTCCATTCAAGATAAAATAGAAGATGTCAATAAAGGCTTCGATACGAAACTCCGAGAACTATATCCAAAACTAACAAAAACCGATCGTGAAATTTGTGCACTCATGCGTTTAAATCTCTCTATAAAAGAGATCGCTACCATTAGAAATTCGTCAATTGATGCTGTAAAAGCGGCACGATATCGAATTCGAAAAAAGATGAATCTGATTGCAGGACAAGAATTAGAATATATCATTCAGAGCTTATAAAATAAGGGCTGTCACTTTTTGTTACTTATAAAAAACAGCGATATCCTTCTCTCATTTTTTGCATTAGTTATTTTTGCTTCAAAATTGCTAATGCTATCATTCCATGAAAAAAAATACACTCTTATTTTTCCTGCTACTAACTTCATATTCATTTTCTCAAACTACGTATATTCCCGATGATAATTTTGAAAACTATCTAGAAACACATGATGCCTCAGGCATCATTGTTCCCTTAGGAGATGCTGCTAGTATGGGAAATGGGATTGCGAATGATGATTATGTGTATACAAGTAGAATTGAAAATGTCACGTTTTTATCTGTTTCTTTTATTGGAATTCAAGATTTTACAGGTATTGAAGGCTTTACAGCCTTGGAAAGTCTTTACTGTTCTAATAATGCAGTAACAAGCCTAGACCTTACTAATAATTTAAACCTAAAAATACTTCAATGTTCAGATGTAGGACTAACAAGCCTAAACCTAAATGGTTTGATCGCATTGGAAGAGGTTCAAGCTCCTAGAAATAATTTAACTACTATAGATGTTTCTACAAATATAGCCTTAACCGATCTTACGCTTTCCACAAACAACTTGTCTTCACTCAATGTAAGCGCAAATACTTTATTAGAAGACTTACAAGTACATGAAACGACTTTAACTAGTATAGATTTAAGTACAAATATAAATCTAACAAGAATCATTATTTCATTAAATCAACTTACTGAATTAGACCTCACAAACAACCCATTGATTGACTATTTAAATTGTGGGAGAAACCCGATTACAAATTTAAATGTAAATCACTTAACTAATTTGGATCGTTTAATTGTTGATGAAACTTCTATTACTTCTTTAGATTTAAGCAATAATAGTATCTTAGAAATACTTTCTGCTGCTGATCTTCCAAATTTTGAATCTCTAAATTTAAAAAACGGGAATAACAGTATCATTACTAATTTTGAAGTAGTAAACAATCCAAATTTAACCTGTATTGAGGTTGATAACCCAACTGCTGCTTACTTAAATACTTGGCAAAAAGATGCTGGTACAGTTTTTAGTTTAGATTGTCGAGAAACCTTTGTCCCTGACGATAATTTTGAAAACTACCTAGAAACACACAATGCCTCAGGCGCACTTGTTCCCTTTGGTGATGCTACAAGTATGGGAAATGGTATTGCAAACGATAATTATGTATATACAAGTCGAACTGAAAATGTTACTTTATTACTTCTTACCTTTTTAGGAATTCAAGATTTTACAGGTATTGAAGACTTTACAGCCTTGGAAAGTCTTTACTGTTCTAATAATGCAGCAACAAGCCTAGATCTTACTAATAATTTAAACCTAAAAATACTTCAATGTTCCGATGCAGGACTCACAAACCTTAATATAAATGGTTTGATCGCATTGGAAGAGGTTCAAGCTGCTAGAAATAATTTAACTACTGTAGATGTTTCTACAAATATAGCCTTAACCGATCTTGTGCTTTCCTCAAACAACTTGTCTTCACTCAATATAAGCGCAAATACTTTATTAGAAGATTTACAAGTACATGAAACCACGTTAACTAGTATAGATTTAAGTACAAATGTAAATCTAACAAGAATCATTATTTCATTAAATCAACTTACTGAATTAGATCTCACAAACAATCCTTTGATTGACTATTTAAATTGTGATAGAAACCCGATTACAAATTTAAATGTAAATCACCTAACGAATCTAGATCGTTTAATTGTTGATGAAACTGCTATTACTTCTTTAGATTTAAGCAATAATAGCAACTTACGAATACTCTCTGCAAATGATCTTCCAAACTTTGAATACCTAAACTTAAAAAACGGAAATAACGGCATCATTAATGATTTTGAAGTAGTCAACAATCCAAATTTAACCTGTATTGAGGTAGATGATCCTACTGCGACATACTTAACAACTTGGGTAAAAGATGCTACAGCTAGTTTTGCACAATATTGTAGATTTACTTATGTACCTGATGATAATTTTGAAAATTATTTAGAAACTCATAATATCAATACTGGAGTAGTTTCTATAGGAAATCCAGCAAGTTTGGGAAATGGTATTATGGATGATATGGTTCCTACAGAAAAAATAGAAAGTGTTACATTCTTGAATATACCTAACCAAAACATTGCCGATTTAACAGGTATTGAAGATTTTTCAGGCTTAACTAGACTATGGCTTCAAAATAATCTATTAACAACATTAGATGTTAGTCAGAACCTAGTATTAGAAGAATTATTCGCTACTAATATGTCTTTAAACAGTATCAATCTTACTGGAGTAACAACCTTAGAAGAATTAAATGTAGCAAATAGTAATTTAACAACTATTGACCTTTCAACAAATATAAACCTAGCGTATTTAGATGTAGAATCTAACAACTTAACGACATTAAATATTAACAATCAGAACTTAACAAGCTTAACTTTTTCTGATAATGCAATTGCTGTTATAGACTTAAGCAATCAAACCAATTTAACATCATTATGGTGCGAAAACACCAGTGTTTCAACATTGGATTTCCAAAACAACACACTATTAGAAGTCTTAAAATGTGGAAATACTTCCCTCAATGCTTTAGATGTTTCAATGCTTACGGCATTACTCGATTTGTCTTTTGAAAACACGAATGTATCGACTATCGATTTAAGTAATAATGTAATTTTAAAAGATGTAACTTGTGATGAAACGCCACTTATAGCATTAGATCTAAGTACATTGATTGCGTTGGATGATTTTTCTTGTAAAAATAGTCAGCTAGAAAGCCTAAATCTACAAAATGGATTCAATACAAATATCAATACAATAGACATTACTGGGAATCCAAACCTAACTTGTGTATTAGTTGATAACCAAACGTATGCAAATACGTATTGGACAAATAAAGATACGCAAACTGTTTATAGTGAAACCTCGTGTGATCAATCGATGGAATGCCCTGCTGATATTACTCAGGATGCAGACTCAATGGAATGTTTAACAGAAGTAGAAGTCACAACTCCTACGGTATATGCTACCACAGAAACTGTTGGACAAGCATTAAATTTTGACGGAAGTAACGATCGAATCACAGTTGCAAATGGTTTTGCAAATGATTTAAGCGAAGTGACAATAGAAGTCAAAGTGAACTTTGAAACAATAAGCAATTGGGATACCTTATTAAATTATGCTGGTTGGAGTACTGGATATTTACATTTTCAATTAAATTCTGGAGGACAATTAGGTTGGTCTGTAAATGGAAACTCTCCAACGGATCAATATATTAGTTTAGGTTTACAAACCAATACATGGTATAATTTGGCTGTTACGTATTCTGCTACGGATAAAAAAACACACTTTTATTTAAATGGTGTATTGCAAAGTGAACGCACCTACTCGACTGCAATTCCATTAATTGCCAATAGAGCGTTCTCTATAGGAGCTTGGAATTCTAGAATGCTCGATGGTAGTATTGACGATTTTCGTATATGGAATACGGTACGTACACAAACTGAAATTCAATCAGCTTTAGACATTCCGCTATCTGGAAATGAAGTTGGATTGATTGCCTATTACAATTTCAATGAAGGCGATGCCTGTGTTGACAACTCAAGCATTACAACAATTACAGATCAAGTAAATGGTACCTACAATGCAACTCTACATAATTTTAATCTTACAGACACAGCTACAAATTGTAGTTCAAACTTTGTAAACGGGACCATTCAAGACTATTTACTTGTGAATGACTATAACAATTCTACATTACTTACAGAAGATTTTCCTGCTGGAACTACCAATGTAACATGGACGCTAACTAATAGCGAAAATCAAGTAAGTACTTGTAATCAAGTCATCACAGTAAATAATTTTAATTCGGCTTGTTATGAAGTATCAATTAGTCCAAAAGCATATTTACAAGGAGCCTTACTCAATCCAAATACAGGTGAAGAAAACTGGATGCGTGACGATTTACGTGTCGCGGGTATAATTCCAACAACATCTCCATATGAAATGTCTGTAATAGATGCATCTGTATTAAATATAGCTGGTCAAGATGCTATTGTAGATTGGGTACAAATTGAATTGAGAGATGCTACAGATAATACCTTGGTGATAGCTGAAAAAAGTGCCCTACTCCAACGAGATGGTGATATTGTAGATTTAGATGGAAGCTCTCCAGTTGTATTTTCTGTAAGTCATAAAAATTACTATATCGTTATCAAGCACAGCAATCATTTAGGAATTATGTCTGCAAATACAATGTCCTTATCTGATACTACAACTATTGTCGATTTTACAAACGGAAACAATCAAATTACGTATGGAAGCAATGCACAAACTACGTTTGGAATGCCAACAGACGTTCTAGCAATGTGGTGTGGAAATGCAAATGCAGATACAGTTGTTCAATATTCAGGAACAACTCCTGATACGCCAAACATACTATCTAAGGTCCTTAATGACCCAGGAAACTTTTTAAACTTTCCAACTTATGCAGTTTCTGGTTATAGTACCGATGACATAAATATGAATGGAAACACACAATACTCTGGAACAAACCCAGATACACCTTTCATTCTTCAAAATATATTGGCACATCCTGGAAACTTTCTAAATTTTAGTACGTATCAAATTATAGAACAATTGCCAGAAAATTAAAATTTATAAACAGGGTTAAAAGTTAATCTTAGTCCTAAGTACATAAACGTCATCTGTAAAAAGATGGCATTTTTTTTATTTTACTACCCAATAAAACTAGACTCTTATAGGTTTTCAAACTACATTCGAAAAAAATATAAAATAACTACAATAATAGTGCTATTCTATTGAATATATTGTTTTCACAAATTATATAAATAAGTGATAAACTTTGTTTTTGACGATTTATTTTAAAGGCCTAAAAAAAACTCATAAAGAGGCAATCGCTAATTGTTAATTCCTCTCAAAAAAAGAAAACATATGAATCTTTTACTTAGTTTTGTACTGTGATACTACAATTAGCACATAGAATTTTTGCGAGCTGTATGGCCGTTTTAATACTGTTATCTACAGTAACATTTGCTGTTACTAAAAGATACTGCAATAATGATTTAGTAGATATTACTGTATTCTCAAAGTTTGAAGACTGTTGCGATGAAGAAACTAAAAATACAACTATAGAAGCTAGCAATAAAAAATGTTGCATAGATAAAATCGAAATTATAGAAGGGCAACAATTAGTTAAAAATTCTTTTTTTGATAATCTTGATTCTCATGAACAATTAGCGCTTTTTACGTTTGTTTATAGCTATACAAACCTTTTCGAAGGATTGCCGCAACATATCATTCCACATAAAGAATATGCTCCTCCCAAATTAATCGTTGACAAACAAACCTTAGAACAAGTTTTTCTTATTTGATTTTAAAGTAATATAATTTAGCGCGTTTTGTATATCAGTAGCATACAAAACATGATTTACGAATATATTAATTTTAAAATATTACTTTGAAACATTTATTATATCTATTAATACTATTTCCCTGTATCCTTTTCTCTCAAGAAAACATTAGCGGAGTTGTATATGAAGCCAATGAGAAAAAAGAAGTTACACCAATTTTAGGCGCCAATGTCTACTGGATGGGAACTTCTGTAGGTACAACAACTAATATAGACGGAGAATTTACGCTTACGTATAAAAAAGACTATAAAAAACTTATTATTAGCTATGTAGGATATAAAACAGATACAATTACTGTCAATACGCCTACATATATTAAACATTGGTTGCAACCAAAAAGCAACTTAGATGAAGTACATCTATCCGCAAAGAAGCAAACTACTTTAAAATCATATTTACGCTCAGAAAATATTGCGACTATGAGTAGCGATGAACTTCTTAAGTCTGCTTGTTGTAATCTTTGTGAAAGCTTTGAAACAAATCCTTCTATCGATGTCAATTTTGCGGATGCACTTACAGGTACGCGCCAAATAAAAATGTTAGGTTTAACGAGTCCATATATATTAACATCCATTGAGACAGTTCCATCAGTAAGAGGTGCCGCACAAACTTTCGGATTGAGTTTCATTCCAGGAACTTGGGTAGAAAGTATCCAAATAACCAAAGGCACAGGAAGTGTTACAAATGGTTTTGAAAGCATTGCAGGAGAAATAAATGCAAAGCTTATGAAGCCAGTTAAAGACAATAAATTCTTTGTAAATGCATACGCTTCAGGAAATGGACGTTTAGAATTAAATACACATCTAAACACTAAAATCAGTGATAAGATTTATACAGGTTTGTATCTTCATGGAGATACCAGAAATAGTACGTTTGACAGAAACAATGATACGTTTTTAGATGTTCCTTTAACAAAACAAATCAATGTGATGAATCGCTGGCAATACATCAATTTAGATAAAGGTATTGTGGGCTTGTTCAATGTTAGATTTCTGAATGACGAAAAACAAATGGGACAAACTAATTTTGATCCTGATGCGCATAAATTTACAACTGACTTTTGGGGAAGTGAGATTGACACAAGGCGTATAGACATTGCAGGGAAGTTCAGTTATTCAAATCCCGAAATATCGTATCAAAAATTTGATTTACAAATACATTTTAGCAGTCATCATCAAGCGTCTTATTTTGGGCAAAAAATTTATAACATCAATCATAACAGCTTATATTCTAGAGTTGTATATGCTTCTATTATTGGAGATACACGACATAAATTTAAAACAGGTCTAAGTTTTTCTTCAGATCATTATAATGAAGATGTAGGACTGTATACAAATGTGATGCAATATAGACGTGATGAAAATGGAATAGGTGCATTTTTTGAGTATAATTTTGACGATTTAGAAGATTTCAATATTACAACTGGTGTACGTATAGATCATAACAATCTTTTAGGCACTTTTATAACTCCTCGTCTAAATTTACGCTATACGCCATGGGAAAAAGCTGCACTTAAAGTTTCTATCGGAAGAGGTAAACGCAGTGCTGCTATTTTTGCTGAAAATCAAAATATGTTTGCAAGTTCAAGAAATATAAACATTATAAATTCTGGTGGAAATATCTACGGCCTAGACCCTGAAATTGCTTGGAACTATGGAATCTCTTATATGCAAGGATTTAATTTATTTGAACGAAAAGCAGATATAACGTTCGATTTTTACAGAACTGATTTCCAAAATCAAGTAGTTGTAGACTGGGAAAATCCTGAAGCCGTTAGTTTTTATAATTTAAATGGTGATAGTTATGCCAATAGTTTTCAAGCTGAGTTTAATTATAATGTATTTGAAGGGTTTGACTTGCGTTTAGCGTATAAGTATTTTGATGTTAAAACACAGTATCTATCAGGAAAACTGACAAAACCACTAACACCAAAGCACCGCTTATTCGCAAATGCTGCCTATGAGACCAAAAAGAATGAACATACGAAAGGGCAATGGAAATTTGACCTTACTTTTAATTGGCTAGATGCACAACGATTTGCATCAACAGTAACGAATCCTATACAGTACCAATTGCCTGAATATTCAGATAATGTAGGAACATTGAATGTACAAGTAACAAAAGTATTTTCATCGAAGTTTGAAATCTATATTGGAGGCGAAAATATTACCAATGTTAAACAGAATAATCCTATTTTAGAAGCCAATAACCCTTTTGGAAATAATTTTGATACTACCTTTGTGTATGGACCAATTTTTGGAAGTACCTATTACGGAGGTTTAAGATATAAACTGAATTAAAAATTAAAACACAACGAAAATGAAAAAAATACTAATCTTATTATTTGTCTTTACGAGCACTTTAGCCTTTTCACAAAACAAGAATGCCAAAGCTACCATTGAAGTTGATGGCGTTTGTGGAATGTGTAAAGAACGTATTGAGAAAGCAAGTATAAAAACTAAAGGTGTAAAATCTGCAGTTTGGAATGTGAAAACGCATAAGTTAAAATTAATTTATAACGAAGCAAAGACAGATTTAGCAACTATTAAGAAAAACATTGCAGCTGTCGGACACGACTCTAAGGATGTAAAAGCTTCTAAAGAGGCGTATGCAACTGTACATGGATGTTGTAAATATAGAGATGAAGATGTTAGAAAAGCACATAAAAATGACAATGATAAGTAAATGAATTCTGGATTCAATTAACAACTTATACACTATGAAGGACTTTTTAGAGAGTCCTTCATAGTGATCTACAAAAGAGTATACCGTAAAAATTTAGAACTAAAATCAAAGTACATTCTTTTGAAGCTTACATGTGTTTTTTTAATAGCATTAGAAGTAATTATAGCTACTCATTCGGAAATTCTTCTTAATGCGAGTAAAATAAATAGGTTTTATTTTTGACTTTCTATTTTAAACATATATCCATCTTCGGCATTTCCATTCAAAGAAACTACTGCTTCCGAGACACCTTCTAAATTCATCTCAAAGAAATGGTCAGTATTCAATACGGCAGAATTTAGCAACTCACCTTCTTGAATTTCAGAAGCGATTCCCCAATATAATTTTGGTTTCAATACAAACGTAGCTTTTTGCCCGTATCCTACAATCTTTTTCGAAAGCATTAATTTCCCATCTTTATATAGAGAAGCGCTAATACCATTTTGAATGTTAATATCGTTATTCACATCAATCGACTTCGTATCAGAAGCATTTCCATTGGCTTGAAGCACAACTCCTGTTTCATCCTTACTTACTGTGTAGCGTCGTCCAATATTAGCTGGTAATACTTGTGTTCTGTTTATTCCGTCATTCCATGTGGCATCTACTTCTGTATCTAAAGGAAATACAAAACTACTTGCAGAACCTCTTCCTATATCAGGAATCGTGCGCCAAGCTATACCTTCTTTCAATGTATCAAAAGTTGGTGTTTCATTTTTAGTAAATACAAAAACCGTTGGAAGGTCTTTGTTCATTGATTTGTTTATGTAGGTAATTTGAATGTCTCTTGCCATAATTATGTTTGGGCTTTTAAATGATTAATTAATATATAAAAATTCGGTAGTGTTTTATTTTCCCTAATAAGGAAGTGTAATTTAAGCTCAAAAGTTATAAAAAAAATACTGATATAAAATAGTCAATAATGAACGTATTTTTTCTTATGGCAAAACCAACTGAAGAATATTTTTTATAGATACAATCTATAGATGGCATAAAACTATATCCAAATTTTAATAGCAATATCTCAAAACCGAACACCTAATACCCAAAACCCAAACATATTCCCTACTTTTGCACAAATTATATAAATATGATTCCAAATGATACAATTGTGGCTTTGGCAACGCCTTCTGGCGCTGGTGCTATTTCTGTAATTCGAGTTTCTGGAAAAGATGCCATTACTATTTGTGAGCCACTTTTTAAGTCAATTCGTAATAAGAAATTGAGCAAGCAAAAATCGCACACCATTCATTTAGGTCATATTATTGATGAAGATCGTTATTTAGATGAAGTTTTAGTGTCTTTGTTTAAAGGACCAAACTCGTATACAGGTGAAAATACCATTGAAATCTCTTGTCATGGTTCTGTGTACATTCAGCAGCAAATCATTCAATTACTATTGCGTAATGGCTGTAGAAATGCCAATGCAGGAGAATTTACCTTGCGATCATTCTTAAACGGAAAACTCGATTTATCGCAAGCAGAAGCTGTGGCTGATTTAATTGCGAGCGATTCGGAAGCTTCACATCAATTAGCGATGCAGCAAATGCGTGGCGGATTTAGTAATGAAATCAAAAACTTGCGTGAAGAACTCTTAAACTTTGCTTCTTTAATAGAATTAGAACTCGATTTTGCAGAAGAAGATGTCGAATTTGCCGATCGTACACAATTCAAAACCTTAGTAAAACGCATTCAATTTGTCTTAAAACGATTGATTGATTCTTTTGCGGTTGGAAACGTCATTAAAAACGGAATTCCTGTGGCGATAGTTGGTGAACCAAACGTGGGGAAATCTACCTTACTAAATGCTTTATTAAATGAAGAACGCGCTATTGTTTCCGACATTGCAGGTACTACTCGTGATACCATTGAAGATGAATTAATTATTGACGGAATCTCGTTTCGATTCATTGATACGGCTGGAATTAGAGAAACCAAAGATGTAGTTGAAAGCATCGGAATTCAAAAAACATTCGAAAAAATAGAACAAGCACAAGTCGTTATTTACTTGTTTGATGCTTCGCTCCTATCCAACGATCAAGAGAAATCAAAATTGATGTTGCAGGAAATTCACAAGCTTCAAAATAAATTTCCACTCAAGCCAATCGTAATCGTTTCCAACAAAATTGACAAAGGAGATGAAACATTTATCAAAAATACATTTGAATTTGACAACTTATTACTGCTTTCTGCCAAAGAAAATATTGGCGTTGACGACTTAAAAAACAAACTCGTTTCCTTTGTAAATACAGGTGCTTTACGTAATAATGAAACCATTATTACAAACACACGTCATTACGATGCCTTACTAAAAGCATTGGAAGAAATTGACAAAGTACATTACGGTTTAGAATCTGGATTATCGGGTGATTTAATGGCTATTGACATTCGACAAGCTTTATATCATTTCGGAGAAATCACAGGAGAAATTACAAGTGATGATTTGCTAGGAAACATCTTTGCTAATTTTTGTATTGGGAAGTAGTCCTCCAGCAATTCCATTTATCACAGCTAAAAAACAATTCGTCTATTTTATTTTTAAAATTACAATGTTCCTTTAATAATTGATTTCTGATATCGTGGAATTTTAATACTAACTATAACCCAATTATCTACATTTTCGACTTGAAACGTATAGTTGTTTTTATATAAAGTGTCTAGGCGATTCATAATATTACTGATTCCTGTCCCTTTGCTCGTTAATTCCTTTAAGGTAGCTGCTATTGGAGTCCCATTATTTTTAATTTCAATACATAAATACTCCTCTTTTTCAGTAATAGAAACAACTATTTGTAAAGCATCCGTATTTCTACTAAAACCATGTTTTATCGCATTTTCTACAATAGGTTGAATCATCATCAACGGAACAGGTGTACTTTCAATATTTGGAGCAATGTGTGTCGTAATGGTTAAATGATCGGAATAACGAATTGAAATAATGTCAATATACTTTTGTAATATATAAAGTTCCTGTGCCAAAGTATTGAAATGATCTTCTTTTAAAACAATTACTTCTCTTAAAAGATCGCTCAAATCGTTCAGCATATTCTGAGCTTGTTTTGTATTAGTCTCAATTAAAGAAGAAATATTATGAAGCGTATTGAACAAAAAATGAGGTTGTAATTGTGATTTTAATACGCGCATTCTGGTATCTGTCAATTGTTCGGCAAGCAATGCTCTTTGCAATTTTTCTGTTTTCAATCTACTACTATAATAATAGGTATAAATAATACTAGTAATTCCAAAATATGTTAAAAAAGTGTAATTCAAATACGCAATAGTCATACTAAAAGAGGTGTAATATTGGAACTCTTCATAGGTTATTTGCCCAATTAATAATAAAGCACCTGAATGCGCTACTGAAAAGAACCATCCAATGCAGAGTGATACAATTACATGAAAAAGAATAATATAGAAATAGCCAATATTTTTATCAAAAAATTTTCGAGTAACAATTGCTACGATTGACATAAAGAAGAAAACTACAATCCAATCGATGATAAAATGCTTTAAGAAAACCTCTAAAACGGTATATGCTTTTTCATCAATGATTCGAAAATATAGAACTCTAAAAAAAGTAACAGCGGCAGTAATTAAGCTGAATATAGCAACAATTTGCAGCAATCGTATATCAAGGTTTCTTTTCGCCCAATTTAAATTTGTCTTAGTGTTTGAAAAATGTGTGTCCATTTTACATTCCGATTTTATTTAGAAACTCTTTTTTATAGGTTTTACTAACTCTAAACATTTTATGATCTTTCATCTTTACATCTAATTCTCCAAAATTAGAATGAATTAATTCGCTCATGCAAACGGTATTAATTATTGTAGATCGATGTATTCTAACAAATGTATTTGGATTCAGTTTTTGAATCAGTTTTGTAAGTGATGCTCTCAGCACGTATTTTTTATGTTCTGTATGAATTTCAGCATAATAACTAGAAGCGGTAATGTAAATGATATCTGAAGTAGCCACAAAATGCACTTTATTTCCTGTCCGAATAGGGAGATTGAAACTGAAATCTTGTTGCACATCGTTTTGAGGAGTTTTAATCATTGTTAAAAGTTGATCTAAGCGTTCATTGAATGCTTTATGACTTCCTTGTGCATGATGATCAATAATATGATCTACAGTTTTATAAAAGCGTTCATCTTTAAATGGTTTTAATAAATAATCGAAAGCTAAATAATCAAAAGCTTTTAGGGCAAACTCGTCATAGGCAGTGACAAAAACGATCAATGTTTTTTTTGAAATTTTCAGTTTTTCTAACACTTCAAAACCCGTCATATCCTTCATTTGAATATCCAAAAAAATCAAATCGGGTGTATATGCTTCTATTTTAGAAATAGCTTCGCTTCCTGTTCTACATTCATCAAGTATTTGAATTTGACTACGATCTGTTAACAGGTTTCTAATCCGTTGTCTCGCTAACGGTTCATCATCTATAATAAGTGTAGTGATTTGCATAAAAAATAGTTCTGTCAGAAAAAATACATAATTATTTTTTTCTCAACTGTCTATTTAGCAACATTAACATCAATAAAAGCAGGCTTTGCATAGCAAATCGAATACATTCACATCAAAAAAAAGTCACTTTACTTCATCAAGTAGCTTGCTAAATCCTACACAATAAGGAATATTATGTTAAGATTTTTAACACATTTCAGTAAGAATAATATTATATCAAAAAATAGTTGTTTCAAATCCTTTTAAATCCATTTCACTTCCTTCTAACATCTTGACAACAAGAGTATTTATACATTTGAGTATATCAAGATTGCAATCAAAGTTGGAAATCCTGACCGACTATTAACATTCAGGAAATAACAATTTTAAATTTTAAAACGATGAAAAAAAGGAATTCAAAAAAGCTATTGGAGATAAAGAAATCTAACATTGCTCAACTTAATGAAAATCAAAAATCATCACTACAAGGAGGATATACTTTTACAACGGTTTACTACACGCTCATTACCATTCAAACCTTTACAGAATTTTGCAATCCACCAGAAGGAAATTAGATATCGTTTTTAAAACATAATAACAGGCCATAGAAGTCAGAAATCCTGACTGACTTAAAATATTCAGGAAGTATCAATTTTAAATTTTTAACCGATGAAGAAAAGGAAATCAAAACAGATGCTAACTTTCAAAAAGGCTAACATCGCTCAATTAAACGAAAAAGAAATAGGAACGCTCAATGGTGGATCTAGTGGTCCATATACAGTTATTACCCTAACAATGATTAGTGAATGTACAAGTATATTATGTACTATTCCGCCAGATACAGAAGTATAACTTTTAAAGTTACTTAAAATTTTTTGTGCAGACTTCCTCTTAAAAATATAAGAGGAAGTTCTGTTATATTTTTTTTATAAAGAAACCAGCAAACTAAAAATTAATCTCGCCAAAATCTTTTAGATACAGAATGAAAAGAAACACAATTTGCGGCTGAATCTCGTTTACAAAACGAATCGCAATCCGTAGAAGAAATTCATTTCACGCCTGGAACGTCATTTTTTATGAAAGCGAGTATTACATATCGGTTTTAGAAAATACATAGCAATCATCGCTTTAAAGTAATATGCGTACTATACTTAAACTGCTGTCCATTTTCAGTATATTCAATAGAAATCCAGTAATCGCTTGATGGTAGCTTATTTCCATTATATGTTCCATCCCATGTTGGGTAGTTAGGCGTTAAAATAGTGATCATTTTTCCGTATCTATCATAAATGTACACGAGATAATCACAGTTAAATATGTTTTCTAAGTGCCAAACATCATTATAACCATCTGCATTTGGTGTAAAAAATCTTCGAACTCTAAAACAAGATTCTATTCGTTCTTCACAGGTAAGTTCAATTACCGAAAACAACATTGAACAATCATTTCCGCTTCCCGTAATTGTGACGTCACTATAGATACCAGCACCCAGACTTTCTATTCGTATAACTCCTTGCGCGTCCGAAGCTAAATTTAAAATAATTAATTCATCATTTAATATATATGAAACATTATAAACTGTATTAGGTGTTGCTCCTTCAAATAAAATAACTCCATCATTTTCTTCACAATCTGTAGGGTTTTCAAAACTAAATGTGATCGTAAATGTGGGATTTTCCAAAAGAATATTGACAACATTAGCAATACAATTTGTAGATATTTCTTCCACAACAATCGATTCGTACAATCCGCTTCCCAAATTATTCAAAACAATAGTTCCTGAAGCATCTGAATTTACTATAACAGTAGTTGTTGTGCCATTTAAACTATAGGAAACACTATAAGCTGTAGTTGCATTTGCATCTTCAAAAATAATAGAACCATCTGCAATGCCACAAGCACTTGGATTTGTAAAACTAGAGTTTACCGAGAATGCTGAGTCTTCTAA
>NZ_JBOEFY010000068.1:53089-53394 GCF_050633145.1 Kordia sp. | reverse complement strand
CATCAAATTAATAATGGTTTTTTCAATAATGAACAGCTATACAATATCTATAGTAATCATTATCTACATATGACAAATGAAAATTTTAATGTTGATTTGAGAATAAAATATCATGAAATATGTATTGTGATTTTAAAAGTTTTACTAAATAAGAAATCCATTATGATATCAAGGTTAGACTTATTAAATTGTTTGTATTATGGGTTCTTGAATTTACATTTAAAAATAAATAAATTGGATATATATAATTACTTTAATGAGTATTTTAAAGTAAATGAATCTTTATTTAATAAAAAAAATATATC
>NZ_JBOEFY010000068.1:0-53077 GCF_050633145.1 Kordia sp. | reverse complement strand
AAAATAAATTTATTAAAAAAATACTCAAAAATAGAAGACTTTAAAATAAATGATAAAGTAATAGGGTAATGTAGTAAAATAGGTCATAGACTGAAAAATAATTTTAAAACACTAAAAACCAATGATTAAAGCAAAATTTGATTATTGGTTTTAAACGTTCTTTGATATGTTAGTAAAAAAGAAAATCTCTTAGAAGGCTTAAAATATAGTTTTCTTAAATCGACATGTAGTAAATTAGGTCATGGAAAAAACAAACTGTCCTAATTGTCATAAAGAATCTGTTAAGAATGGTTTTCAAAATAATAAACAACGTTATAAATGTAAATCATGTAACAAGCGATTTCAATTGAATTATAATTACAAAGCTTATAATTCAGGAACAAATAAGCTAATCAAAAGTTTACTTAAAGAAGGCTGTGGAATCAGGAGTATTTCGAGAATAATTAATATTTCTAGTAAAACAGTTCTTTCAAGAATGTTGAAAATAGCTAACGAAATTAAGATTCCAGTGCAATCTCTACGACAGTTTTAAAATAAACTGTCCCATTTATGGGAAATCACTCAAATAGNNAAATAGAGTGAGTTAAGAATTACTATTTAAAATCCACTATATTTATAAAAAGGGAGGTGTCAAAAAGATGCTTCTCTTTTCTTTTTTGTTTAGTGAATTGGTTTTAGATACATCCTTTACATCTATTTTTCTTGTTTTCTATACGTCTTAGCTGTTTTTGTTGTACAAAAGATGCTTTGTAGGTATCAAAATTGCTAGGAATTCCATGAAAAGATTCCTCGGGTGTGTTTCCGTTCAGACTCATCTGTGGTCGTATTTGGTTATATATAAGAACAGACTCTTCAAGAATAGCATAAAGTCTATTTCCATTAGGAATTTCCTGAGGAAATAGAAATTGGTGTTTTATCACTTTGTTAAGAGCTTCTACCATAGAGTTAGAAAACACTACATCTTTTTGAGCAATAATATGTTCAATAGGAACATCAGAAGAATTAATGAAACTAGAAACGATGGTGTTTACATTTTCACTTCCACCATCAGTCAAAAATTGTAGCTTCTCGGGTTTGTGTATTTCATTAGCAGAATGAAGTAACTCTTTAATTGCTAGAGCAGAAGGGCTTTTACAGATTTTATAACCAATAATGTACTTTGAAAAATGATCTATCAAAAAATGAATATAATGTTTTACGTTGTCTTTCGTTTTAAAAATGGTCACATCGGCACACCAAAGTTCGTTGGGTTTTGTTGTTCTAACAGGATGATAATGATCAGATTTTCGTTTTCGAGGTCTGTTCTTAAACCCAAGCAGTCTACAGTATTTGTAAAAGGTAGCAATACAACACTTCAATTTTTCATCACGAACAGCTTTAAGATATATCGAAGCTTTTGACCAATGTTTGTAATGGTCATCATTCATATATTGTTTAATCGTTTCTACTTCTGTTGGTAATAATTGATTTGAAAATCGCTTCACACACCATTTAAAATATGAAGCATTGCACTTGTGAATTATTATAGACTTATAATTCTCAAAGGTACTTCTTGAAATATTAAACACCTTAATAGCTTTTTCAACAGGGATTGTATCTTTAACAGAGAGAATCGTATTTACGACCAACTCTTTTTGTTGTTTAATAACCGATTTAATTCCTGTTACCTTAGAAATTACCTCATGAAAGGTATCGCATAGTTTGAAGTAACTTTGATTCCCCCGCTCCCGCTAGCTTGTAGCTAGTGGCGGCAACAGTAAGAAACCTATGTTATTTAAAGTAACATCAACAATAAGTACAGTGCAATCTCTACGACTGTTTTAAAATAAACTGTCCCAATTATGGGAAATCACTCAAATAGAGTGAGTTAAGAATTGCTATTTAAAATCCACTATATTTACAAAAGGGAAGTGTCAAAAAGATGCTTCCTTTTTCTTTTTTGTTTAGTGAATTGGTTTTAGATACATCCTTTACATCTATTTTTCTTATTTTCTATACGTCTTAGCTGTTTTTGGTGTATAAAATCTGCTTTATAGGTATCAAAATTGCTAGGGATTCCATGAAAAGATTCTTCGGGGGTATTTCCATTAAGACTCCCCCGCTCCCGTTAGTTTATAACTAGTGGCGGCAAGAGTAAGAACTTATGTTACTTTTACAACAATAAGTACAACAAAAAGCTATGCGTTATGTATAGCTTTTCGTATTTTAGATTTATGAGCAGAAACTACAAATTTCATAATAAAAGCGGTCTTTACTTTGTAAGTTTTGCTACTATAAATTGGATCGATGTTTTTACACGGCAAGTATATTTTGACGTATTAGCAGAAAGCGTAAATTATTGCAGAAAAGAAAAAGGCATGGAATTGTATTGTTATTGTTTTATGCCAAGTCATGTACATTTTATATTTCGATCAGCAAATGATCAGCCTTCAGAATTACTCAGAGATTTTAAACGACATACATCCAAAGAGATCATAAAAGCCATACAAAACAATCCACAAGAGAGCAGAAAAGAATGGTTGCTATGGATGTTTGAACGTGCTGGAAAAAAGAATGCCACTACAAGTAAATACCAATTTTGGCAACAGCATAACAAACCTATCGAATTATGGAGTGAAAAGGTCATCAATCAAAAAATAGATTATATACACAACAATCCTGTGCAAAGTGGTTTCGTTATAAATCCAATTGATTGGAAATATTCAAGTGCTCAAAATTATCAAGAAGATGACACTATTTTAGAGATTGATAAAATTGGTTTTTTAGCATAATCAAGAATATACTAATCTAGCTTTAACATCATAATTAATAGTATCACGCGATTCATTTCTAGACATTGCTTTAAGCTTCGGTAGACACCAATGTAGAAGCATTTTATATCAAAGATTTTGCTATCTTTACCGTGGTAGAAACCCAAGAAGTTACTGGTTTTTTACCAGACGTTCTTTCATATAACGATTACTATCCGTATGGAATGTTACTTCCTAAAAGACATGCATCCGATGAATCCTACCGTTATGGCTTCCAAGGACAGGAAAAAGATGATAAACTAAAAGGGAAAGGGAATTCTTTGAACTATAAATATAGAATGCATGACCCTAGGCTTGGAAGGTTCTTTGCTAGGGATCCGCTTGCGCCTATATACGCATACAATTCTCCTTATGCTTTTTCTGAAAATAGAGTTGTTGATGGTGTGGAACTTGAAGGTTTAGAGTTTGTGCTTCCAATAAACCCAGCAGCATATAGACAAGGAACAGAAGCTGTGGCTACTAATATATTAGGGTTAAAAGGTGATGAAAAGGACGAGTACGTAGAGCGTGAAATGAAAATTATGTTTACTGGAGCACGAGATGGAAGTTTAATCGCTGGCGCAATTATATTCGATCTTTTTGTTACTAAAGGAAAAATGTCAATGGCTTTGGCAACTTCAGATATGTTCCAAGCTATGAATGAAACAGACAAGGCACATGCAGCAATAGTAAGGGGAGATTTAGTAGCAGCAGAGCAACATTATAAAAAATCTGCGGAATATTCTCAAAGCATGATGTTTGAATTGTTAGGAGGTTTAACTGGGTATGGTTTAGGAAAAATTACTAAAGTTGTAAGAATAAGAAGGTCATTAGGAGTTACTGCTGAAATGAAACCTTGTGGATGTTTCACTTCAGGAACTCAGGTATATACTAATGATGGATATAAAAATATTGAAGAAATAAAAGTTGGGGATTTAGTATGGGCTTATGATGAAAAAACTGAAGGTTTAGCATTAAAAAGAGTTTCTGATACTTTTAGCCGTGAATTTACACAGGTCTATAAAATATATTTTGAGGATGAAATAATAGAAGCTACGTATGAGCATCCATTTTTTATTGGAGGTAAGTGGGTAAAAGCTCAGGAAATTAAGGTAGGAGATAGTTTAACATTATATGACGGAACTACCACCACTGTTGATAAAATTGAGCTTGTAAAAGGGAAATTTAAGGTTTATAATTTTACAGTTGAAGATTATCATACCTATTTTGTTTCTCAAAGCAATGTTTTAGTTCATAATAATGACCCATGTAAGTGGATTGCAAAGTCTACTAGAGCTGGAGATGTTTTCACAGCAGATACAGCTAATTTGTTAGAAGCATTTTTCCCTGGGAAAATTAAGGTAATAGATAAGATTGTTACTAAAAGAACTGCTAGAGGGCTTATGCAAACTGATATAGATATAAATTGGGCAGATGAAGTATGGGTTGAGATAAAATCAAGTGCTAGTAGAGAAGGATATGGTACGCCAAGACAAATTAAAAATCAGTTGACATTAGCCAAAGAAAGGGGTATGGATTACATATATTACAATAAAGAAAGGCTTTCACCCCAACAATTAAAAAACTTAGATGAATGGGGAGTTGATCCAAAAAATATCATTCATGGTGATAATATAGAACTTTTAGCAAAAAAATTAAACGGTAATTAATTATGTCTGGATTTAGCACAACTATAATTTTTAAAGAAAAATTTAATAAAAAAGATTTAGTAAATATTTTAAACAATCTAACCGAAGTAAAATACTATGATTCTGAATATGAAAAAAATGGTTATGATCTTTACATTCATATAGGAGATGAAACGGATGAAAATATTGGACAGTTTGCTACAATAAATTATTATGATAATTTTTTGTCAGATGATTCTACTACTGAATCTTTTTGGGATGAAATAAATTCCTTTGAAGAAAAATTCACCTATTTTATAGATATCTTTTACATGTCAGCTAACCCATATACCAATCAGCATATGTTCAAACTATTAGGTTTACTAGGTGAAGTGTCTAAATTCTATTTTACAAATCAAATAATAGAAGGCAATGGAGTAGAAAAGCATATTATAAAAGAATTAAATTCTTATAATGAAATTCTTCTTTTATCATCAGACATAATTCCTGTAATAAACAAAAATGAAAAGTTAATTGAACAATTGGGTGTTAGTTAAAACGGATAATGGTTCAAACTGGTGCTGTGCAATCTCTACGACTGTTTTAAAATAACGTGTCCCATAAATGGGAAATCACTTAAATAGAGTGAGTTAAGAATTACTATTTAAAATCCACTATATTTATAAAAAGGGAAGTGTCAAAAAGATGCTTCTCTTTTCTTTTTTGTTTAGTGAATTGGTTTTAGATACATCCTTTACATCTATTTTTCTTGTTTTCTGTTCGTCTTAGTTGTTTTTGGTGTACAAAAGATGCTTTGTAGGTATCAAAATTGCTAGGAATTCCATTAAAAGATTCTTCAGGTGTATTTCCATTCAGACTCATCTGTGGTCTTTCGTAGTTATAAATCTGAATAATTTCTGCTAATATTTTTTCAAGACTCGTTCTCGATAAAATATGTAATGGATATAAAACCTGTTTTTTAATAACTTTGTTCAATGCTTCTACCATAGAATTTGAAAATGCCTCTAATACCTTTATAGTCAGAGGAAAATTCCATAAAAGAAGACCTGATGGCTCAACTCATCATGTATTTAACGCAGTTAAAAAAGGCAGAACATGATTTTTTGAAGATTATCAATTAGGAAAGGTACTTACAAGACAAGAAATGAATAAATTATTTTCTAATTTAGAAGCAATAGATGCTAGATAATGAAAAAACAACTTAAAAAAAATCCATATTATAAATCCATAATAGACAAAGAATATGACCAAAACTTCAAATATTATGAAGATTTTGAAGTAGGCAATTATGTGTATTTATTTTTTTATCATCATAGGTTAATTTATCCATTAACTCATGATCTTTATGGACGTGTATTAGATAGAGGTCCTATCTTAATAAATAAAGCAACCAATAGCTACGAAAAAATTCACTATAATGAAAAAATTGTTGATCATTTTGAAAAAATTAAGCCTCTTATTTCGAATATGTTAATTCAAAATGATAGTAATTTTATCAAAAATATAACATACGATTTATTAATAGACTTAGTAAAAGAAAGGAAATACTTAAATTTACATGATCTTGATCTCATTGCAAAACTTTATAGCTTAGATGAAGATAAAATACGATATAATAGTGTTAATATGGATTTAAAAAAACCGCATACCAACTATGAACACATTGCACTATATTTATACGACAACTTTTCAGTAAAATGTCATACTGATTTTTTAGATGAACTGCATATAAAATATAGTATAATTGAAGTAGATAATACACCAGTACTTCTGATTCCAGATAAAAATTTACATTATTATGAAAATGAAGATAATGGGTAATGTATGTCTTGCAGTACTGTACTATCTCCGATAGTTTTACTATGATCTGTCCTATCTTTATGGACGGCAGATTGTTAAAAAAAGCATAGTATACCTTTTTAGCGAGTGAGCCAGTTGGAAAGAGGGGAAAACAACTTAGAGTTTCAAAATCAAAATCAAAATTCTAATATAAAAGGGAAGTCTTGAAAAAGTCTTCTCTTTTTACATATAATATTTCATAAGATACGGATATCTTTTTTTATAAAAAACGCCACCTCAGAAGAGAGATGGCGCTATCGATAATTAACCTTTAGTTTAATTATCTACCATAATTATAAAGCTAACAACAACTTTATAAGTTTTTATTCCTTTATTATTTTAATTGTTTTAGATCCATTTTCAGTATATAGCTTTAGAATATACATTCCACTTTGTAATTTGTTAATTTGTATCGTTTCAAGATTATTTTTAGTAGAAAGTACTAATTGTCCATTCATATTAAACACTTCAGCCTTTGTTAAAGCTATTTCTGGACTAGAAATATATACAACATCTTTAGCAGGATTTGGATGAATTGATAGCGTTGCTAATTCATCACTTTCTATAGAAAGTGTGGTAAAAGTATACGAAGTTGTTCCAGACAATCCTGATGCGTTTGCGTTTACTACAGGAGTAAATATTGCAGTTCCATCATCTTCCATATCGGCAGACATAAAACTTTTTAAAGGCGTTACTGTCGTTGCTAGTGCAGAATTGTTTTCCAAAATACTGATGCTTCCAGAAGTAGGAGATTGGTTCAATTGAATATCCACCATTGGAGAAGCCGTTCCACTAACCGGTGAAGGCAGTGAAATAGGACTTCCCAAGGTTTCCGTAATTAGATAACCATCAATAGATGCTTGTCCTACGGCACTTCCGTCGAAATAGGTCGCTCCAGCCCCATTTCCTAAGGAAGATGTTATTGTAGCTGTAATTCCATCAGGCAAAATAATGGTAAAACCATAGCTTTGTACTGAGGTTGCAAAGTTGTTAGCACTTGTATTTGGTACAGCAGTAATTGTATAATTAAAGCTTCCATTGTCAACTAAAGAATAGGTATATCCATCTTGTGCTTGTAGTTGACTAGAAAATAGACACAAAATAATGATGTATGTTAGTTTTGAAATTAATTGTTTCATGATGCTTTGTATTTAGTATTTTTTATCAATTTGTAATTGTTTTTTATTTGATAGCGATTAATTTGATATTGTTAATTTTATTATGAATCATATTTTAATTCCTTATAATAATTGTTTGCAAGGTATAATAGATATCATTTTTTTAAAATAAGAGATAGTACGTATATACTACGTATTGGTACTTATATTTAGGGTTTTAGTCCGCCTTGCTATTAGATTTTAGATCGTGCTTTCATACTGTTAGACTTTTTTTAGTTGTTATTAGGTACTTGTTCAGTGATTTGATAGGTACTAAAGTTTAAGAAGTTTCCAGGGTGTGCCAATACATTTTGTAGAATGAAAGGCGTATCAGGAATCATTAATTGAACTTATGCAAGGTTTTGTATTGTACTCTAGTAATCGAGTTAAAAAAGAAATTCAATTCGAGGGGTGGATAACAGATAGACCCGATTCGATTTTTTATGGACTGGAAATACTGAAGTCGTTACTGCTAAGTGTAGAGCAATTAAACGAATTGATCGTGAGTAAAATAAAAGTAAAACGTAAAAAGGAAGAACAGCGAAAAAAGGAACTTAAACTGTTCCAAAAAAAAGTAGAAAAACTCCATGAAGAGAACGAAAAGGAGTGCGAAGAACTAAAAAAAGTGGGTGTTCAAAGCCCTCTTTTTTTAGTTCAAATATTGGCATCCGTGGCACAATACCAGGACAAATATAATATTTTTAAAACAGGATCCTTTTACAAAAACTACAGATAAAAAGCTCGCGAGTACTTTTGCTTGTAAACACCAACCAGCAATAAATTATACACCATTTTGACAACTGTTTTATATTACTTCAAGATTCATCGGTATAGCATAATTTTTTAAAGCTTCATCAAAAGTTACTATTGAATCTGTTCTCAATTTATCATCTTCAATCATATACAACCTTTCTTACTGTAAAAAATTGCATTTACTCAAATATGTAAATGAACATTTTTCCTTTTATGGTATCGGAGAACCTACAATTTTCGGAGTCCATAAAAAAGGTTATTTTTAAAATGTTGACTAGATGTTGACTAGGATAGTAAAAATAAACTGCAATTAATTAAAATTTAACTAAATACGGTTTTTTGTTGTGGAGTCGGAGAGAAGGAGTTCGAACTTTTTGGAGGCGAATTTGAGGTTGATTAATTCGATGTTAAAAAAATAAAAATATCATAACTAAAAATAATATGAGTCATAAATTTAGAGTAGTTTTTCTTTTTCTAAATCTTCTTTAAGCTGTTGATGTTTTTCCCAAAATTGCATTTCTATTTTCTCAATAGTTTCCTCGTATTTTGGATGATTTTGCAATTGCTTTAATAATGGGTCTTCATTCATAAACAAAATTACCCAATATTGGAAATCATCTTGTAAACTAAATTTATCATAAGCTTCTATAGCTTTGTCTGGTATATTTTCATAAAGATAAAGCACAGCTAAACTGGCTTCTTTGTATATTGACTCTTCTTTTTCTAAGTAGTCTTTATATTTATTGAGGTATTGTTCAGCTTTCTTGGAAAACCCCATTTTATTATAAGTGTATGCAATTTTTATATTCTCTGCAGGATATAAATCAATTTTATTGGCAGCAAGTATGTCAATATATTTTTCATAATATAATAGTGCACTATCATAATCTTCTTGAAAATAATACAACTTCGCTAATTCTTGTGTGATATCAGTACGTGTTGTATCTTTTTTCCATTCTATCAGCATTTTACTTGTCAAGGATTTTAAATCTTTATTATTAGCATAATCTATAAAGTTTTTTAAATAGGGAGCGTACGGATTACTAGGATTATATTTTAAAGATTCTTCAATGTATTGTGAGGCTTCTTTAGTAAACCCGTTTTGAGCTAAAGCATTACTCAAATTTAGATAGATAAAGCTCTTAGATACAGAATCATTAGCTTCAATATTCAATTTAATCCCTTTTAATGCATAAGTGAGATATTTATTTGTATTTGGAATAGCTCGAGCATATAAATCCGATAAAATTAAAACTACTGATGAAGCATTAGGGTTGTATTCTAATGCTTTTTCCAAGTAAGGTATTGCCAACTTAAACTCGTTTACATTAATATAATATAGCGCTTTTGCAATCAGAGGTAATTCAGAAGTAGAATCATACAACAAGGAATTGTCTGCATATTCATTTAATTTGTCTAAATATTTTTTATCAATTTTATTTAAATCCAAATAAAAGTAACAAATAGCAATCTGTGCATAAGCGTTAGCATATTTGGAATCTTCTTCAATAGCTTTTTCAAAATTAACGATAGCCTTATTTAATCCTACTTCACTTCGTTCATTTTGCTTTTCCAAACCTTTTAAATAAAAATCATATGCGATGATATTTTCTGTTGGTTTTTTATCAATTAGCGCTAATTCTTTTGGTGTTACATTCGCTTCTATGGCAATAGCAATCTTTTTTGCAATAGTATTTTGAAGCTCAAAAACATTATCAAGTTTGTATTTGTATTGTTCAGACCAAATAGGACTATCGGCATTAACGTCTATCAATTGAATACTTAAAAGTACTTCACTTCCTATTTTTTGTCCACTTCCTTCAATCAAATAGTTTACTTGTAATTCTTCGGCAATTTCTGAAACGGTTTTAGGGTTACTTCTATATTTTTCTGTAGAAGTTCTACTGATCACTCGTAAATCTTTAATTTTTTGAAGATTATTAAGTGAAGATTCCATAACGCCATTTATAAAATATAAATTAGAATTGTCTTCACTTAAATTTTTAAAAGGTAAAAATGCAACCGACTTTTCCTTATTTACTTTAGATTCAACCGAAGTGAATTGGTCTTTAAAAAAGTAAATAATTGCAATAATTAATATGGCTGCGATTGCTATAATATATTTACTAACGTTTGTGTTTTTTATGATAGCTTCTTTCGTTTCTTCTTCATTTTTTTGTTCTGCATTCGACTCTTCTTCCTCTTTTTTCGTTTTTGTTTCACCAGGAGGATAGCCATAATATTCACGATAGCATTTTGTAAAATATGACGGGTTGCTAAAGCCAACTTCAAATGCAATTTCTGAGGAAGTATGTTCAGTTTCTAGTAATAACTCTGCTGCTTTCTGTAAACGTATTTCTCGGATAAACTGACTCGCAGATAAATTGGTTTGCTTTTTTATTTTTCTAAGCAAACTAGAGCGACTCATATTCATTTCACCTGCCAACTCAGAAACACCAAATTGCTCGTTAGAAATATTATCTAAAACTAAGGATTTAGCTTCTGATAAAAATGAATTTGAAGTATAATTTGAAGCCATTTTTTTGTTAACTGAAACAAATATAAGTAAAATTTAAAAACGGAATTTATCCAAAGGCATTTTTTGACAATATTATAAAATGCGCCATAATTTATAGTCTTGCTGCATAATTTATACTCTTGCGTTAAACTTCATAACTGTTGATTCATAGCTGTTTACTGTTGCTTCGAAGTTGGTCGCATCTTTGTGTTATCAAATTGAAACAATAATTCTTAAAACTTAAAATCATGAAAAAATCAATTAAAATTCAAGTAAGATACTTGGCTATAATAAGTATAATGGCAATGTTGTTAACTTCCTGTTCAGAAAAAAGCGGAGCCAAAAATACAACAGCCATTTCAGAAAAGGAAATAGCTAAACCAAATATAGATATTCATGGTGCTGTATTAACCGGAAATTTGAAAGCAGTTAAGCAACATATTGAAGCTGGAACTGATATTAATCAAAAAGAAGCGATGTCTGGATCTACACCTTTAATGTCAGCAGCCACTTTTAATAAACCTGAGATTGCTAAAGTATTGATCAATGCAGATGCAGATTTGTCTGTAAAAAATAATGATGGAGGAACAGCTTTGCACACGGCAGCATTCTTTGGACGTATCGAAATTGTACAATTACTTATTGATGCAAAAGCAGATAAAACTATTCGAAATAATTTTGGAGCTACACCCAGAGAAATAGTAACGGGCGATTTTGAAGAAATGAAACCTATTTACGAAATGCTAATTCTGCAATTACAACCAATGGGTTTTACATTAGATCTTAATGAATTACAAAAAGCACGTCCTGTTATAGCAATGATGCTACAATAAACATAAAATAAGATGACAACAGAAAGAAGATACGATATCGATTGGCTTAGAGTCATTGCCATAGGTTTATTACTAATTTACCATATAGCCATTATATTTCAACCTTGGGCATTGTTTATAGGGTTTATAAGAAGTGAAGACGCTTTAGAAGGACTTTGGAAACCAATGACAATGCTTAATGTTTGGCGGATACCTTTACTGTTTTTTGTATCGGGAATGGGCTTATATTTTGCAATGCAAAAAAGAAATTGGAAGCAATTATTAATAGAGCGCTCAAAGCGAATTCTATTACCCTTTGTGTTCGGGATTTTGGCGATCACGCCTTTACATTTTTTAGTTTTTCAGAGCTACTATAATTTGCCACTGAGTTATTTTCCACACATGGGACATTTATGGTTTTTAGGAAACATTTTTGTCTATTTAGTAGTGTTGTTACCTGTTTTTTTCTATTTGAAGAAAAATGAAAATGGAAAAATCAGGAAAGCAATATCAAAAGTTATGACCTATGCTTTAGGACCATTATCTATATCAGCATTTTTTATGTTAGAAATAGGTGTTGTAAAACCACAGCTATTTGAAATGTACGCTAAAACTTGGCATGGATTTTTTATAGGCTTTCTTGCATTCTTTTTTGGTTTTCTTTTTGTGTATAGTGGTAAAGCATTCTGGCAAACCGTTTCAAAGTGGAAATGGTTGTATGTCGCTTTGGCAACCATCCTCTTCGTGATTCGTTTCACAGGGTTTGAGTCCATATCAAATATGTATATCACCACCATAGAATCAAATGCTTGGATATTAGGTTTATTCGGAATAGGCTACAGTTACCTTAATAAACCAAGTGCATTGCTAAACTATTTGAGTGCAGCTGTATATCCTGTTTATATCATTCACATGTTTGTTTTATATGCAGGTGCATTACTGATTTTGCCTTTAGACCTTCATCCTATGTTAAAGTTTATAGGAATCACTCTATTTACGTTTATCGTCTGTTTTCTTATCTACGAATTCATCCTTAAAAGAATCGCAATCTTAAGACCTTTATTCGGGTTGAAATGGAAATTTAAAAGTGTCGTACAGAAAAAATTAAAAAGTATTTAGAGTCATATTCAACACTAGGTGTTTTAAGTTGATAAACAATAAAGCCATGATAAAATTATTTAGAAAAAATAGACGAAAAATGCTAACTGAAAATAAGTTCGCCAACTATTTTGCTTATGTAGCTGGTGAAATTATTCTAGTTATTGTTGGAATCCTTATAGCCTTGGCAATTAATGAACACTCAAATAACGAGAAGAAATTAGAGTTGAGGAATTCATATATTATTCAGTTATATGATGAAGCAGATCGCAACCTAAAAAAGTTGACTCTTCTTGATGATGAGGCAGCTACAATACTAAAAGAACTAGATTCAGTATTTAAAATGTTATTGAATAAAGATTATGATAATCCAAAATTATCATCAAAATCATTTTTTCTAATTATTTCTAAAAAGTTTTACCCAGAAATGATAACCTATGAAAATTTAAAATTCTCTGGTGATTTAAAATTATTCAACGATTTAAACTTACGTAACGCCATATCTGAATCCTATGAAACATTCAATCCTATAGAAAAACTTGAAGCTTCAGAACAACAAACAATCGAAGCTTATTATGAGAATTTTTTGATGCCAAAAGTTAAATTCAGGGATATGGGCATTTCTTCAGACACTTACGGAGAAGACATTTATTTTGAGAATATGGTTTTAACTAGAATCACAACAATAGCGCAAAATAGAGAGGCTTACATCAATTCGATTGCATCATTGCAAAAATTGAAAAATACGTTTACTGAATTAATAAATACAAATTAAAAAATGAAGACTAAAAAAAACAGTTCAAAAAAGAAATCTCATCCCTTTTGGCAATTTTTCTGACTTATTTTTCTTGTCGTTTCGCTTTGGTATGCTTGGTACTCATTTTATGCACCTTCAAATGATATTACTTGGAAAGATAACCTTGAATCTGCTCAAAAACTCGCATACACTTCTGAAAAAAAAATTATGGTATTCTTTACAGGAAAATGGTGTTCTCCTTGCAGAATTATGAAGCGTGAAGTTTTTGCTGATCATGAGGTTAAGAAAGCTATGGATGCTAAAGTCGTATCAATAGAAATTGATATTGATGACCCGAATGCGGAAGCACTAGTAAAACAATATAATATTGGCGCTACACCAACAACAATTTTCATTAATCCTGAGGGAAAGGTAATTGATTACGCTGTTGGAAAAGTTGGGAAAATAAAATTCCTTGAAATGCTTTTTAACTTATAATTAAAATAGAAATCATCAATCAAAACAATCAAAACAATCAAAAAACGAACAGTAATAACATCAATTAAAATGAAAACAATCAAAAAACAAATCTTATCAAAAATGGCTTGTGTGGCCTTTGCATTAATATCTAGTATAACATACGCTCAGAACACAAATCCAGAAACAACAACACAAAGAGATGGTTTCATCTTCGAATTCGTAGTAGGTGGAGGTATTATAAGTCTAGAAGATAATGCAGGTAATCAAACGTTCGATAAATCTCAAGGAGCATTCGTTTTTCCAGATTTAAAATTTGGTTACATGCTTAATAAAAGACTCGCCATTACGGCCTCTTTACCAGGAAACATATACGAATTTCAGGATAATGATAGAAACTTTGGAGGTTTTATTCCATCGCTACAATATTGGGTAAAAGACCGTTGGTGGATTCATGGAGGAATTGGTTTAGCCATAGATTCGCCAGCACTATATGATATTAAAGATAATGTAAATGACGATTGGAATTTTGGTTGCGCTGTTATGGCAAGTACAGGTTACGAATTTTACAAAAAGAAAAACTTTGCGCTTAATGTTCAGTCTAAATTAGTGCTGGGTCGTGCTTTTTTAGATGGAGATACACATAGAGATGCAGTAATCTTTAATATAGGATTAGGATTTAGTTGGTTATAAGCTTTCACTCGAATTATGCAATAGAAAGTCATATGTAAACTTTAGCATTTACAGTATTTCTATGCTGAATTGGATTTTGTATTGCATAATTCGGGTTTGATATTAATTATTAATAAAAATGAAAACACTAAGAATTTATCTATTCCCATATATTCTATTTTAGCACTTATTTGAAAAAATGAAACGATTAACCAAATTTATAGAAAAGAATATTTCAGGAAAAAAAGTTTTAGGACTTTTTATCTTGACAAATGTTGTTTACACCTTTATGCTGACTGTTACAATTCCCAAAACTATGGAATTCTCTAACGGAATGGAATTACTGGATATGATGCCTACAGGATATGATTTGGATTATGTAAGTGAATTATTCAGTTTGCTTGGAGAAAATGGACGTTTGACTTATCTAAACAACCAAATACCTGTGGATATGATTTACCCACTACTATTCGGACTTTCTTACTGTTTGCTTTTGGGATATTTCTTAAAAAAATTGAACAAATTAAATTCCCCTTATATCTTCCTCAGTCTATTACCTATAATTGCAGGGATTGCGGATTATTTGGAGAATTTTGGAATTATTACAATGCTTAAAAATTATCCCGAATTGAAAGAGACTACAGTTTATGCAACTAATATATTTTCGGTTATAAAAAGCATTTCAACAAGTGTATTTTTTATTGTATTGATAGTAGTGTTAATAGCACTTGGAATTAAAGTATTAAACAGAAAAACAAGTACTAACAATGTATAAAAACAATTGCTTGGTCTGTACCTACTCGGAATATCCTACGGATTTTTCTTTTGTTAAATAGGTTACTTAACCACGCAACTATTCTTATACGAACCGTTATCAAACATATAAAACAAATGCTATAAAACAATTAACAACAGCTTTTTCTTTCATTTTATTTTTGGAATACAAACCCTATTTGCGCAACAAAAAACTGCAATTGATTTTAGGTTCAATCTCCATATTTCTTAAAAATAGATTTGATTTTGAATGGAATCTCGAAGAACAGATAAATCGAACAGAGGAATTTGAAAAAAACATTCAAGCAAAATTGTAACAATTGCCCTTGTAAATCTTCTTAATTAAATAATCAAGAAGTAAATATGAAAAAAGTAATTATATCAAGTCTAATCATATTGTTTTTTATAAATATTAATTACACTTTCGCTCAAACTGAAAATAATAGAATTGAAAATTCTTTAGACTATTTTAATCAGAGAAATGAGGCTTTAAGCTTAGTTAAAAGTAAAAAATGGAAGGAAGCTATTCCAATTTTAGAAAACTTGACCAAGCAATATCAAAACGATCCAGATCTCTTTTATGTCTCAGGGATTGCTTACTATGAGTTAAAGCAATATCAAAATGCAATTACATCACTCAAGCAAGTACTTAAACTAGGAGGAACAAATTTGAGAGGAATTCCAACAGGTTCTTCACCTTCCAATGATTTGATGATTAAAATTGCTAAAGCCTATGCAAAACTTAATCATAAGGAAAATGCAATGCTATGGTTACAAAAAGGCTTTGCTGCGAGGTACGACGAAAAACCGTTTTTAAAAGAGGATGATGCTTTTGAGAATTTTAATAAAGATGAAGATTTTTTAGCACTTTTTGGAGATGCTAGTCAGAAAGATATTTCAAGAGAGGAAGCTTGGATTAAGGATGTTTCGTATTTAGAAAAACGAATTACTGAGCTTCACTATAGCCCTTATCATCTTGTTTCCAAAATAGAACTAGCAAAAGCATTTCAAAAATTAAAAACAAATATAGCCACGCTAAGCGATAAACAGATTGTTGTAGCGCTATTGAAAGTTGTTGGTAGTTTAGGTAATGGACATAATTTAATTATTCCTACTTCACCTACTAAAGGGGCATTAAAAAAGCTTCCTGTTCAGTTTTATCAGTTTAATGATGGTTTATTTATTGTCGATGCTGAAGAAGACTTCGAGCAATGGATTGGTTATAAAGTAGATTTGATTGGTAATACACCAGCTGCTGAAGTTATTCAAAAAACAAATGCTGTTAACGCTAGGGATAATGATATGCAAACACTTTGGTTAGGGCCTTATTACGCAGGATTACCAGATGTATTGGAAGGCATAGGGATTATTGAAGATGCAAACAAGGTAACTCTCACTTTAAGTGACTTAAAAGGGAATACCAAAAAAGTAATCTTGAATCCAGTTGACTGGAACTTTGCTGGCTTTCCACTACTGCCTAAGCTAAAAAAAGAAAATCAGCCTTTATTTTTATCGAAAACAGAAGATTTTTATTGGTCGAAAGTATTGCCCGAACAAAATGCAATGTTTGTACAATTTAACTTAGTTCAGCAAAAAGGAGATCTGAGTTTTATGGATTTCAACATAAAGCTTCGAGAAAACATCAAGACAAATAATTCCCAGAACTTAATTTTAGACTTGCGTTTTAATAGTGGTGGAAATGGGGCAATCTTACCTCCAATTATAAAAACATTAATGATGTTTGAAAGCCTGCGACCAGAAAGAAAAATTTTTGTTTTAATGGGTAGAGGAACATTTTCTGCCGCTCAAAACTTGCTAACAGAAATAACAAAATATACGAATCCAATTCTTGTAGGTGAACAAAGCGGATCTAAGCCAAATCATATAGGAGAAGCGGGTTGGTTTAAATTACCTTATTCAGGGTTAATGGGGCTTATTTCAACTCAGTTTCATCAAACATCAAAAGCAGAAGATTTTCGCCATTGGATTGCTCCTCATATTCCAGTAAGCGTGTCATCCACAGATTATTTTAATGGAAATGACAAAGCTTTAAATATCATAATAGACATAATAAATTCTGATAAAAACTAGATATAATAATTGTTACCAAACATATAAAACAGACTAAATAATAAAATCCTATGTAGTATTTCAAAAGATTTAATTACGTTTTTCATTGGTTTCATAAGAGAAAAAATTATCCATATTATCTTTAAATTTCTCTTTTATATTTTAGTCTAATAAAGGGAACGCAGAACGGAAGTCTATTAGCACCTCTAAAAAAAAATGAAACCTTTAAAAACAGCAGATTGAAGGGGTTTTTTTGTGGAGTCGGAGAGAAGGAGTTCGAACTTTTTGGAGGAGGATGTTGAAGTCATTGTGAATATGAAAAATATAATTTCGCAAAAGCAAAAGGACTATTCAAATGAATGAATAGCCCTTTTTTTTCATAGTAAACTAACCTACGTACTACAAAATTATTTTTTTATAAACTTTTTGGAGTTGCTGCCGTTTTCTGTAAATATTTTTAAAAAGTACATTCCGTTTTGTAAACGACTGACATCTATTTTTTCCAAATTGTTGTTTTTTGTAAGGACTAATTGTCCGTTCATATTAATCACTTCTACTTTGATTAGATTTTGCACTTGATTGATGTATATATTGTCCGTAGTAGGATTCGGATATATTGAAAAATCTAGCACTACGTTATCAATAGTACTCAATGGGTCGTAATCGTGTGAGGTCGTTCCTGATAATCCAGATCCGTTCGAATCGACTACGTTAGGGAATACTGCCGCACCATTATCAATCATGTCAGCCGCCATAAAACTTTTTAAAGGAGTAACCGCAGTAGCCAAGGCTGAATCGTTTGCAAGTATGCTAATTGTTCCAGCTTCGATAGGAGTTGGTTGTAACTCAAGAGTGACCATTGGCGTTGCAATTCCGTTTGCAGGCGCAGAAAGTGAGACAGGACTTCCTAAAGTTTCGGTGATAAGATAACCGTCAATAGTTGCTTGTCCAACCGCGCTTCCATCAAAAAAAGTAGCTCCAGCTCCGTTTCCTAAAGAAGATGTTATAACGGCTGTTACTCCATCGGGTACTATAATAGTGAAACCATAGCTCTGTACTGAGGTTGCAAAGTTGTTAGTACTTGCATTTGGCACAGCTGTAATTGTATAACTAAAACCTCCGTTGTCAACTAAAGAATAGGTATATCCATCTTGTGCTTGCAATTGATTTACTGTAAAGCAAATGATAATTATGGATGCGATTTGTGAAATTAAATTTTTCATAACTTTTATTTTTGTATCGTTTTTTAGTTGTTATTAGGTAGTTGTTCTGTGATTTGATAGGTACTAAAGTTTAAGAAATTCCCTGGATGTGCCAGTACATTTTGTAGAATGAAAGGCGTATCAGGATTGGTCCCTGAGTATTGTGTCTTTCCATCCATGTTGATATCATTACTACTATATCCATTTACTATATGAGTAGGCAAATTCAGGAAGTTTCCAGGATCGTTTAATACTGTTGAAAGAATGTCTGGCGTATCAGGACTGGTTCCTGAGTACTGTACCACAGCATCTCCATTTACATTTCCTGCCCACATTCCGACAACTCCAGCGCGCATACCAAAATCAGTTTGTGCATTGCTTCCATGCGTAATTTGAAGGATAGCATTGCTAAAGTCTACAGTAGTTGTTGTACTATTTAACGCAACGGTATTGGCAGACATAATGCTTAAGTGATTACGATGTTGAATGCTTATATAGTAATTTCCGCTTGCCAAATCAAAAGATAGGGCAGAAGTACCATCAACCGAAACGACATCTCCATCACGTTGTAAGAGTGCAGATTGTCCATCGAGAACCACTGTATTATCACTTGAATTTCGCAATTCAATCCAAACCCAATCTACAATTGCATCATTTCCAGTAGTATCAAACACAGTTGCTTCACACGTAATCATATCTGCATACGGACTTCTTGTTGGAATGATTCCAGCTACACGCAAATCGTCACGCATTAAAGGTTCTTCTCCTATATTCGGATTTATACTTGCGCCTTGTAGATAGACTTTTGGTGAAATAAGGATATTGCAACCATCAGTTTGTCCAGCATCACCAATCGCCCATTGATGCGTATTTATCAATTCTTCTCTAGCGCCACCACCTAGGCAATATTTGCTGTCACCACCATCGAAATTTAAACCTGTTGGTATTGGTCCTTCTCCAGTTTCTTGGGTTGCCCAGCCTATTAATAATGCATCATAGTTTTCTGTAGAGAGTGTTACACTATAGAACATATTATCTGCAAAATCTAAACTTGTGATATCCCAATCACCTATATCTTGATCAAAAGAAGTAGCGCCATAAAACATATAACTCATATTGATTACATTAGACACATCCCAAGAATTAATATCTTGATTAAATGATTCTGCTTCAAAAAACATATAACTCATATTGGTTACATTAGACATATCCCAAGAACTAATATCTTGATCAAAAGAAGTAGCACCATAAAACATATAACTCATATTAGTTACATTAGACACATCCCATGAATTGATATCAGTATTAAATAATTCGGCTTCATTGAACATGTAAGACATGTTATCCACGTTAGATAAATCTGGTACATCTGTTGCGTTTACTATTAAGTTTTTACATTTAGAAAAAGCATAATGCATAGAAGACCACTGTATATTTCCCCATTGGTTCACCTCAAGTATTTTTTCTGGACCAGATGGATCGATAAAAGCCTCAAAATAAATTCTAGGAAAATCACCATAAATTTTCACTTCGTAAACACCTGGTGTAGTATAATCATGAAAGGCGTTACCTGTTAAGCCTTCGTCTATGGTGCCGTCTCCCCAAAGAACCGTATAATTATATACTTCTCCAGAAAATGTTGGTATTAGAATTGTAGAAGTGTTAGTTATTCCGGAAACATCTGTATTCCAAGTTGTTATAAAGGGTTCAGGATTAACACATGTTGGGTCTTGTAGACCATCATCAATAGACCAACTAAAATTTGTTATTAAACGAGCCCTTTCAATTTCTCCATTACAATAACGACTATTTCCTGCATTGAAATTAACGTTACTTGGTATTGGACCTTCTCCTGCTTCTTGAGTAGACCAACCTATTAACAAAGCATCGTAATTTTCTGTTGAAAGTGTTACACCTCCAAACATACTAGAAGCATTATCTAAACTTGTGATATCCCAATTATCTATATTTTGGTTAAAAGAGATTGCATTATTAAACATGTTTATCATATTAGAGACATTTGAGACATCCCAATTGTTAAACGAATCATTTCCTACTAGCGATGTGCATGAATTAAACATGCCCTGTAAGCTGGTTACATTAGACAAATCTGGCGTGTCAGAAGCGGTTACACTTAAATTATTACACTCTGTAAAAGCATTTAGCATAGTAGACCACTGTATATCTCCCCATTGGGTAACTTTTCTTATTTTACTTTTATTTGCTCCAGTAGAACTACTGAAATCTATTCTTGGAAAATCGCCATAAATTTTAATTACGTATGTACCTGGTAAGTCATACTGATGAGAAGCATCCCCCGTTTGATTATATTCTACAGTAGCATCTGCTATATCACTACCATCTCCCCAATCTATTACATAATCATATCCGCTACCAGTTGTTGGTATTTCTATAGTTTGGAATTCACCTGTAAGTTGCCATTCGGTAATAAAAGGCCTTCCTAAACCACAAAAGTCATCTGGACCATCACCAAAAATGTTCCAAAAATGATTAAACAATAAATTTAATCTAGCATTTTCACCATTACAATATGTATAGCCATTGGCAATGAATGAAACGCTATTTGGTATTGAACCTTCTCCTGCTTCTTGTGTTGACCAACCAATTAAGAGTGCATCATAATTATCATAAGTGAGTGCTGTATCTGTAAACATATTATTGGCGGTAACTAAACTTGTAATATCCCAATTACCAACGTTTTGATCAAGATTAGTTGCTGATTCAAACATATTATTCATGTTTGAAACATTAGACATATCCCAATTATTAAACATATCATTTTCTGTTAAAGAAGTACAATCTTTAAACATAGATGACGTATTTGTAACATTAGATAAATTTGGTATGTCAGTAGCTGTAACTTTTAAATTACTGCATTCTAAAAAAGCGCCTGCCATTGAAGACCACTCTATAGCTCCCCATTGTTTAACTTCTCTTATTTTAGTTCGATTTGCAGATGTTGAGCTTCCAAAATGAATTCTTGGGAAGTCTCCATATATTTTCACATCATATTGTCCAGTAGAAGTATACTCATGAGAAACATTACCTGTTTGATTATAACTAAAAGTACCGTCACCCCAATCTACTTGATAATTATAGCCATTTCCACTTGTAGGTATTTCTATAATTCTATTACCATTTGCATTCCATTCGGTAATAAATAATTCTTCTTCAGTAACACCACAAAATGGATCTCGGCCACCATCGCTAATAGCCCAACCGTATGTGCTCATTAATTCGGTTCTTGCAGCTTCTCCATTACAATAGAGACTCTGAGGTGCATCAAAAGCTGAACCTGTAGGTATCTGCGTTTCTCCTGCATCTAAATTTGCCCAACCTATTAATAAATTATCATAATTAGTAGTTGATAAGCTAGTATTACTAAACATTGCAAAAGCATTATTTAATGAGCTGATATCCCAAGCTCCAAGATTCTGATTAAATGACGATGCACTAGCAAACATACCATTAGCACTAACTAAATTTGATGTATTCCAAGTAGTAATATCTCCATTAAACGCATATGCATCTAAAAACATTCCAGTCATGTTAATTACATTAGATACATTCCAGTTATTAAGAGGTTGATTAAATTCTGTGGCGGATAAAAACATTCCTTCCATAGTAGTTACATTAGATACATTCCAGCCATTTAAGGGGTGATTAAATATTGTGGCAGCAAAAACCCCTTCCATATCAGTCACATTAGATACATCCCAGTTACTTATATTTTGATTGAATATACTCGCCTTAGCGAACATATGATTCATATTTGTAACGTTAGATAAATTTGGTGGCGTGACTGGCAAAGATTCTAGGTTACTACATCCATTAAATGCCTCTAACATGGTTTCCCAAACATTATCTCCCCAACTTACGACGCTTTTTAATGTTGGAGCATTTGCATCATTTAGATCTACATCTGAGAATCTGAAATAGGAAATATTTCCATATACTTTTATAGTATACTCTGCTGCAAGAGCGTAAGTGTGGTTAGTATATCCTGTATGTCCTGTTGTAGATGTTCCATCTCCCCAATCTACAGTATATGTTTCACCTGTATATGGCATAAATGGCAACTGAAAATCCTGGTTTGCTGTAGGTGATATAATTAATTCTATTGGACAACTAATATTAGATACTGATACTGATGCCGTACAAGTATCTGTATTACCTACTCCATCAACAGCAGTAATTGTAACATCATCAATATTTACAGTACTACAATCAATAAACATTGGTAAAGACGAGCTTATACTTGTATCTACAGACATTGTTCCTGTTAAATTCTCAAAAGTTGTACTTGTACTTGATGCTGCATATATGTGCATATAGTATTTTACACCTGCACTTAAGGTTGTGGTTGTATTTCCACTTACAACTTGACCTGTAGCAATATCAATTGTTGTATCGGCAATAAGACCATCTCCATTTTCTGTTGGCGGAATATTCCATATACTATACCTAAATTGAGGCACGAATGTTCCTGATCCTTCATCGTTTTTGATAAGGTCAAAATCAAACGTATACGCACCATTAGATGGCACCATGAAGATTGAAGATTGATGGTATAAGTTTGAATGTACAGGACTTGTATTGTCTATATTGATGTAAAATTGATCATACTCTGCTAAAAAATCTAATTGACTAGAATTATCGGTAGAGCCATTGTCAAAATCTGAAGGTGAAATGATATATCCAATATCAGTTGTTGGAAGTTGTGGAAGAGTAATATCTTGACAACTAATAATTGGTACCTCTGTATCTTCTACAGTTATAGTAAATGTACATTCATCTGTATTTCCACTAGCATCTGTAACTGTAAAGGTTTGGATTGTCTCACCAGTTGGGAACAATTCTCCACTACCCAATCCACTTGTTTGAGAAATTTGTAAATCTTGTGTCGTTGTACAATTATCAGTAGCATTAAGCGTAAAATTAACAATAGCACCTGCACTGTTTGGATCTATATCAACAGTAATATCTGTTGGGCAATCTATAAATACTGGTGCTACATTCTCGGTAGCATTTACACTTGGTACACAACTAGTATTTTGCCCATTATCTTCATATGCATATACGCTATTAGTTGCTATAATAGTTCCGGCATCAGAACAATCTAAATCTAACATAACCGAAGAAGACTGATTTACATAGATCAATTCTGAACTGAAAGCTAGTGTTCCTGTGAAAAATAGATCTTCACCATCTTCCAGCACAGTTATGTAATAGGTCTTATCTCGTTGTAAGGTAAAGGTATTATTGTTAGATCCTTGAGCTAGCGATCCATTTGCATTAAAACTTGCAAAGCCTACATAGCCTGGTCTTAACGCAAAATCTCCTGTATTTGGATTAAAACTATCTTCCCAAATAAATAAATTACTCGAATTATTACCAGACAAAGTAAACGAATAACTTCCTGTTGTTGGTGGTATTAACTCAAATAACTGATAATGAAAACCTGTTGGAATATTAAGAATTTGATCTGTAGGGCTATTATTATCTAATACAACCGAAACTTCTGTTCCTGTACCAAAAGCAAGATTAGCAGTTGCTGATAAATCGTTGGTAGCGCTTGCAAGTTCATTTAGTGTTAACTCATATGTACTTGTATTCTCATCGATTATAACAGAAGGTGATTGACAAGTAATTACGGGTGCGTTGTCGACAACCACATTATAACTACAAATACTACTTTCATTTCCGCTAGTATCTACAATACGATATTGTACTGTAAAATCTGAAGTAGGTACTGTACCAAAAGCAGGACCAGCATCTAATCGTTCTATAACCAATTGATTGTTAGTATCATAATTATCACTACTACCAGTAAGACTAGGTTCTTGTAATGTTTCGCCTTCTAGTAACACAACATCTGTTGTTGGGCATCCACCAAGTACAGGTGCTTCTGTATCATTTACAATGACATTGAAGGTACACGATTGTTCTTCTCCGTAATTATTAGTATACGTATAAGTAACTTGTCTTGGTTGACCTATAAAATATGTAAAACCAAAACCAGAGGCTCTATATGAACCTGTGAATGTATCACTAGGGCAGCCATTATCATTAATGGTTATGTTACTCCCATCAAAGTCTGTTGGAAGAATAGTGGCAAAACTCTGGCCAGGATTGTTAGCAACAATATAGTCGCTACATTGAAGGTCTGCATAGTTACCGCTAATAACAGTTATTGTTGCAGTACAACTATCAGTAAGACCGTTAGCACTAATGCTTAAATCAATAAAATTATTACTTCCAAGGTGAGAACAATCAAAATTAATATTTCCGTCATATATAATAAAACCACCTCGAGTAGTAGAACCATTGTTAACCTCTGATGCATTTATACTCGCTTCACCATTAGCATCTAGTATCACTGTAAGATCTCTACAACGAGCTATTGGAGGTTCATCTTTATAATGTATATGAAACTTCAAATCTCTAGGTATCCAAGCATTTGGGACTCTAAAATCAGAAAAAATAAACATATTTCCTTGTGTATATGGGTTCCTATCATCATGTTTTATATCTATATGACTACTAGGACTATCTTTTATGATTCTAATTCCATACTCTGTCCCGGATTCTACTTCTGAAGGGTTATTAAATAAAACATACTGCTCTACTCCTTGACTAGAAGCAGAATGGGTGCCGATGTTTCTTGTTCCGATTGCCAATAACTCACGATTAGTACTAAAAGGGTTTTTGTACATCTCTACTGTTACATCATTTTGTCCTTGTAAAACTTCATGAGTCCAAAAGGAGAATCCTTCAATTTCTCCATCACAAGTTGCTATAAATGAATTTCCCATTATATCGATGACCTCATCACGATCATTGGCACCAGACTGTACAATATCATGTACCGGACCACATTGTGCTTTAACTTGTTGAATTGAAAAAAGAAAAAAAGATAGTAGTAATACTAAAAAAGGAGCTTTTACTTTCATGATTATTTAAATTTTAAATCATGTGCAAGTTAGTTTGGGAGTTCGCTTTATAAAATAAGAGACGGCTCGTAGATACTACGTAGTGGTACGTATATTAGGTTTTAAATGTTGGTTTTAGTGTAGAATAATTGCATGAGAGCAAGTGATGAGCGCAGTCAATATTCTTGAAGAAGTTTTCTCGACTGCGCTAAAAATGACACTTGTTAGTTGTTGGTATTTGGTAATTGTTCTATGATTTGATACGTGCTAAAATTTAAGAAGTTTCCTGGATGCGCAATGACATTTTGTAAGATCACAGGTGAATCTGGATTGGTTCCTGAGTACTGTGTATTTCCATCCATATTAATGTCATATCTTTTATATCCACTTACTGCATAGGTAGGGAAATTTAGAAAGTTTCCAGGATCGTTTAATACTTCCGATAGAATGTCTGGCGTGTCTGGTGTTGTTCCTGAGTATTGTATTAGCGTATCATCGTTTACATTTCCTGTCCACATTCCCATGATTCCAGAAGGCATTCCAAAACTTGTTTGTGCATTGGTTCCAAAAGTTGATGTAGAACCATCTGTAAAGTCTACAGTAGTAGCTGTGGTACTTAAAGCAATTGTATTTGCAGACATAATCCCTAAATGATTACGATGTTGTATGGTTACATAGTAATTTCCAGTTGCAATATCAAAAGATAGGGCAGAAGTACCATCTGTTCCAACTATATCACCATCACGTTGTAGGAGTGCAGATTGTCCATCGAGCACCGCTGTATTATCCGTTGCATCACGCAATTCAACCCAAACCCAATCTACAATAGCATCTGTTCCTGTAGTAGTAAACACGGTTGCTTCACACGAAATCATATCTTCATAAGGACTTCTTGTCGGAATGAATCCTGCGATACGTAAATCATCACGCATAAGATGTTCTTCACCTACATTTGGATTGATTGCAGCTCCTTGTAAGTATACTTTTGGACTTAGTAGAATGTTACCACAGCTAGTGCCTCCATCCGTAATTGTCCATCCATAAGTGTCTATTAGTGTTTGTCTTTGAATTTCAGACAAACAATATTGACTGTTTCCTCCATCAAAAGTGACAGGTGATGGTATACGGATTTCTCCCGGATCTAAAGTAGCCCAGCCTATGAGTGTAGCATCATAATTCTCAGTAGATAGTGTAACTCCTTGAAACATAGCTGCAGCATTTGAAACGTTTGAGTCTAACAAGCTAGACAGATCCCAATCTGCCAACGATTGATCGAAACTAGCAGCACCTGCAAACATGCTTGTAAATTTTATAACCTTTGATACATCCCAATTGTTTAAAGGTTGATTGAAGCTTGATGCACCTTGAAATGTGGAACCAAAGTTGTTCACTCTACTTACATCCCAGTTATTAAATTGTGCATTACCTACTAAGCTATTACAACCAAAAAACATTCTGCCCATATTAGTTACATTGGATAAATCAGGTACATCAGTAGCAACTACATTTAAATTGCTGCATGTACTAAATGCTCTCAACATAGAATCCCATTGGATGCTTCCCCATTGCTCAATGGTTTGTATTTGTGTATTATGATTGGTGTGAAAATAAATTCTTGGAAAATCTCCTAAAATGGAAACCGTATATGTCCCCGTAGTAGCATAGCTATGCGTCGCGTTTCCAGTAACATCTATATCAACTGTACCATCGCCCCAATCTACTAAATAGTTGTAACCTCCACCATCTGTAGGTATGGTTATACTTTCATTATCGGATTCAGTTTTCCAAGTTGTAATGAATCTTCTATTGGTACAATCTGTTGTTTTACCAGCATCGGTAATCGTCCAATTGTACCCATGAATGAGTGCTTGACGTTCATAGTCGCTTGCACAAAACATACTATCGCCACCACTAAAAGTAACTCCTGTTGGTATTTGTGTTTCTCCTGTACTTAACGTTGCCCAAGCAAGCAATGTATTGTCATAATTAACAGTTGCAAGCATTGCATTGGTCAACATATCTTCCATAGAAGTGATGTTAGAAATATTCCAGTCACCTAAGTATTGATCGAAAGAAGTAGCGCCGTAGAACATACGGTCCATAATATTCACATTAGAAACATCCCAAGTGCTTAGATCCGTATTGAATAATAGTGCTTCTTCAAACATACTCGTCATGTTCGTAACATTTGACAAATCTGGAACATCTGTTGCTGTGATATGTATGTTTTCACAACCCGTAAATGCATTTTCCATAGATGACCAAGCATTGGTTCCCCATTGTTGAACGGTTTGTATTTTTAGTCTATCACCTCCATTATTAAAATAAATTCTTGGGAAATTTCCAGTGATTAAAACTTCATGGTTTCCAGCAACAGTATAAGTGTGTGTAGCATCGCCAGTAAGTCCACTTTCAATAGTTCCATCTCCCCAATTTACAGCATAATTGTAGGTTTCTCCAGAGAATGTAGGAATTGTGATTGTTTCGTTATCTGTTGTCGTTTCCCAAGTCGTAATAAATCTGTTAGTACAATTAGCATTCAATCCATCATCTGTGAATGACCAATTAAACGTATCTATAATGTATTGTTTTGCTTCGGCTCCTAAACAATATTCTGAAGAAATACCAAATTGAAGGTTGTTACTCAATGTCAAATCTGCCCAAGCAATTAATAAACGATCGTAGTTATCAACAGACATGGAAGTATTCAATAACATTTCACCAAATGTTTGATTAAGTGACACATCCCAACTGCTCAAGTCTTGATTAAATAGTGTTGCATTGTAGAACATACGATACATGTCAGTTACATTGGAAGTATCCCAGGTACCCAAGGGTTTGTTAAAGGATGAAGCGTCATTAAAGGTTTGATGCATGTTTGTTACATTGGATACATTCCAATTATTTAAATCCGTATTAAAACTTGTAGCTCCGCTGAATGTTCTCTGTAAAGACTGTATGTTTGAAACATTCCACTGACTTAAGTCACCATTGAAATTGGTAGCTTCTCGAAATAGATGATCTAAGTTTGTTAAACTTGTAATATTCCAAGTACTTATATTTCCATTAAAAGCAGATGCGCCCCAAAACATAGACGTCATATCATTTACGTTAGCAACATTCCAGTTATTCAAATCTTGGTTGAATGCTTCTGCAAATCTAAACATGCCTCCCATTATTTCAACCTTACTTACATTCCAATTGTTAAGTCCGCCTATTCCTTCAAATGCAGTAGCACTTGCAAACATGTAGAGCATGTTTATTACTTCTCCAGTATCCCAAGTACTAATATTTCCATTGAAAAGATTTGCTGAATTAAATAAACCAGACATATTAGTTACATTGGCTACGTTCCAATTATTTAGATCTGTGTTGAAATTCGTTGCCGAAGAAAACATATAACTCACATTCTGTATAGTAGACATATCCCAAGTATTGAATGCCGCATTTCCAAGTAAACTTGGGCAATTTGCAAACATACGACTCGTATTTGTCACATTAGATAAATCTGGCGCATCTGTAGCCGTAACATTTAAGTCTAAACAACCAGCAAAAGCATATTCCATACTGCTCCATTGGATAGTACCCCATTGTGTAATTTCTTGAATTTTTTCAGCATTACCAGATTCATCATAATTAAAATAAATTCTAGGGAAGTTTCCTGTAATTGACACTGTGTATGTTCCAGCAATTGCGTAGGTATGTGTTGCATCTCCTGTCATTACTATTTCTAGAGTACCATCTCCCCAATCTATAAGATAATGATAACCAGTGCCTGTGGTAGGAATGGTAATGCTTTCATTATCAGTTGTTGTTTGCCAAGTAGTTATAAATGGTGTAAAATCATTGAAATCCGAACAATTAGATGCTGCTCCAGCATCATTAATAGTCCAGGTATATAAATCTATTAATACTTGTCGCTCTAATACCGCATCACAAAACTGGCTATTCCCTCCCGAAAAATTGATAGTAGTTGGTATATCATCACTATCATCATTAGGGACACCACTTGTGTCTGTAGCCCAACCAATTAATGTAGCATCATAGTTTGCAGTTGATAGTGTCACATCATTAAACATATTCTGCATATTTGTTACACTACTTATATCCCAACTACCAAGATTTTGATCAAAATTAGTAGCTCCTCGAAACATACTACTCATGTTCTGAACTTTTGCTACATTCCAGTTACTGATATCTATATTAAAACTTGAGTTATAGAGAAACATATTCGCCATATTGGATACGTTGCTTACATCCCAATTACTGATATCGCCGTTAAAATTAGAGTCTCTAAACATACCCTGCATTTCCATAATGCTATTTGTATTCCAGTGCAAAATATTTTGTGTTGGAGCTAACGTACCTCTAAACATATTTCTAAAGCTTGTTAGAATTGTATAATCTGGCTCATCTACAGCAGTTACTACTAAATTTTCACATCCATAAAATGCATTTTGAAAAGTCACCCATGGCGTTGGTCCCCATTGCATAACTTCTAAAATATTGAGTCTGCTTCCTCCATTATTAAAACGGATTGATTCTATGTCTCCGGTAGCTGTTATTATATATTCACCAGCAGTTGCATACGTGTGCGATGGAAAATCTCCTCCAACGGATTGAATAGTACCGTCACCCCAATTAATAGTCATGCTACTAAATTCTATAACAGCAAAAGGAGCTATAATAGTTTCATTGTCCGAAGTTGTTTTCCATTTTGTAATGAATTCATTTGGATTAAATCCATCAGAAATGACTAGGTCAATTGCAGTTCCTGGTTGCATAAAGTTTCCAGCATCAGGATTTTGATCAATTACACTTCCTGCAGGAACTGTATTACTATAAGAAGTTGTGATGCTACCTACGGTAAATCCAGCTGTTGTTATTGTTGTTTCTGCATTTGCCTGAAGTTCTCCAACAACTTGTGGGACTTCGATAGCAGGGATGAGTGCAGGATTAATTTGGCCAAACGTATTTGTGCTAGATGAAGGAGCTGAAGTAAAGTTAGCTGAGGGAATTATATTTCCAGAAAGGTCATAGATTTGATCTGCAGCATTGATTAAATAAAAATCTCCAGTACTTGCATTTCTAAATACTAAATGAGGACGGTCATCAATATTTGGTAAGTCGGTTCCGCCCATACCTGAAGCATATCTTCGATTGATATCTATATTTTCATCCACAACTGATATTGCATCAAATATAACCCCAAGGGAGCTTATATTTTCGGCAATTCCATCATCATTTTCATCAATATTGGTAGTTCCAATAGTTCCGCTAAAAGAACTCGATAAAACTATTGTATGGCTTGGTCCAACAAGGTTTGGTACTGTTGCAGTTAGTAAACCATTAGCATCAAAAGTTCCTGAAATAGAATAGCTATTCACAACCAAACCAGTCTGTCCACTCTCTATATCTCCTTCAATAATGGAAATAACTCCGCTAAAAATTTCACCAGCACCACCAAAAATTTCTATAGTTTGTGATGGATCATCTTCATTTGGTAATTCAGGTTGATATTCACTTATTAAAATAGGTAAGGTAGCATTTGAGGTAATTGTTATTGTAGCGTTGCATTGCGCCATATTTCCTGCTAAATCAAGTATAGTAAATGTTACCTCATTATCTCCTAGATTATCATATGTAAATACAAGTTCATTAGGTTCATCATTTAGTAAGTACACACCTATCTGTACATTGTCTGAAGAACCGTTGTCTATTTGACTTGGTGAGACTTGGACAAATTCGCCAGGGTTTAATGCAAATGTTAGGTTTTGACAGATAGCAATAGGATTGATATTGTCTCGAATTAAGGAAACATCATTGCCATCTCCTCCAGTGTAGGTGATAATTCCTCTAAAGTTTCCAAAACTAACACCTGCGCCTTCAGGAAGACTATCAAACATTCCTTGTACAGGATCAGTACCATCATTATCAATCAATATGACTTCTTCGCCAGCTTGAATGTTGAATCCTCCTGTAGGTGCTAGCGTTGCATTATTCAAGATTACTGTACCTTCTACTTCTAGTAGATCTCTATCAGTACCCGTGGTCCCTTGTATAAAAGGAGCGAAGGTAGCTCCTGAAGTCATTTCTAAACTAGAGAAACTGTAGGTAGCACCTGTAGTTCCGCCTCCTGGTGTTATAGTTGCATTATTTTGAATGATGGTATTTCCTCCTGAAAGTAGCGGGCCAGCTCCCGTTATTAATGTATTGGCATCTGAAAATGTAGCGGTGTTTAAAATGTTTATCGCTATATTATCAATGAATACATCACCGGTTACATTTAAAAATCCGAAAGTGAAACTGTTATCAGCATTACTTGATGGGAAATCAGTATCACCGCCATTGATGTTTGTAATAGTTCCCGCAACACCATTATAGGTCACTTGATTTAGGAAATCATTGATTTGTCCGTTAAAATTGATTGTTCCTGCATTGTGATTGATAATGGAAGTTCCTGTTCCACTATCGGAATTAAAATTTGCATTAAAGTTACTTACACCAGATCCGTTTTTGGTGATCAGTGTAAAATCAGGTTCGATAATGAATTTTGGAGCCGTTAATGTGAATTCATCTACAATAATATCTGCCATATACATGGTGGTAGTATTTGTAAGCGAAAGATTCATAAAGGCACTCGCTGTATTGTCAAATGGATTTTGTACGGAAATTGCTAGTGCTGTGTTGTCTTGATTGAGTATGGCGTCACCTGAACCATCTCCTCGTAGAATTAAAAATCCGTTGTTAATAAAACCACTTTGTTGAAAAATTCCGTCACTACTCGCTAGTATTAAATTTGCACCTCTTTCTGTGACTTCAACATTACCATCTAACGTCAGCGTTCCTGGATATGCGGCTAGAATGTTTGCTAAAGGAACTGTAGCTGAGATGATGACTTCACTAAAGCTAAGATTAGCTCCTGCCGAGAAGGTCATTCTAGTTGCATTTAAAGCTACAGAACCGTTGAATTCATGGTTTTCTTCTCCATTATCAATTGCTATTTGATCAGAAGTTGTTAGGTTAGTAGCTCCAGCAATCGTAATTTTTCCACCAGCATCTACAACAGAGAATACATTACTTATCGTGAGACTTCCCGCAGTTGTTTGATCTAAGTTGATGATAGTATTCGTTTCTCCTGTAATTTCGAGCGCACCTTCTATATTAATAAAACCATTTTGTGTAAAATTAGTTATACTGTTAAATTTTAAATCGTTCGTAGTGCCCGTTAGGGTAAGATCGTTTGCAATAGTTATTGCATCATTTCCATTTCCAGATATAAATTCAATTCCATTGGTAATATTTGCTAATGGAATGGTTACGGTTGTTGCATCTGTAAGTGTTGGTCCACCAGTTACTGTTACAGGAGCTGTTAAACCACTAATTGTTAAGGTAGTTCCATCATTTGAAAATGTGATTTGGTCGTCTGATGCGCCACCATTTGCGTCTGTAATATCTAGTTTTCCTTGGAAAAGTCCAACAGTAGTTTCTAAAACAGAAATCGTCATATCATTTCCTCCGTCTCCACCAACATAGCTTATTACACCTGTATAGTTTCCAATTTGTATCGTGCTTCCTTCAGGATAGTTATTAAACGTTCCAATAATGGCATCCGTACCGTCATTATCAATGAGTGTGATAGGTGTATTTCCAAACGTTCCAGAATTCGTCACAGGACTAAAGGTAGCATTTGTAAGTGTTACCGTTCCTTGAACTTCAAGAATATCATAATCATTATCATTTTCGATTGTTGGTGCAAATGTTGCGGAAGAAATAGATACATCGCTTAACAATAGTGAAGCAACATCACCAATACTTCCTGGTGTAATGGTTGCATCGTTTTCTACAATAATTGGAGCGCCTACAAGCGATCCTTTTCCTTTTAGAACAGTCGTAGCGCCACTAAATCGAGCTTCATTCAATATATTGGTAGGCACATTTACAGTGAATATTTCAGCACTATTTATAGTTCCAAAAATTGGCGAAATCCCATCGGTATCTAGCGTAGTAGTTCCATCAAAATTAGTGATGACTCCATTGTTACTGTTATAGTCTAATTCACCTGAAAAATCAGTGATCGGTCCTGAAAAGTTGATAGTACCTTCGTTGTGATTTATAGTAGCTTCTCTGTTTGCACTTCCATTGATTATATTAATACTTCCATTAAAGGTTGTAGTACCTGAGCCAATTTTATTGAAATTGGTATCTTTTGTAAAGATGATATTTGGTGCTATTAAACTCAGTTGATTTGAGGTTAATTCACCTACAGTTACATCATCTACATCGTTGAAAGTGATGAAATCTATAGATTGATTGAATACTGTTTTTAAGATATTGACATCATTGTTGTTTGGTAGAAACGCAATATTACTAGTACCACTATTACTTCCTTGTAAGGTTAATTCATTGGCTGTAATATTTCCTCCAACTTGCGAAATCCCGGATTCTGCTCTTAAATGAATGTTGGAATTTCCAGCTGCTTGAACATTATCTGATAAGAATAAGATTCCTGGCCTGATATCTATTAAGTTAGTTACACTATTTGTATTAGTAGCATTTATCTCTCCAAAAGTAGTATTTGCTCCAGCAGTGAAAATTAATTCATAAGATGTTAAATTTACTTCCCCGACAAAGGTGTGCTTTCCTTGTCCATATTCTATATTAATTCCATCTAGTGCTTGCAATTGTGTGACTCCTGATATAGTTAATGCTAAATCTTGATCAAGAATTTTGTCTACACCATTTATTGTAAAATTATTTGTCGTAATTTCACCTAAGGTTAAGTCAAAACCAAAACCTGATATAGTTAAATTACCTCCAATGTTAATACTCCCTGTTTGTACATAGCCTTTTAGGCCTAATAGCGTAATATCATTATCAACTCCTGTTAATGTTAAATCGTTGGCAAAAGTAATGGAATTGAATCCATTACCGCCAATGAATTCTATTCCATTAGTGATGTTTGCTAGCGGCACAGTTACGGTTGTTAAATCTGTCAATATAGGTCCGCCAGCAACCGTTGGCAATACTAAATTGCTAATGGTTAATGTTGTTCCGTCATTTGATAACGTAATTTGATCGTCAGAATCTGTTTCAATATCAGTAATGGTTAGTTTTCCATTAGATAATTCAACCGATGTTTCATTTGGGTTTTCAAGTACCGTAACCGTAAAATAACAGAATCCTGTATTTCCAAATGCATCCGTAGCAGAAAAGGTGTTTACCGTTGTTCCTAACGGGAAAGTTCCTCCTGAGGGAATACCAAAAAAGTTTATAGTAGGTTCCGATTTTTCTAATATATAATTTCTTGCGGCATTGTTATTTATATCGTTCCAAGTTCCATCAATTCTTAACTGGGTATAATCTTCATTTCCTCCAGAGTTATTTGGTTCACCAGTATTCCAATTTTCGTAGGTAGAAGTTGTATTGGGATTGTGCCATTCAAAAGTACCTTCAGTGGCCACATCATTATATCCAATCATTACCGTTTCTGTAACACCTAAATTTTCTAATGCTCCTCTAAGCATTTCATTCTGTTCGGCATCAATAACACTGGCTACATACCCTCCAAGAGATTCTGCATTTACAAAAGCCTCACTTGGTACTAAAGGGTTTTGTGATACAAAATAACTTTTACCATCGTGAGTACCTAAAAAATCAAAGCCATCGATCCATTCAAAAGTACAATCATCATAAAGAGGCTCATCAAAGTTTACTACTGCGTTAGCGTTCCCTGCAATATCAGCATATACGGTGATATTCTCTGGACACGTTAATATAGGATCATTACCATCAGTAATCATTACTACAGATTGACAAGAACTTGAATTTCCATTTTGATCTGTTAAAAATAATGTCACCGAATTGTAACCAACATCATTACAATCAAAGGTGTTTTTTGAGATTCCAAAAAATGAAATACCAGAATCTGCATCCGTAGAGTTGTTATTGATATTTGCAACTGAGATACTCACGGTTCCGTCTGCTCCCAATGCACGTGTAATATTTCTACAGTTGGCTACTGGCGCTACATTGTCTTCATAATGAATTTGAAATCGTAAATCTCTTGTTGACCACGGACTGCTTTGATCGAAATTATTTACAAACATATTTCCGCCTGCCAATCGATTTCCTGTATGCAAATCAAGATCAATTAGTTGACCTGGTTCATTATTGATGAGTCGCACACCATATACAGTGCCAGCGACTAATGATGGTAAATTTTGAAATTCAAAGTATCGTTCAATCGATCCTTCGCTTTGAAATGAAATATCGGTTGTCACAGAAGACATTAATACACGACTACTACTAAAAGGATTTCTGTATAATTCTATCGTAACAGACGTTTGCCCAATATTACCTGGAACATTATAAGTCCAAAAAGAAACACCTTCTATAACGCCTGAACAGGTAGCTGTAAACGAATTCCCCATTCCTACATTAATATTTGTAGTAGTCGTTAGTTCTAGGTTTCTACTATTCTGTATAATATCACTGGTTCCGTCACATTGTCCTAATGTGTGTTGTAGTCCAAAAAACAGAAAGGATACAATGATTAATATGTTCGTTGTTAGTTTCATTCGATTTTCATTTTTTAAATCGATTGCAAGGTAGGTTTGCTATGATTTTCTTGAAATAAGAGACAACACGTATATACTAAGTAGTGCTACGTATTTTTGGTATAGGTATTGGTATTAGATCGCGCTAAAGCGCTGTTAGTCTTTTTCTTACTGAAGTGGTAGTTTTTTGATTGATTTTATAAAGAAATGAATAAAGAAAAACGCCTACAGTATTAATCTTTTCGAGGAGGATTAATTGTAGACGTTTTAATAAAACTAAACATTCTGTAAATTATGAAACCTTATATCCTAATTATAGAACAACTGCAAGATAGGAGTAGAGTTTTGTTTGTGAAATACGAGATAGCACGTATATTTTTCGTAGTGATACGTATGTTTTGGATCGCTTCGCGTGAATTATATTATTCTGTCATTGACTACGTCGAATCTCTGATTTCCTGCGTAGGCAGGAATCTATTTTAAAAAGCTTATTGAGAATATATCTCTAGCTAATTTTTTGTAAACAATCACTCCTGAGATCTGAAACATTCATTTATAATTAGCATTGCCACAAAAAAAAGACGTATTCATGAAGAATACATCTTTTTAAAATAGTATGATACTAACTACACTATTATAATTTTATTAATTACTAGGTAATTGTTCCTTGATTTGATACGTACTAAAGTTTAGGAAATTTCCTGGATGCGCTAATACATTTTGTAATATGATCGGTGTATCTGGATTGGAACCTGAGTATTGTGTGTTTCCATCCATGTTGAGATCATAATTTTTATATCCGTGTATAATATATGTTGGGAAATTCAAGAAGTTTCCAACTTCATTCAATACCTCAGATAGAATTTCTGGTGAATCAGGCGTTGTCCCTGAATACTGGATTATAGTATCATTATTTGCATTTCCTCCCCACATTCCCAAAATGCCTGTTGGCATGCCAAAAGTTGTTTGCGCATTGGAACCATAGGTTGGTATTGAACCATCTGTAAAGTCTACTGTTGTTGTATTAGTACTCAATGCAATGGCATTTGCTGACATGATGGCCAAGTGGTTTCTATGTTTGATGATTATATAGTAATTTCCTGCACCAGTATTAAAGGCTAGGTGAGTAATACCATCAACCGAAACTATATCACCATCACGTTGTAATAAAGCAGATTGTGCATCTACTACCAAAGTATTGTCAGTTGCATCATGTAATTCTACCCAAACCCAATCTACAATAGCATCATCACCAGTAGTATTAAATACAGTTGTTTCACACGAAATCATATCTGCATACGGACTTGTTGTCGGAATGATTCCTGCAATACGCAAATCGTCTCGCATTAAATTTTCTTCTCCTATGTTTGGGTTTAAGGCAGCACCTTGTAAACATACTTTTGGAGCGACCTTAGCTGTACAATTAGGATCATAGTTTCCATCTGAAATAATCCAACCATAGGTAGCTATTAATTCTTGCCTTTTTGTTGCTGCTTGACAATATTGACTAAGACCACCATTAAAAGCGATGTTAGAAGGAATTTGAGACTCACCAGCCTCTAATGTTGCCCAACCAATTAAGGTATTATCATAATTTGTGGTAGAAAGCATGGCACCTTCAAACATGTTTGTTGCAGTGAGACTTAAAGCATTATTCCCTAGATTGCTGATATCCCAACCTCCTAAATCTTGATCAAAACTTAAAGCATTTTGAAACATATAAATCATTTGTTTTACATTGCTCGTATTCCAACCACTGATATTACTGTTAAAAGTGCTAGCACGTAAGAACATACGAGACATATTAATCACATTTCCAGTGTCCCAACTACTAATATCTCCATTGAAAGCCGTAGCATCTTGAAACATATTTCCCATATTGGCTACATTGCTTGTATTCCAACCACTGATATCTCCAGTGAAATTAGTAGCACCTCTAAACATTGAATTCATCTCTTGGATGTTACTTACATCCCAATGACTTAAATCTCCATTAAAATTGACAGCTTCTGCAAACATGAAAGCCATTGTAGTAATTCCCGATAGATCAGGTGCATCCGTTGCTGTTATTGTTAGATTATGACAACCTGAATAGGCTGAAGACATAGATGACCATTGGTGATTTCCCCATTGTTCTACAGTAAGAATTTTTTCTTTGTCACCTATATTATTAAAGCCAATATAAGTGAAATCACCAAAGATCCTTACTGTGTATATTCCTGGAGTAGCATAGGTGTGAGAAGCAGTACCTGTAAATCCATATTCAATGGTGCCATCACCCCAATCTACTGTGTAATTATTACTATTCCCATTTACTGGAATTAGAATACTATGATCATCTGAAGTTCCTGGGTTGTCTGTTTTCCATGTAGTCACATATGCAAATGACGGCTCATAGGTTAAGGAAATATCATTTCCGTCACCACCTTCATAGCTAATCGTGCCCACAAAATCACCATAAGTAAAAGTAGCACCTTCTGGCAGTCCAGTAAAGGTTCCTATAATGTCATCGTTTTCATCGTTATTGATCAAAATGATTTCTTGATTTATACCAGAATAGGTAAAACTTCCCGTAGGTTCAAAATCAGCATTTGCTAATTCTATTGTTCCAAAAACATTCAATATATCAAAATCAGTATCACTATTGATAAGCGGAGCAAAGTTGGCTTCATTATCACTACTATTTGCTGTTTTGAATAATTTTAGATCTCCATTAATGGTTAAGGTTCCTGTACCAGTATCTGTTCCTGGATTTAGGGTTCCTTTGTTACGTAATTCAACGTTTCCATTGACGATTCCTGTTCCTTCTAAAGAAGTTCCGTTAAGGTTAAAATCACCTTTGTTAAGGAAGTTAACGGTAGAACTTGCAGCTACTGTAAACGGCTCAAAATACATTTCCAAGGTACCAAATGTTTGTATATGATTTGGTGTATCGATCAATACTTCGGCATTTCTAATATCTGTTGTCGTTCCAGAAACTGCTGTATATTGGAAAGCTCCTGTAAACGCATACGAATTTGAACCATGCATAGTTAACTTCCCTCCATTATGATTGATTTGTGCAGGCGAGCTATTATTTGTAGCTGTTTGGTTGATTCCTCCATTTAAAAGACTATTAGAGCTAAAAGTAAGATTGGTGTCTTCCGTAAAGGTATATGTATTCGCCGTGAAAGAAATAGTACCTGTATTGATGATACCTAATTCAACAGTATCTATGTCTTTAAACAACGCAGCGCTTGTCAAATGATTGGTTGTGTTTGAAGTAAGTTTATTAATATTATTTGTAGCTGTATCTAAGAGATATACACTCGTTTCAGGGGTATTTCCTTCTAAGATAAGCTCATTAGTTGTAATAGCGCCATTGCTGCTTTGTTGCACAAAATTTCCTCGAATTGTTAAATTAGAATTACCAGCAGTCTGCACAGGAGATGAAAACCAAATATCATCTGCGTTATAGATATAATTCATATCTGTAGCGGCTGTTCCTGTCGCTGTAATATTTCCTAAAGTAAGATTGTTTTGATTGTTGGCTCTGATGTCAATGGTGTTTCCAGTTAGCGTTACGGTACCACCAAAAGTGCTATTTGCGATAGCAATGTCAGCATTTCCTGTAGTGGAGTCAATGCCGTTTGCTGTTAATATTACGTTACCACCAAAAGTGCTATTTGTGATAGTAATGTCAGCATCTCCTGTCACGGCGAAATTACCTTCAATATTTAATGCGCCGAGCTGTTGATAGCTACTTATATCATGAATTGTTAAGCTATTATTAGCACCTGTTAACGTAAAGTCTGGTAAAATGGTGATTCCATTCGTTCCTTGACGTCCATTGAATACGATACCATTGGTAATGGCATTCATAGGTACGGATACTACATTTCCTGTATCACCTTCATAGGACAATTGATTTCCTATAAGCTCTACAGAACCATTTAAATCGCCAATGTATAATGTATTTCCATCGTTGGATGTAGACAGTGTGATTTGGTCATCATCAGTGATGGTGTTCCAATCGGATATGGTAAGTTCTCCTTGTTCTAGATTGATTAAAGTTTCTACTGGATTTTCTACTACGGTAACATCAAAAGAATAGGTAATACTAATGTTGTTGTTACTGATTTCAAATGTATTTGTAGTAGTTCCTGCCGGGAATTGATCACCAGAAGCAATTCCTGCTATTAGAATTGGTTGTGAAAATGATGGACAATCCGCTACAAAAGTACTTACATCATAAGTGTATGTTGGTAGTGCAGCTCCGCGATCAAAATATAGTGTTGCAGCTTCTATTTGTGGGTAGGTTACTTGTGGATTCACACGAATTGTAGTGCTACAGCTAATTGGAGTTCCTCCAGGCGTACCTATTTCAAGAGTAATCGGATAATCTCCTATATCATTACAACTATTAAATTGTATCGAGTTTGAACCGTTTATAGAAGAAGAAGTAAAAGCGCCTTCTGCAGTGTCAACAATGTCATAAAAATTTAGCGTTAATTGTCCGTTGGAATCTAACATAAACACTAAATCATCTTTACAAGTTAGTTGTAGTGGTGCTAATGCTTGACCTTTGACATCAAAGCTGTAGCTTGGATTACTTGGATCATTACTGTTAATTGTAATGGTGGCATTTTGATCTCCTACTGTTGTTGGTGTAAAGTTCACTGTAAATGTCGCGCTATTGTTTGGAGCAATAGTTAGACTGGTTGTTGCAATTGTATATTGAATATTATTGCTTGTGATGTCAGTAATTATCAAATTATCAGATCCTGTATTGGATATGGTAAACGTTTTGCTACTGGTCGTACCAATTTCAGTGTCTTCCATGTATGTACTTACTATGCCTGTATCTTCATCACATACTTCAGATAAGTTGACACGAAAAGCGGCATCACGATCAGACCATCGATAATAGCGTCCTCTTGTGTAGGTATCTGTGATATAAAATGCGAGTCCCCAATTGGTAGTTGTTGGATCGGTAATAGCAAATGTATACACTTCATCTTCTTGTAAATATACATTTTCATCAATAGAGATGGTATTAAGTACACTTAATGCTCCTGCCAGATTTTTAGTGTAGATGATCTGACCGTTATCGCCTTCACCACGGTGAATAGTTAAGGTAGCATTTTGAGGGATTATATATCCACTTTGATTATCAGGAGCAATTTCGAAATATAAGCTATTCATAATTCCTGAACTTTCGGGTGAGAACGATTGCCACTGTGTATGAGCTCCATTAAGCCTATAAAATGTAGAGCTGATACTTTCTATGAGTTCCGTATCTGTTGATTCACAATTATTTACATCTATTATTGGTGCTTTTACATTGATAGTCATTTCGTGTTGGCAGGTTACAGTACCTGCAAAGGATACCAATCCTATTTTTTGAGTGTATGTACCTACTGTGAACGTTTTTTCTTCGCCTTCGGCAATAGTACCATCTCCATTTAAAAATTGGAAGTTAAACCCTTCAATTAAGTTAGTAGAAGTTCCTGTTAGGGTGACTAAATTTTGTGCGTTATAGGTAACAGAACTTGTAGTAGTTAATGAAGTTTCTACTAGATTTTGCCATTGAAATTTTGGAAATACAATTGTTCTACTTGTAATAATTGCATCATTAGAAACAACTGGTGAAGATTCTGAAAGTATAATATTATACTCAACATCTTTTTCAATATATGCATTTGCTGCAGCTGCGGTAGTTGTATTTTCAACTGAATAAGGAATGCTTAAATCCCAAGTGCTTTCTTCATTATTATGTATTACTAATCTCGCACCACATGCAGAACCTAACAACGGATCTGCTACTACATTTAGCCATACAAAGTCAGATGAAGGATCACAGTCATTTGTATTTAGAGTAACAATATCAGTGATTTGCACATTTGGTACTGCACCAGAACATCGTACCTGAAATTCTGCAAAACCATGCCCAGGAGATGTGGTGCTTCCATTTTCTACAATAGAATGCCATACAGCATAGGTAGTATTTACATAGCTTCCACCGCCACCGCCAGCGCAATCACCATTCAAGTTACCGCCGCCGCCGCCAGAGTAACCACCTCCTCCGCCAGTAGCAGTACTAGTGAAGCTTGAGGTGTAACCACCACCGCCACCAAAACCAAAGGTTCCTGTACTGTTATTACCTGTATCATTAGGTCCAGTGGAACCTATAGGTTCACCACTTGCATTCAAAGAACTAATATATCCTTTACCGCCTCGTCCGTAATCACTATTATTTGTACCATTTCCACCATTTCTTCCGTTATTTTCATTAGTAGAAGTACGTCTTCCCCAGTAGCCATCTGTGTGTGCACGTCCTGGGCGTGGTTGTCCGTATGCGGGAGAGTCCCCAGCAGCTCCACCACCTCCAGCGACTGCTAAAATAGTCCACTCACCTGTGTTGGGATTTCGAAAAGCCAATCCTGTTCCACCACCTCCAGCTCTCCATTCTTCACCTTCTCCTATGATGATACGGAATGTACCGCCTGTCGGAATTTCGTTTGGACCATTACCAATATTGAATGTGGCCATTACAGTAGCACCTTCACCACCTCCAATAGCATCACCGTGATCCGTTTCTGCATCATCTCCATCGGCACCTTCTATCCTAAAATAGATAGATTTACCATTTAATGCGCCCGGAACGTTATAATCTTTTACAGCATCCCAGGCTGGGTTACTTGTGCCATCTGGGTATTCTACAAGTACGATGTCGTTATTGTCGTTTATTGTAATAGATTGTGCAATAGTAGTATTACTTTTTAGAAAGAATCCTATGAGTAATATGGCTAGTACCGTTTTATTCAAACACAGGGTCTTTAAGAATGTATAATTTTTCATGAGTAACTTATTTAAAGTATCAATATGGTTGGTATAAAATTTTTTATTTCAGCAATAGGATTATAGCGTGTAAAGCCTTGACCTATATTTTTTTTACAGATACAAAGTTATATGTACGGAGTGTGATACGGAATAAGTGTCGACTCGTATTTACTAAGAGGTAGTACGTATGTCTTTGATAGGCTCGCATTGCTTTTAGAGTGCTGCGCCGTTAGATCGTGCTTAGGCGCTTTTAAACTTTTTGTTTGTTAGGTGTTAGGTGTTAGGTGTTAGGTGTTGGGAGTTAGGTGTTGGGAGTTGGGAGTTGGGTGTTGGGTGTTGGGTGTTGGGTGTGAAAAAACGCCACAATATTCATATCTCTTTTCGCCCGTGAAAGGAATGAAATATTGCAGCATTTTATCGAAAACTAAACAATTGGATTATCTATAATGACTTATTTTTTATGGTTGCAAGATAGGAGCAAAGTTGTTTTTATTAAATACGAGATAGCACGTATATTTTTCGTAGTGACACGTATATTTTTGGTATTAAGTCTTTGGTGTTAGTTGTTAAATATGTTTCGTTATTTAGCTTTTTTGAAGTTATACTATATATTTTGGACATACTTTCAAAGTGTTTAGAAAACTTGTTGCATTGTTGCGAGAAGGTTTCGTGATGTGTTTTAATGCTAATTCTTCAAAAAACATATTTTACTGTATTTAGTGACTTACTATTATATGATATTTATATAAAAAGGGATATTCTTTACCAAGAATATCCCTTTTTATAAACTCCTAGCTAACTACAATTAAGGAATTATATATTTAGTCATTTTCAGGAAGTTGTTCCATGATTGGATACGTACTAAAGTTTAGGAAATTCCCAGGATGCGCTAATATATTTTGTAATAGTATCGGAGTATCTGGATTGGTACCCGAGTATTGTGTGCCTCCATCCATGTTGACATCGTAATTGTTATATCCGTTTACTATATACGTTGGAAAGTTTAGGAAGTTTCCAGCATCGTTTAATACTGTTGAAAGCATATCTGGTGTATCAGGATTGGTTCCTGAATATTGTACTACAGCATCTCCATTTACATTCCCTGTCCACATGCCCATAATACCTGTTGGCATGCCAAAAGTTGTTTGTGCATTGGTTCCGTAGGTTGGAGTAGAGCCATCCGTGAAATCAACAGTTGTAATATTTGTAGCACTTAAGCTCATTGGAGTTGCACTCATAATGCCTAAATGGTTTCTATGCTTTACAACGACATAATAATCACCATCAGGTACGCTTAGTTCAATTGCGCCTAAAGTATTATCATATATATTTCCTAATCGATCTAATAAGAAAGAGCGACTAAATACAATGTTTGTATTGTCTGTGGCATCTCTTAATTCCATCCAAATCCAATCTACAGCAGCTTCTTCGTCATCAAAATCAGTAAATATAGTAGGATCACAAGTTAACGCATCTGGATACGGACTTGTGGTAGGAAGCAAACCAGCGACTCTTAAATCGTCTCGCATTTCGTTTAGACTTCCTCCTCCATCGTTTAAAGTGGCTCCTTGTAGGTAAACGCTAACTCTGAATGTTAAACATGCTTTCCCTTGATCATTAATAGACCAGCTATGTGTATCTATTAAATTTTGCCTTTGTACTTCGCTATCACAGTAATTACTTTTTCCTCCACCAAATATGATATTTTGAGGAATATCGTCAATTCCGTCATTTGGAATGCCACTGCTGTCTGTGTTCCATCCGATTAATGTGTTGTCGTAGTTTGGTCGTGAAAGACTAATTCCAGAAGGACCAGCACCAAACATGTTTCTCAATCCTGAAGATGAACTTCCAGTATCTATAATATTGCTTAAATCCCAATTCCCAAGGTTTTGATCAAATACGTCAGCGCCTCTAAACATATCAGACATGTTTGTAACATTGCTTACGTTCCAATTTCCAATGTCTTGATTAAAAGCATTTGCGCCATTGAACATAGATTCCATGTCTGTTACAGCGCTTACATTCCAGTTGCTGATATCTTGGTTGAATACATCAGCACCATCAAACATATTTTCCATAGTTGTTACGCTACTTACATTCCATCCAGAAATATCTTGATTGAACGTAAAAGCTCCATCAAACAGATCTCTCATATCTTCCACATTGCTTACATTCCAAGAAGATATGTTTCCATTAAATGCTTCAGCAGCATCAAACATTTCGTACATAGAAGTTACATTGGATACATTCCAATTATTTAACTCTTGATTGAATGATTCTGTTTCAGAGAATACACCTTCCATAAGCAACACATTGCTTGTATTCCAGTTGTTTAATGGTTGGTTGAACGCCAATGCTTCATAAAACATATACGATAAGTCTGTGGCACTGCTCATGTTCCAGTTTCCAATAGGTTGATTGAATACTTCACAATAGCCAAACATTTCATTAAAATCTTGCACATTGCTTACATCCCAATTGGTGACATCACCATTAAAAGAAGTACAATCGTAAAACATGTCTTGCATATTGGTCACATTTGACAAATCTGGAGTATCAATTGCTGGATTGGTAATATTTAAATTAGAACAACCTTCAAAAGCACTGTCCATAGAAGACCATTCTATATCTCCCCATTGTTCAATAGTGAGTAACTTTTCAGCGTCTCCGCCACCATTAAAATTCATTCTTGGGAAATCACCTGTGATTCTTACTGTGTAGGTTCCTGGTGTTGTATACGAGTGGACAATGTTAGAGCTTCCGACTCCATAATCGAAGTTCCCATCTCCCCAATCTACATCAAAACTGTATCCGCCTCCTGTAGTAGGTAATGTGATTTGATTGTCATTAGAAGTTCCTGGATTATCGGTTTTCCAAGTAGTTATAAAAGGAGCAGCATTTACAACAGTAACTGTTGCTGCGCAAGAGGTCATACGACCCAAATCGTCTGTAAAATACGCGTATAAGGTGTTGTTACCTAAATCAGCAGTTGTATAGGTGTATTCGTCTAAATTTTGAGATGTACCTCCAAAACCTCCTGTAAAAGTAGCTGTAGATAGCAACGAACTATCACTTTGATTTATGATGGCAACTTGCATATAATATGTTGTTCCAGCAGTTAAAGCTACTTCATCATTACCATCAAAAGAACCTAAATAGTTTGCTGGTGCTTGGTATACAAATCCATTTAAAAACCCGGTTCTGTTAGGTGCAGCTCCTACATTAGGTGTTACAGGTTGGTCACTTATAAAGGCAAATAATAAATCGTCTGTAGTGGAAGAACTAAAATTAAAATTAGGTAAGTAATTTCCATCTACTGGTACTGTAAATGAAAATTCTTGATAGTATACGGCATTTCCATCTGCAAAAACATCATCTGTAGGGCTGTTTATAGTTGTTTCGCCATCGAATAAACCGCTAGTTCCATTACTAGGATTCGTCGGAGACACATAGAATTCAGTTCCTTCACCAATACAAGCACCGCTTATTCCATTTGTAATGTCATAAAATGTTACAATGGCTTGCCCATTAAAACCTAAATCAACTGTTATATCTTGGCAAATAAGTTGAGGTGCTGCTGGTATAATGTTAATGGTTGCGGTACAAGTATCTTTATTTCCAGCAGCATCATACACTGTTAAAGTTACTAGATTATCTCCTGCGTCAGAGCAGAAATATGAACTGTCGTCTAATTCCATAAATGTAATTCCAACATCATCAGAAGAACTGTTGTTTATAAGATTTGCATCTACTGTAAAATTACCTTGATCGATTTCAAAAGTAATGTCTTGACAAACTGCTATAGGTGGAACTTCATCATACGGTTGCCCATAAGTGCCTGTTGGAAAAGGTACAGGAGCATTTCCATTAGTGATACTTAGGCCAGAAATGATATTTGGACCAGGAATTCGCCAGTTTTCAATGACAAAGCCTCCATCGGGTCCAGTTCCTGTTTTTCTATATGCCCAACTGTTGTTATATTCCCAAGCTGTTCCGTTTCCACTTTGACCTACAGTACCATAACTATCAACCAGTGTTGGAACGTTATTAATATCTATAAATAATTCTACGGCATCATTTCCAGAAGGAAGCAAGGCATTGGTTCCTCCCATATCAAAATCTGGCGCAAAGCCAAAGAAGTTTTGAAAAGCAGTTGGATATTCGGCTAAATATAAAAAGTCGCCCGCAGTAGCAGATCCAGATAAATAATATTCTGCTCCATCCGAACCATCATGATCATTATCCACACCAATAGCATGGATACTTAAATCTGGTATATCACTAGTTACATACAATTCAATAGCGCCTAAGAGTTCATTGGATTTAGCAACAATTCCTGTAATTATTAACGGGGAGTTTTCTAAAGATGTTTCATCATTACATTCTTTGTGTTTAGCTATTGTATTAGCATACATAGCGTGGTTTATTCCTGTCATAGATAGAAACACTATAAAAGTTTTTACAAGTAAATTTGCTTTCATGAGTTTAGTTTTAAAATCATTTGCAAAGTACTTGATAAACAAAATTTAGGAAATACGAGATAACACGTATATACTACGTACCAGTACGTACTGGTACGTATTTTTAAGTGTTAGTTGTGATAAAAAACCACAATATTTGTATCTCTTTTCGCCCGTGAAAGGAATGAAATATTGCAGCATTTTATCGAAAACTAAATAATCGGATTATTTATAATGTCTTATTATTTATGGTTGCAAGATAGGAGCAAAGTTGTTTTTATAAAATACGAGATAGTACGTATATTTTTCGTAGTGACACGTATATTTTTGGCATTAAGTCTTTGGTATTAGTTTTTGAATATGTTTCGTTATTTCGCTTTTTTGAAGTTTTACTATAGATTTGGGGCATACTTTCAAAGTGTTTAGAAAACTTGTTGCATTGTTGCGAGAAGGTTTCGTGATGTGTTTTAATGCTAATTCTTCAAAAAAACATATTTTACTGTATTTAGTGACTTACTATTATATGATATTTATGTAAAAAGGGATATTCTTGGTAAAGAATATCCCTTTTAAAAACTCCTAGCTAACTACAATTATACATTTATTCATTTTCAGGAAGTTGTTCCGTGATTTGATACGTGCTAAAGTTTAGGAAGTTTCCAGGATGCGCTAATACATTTTGTAATATAAAAGGCGAATCTGGTTCCGAACCTGAATATTGTGTTTTTCCGTCCATGTTTAGATCATAATTACTATATCCGTTTGTTATATAGGTTGGGAAATTTAAGAAGTTACCAGGATCATTCAATATAAAAGAAAGAATATCTGGTGTATCAGGGTTAGTTCCTGAGTATTGTACAATTGTATCACCATTTGCATTTCCAGTCCACATCGCCATTATTCCACTAGGTGTTCCAAATGATGTTTGTGCATTGCTGCCATAGGTTGGAGTAGAAGGATCAGTAAAGTCTAGAATTGTAGCAGTAAGCTTTAAATCCTTTGGATATGTAGACATAACTCCTAAATGAGTTCTGTGTTTTATAGTGACATGATAATTTCCAGGTGGAAGATCAAAAGCTAGAGATGAAGAAGAGCCATCATTCCTCATGATATCACCATCACGTTGTAATAGTGCTGATTGTGCTGCAAGAACAGATGTTTTATCGTTTTCATTTCGCAATTCTACCCAAACCCAATCTACAATTGCATCATTACCAGTAGTATTGAATATTGTAGGATCACAGGTAATCATATCTTCATAAGGACTAGTAGTTGGTAATAGATTTGCTACACGTAAATCATCACGCATTAAATTTTCCTCACCAACATTTGGATTAAGAATTGCTCCTTGTAAGCTTATTTTTGGTGATACTACAATTTTACCGCAATCTGAATTCAATCCATCATCAGTAATGGTCCATCCATAAGTATCTATTAAATACTGTCTAGCTGTTGCAGAAGTACAATAAGAAATACTAGAAGCACCTAAGTTTAAAGAAAAATCTGGATTAGTTGGATGTACAAAAATATCATCAATGCCATCATCTTGTTGACCACTATCGTCTGTTGCCCATCCAATTAATGTTGCATCATAATTTTCTGTTGTCATACCTGATTCTCCAAACATAGTATTAGCCCATCTTAATTCAGAAATGTTCCAACTACCTAAATTTTGATTAAAATTAGATGCGAACCTGAACATTTGTGAAGTAGCTGAGAGTTTGCTCGTATCCCAAGCGTCTAAAGGTTGATTAAACATGCTAGCAGAATTAAACATATCTATTGTGTGTGTAGCTCGTGTCATATCCCAATCATTTATAGGTTGATTAAAGACTTGACAACTTAAGAACATAGCTGAAAACGTTTTTACATTGCTAACATCCCATGAATTAAAAGCTGCTGTACCTATTAGGTTTTGGCAATATGCAAGCATGAAATATAGCGTATCTACATTATCTAAATTGGGAGTATCTGGAGCTGTAATATCTAAATTATAGCAGCCATAAAAAGCTTTTTCCATTGATGACCAACGGTTATTTCCCCATTGTATAATGTCTTTTATTTTATGACGAAATTGAGCACTCGAGTTGTTATTAAAATAAATTCTTGGAAACTGACCAATAATAGAAACTGTATATGTCCCAGCTGTTGTATATATATGTGATGCATTTGTAGTGGCATCTGCATTACTATGAAATGTTACGGTTCCATCTCCCCAATCTACCTCATATTCATACGTTTCATTTTCATATGTTGGAATTGTGATGGATTCATTATCTGTAGTGGTTTCCCATAAGGTGATAAAAGGTGTAAAACCTGGAAGAGGAGGAGGACCTCCTTGCGCATTTATAGTGTTTGGACCAATTAGCAAATAAAAAAATACTATTATAAAGTAAGTTGTTGATTTCATTACATATGTGATTAATAATAGTTTGCAATGTAGCTCTGTATTGTAATTCTTGAAATAAGTAACAACTCGTAAATATTAAGTGTTAGTACGTACAGAAGAAGTGTTTTCTATGCTTTTTTAAAAGTGATACGTCCACAACATTAAATTCAAGAACCCCACTTAATTTATTTTAACATGTTGCAGACGTATTTTTTTAATGGATGCCTTTATAGGACAAGAATTGAAAAGTTTTATGATGTGGAAATGTCTAACCTAAATTGTGTTTTTATTTTTTTAGTAATTATTGATGGAGGTGTTTTTTGATATGCTTTGATGATGATGATTTCTGGTTTTATATGTTTGAATATGAGCGCATTTTTAATATCTTCTGCATTGAGTCCAGGAAGATTTTCCTCAATAATAACAATATTACTTCGGTGTTGGATGATATGCTTTAAAGTATGGAAGCCATCGGGAAAAATATGAATGTCTGTGACACCTTTTTCCAAAAAGTATAGTTTTAAATGCGTAGTATATTTTTTATCGCTATGTGCAAGTACTATTTTCATTCGCAGTTCATTCATGTTTCAAAGTACTGCAAGATAGGATGCATACATAGCGTATCCTATAAGCGCCAACTCGTAAATACTACGTGTTGGCACGTATATTTTATTGTGAAAGAATCACATTTCGGTTTAATAGTGCCCAATTGGTCAATACGTTGTTACCTTTTTTTAGGCTTAATTTTTCTATGATGTTACTTCGGTGCTTTTCAATGGTACGAATAGAAACCGAAAGCGTATCGGCTATTTCCTGATTAGAGATTTCTTGAGCAATGAGTTTTAGGATTTTGATTTCGGAAAGTGTCAATAAGTTCAAACGCTTTAATTCCTCACTAGCATTTTGTAATGGGTGATCGTCAATAGATTTGCTAAAGTATACATTGCCATTTAATACTTCGTTGATACAGTGTTCTATTTCAAAAAAAGTATCTTCTTTGAGCAAGTAGCCATCAATTTGAAAAGCTTTTGCCTGTACAATATAATAGGATTCTTTATGAAATGATAGAATGACAAATTTGGTTTTAGCACCTTTTTCTCGTGCCATTTTAATAACTTCAAAGCCTGTTAAGATAGGCATGTCTATATCTAACAAGGCAATATCAGGTTGTAACTTTAGGATTAATTCCAAGGCTTGAATTCCATTGGTAGCTTGTCCAATAACATTGTAACTATTGGCAGTGAGCTCTTCAGTTAAGCCTTTTAAAAGCATTGGATGATCGTCTGCGGTAACTATTGTTATTTTTTTATCCATGGTGTATTGGGATGCTTATAATTAGTTTAGTTCCTTTTCCTATGTTACTTTGTAAATCAATATAGGCATTGATGATTCGTGCACGCTCAAATAGAGTTTTTAATCCTAGGCTGATGTTCTTTTGTTTTAAAGCAATATCAAATCCTTTTCCATTATCATTGATGGAAACAGTAACATTTTCTTTTTCTTTTTGAATGCCTAGTCTTACAGCTTTTGCTTCTGAATGTTTTACAATATTACTCAAACTTTCTTGAATTATACGATACAAATGCAATTCAGATTCCTTGGATAATAGATTATCAACATTTTCAATGTTTTCTGTGAAAAATAAATCTGTATTTACGTTGATATCGTATATCAGAGCATTCACAGCTTCGGTAATACCCAAGCGTTCTAAGTTAGAAGGATGCAAGCCGCGTGATATTGTGCGAACTTCTTCTAAGGTTGAACTTGCCAAATTTTCCATATTTGGATTGTTTATTTTTTTGGTTTGTTTGGAAAGTAGCATCAATTTTTGACCAACACTATCGTGTAATTCTCTAGCCAAACGTGAGCGTTCTTCTTCTTGTCCTTTAATTAAATCATGAGAGAATTGTTCTTGTAATGTTTGTTTTGAGATGGCAAATCTTCTAGAACGCACTAAGTAGATGATAGAAAATAACGCAGCTAATCCCAATCCGCCAAAGAATAACCATTGTCGGTTGAGTTTGTTTTTTGCTTCAAGCAATTCCACTTCAGTTTCAGCAACTTCTCGTTCTTTGACGAGTTGCATACTGTCTTTTACTTTTTCTTTGCGAAATTCATACGTCAGTTCTAATTCTTGAATTTTTTTCACATTTTCAATATCTAAAGTTGAATCTCTATACGTATAATACAGTTCTTTGTTTAGATATGCTTCCTTATAATTTTTAAACTTTTCATAGACTTTTGCTTTTTGTAAATATGAGCTAGAAATCATTCGTATAAGTTTGCCTTCTTGAGCAGTTTTCAATGCTTTTTCTGCAAACTCTTCTGCCTTTTTATAGTTGTTCAATTTTATATAGACATTAGAAATTCTAGCGTAAGCAGAAGATATTCCTTGATCATAACCTACTTTAATTTTGTTATCTAAATCTTCAAAATAGTACTTTAAAGCCTCTGTATACTTTCCGTCTTCTTCTAATATTTTAGCTATTTTACTATTGATTCTGCGCCATCCATCTTCTCTGTTTATTTCTTGAAAGAGTTGTTTCGATTTTTGATAATAGTACAGTGCTGAATCTATGTTTTCTTTTTGTTTGAAAATATCACCTATCAAACTATAATTGAACGCAAGTCCTTTTTTCTCATTGATTCGCGAATTAATTCGAATGGCTTCTCTAGCATATGCTTCACTTTTTTCATCATCTCCCATGCTGGAGTATAAAACTGCAAACAGATGATCTATTCTAGAAATATCTATGGAATCACCTACTTTTATATAAATATCTTTTGTTTTTTGATACGCTTCTAGTGCTTCTTTAAAGTATCCTGAACGTCTATAAGTTATACCATAATACCGTTGAATTGTGGCTTCTGTAATTGGTTTAAAATTGTATTTTCCCGATTGATAAATTTGGTTGGCTTCCTGTAAAACTCTTTTTGCATCATCGACATCTCTGTGCATTTGGTACGCAGCAATTTCTAGTAAAACATGGCATTTAATAGAATCATTTTTTGCCTTTTGGTAGTTATTGTTTAATCGTAGTAAGGTTGTATCTTTATTTTTAATAGAAGTATCTTGAATGTTATCTATGCTTGCTTGCGAAAGTACATTCACTGAAAAGAGAACGAATGTCCAAGAAAGGATACAACGTATATGTACGATGATTTTATTCATTGTTTAGTTTTGTATGGGGATGCTTAACTTCATAACGGTACCTTCTCCTTTTTTTCCATCCAAACTCAATACTGCATTTAATATTTTTGCGCGTTCAAATAAGGTTTTTAAACCTAAACTTAGATTCTTCAATTTCGATTCAAAATCAAAACCTTTTCCATTATCACTAACGA
>NZ_JBOEFY010000067.1:11882-12114 GCF_050633145.1 Kordia sp. | reverse complement strand
TACATTCTACTGAATCTAAAATTCCATCATTGTCATCATCAAGGTCACAAATGTCGGTAACCCCATCACCATCGGTATCAAGATTGTCTGAAATAGAGGCATCACATTCGTCATTGCTATTGTCTCTAAAATCTAAGTCAACTCCTAAAGGTGCTGCATCTGTACCGTTTGCGTTGGTATCATTGTCTGAGTCTGCCAACAAGAAGTTTGTACCATCGTGCGAAAGTCCATT
>NZ_JBOEFY010000067.1:0-11754 GCF_050633145.1 Kordia sp. | reverse complement strand
AATCTGGATTGTCTGTAACAGAAGCACTGTCTGTATTTACAGGAGTAAGACCTCCTAGATAGGCGGAGTTGACTCCATTATTGGCAAGATAGGTAGCCGCATTGTCTGCATTGGGTGCTGTATAATTCTGTGTAGTTTGTGCTTCTATGTTGTCTGGAATTCCGTCGTTGTCGGAATCTAAATCTAATGAGTTTATGATACCATCTAAGTCAGAATCAACATCTGCAATTAATACACTTGCTGCTTGTACCCATAAAGTAAAACTTTCTGTGTTGCCAATTTCATCTGAGAATGCACCTGAGGAAAATCTAATTCTTTGTACTCCTGTAGATGGAATCCAATGGAAACCAGCACCACCCACTCCACAAACATGAACGATATTTTGATGCAACCCAGTTCCACTAGTAGAACTACACGTTGCGTTAACAGTAAGCGCACTTGCTTGATTTCCTGTCCAATCATCATTAATTGCATTGTCTGCTGTACCTTGATGTAATGTTGTATTGGTTGTAATTCTTGAAAGTAAGGAAGCATTGGAAGTCGTAACATCTAAATTTCCACCAGAATGCGATATTCTAATACTCGCAGCATCCGTTAATGTCGCTAAAATAGAAGGAGATAAAATTCCTCTTGAAGCATTTGTAAGTGCTGTTCCTTGTGGAAGGTTTCCTGAACCATTCCCAAAATCGATAGCGATTTGCACATATCCACTGTCATCTACATAGGTAGAAAAAGTATTTCCATTTAAATTAAAGAAATAAACTCCGGCATTAGTTACATTTCTTGCTTGACCCAATGATGTAAACGGATTATTAGAAGTGCCACGAAGGTTTTCAACCTCATCTAATACCCCATCATTATCATCATCAAGGTCACAAATGTCGGTTACCCCATCACCATCGGTATCAAGATTGTCAGAAATAGAGGCATCACATTCGTCGTTGCTATTGTCTCTAAAATCTAAGTCAACTCCTAAAGGTGCTGCATCTGTACCGTTTGCATTGGTATCATTGTCTGAATCTGCTAGTAAAAAGTTAGTACCATCGTGAGAGAGTCCATTAACATCTGTATAATCGTCTACAGATTCTATGGCAGCATCGTTGTCTAATCCGTTGGTTCCCACAGTTCCATCTGTATCTCCGTCATTGTCACCATCGTTATTGGCAAGCCCAGATTCTGCAATATCAAAGACACCATCTTCATCAGAGTCTAGGTCTAAATAATCTGGATTGTCTGTAACAGAAGCACTGTCTGTATTTACAGGAATTAAACCTACACTAGCGGTTGCAGAAGCATCTGTAGTATTTGTATCATAGATATCATTTAAACCATCATTATCGTTATCAGTAAAAGTACCTGGAGCAATATAGTTTTGAGTGGTTTGTGCTTCAATATTGTCTGGAATTCCGTCATTGTCAGAATCTAAATCTAAATAATCAAGAACACCATCAGCATCGGTATCCAAGCAAGTTGTAACTTGTGTAAAATTGGAAATGGACATTCTCTGTGCCTGACCTAAACCAGTTCCTTGAACACCAATTACAATTTTTGTAACCTGATTGAACTCAAAGGCAGTATCAGCAGAATTATTGTTATTATGCCATACTACAAAAGGTACTGTAGAAACTATTGTACTTCCAGCGCCAGGAATAATATTATCATAGGGTGTAATAAATGTTACATTCTCATTGCCAGCTAAGTTACTTCTGCATCGTAAAACTACATCAACTGCCTCAGAAAAGTTATAGGTAATTTGTGAGGTTCCTGATAGATTATCGGTAGCATAATCAAACTGTAATCTATCTCCTCCATTTAGTGGGTTTAATCCTGGTATATCCCCTCCTGTTGTAACAAAATCATAGGTGATCACAAACGGTTCGTCTCCACAAGCACCTGCAATTTCAGCTAAAATACCTGACGAAGTTCCTGTATTTGTAGTAGGCGTTACATTGGAATAATCTACATCTGTGCTTGTTGTTACTGTAGTAGTAACGTAGCCTTCATTAGCATCTAAAATTCCATCATTATCATCGTCAAGGTCACAAACATTATTTATTCCATCGGCATCTGGATCGTTTATAGTTGGTGTACCAGTCGTTGCTTCATCCGTACATATATTTATTACATTAAGTACAGCACATTGGATTTCCTGACCACATGGATTATTAATGTGCTCAGTTACTACACAATACTGCTGACCGTCTAAAGCTGGTGTTGCCGTAATTGTAAGTGAAGGGCCCGTTTCTCCAGCAATGATTGTGCCTCCGGCATTAGGATCTCCTAGGTACCATTGGTATCTAACATTATTAGAATTATCAGCAGTATACTGAGGAACCCCTGCTAAGTAACTACTGGCAACTTCAGCATTATAAAAAGTATTAAAAGTAACTGGATTCCCTTCATTTGCCGTTTGATCTTCAACGGGTACAGACAACGAAACAAGAGCTGCCGATAGCATGCGATTATTAGCAAATTGACCAAATATTTCATTTCCATTAGTAATTCCACCCGTGGCGGCAATAGGAATACCGTTGGTATTTACCACAATTCCTAAGTTGTCTGAGCTCCCTCCATTACTACCACCCACTAAAGTAGATGTTGTGGCAAGGGAAGAATCAGCTTCTGTCGCATCCGGACAACCATCATTGTCTGAATCTGTATCTAGATATTCTGGAATACCATCATTATCAAGATCCTGACATACTAAAGAATCTGAAAGAATCTGAACTTCTACCAATTCAATCCTTCCTCCAATGCGATTGGTCATTTCAAATTGTAGAAACTGAGTACTTTGACTTAACTTAAAATACAATAAGTTGGGAGTCGATGCTGAAGGGTAATTTAATTCAACTTGATTATCTCCACCTTCAGAAATAAACGATCCCGCAGGTACTTCTGATATTTCAACATCCAAATTATTTTGGCTTCCCCCATGCGGATATATAAAAAATCGAATTGTTTTTCCTGTGGGGAAAACACTACCAAGATCTATGACTACGTAATCCCCATCAGAATTAAATACTACTCCACTATTTGGATTCAAGACCCCATCACTTATGAAAGTCAATAGGCCTTGCGTTCCAATATTATCTATTACAGTTAAATCTCCAGGGTTAGATTCGACTGTTCGTGTACATTCTTCCTCATCAATAACTCCATCATTATCATCATCTATATCACAAATGTCGGTAACTCCATCACCATCGGTATCTAAATTAGATGAAATAGCGGCATTACATTCATCATTGCTATTGTCTCTAAAATCTAGGTCAACTCCTAAAGGTGCAGCATCTGTACCGTTTGCATTGGTGTCATTGTCTGAATCTGCTAGTAAAAAGTTAGTACCATCGTGCGAAAGTCCATTCACATCTGTATAATCGTCTGCGCTTTCTATGGTAGCGTCGTTGTCTAATCCGTTGGTTCCTACCGTTCCATCGGTATCTCCATCATTGTCACTATCATTGTTAGCTAAACCAGATTCTGCGATATCGAAAATGCCATCTTCATCAGAATCTAAATCTAAGTAATCAGGATCGGTATCTGCAGGACTATCTGTATTTACAGGAGTAAGACCTCCTAGATAGGCAGAGTTCACTCCATTATTCGCAAGATAGGTAGCAGCATTGTCTGCATTGGGTGCTGTATAATCCTGTGTTGTTTGTGCTTCTATATTGTCTGGAATACCGTCGTTGTCGGAGTCAAGATCGAGATGATCAAAAACACCATCACCATCGGTATCACTAGTCACTTCAGGAGTAGTTGTACAGGTAGTTGTAATGGTTGCTTCTATCCATTCTGTTCTTCCATTAGTTCTGGCTGTCATATCTATTTGAATATATCGGGTGGCATTTGCCAAGGTATAGGTATAGGAACTGGTTCCGTTAATATTTACTTGTGTTGTGACTTGATTGGTTCCTCCCGAAGGCAAGTAAGTACCTCCTGGTGTTTCCGAGTTCACAACAGTTCTTGTAGCTGTGCTATTTCCCCAAATATCTAATGTAATGACAGACATGGGTTCATATACCTGACCTAAATCAATTACAAAATGATGCGCAGTATTGTTCATGACGACTCCATCATCTGCTGTAGCAACTCCATCATTGATGGCTACAAAATTAGTTCCAGCACTTATATTAGACTCTGCTTGTATGACACTTGAAACAGCTTGCGTCGTATTTGTACAAGACGTGCCTCCCGCTACATAACCTTCAACAGTATCTAAAATTCCATCATTATCATCGTCTAAGTCTGTAATATCTGGTACTCCATCATTATCATTATCTGTAAAATCTGAAGCATCATCTGTATTATTTGAAGTATCTGGATCCGTTTCATCTGCAGAAACTGTTGCTTCATTTGTAAAGTTCCCTACATTATCAATAGTTGCAGTAACCGTGAGTGTTACACTAGCTCCATTGGCAAGCGTTCCTATATTACAACCAGGAAAACCTGTACAACCTCCACCACCTCCTACAACTCCCGTAATGGTAATATTGGTTGGGTTATCTGTTACAGTAACATTATTGGCCGTATCTGGGCCATTGTTGGTAACAACAATGTCATAGGTTACGGTATCTCCTGGAGAATAAGGGCTGGTATCATTGAGTGTTTTAGTAAGAGAAAGATCTGCGGGCCCACTACAAGAAGTAGGTGCTGTGCCTGCATTTTCACTATAGGTACAGCCCGTATCAGCAGAAAAGGTAGCTGTTAAATTAATGGCGCCACCATCTGCGGGAAGCGTAACGTTTGTAAAGGTATGTGAAGTAGCAGAACCTAAGCTACTCACTGCAACACTTGCGGTACCGTCACCTGTTACATCTAATGTTCCCGATGCTGGAGGAATTGCATAATCCACTGTGACATCAGCTGTAAAAAAATCATCACTTGGATTGTTTGGAGTACCATTGTTATTACAAGATGAGATGTTACTTAAAGAAATATCGGAAATAGTACAAACTTCAACAAGTACTATATCGTCTACAAAATGATAAGTACTTGTACAATCAAATCCAGAACTAACCGTTGCTGTAGCATAGATACCCAAAGTAAAAGTTCCTGAAGTAGCCACATTGAAAGAAAGATTTGGTCTAGCCCATACATTTTGGGTTGCAAGCGTAGGAGCTGTAGCAACTACAGTTCCATTCAAGCTTATTTCTAATATTGTGTCTGAACATATAGAACCAAAGAAGGTGTCTACAAGATGATCAAATGATAAGTTATAGTTTCCAGCTGCTAAAAAAATATCCTGAGAAATTCCTTCAATTTGTCCAATAAACGAAGTGCCTCTAAAACCATAATAACAACCTCCATCTGGAGAAGGTCCATGGGATATTGTCTGAATATCAAATGCACGGTGTGTTTCTGTAGAACGATCAGGAGAGCTTATTTTAGACCAATTATCTGGAGCATCATTGTGTTGAGTATCAGCACCACTACAATTTGCGCCAGTGCTGTTTAATCCTGGGTTGGTAATTAAATTTTGACTATGCCCTAAAAATGAGATGCCAAAACAGAATAGTATTGTACAGCACCATTTGACAAAGGAGAAAGTTATTGAATACTTATTTTTTGATACGGAAGGTAGAGTAGTTTTTTCCATAAGAGTTTATTTGGAATATGTTTATAATCTATTAGTTAAATACATGCAGAATATTTTCATTTTTACCCGATCCATCATTATTGTTGCTTAAAAGAATAGTATCCATCTTGTCATTTTCATCTGAGGTTTGCGTTTAAACTTCATTTAAAAATGCAGTGTATAGTATCATTGCTATAATGTTGATATTTGTCTTATTATTTTTAAAAGGCAATTAACCTCAATAGACAGATATACACTATATATGGTAGTGTTCACTCTAAATGTTGAAATAGGAATTAGGGGCTGTTTTACACAAAGATCAATGAATAATTATGAGTTGTGAGCACGCATTATTTTATAGGTAGTTATCGTTTTTTTATCGGTTACAACAATACTTTTATCGGTTACAACCATATTCTCACACATTAACAGTTTCTGGGCTTCTGATATTTTTTTGTTTGATAATAGATGTGTAAATACTTAGAAGATATTTTTTTAGGAATCTAGGACGGATCGTTTTTCTTATTGAATTCACTTACATATAAAAAGTTTAAACGAGTTCATTATTTTACAATCAAGAAAATAATTTTATATATTATAAGAGATTTTAAATCCTTACTTTTAAAACATCTAAAACAATTTTATAGATGTAACTTATTAACTTAAAAAGGTGTTTTTTATATGATTCACATTGCAGTTATTGATGATACGCAAGAAGATTTAGAGTATATAGCGTCTTTATTAGAGAGTTCTTTTTCTGATATAAGTCCAGTTTTTTATAGTGATCCCGAAAAAGCTATTCATGAGTTAAATTGGTCTAAAATTGACTTGTTAATCTTAGATATTAATATGCCAAACATCAATGGATTTGATCTTTTAGAGCGCATAAAAAAGTATTCTTTTGAAGTTATATTTTCTACAGCTGAGGAACAATATGCATTAAAATCCTATTCTTATTTTGCTTTAGGATACTTGCTTAAACCGTATACCGAATATGATTTTATTGCTTTTATTTCGAAAGCTTTACACCGCATAAAACATCGTCAAAACACAGTTGCAAATCCTCAAGTCAGCAAGGTAATTCCAATAGCAACTACTGAGTGTGTATTTATGATTTCTGTAGACGAAATTGTACGTGTAGAAAGTGTTAATAATTATGCGAAATTTCATCTTGCTGACGGAAACGCACATTTGAGTTCTCATGGTTTAACTTATTATAAAAATGCTTTTGATTCGCCTACTTTTTTTCGAGTTCATAAATCTCATGTAGTCAACACTTCTTTTGTAGAAAAATATTATTTAGATGGTACTTTGGTTCTAAAAAATACAGATAGAGTTCCTGTATCTAGAAGGCGAAGAGAAGCTTTTTTATCTCATTTTAAAGCTACTAAATAAGGCGCTCTTTATATGGTATTTGTAATTTTACTTCTGTTCCATTTTCTGGAGTAGACACTTTTTGAATGGTCATTTTATATAGCTGCGTCTTGTGCATAGAATTCCAGATATTTATTCTTTCTTTTAAAATGGCTATTGCTTGCGATGTTTTGTTTTTTTGCGCAGCTTTGTCGTCATAACCTATTCCATTATCTTTGACTACAATCAATACATATTTTTCTTTTTTTTGAAATAGTATATTAATTTTTGGGTCTTTTTTATTTTTTGGGAAAGCATGCTTAATACTATTTTCTACAATAGGCTGTATAATCATTGACGGAATTTCTATTTTTTCTTCATCAAAATTAAAAGGCTCTTGAAAAGTACATTCTATTTTATGAGGTATCAATTTGTTTTCAAAATCAATAAAGTTTCTGATATACGTTACTACTTTTTTTACAGAATTATGCTCGTCTCTGCCAGAATCTATAGTATCTCGCATAAGTTGTGATAAATTTATGATGTACTCATTTAAGTCCTTTTTAGTACGTTCTTTACGAATGATGGAGTTTAATGCATTAAAAATGAAATGCGGATTCATCTGTGCTCTTAACACATTGATTTGATTGTGCTGAAATTTTAATTTTTGTTTTAGTTCATGCTGTTTCTTTTTATGATATAAAACGAGAAAGAAGAATAAAATAGATATAGAAACCAGAATAAACCATGTTTTTTTGTATACAATTTGTTCTACAATAATTGAATATTTTAATGTATTGGTAAACCCTTTACTATTAACACCTCTAATTTCTATAGAATGATTTCCTGGTGCCAATCCTTGAATATAAATTTCCCTTTTATCTCCAATGTCTATCCATTCACTATTCGATTCTAGAATTCTATACTGAAAATCTGAAGAATTTATATCCATCAAACGATCAACAGCTACTTTTAATTTTAAGTAATTATGTGCATAACTAATTTTAAAGTTTTTTATGTTTTTTATGTTTGAAGTTTTTATAACCTTCCTTTTCTCTTTTTTATCAAAATAACTTGCTTCTACCAAAACAATAGTGCTTCTTATTTCATTTGTAGCGATTCTTTTGGCATTGATTTTTAACATTCCTTTGGTGGTTCCAAAAAATAAGATGCTGTCATTTAATTTTAAAAATGATTTCTTATTAAATTCATTACTGTTGTCTTCACTTCTATTGTTATGTATTGTATGCTTTCCTGTGAGTTTATTTATTCGGATAATACCTTTGTAGGTACTTAGGTATAAATATTCTTTATCAGAAAGAATTCCAGCAATTTTATTGCGAAGGCTATTTGCAAAAGTATATGTTTGGCTTTTTAGCGTATTGATATTAATTTTTTGCAATCCACCTTCAGTTCCTACCCAAATATTCTCATCATCAGAATATACGACTAAAACATTATTATGAATTAGAGGAAATTGATCATCCCCGTTTTTAAAATGTACAATTTTTCCAGTCTCTAAATTTTTTCTTATCAAGCCTTCATTTTCAGACAAACCTACCCACAGATCTTTTTTTTGACTGTCATAGTATATGTCATTTACTTGTTTTTTAGTAAGACCACATATTTCTTTTTGAAGTTGCTGTTTAGAATTAATTCTACGATTTTTCCAATCATAACATTGCAATCCAAGACTCGTTGCTACTAACAAGATATTTTCATCTAATTTCTCAATATCTAAAATATCATACCTATTCATCTTATTACCTTTAGAATTAATAGGAATTGCAATGTATGTGTTTGTTTTTAAGTCAATTTCATAGACTATCGAAGAATGTCCGTAAGCCAAAATTGTTTGTTCATTGATCTTATAAAACCCATAAATAACATTTGGTATGGACTTATTAGTTTTCTCATTTTTAAATACGACTTCTTTAAAAACATTTTCTTTCTCATCTAGTATAAACCATCCGTTATAAGTAGTCATAAGAATCTTTCCAAAATTCACCTCTGCAATGGCTCTACAACTTACATCATATATGTTTTTTCTTTGGGTTGAAAAATATGAGAAGTTTTCAAATAATAAGGAGTTTCTTTTTATGATCTTCATCTTATAAATTTGAAACGCATACATTATATTTTCTTTAAAAAAAATGTTCCTTGGACTAGTTTTAAAACGAAGTTCCATTTTTTTAATTACACCATCTTTAGTAAATTGAAAAAGTTTTAGCACTCTCGATTTGAGACATGCAAATGTTGGTTTTCCTTCATAATAAGTTATAAGATCGTCAGTTATAGCTCCAAAAGGATATTTATATATTGGCAGTTCACATATTTGCAAACCTTGCTTTGGAAGATATGTGTAGGTATATTCTTTTCCTTCTAAGTTAAATTTACCAGATTTGTTTTTTGGAAACATTATACCATTTTCACTAAGGTGATTTAAGATATTCTCTTTATGTTTAATTTTAAAAATTTCAACTAATTTGCCTTTGCCATACTCATAATATGTGTTCTCTTTTTTAATGATTAAAGTTCCGTTACTTCTAGCAATTTCTATCGTAAGTTTTACTTTTTCAATAGTTTGGTATGGAAAGTTCTCAATTTTATGAATTTTTAATTCTTTATTTTTTGTATAACACAGTATTTTATCTCCATCAACTCCTAACCATATATTTCCTTTTGAATCTTGAATGAAATTATCATGTCGCTTGAGTCCAAACTCTTCACTTAAATAAATCCATTTTATTTTCTGCTGCTGCTTATCAAACAAAAAAACTCCTTTTAGATGTAATCCAATAATCTCACTTGAATCAACTTCCTTTAAAAAACAATTTTCAATTTCAATATTTTTAGGATGGTCTAAGTCATACATCAGTTTATGATTCCCGACTTTTTTAAATAGTTTATTGTTCTTGGTATACCACAGAGAATTATTTGAGTCTACGAGAAATTTAGAATAAAAAATAGGTGATCCATTCTGATCAGTTATAGGAATACTGCTCTCAATATATTTTTGTGAATTTGCACAAAATATTACACAAAATATTAATATTAACGATAAATAGTTTTTCAAGAGGACGGTAGGAGTATTTAATTTATTAAATCTACAAAATAGTAAATAGATTAGATCGCTATCTTTCAATAATAGCGATAAACAGAAAAAAAACTAGATATTGAGTTCTTTTTGAAAGAATAAAGCTATTTTTTTATGTAAAAAATCACATTTTAGTGAAGGTGTTTTTGTTTTTTAGATCATTATAACTTAAAAAGTTAGCTGTTTAACGATCTATAGGAGTAATAAAAAAATCAAACACAAATGGCTACTCTCCAAGTGGCACATTTGATAATAACGATATAGATTAATGTTTTTTTAAACAATACACTCTAAAAATATATTTATTTTATTATGAGTAGACTGATATTTTAATTAAATAACTTAGATCTATAATAAGTTAACTTTCAAATATGTAATTGTCATAATAATTTTTAAAGCCATTTTTTTCTTTATCGCCAGTAAGTGTCCACAATAAAATTGGAATATCTTTTTTTGATAAACGCGTAAAGTATTTAGAACTCAATAATTTTTTATCAATTGCAAGAAAGTCAATTGAATTCTTTTCATTCATTAAAAAATGATTGAAAAAATGTAGATAGTTATATCTTGAAACTAAATAGCCTGTAGAGTATTTTGTATGGGCTTTTAGCCATCGTACTGTAAATGGATTGAAAGATTGAAGTGCTACATATCCATTGTATTCTTTAAGCATGGTAACGAGTGTTTTTTCTAACTCTTTATGTATAGAATAGTTTTTTATATCTATTAAAATCGGAACTTCTCCTTTTACCAATTCTAAAACTTCTCTCAATGTAGGAATAGTATATTGAGTATTAAAAATACTTATCTCCTTTAAATCACTATAAACTAAGGTTTCTGTTCTAATTTTTTTATTGCATGAACGAATTAAATTGGTGTCATGAAAAACAACTAGTGTCCCATCTTTGATAATTTGTATATCTAGTTCTATAGGGTATTTTTTTTCTATTGCTTTCTCAAAAGCTACCAATGTATTTTCTGGTATTGACGTATTTCCGTCGTGTAGTCCACGATGCGCAATAGGCTTATTTAGTATTTCTTTCATTGTAAAAATTCATTGAGCCAACAAAACGATTAAACTGAAGTTTTGAATATTTCTTGTTATATACTAACATAAAAACCCTCAATGCAATATTTGGGCAATACGATTGAGGGGCTTACCAGATTGAATAGATTAAGCAACTGAATCTATTTTTATAAAAAGAACTCTTATTAAAAAGTCCATCTTATAGATGATTATATCAAACTAACGAAATGATATAACTGTTTAAAGTTAAAATTTTGAAACACTTATGAATCAGAAAGTCAATAAACAGTTCATTTTATTCGTTTAAAAGGTTTGATTAATTATGTGTAGATGAGTTTTAGCATCACACCGAAAATTTTAAGGAGATACCAGCAATAGTTTGCAACAATTAGCAACAGCATATAATGCTACAGAATGCCAATTATGCTTTTACAATAATAGCCTAAGTAATAATATATAATTAGAAATAAGAATTCCTTTATCTATTACCTTTAACAATCAACTAAAGTTTTCTTCCGCTTTTTAATTAACTTATTTCTATTAGTAATTCACTACTGAATACTAAAATGAATACGGCTTGCATAAAAAAATACTACACTAAAAATCAATTTATTACAGCTTTAATCCTGAGTTAATTACTCACCTTTTTTGTATAATCTAATTTTGAGTTTTAGAACTTATCTCTTCAAAGTAAAGTGA
>NZ_JBOEFY010000066.1:0-42727 GCF_050633145.1 Kordia sp. | reverse complement strand
GGGTTCGAACTGGCGACCTCTGGAACCACAATCCAGAGGTTAAGAATCTTATTATTAAAAAAAGCTAATATTTGACGTGGTGAAAACAATGGAGCTTCAGTTACAAGGATCATTGTTCTTGTATAGAAAGTATTAGGCATTTAACGTTGGGGATGAGCGGAAGAAATAGGTCTAGAAGACCTATTGAGCAAAGTAGACTGTTTTGCGATAGTGAGTTGCAAATAGTACAACTTGCTAAATAAAGAATTGAATTAGAGAAAAAGCCATAGCCTTTATAAACAAAAAAACCAACAATAATGTTTAGAATTTACTATTAAGAAGAAATTTATTTGTACCTCCAAAGTTTTTAAAATCGATTTTTTTTGGTGGAGGATTTGAAGCCGATAAATGAGTTTTTTAATTCTAATTCTTGTTTCTTGAATGCTTCATAGTTAAAACAAAATAAAAAATTTAAAAATTCATTCGAGAGGTCATTTTTTTGTAGTTATGAATCTGAAATTATAGATGAAATAATAAAAAAAACACTAAAATAGTAGGTTATTCAACACCTGAACCAAACAGAAATACGATCTTTGAAATAGTGATAAGTTTTTATTATTTCAAAAAATAATTATCATATCAACTATAACTGAAGCATAATAAATTATGAAACGGGTTTATGTATATGTACCATTAATTTTTTCAATGGTATTAGTCGCTTTTTTGGTCTTCACACCTAAGACAAATATTGTAAAATCTGATTTTTACTTTTTGTTAGGAGATTGGCAGTTGTTAACTCCAAGAAAAGGAACAATAACAACAATGACTTGGGTACGTGATTCAGATTGTTTCACTGCTATTTTAAAATCAGAAAATAGGGAATACCCACATTTAAATTTTGATACTAAATATACAATTTGTAAAAAATGGGGGAAATGGTATTTTCAAGATTTTCCTAATCTCAAAAGAACTAAAGCTCCTTCTTTGAAATACAAACTTCATCAAAAAACAATAGAAGCGTATAAAGATTGGGATATTTATTTTCAAGGCGAAAGTGTTGTTAAGTATAAAGTGTTAGGGAAAAGTTATCCAAGAAAGGTGTCTATCAGTTTTAAAGACGAAGTGCTAACATTTAGTTTTAGCAAGTATCCTAATTCTTATAGATTTAAAAAAAATAAATAAGTTTTATTAGCATAAAGACAATAATTAGGTTGTGATCCACAAAAAAATCCCAACACAACCGTTGGGATTTTATTTTAAGAAAAAATTTCTTAGTACCGAAGATGGGAGTCGAACCCACACGCTCTAATGAACACATGGCCCTCAACCATGCCTGTCTACCAATTCCAGCACTTCGGTGTACTTTGGTTTTACAGTAAATATAAAACAAAAAAGTTAAGCGATTGCTTAACTTTTGTGACCTGGCTGGGGCTCGAACCCAGGACCCTCTCCTTAAAAGGGAGATGCTCTACCAACTGAGCTACCAGGTCATAGACCTTGATAATTTTACTTTTTTATGACTTAGTTTAAACTTATGTCACTTTGTGACCTGGCTGGGGCTCGAACCCAGGACCCTCTCCTTAAAAGGGAGATGCTCTACCAACTGAGCTACCAGGTCATTCATAAATTAACTATAATTAATTCCTTGAATGCGGGTGCAAATATAACATCATAATTTTATTTTTCAAGTCTTTTTTAATTTAATTTTATCTTTTTTTTTCTGATTTTTGTAAGCCCTTAAAAATAAATAAATTATAATAGAGAAATGACGATTGTACTTTTAGGATATATGGCAAGTGGAAAGAGTGCTGTTTCAAAATTACTTGGAACGGTATTGGAATTACCTGTGCTCGATTTAGATGATTATATTGAAACAAAAGAAGGAAAAACAATTCCCGAAATTTTTGAAACGAAAGGCGAAATCTATTTTCGAATGAAAGAACATTCGTATTTGAAAGAAGTTTTAGAAATAAAAGAATCAATGATTCTGTCTTTAGGAGGAGGAACGCCTTGTTACGCAAATAATATGAACTTGATTCATACGTATACAGAACATACGGTATATCTGCAAACGTCAATTCCAGAAATTATCAATAGAGTAAAAAATGAAAAAGCTAAAAGACCTTTAATTAGCGGGATTTCTGATGAAGATTTACCAGAGTTTATTGGAAAACACTTGTTTGAGCGTAATGCGTTCTATCAACAAGCAACGCATAGTATTTTTACAGATAAAAAAACAATTGAAGATTTAGTAGAAGAAATCAAAACTACTTTACACTAAGTAAGCAGTATCTTCTTCGGCAAAAACAACATCAATATGTTCTTGAATGGAAGTGGAAAGTGAAATTCCTTTAAAATCTGCTTTTATAGGATACTTTTTGTGATTTCTATTGACAAGTACTGCAGTTTTAAAATTCTTCAAAGGAACGTCTAAAAAATGCTTTACGCCGTAAATTAAAGTTGTGCCTGAATTCAAAACATCATCAATAAGCACTAAAGGCTTATTAATGTAGGTTTCTTTAGGAATAGAAGTAGTAACAGATTGCAACGGATTTTGCTTATCAATTTTCACTTCACACAAAGTAATAACTGCATCTGTAATTTTCTCCAATTCAGCCTTTATCTTTTGTGCAAATACAAATCCATTACTCGCAATACCAGCAATGATAATTTCACCTTCGTTTACATTAGATTCTAAAATCTGATAGGCAATACGACGTGTTTTATGTTGAATTTGTTGGTGGTTAAGTATAATATTTCCCGTTACCGTCATAACTTTAAAAATTTTAATAAACTACTTCGAAACAAATCCACGAAGCATTTAAATGCTCAATTATAGAGTAAAATTAAGAATTACTTTCATCATCATCAAAAGTATCATCTAGATATTCATCAATTTCACGACGATCTTTTTTGGTAGGTCTTCCTGTTCCTTGTTTGCGATAATGCTCTTTAGCATGTTTTAATAACTCTAAATGCTCAAAATTCTCTTTTGGTGTTGTATCTACTCTATAAATATCAACAAGCTTTGCACCAACACGATTTGGTGGAATATCAAGTACGGTTAAATGTCTTGTGACTTGATCCTTACGGACTTCAATTTTATCCGTAGGATACACATCTCTCGATGGCTTTACAGTAGCGCCATTTATCTTAATATGTCCCTTCTTACATGCCGTTGTGGCAATGTTTCGGGTCTTAAAATAACGCACGCACCAAAGGTATTTATCTATCCTCATACAAAAACTCTAAAAACTACGTTAAAGAATATACAAAAGTAGGATAAAATTGTATCTTGCAACCCAAAATTTAAAAAACAATGATGAAGTTTGTAAAATTTGCATTTTTAACAATAATCGCCTTTGCGATTGTTTTTTCGTGTAAAAGTGATGATGATCCAGTTTCTTTTGCAGAACTAAGAGATAGAGGAGAACAACAAGTTGAAGACGATGCTGCTCTTGTAGAATTTTTAAGTACACATTTCTATAATTATGAGGAATTTGACTTTACGAATCCAGAAGGTACTGCAAATGATTCTTTTAGAATAGCTTTTGGGAAAATAGAAGGCGCTAACGCTGATAAAACTCCATTAATTAACCAAGTAGAAGAGCGTACAACTACATATTTTGATATAGAATACAAATATTATGTGCTAAAGCTACGTGAAGGTGGTGGAAAATCATATTCAAGTTTCGATCAAGTTGATTTGGTATATCACGGTCAATTATTAGACTTAGAAACTTTCGATTTACGATTAACAAGAGTTCCTATTCCTTTAGTAAGTGGAACAACAAGTACAGTAAGAGGTTTTCAGTTAGGATTACCAGAATTTAAAACTGCCGAAGATGTGGTAGAAGGAGCAAATGGTTTCTTACAACCTCGAAATGGCGGAATTGGAGCTGTTTTTATGCCTTCTGGGATGGGATATTTTAATTTAGCGCAACCAGATATTCCTGTATATTCTCCGTTAATCTTTTCTTTCAATCTATACGACGTAGTGTATTTAGATACTGATTTTGATGGATTACTTTCTTCTATGGAAGATTTAGATGGCGACAAAGATGTATCTAATGATGATACTGATGGAGACGGACTTCCTGATTTTAGAGATACTGATGATGATGGTGATGGAACAGCTACAGTAAATGAAGTAGTTCAAAATACATACACATTAAACCCAGGAGATCCAGAACCAACGTATGCTTCTAACGAAATTGTAAAAACAAGAGATACTGACGATGCTGGAGTTACAACAATTAGAACGGTTGTACTAACGGATACTGATGGAGATGGAACTCCAGATTATCTAGATGCAAACTAAAGCATAAAACATACTTAATAAATATACAAAAGCACTTCTTTACGGAAGTGCTTTTTTTGTTTCCAGCTTTTACGCGTAAATCATGTGAATTCAGTATAAATCGTACTTTTTCTTTGATTTCATATGAAATTATTTTAGCTTTCATTTTGAGAAAACCAATGTTTTATACCCGAATACATAGTTCCCTAATTAAATCAGAATTGAAATTGGAAGAAAAAATTAAAATAAGGTCACTTAGCTCTTTAGATATATCTGAATTGGCAAAACTTGCGAATAATAAAAAAGTTTGGGACAATTTAAGAGATTCTATTCCAAATCCTTACAGTAAGAATGACGCAGATTTTTTTATAAATCTAACAGAGCAAGAAAAGCCAAAGCAAAATTTCGGAATTGATTACAAAGGAAAACTCTGTGGTATCATCGGAATAATTATCCAAAAAGATGTGTATCGAAAATCAGCAGAAATTGGATATTGGATAGGAGAACCATATTGGGGAAATGGAATTGCCACCAAAGCAATAGCATTAATAACTGATTATGGATTTAACACGCTTGATCTGAATAGGATTTATGCAGGAGTCTTTGAATATAATATTGCTTCGATGAAAGTTCTTGAAAAAAATGGATTTAAAAAAGAAGGCATATTCAAAAATGCTATTTTAAAGAATGAAAAATTCTATGATGAGCATCGGTTTTATAAACTGAATGACAAGTAAAACAAAATCAAATGAACGAAATAAGAACAAGTGGAGCTAAAGAAAGTTCGTATGGAGTTTTTGATGATTATGTTATTATAGAATCAATTGATACGAATGAGAGAATCCTAATGCGCCCAGAAGAATTTGAATTTTTGATATCTCAATTATTTGAGAATTGGAAAAAAAAGAAATCAAAATATATTCAGTTACTCAAAGAATGGAATGAATGTGCTTATTTTTCTTGTGTAAAGAAACTACTATAGTAGAATTAATTATTAAATCTTTGCGAATCCTATTCGATTTATATTCACTAAATTAGTTGTTTAAATAGACGAAAAACCGTTATCATATATGAAACAAATACTAATGATAGTAACTTTACTTCTGACCTTGACTGCATTTGCGCAGGAAAAAAAATGTTCGGATTTCAAAGTTGGAGAATTCACGTATTCCGATCCTGATTATGCAGATTTGATAACTATTCGAACTGATTCGTTTCAAACGGATTCGTATCCAAAAATAGGATTAAAAACAGTAAGTAAAGTAACATGGTTAACGGATTGTAAATACGAAATAGAATATGTGGAAGTTAGTGATCCAAAAATGGAATCATTAATCGGAGTTAAATTTGTCATTGAAATCATCAAAATTAATGACAATAAAATACTATGTAGAACCAAATCGGAAGACGTTATTATTGAAAAAGAAATGATTAAAACTCAATGAAAAAAACATCATAAATATAAAAAACACTTCTGAAAAGAGGTGCTTTTTTGCTTTCTGCTTCTATGTAAATGATATGAGTTCAGCGAAAATTGTATTTTTCTTTCTTATGAAAAATCCCTTGATTTAATTTAGACTAGCTTTATAGTTGAAAATTAGATTGAACCATACTAAAAACAGCAAAAATCTGTTTAATATACATTGCAAATACTATGAAAGAGACATTCTCAAAATTACTCTTACTACTCTTGCTATCAATTTCTTTTTCTTGTAAAAATAAATCTGATAAAGGAATTAAGACCGAAAAAGAAATCGCAGAAGTTAATAGTTGGAGAGATAATTGGGAAAACCCTACCCAAAAAGCGGAGTTGTTATCCAATTTGAAAATTCATAAACGAATTAAAGAATGTTTAAATGATACTACTATTGTGGTTTTAACATCAACATTAGTTGATGATCTAGATCGATATTCTGAAATAAAATCTTTAGGTGATATAAATGGAGATGGAGTAAATGATTCAATTTTAATAATTCCAGAATTATTTATTACAACAGATAATGCTATTGAAGAAGCCGCTTCTGTAATTTTTACGGATAAAAGACTTCCTCGAATAAAGGTTGATTCACCTTGCTTAGAAACTAGCTATATTTTTCCAGTATCTGATATAGATAACGATGGAATTGTTGAATTAGGGAAATACTATTCTTCTTGCGCTAGTCGATTTAAAGGCTTAGAATTAGTTAGCTTGGATCAAGAAGAATGGAAAGTCAAAGGCAGAGTAACATTTGACATTTTATTTGAAGAACCTAAAAAAGAAGAACGAATTGAGAAAATTGAAGTAAATAAATTCCGAATGAGAGAAATAACATTAGAAAGTGCTGATGAGAAAATGGATACATGGAAAGTATTTGAAATGAAATAAATAGTGCCAATAAATTCGTTTTAGCGTATTAAAATAAAAAAGCACTTCCGTAAAGAAGTGCTTTTCTATGTTTTATAAAATTGATTCTATTCTATAATCGTAATGAAAGACTAAATATAATTTGACTTGGTCTTGAATCTAAAGTTCCAATTTGTACATTATTAGTATCTAAAATACTCGCTTCATTCTCAGAAAAACCTCTTTCATAACGAACATCCAATCCGATGTTTCCTATTTTTACAGCAGCTCCAAAATTAAATCCAACGGTAATATCATTCTTCACATCAGAAATTGTATTATTTTCGAAGTCATTATCTAAAGTATATTGAAACGCTGGACCAGCAAATATGCTTAATGGGCCAATAACGTCAATACCTACTAAAACTGGCACATCAATTTTAGACATATCATATGCATTAGAAGTGTATTCACTTTTTGTTTTCGTGTATACAATTTCTGGACGTAGATATAATTTGCTAAAATTAATTTCATAATACACTCCAACATGATAGCCAATCTTTGCGTCTCCACTGTCTTCTAAAATATTTTCTCCAGTGGTAATTACTTCGCGTAACTCTCCGTTAGAATTGAAGTTTAATCCTGCTTTTACTCCAAACTGCGCAAAACAACTTGCAGATACAAGTAGCAATGCTAAACATAATAGGTTGTTTTTCATAATCTTAATGTTTAATGTTACAGTAGTAGAAACGATTTTTTTTTGGATCTATTACTTTAGTGAAACTAAATTTTGAGAAGCTTTTGCTTAACTTGATTCAGTATCTAAGACGAACTCAAAATTATAAGTTGAACTAATCCCGCTAAAGAGCGGGATCTAGTCTTAGACTTATATTATTTTCTTCCGATTACTTTTTCAGCAGCTTTTACAATAGAAGCAGCATTTAAACCGTACTTTTCCATCAATTGTGCTGGTGTTCCAGATTCTCCAAAAGTATCTTGTGTTGCCACAAATTCTTGTGGTGCAGGTGTGTTTAAAGCTAGTGTACGTGCTACACTTTCTCCCAATCCACCTAAGAAGTTATGTTCTTCGGCAGTCACAACACAACCTGTTTTTGCTACAGAAGCTAAAATTGCTTCCTCATCTAATGGTTTTATCGTGTGAATATTAATCACTTCCGCAGAAATTCCTGCAGCTTCCAATGTTTCTGCTGCTTGAAGCGCTTCCCAAACCAAATGTCCTGTAGCAACAATTGTTACGTCAGTTCCTTCAGTTAATTGTACAGCTTTTCCAATTTCAAATTTTTGATCGGCAGGAGTGAAGTTCGCTACTTTCGGACGTCCAAAACGTAAATAAACAGGTCCGTGAAAATCTGCAATTGCTAATGTAGCTGCTTTTGTTTGATTGTAATCACAGGTATTAATAACTGTCATACCTGGCAACATCTTCATCAAACCGATATCTTCTAAAATTTGGTGTGTTGCACCATCTTCACCTAATGTAATTCCTGCGTGTGAAGCACAAATTTTTACATTCTTATCAGAATATGCAACCGATTGACGAATTTGATCGTACACACGACCTGTAGAAAAGTTTGCAAAAGTTCCTGTAAACGGAATCTTTCCACCAATAGTCATTCCTGCAGCAATTCCGATCATGTTTGCTTCTGCAATTCCGATCTGGAAAAAACGCTCTGGGTGATTATTTTTAAAATCGCCCATTTTCAACGATCCTGTCAAATCTGCACAAAGTGCTACAACATCTGAATTCGTTTTTCCAAGTTCAGTCAATCCATCTCCAAATCCTGAACGTGTATCTTTATTTCCGGTGTTTGTATATTTTTTCATTCTTTTATTTCTAGTGTGTTGTTGATTGTAATAGTTCTGTTTGTCTTTTGAACGTTCGTTGCTTTCAGTAAGACTTCATTTTTGGTTTTTACATGTAAAATAACTCCTTTTGGCAAATCGATAGATTTCAATGTACTATTATCCACTTTATTCATCACTGAAGAAATAAAGCCTTCAAATAGTTTTTCATTATTTACAGGGAATTTTTTGTCAAATACCACAGAGAGTGCATTATTTAATTCAGTACTTGGATAAACATTATAGCTTTTGTAAACTTTATCTAAAATTGTGATTTTCTCATCAGTTTTTTCAGATAAAAGCATAATTTCCTTAGGTTCATTTTCTGATTTAGGAATCTGTGCAGCAAAGAATTCTTCAATATTCATTTTCATAAACATTGTGTTGTTTTCATTACTTAAATGAACATATACGGTTAATGTTTTTGTATCGAGGATAAACTGAGTTTTTCCATCCTTAAAAAAACTTGGCACTCCAGTAGATCTGTTAAGTGAACTTTCTAAAATTGTTTGAAACATTTTAAAATCACTCCAAAGAAAACGTCCACTCTTATCAAACCCCATAGTAAAAGTAATTCCACTATTTTCAGGACCAACAGTATAATCTACCAAATAATCCAATTCAACTTTTAGTGTTAATTTCTGTTGCGCAACTAAAATTGATGACGTTAAAAAAATAAATATATATAAAAGCTTTTTCATCCTAATAATCTCCTAAAGTTTCAGGATTTTGTGCTAAGGCACTTTCCAATTGTTCGTCGCTAGGCGCTTTACCGTGCCAAGCATGTGTATTCATCATAAAATCAACACCGTTCCCCATTTCTGTATGTAGCAATACAACTACAGGTTTTCCTTTTCCAGTTCTTGATTTTGCTTCTGCCATTCCGTCTTTGATAGCTTGGATGTCGTTTCCTTCTTCAATTTCCAACACGTCCCAACCAAAAGCTTCAAACTTCGCAGGAAGCGAACCTAAAGGCAATACATCGTCAGTTGCACCATCAATTTGTTTCTTATTATAATCAACCGTTGCAATGTAGTTGTCTACATTATTCCCAGAAGCATACATAATTGCTTCCCAGTTTTGTCCTTCTTGCAACTCGCCATCACCATGTAAAGAATATACTAGGTTATTGTCACCATTTAACTTCTTAGTTAAAGCTGCACCAATAGCAACCGACATTCCTTGTCCTAACGAACCAGAAGCAATACGAATTCCAGGCAAACCTTCATGTGTTGTTGGGTGTCCTTGTAAGCGAGAGTTTAACAAACGAAACGTGTTTAGCTCTTCCACAGGAAAATAACCACGATGCGCTAATACGCTATAAATTACAGGAGAAATGTGACCATTAGACAAAAAGAAAACATCTTCTTCCTTTCCATCCATTGCGAAACCGTCATTCAGTTTCATGGTATCATTGTATAAAGTGACTAAAAATTCAGCACAACCTAAAGAACCTCCTGGGTGACCAGAATTTACTTTGTGTACCATTCTCAAGATATCTCTACGTACTTGAGTAACTAAATTTTCTAACGTTTTGTTATCAGACATTGTGTATTTGTTAGTAGTTTTTCTAATGCACCAAAAGTAAGTTATAAAATAGCGTTAACAAAAGAAGTTTGCAGGCATTTATTAACGAAATACTGTGAATAAAGTATAAAGTAGGTAAAAGTGTGTAAATGTTTGATAATGAATTGATAAACTTTTTATAGAAACGTAAAAGAATGATTAAAAATGTAGATTGATTCCTAGAATCCCAAATTTTAATTTTTTATTAGTAAAATCATTTTACAATCTTACTTATATTTGCCAACTGATGATGCCACTATCTATGTAATTACGAAGCTCTTTTTTAAGGCTTTCGCCGGAAGAATCTCGGGGTAACACACAAACAACATAGTAGGCAATAGCGACGACTCATACATGAAATTTGATTTAAAAGGAAAAGATCCACAAAGTAAAGCCAGAGCAGGAGTAATTACAACTGATCATGGAACAATAGAAACACCTATTTTTATGCCTGTGGGAACGGTTGGAACGGTAAAAGGTGTACACCAACGTGAATTAAAAGAAGATATCAATCCAGATATTATACTAGGAAATACCTATCATTTATACTTACGTCCACAAACACCAATTCTAGAAAAAGCAGGTGGATTGCACAAATTCATGAATTGGGATCGTAATATTTTGACAGATTCTGGAGGTTATCAAGTATATTCTTTATCTGCTAACAGAAAAATTAAAGAAGAAGGAGTAAAGTTTAAATCGCATATTGACGGTTCATACCATTTCTTTACACCTGAAAATGTAATGGAAATTCAACGTACCATCGGAGCCGATATTATCATGGCTTTTGACGAATGTACACCATATCCGTGCGATTACAGATATGCAAAACGTTCTATGCACATGACGCATCGTTGGTTAGATCGTTGTATCAATCACTTAGAAAAAGTACCATTCAAATACGATTACAGTCAAGCATTTTTTCCAATTGTTCAAGGAAGTACATACAAAGACTTACGTAGACAATCGGCAGAATTTATTGCTTCACGCGAAGCTGTAGGAAATGCTATTGGAGGATTATCTGTTGGAGAACCAGCCGAAGAAATGTATGCAATGACCGATGTTGTATGTGAAATTCTTCCAGAAGACAAGCCACGCTATTTAATGGGCGTTGGTACACCAATCAACATCTTAGAAAACATCGCTTTAGGAGTTGATATGTTCGATTGTGTAATGCCAACACGTAACGCACGAAACGGAATGTTGTTTACAGCACATGGAACTATCAATATTAAAAATAAAAAATGGGCAGACGATTTTTCTCCAATTGACGAAATGGGTATTACCTATGTCGATTTAGAATATTCAAAAGCCTACGTACGTCACTTATTTACAGTAAACGAATTGTTAGGAAAACAAATTGCAACCATTCACAACTTAGGATTCTATCTTTGGTTGACAAGAGAAGCAAGAAAACATATCTTAGCCGGAGATTTTAGAGAATGGAAAGATAAGATGGTAAAACAAATGGATAAACGCCTATAATTGCAGATGAAAATATTAGATTGGTATATCATTAAAAAATATCTACTAACATTCTCTGTAATGTTATTACTATTTGTTCCTATTGGGATCATGGTAGATATTTCTGAAAATATTGATAAAATGTTGGCATCTAAAGCGCCAGCTGACGAAATTATCTTGTATTATGTAAATTTTGTGCTCTATTTTGCCAATCTCTTATTTCCTATATTCTTATTCCTTTCGGTAATTTGGTTTACCTCCAAAATGGCAAATGATACAGAAATCATTGCAATATTAAGTTCTGGAGTTTCCTATTTACGTTTCCTGCGCCCGTTTTTAGTGGCGGCATCTATAGTAGCTATCGTAGCATTTGTCATGGGAATGTATATAGTACCAAATGCTAGTAAAGGTTTTAATGAATTTCGTTTCGAATACATCAAAAAAGGACGTAAAAAGGAGCGTGACAACGAAACAATTTACAAGCAAATTACCAATAACGATTTTATATACTTAAGAAGATTTGATTTCAAAACTGGTACAGGGAACGACTTTACCTTAGAACATTTTAAAGACAATGTATTAGAGTACAAAATACAAGCACGTAATATAAAATACAATGTAAAAGATAGCACATATACATTGCGTGGATACAAAAAGCGTATAATTGGCGCAATGAACGATAGTTTGATGAGCGAACGTAAATTTGATACCATATTTCCATTTCAAGTAGAAGATTTAACGCCAGTAACGTACATGGCAGAAACCTTAAACTATCAAGAATTAGATAAGTTCATTGAAAAAGAAAAAAAATCAGGTTCGCCAAATGTAAACAAACACTTATTGGTAAAATACAAACGTTGGAGCTTACCAATTACCGCTTTCATTCTAACTATTATTGCTGTTGCAGTATCTTCTATGAAGCGTAGAGGAGGAATGGGAGTAAACCTTGCTTTTGGAATCTCTATTGCCTTTATCTATATCTTTTTTGACAAGGTATTTGGTACAATGGCAGAGAAATCTGGTTTCTCTCCAATGATGGCTGTTTGGGTTCCAAACCTTGTATTTGGAATATTAGCCATATATTTATTGTATAATGCTAGGCGATAAACTCAAAAATTACTTACATCTACATCTATTAGTCTTTATTGCTGGTTTTACAGCAGTCTTAGGAAAACTAATAACAATTAAAGCAATTCCACTAGTTTGGTATCGTATGTTAATTGCAGGAGTATTGATGTTTGCATTTATCAAAATCTCAAAGATCAATCTCAAAATTTCGCCAAAAACATTTGCCAAACTTTCAATAGCAGGTATTGTAGTTGCATTGCATTGGATTACCTTTTTTGGTGCTATTGATGTTTCAAACGTGTCCATAACTTTAGTCATGTTTTCTACAGGTGCATTTTTTGCCTCATTCATTGAACCTATTGTATATAAGCGAAAAATGATTTGGTACGAAATTGTTTTTGGAATTATTGTTATTGTTGGAGTTGCTATCATTCTTAATACAGAATACAAATACATCAACGGAATCATTCTTGGGGTCATATCTGCGTTTTTATCAGCATTATTTTCTGTGTTGAATGGGAAATTTGTAGAAAAACACAATGCTTCTACCATTTCATTTTATGAATTTGTAGCAGGTGTAGCGTTTATATCTATCTATTTAGCATTTGCTTCCAATGGTTTTGCACAAGCAGATTTCTTCATATTAAGTTTCAATGATTGGTTTTATCTATTCTTGCTGGCTTCTGTATGTACGGCTTATGCATTTATAGCTTCAACACATATTATGCGATATATAAGCCCATATACAGTCGTATTAACTTATAACTTAGAAATTGTGTATGGAATCATATTGGCTATAATTTTCTTTCCAGAAGAAGAAAAAATGAGCCCAGGATTTTATGCAGGAAGCTTACTTGTATTAGGAACTGTAGTAGCAAATGGAATCATAAAAAACCGCCGAAAAATAAAATCCGTAGATGGCAGTGAAATATCCTAAATTAAAGTTTTATATTTGTAAACTGAAACAACTAAACGTATACTCAAAAGCATGGAATATTTAGAGTTTGAGCTACCTATTAAGGAACTAAAAGATCAACTGACAAAGTGTAAGGCAATAGGCCACGAAAGTGATATTGATGTTACTGAAACATGTCAGCAAATCGAAAAGAAATTAGCAGACACAAAAAAAGATATCTATAAAAACCTATCTGCTTGGCAACGTGTACAATTGTCACGTCATCCAAACAGACCGTATACCTTAGATTATATCAACGCTTTATGTGGTGATTCTTTCCTAGAATTACACGGAGATCGTAATGTAAAAGACGACAAAGCAATGATTGGTGGATTGGGTAAAATTGGCGATCAATCATATATGTTTATTGGTCAACAAAAAGGATACAATACAAAAACACGTCAATACCGAAACTTCGGAATGGCAAACCCAGAAGGATACAGAAAAGCATTGCGCTTAATGAAATCTGCGGAAAAATTCGGAATTCCTGTAGTAACCTTAATTGATACGCCAGGTGCATATCCAGGTTTGGAAGCTGAAGAACGTGGACAAGGAGAAGCAATTGCAAGAAACATTCTTGAAATGACACGCTTAAAAGTGCCAATCATCACTGTAATTATTGGTGAAGGTGCTTCTGGTGGAGCTTTAGGAATTGGAGTTGGAGACAGCGTATTAATGCTCGAAAACTCATGGTACTCAGTAATATCTCCAGAAAACTGTTCGTCAATATTATGGAGAAGTTGGGAACACAAAGAAAAAGCAGCAGACGCTTTAAAGTTAACAGCGACTGATGCAATGAAAATTAAAGTAATTGATGAAATCGTAAAAGAACCACTTGGTGGCGCACATACCGATCGTGAAGGAGCGTTCGTTGCAGTTCGTGATGCCATAGTTGCTCATTACGACAAATTAAAAAACTTATCACAAGAAGACTTAGTAAGTTCACGCATGGACAAATACTCCAAAATGGGAGAATTTAAAGGATAAACCTATACTACATAGGGAACAAGAAAAATCCGAAGTCTATGCTTCGGATTTTTTTTCCGCTTATTAACAAAAAAAAGAACTTATTAACAATTTGGAATTATAAAATATACTCCAAAACGTAAAAGGAATACCTACTTTCGCAGTCATGGAAAATGTAAACCCTAAGAAAACATATAAAACTGATAAAAGCAATTTAATAAGTCTTGAGAAAGGAAAATTGCCTCCACAAGCCATCGATCTAGAAGAAGTAGTACTTGGTGCTATGATGATCGATAAAAAAGGGGTCGATGAGGTAATTGATATTCTAAGTCCAGAAGCATTTTATAAGGAAGCTAACAAGCTTGTATATGAGGCCATTTTTCAACTATTTGAAAACTCGGAGCCAATTGACTTATTAACGGTTTCTTCTCAACTTCGTAAAAATTCAAATTTAGAAGTAGTTGGTGGCGATTTTTATCTAATCTCGCTTACGCAGAAAGTTTCCTCGTCTGCACATATTGAATTTCATGCACGTATCATCTTGCAGAAATTCATTCAACGTAGTTTAATTAAAATCTCCAATGAAATTATTGAAGATGCATACGATGAAACTACAGACGTATTTTCATTACTTGACAAAGCGGAATCGCGTTTGTATGAAGTAACACAAGGAAACATTAAAAAATCGTCGGAAACGGCGCAAAGTTTGGTAATTCAAGCCAAGAAAAAAATTGAAGAAATTTCTAATAAAGAAGGTTTAAGTGGTGTACCTACTGGTTTTACACAGTTAGATAAATTAACTTCTGGTTGGCAACCGAGTGATTTAATTATTATCGCTGCTCGTCCAGGTATGGGTAAAACGGCACTAACCTTATCGATGGCACGAAATATTGCTGTAGATCAAAATATTCCTGTAGCATTCTTCTCACTGGAGATGGCTTCTGTTCAGTTAATTACACGTCTTATTTCTTCGGAAACTGGTTTGTCTTCGGAAAAATTACGTACTGGAAAATTAGCAAAACACGAATGGGAACAATTAAACGTAAAAGTAAAAGGTCTAGAAAAAGCACCTTTATTTATTGATGATACACCTTCACTTTCCATATTTGATTTACGTGCAAAAGCGAGACGTTTAGCTTCTCAGCATGGAATTCGAATGATTATGATTGATTATTTGCAGTTAATGACGGCTGGAGGAAGTCAAAAAGGAGGAGGAAACCGTGAACAAGAAATCTCGACCATCTCGCGTAACTTAAAAGCGTTAGCAAAGGAATTGAATGTTCCTGTAATTGCCTTATCACAGTTATCGCGTGCGGTTGAAACTCGTGGAGGAACTAAAAGACCGTTACTTTCCGATTTACGTGAATCGGGAGCGATTGAGCAAGATGCGGATATTGTATCGTTTATTTACCGTCCAGAATACTACAAAATTGAAGAATGGGATGATGAAGAACGTTCTCCAACTGAAGGACAAGGAGAGTTTATTGTAGCAAAACACAGAAATGGTGGTTTGGAAAATATTCGATTGAAATTTATTGGTCATTTAGGTAAGTTTGATAACTTGGAAACTTTTGATTCGCCGTTTTCAACAGATGGAGGAATTGAACTGCAATCTAGTATGAATGCTGCTGCCAATGATGATACATTTAGACCAGACAATTTGCCAAGTGCCGATGAAGCTTTTGGTAGTTCAATGAACGATGATTTTAATCCAGACGATAACGAAGTTCCTTTCTAAGAAATCCGTATTTTTGTATAAGCTGCTATTAGTGACATTAAAATTTCAGTTGTCATTCCTGTGTAGACAGGAATCCAAAATACTTTAAAGTGGATTCCGCATCAAGTGCGGAATGATAAAAATTCGATGTTTTAATATGTGCTAATTATTATAAAGAACACTTTTATACATGAAATATGATTACATAATTGCTGGATCAGGATGTGCAGGATTAAGTTTGCTGTACAGAATCTTGAAAGATCCAGTGTTGTGCAAAAAGCATATTTTAGTTATAGACAAAGAACAAAAAAACACAAACGATCGTACTTGGTGTTTCTGGGAAAAAGGAAACGGATTGTTTGAATCAATTGTGACGCATCAATGGAAAACATTGGAGTTTCTGTCAGATGATTTTCAACGTAAGTTTGATATGAAAGCGTATCGTTATAAAATGATTCAAGGAATTGATTTTTATAACTTTGTGTTAGATTTTGCAAAACAGTTTGAAAATGTAAGCTTTACATCAGAAAACATTACCGCAATTACAACGGTGAACGATCTTGCAGAAGTTTCTACTGAAAATACTACGTATACTGCTACGTATGTTTTTAATTCCACAAGTCTTTTTTATCCAAAAATGGACACAGAAAATTCACTCTTACAACATTTTGAAGGTTGGGTAATTAAAACAAAAAAACCTGTTTTTGATAAGAATGTTGGTCGCTTAATGGACTTTCGTTTATCTCAAGAACATGGCGCAACTTTTATGTACGTATTGCCAACAAGCGAAACGGAAGCCTTGGTTGAATATACATTATTTACAGAAAAAGTATTGGAAAAAGAGCAATACAAAACTGCTTTAAAAAACTACATTCAAGACTATTTAGAGATTGAAGATTATGAAGTTTTGCATACAGAATTCGGAATTATCCCGATGTCATTGGCAAAATTTTCAAGAAACATTCCGAATGAAAAACACATTATCAACTTAGGAACTGCGGGCGGATTTACGAAAGCAAGTAGTGGCTATACATTTCAATTCGTTCAAAAACATACGGAACAAATCATCGATCTATTAAAAAACGGAAAACACCCAAATCCACAATTGAATTTTCGCGACAAGATGTATCAATGGTATGACAGAACCTTGTTAGAAGTGATTCTATCTAAAAAAATGGACGGAAAAGAAATCTTTGCTACGATATTTAAAAACCGTGAAATTGAAACTATTTTGGCATTTTTAGGAAATGAAAGCTCCGTTTGGGAAGATATGAAAGTGATGAGTTGCTTGCCAATTAAACCATTTTTGGTAGCAGGAATGAAGCAGTTGCGATCTTAATTAATTCAGATACACTATTTTGAAATTAAATTTACTAGTCATCCGTACATCGAATCCTGAACTATTGAAAGATCAATATGAGAAACTAGGTTTTGAATTCGAATATCATAAACATGGAAATGGACCGTTTCATTATGCAGCTGCACAAAACGGGTTTGTTTTTGAGATATATCCGTTGACAAAATCAATGGAAAAAGCTGATAATTCCCTAAGACTTGGTTTTGATGTTGACAATTTAAGAAGTAAAATAGTTACTTTAGAGAATTCAAATTGGAACATACTTTCTAAACCTACGGAAACGGAATGGGGTTTAACTGCTTTGATTCAGGATTTGGATGGACGAAAAGTTGAATTGAAAAACGCAACAAACAAATAGTAAAACACTATTGTAAGCAATACACATCGTTATGAACTATTATTTTGACAATGAAGAAGGTGATGGACCTTCAAGAGAAACTTCGCATCCTAACTTTGTAAAGGCGATGCAATCTGACTTTTATTATGACTGTACAGATGAATTTTCTCCATTTGGAAATGATGATGGTGCCGATATGTTATTCAATCTTGAAGATTGGTACCGAGAGAAGAAACTTTTTCGAAATATTGTAAAGTGGATGTTTAATGAGATTGATGAAATGGGATTTGAATACCAAAGCAAAGGCTGTTCTGAGATATTAGATTTAAAAAAACTGAATGCTATTCAAGAAGAAGATGAGTATTTAATTCTTTCCATGGACAATTCAATTATTGCAACTGGATTTGGACAACTAAAAATCACAGGAAAAATCGATGCTAAATTAAAAGCACTTACAATAATAGCTATTGAAAGACAGTTGTTACTTGATGAATTTGATGATGATGAATATTCAGATCGATTAAAAAAAATGAAAGAAGATTTAGTGAAAATTGAATAAAGAGTAGCTCAAGAAAATTCAATTGATGAAAAATGGAAGAATATAAGTTTGTCTTATGAATATATTTTCTAAAATATTTGGCAGTAGTAACAACTCCAAAAAGCAAGTATACACACATTACATGCTTTATAAATCTAAAAACTGCTATTATTTAAAAAAGATGAAGAAAACGATTGTGATTTTTCCAGATCGTATCAATACAAACGCGCACTCTGAAGCAAAAACACAACATGTCTTTACTAAAAAATTTCGTTCACTACTCGAATTTTGGAATTACATTACCAAGCCTGAAAAATGGTATTTAGAATATCAAGCAAATACCATTCAGCATATAGAAAAATATATAGAAATTTTGGCACCATTCATCGTAAAATCAACAAATGAATTGAGACGGAAAATGGAATTTTCAGATCAAGAAATTTATACGATTGCAGCATGGGATAATTTACTTTTTCGATATAAAGAAAAAAGTGAATTAGTTCTCAAGGAAAGTCAAAAACTGAAAGCTTTTTGCGCTAATTGTGGGAAAGAGCGAATAGGATTTAGTCAACGCTATCCAAAATCAATTTGCCATGAATGTTTCCCAAAAATTACAGACAATACAGGCAGAAGCGTAGAATTCTTTAATTCACATATTGGCGGTTATGGTTGTCAAGGATATTATTCTGGAACGAATCAGCAAGAAAAATACGAGCTTGATGTGTGTTATATTGGAGAAAAAGAATTTATAGCTGAAGAAGCTAGATTTGGAGGAATTGTTATCAACCTTAAAGAATAAGTATGAAAAAACTATTGATCCTTTGTTTCTGTATTTTCTGTTTTTCTTGTAAAAAAGAAGCTGAAAAAGCCTTAGCGCCTAATGCGCCCAAAGAATACAAGATTTCAGAAGAAGAACTGACGAAAAGAACAAAAGATAATCTTATTAAGAAAGAAAGTTTTCAAAAAATTATAGATTCTGTACACCTAAAAGGCTCAATTTTACTGTATGATGCAAAAACAGAATTGTACTATTCAAATGATTTTATTTGGGCATTTGAGGAACAGTTACCAGCTTCAACTTACAAAATTCCGAATTCCATTATTGCTTTGGAAACAAAAGCAGTTGCAGATCAAAACACTATTTTCAAGTGGAATGGAGAGAAACGATTTTTTAAATCTTGGGAAGCAGATTTGACTTTACATCAAGCGTTTCAACGTTCGTGTGTTCCTTGTTATCAGGAAGTAGCACGGAAAATAGGAGTGAAGCGCATGAATGCATACATAGAGAAATTGCAATACGGAAACATAAAAGTAGATTCCATAAATTTAGATAACTTTTGGTTGAGAGGAAATGCAAGCATCAGTCAATTTCAACAAATTGATTTCCTAAAGCGTTTTCAGCAAGAAAGTTTACCCATTTCAAAACGCACCTCAACAATTGTCAAAGAAATCATGATTCTCAAAGAAACAGATAATTATGTCTTAAGAGGAAAAACTGGTTGGTCTATTGAGGGCGAGCATCACAATGGTTGGTTTGTGGGCTATGTAGAAAGTAGTAATCACGTATTTTTCTTTGCGACTAATGTAGCACCAACTTCGAAGGATTTTGATCAAAAAGCATTTCAGAAAAACAGAAAAGAGGTTACTTATAAAGCCTTGGGAGAATTTATTAATTTATCAATTTGATAATATATCAATGGAAACGTCTTTGCGAGAATTTTGAAAAATTCGTGGCAATCTGTTCGTTTCAAAAACTATTTTGAGTTCAATACAAACAGATTGCTTCGTCATGCTTCCTCGCAATGAAGTTCTAAATGATTTTTTATCATACTACTAGCAGGTTAGATCGAGTAAATTTGTACAACAAATTTGTATCGAGATCTACTGAGAAGCAATTTGCTTTCAAAGTACTTCTCGATACAAAATTTCTCCGAAATTTTACTCGAAGTGACGATTGTGGTATATAAATGAGATGCCACATAAAATGCAGAATGACACAATGTCTAGCCTAACAACCAACAACTAAAAACCAACAACTACACTAAGAATCATCAGCAACTACATCTAAAGTAATCACATCATCTGCACGAATCATACTTGGTTTGTTAACATCAAATGCAGGAAGTTGTGTGTCAAAAGTAGATTCGTCTGTAAGTGTTTCTTCATCTACATTCTCTCCAAATTCGAGTCCAAGTCCATATTCGGTCAATAAAGTTTTAATTTCTGCAAAAGTTCTTTTTATCATATTTCCATTACCATCATCTTTCTCAATTATATTTGGTAAAAATCGAATGATTTGCGCTTCTGATGGTGGCACAGGAACAATATCAAATTGAATTTCTGCGGTAGCATTCAATCCTAAATTATACTTATTTGTATTGGATGCATTTACCGGAGTCGCATACATTTTTGGTCGAAATGCACGTCCATTTTGAATGGAATTGCTAGTACTTTGTTGCGAAATTGATAAGGAAATTTTTGCTTTCGCTGTCGTTTTCGGAATCGTATAAAAAGTAGGTTGATACCCAACTTCTCGTAACATTTTTAACGTTTCCGAACCTTTATCAGGATCACTATTATATATTTCTAATGTTTGTCTTAACGAACCTTCGTCAAGTGCTGCTTGTGCTTCTCCAACACCTTCTCCAATAGCGGCAATAAAATCTCCTAGTGGTGCGGCAAAGGCATCTTTTACATAATCATATGAATTGCTTGACATAATTTTTTAGTTTATTGGTTTTGCGAAAATTACTATTACTTCTTGTCCTTCTACAATAGTTGCATCTGGCGCTGGCGATTGTTTAAATGATTGCCCTTCAATGAGTTTATCATCTTTTGTTGGATGATACACTGCATCTAATTTTAATCCGTTGTTGCCCAATACTTTTCTAACGGCAGTTTCAGTTAGTCCTAAAATATTAGGCATTTTCTGTTCTACAGTCGTTGAAGATGTGTTAGTTGGTACAATATCAATGCTAATATCACTAATTGCGGCACTATTTACATCTTTGGCAGATTCATAATCTAACAAGCCAAAAACAGTTCCGTCTGGTCCTTTTTCAACCGTAGTTTTAAGATTTAAAGACACATTAGCAAGTTTATATTTAGAATTCACTAGTTCAGCGTCAGCTTTTACTACATCATTTACAATGCTACTATATACTTTACTTGCCGTTAATTTGTTTGGATGATCTGTTACCGTAAAATCTCTAGCTTCCTCTAATTCTTCTTGTAAAGTTGCTGTTTCACGTTGCAATGAATCTACAAGTGTTTGTTTTTGTTGTAGTTCTATATTCTTTGCTGTAACCAATGCTTTTTCTTGCTGTACCGATGTTTGTAATTGAGAAATCGTAGTTTGGAAAGCTACTTTTTCTTGTGATAAATTATCTCTTTCAGTAGTCACAGCTATCACCTGTTGCTGTAAATTATCCTTTACCAAAGTTATGTCTATAACTTGTTGTTGTAAATTATCTTTTACTAAAGTTATATCGGCTACTTCTTGTTGTAAACCGTTGTATAAAACTTCAAAATTACTATCAGCTACGTTTACAACTTGCATGGTCTCTATTTGCTCGCGTTGTGTAGCAACAAGTGTTTCTAAACTTGTTTTTTCTGTTTGAAGCGTTTCTCTAAGTGCTCTTTCGGTTTGAAGATTAGTTTTTACACTTTTCAAATTCGTGTTTAATTCAGCTAGTTCTTGCTCCTTTGTTTCAAAATCATTTTGAACAGTTAAGAGTTGAGATTGAAGTATTTCACGTTCGTTAGACAAAGAAGCAACTGCATCGTTTAATCTGGAAACTTGCGCAATGGCTGAATCTCTTTCCATTTCAACAGCAAAAATATCTCCCGTTGAAGAAGTCATGGTTTCCATTTGCTCGCGTTGTGTAGCAAGCTCAACTTCTAAATTAGTTTTATCTGTTTCAAGTGTCTCTCTCAATGTACGTTCGCTCGCTAAATTTGCCGTTACGGTTTGCAAACTTGCATTCAAATCTGACAGTTCTTGCGCGTTCGTTTGAAAATTACTTTGAACGGTTGAAAGCTGCGTTTGTAGCAATTCTCGTTCATCCGATAGCGAGACAATAGTAGCATTAAGCCCTGAAACTTGTGCTATTGTAGTATCATTTACTTCTTTTATTGCACGAATTTCATTTGCAAATTCAAACATAGGAATTTGTGAAGCTGTAACAATATGATCGTCTTTTGTAATGTATCTTTCAGGATCTAACAACCAGCTTTTGCCAAAATCGATTGTAAGTTTTGTGTCGCCTTCAACTATTGCATCAAAAGCAGTAGTAATAACTTCTGGAAGCGCACCACTATTGGTTACATTGATAATTCTGAATGAAGGTGTTCCTCCAGATTTTATAACTTCACGTACTACACGTACCGTTTGGTTCTTTGTAGAAATTCTAGTCGGAATCGTTAATTTGTACGATAACTTTCCAGTAGATAAAGCAAGTGAATCAGTAAGTGATAACCACGATTTTGTAAGTACGTTGTAAAACTGAACTTGTACCTTAATACCTTTTGCAGGCTTATTAGTTACATCAAACAACAAATGTTGAAATTGAATATTTTGTATATTAATTGCCATGACTATTTTTGAATTGAAATTTTAGTGAGCACATTTCCAACGTTGACTTCTATAATCAAAATATTTCCATTTGTAAAGTCAACACTATCCACTTGCACCTGAGTTTTAGCTTTTCCATTCACATCTGTTCTAATTTCGCTTACGCTTAAAAAAGAAGTTCCATGATTTAATGTTGCGCTCGGATTTAATAATTCTGTTTTCTGTTGATTGTAATTAAACTCAACCAAAGCATCAGAAATTTTTTCGCCAGCAGCGTTAAATACTTCAACATCAATATCGTAAATATGAATGTTTGAAGTCACTTTTGGCGTTGCGTTGATAATCATTTGCGGCAAACCTTCATTTGGTACAACAGCGATAAAGCGTCCAGAAATTGTACTCGTTACTTTATTCGTTTCTTTTGTGTCAGTAGTTGTATTTGCTACGGGTTTAAAAGCCAACGATCTGGCATATCCTTTTTGATATGATCGTGTATGTGTTAGCGCTGCGGTTCTTCCTGCAACAGCCGAAGTTGGTTCAGTACTTGTTTCTTTTTCAAATTCAGCTTCTACCTGTAAATTAAAATCCAAATACGGTAGCGTATACAATGTATTGGGTCTACCAAACTCGTCATAAGGTTTTACATTCCTCAAATGGTTTTGTGCCTCATTCAAACTATCAGAAATTCCTAATAGTATTTGCTTTAGAGTTAATGCGTTATTTGATGTGCTCATGTGTATATTTTTAAAGTGAGAAACTATCTTTTTTCTTTGTAGCAGTTTTCAATGTATCAAAGCCTTTTTTGATATCTTTAATCGTATTGAAATCAACTTGTAGCTTTTTATTTCCAACATTAAAGTTTTTTGTTTCTTCTTTTTTAGTTTGTTGTTTTTGGATGAAATCAAAATCGAAAGCATTTTTCGTAGTCGCATCCTTTCCGCTAATAAAATCAACGGCTTTTAGTTTTTTCTCAAATAGATTGGTCACTGATTTCGTTTTTTCTAACTTCTTGTTGGCAGTATTAAACAACTGGTCAACTTTATTTAGTTTTTTCCCAACTTTATTGACAATGCCCATTCCTTTGGAAACTTTGGTACTCAATGTTTTCAATTCAGGAGATTTTACAACGCTGTTTATTTTTTCAATTCCAGTCTGTACATCATTTCCTGTTTTATGAATTGTATTGAATGTATCAGTAACTTTTGAAACTTTCTGGGTAACAGTATTGAAAGTATCAATTGCTTTAGAAGCCTTTTTTGCAACGGTTTTTACCGTTTGTACAGGTTTCTTTTTGGTTGCGTTATTGATAAAAGAATCTAGCTTTTCCGAGCCTTTCTTTACAGAATTAGAAATTGCTTCCGCGGATTTCTTTTTCTTGCCAATTTCACTTATAACATTGCGCTTGCCAGTATTTTTTAATAATGTTTTCTCTTGCCTTTTTGGTTTTTGCGATGGTGGCTTTTGCGCTTTTCGTTTTTGTGTTACTGGTGTTGACTTCGGTTTTGGTATGGCTAGTTTTGGCGTTACCGATTTCTTTGCCGATTTAAATACAGGAACCTTAGCTACGGATTTTTTAGGGTTCTTGGTAAAATCGTCAAAAGATTTCTTTCCTGTTTGAACTTTTTTTCCAAATTCTAGTAAGGATGTTGCCTTTTTCTTATTCTTTGAAACAATTGTATTTTCAGCTTTTTTCTGAATTTTTGGAATGCGTGCTGTAGGTGGAGAAGCTTTCTTTTTGTGAATAAAACCAGTTGTTGGTTTATCTTTTCTTTTCTTCTCAGTAATAGGCGTAACACTTGTACTATCTTTCTTTTTTGATGTAAAAGATGGTGTTATTTCCCAACGATCGTCTTGTTTTTTGCGGTGACTTTCTTTTCGTTTTTGACGCTTTCTTTCTTCTTCAGCTTCCTCTTTCTTCTTCTGATCAACTGATTTTATTTCATTCTCATACCTTCTGTCTGTTTTTGACTCCTTCTTTTTACCAGTGAGTTCTGCCATTTCATCTTCAAGCTTCTTTTGCTCGTCAATCAATGATTTTAAACTCGTACTAAATTCGGCAACATCTTCTAAGGATTTGTCTGATTTTTTAGCATCAGAAGAAAGCAACGAAGCTATATCTGCTATAGCTGCGTTTTCCTCCTTCGGAGCTTTTTCTTTTTTAACAAAGCTTTTCCAATGTTTAGCCATCTTTATGAACTAGTATTTGAATTCGTATTGGGTCTTTTACTGTCCAACTCAGTTTGAATCATTGCTTGTAAACGTTGTTCAAAAACTGGTGGATTTGGAACGGTAACTAATTTGGTTCTGACTAATGAACTTGCTTCTGCGGAATACTGATATTTTTGTGAATAACTCGCCGAAACGGTAGCGCTTACGGCTGCAAATCCTACATTAAATCCTCCAGTTACTGAAACAGAAGCTCCAAACTCTCTTGATTCCATCATAGAAACAGACATTTTACATTCAAAAAATGTATCAACAAATTGGTAAAATGTTGGCGTAAAGCCTAAAGCGAGTAAGCTATATTCTTCGCCGCCCATTTCTACTTTGGTATTTACAAGTTCTTTAGCTAAATCCATAGAAACTCTATCCAAAGCTCTTTGTGCTTGTGCAATCCCTATACCCAGAGACTTAATCATCTCGGGTAAGGGTGCATTTTGTATTTCTCTGGTGATTCTACCCATGGATACTAGTTTTCAGCTTCTTCTCTAGCAATAGCCATTTGTTGTTGAACACGCTCTTCTAATGCCGCTGGTGGCGGAATTGGAACTAGTTTTGTTTGTAGTAAACTTGATCCTTCTGCTGAATAACTATATTTCTGCGAAAAATTAGCATTTACCTGCGTAGTTGTTACTGTTTTGTTGGTTTTTAAACCTCTTCTCCAGCTAAAACTTGCGCTTCTGTCTGTACTTTTAGATTTTCTCTTGTATTCATACGAAGACGAACCTTCTCTTGTAAATTTGATCGTGATTGATACTTTAATAATTGTATCAACAAACTGATAAAAAGTAGGAGAGAACCCAAGCTCTAACATCGATACTTTCTGTGGTACGTAGATAGTTCTCTCTACAGTTCCTGGCACTAGCATTTTTCTTCCAGAAATAGCGATTGGTGTCTTTTTTCCATTACTATCATCTGCTTCATCTAATTCTACATAACTTTCAGTATCTGATTTGTATTTGTAGAATGTAGTAGTTTGCCCATCAACATGTCTATAATACACTTCTGGATTTTTTTGGTCGTCAGGCGTAAACTTAGTACTATTACTACTTGGTGCTCCAGTTATTTTTATAACAGGTTTATCAAATCCTGGTTCAGTTTCTCCAGGTTGAAATTTAGCTCCAATAGATGCCTTGTAAGCGTCATCTGCATTCGCATTATATACCTCTACAGCATCTGCTAATTGTAATTTTTCTTTTCCAAAGAATACACGACTGTCTTTAAAGTTGATGAATTCTTTTCCGTTAATGGTAGATTTGACAGGACTTAATCCTCCCATCATTTCTGCTACTTCGATCGAGTTGGAATCTAGCGCCATCTGTGCATTGGCAATAGATGTTGCCATACTTTCGATCATTTGTCCCATAGGTACATTTAGTAATTCTTGCCCTATTTCTGGATTTTTATTAAACATATTTTATAATTTTTAAATTGATTTATTCTTCTGTGTTAATTGTTGACTTTAATATTTCAAGATAAATATCAGGTGCAGGCAACGATATAATCTTTGCTGCAATTGATGATGAGCCTTCTGCGGATGAAGAAAATTTACGTGAATAATGTGCCGAAATAGAAACTCCAAACATTTGAGTAGAAGTAGCATCACTACTACTGTTATTTGTGTTAGAATTGCTGTTGGAGTTACTTGTATTTCCATAGCTGAATCCTAATGCGCCTCCGTAGCTTTCAGATTCAGCCATAGAAAATTCCATTTTCATTTCTACAGAAGCTTCTGTAAAAGCGTAAAATGTGGGTGCAAAACCAAGGCTTAATAAATTGTATTCTTCATCACCTAGATTAATTTTTACCGTCGCCAATTCATTTGCCAAGCGAATAGAGTTTGCATCTAAAGCCGATTGCGCATTTGCAATAGACATTCCGAGCTTCTCTAGCATCATTGGCAATGGAGCGTTGGTAATTTGTTGTATTACTTTAGGTGTCGTGCTCATCAATTATTAATTTGAGTTTGTGTTTGTCAGCGATTGAATGTAATTTTCTAATGCTGTTGGTGGCGGTACAGAAATCATACGTGCAGATACAGATGCATTTCCTTCTACAGACATGCTAAACTGACGCGCATAACGAACATCTAATGAACCGCTAATTGCCAACGAACGATCTCCTTTAAAATCTTTTTGCGATTTTTTTAGTTTAGAGAATTCGTTTTGTGTTTCACCAACATACACTTTTGTCGTTTCTTTGTTCATATCGGCGGAAGCCTCATTTTTTACCTTTACATTAATTTCTTTGTTTTCTGAAGAATGCACAAAGTAATTTACCTTCGATTCTTCGTGTAATAAGTAATATGATTCGTTTACTTTTTCAATAAACAATTCTTGGTATTTCCCTTTGCTATTTACTAAAGATGATAGGTTGTTTGTAGCACCTTGGCGTAATACATAGGTTTTTCCTCCGTATTTGAAAGTAATATCTAATCCTGTATTAGCACCATTATTTGTTGGCTCTACATATACAAAATGGTCTGGTCCAGTATTTTTTGGAGAAGCACCAGTTTTAGTAATTTCTCCACCATTGAAAAGGATATAATCTGGAGCACCATTAGGGAAAACAACTGTTACTTTACGAATAGTTGCATCTTTTGCAGTACTTCCATTTGCTAAGCTTTCTCCTTCAGTTTCTACTTTTACACGTGCATCTGTAAAGGTTACACCTGCAATTTTGCTAAGTTTATTTCTAAAAGATGTTGCTCTCTTTTTTCCAAGCGCTTCATTGTATGCTGCATTTTTTGCGCTGGCACTTCCACTACCATCAGTATATCCTTTTACAGTAATTACCAATGATGTATCTCTTTTTAACAACATCGCCAATGCAGTAACATCTGCTTCGTTCAAAGAATCTGATTTTACACCTGTGGAATAGGTATAATTGATATCAGATTTATCCCAGTCAAAGAAAAACTCATGGACTTTTTTTCCACTGGCTCTGTGAATTCCACCTCCATTAATTCCAGTGACAGTTCCACCGTTTACAGTTCTTGCACTTCCTAATGTTGTAGCAAAATCTACTTCTTTTTCAAAGGTTTTACCTGTTTTAAGTGTAATTACTGGTTTTGATGAGCTAGAAGCTGGTACATACGTTGGCGCCATTTTTAATAGTCCTTCGGTATTCGTATGAATATAAGGTTCAGTAATAACGACATAGCCTTCTTCTTTGGCAATATATACAGCTGTTGCTGAATTTTCTTCAAGCACTCTTTCGTCTTCAATGACACTTTCTACGCGTAAGTTATTCGTCTCGTCACGCATTTGTTCTTTTGATTTCTCTATTTTAGAATACGAACCTTCTTCTTGATGAACTTTGGTTGTTTTTTCATTGATAGTGATATCTTCGGAAGTACTTGCTTTAAGCGCAATGTCTTTTTGCGTTTTGGAATATTTACTTGTCGAATTTTCTTTGCTCTTCTTTAATTCGTCAAAAAAGTCTTTGTCGAAAGTCGTGTTGTTTTTGTAATCAACAGATAAACTGAAGTCAACTTCAAGTTCTTCTTTCTGTGCCATTTTTAAGCTTATTTGCGCTGAAATATCAGCATAATCGAAAGCATAAAATGCGGGTTGAAACCCTAATTCCAATAATGATTTCCCAGCTACTTTACTTTCTGAAAGTCTAATAAGCTGCGAAACCGAGTTCGTGTCGAGCCGCTCTTGAGCTTCTGCAATACCCAAGGCGAGCGCGGTTACCATACTACTCACGTCTACGTTTTGTAGTATTTTTGATCCTTGATCAAATGTTTTTACGTCTGCCATTTTCTGTTTTTAAAAGTTAGAATGGAGAAACGCCCTCGGGTAAATCCATGGCAATTTTGGGATTTACCGATTCTTTTCTCACAATAAAATAATTATGTTTTTTTTGGAGTTTAGTCAATTGATCTTTACTGACTCTGTATCCTCTTTGCAACCAACCTAAGAGTTCGTCTGTAATTGGTTGCTTGCCTCTTCCAAGGTCTTTTTGAACTTCCTGAAGCAGTGTTTTTGCTTCGTCTTGTTCTTCTCTTAATACATGCTGAATTGCTTGACGTTCACTTACATACGCATTGTGTTTTCTAACCAATACATCTTGTTCTTTTTCTTTTAAGAAGGAACGATAGTTTTCGCAAAATGAAATTACTTGATCGTGTGCTCCAGAAAGCTCTAAAGTTTCCATTACACATTGACTGTAATGCTGAAAAAACAACTCGCTATCTTTTTCTTGTTGCGAGAGTTTCATTGCTTCTTTATAATGGCGTAGTGCTTCTTTATAGTTTTTGTCTAAAGCATGCATTTTCCCACGTTCAGCAATTCGGTAGTGTAGCATATTTGTTTCCATAATTAGTTGATGATTTCAGGGTTACATGTTACTTGTTCTAGTTGTGCCAAAAGGTATCTTGCAATTAGTGGCGGAACTTCTTCTTTGCTTGTCCAGCTAGTTGCATTTGCTTTAGGAAGCTCTTCTTTCGCGATAAATTGCGCTAAGATTTTCGTTACGTTTTCAGCATCTTCAATACCTTCTATATGTAGTTTTTTCTTGAAGTTGTAATCTTGTTCAATAGCTGTTGTTAGCCCGATTGAATCACAATCAGTAATCATAGCACTTGCATTTTTTCTGTTAATGTTTTCAAATAGAGAAATTGGAAGTGCTGCATGTATATCTTCTAAGATTTCTTTTGGCATGCCTACTTTTTCAACTAAGAATGCAACGTGTTCTTCATTTGAAACATCAAAATCTTTCAATATAACAGATACAAGTTGATGACTTTGGTTTAGTAGTTTTACAGCTTTGTTAGATTGGTATTGTCTCCATAGTAATTGAGAATGATCGTATGATATGTTTTCAAATACATACGCGTCTGCTGTTTCTTCTGCTGTTGCTTTTAATACTTTTTCAACATTTCGTAATTGAATATTTTCAGCTTTTTTGCTTATAAGTATCGTGTATGCATCCTTACGAGGATTTGAAAAATGTACATTGGCATCGGTACGTTTTTGTAATGCTTCCGCCGTAGCGACAGAAACATTTCCTAGAACAATACTCGGTTCATTCAACATTAAGTTTAATACTTCCGATTGTTTGCATCCTAAGAAAACGGCCAATTGCTCAATGACCTTCGGTAATACTAATATATTGTCTAGACTTACACTGATGTCAATTGACTCTGTTCTTAAATCAATTTCATCATCTTTTGTACAGATGGACACATCTAAACCTAATTTTGTTAATGTATCTTCTGCTTTTTGAGCTGTATCTTCATCTACTTTTTGAAATAAAATAGAAGGCGCGTTATACAATAGTTTTAGAATATAATCTTGCGGAACTTTTAAAGCATCCGACAGTACTTTTGAAGCTCCTGGAGTAGCATTTCCAATAGAGTTGATAATTACTGTATTTTCCATAAAGTGTTGTAGTTAAATTTTAGAGTTATAAAACTAGTTACATAGAAATCGCTATCTACAAGTGTTTTTATTCTTTTCATATTAGTGTTTTTCCCTTTTTTTGTAGGGGGAATAAAACTGGTGTTGATAAACTGAAGATTCGATCTTTAGATTTTAGATGTAACAATCACATTCAGAGAGATTAAAATAATTTTGAATTGTGTTTTTAAGAAGAATTGCAAGGATAAAAAAGACGTATTTGATCGTTGAAAAATAAATTTTTGTAGGAATTGTTATAGAAACCTTAAATTCTTTATAACGATGTAATTTTTGTGTATCTTTCCGTTGTATAAAATGTCATGCAATTGAAAATTAAAAACATCATCACACTCACGTTAGTACTCTTATTTTCAGTGAGTAGTTACGCTTCATATATTTTGATTCCGATGGATTCAGAATCTCAAAAAGACCATTTAAAAGCGTATGGAATTACGTATTGGTCACTCGAAAAAAAGATAAAAGTCAAATGGTTGCTTAATTATAGAGGCGGATCATTTTTGTTACCAGCGATTGATGCGGTAGAGAAAGAGTGTAAAATTCGCGGTGTTTCGTATGAGATTTTGTCAGATGCAAAAACGAACACGATGTTGGAAGAAATTGCAAGCCCAAGTAAAAATCAAGAGGCAGTAATTTTGGAAAAAGCGCCTAAAGTTGCTGTGTATTCTCCGAAAGGAAATGTGCCTTGGGATGACGCTGTTACAATGGTTTTGACCTATGCTGAAATTCCATATGAAGTAGTTTATGATGAAGAAGTACTAGCTGATGATTTGATAAAATATGATTGGTTGCACTTGCATCATGAAGATTTTACGGGACAGTTTGGAAAGTTTTATGGTATTTATCGTTCGGCGCCTTGGTATATTCGTGAGAAGAAAGAAGCGGAAGCATTGGCGAAAAAACTTGGTTATAGTAAGGTTTCAGAAGAAAAACGTGATGTTGCATTGAAGATTCGCGATTATGTGATTGGTGGCGGATTTATGTTTGCCATGTGCAGCGCTACAGATAGTTTTGATATTGCATTGGCAGCAGAAGGTGTTGATATTTGCGAGCCTATGTTTGATGGCGATGTGTCAGATAGAAATTATCAAAGTAAGATTGATTATAATAAAACCTTTGCATTTACAGATTTTGAATTGGAGAGAAGCTCAACTAAATACGAGTTTTCTTCAATTGATATGACTTCTAAAAGAAGAATTGTAAAAGATGCAGATTACTTCACATTGATGGACTTTTCGGCAAAGTGGGACCCAATTCCAACCATGTTGTGTCAAAATCATACTGCTTTGGTAAAAGGTTTTATGGGACAAACTACAAGTTTTGATCGTTCACAAATAAAACCATCTGTATTGATTTTAGGTGAAAACAGAACCAATGGAGAAGGTCGTTATATTCACGGAATTAAAGGAAAAGGATTCTTTACTTTTTATGGAGGACATGATCCAGAAGATTACCAGCATAGAGTAGGAGATCCAAAAACAGAATTGGAATTACATCCAAATTCTCCAGGATATCGATTAATCTTAAATAATATTCTATTTCCAGCAGCAAAAAAGAAGAAGCAGAAAACGTGAAAAAAAGCAATATACTAAGTATAATCTGTTTAGTTTTCTTTCAATGTAGTTTTGCTCAACAGGTGAAAGCAGGTTTCTCTATGGTAAATACTTATGGGGAAGAACTGTATATGAAGTCAGATTCAACGCAAATCATGACATACAATATCCTATATTCTAATCATTTTATAAAAAAGGACAGCACTTTAATAGCGGATGATATAGAAGTGTATTTGCCAGATGTAACTTCAGAAGATTCATTTAAAAAAGGAAATAAAAAATACACTTATTACATCGTTAGCATTGATGAAATTGACTATAATAGGTCTCTTCCTATCGATTCGAATTTTCATAAAGGATATATCGTAAAGGATTTTGAGCCTACTAAGGAATGGAAAAAAGTTGTTTTTTCAGAAATAAAAAGTAGTGATTCTGACCAAACAGGTTCTTTAATATCTATAGATTGTCCTAAATTGGATGATAATGGTTATAAGGTCATTTTTAAAAAAATGTTTGAAGCATCTAAAACATTGCTTGTACTTCGAGAAAATGTTAGCCAAAAGAAAATGCGATTTGATGAATATTTCTCTTCGGACTGTGAAACTACTCCTGGAAGAGAGTCATTTGCAACGGAAACTATGAAACTAGTAAACGCAAAAGAAATGGTGATCTTTTACTATCTAAATTCTCGTTGTTTCAGTATTTACTCCCAGTGGAAAAAATAACTTATAAAGTACTTTTCGTATATTAAAATGAGAATTACATTTATTTTATATACTTGCGTAAATCATCTAATTTATGGTTTCTATAGTTTTATCTGCTAAAATTTATTGATAGTTTTAATTCATTATTAATTTAAAATCAATTTATTATGTTAGAAAAATTAGAAAAGTATATTGTTGAGAATGCAAATGCTATTCAAGGAGGTTATACAGCTACAGATGATTTGTTTAAATGGAGAAAAACAGACTAATTTTCTATTTAGGTAAATATCTAGTATTGATTAAAAAACAAATCAATTATGTTAGAGAAATTTAAAATAGAGAATCCAAAAGCTATTTTAGGTGGAAGTGGAATCAAAAGAATTGGGCATACAGGTGTTTTTTACGATTAAATGAAAGTGAACTTCGGTTCGCTTTTTTGTTCTTACAATTCATAAATGATAAGAACACAAGCTTTATTCCCTGTGAAAATCTCTATACTTTCAATGATGAATCAAAATTAGTAGATCATGAAAAAAAAGAGTTTTAAACATTTACAACTGAACAAAAAGTCTATTTCTAACTTAGGAAATGCAAAAGGAGGAATGGTGCCACCACCGCCACCAACATTGAATAAAACATGTCAAGGACCTCCAGGACATGCCGTTTGTCCAGCAGATACTGCAGATGTACTAGCATGTGTAACGAGTCCGCTAATTGATTGTACAGTTACTTTAGTTGGTTGTGATACACTGGCAAGATTTTGTTAAAAATAGAAAGTGGACTTCGGTTCACTTTTTTTAGTTTGCATGCATATTTTTAGCTTCACAAATCATCTAATTTGGGGTTGCTTCAATTTGAAGCTTCAATATTTATGAGTTGCTTTGTTGTATTATGAATCAATTTAAAAGTATTTATTATGAAAAAAAGTAAGCTTAAAAATTTTACATTAAACAAAAAAACGATTTCTAAGTTAGATGCTTTAAAGAGCCAAGGAGGAAATCCTACTAACTCAGAAAAAGTGTGTATTCGAACACTTGTAGTTGCTGGAGCTGATATCTGTTGTGAAACGCAGCAAAAAACATGTACAGCTAGTATTATTATAGATTGTATTACACAAACTGAATTCCCTACATGTAGAGATTGTGTGTAAAAAATAAGAAATTGAAAAGCGAACTTTTGAGTTCGCTTTTTATATAATTAGTTACTTGTCGTTAATAAATATAAGATTTCATTAATTGATTTTGCGCTGATTGGTTTTGTGATGTAATAATTAACACCAGCTTCTTCGGCTTTTTGTCGCGATTCGGGGAATACATCAGCAGAACACGCAACAATTGGGATGTTTTTTTTCTCTTTTTCTAATGCGCGAATAGCGGCAGTTGCTTCCAAACCATCTAAAACGGGCATCTGAATGTCCATTAAAATTAAATCAAAGTTGTGCAACTTTACAATTTCAACGGCTTCTTGTCCGTTGCTAACAATCGTTGTTTCAGCATCCCACTTTTTTAATAATTGCTTAATGAATAGTTGATTTAGTCTATTATCTTCAGCTACCAAAATCTTTTTATTGCGAAGGTTATGGTTTATGTTTTGAGTGTTTTGGAGTTCTAGTTCACTTAAATCACTGACTTTGTAATTCAGGTCAAATTTAAACGAGGTTCCTACATTTACTTTGCTTTTTACAGTCAATTTTCCTCCTAAAAGAGATACCAACTCTTTTGTAATACTTAAGCCTAAACCTGTACCTTCTGTTTTTTTCTCGCTGTGATGTGACTGATAAAAACTCTCAAAAATACTATCGAGATTTTCTTTTGGAATCCCATAACCAGAATCTTCAATTGTAAAGTATAGTTGGATGGTTTTGTCTTCTAATTCTTTTGCAGTAATATTTACATTGATGAAGCCTTTTTTGGTAAATTTAATCGAATTTCCAATCAAATTATTTAGTATTTGACTTAATCTATATTGATCGCCAACAACATATTTTGGAATTGAATTGGTAATATTCATTGAAAAATCAAGTCCTTTTTCTTCTGCTTTGATTCGGAACCCTTTGTGTAAGTTGGAAATTAGTTCTTTAAAGTTAAAATCAACTTTTTGAACATTTAGTTTTCCTGCTTCAATCTTAGAGAAATCGAGGATGTCATTGACAATCATCAATAAATTTTCTGTAGAAAAACGAATGGCTTCTATATTCTCATATTCTTTGTCACTTCCTGTAAAATCTTTACGATTAAATAATTCAGACAACCCAAGAATTACATTTAAAGGAGTTCGAATTTCATGACTCATGTTTGATAAGAAAGTCGTTTTTGCTTTAGCAGATTTCTCCGCAATAATACGAGCTTCTTCAATACGTATTATATTTCGAATATCTTTTGAGATATCACGAATTACGCAGAAAAATAACATTTTACTGTTAATATATATTGGGTTGACTTTTAAGTTGTAATAAATTGTTTCTTCATTTTCATACACTTCAAACTCAAAAAACTCCTGTTCTAAACCTGAAGCTGTATTTAAAGAAAACTTATCAATAGTATTTTTCAATTTTATAGAAAAGTCTTCTGGTAAAAGCTTGTAAAAATTGATCTGATTTTCGTGTGCATTGATGAATTCTGCAGCTTTTTTATTAGATCGAATAATGATTCCATCCACATTAAAAATAACATTTGCGTCTAACGAATTGTGAATTACTGCAGAGTATAGTTTTTCGTTATCTTCAAGTTCTTTTTGGATTTGAGACTTTTGAAAAATCTCTTTACTCAACTTTACATTGATATCTTCCAAGCTTGAAATTTGTGATTTCAACAAACGATGTAATTGCCCTTTGCTGGGAAGGTTTACATTTTCAGCAACTAATAATTGTTCGGGAACTAAATTTACAGTAATGGTAAAATTGTCTAGTAAATAATAATTATTAAAATGCTTGTTGTATGCATTATTATAGATGCTCAGCATTGCATTTAAGCCTAAACTTTCTTGAATCCTTTTCTGAATCAAATTTGAATATTCAAAAAGTTCTTTTAGTATAGTAGACGCTTTTTGTTGTGTTATTGTTTCAAATGATAGCGGTGAGCTTACCAATAATTTTTCGGCTTCAACTAAAAAAGGGTTTGTAAAATCGCCTAATAAATCTTTTGATTTAATCAATACATCTTTTAAAAAGAGTTGAGAAAGAATTACTTTTTGTGTTTCATCGTCTTCAATAAAAATAGTTCTTAACTCGTCTTTTTCATTAAGTAGCGAATATGTGGTTTTTATTTTTTTGCGAAAATTTACTTTATCAAAATCTTCGTTTGGTTGTAATGATAAAAAATCTTCTATTTCTAAATATAGATTCGGAAAATTTTCGACTCTATCTTGGGTTGAAGAATTGTCAAAAATTTGAAGTTTTGAACTCAACTCATAATGTATATAATATTTAGAGAGTCGTTTTTTTAAATCTTCTATAAGGGTTGTAATCGTAGCATTAAGAGATACGTTCTTATTTAGTGTCGCTTTCTGTACGTTACGTTTTAATAGTTTATTGAGGTAGGACATTTTAAATTGTACTAAACAGTAATAGTTCTATAAAAATTTGACGTTTTCAATCCTCCAGAAATTACGATAAGAGGTGATTTTAGAAGTTCAAAAGATTCATCCCGAGAGAATACTTCGGAAGGAATAAAATGCGGATGTTTTCTAAATACATCAGACACACTAAAGGCTAGTGTAATCAATAGAATAATAGTCATAAGCAATACATAGGGAAATTCGAGCTAAAAATATGATAAATTGAAAATATATCAAACTTTTAAGGGTTAAATTGAATATTTTTTTCTTTTTCTATCGATTTATGTAGAAATATGCAAAGAATTCGAAAAAAAAGGTTTATTGAAAAACGTGAATTTTGTATAACTTTTAGAAACTTAGGTGTTTTTTAGTTCTTGAATTTAGACATAATTTCAATAGTGAATAGATACTTGCTATAGAAGTACAGTGAATTATTTTTTTGAATCTATATAAAAAGGATCTACAGCTTTATAACAAGCAATTATTTGAGCGTTGGTAAGTTTGTAGAGTTGTGAAATTGGCGTTTGTGTTGCATCAAAATTTTTAATTTTACTATGATTTTTGAGAATCCATTCTTTTGCAACATCTACAATCATTTTATTGGACAAGCCAGTTGGTGATGTATTCACACCATTTATCATATTAGACAATTCTAAACGAGGTTCTTTACTAAAAACTATTTGTGATAAACGACCTCTATATTCAATAACGGTAGCACCTAAATTTCTATATTTATTTTTGAGCACTTTTTTGTCTAACGAATGTCTTCCTTCATGCGCAAACATTGTTGCTCTATCTCTGTAGGATTCATATACTTCAATAAACTTTAATTGTAATTGTATGTCTTGGTAACCTTGAGATTTTAAGTCGTTATATAAGTCATTCAAAGCATCCATTTCTAGTTTTTGTGATAAACCAGAAAAAATAGTTTTCTCATCCGTACTATTACTAAAAAGTTTTTCAGCAATTTCTTTTTCAATTTTTTCTCTTTTTACAGGATCAGTAATCCGTTGCCAAGCATTGATAGGTAATGATTTAAAAAGTTGTTTTACTCGTAAAAAGCCATTTTCAACGGCAAATCCGCCTGCGCCACGATCTTCCCAAAACCAACTTGAATATCCATTTGAGGTCATCATATCTATTTCTGTAAAGGTAAAATCGCTCTCATGATTATACTGTTTAATGGTTTCTGTGCGTTCGTTTACAATATGTCCCATGACCAAACCTAAGGTAGTTGAGCTGCTTGTAGAGGCAATAATTTGCACAGTTCCGAAATGAGTTCTAAGTTTTTCCCGAAATTCACGTACACTATATTCCGAAGTATTCTTTTCAAAAATGGATAGCTTCTTCATTAAACGATTATTAGTAGCTCTAAAAGTGCTTATAAAGGCAGCTCTATTTTGAGTAATTTTATCTTCATCTTTTTCGATGGTAGCTATGCGATAATATTCATTCGTGCTATCTTTTAATTCTTGTAGATAGTTGGCATAATGCATAATGTCTTGAATTTCTTCATCAGTCTTGATTTTTGACTGTAAACTCTTATTTTCAGTTAGTGCTACTAGTTTGGCGAAATTGTAAAATCGGGAATTGCCTAAAGCGACTATGATTGCTTTTGTTCGTTGAAAATTTATAGTGTTTGAATTCCACATTGGCAATTCGAGTAATAATACTTTTGCAGGTTCTTTTAAATACGTGTAGGCAGCATTGGCATTGGCAAATCGATAATACGCTAACCAACTCTTTAAAGCTAACTTTCCATCTTTCAAAAGCAACGAAACACCTAATAAAACTTCGGCGGCATTTACATGCGTGGGATTTTTTGATAGTATCTTTTGTAGTAGCGTAGAAGCTTTCTGCAGTTTAACTAAATCTAGTTGTTTCTTTTGTAATATAAAGCTTGAAGCTTCTCTTAGTATGGTTTTACTATATAAATAAGTTGCATAGGTACTATCGGCGGCAGAAGTTGCACTCTCAAGTGATTTCTCAGCAGCTGTTAATGCTTTTGAGTAGTTTTTGGCTTCATTTTCAATTCTATTAAGAACAACATAACTTTCAGAAATATAGTCTCCAATTTGTATGGCTTCAACAAGTCTTTTCTTAGCTAGCTCGTAATTTTTATAAAACTTCCAATCTTGAATGCTTAGCTTTCGTAACGCAATGCATTTATCTTTTTTAGAAACATCATCTAGCCTTATTAAGGAATTGAATAATTCTCGTGAGCTTTCTAGTTTCAATGAGTTTTGAGCTTCTAAAGCAGCTAATAACTTTGGATGGTTATTTATTTCTTGAGCTTGAATAGCAAAACTTAGTATTAAGAAAAAGAGCGGTAAAAAGTTGAGTTTCTTCATCATTTTAAAAAATTACACAACAAATATAACTAAATATTTAGTTTAAACTAATTTTTTAGTTGAATGATTTTAAAATGATGTTATTCAGAATAGGAGCGGAGTTTGTTTCGTAACAACAATTTGTGAGGTGTAATGCGAAGTAAAGGCATAAAAAAAAGCCGATACTAAAAGTATCGGCTTTATAAGCGAAATATATTATTTGACGATTTATTTTACTTTATCAACGATTGCTTTGAAAGCTTCTGGGTGATTCATAGCTAAATCGGCTAAAACCTTACGGTTTAATTCGATATCATTAGCTTTTACTTTCCCCATAAACTGAGAATATGACATTCCGTTTAATCTAGCTCCCGCATTAATACGAGTAATCCATAATGCACGAAATGTTCTTTTCTTGTTTCTACGGTCTCTGTATGAGTAACTCATAGCTTTGTCAACCGCATTCTTTGCAACTGTCCAAACGTTTTTACGTCTTCCAAAGTAACCTTTGGCTTGTTTTAATACCTTTTTTCTTCGGGCTCTACGAGCAACCGCGTTTACTGATCTTGGCATAATTTTAAATGATTTTTTGTAGTAGGCGGTCGATAATCGACACTTAGTCTTTTTTTAATCGTAAATCAAAAATTTACAATATTGATAGGCCTAACTCCAGGGTTTATAAATTGTTTTAACCGAAAGAACGGATTACTTTAAACGTAATTGTTCTTTAATACTATTAACGTCACTTTCATGTACTAATGCACTGTGCGTTAATGCTAGCTTACGCTTCTTAGACTTCTTTGTTAAGATGTGACTTTTGAAAGCGTGCTTTCTTTTAATTTTACCAGAACCTGTAAGCTTAAAACGCTTTTTAGCACTGGATTTTGTTTTCATTTTAGGCATAATTCCTAATTGTTTAAATACTTCGCTTATTATTTTTATTTCTTTTTAGGTGCGATGAACATAATCATTCGCTTTCCTTCTAACTTTGGCATTTGTTCTACTTTACCATACTCTTCCAGTTCTTGAGCTAATTTCAATAATAAAATTTGCCCTTGATCTTTATAGATGATTGAACGTCCTTTAAAGAATACATATGCTTTTAGTTTAGCTCCATCTTTAAGGAACTTTACAGCATGTTTCTTCTTAAATTCGTAATCATGTTCATCTGTTTGTGGACCAAAACGAATTTCTTTAACAGTTACCTTTGATGCTTTGGCTTTTAGTGATTTCTCACGTTTTTTCTGTTCATAAAGGAACTTTTTGTAATCCATTATTTTACAAACAGGTGGATTAGCTTTAGGAGAAATTTCAACTAAATCTAATTCTTGTTCATCTGCTATGGCAAGTGCTTTCCTCGTCGGATAAACACCAACTTCAACGTTATCTCCTACAAGTCGTACTTCTGGAGCGCTGATTTTTCTGTTAATTCTGTGTGGATCTTCCTTGATTTCTCTTCGAGGAGCTCTACTTCTTTTTCTTCGTATTGCTATGGTTCTATAATTTTAGGTTAAACATTAAATGGTTTCAAGCTATTATTTACTTCTTTTTTAACTAAGTCTGCAAATGCTTCCATAGTTAAAGTTCCGATATCGCCTGCCCCGTGTCTTCGTACAGAAACTGTGCCATCTTTTTCCTCTTGTTCTCCAATGATTAACATAAAAGGAATTTTGCTCATTTCTGCTTCACGAATTTTCTTCCCAACAGTTTCGTTGCGATTGTCTATTTGGGCGCGAATGTCGTTATTTTCTAACAAAGTTAAAACTTTTTTCCCGTAATTCTCATATTTTTCACTAACAGGTAACAAAATTGCTTGTTCTGTCATCAACCATAAAGGGAAATTTCCGCCTGTATGTTCTAACAAAATTGCAATAAATCGTTCCATACTTCCAAATGGAGCACGGTGAATCATTACAGGTCTATGAAGCTCATTATCACTACCTTTATAGGTAAGATCAAAGCGCTCTGGTAAGTTATAATCTACTTGAATTGTTCCTAATTGCCAGCTTCTTCCCAGTGCATCTTTTACCATAAAGTCCAATTTTGGACCATAAAAAGCAGCTTCACCATATTCAATCACATAATTCAATTCTTTTTCTTTTGCAGCATTTATGATAGCACTTTCTGCTTTTTCCCAATTTTCATCAGAACCAATATATTTTTCTGGCTTTTCAGGATCGCGTAAAGAAACTTGTGCTGTAAAGTTGTCAAATCCTAATGATCCGAAAACATACATTACCAAGTCAATCACATTTTTAAACTCTTGATCTAATTGATCTGGCGTACAAAAAATATGTGCATCATCCTGAGTAAATCCTCTTACACGCGTTAATCCGTGTAGTTCTCCACTTTGTTCATAACGGTATACAGTACCGAATTCTGCGAAACGTTTTGGTAAATCTTTATAACTAAAAGGTTTAGCGTTATATATTTCACAGTGATGCGGACAGTTCATCGGTTTTAATAAAAACTCTTCATCTTCCTTTGGAGTTGTGATAGCTTGGAAGCTATCTTCTCCATACTTTGCATAGTGTCCAGAAGTAACATACAATTCTTTCTGTCCAATATGTGGAGAAATTACCATTTCATAACCCGCTTTCTGCTGGGCTTTCTTTAAGAAACCTTCCAACTGAGAACGTAAAGCCGCTCCTTTGGGTAGCCATAATGGCAATCCTTGACCAACTTTTTGTGAAAAAGTAAATAACTCTAGTTCTTTACCAAGTTTTCTATGATCACGTTTCTTAGCTTCTTCCAATAACTCTAAATATTCTTTTAGTTCTTTCTGTTTAGGGAAAGAAACTCCATAAATACGAGTCAGTTGTTTATTATTTTCATCACCTTTATAATAAGCACCAGCGACACTCATTACTTTCACGGCTTTTACAATACCTGTGTTTGGAATATGACCTCCACGGCATAAATCAGTAAAACTAGAATGATCACAAAAAGTAATAGTTCCGTCTTCTAAACCTTCAACAAGTTCAACTTTATAATCGTTTCTGTCTTTATAATAGGCTAAAGCTTCTGCTTTTGTTGCCGAGCGCATCTTAAAATCATGCTTTCCTCTAGCAATTTCTAGCATCTTATCTTCAATCGCTTTAAAATCTTTATCGGTAATTGCGGTTTCGCCCATGTCTACATCATAATAGAAACCTTTATCGATAGCTGGACCCACCCATAGCTTAGCGTCTGGATACAATTCCAGAATTGCTTGTGCTAATATATGTGCAGAAGAATGCCAAAAAGCTTTCTTTCCTTCATCATCTCTCCAGGTATACAAAACAAGCGCTCCATCTTCTGTAAGTGGAGTGGTAGTTTCAATAGTTGTACCATTAAAGTTTGCAGAAATCACGTTTCTAGCAAAACCTTCACTAATATTCTTTGCAACTTCCATTGGAGTTACACTCGAATCAAATTCTCTAACTGAGCCGTCAGGCAATGTAATTTTTATCATACAAAAATAAATATTAAGCTCGCAAATATAATACGAACCAAAATCCTGTACAATATATATAGGTACAATATCAAAATAAATAATAAAAACGTTCAAATAACACCCAACACCTGTCACATTGAGCGCAGTAGAACTGCAACCCCAACCAAAGACTCAATACCTAACAAAGTTCACTGAGCGGAGTCGAAGTGGGGTTCCCATTTTCTTTTTTAGTCTAAAAAAAAGAAAACTGGTCACGCTTTCGCCAGTCGCTCTCTTTAAATTAGAACAATTATAGTAATAAGTACACTATATAGGACGCTGAGCAGAGCCGAAGCGAGGAGCTCCAACAAAGGCTCAAATGAACATTCACGATTTCCAATTTAATAAATATAAGTATCAATGAGTAATCGTTAACCCGAATCAAAGTACATATATATAAAGGAAAGAAACTATACTATATATAAAGACAAAGCAGAAGCAAAAAAGGAGCAAGGCGACCA
>NZ_JBOEFY010000065.1:0-5360 GCF_050633145.1 Kordia sp. | reverse complement strand
ACTTCTCAATACTCAATACTCAGTACTAATATCTTAATTTGGTTGCTGGTTAAATTGTTAATTACCAATTTTGTTTCAAAGTATAAACTCTTAAACTTAGAAACTCAAAATTGACTATGTATTGATTTTGCGTAAGGGATGGAGCGTTTGTTGGAGCTCCTCGCTTCGGCTCCGTTCAGCGCCACTTTTGCCTTACTTAGCGACTTTACATTCTATTATATGTACTTTATGAACTGGATGCAAGAGAGCGACTCGCGAGAGCCCGACCTCCGATTTTTCTCGGAGGTTACGCCCATATTTGCATTTTAAGAAAACATTTACGGTCCTGGTTGTATGCTTTGATTGAAGGTTGGTACCGTGTTATTGTCATTTGTAGTATCGTTGGTGTTGCTAGGACATACATGCTCAGGATTGACACTTGCACAATAGGTCATACCATTACTTGTAGCCGCAGAAGTAGGTGCATTTGTTGTTGTATCATCATTTCCTGTAGTGGTATAGGTTGTTTCGCTGTTTTCTGATCCGCCAAAGATTTTAGTGAGTTGTGTGAGTTTAACGATTTTGGTTTTATGAAGTTTTAATTTGGATGCTTTCATGTGATTTTTTGAATTAGCGATTGATTTTTTCGAAGATTTTGAAACGAGTTAACAACCAAAAAGAACTGACAAGAACGTAGCAATACTATTGTTTCCATTTTTTTTATCGTCTGTGAAATCGTCACAAGTTCCATCTGGATTCAATGTTTCTAACGTTTCACAAGGCAGACATTCGGTCATTGTATCTTGTGTTCCTCCCTTGATGTTATTATGATGAGTAAGCTTTACAATTTTGATTTTATGTAGTTTTAATGTTTTCTTTTTCATAACTTATTTGTTAAATATTTTACATTAAACCTACGTATTATTGAGATTAAGCTTTAGCTATTTGGGTATGAAAAAATATAGATTCATGAATCTGTAGAAAGTTTTTTAGTCTTTTTTAGTTCTCGAATGAAATAGGATGGATTGATGCCTTTGCTGTTTGAAAATGCTTTGGAAAACGATTGTACATTGTTGAATCCGACTTCGGAAGCAATTGCCTTTATGGTGTATTTTAGATAGGTTGGATTGCTTTTTAATTGTTCAATTGCATATTCTATACGTAGATTGTTAATGTAGTTTGAGAAAGAACATTGTTTTACTTGATTTACAATTTTTGAGAGATAGTTAGGGTTTGTATTGAGTTGTTTTGCTAAGGAATTGAGCGTGATTTCATTGGAAATAAAGCTGTTTTCGTTTTCAAAGATTTCTAGTTTAGATACGATTTCTTCTATTATTTCTGGTGGAATGGCAAGTGTTTTTGCCGTTTCTTTTGATTTGTTTTCGGTTCCGTTACTTTTTTTTGATTTGATTACTTCTTGAAAACGTCGCTGCGCAATTTTGCGTTTTTTGTATTGTAGACTAAATCCTATGAGTACTAAAAATAAGAGTATACTTAGTAGAATGACAATTTTGTTAAACCTACTTTTTTGCTGCTGTTTTTCAGATAGGATTGATTTTTTTTCTGCTAGTAGTTTTGGAATTTCATATTTTTTGTAGATTGTTTTGCTTAGGTATAAATCACCCGAATTGATTACACTATCTACAATTATGTATCTTTTTAGATTATGATTCCGTTGTTCCGTATTTCCTTGCTCCTTGTAATATGTGTCTAATCGTATGTAAGCTCTCTTGAGAAGCGGGAATAATGATTGTGTTTTTTGAAAAGTTGTATCCACTTTTTTGAAATAGTGCATTGCTTTTTCTTTTTTGTCAAGTTCCCAATAGGTTTCACCTATGTAATAGTATGCGAATGAAAGTTTGTCATAATCGTTCAAATTCTCAAAGTACGGTATGTATTTTTCAATACTATCAATCGCTATTTTGAATCTTTGTTTGTGATATTCAGCTATTCCTTGATTTAGCGCAAAATGATACTGAAATCGTTCGTTTTTTAACCGAATTGCTTCTTTATGCCCCAATTTATTGTAATATGAAGCTGAATCGCCTATTTCCATATCATTGTAAACATTTGCGATTGCTGTAATGGAATTGAGATATGTTCTTATAGTTACACTGTCTCGGTGTTGTCTGGTATATTTATAATTATCATGATAGAGTGCTAAGGCTTCTTTGTAATTTCCAGTTCGTCTTTTTAGTACGCCAATGTTGTAATTGGCATTGAAAACCATTTTTTCTTGCTGGTGTTTTCTAGCATACTTAGCAAATTGCACATAATTATCTAAAGCGTTTCTATAAGCCCTTTTATCATAGTAAAAATCACCTTTTTTCTCAAAGGCTATTGCAGGATAATGTTTGGTGCTATTATTTTTTGTTAACGCGATGATACTGTCTGAATACACCAATACATTTTCGTCTGTATATGTTACTGAGAACATGCGATACCCAGCAAGTATCATTGATCTGTCTTGTTCTTGTTTTGCTTTTTTCAGAAAGATGTTGCAATAGTTTAGTTTTTCTTTGAATGAAGTTGCTTCAATAAACAATGAGTGTAATTTCCTGTATTCCTTTGCAATGGATTCATCTTCTAGTCTGTTACAACTTGAGAACATGATTAAAAAGAGCAAACTAAGACTCGTAAAGAAGTAACTATTTTGGGATTGGTAAGATTTCAATTGGGTAGTGTTTTTTCTGTTTGATCAAAAATGACAACTAAAAATAACCATTTTAAAGGAAAAGTAATACAGATTCATGAATATATACTACAGATTCATGAATGTTGCATTTTGAAAGTTGCAAACTACTGATTTTCAGCATTTTTTTGTTTTTATCTTTTTGAGATAGACATACAAAATGAGTGTCTTTAAGTGTTCATTTCAACCAACCATTTAATTTATTAATCATGAAAAAAAGAAAAGCAAATGATTTGCAGATTCAGAAAAAAACCATTTCCAATTTGAACAGTTGTAGTGTAAAAGGCGGAACGAATACCACGTTTACACTTGATCCATTGAATTCTATGTGTGTGTGCCGCACAGATATTTATTGTCAAGCTTCTTTGAACTGTACCACATAATTCCATTATTAATTTTAAAACTTATTATTATGAAACAACAAATTTTGAGTATTGGACAAGCATTATCAAAATCCGAACAACGCACTATTTACGGAGGTTTTGGAGAAGAATGCGAACCGTTATTAGGTTCTTGTACTAGTGACGAACAGTGTCATCCTGTACACAATGGTTTTCGTGCTTATTGTGAATTTGGATGTTGTGTAACTCCAATTTAATGATACTTATAAAAGGCTTTTAAGATTTCTTTGAAGCCTTTATTTTATGATTGTAAAAATGTCTAGCAATTGTTTTCTATGGCGCTGACTCACAGGTAATGTCACATTATTTTTGAGCGTCAATGTATAGTCTGTTGGCATAACCGACAAGATTTTATCTGTATTCACAACATATTTTCGATGTAGCGACACAAAATTATCTGGCAATGCTTCTGCAAAGCTTTTTAGTGATTTTTGGACTAAGAAACGTGCATCTTCCGTATGAATGAAACAATATTTATCGTCAGATTCAATATAGAAAATATCGTTTACAACAATTTTAATGAGTGCATTTCCTTTTTTTACAAGTAGTTTATTGTCTATTTGTAAAGCCGTTTCTTCTTTGGTGGATAGTTGTCCAACTTGATTTACATGTTTTTCAAACGCCAATTCTATTGCAAACTTTAACGAGTGCGGATCTACAGGTTTTAGCAAATAACTATATGGATGCTGTTTTTTTGCTTCAGAGAATGAAAGCTTGTCTTTTGAATTTGTTAAAAATAGAATGGGAATGGAATGTGTATTTTGTATGTATTCTGCAAAACGAATGCCTTCGCGTTCGCCATTCATAAAAATATCGAGTATGGCAATGTCTGGCAGTTTTTCATTGAACGTTTTTACAGCATCATCGTAGTTTGTAGCAATTCCGCTAATAACGTACTCATCAGAAAGTATGAGTTTTAAAATCTCAATTTCGTCTGGATTATCTTCTAAAATGAATATGTTTATTTTTTCCATAACAGTTTACGCAACGTTTTTATAAGGCAATGAAATGTGTACAATGGTTCCGCCTTTTGGATTGGGTTTTATTTGAATGCTTCCGCCGTTGAGCTGAATCATTGATTTGGTTAACATGAGTCCTAAACCAGAACTTGTTCTTCCTGTAGTATCTTTTTGCACTTTGTTTGATTTGATTTCGAAGATACTTTTGAGTACTTTTTCTGGAATTCCAATGCCAGAATCCGTAATGAATACTGTAAACGAATCTTCTTCTATTGCTCCAGAAATAACGATCTTCCCTCCTTTTGGTGTGAATTTGATGGCATTATCCAAACAGTTTCGAATGACAATTTTAAAAATTTCCATATCGCCATAAACCAAAACAGATTTTTGAATGTCTGTACTGAATTGAATGTTTTTTTCTTCGATTAAAGATTGATATTGTAATTCTATTTGACGAACGATTTGCCACAACGGAAACCATTCTTTTTGAACCGAAAGTAAGTCAGATTGACTCAGCGACCAATTCAATAAGTTATCTAATAATAAACTGAGCGAATCAATGATTTGAGTTACATTTTTATCGGATGAAATAGCTTCTGAATCTTTCTTAAGCGCACGTAATTGAAATAATTGTTTCAATCGTGCTACAGGACTTCGTAAATCGTGCGCAATGATAGTAAACAACTGATTTTTAACTTTATTAGTCTCATTCAATTCATAATTTAAACTTTTGATTTGTTTGTGTTGCTGCTTTAACTTTCTGTAGAAAATAAAGCCTACAATTAGCATTAATAGAATTCCTGCAGAAATAGCTATAAACGTATTTCGTTCTGCGGTTTTAATGTCTAACTCCGCTTGCTTTTGTGCTATATTATGTGCTTCTTTTTCTTGTGCAACTTCCCATAATGCGTTTTGTTTTTGAAGTGAATCATTTAGGGCTGTATATTCTTTAAGATATAGAATCGCTTTATCGTGTTTTTTTGAAAGCTCAAAAATTACATGCATATTGTACGCAATCGTACTTTTTAGTTCTAAGTCTTTGAGTGGTTTTGAAAATTTGTACGCTGAATCGAAATATTTTAATGCAAGTATATCTTGGTATTGTTCGAAGTATAGATTTCCTAGGTTGGAATAATTTCTTGCTATTTGAATTGAATCTTGATTTTTTTTGTAACGTTTTAGAACCTTTCGATATAAAGAATCAGCCAGTTTATAATTTTCTTTTGACAAGTAAATAAATGCTTTACTTTCTAGTATTTCAGTTGTAAAATAATGTGTCTGAGGAACTTTTACATCAAACGCTTTATCATCTGTCTCTTATACACATCT
>NZ_JBOEFY010000064.1:0-49436 GCF_050633145.1 Kordia sp. | reverse complement strand
TAAACTCTTCAACTTATAAACTCATAAACTAAAAAATTACCAAATAATTTTATACTTCTTCAGCATTTCTTTTTCGCCATCCCAATCGCGGTTGTAGTTGTTTTTGATGAGTTTTGCAGGAACACCGCCAATTAATATATTACTTCCTAAATCTCTGTAATCTTTGTTTACGACTGAGTTGGAAGCAATGACGCAATTTTCAGGAGTTCTCGTACCTGGCATTATAGAAATTCTGTTGGAAAATGCATTGTATTTTGCCAAATGCACAGGATTTGTCATTGGATAGTATTCGCCAGTTTCCGTATTCATCATCGGGTGAAAGTTTGAATCTGTGAGTTGTGATTCGTAGCCAATTCCGACCCAATCACTTAAAATAACTTCTTCTTTACAGATGAGTTTTACGTTTGAACCTAAGCAAGACATATAGCCAAATTCGCAGTACGCGCCTTCTCCGACATGTACAAAACAATCAATTCCGATATGTGCATTTCCTTTAAAAACGAGTTTCCCCAACACTGAAAGTTCTGCGATTCTTTTGGAACGTGTTGGCAATTCAAACTTCTGTCCAAAACCTATCATTCCTTTTTTTATTTCTGGAACATCTAAAATAATTTCACCACTGATGTTTGAAAATTTCACCGAACCATAGAAGAATACAGGTAGCTTTTTCGCAATGTGAAACGGAAATTTTTTGTAGTTAAAGTAAATTGTTTTTATCCAGTTTACTGCAAAATAAAACCTCCATATACTTCGTATTTTATTAAAAATCCGTCTCATGATCGTTTTGAAAGCTTATTTTTTATCAACTGTTTGATGTTCATTTTTTTCTGCAATTGCGAATATGTAAAGATATAAGAAAGTAGCATTACTACAATCATTCCGCCATATTTGAGATAATTACTTTCTATAAATGTACACGCAAACGCCATTCCGCTCAATAAAACACATTGAATAAAGAGTTTGTAAAAGCTGTTTTGAAACTGTAAACCATAAAATATTTTTGTAATTATCAGCAGACTTACAAAGTGAATTATATAGTACATCAATACGCTGATTCCCAAACCTGTCAATCCGTAAAAATAGTAGCCAGTAGCGTTCATTCCTAACATTAAAATATTGAAACAGATAGACGTTTTTACAAATATTCTGGAATCACCTTTTGCTAAAATTACATAGCCAACTGACCAAGAAACTGCTTTGAAAGCCATTCCCAAAACACCCCAAGAGATCAATCCTAAAATGACTAGAAATTCTTTAGAGTATAATATTTTCACCACTAATGGCGCTGCTATAAAAAATGTTGTAATGATTGGTGTGATGAGTAAAATGGCGATTGTCGCTTGATTTCTTACCGCAATTTGCACTTTTGCATTATCTGTATGAATGGCAGATAATCGTGGAAAATAATCGGTTCCCATGGCGTTAAAAACCATTCCAACATACGCGTTTATGATTAAAAATCCTGCTGTGTAATATCCTACTTCGTCCAATCCGCCAATATATCTGATGTAAATTTGCAGTGCATAGGTTGCCGATAACGTAATGATTCCCGTCACACTCAACACCAAACCTAAGTGCAGCATGTCTTTTCCTTTGTGATATGCTTCTTTGACTCCTAATGAAATGCGTTGAATTTTGAGCGTATTTACAAAATACCAAAAGAATAGAAAGATCACGACTGCCGTAATAATGATTGTGGGAACAATTGCTTCAATTCCGTAGATATAATATAATGGAACGGACACAATCAATCCGACTGTACTTCCTAAAACATTGGCGACTGCTAGTTTTTTGAGTGCTTGCGTTCCTTGTAAAACGGCAATTTTCCCATTGGTTAATTGCATAAAAAAGATGGCGATGGCCAACCAAATAAATTCAAAAGTATAGTCTGTATTTCCAAAGGTTAATTGACTTAATAATGCAGAAAATATGATGGTAAAAACTGCGCCAATAATCGCTGTAATGGCAATAAACTTTTGCAGAATACTTACAGTTTCTACAATTGCTTTTTCATCTTTTGAAGCATGTACATGTGCCAATTCTTTTACAGCACTTGTGTCTAAACCAAGTTTTGCAATTTCGCTTACCACCTGAATTGTACTATTGAACAATCCAATAATTCCCATTCCAACTCCACCTAATAGAATCGCTACAATTTTCACACGAATGATCGAAATCAGAATCTTAAAAACCTGTACACCACCAAATAACGATGTTGCTTTTAAGATATGTGTGTATGAAAATTGCTCCTTTTCTGCCATAAATGCATGGGGAATTGCTACTGGTTTTTATAGTTGTTTAGTACTGAAATAACTTTTGTGACTTCATCCATTTCTAAAATTGGACTTATAGGCAAACTGACACATTCGTCATGTATTTTTTCTGTGATCGGGAAATGCAAATGACTCCACTCTTTGTATGCTTCTTGCTTGTGTGGCGGAATTTCGTAATGAATTAATGTTCCGATTTCGTTTTTTGTTAAATATGCACGTAACGCTGCTCTGTCACTAGTTCGAATCACAAATTGATGAAACACATGAGAAGTATCATTTTGATATGTTGGCAATATAATTAATGGATTTTTGATTTCGTTTAAATAGCGTAATGCAACTTGCCTTCTCGCTTCATTATCTGCATCTAAATGTGGTAATTTCACTCTTAAAAAAGCGGCTTGAATTTCATCCAAACGATTGTTCACTCCTTTGTACTGATTTACATATTTTGACGAACTTCCGTAGTTGCGCAGTTTTGTTACGATTTCCGCTAGTTCATCATCATTTGTTGTGACTGCTCCAGCTTCACCCAATGCGCCTAAGTTTTTGGTTGGATAGAAACTAAATCCTGCTGCATCACTTAAATTTCCTGCACTCTTTCCTTCCGTATTTTTCGCGCCATGTGCCTGTGCAGCATCTTCCATAACAAGCAAATTTAGTTTTTTTGCAATGCGTTGGACGTCACTCATATCAGTCAATTGCCCGTATAAATGTACAACTAGAATCGCTCTCGTTCTCCAAGTAATTGCTGCTTCTATTTCCGAAGCATCTATATTGAATGTTTCTATATTCGGCTCTACCAAGACAGGTTTTAATTCTGCTTTTGTGATTCCTAAAATACTTGCAATGTATGTGTTAGCTGGCACAATAACTTCGTCACCTTCTTCTAGCTTCCCTAAGATTTTATACGCTTCCAAAATCAACGTTAGTGCGTCTAATCCGTTGCTGACACCAATACAATGTTTTGTTCCGCAATAGGCAGCATATTCCTTTTCAAACGCTTTTACATTATTTCCCAACACGTAATATCCTGAATCGAGGAACTTCTTGAATTCTTCTTGAAATTCCGCTTCAAATCGTGCGTTGAGTGTATGTAAATCTAGAAATTTTATCATATAAAAATCGTGTCAAGTTTGTGCTGTTGTTGCACATCTATTTCATAGAAATCTTGCGTAATCGTTCTTGCGCCAAAACCTTCTTTCCAATAGTGCAAACCGCCGTTTATGTTTTTCCCTTGATTTTCGTTTGAAATTCCGAAGTCAAAATACATTTTATCCTGAAATACTTCATCTAGCAAATACAGATGCAAAAAGTCTAAACTTCCTAAATTATTTTTGTCTTCATTTCCAGAAATGTATTGCGAATGCGCTACAAATTCTGTTTCAAAAATCGTTGTTCCAGCTACAATCACATTGTCTTTATACACATTGAATTGTCGAATTTTATTTGGAAAATGATTCTTCAATTTTTGAATTTCCGCTAAAGAATGTACTGGTTTCGCTGCGTGTTTTCGTTCTAAATTCGGAATTAATATCTCGTTCCAGAATTCATCAAATGTATTGACTTCTTTGATCACTAAACCATGTTTGACGGCTCTTTTTTTTCCTGCGATTCTGTCTTTTGAGATTTTTGGTCTGTGTTGCATATTTACCACCGAAAGTGCATCTCTTCGTGCTAATCTCGCTTCTAGAATAAAAAATAAATACTTTAATTCATCTGTTGGAAGCGGACTGTAAATTGATGGCAACAACTTCACTTGCACTTTTTGAATCTCGTTTTCTTTTAAATAGTCCAAGATCACTTTAAGACATGCAGCCACATCTTTTAGCTTCAGATTCTCATTTATAACCAATCCGCCATACGTCAATCCTTGATGCGAATAAAGTACGTTTTCCCGTTGATTTGCAGGAAATACAGCTACTAACTTATCCTTTTTGTAAAGTAACAAGGAATGATCTTTGAAACGATCTTGATGATAGTCCATAAAGTCGCGATAGAACAAAAATGTACTATTCTTTGCCGCTGAGACAAAGTTGTCCCAAAGCAATTTCGATTCACTTGTATATTTGGTTAGTGTATAAATTAGGTTTGGTTTAGAAAAAGTGAATTTACTAATTTTAACGTGAGTTTGGTAGTTGTAGTGTGGAAAAATGTAATTTAGTTACCATTCTAATTAGGTTTAAGCTTTATCAAATGTTGATTGAAATCAAAATCTTCAATTTTTACGCTTATTTATTCCTTTATAAATAGCATTATGAATTGCAGTAATTTTGTTATTTTCATTTTCAAGTAAACATAGGCTAGTTATAATTACTTTATAGGTATACTTCTCAAGTTATTACATGTAACATAGAATATTTATATTGCAAATTATTCACAAAACAAAGAATGCACATAACCGACATTTTAAACACAAAATTACTCCAAATTGGCTCTACACTGCGCTTAGATAAAGAATCAAATGAAATTGGTAAGCAAATTGCTTACCAAGGCGTTGAAGATAGATCTATGGAAATTATTCGCGTTCGTGAAGAAAAAGAAATTTGGGTTTCTTTTCAATGTCAAGGCGTTTTTTTACCAAGTCTCTATTCTTCTGACATAGAAGAAATAATCAACATCATTTTTAAGTTTTTAGAGTTGAAAATTAGTCTAAAATATTTTTTTAACAATTATAATAAGTCACCAATAGACATTTCGGATTTGATTGATGACAAAGAAATTTTACTTGAATTGTCTTGGTTTAAATTTACACAACCATCACAAACTGATTATATGGAACCAAAAGAATGGTTACTTATTAAACAATTTTCAAAAAGCATTCAATCCATTGCAAAAACTAAAAAACTATTTCCTGACAGAAGTATGTATCGCTTGTGTTTTTATTCTAACAAAAAAAACAACTTAGAAGATTTTCCTTGTATATGGGTTTCCAAAAAAGAAGAACCTACACTATTTGGCATTGGTTATTATAATGGACCTCAAATATCTGTTGGATTTGAAAAAGAGATTTTAATTTATTTTGAACAGATTATCCGAAAAATAAATTGATTACTAAATCAAAACAACGTTTCACTCATTGCATATTTTACAATTGAATTTAATTCAATAAATTTAGCAAAAAGATAAGATGAAAAACCTAATAACAGTACTGTTATTGATTTTTGCAGCAACCTGTCAATCACAAAATTCAACTAAAAAGGAAGAATTAAAACCGCCTTTCAAGAATCAAGGTGAACAAGAAAATTATTGGGCTCAGGAGCTTTTTAAAAAGGAATATAAAAAAACTACGTATCAAGTATATACTAAAGATATTAAGAAAATAAGTAGTACAAGTTTCAGTTATAATGACAAAGTTTTTCAAGTTCAAGGAATTCATAAAACTTTAGAATTGATTTTCACCAAAGGAATTTTATACCCTCAGCTTATTAGCGGATATACAACTCAACCAAAAAAATCAGCCAAAGAATTGGATTCACTCTCATTAGGTCAACGTTATTTGTACGAAATGAATCGTGGAGACAACTTGTTTATTGGTAATCTAAAAGAACTCCGTTTTTTATCAAATTCACCAAAGATAAAACGCTTTCGTTTTTGGTTAAGCAGACCCAAAACAGCAAATCCTCAAGTATATTTGTTTGAGTTAACGTATGAAAAAGCTACGGAAAAAACTACGCTCAAAGAGTTTATTGAGAATTGCAAACTTACTTTTTTTAAAGCTGGTTGGATTGTAATTTGAGTTTAAAACTTATTAATCAACCTCTTTAAACACTACATTTCCATCCGAATCAATATATTCATAAACATCACTTAAAATTCCGTTTGTGATCAACGAATGACTTGTATCTTCTTGCTTGTTTTGCAGTAATGCTTCATTGTCTCCTAAATAGGCAAAAACCGTTCTAAAAAGATTGACAGGTGTTTTGAGTTGCACATCATAACTTGGCACAGCATTGTTTGGCCATTTGATTGCTAATGCCGCAGAAAATGCTGAATACACTATTTTTTCATCGGTTTGTTTTTGAAAGAGTGCTTTGGTATAATCCAATCCTACGTAACCACCATGATCAGCTGCGATAATTATAAGACTGTTTGGATCATTTTTTATGATGAGTTCCGTGATTTCTTTTAGCCAATCGTTTGCATATTTTAGTTGTCGGAGATAGTTTTTACGTTCAATTTCTTTTCCTTTGGATGCACTTTTGAAAGTTGAAATATGTCCAGGTACAATTTTCTCAATGAAATAGAAACTGCGTTTTCCTTGCTGTTTTTTGATGGTTTCCACTAAAGGCTGAAGTAACTTTTTTCGTTTTCCGAAAGCGCCAATTCCAAACCAAGGAACTTCTTCCATGTCAAAATTGCAATAGTCATATTTTATTTCTGGTCGATTCAATAGTAAATACGGATTTTCCATGAATAGAAACGTCTTGTATTCGTTGTTCTTTAAAGTTTCTATCACTGGATTCTCTCCTGCAATGACTTCTCTAGCACCAAATAATTGTTCGCCTTTGTAGTGATGATTCATGGAAAACATAGAACCATTCGACAATACTGTAGATGTGTAATTGCTTCGGAAATTCTTATATAATTTGAAACCACTATTTTTTAAATATGATTCAAATTCGCCATTCTGAAAGTTGTACGGATCTTTTGCCAATTCATTAAAATTTGCATATCCATCTGGCTGAATGACATATATATTTGGAAATGTTTTAAATTTTGTTTGAACTATTTCTTCTGGATAGTTTCGCCATTCATCTGAATCAAAAAACGCTCCATATAGTGTTGGGATCATCGTAACAAAAGCAGCAGATGCCATGATGAATTGTAATACTATGATTTTTTTGTATTGCTTTCTGAGTACAATCGCGAGAAGCGCACAAACAATGACAACTCCTAGAATAATCTTCTTATTTTGAAAACTGTAAATTCTTCCCACAAAGAAAAATCCGAAAAACATTGCATTTAAAACAGGTAATAAATATTGCTTGAATTTGTTTAGAAATTTGAGTCGTTTTACCAATTCCCAAGAAAGTAAAAAAACAACTAAAGGAAATACAATGTACGTACTGAAAATAACCAAAAACTGAAATCCCGAATTGACCAACATAAAGTTAGAAGCAAATACATATGTGAACGCATATAAACTTGCCGCAAGCGCAAAAATGATTGGATAGTCTTTAGAACTTGCTACAAATTTTTCTATGTTCTTTTTAAGTGTACTCACGATTTTTTGTTCTTAAATAGATATAAAACGCGTTCGGAATCTTGAATGTTTGTTTTGGCGACTAATTCGAAATGTTCGGAATATATTTTTTCAAAATTCTCTAGATTGTAATGTCCAAATTGATCTTTGAATTCCGCTTTTGCATTGAGTAAACGCGTTGCATACGAATCGGCTCGTTTTGGGAATTCAATGATGAGGTTTTTGGAGAACGATGCAAAGAATGCTGCTGAGTTTTCAAAAGGCACATTTCCTGTTAGTGATAAATGATGAATCAACGCCAATGCTAAGGTTGCATCTGGTATAAATTCTTGCACACGCTGAATAAACGAGAAACGTTCTGTGTTTTGAAAACCAATTGCCGCTGATGGATTTAGCAAATCGATCACAAAAGGCAACATGTTTTGTTCTTTATTTTTTTTGACCGAATAATGATTTTGATCTACTGCATTGTTGTCAATATCTCCAACCAATGCAACCTCAATATCACTTGTGATTTGACGAACAAACGTACCATCATTTCCTCCAACATCAATGACTGATTTGGCTTGTATATTTTGAATCCAATCGTTGATGATGGTTGATTTTTGCTGAAAAGCCGTATCAGAATAGTTTGTTTTCTGATAGTAATTTCCCCATTCCGATTGTTCTTTGAGTTGTAATTTTTTGATGTAATTGTATAGACTATCAATAATATTGAACAAGCCTTTTTTAGATAGTGAAGCTTGCTTGCTTTCTTTTACATTTTCTTCTTGATGCTTGTTTTCATATTTAGCCAATAAGTGAATGTTGGTGTATAAAAACGGATTTAATTTTGTTTTCCCTGGCAATAAAGAAGCTATCAATTTTAACGGAATTCCATCAATGAAGTTTGACATTGTTTTTAGAAATTCGGCTCCGTGATATTTTGCCACCACTAACGGACCTAAAAAGTGCGTTATGAATTGTTTGTACGCACGCCAAGGTGTATTTTCAGCATAAAAATCTAGCGAAAGCGTATCAATAAAGATTGCACTTCCTTTGTGAAAAGCGATGTTATATGCAGTTGCATCTTTTAATGAAAAGTTGTGTTGCAATGCATATTTTTGCAGTTTTAGCGTATGTAACGCGGCTTCTTTGTATTGCTGAAAACTCCATTCGTACGGATAGGTGATAAACGGAATTTGCTCAGGCTGAATACAGATTTGCGTTGCAGAGTTTTCTATTTCTTCATGCGGAATCAACAGTTTGTGCTGAAATGCTTTTTGAAAGAATCCGGATGTTTTTAGCGCTTCGTATTGCGGAAAATAACTTGGGAATATGATTCTTTTTATGATATTGTTCTCAACATATACATGTCCGCTTGGATCGCGATATGAGGAAGCATGTCGTGAATTATTTGTCATCTTTCGATGCGTTTTCTATCGTAGAATCATCAATATTTATATCGTCAAACACTTCTCCTTCAGAAGTGTTTTTATGCAATCCGAAGATGCTTTTTATTTTATGAGTGATACTTTTATAAAATAGCGCGATTCCAGCAACAGCTGCTACAAGTGCTTGTATCAACATCGCTCCTAATCCTGCATCAAAGTAAAGAAATTGCATAGTTTGATATTTCGGTAAATATATAAAAATTTACTCGATAATTGAGATTTTAATAATCTGAGACTAACCTTAAAATTTTACCGTGATAATATTGATAAGACTTACCTCTTTTAGCAAGTTAGTTGTTGATTTGAATTTCTGTTCGTAAGGTTATTTTACCAACATTGATTTGTTGAGTAGGCTTTAAACTTATGACTTCACCATTTTCCCAAACAATATACCTGTCTTTATAGTATGTTTTTTTACCAGATGCCAAATGTTCGTATGTGTAAATTACTTTGTATTGTATTCCTTTTCTTTTTTCTTTTGAGAAATCACTACGTAGCTTTTTACCTTTTACATTTTTCGATTTTATTTCGACGTAGAATTTATATTCTTTATCAGATTTGAGCATGATTGTGTTTTCTTTCAATTGAAAACTAACGTCATCTAACAATTCTGAACTTTTAACAATACGTATTGATGGATTTTCCACATCATTAGAACTTGTAAAAGCAAATAGAAAATTACAAATTAGCAGTAGGCAAACTAGTTTTTTCATGTTCATAGCGTAGCTTTTTTTGGTATAATTAGTTCTAAAACTATGATACTATTTTGTATAATCAAAGTGACTGATAAGACTTTAACACTTTATTACTTATGCTTTTGACCTTGTTAAATGATATATATTGATTCCGAAGATTGCTAAATTAGTAATGATTATAGGCAAACCGACTCTTAAACTAGGTATCATAAAACCATATAATACAAATAGTAAACATCCAACTCCGTTGATCATTCGTAGTTTTCTTAAATCTTTCATTGTGAATGATATTAATACTGCGAGTGACGCTAAATATCCTACCCATTCTAATGCTGTTATTCCTAGTATTTCCATATTTCTGGTGTTGGGTTATGGGTTTTGGGGATTTGTGAATCTTTTCAACTTTTAGTTTAAATACATAAACTCCCTAACTCATAAACTTTTAAACTTATTTCTGTAAATCAAAAAAAAGGTTTCACTGCGTAACAATGAAACCTTTTGTATGATGTAAATCTTATTTTAGATTGTTTTGTTACGCTTTCTTTCTACTTCCGTTAGGAATACTTTTCGTAAACGTAAGAAGTTTGGCGTTACTTCAACATATTCATCTTTTTGAATGTATTCTAATGCTTCTTCTAAAGAGAATTTGATTGCAGGAACAATTTTTGCTTTGTCATCTGCTCCTGAAGAACGTACGTTTGATAGTTTTTTCGTTTTTGTAACGTTTACTGTCATGTCGTCTCTACGAGAGTTTTCTCCAATTACTTGTCCTTCATAAATATCTTCTCCTGGATCAACAAAGAATTTCCCTCTGTCTTGTAATTTATCAATAGAATATGGAATTGCAGTTCCTTTTTCCATAGATACCAACGAACCGTTTTGACGTTCTGGAATTCCACCACGTAATGGTTGGTATTCTTTATATCTGTGCGCCATGATTGCTTCTCCAGCTGTAGCTGTTAACAATTGGTTACGCAATCCGATGATTCCTCTTGATGGAATTAAGAATTCGCATACCATACGCTCTCCTTTTGCTTCCATGCTTAGCATTTCACCTTTACGAAGTGTTACCATTTCGATTGCTTTTCCAGATACATGTTCTGGTAAATCGATTGTTAACTCTTCTATTGGCTCACATTTTACACCATCAATTTCTTTGATGATTACTTGTGGCTGACCAATTTGCAATTCGTATCCTTCTCTACGCATTGTTTCAATTAGTACTGATAAGTGTAATACACCTCTACCAAATACAATGAATTTATCTGCGCTATCTGTTTCGTTTACACGTAAAGCTAAGTTTTTCTCTAGCTCTTTCATTAAACGATCTTTGATATGACGTGATGTTACAAACTTTCCATCTTTTCCGAAGAAAGGTGAATCGTTAATTGTAAACAACATACTCATTGTAGGCTCATCAATAGCGATTGTTTTTAATCCTTCAGGGTTTTCTAAATCGGCAATTGTATCTCCAATTTCAAATCCTTCCAAACCAACAATTGCACAAATGTCTCCAACCTGAACTTCCGTTGTTTTCTTTCTTCCAAGTCCTTCAAATGTGAACAACTCTTTTATTCTTGTTTTGATGATTGACTTATCACGCTTCACTAAAGCAACTTGCATTCCTTCTTTTAATGATCCTCTTTGTAAACGACCAATAGCGATACGTCCTGTAAATGAAGAGTAATCTAAAGATGTGATTAGCATTTGCGTGCTTCCTTCTTCAAATTCTGGTGATGGAATGTGCTCCATTACCATATCTAATAAAGGCTCAATGTTTTCAGTTTCATTTTTCCAATCGTCAGACATCCAGTTGTTCTTAGCAGAACCATATACTGCTGGAAAATCTAACTGCCATTCTTCTGCTCCTAATTCGAACATTAGATCAAATACTTTTTCATGTACTTCATCTGGCGTACAGTTTTCTTTGTCAACCTTATTGATAACTACACAAGGTTTTAGACCTAAATCAATCGCTTTTTGTAATACAAAACGCGTTTGTGGCATTGGCCCTTCAAAAGCATCTACTAAAAGTAAAACTCCATCAGCCATATTTAATACACGCTCTACTTCTCCTCCGAAATCGGCGTGACCAGGTGTATCAATGATGTTGATTTTTGTTCCTTTGTAGTTTACAGATACATTTTTAGAGGTAATCGTAATTCCACGCTCACGTTCTAAATCGTTGTTATCAAGAATTAAATCTCCTGTATTTTCATTTTCACGAAATAGTTGACAGTGATACATTATCTTATCAACCAACGTTGTTTTCCCGTGATCTACGTGTGCAATAATTGCAATATTTTTAATTGAAGCCATTTTACCTCTTATTTTTAAGCGTGCAAATGTACTGTTTATTTACTAGAGAAAAGAATTTTAGTTAATTTTTAGGTTAAATTACTATTAATTAACATTTTAAGAAATTTCACAACTGTTTTTTATACTGCTAAAATGATGTTTTGGAGTTCTTGTACTGTTGTTTTACATTTTTGCAACAATTTGATTTGACTTTGTTTAACCTTTCAATCGCAGCCAATTGTAGTGTTTTTCTTTTTTTATTGAATTTTTGTCAAATATGTGTAACATTTTCGACTTGATTCAGTCTTAATATATGTAGCTAACGTAAATATCAATATTTTTATCGTGTTTTTTATTTTAAAAGATATAGATATTGTTAAATTTGCACTCCTCCACTGAAATAATAATATTAATAATATAAACCTTTAAGACTTCATTTAATATGAAAAAAATTTTATGCCTGTTCGCAATTGCCCTTATGATGGTGAGTTGTGGAACAACAAGCTCTGAAGCATCTTACATTCCTAAAGATGCAACTGGAGTAATGTACATCAATCTTGGATCTCTTTCTAAAAAGAGTGATGATGTTGATTTTAAAAGCTTAAGCATCAGTAAAATGATGGAAGAGAGCGCTCCAAGGGAAATCAAAGAATTTATGAATACGCAGATGACTGCCGAAAACATGAAAGCTACTTTCCGTAATGAATTCATTTTAGGATTCATGACTGTTGAACGTATGTCTCCTTCAGGAGGATTAATTATCCCTATTAAAGATGCTGCTTCTTTCCAAAAAATGATTCAGCCAATACTTGACAAGGCTTCTAGGCTTGAAAAGCAAGAAAATGTAGGGAAAGGAAAAGCGTTTACTGTGTATTCTAGCAGAGAAATGGCTATTGGTTGGAATGATAAAACTGCTTTAATTATTGGTGCGAAAAATTTTGCTGGGCAAGAATTAATCGATTTAACAAATTTAGATGCTTCAAAAAGTATTACAGCTACTAATTACTTTAGTGACTTTTTTGATGGTAGCAAAGATATGGGACTTCATATTACTTCTACTCCAATGAGCTCAGTTGCTAGTGCATTCCTTACTAATTTTAAAGCAGACATCGATTTAGAGAATAACAACTTTATGTATCATACTAATTTTGAAGATGATCGTTTATATACATCTGCAAAACTTAAAATGAATGATGATATTAAGTCTCTTATTGGTTATAAGTCGTGGATGTCTTCAAGTTATGATGCTTCTTTATTGGACATGATGCCTAAAGACGTTGCTATGTTAATGAAACTTTCTATTGATCCTACAGCAATGTATAAGCATATTGAAAGCCTTCAAGACAACGCAGTATTACCAGAAATGATTAGAGCTCAAATTAAAATGGGTGTTACTGGTATGAACAGCCAAATGAAAAGCATGATGGGAATGACAATGGAAGAAGCTTCAGGTATTTTTGAAGGTACTATGATGCTTGGTGTTACAGAAGGTACTATTGTAAAAGATAGTATATCTAGATATAATTATAATACTGGTGAATACGAATCTAAAGAAATTGAAAGAAAGATACCTAATATCTATGCTGCAATTTCTATTAAAGATCAGGCGAAGTTTGACACTATGCTAGGGCTAATCATGCAAATGGAAAGACCAATGGCTACGAAAGGAAAAGATTACTATCAATTAGAAAAAGATCTTTTTGTAGTTGTTAAGAATAGTGCACTTTTCATCACAAATAACGGAAGTAAAGCTGATGAGATATTCAATAATGGAAAGTTAGGATCTAACCTTTCAAACTTTGAGCACAAAAATAAATTAGACAACTCTATGTATACATATGTAAGTACTAACTTTACTAAAATGTATGGAGAAATAATTTCTTCTATGTATCCTTATGGTAGTTACTCAGGACGTGGTGGTCTAGATTTTGACGCTATAGGTCAGATTTATGGCCAGTATTTTGGAGACGGTCATGTAACTATGAATACTAATGGAATGGAAATGTATTCATACACTAAAGGAGAAGGAAACTCACTAGTTCGTATGATTATGTATACTGACGCAGTATTTAAGGAAGCTACAAAAATGATGCATTACTAATACTTGGGTTATCCAAGATTACTTATAGAGTGACTATACAAATACAAGAAATAATTCCAACATACTTTACTCCAACTTCGTCTGAAGTTTGGAGTAAAGTTTTTTATATGGAATCGGGTGAGAAGTATTTGGTAAAAGCTGCTTCTGGTAGTGGGAAAAGTTCTTTTTTCAATTTTTTATACGGTTTAAATAATAAATTCACTGGAAGCATACAGTTCGATTCAAAAGATATTGCATCGTATACTGAACCTGAATGGACACAATTGCGACGCGAAAAAATTTCGATTGTTTTTCAAGGATTACGTTTGTTTCCTGAATTGACTGCAATGGAGAATATTCAGTTGAAAAACCAATTGACAAACCATAAGACAGAAGCGGAAATTTTAGCTTATATGAAACGCCTGGATGTAGATGATTTAGCGCATAAAGTAGCCGAAACTTTATCGTACGGACAGCAACAACGTGTTGCCATTGTACGTGCTTTGTGCCAACCGTTTGAATTGTTATTGTTAGATGAACCTTTTAGCCATATTGACGATGTGCGAATTGGAAACGCAACCGCACTTATCTTAGAAGAAGTAGCAGAACGAAACGCTACATTGGTTATTGCCAGTTTAGGGAATTCGTATGATATTAATTATTCAAAAACATTGCTATTGTGATTGGAAACTTGTTACATAAACAGATTCGTTTTTCGCAATTATTGTTTTTTGCGTTGACTTCTAGTTTAGGATTAGGGATTTTATTGGTTGTTTTTCAGCTTTTTATTGATACACAATCACTTTTTAGTTCTTCTAATGATTTATTGAGCAATCAAACTGTTATTATTTCTAAAGCAATAGGTCGTGATAATGCTTTCACAGAAGAAGAAATTCAAACACTTAAACAACAAGAGTTTATAAAAAAAGTTGGTGGTTTCACAAACGGCACATACAGAGTACAAGGAAGTGTTTCTTTATTAGGTTTGGGAGGTATGAGTACCGATATGTTTTTAGAATCTGTTTCCGATCGATTTATTGATGTTCAGGATACCAACTGGAAATGGACACCAGATCAAAGGAGAGTTCCTGTCATTATTCCAAAAAATTATATTGACTTATACAATTATGGATTTGCTCCAGGTGCTGGCTTACCTCAGATTGACCAAAAGCTTATTAGTCAAATTCCTATTACCCTAAAATTGACAGGCGTATCCAAAAGAGAAACATACGATGCTTATATTTTAGCTACTTCAGAGAAAATTAATACGATATTAGTTCCGAAATCATTTCTAGAATATACCAATCAATTACTTAGTCCTAATGAAAAAGTTAATATCTCGCGAGTTATCATGGAAGTTGTTAATCCATCAGATCCGAAATTGCTAGATTTTTTAGAACAGAATAAGTATCAATATTTTCAAAGCGAGTTATTAAGTTCGCGTATTAGTTACTTTTTACAATTAATTTTAACGGTTGTATTAGGTATCGGAATCCTGATTACGATCTTATCTATCACGTTGGTTGTTACCAATATCAACTTACTTATCTTAAAGAACAAACAAACCATTTGCCAGCTATACTTTTTAGGCTTTTCGCGACAGCAAATTGCAAATGTGTACCATAAGTTATCGTATAAAATTTTAGCAGTTTCTATTTGTGTTGCTTTAGTTATTGCGATTAGCTGCAAATTTATTTTAGCTTCACAATTAACAATCTTGCAATCGGAAAGCAGTGCATTTTCAATAGTGTATATTTTTATAGCTGCCATTGTTTTATTCGTAGTACTGGCGTTTTATTATACCAAGCATACTAATAAAAAAATTAAGCAAATGACTGCAATCAATACGAGCTTACTTACTACTGAAATTTAGTGTATCTTTGCAGCAAATTTACAATTTATGCAACTGAATTCTATACCTAAAATCAAACATACTACATCCAATAATTTCTTTTTATTAGCAGGTCCATGCGCCATTGAAAGTGAAGATATGGCATTGCGCATTGCGGAAAAGGTGATTTCTATTACTGATAAATTAGAAATTCCGTATGTGTTTAAGGGAAGCTTTAAGAAAGCCAATCGTAGTCGCATTGATAGTTTTACTGGTATTGGAGACGAAAAGGCGTTAGAAATCCTTAAAAAGGTTTCTGAGACCTTTGACGTACCAACAGTTACTGACATTCATGAAGCTTCAGATGCTACAAAAGCTGCTGCGTATGTAGATGTATTACAGATTCCTGCATTTTTAGTACGTCAAACCGATTTAGTCGTGGCTGCTGCAAAAACAGGAAAGGTCGTAAACTTGAAAAAAGGACAATTTATGAGTCCTGAAAGTATGCAACACGCTGTAAAGAAAGTTCATGATTCTGGAAATGAAAATGCATGGATTACCGATAGAGGAACCATGTTTGGTTACCAAGATATGATTGTAGATTTTCGTGGAATTCCAACAATGAAACAGTTTGCCCCAACAGTATTAGATGTTACACATTCGTTACAACAACCAAATCAATCTAGTGGAGTTACTGGTGGAAGACCAGATATGATTGAAACTATTGCACGTGCTGGCGTTGTAAATAATGTTGACGGATTGTTTATTGAAACACATTTTGATCCTGCAAACGCAAAAAGTGATGGTGCTAATATGCTGCATTTAGATCATTTAGAAAATTTATTGAGTAATTTGGTAAAGATTCGCAAAACGATTACTTCTTTGTAGACTTTAGTTAGACTTGCTTAGACTTCTTAGATTTTTAGATTTTTAGACTTACTTAGACGTTTTAGACTGTCACATTGAGCATTATTGAAATCAAAATATATTTTGATAGAAAATACCTAGCGTAGCTATCGAAATGTAGATTATTACACTAAGTTATACATAGAATTACTTAAAATGTGTACACGCTGAGCTTGTCGAAGCGTTAGTACATACTAGCGGCTTCTTTTATGACATCGAATAAAATTTTGTCATTGATCTCTTGAATGTTTTGGTATCGAAGTGATGCCATCTTCTTTCGCTTTTCAGTCACCAAATGAGAGGTGTGCACTGTGATTTCTCCACCTTTTACAATACCAACATCTACATATTTCTTTTTGTGACTTGCGTTGAGGTAACAAAATGGTTTTCCTTTGTAGTAATAAAACGGAATTCTGTATTTATACTTTAACTCTACTTCTGGAACCACATGTTCCATCAATACTTGTATTTCTAGTAAGATTGATTTGTAAGGCTCTGGTTGTTGTAGTATGTACGTTTCTGCTGGATTCATTTTGAAGCCTAAAGTTAGTATATTTTTCTATTTTAACTTTAGTGAACTTGCAAGCTTTTTGACTTCTTTTAAATTTTCTTTGAAGTCAGATCTAATCATTCCTTGCAGCGTAATGACTTTATCATAATCAACTGCGACCAACATATACATAACAATATTTTGTCCTTTCATACTTCCGTGCACGTCTATTTCATACGATCGAACATCACCTACAACTTTTGTCGATTTATTTTTTATTCCCGATACCTTTAAACCTTTCTCTTCAAGGCTACTTATCAGCCTTTCTGCTGTACTTCGAAGCGTCATACTCCCATCAATGGGTAAGGTACCTACTATAACTATTGGCTCATCGCCATAGGATTCTTTATCTACTCCATCAATAGAATATAATAGCACATTTGCTGCTGCTTTTGCGAATTTGAACTTGGATATATTTTCATCTAGTGTAAATTGTGCTGTTGCTAGTGGATCTATTGTAAAATCTTTATCATAATAAATAGTTTGCAATGCTTTTTTTAATTCAGCTCCTACACTATTGTCAGAAGCTGGAAACATCGCTATTACCATTGCAGAAAATGAATCGTCTCCAAAAACTAAGTTAATCCCTTTCAAATTATTTTCACCTTCTACAACTGCATACTTTGCAGGATATTCGTTTACTTTTAGTTCTTTATATTCATAGACTTTCACGCCACCTGCTTCAAAAGCTTCTTTGCTGTATGTTTTTGCATTTGTATAAAAGCTTCCTCCAACAAGATCAAAAACTTGAATTCCTATATCGCCTTTTTCCAAACCAGACATTGATTTGGATACGTTAAAGCCTTTCGGCGGAATGATAAAAAGGCGCGTTCCTGGAATATTGATATGCTTGCTAGTTTTTTTATTGATTGTGAATTCTTCTTGACTCGCTACCGTTTCTGTATTCTTTTCAGTTTTGTTTTCAGTATTCTTTTTTTTAGAAGTTTCTGAACAAGAAGTTACAAAAACAATCATAGCAACTAGTAGTATTCTTATATTCATAGTGTATATATTGATTCACTTTATGTGTGCAAAAGTATTTGTTTTTGTTACACAGCACTTTACTATTTTTTTACTGTTTGGGCTTTTCCATTTCAGTAGAAACAAAAAAAAGAGCTTACACAAGGCAAACTCTTTTTTAAAACATGCTAGTTTTCTTCAAATGTTAGCATCCTCTTGTATCTAAGCAGTCTACTCTGGTATCAGCTCCGCAAAATTCTGTTATTTTAGATCCAGTATTCGTTGGACGTGTACATTCTGTATCTGTACAGGATAAACAAGTCTGCCCATTGTCTTGTGTTTGACATACGGTAAAAGTTAGACAAACTAAAATATTGTTTGAAATAGGTATTGTATCAGTATTAACCAACGCTCCAGCAACAATATTTTCCATCGCTTCAAAAGATACTACAGTTGTTTTTTGAAATTGGAGTTTAGAGGTGAATTGTTTTTTCTTCATAATCACTAAGGTTTCATAAGTTATCCTCAAATATATATCCACAAATGGAATTTTAGATAATATATATCTAGAAATTCATAAATCCAGAGTATAAAAAAATCACACAACATTCTGACTATCAAGACTTTTAATGTAATACGACGGATACAACCCTGTTTTGTTTTTAAATGCTCTAGAAAATGATTCTGAACGGTTAAAACCAATTTCTCTTGCAATAGAATCAATAGTGTACGATCGAAATTTTTTATCTTCTTTTAAACGTCTAATTGCGTAATTAACTCTTAAATCTGTAATGTATGCTGTAAACGATTTCCCTTTATGTGCATTCACTAATTTTGACAAATAGGACGTATTTGTTTTTAGTTTTTTGGCAACCTCATTCAAACTACTATTTTTACTCAAATACAATTCTTTGGTTTCAAAATTTTGTAGTTTTTTCAAAAGTTTCTCTTTTGTTTCGTCAATAATTTCAACTTCTTTCGCAGGCGTAGCTTCTATCTTTTTTTCTAGCTGTACTACTTCTTTTATAATATGTTCTTCTATACTTTCTTTTTTAGTTTCTGCAATTTGTTCTTTTTCTTCTTCTAATGATTTTAAAATAGCTGTAAACTTTCGCTGGTTTTCTTTTTCTCTTTTTTTATAAAAATAAATGAGCCCAACCACCATTAAAAGAGCTGAGAAGACACTTACATATAATATAGTTCTTGTTTTTTGTGTTTTTTTCTCTGCTAGATTTAATTCTTCTTTTAAGGATTTTAAATCATACTTTTTGATAATGTCCACACTAATACTTCCCTGTCGCTTGTCATTTTTTTTATAAGTTTCACTGGCTTTTTCATAAAATTTCACACTATTTTTAGTATCGCCAATTTCATTGTATGATTTTGCTAATAAAGCATAAGCTTCTTCTAATTTTATAAAATCAAGTTTATGCTTTTGCATTAACGTTTTAGCTTTAAGTAAAATAGCTATAGCATCTTCAAACTTTTTTTCATCATAAAACACTTCTCCTTTTTCAAAATAAATAAGAGGTATTTCTTGAGTTACAGCTTGTATTTCCTCTGCAATCGCTAAAGATTCATCTAACAATTGGTGCGCCTTTTCGTAATTTTTATTTATCCGTTCAATAGTCCCTAAAAAAGAAAGGCTATAAAATTCAGATTTTTTATCATTATTTTTTTGACTAAGTTCTATTGCCTTTTCACAATGTATTCTTGCTTGCTCATAATCTTCTATTCCTATATATCCCTTAATTAAAGCAATATACACACTCGTTTTTAAATTATTTAGTGTCCCGGCAGTGCCATTATTGATGATGATTATTATTTTTTCTAACAATTCAATAGCACCAACATTATCATTCGTTTGAAGTTTTATCAATGCTATGTTATACATAACTGCTAATTCTCGTATTATATTGTCAGTAGTTTTTAACAATTCCATTGCCTTTAAGTTATACTCCATTGCGTCTTCATAATCACCAAATTCATAATGAAATTTTCCTTTATTCATTAACGCTGATAAAATCAAATCCTTGTTTTCAAGCTTAACGGCAATTTTATACAATTTATCTGCATATAATAGTGCCTTTTTAAGATTCATTTTATCGTGATGCCAATGTGCTAATGAATAATTTCCCCAAAATTGAATCAACAAATCTTCTGATGGTAGCATTAGATCATTTATATGTACTAGACATATTGATTCTTTTAACGAATCTTGTTTGTATTGCTGTATAAATAATCGTGTAAATTCTTTAGGTTCTAACTTTTGCAAAGAAGCTTTAAATACTACTTTATCAAACTGAGGAACTGTATCTTGAAACGCCGTTTTTGAAAAAGACTTCTGGCTAAAACACAGAAAGAGAATAAACAGTAAAAAGATAATTCGTTTTTGACGAGGCATGCAATGTTTTATTTGAGTTTTGATATTTTAATGACTAGGTAGTATATCAAAAATAAGGGTTTTCCTGTAATTATAGTAGTGTTTTTGAATACCATTGTGAAATTTCACTATTAAAAAAATTATATTTTTTCAGTAGTGTTCAATTGTTTTATAAAGTATGATGGATACAAACCTGTTTTTGATTTGAATGCTTTGGAAAAAGGTTCCGTACTTTTATATCCTATTTCCGTTGCTATGGCTTCAATAGTGTATGACCTGAATTTTGTATCATTCTTTAAACGATGTATGACATATTGAATTCGTAAATCTCTGATGTAATTACTAAAAGTTTTTTCTTTAAATTTATTCACCGTTTTAGATAAATATTTAGGGTTTGTTTTTAGCTTAGAGGCCACATCCGATAAAGATGTGTTTTTCTTAAGATATAGTTCTTTAGCTTCAAAAGCTTTTAATTTTTCTAAAATTTCCGAAGTTATTTTTTCAGAAATATCATTTGTATTGGTTTTTGATACAGTTAAAGTTTGCACTTCTTTTTTAGGTTCTGCTTCTGAAAGTAATTTTTCAAACTTCTTTTTATTTTGAATTTTCTTGTATTTGTATAAAAGGGCAAAACTAACAATTAATACAATTATTGAAGATAACGCTATATACAACAGTGTACTTTTATTCTTTGATTTTTCTTGTGCAACATTTAACTCTTCTTTGAGTTCCGCTAGATCGTATTTTTTGATGATATCGACATTAATGCTTCCTTGTCGCTTATCATTCTTTTTATAAGCATTATTGGCTTTTTCATAAAATTTTATACTGTTTTTAATATCACCAATTTCATTATATGATTTAGCTAATAAAGCATAAGTTTCTTCCAACTGTATTAAGTCAAGTTTGTTTAGTCGCATTAATGCATTAGCTTTTAGTAAAATATCTATAGCGGCTTTAAACTTTTTTTCTTCATAAAAGACTTTTCCTTTTCTAAAGTAAATAACAGGGATTTCTTGGTTTACGGTTTTTATTTCTTCTGCAATTATCAATGATTCATCTAACCATTGATGTGCTTTTTTATAGTTTTTATTAATCCGTTCAATTGTTCCTAGGAAGGAAAGACCATAAAACTTTGATTTTTTAAAATTATTGCTTCGACTTAGTTCCATTACCTTTTCGCAATTTACTCTGGCCTGCTCATAATCTTCAATTCCTATATACCCTTTGATTAGCGCAATATATGTACTGGTTTTTAAATTATTTAATGTACCAGCAGCACCACTATTGATAATAGCTATCATTTTTTTTAATAATTCAATAGCTCCTAGATTATCATTGGTTTGTAACTTGATCAATGCTATGTTATACGTAATAGCTAATTCTCGTATTATATTATTAGTTTTTTTCAACAGTTCTTCTGCTCTTAAGTTGTATTCCATTGATTCTTCATAATCTCCAAATTCATAATAAAAATTAGCTTTATTGATCAATGAAGATAGAATCAAATCATCGTTTTTTAACTTAATAGCAATTTCATACAATCTATCTGCGTACAAAAGAGATTCTCTGAGGTTCATTTGACTGTGATACAAATGTGCTAATGCATAATTTCCCCAAAATTGAGTCACCAAATCTTCTGATAACAACAAGTTATCTTTTATAAATCCTAAACTTATAGTTGCTTTTAACGAATCTTGCCTGTATTCATTTATGAATAAACGTGAAAACTCTTTGGGCTTTAACTTCTCCAAAGAAGCTTTAAATGCTACTTTATCAAACTGTGCAATTGTATCTTGAAAAGTCGTATTCGAAAAAGACTTCTGGCTAAAACATAGAAAGAGAATAAACAGTAAAAAGACAATACGTTTTTGACGAGGCATGCAATGTTTTATTTGGTTTTTTAAATTATTAACAGGTAGGTAGAAACTCAAAAATAACGGTTTTCCTGTAAATATAGTAGTGTTTACAATGCTAATTTGTATCTAAAATTTTAGTTAGTACATAAACAATATACTTTAAAACTTAATAGAGCTGCAAACAAGTGACATACAAGACTGTTGTAAAATAAAAAAACTCCCAAGAAGTTCTTAGGAGTTTTTGAGAATATTTTTTTTCAGTAATATGTTAGCATCTATCTAAAGTACCTATTAAAGTTACAAAAGTTTTGCAATCTCCATCGATGAGTGTGTCACATTCAACTGTTTGTTGGCAAAGAATAACTGACCCAACTGGATCAACTCCACCTTTTACATTATTTAATTTTGAAACACTTACTTTGTTCACTTCTAATTTCAATTTTCTTTCTTTTTTCATAATGTGTTTTTTTTAAAATTGTTACATTTAGGTATGATGCAGTTTATCTAGAAGGCATCGTTTTGGTATTGATTTAAGCAATATAGTATACACTGCAACATCCTAAATTTTGTTTGCTTTAATGTTGTGTTCAAATATAATAGAAAATAAAATTGAGTGTTAAAATAGCTAGTCGTTATTTATAAATCACGACTATTCAACATTCTTAACTTACTGTTTTTCAACCTCTTTTATAAAGTATGAAGGATACAATCCTGTTTTCACTTTGAATGCTTTTGAGAATGATTCCGACCGTTTGAAGCCAATTTCTTGTGCAATAGCTCCAATGGTAAAGGATCTAAATTTACGATCGTGCGACAATCGTTCTATGGCATAATCGACACGCAAATCGGTAATGTATGCCGTAAATGATTTTTCTTTATGTGTATTTATGACTTTAGAAAGGTAGGTAGTATTGGTCTGTATTTTTTTAGCAACTTCTACTAAAGTACTTTCTTTACTCAGGAATAATTCTTTCGATTCAAATTCTTCTAATTTCTTTAAAATAGCAGCAACCTTAGCATCAATCTTTGGCTTTTCTATGATTGCTTTAATCGATTTTTGATTAGAAACAGCTTCCTGCTTCTGCAACGATTTTACTTCTTGCAACTTTTCTTGTTGGCCTTTTTCTTTTAGCTGCAGCATCAAATTATTAAAAAGCTTCTTATTTTTTAGCTGTTGCTTCTTATTGTAAAGAATTAATCCAATAATTACAAAAAACAAGAATGCTATTCCTATGACATATATATATTTAGTTTGTTCAGACTTTTTTTGCAAAGCATCAATTTCTTTTTTAAGCTTGTTATAAGTGACTTGTGTAATTTTAGAATTTATGATTGCTCTAGTTTTGTCATTCTTAGCATATATATTGCTTGCTTTTTCAAAATATTTAGTGCTTTCTTGAATGTTTTCGAGTGCTAAATATGATTTTGCTAAATACACATACAATTCTTGGATACTCAAAAAATCCACATCATTTCCTTTTAATAACGCTTCACCTTTCAATAATTCGTCAATTGCTTCTTCATATCTTTTTTCAAAAAAATACGTTTTCCCAACATATAATTTTAAAAAAATATCCATAATTTTATCTCCACCAGCTTCATTAATGAATGATTCTGCCTTGTTAAATAAATCATGTGCATCCTTGTAATGACCATTATTGGAAGCAATTTCACCTAAAAAAACATTAAAATACCCTTGAAGTCCAATGTTTTTTATTTGCTTACTTATTTCTAAGCCTAGATTACAATACAAATTAGCATCTTCATATTTTTCTAAATTGATATACGCCTTGGCTAAATTATAGTAAATATGAAGTTTCGTGATTTCTAATCCTTTAGGCTTAGTATTGGAATTTTCAATTTTCTTTAAATATTCAAGACCCAATGCAATAGCACCTAAATTATCATTCGCTTGAATATTAATAAGTATAATGTTACTAGAAGTAGAAAGCTCTCTGTTTAAATTATTTGCTTGCTTGGCTAATTCTAAGGCTATTAAAAAATTATCTAATGCATTTTCGTTGTCTCCAGTTTTAAAAAAGTAAGCAGCTTTTTTATTGTAACCTTGATACAATAAATCTTTATTATCTATTTTAGTAGCTTTCGCTATTGCAATATCATAACTAGCCATTGCTAATTCTTTATTTCCTTTTTTTTCTTGCCAAGTAGCAATTGTTAGGTACGATTCAGCAACTTCATTTTCATTTTTTGAATTTAAAAAATGCCTTTTTATATATGCAATAATAGTAGCTGCTTTTGTAGAATCTAAATCTTTGCTTGCATAAAAATCATTAATCAATTCATTGTATGACTTGTCTTTTAATGACTTTTCAAAGACTTTTATATCTACTTGTGAAGTTGTGTTCTTATCCTGAGCGATTACAGTGATGGTGAAACAATATATAAGTAAGTACGTTATACACATGTTACATCGTTTAAAACGAAATAGTGACATCATATTTGGTTTGTGGTTATAGTTAACGGGAATACTCAAAAATAAAAAAATTAATTACTTGTTGGTATAATCATTGTAATAATTATGTAACATGCATGATTATTATAGTACATATATGTATGATTTTTTAAACGCTTATAGTATTGAAAACGTATTTTATTTTATTTTTATTTATCGTTTGTAGTTCTTTTGCAATATCACAAAATAATTACATAGCTGTCGATAAGGTAGTCGCAACATATCCTTCTTCATTTCAATCTGTGGAAGAATTTGCGCATCGCATTGAAAAAGATTTCACCAAAGATGCCGATAAAGTACGTGCTGCGTATTATTGGATTGCACACCATATTCAATATAACTATAAAATATTAGGCACGGATCAAACTGGTTATCCTACAATTACTATTAATGATTATAGGGATGAGAGTGATTATCGTTATAAATATAAAAAAGTCTATGCTTCGTATGCACTGCAATACAAAGCAGCAGTTTGCGAAGGCTATTCGCAGTTATTATTTTATGTTTGTGAAGAACTTGGTATTAAGGCAACAGTTGTAAAAGGAAATGCCACAACTTCTAGTCATCGCCCTGGAGTAATTCCTAAAAACACTAACCATGCGTGGAATGCCGTATTTTTTAATGACACATGGAATTTGATTGATGTAACTTGGTCTACAGGAAATGAACGCGACAAACCGACTCATGTTAATTTTAAAGATACTTACTTCTGTATTGCGCCAGAAAAAATGATTTTAAATCACTTTCCTAAAGATTCTAGATGGCAATTATTGAAGACTAAAATGAGCAAAAAAACTTTTTTTTCGCAACCTACTGTATACAGTCCTTATTTAAGTATTGATATTGCTTTAAATAAAAAAATAAAAGGACTAATTAAAGGAAAAATAAACGACTTTATCACCTTATGATTTACACGAATTGATACTACAAGAAAATATTACTATGCCTTTTCTAACGATCAGCATTCTAAAAAGTTGGCATTTACAAAAATTGGAAAAGAATATATTGCTAAAGTTCCATTTAACCGAACTAAAAAAGATTTTTTAGGTATTTACTTAGATAACAAAGCTATATTAAAATTTCGAGTGATTCCTACACGTTAATAATTTTTTGGCACTGTAAATTTAAAAGTTGCGCCTTTCCCTTCACTGCTTTCTATAGAAATTCTCCCTTCATTTCGTTCAATGATTTTTTTCACCAAAGCCAATCCTATTCCTATGGCTTCTCCATCTGCATCTACTTGTAGTTTTTGAAAAAGTTCGAATATTTTTGCATGGTATTTTGATGAAATTCCAGGTCCGTTATCTGTAATAGAAAAAATATGATCGTGTTTACCAACTTCATAATTAATGGTAATTTCTATTTTTTCTTTGTCATTATGCTTGATGGCATTTTGTAATAAATTAAGAAACACTTGTTGCATTTGTGATTCATTACATAAAATTCTTGGTAATTTTTTTTCAAGTGAAATTGAAATATTTTCTACCGATAAGCCATTAATGATTCGCTTTACGAGCGTATGCACATTTACTTCTTTCTTAGCTTGATTGGGTTCTGCTTGAAGCGAATAATTTAAAATACCTTCTACCAGTAAATCCATTTGCGTAACCTGACTTTTAATTTGCTGCAAACTTTTTACTGCATCCGCATTCAACTGATCATCTTCATCTTCAGAAAGCCAATCTGTCAAGGTGTAAATATTTCGCAATGGTCGTTTTAAATCGTGTGAAACTACATAAGCAAACTCTTCTAAATCTTTATTTTTGTCTAATAACTCTTTTGCTCGAATTTCTAAATCGAGTGTGCGTTGTTTTACAGTATCTTCAAGGTTTTCATTGAGTGTTTCCGCATTTTTACGGTACCTAATAAATATATTCATCATCCAAAAAGAGCAAATAAATATAGCCGTTGTAGAAAGTAATATTGCAGTTTCAGAAATCGTATCTAAAGTAGCTAAAGACGTAACAAATGCCAAATGTATGGCCTCAGATGCACTATAAATTAAGACCAAAATTCGATTACTCAACAACAATACGGAGCCAAAAATAAAAACATAGGTAATGAGTAAAGTATCAAGCGAAAAATTATTTAAAAAGGTTGTATATGTTAGATAATGTTGAAAAGTTATTGTTACCGCAAAGACAAACCAACCATAGTGTTTTAAAATAAATTTTGACCTTAGGCTTGGTAAAATTCCAATAATTAAAAAGAGTAATGCAAAAACAATATTGCCATAAAAAGGCAAAATAAGTTCTGGATTATAGTATTTCATAATCTCCAGATACACAAACGTACTCGGTGCGCCAAGACATAGTATTATGTAGCTGTTCTTTATTTCAAAAGGCTCTAACGCTCCAAGATTTTTAAATACGTTTGTTGTCATTGTAAAATTATGGTCTCCTTTTAAAAAGAATCAATTTTCAGCTTCCGCTGGAATTGTGATTATAAATGTGGCTCCTTTGCCTATATCACTTTTTACAGCAATTGTACCGCCGTTACGTTCAATGATTTTCTTTACCAAAGCTAGTCCAATTCCTATTGAATCTATTTCTGATTTGACTTCAAGTTTTTGAAATAACTCAAAGATTTTTTTATGATATTTTTCTTCTATTCCTGGTCCGTTATCTTGTATTGAAAATTGATGTCCTTCTGCTATTTGTTCATATTTAATATGAATTTCCACCAATTCTTTGTCATTGTGTTTGATGGCGTTTTGAATTAGATTTTGAAAGACTTGCAATAATTGTGATTCATTAAAAGTAACTTTTGGTAGTTTGTTATGTAAATGAATTTTTACAGTTTCACTAGAATTGACATTAATAAGTCTGGTAACTAATAACTGTGCATCTACATTACTTACTTGTCGTTCTTTATCCATTTGCAGCGAGTAATTCAGAATACCTTCTACCAATAAATCCATTTGTGTTACTTGCTCCTTAATAAGTCGTAAACTTTGGTTGGCTTCTTTGTTAAATTGATATTCTTTTTCATCCGTAAGCCAATCTGTCAAGGTATAAATATTTCGCAACGGACGCTTTAAATCGTGTGAAACTACATAAGCAAACTCTTCTAAATCTTTATTTTTACGAAGCAATTCTTTAGCTCGTGTTTCTAAATCTTCTGTACGCTGCTTAATGCGTTCTTCCAGCTCTACATTTACTGCTTCTAATTTTTTTCTGTAACGAATCAATCCATTCATCACCAAAAAAGAAAAGACAAAAATAGTGCTCATCGATACTAGAATTGCACTTTCTGACATGCTATCTAGGTTGGAATGATAAACTCGATAGGATAGATGAATTAACTGTGAAGCACTAAAAATAATAACCAGCAAACGATTGCTCAATAATAAAACGGCTCCAAAAATAAACACATACGTTACTAGTAAATAATCTAACGAAAAGTCATTTAAAGCAGTAGTATAAGTAAGGTAATATTGAAACAGCATTAGGCTTACAAACGTAATCCAGCCGTAAATTTCATCAAGAAATGCATTTTTGAAGTATGGAATAATCCCTACTATAACAAACCAAGAAGTAAATACTATTTCTCCATGATATGGTACAATTAAACTAGGATTGTAATACAGCATAATGAGCACATAGATGTAAGTACTAGGTCCTGCAAGTAGAAATGTGATACCGCTGTTTTTTATTTCAAAACGTTCAAGTCGCCCAATATCTTTGAGATATTTTAAAAGTTTTGCCAACTAATTAATTTTAGGTTAAGTTTTTAAAGTTATGGAAATGATTTCAAATATTATTCATTATGAGTAAATTATATAATTCTGAAAACATTTTTAAAGAAAATTCTCTTGTTGAATTCAGAAAAAAGAAGGATTCAACTGGAAAGTTATTAAAAATTACAAGATTCGCTAACTGCTACATTGTCTTTGTTATATTCTTTTAGCTCCTTTTTAATTTTTTCTATTTCAGATGCATCTGTGCACACATATTTTAAATCAGGAAGATTATATAAAATATTAGCATAACTGGAAAAACGAGAATCATCATAGTTTTTTAAATTTAGCGTAACAATAGGATTGCGCTTAATCTTTATGGAACGTAAATAAGAACATTTAGAGACATCTAAAGCTGTAAGTTGATTTTCATCACACTCTAATTGCTCTAAATATTTATTGGACAATTCTAATTTTGTTAATTTATTTCTTCCGCATTTCAATATTTCTAAATTAAGTGCATTAGATATGTCTAATTTATCTATTTGATTTGATCCACACTTTAAAATTCTCAAACTCTCTAAATCACTCAAATCTAGCGCGCGTAACTGGTTTGTATAACATATTAACGATTCTAAATTGATCAGATTGGAAACCTTCAAGCTTTGTAGATCATTAAAAGTACAATCGATCAGTACCATTTGAACCAAATTTGAAAAATCTAAGGAAGTAATTTTATTGGATCTACAATTAAACTCAATCAAATTAGATAATTTACCGACATCTAATTGCGTAAGTTTATTTTGAGCACAGTTTAGATCTACTACATCTGTCAATTTGTTTACATTTAAAGATGTTAAATCATTAGCAGCACAATCTAAGTATTCAAGTTTTCCTGCATTAGGTAACGTGAGAGAAGTTAACTTGTTCCCTGAGCAATCCAATGATAAAAGGCTTTCTGATTTTGAAACATCCAACATTTTTAGATTGTTATAGCTACACTCTAAAATCACTAAGTTTTTTAAGTTAGAGACATCTAAAGAAGTTAATTTATTCCCTAAACAATACAATTCTTTAAGGTGTACAAGTTTACTTATGTTTAGAGAAGTCAAATCATTTCGCATGCAGCTTAATGACATTAAATTTTTAAAATGCTCAATACCTTTTAGCGATTTAATATTTTCTTCAAATAATTCTAAACTTCCTACCTTTTCTGCTTCACTTATTTGAATTTTACCATCGTTATTCGCATCAATTTTCAAAGAACTTCCGTGCAAATCTTTTACATTATAATCATCTAGCAAAGCTTTTTTAAAATTGGCATCAGGTATATTGATGGTTTGCGCAGTTAATGTACTCGCAAATAACAAGAATAAAATATAGTATTTCATAATGGTAATTTTCTCGGTTTATTTTGAAAATGTCTGTAATTCTATGAACGATTAAAACTAAAATAATCTCACATAGCATCAAAGCACAAGGTAATATTTATATGAATTTTAAAGCAAAAGCATTTTTTTTCTTGTGCAATCGACATTTTTTATTTTACTTTGTATTTCAAAGTACTTTTAAAATGACATCATCAGACTATCTAAAAGACATTAAAGAGATTAAGAATCTCATGAATAAATCATCTCGGTTTATTTCATTAAGCGGACTCTCCGGAATCATGGCAGGAATTTATGCCTTAATTGGCGCTTGGTTTGCTCGCCAAGAATTGATTGCGGTTTATGATAAAAACGCATATCATTACACAAACAGTATTACCATGAAACTGTTACTAATAGCTGCCGTAGTATTATTTTTGGCAGTAGTTACAGGCATTATTTTAACACAACGAAAAGCTCGAAAAAATGGTGAGAAAATGTTTGACAAAGCAGCACTTAAATTACTCATCAACTTTTTAATTCCGTTAGCTACTGGAGGAATTTTCACCTTAATTTTAATACAAAAAGGCATTATAGGATTGGTAGCGCCAACTACACTAATTTTTTATGGTTTGGCATGTGTCAATGCTAGTAAATATACGTTTGGACATGTAAAATTTTTAGGATATGCCAATATTATTCTTGGACTCATTTCTACACAATATGTCGGATATGGTTTGTATTTTTGGGCAATTGGTTTTGGTATTTTTCATATCATTTATGGCGGATTGATGTATATTCTTTTAGAACGAACAGCAAAGTAATTGTGAGTATTATAAATAACATAAATAAAGCATTTGATCATCGAATTCGTTTGGGCATTATGTCTATACTGATGGTAAACGAATACGCCGATTTTAAAATGCTGAAAGAACTGCTTTCGGTCACCGATGGCAACTTGGCAAGTCACACCAAAGCACTTGAAAAAGTAGACTATATTAAGGTAGAGAAACAGTTTATTGGGCGAAAGCCAAATACACGTTACAGTGCTACAAAATTAGGGAAACTTGAATTTAAAAAACATATTGAAGCCTTGGAACAATTGATTAGAAAGAGCGAATAATTATATCATGAACAACAAATTTTACATACAATACTAATATACGTTAGGCTTCACTCCTAACACCTTGAAACTTTTTTTTTATCTATTTACTTTGAATTTCAAAGTACTTTTAAAACTAACAAAAATGGAAATACATCAAACAGAAACAAACAACAAAAAGCTGTTGACTTGGTTTAAATCTTCTATCACAGCAAAATTCGTAATTACAGGCGCATTGACTTTATTACTTATGATTCCGCTTTCGCTGATTCAAGATTTGATTAAAGAACGTGAAACGCGACAACAAGACGTAGTAAGCGAGTTGAACGACAAATGGGGAAATGAAATTCTCCTGTACGGACCTATTTTAAAAGTTCCGTATAAGACGTATCAAGAAAGTGTGATTTTTAATGAAGTTACACAACAAACTGAAAAGAAGCAATCTACACAATTAAAGTATGCGTACTTTTTTCCTAAGACATTGGATATTAATGCAGATGTAAAAACAACACTTAAGAAACGAAACAACTACGAAACGACTGTTTTTGCAGCAGACATTGCAACTTCTGGAAGCTTTGAAATTCCCGATTTTTCTTCGAAATCAATTGCAGCTGAAGACATTGTTTGGGAAAAAGCTACGTTGGAGATTAAGACGACCAATTTGAAAGGTTTGAAAAGTGAAGTAAAATTAAATTTAAACGGAAATACATATAATTTTGAAACCAAAGCAAATGGCAATTCACAATTAGATGCTTTAGAAAGTTCGTTTATAGCACTCGAAGATCTTCCTAATACAACAACGCGTTCTTTTGATTTTAAGCTTGCGTATAATGGTAGCAAAAGCATTCGATTTATTCCGATTGGAAAACTGACAAATGTGCAAATGACTTCCGATTGGAAACATCCAAAACACACAGGAAGTTTTATTACACAAAGCAAACGCACTACCGAAAATGGCGGTTTTGAAGCCAATTGGAAACTTTTACACACCAATCGTTCATTTTCGCAACAGTATTTTAGAGTGCTTCCTAATTTGAATCAGTATGCTTTTGGAACCGATTTTATTATTCCGCTTGACGAATATCAACAGAGTGAACGCGCAGCAAAATATGGCTTTTTAGTCATTGGACTGACCTTTTTAGTCTTCTTCTTAATTCAGACACTGAGCAAAATTTCTATTCATCCGTTTCAGTATTTAATGATCGGAATTGCATTGATTATGTTTTATACTTTACTGATTTCTATTTCTGAACACAGTAGTTTCTTTAAAGCATATCTCATTGCCGGAACTGCCGTTATTGTGATGATTACACTCTATTCAAAATCCATCTTAAAAAACTTAAAATTCCCTGTATTAATTGGTACTACATTGACTGCATTGTACAGTTTTATTTTTGTGATTATTCAGATGGAAAACTATGCATTGCTCGTAGGAAGTATTGGGTTGTTTATCATTCTCGGAATTGTCATGTATGTATCTCGAAAAATTGATTGGGGCTTCGACTCCGCTCAGCCTGTTGTTGGTTAATCAGGTTTTGGGTATTGGGTATTGGGTCTCAAACCAAGCTAACACCTAACACCTAACACCTAACACCTAACACCTAACACCTAACACCTAACAAAAAAAGTTAGTTTGATGAGAAAACGATTCCCGCTTTTTGGAATTGGAGGACTGAAAAGTTCGGGTTTCGTTTTCAACTTCAATTTCAATTTCAACTTCAACTTCAAATTCAAATTCAATTTCAATTTCAATTCAATGAATATTCCTTTTATATATAATTTACTAAAAGCAGCTAAAATTACTGCAATTCTCAGTTTTTTGGGTGGCACTTTTTTACTCATGGCGTATTTCTACAATGCAGGTTCAATGGCTATTTTGAACTTAGGTATTTATTATGCATTGCTTGCCATATTGATTAATAGTATTTTGGTTTTTACACTTTATATCACACTAGTACATAGCAAAGTGAAACAGAAAAAGATTCTACGATTGTTGATTTTAATGATTATCAATGTTCCTATTGGTTTATGCTACGTAGGTGCAATTATAAGTTATCATCTTCCATAACGAGATTTCGATACTCATGGAAATGATTATATAAAAGCAACATCAAATAAAAAACAATACATATAAACACATGAAAAAAATAACGCTCAAATTAGGCTTTTCAATCGGGCTTATTCTTGTCTTAAAAGCTTTGTATAGTGTTGCATCTTTAGCAATGCTAAAATGGTTTTTATATCCAATGATTCCAATAATTGAATTGTTTACAAATCATTCTTTTCAATGGATTGATGCGCTTGGCTTTAGTTCACCAACAGGAATTATTATTGAAAAATCGTGTGCAGGCGGCAATTTCTTTATCATCTGTTTTGCATTGTTATGTTTTAAACTGTTGAAATTCCAAGGAATTACAAAGAGTTTTTTACACATCATTTTCTTAGGAGTTTGCAGTTATTTCATTATGATTATTGCCAATACAGCACGCATTATTAGCGCCATAAAGTTAGCCGATTGGGAATGGACACATGCATTGATAGATCCAAAAACGGCGCATTTAGCACTTGGAAGCATCTTATACATTTTCATATTACTTTTTATAAATCACTTCATCTCATCAAAATATGTTACCGTTCAAACTACATAAAACTTTTCGTTATTTTCTTTCCTTAATTCTTCCACAGTTATTCTTAGGTTGGTTGTTTTACAATGCGTTCAATTCGCCCGAAGGAAATCTTTTTGACTTTACATCAATTGCTACTTACTGGGGAGTTTTAATTCTTCTTTTTTCTGTGTTGATAGTACTTGAAGTGAATCAACTTAGTAAAGCATGGATACTTCCCGTTGCTATTATTTTATGTTATACTGTTTTCCTTTTTACTTTGTATGAATTGAGAATATTCAATCAAATACCACTAATAAGATCGTCTGGTATTAATTATGAAATTATTCCGCTATACTTGACAATTCCTGCGATGTTTCATGCTATTGTAGATCTTATTTTTAAATATTTTCGACCTAATGGCAGCAAAGCAGAAAACATTCAAAACTTTGCCTTATCCGTCATAATTCCTTTGTTTTTATACATTATAGGAACGATACTTATTCCTATGTTTCGCGGTTCTGAAGGTGGTTTTTTACGCTTGGATATATTTATAATGAAAGTAGCACTTTGCATAGCTATTACCACTTTTCTGTTTTTCTTTTTTCGTTTTATTTTAGGGAATCTTGTTGGAAAAAATCTAACAAAATATAGTCCGTTGTTATTAATAGTTTTTGGATTTGTCTTTCCGTATATAGGATTGGTGTTAAGTTTACAATTCAAATATTTCGGAAGTTTCAATTATCCGCTTATTTACATTGCTATTGCTGTAAATGCTATTGGTTTAGGATTGTTATTGAATACGGATACTTTTCTAAAACTGATTGGTTTTTTACTAGCTTCCATTGGTTTGCCGGTTGTTATTTACTTCTTTATTGTTTTTTTACCATACATACCATTGTCTTTTGTGGCATTGCTTTTTTTAGGCGCAGGATTGCTACTATTAACGCCAATTGTTTTGATGATATTACAGTATCAAATTATGTCGAGACAATTTCCAATCGTCTGTCAAAAATATGGCAAAAAGAAATTGATTACTTGGAGTTTTATTTGCATATCAATTCTTCCAATATGCTTTGTAGGTTTTTGTATAGATCATAGAAATTACCTCAACGAAATTATTGCAGAAACCGATCAATTTGACGCTTCCGACAGAAGTTATAAAGATTATGATGTTGAAAAACTACAGTATATTTTAGAACAAATGCCAAAAGAAAAGAGCAAGTTTTCTGTAATACAGAGTAAAAATAAATTGCCGTTACTTTCTATTCTTTACGATTGGTATGTGTTTGATAATTTACAAGTTTCCACAAAAAAAAGAACAGAGATAAAACACTTGTTTTTTGGGCAAAAGTTATTTGATTGGAACAATTACAATCCGCCGTTAAAAGCAAATTCAACATTGACATATACCTACAACACCGAATATGTTGCCAAAGATGATTTTTACAAAACACAAGTCGATTTAGCCATTACCAACTTAGATGATCGTGGTATGCTTGAGTTTCAAAGCGAATTTACCTTGCCAAAAGATGTGTTTATTACCGATTATTATTTAGACATTGAAGGGCGAAGAACCTACGGAATTTTAGCCGAAAAGAAAGCTGCCAATTGGATTTATAATCGAATTACAGCAAGACTTCTAGATCCTGGTATTTTACAGTATTTATATGATGGTGTACTTTCTTTGAAAATTTTCCCTTTCGGGAAGAAGGAAACACGCACTTCAGGATTTACATTGTACCACAGAACACCTGTACATTTTTCAATTAACGATACGCCTATTGCTATTGACGTAAAACCATTAGCACAGAATATTGTGGAATTAAGCGAAAACTCTTTTTATATTCCAACTGCTGCAAAGAAGAATTTATCGAAAGCATCGGCGCCTGTAGATTATTATTTTGTAGTTGATAATACGACTATCGGAGCTGAGTTTCGAAAACAGTTTGAAGAGGATTTTAGAGGACTATCACCAGAAAATCAAAAGAAAGTCAATGTTTTATATGTAGATGTTGCTATAAATTGGGGAACGCCTACACGTGCAAAAGAGAGTGCATTTAATTATCAAAAGGCAATCAAGCAAATTCAATATTTACATCGCGATCAAAAGCGCATTCCGTATGTTATAGTGTATGCGCCGTATGAAAATCGATTTAACGGAAAATTTTTATCATTAGAGTTAGAAAAAGCATTTTCTTATGATAACTTGGTAGAATGTTCGCATTGGAATAAAAAATTACCTGAAACGATAGAGCTATTAGCTTTTCCAAAAAATGAAGAAACGTATTTTATTCGCAATGACGGTCAACCTTCCTTAATTAGCTTGGATAAAACTGCTACGCTAGATCGTGATTTTTCTGGAAATCCGTTTTTAAATGCATTGCAATTGCGATTGTTTCATGATTTGAACGACTTGAATCCGAAACGTAAAAAAGACCATTGGATACGTGCATTACGCGAAAGTTTTTCTCAAAATATTTTGACACATAGTACTACATTTATCTCTTTAGAAACCAAAGAACAAGAAGCGCGTTTAAGAAATCTGCAAAAAGATATTATGGAGAAAGATTATACTGAGAAAGCAGGCACAGAAACACGTCGCATGAGCGAACCGTATTTTTGGGTATTACTCCTTTTCATCTCTTACATGCTAAGAAGGCAATTTTATAAGTCAAAACATAATTTAAAAGTATGAATTCAAATTCTTTTCAACTACATCGCATCACATTTTTGAGTTGTGCTTTTTGTACAGTATTGCTAATTTTCAGGTTTTATATAGCTCATAATCTGGATTATTTGTTTATGGTTTGGAATTTATTTTTAGCCATTATTCCATATGCGCTTTCTTCATGGCTTTTGCAAACTCATTGGATAAAAAAGCAGGGATTTCCGCTGTTGTTAGTTTTAGGATTCTGGTTATTGTTTTTGCCAAATGCACCGTATTTGATTACCGATTTAATTCATTTACGAAATACAGCAACATCGATACTTTGGTTAGATCTTTTTATGTTATTTACTTTCGCTTGGACAGGTTTACTTTTAGGAGCTATTTCTATGCATCAGGTATTTTGTGTATTGACAGAAAAGTGGAATGTAACTGTGGCTAAACGCATATTATTTATGATTGTATTTTTATGTGGATTTGGAATATACTTGGGTAGATTTCAACGTTGGAATTCATGGGAATTATTCAGCGATCCAATTATTCTATTTAAAGATTGTTTGCGTTGTATTTCGCATCCAGAATACAGAATACGCACTTGGGGAACTACCATAGGTTTTGGAAGTTTACTTTGGATTTCATTTTTAACTATACAAACATTTTTATCTATAAAAAAAGCATCTCGTTAGTGAGATGCTTTTCATGCTTATATTTTTATTTAATTTTTTAACAATCTGGATCAATAAAAAGAATAATGTCACCTACTGTAAAACAACCTGTTGTTGGGTTTTCTACACGAACAAATATTGTTTGTTGACTGGTTACTATGTTTGTGTACGTCGTTGGAATAGGATTTACGTTACTGCTTGCATCTTGAGCCGTTTCATGATACGTTACAATTACTCCTGATTGTCCTTGTACTACTTGTGCTTCTAACTGTGAAAGGTCAAAAGTTCCAAAACCGTCTCCATCACCATCACATTCTGTCATTGTTACACCAATAACTTCTGCTGGTTCAAAATTTAGTATACAGTTTAATGTAGATACTTGTAAGGCTCCTGTAGCATTATTTGAAATTCTCACATAAACAATTGCGCTATCAAATAATTGATACGGAGAACTTATAGCTCCGACATTAGCTTGTGCATCTGCTTCAGTTAAATGGTAACTTATGACTGCATTAGAATCGCCACTAGCATAATAAACATCCATGTTGTTCAAATCTAATAAAGCACCATTTGTAGGACTTGCGCAGATTTCAATTTCACCTGTTGTTGGGTAACTTGCGGCATCATTATCTACTATTGTAATAAGGCCTTCATTTAGTTGATTTGAAACATTTTCAGAAAAACCTGAACCAATTACCAAGAATACCTCATTAGATTCATTATCTGCATCATCAATTATAGGAACAATTACAGTTCCTGACATTTGACCTGCAGGAATGGTTAGTGTTTGTACCGTTGTCGTATAATCCATTGGTTGTGTAGCGGTTTCATCTGTTGTAGATATACTAATTACAGTATCAATCGACGCTGGATTATCTATTGTTACAGGAACGGAAACGGTTCCTGCATTTTCATCAACAGTTACACTTCCAATACTGAACGTATTTGTTATTTCATTGTCTACAATAATTACTGCTGCTGAGATCGTTACTCCAGGTGGATTTAATACGTTTCCTGAAACAACATCTGCAGATACCGTAAATTCTTCTGTTTGTTCATAGTTAGAATCATCTAAGATTGGTACTGTAAAATCAACTGATAATTGACCTGCTGGAATTGTTAATGATTGTACCGTTGCAGTATAGTCTAAATTTTGCGAAGCACTTCCGTTAGAAGTAGAAACATTAATTACTGTATCTATATCACTAGGAACATCTAGCGTTACAGGAACTGTAGCTGTTCCATCTCCTTCATTAACCGTTACATCATTGATACTTAAAGTTGCTACTGGTAGCGGATTTGGATCGTTTGGATCGTTTGGATTACTAGTTCCGCTTGGTACTAAGTTTGTATTTGGATCGTCAATTCCTGTGGTTTCCTCACAATCAGTAAGACCATCATTATCTGAATCTTCAGAAGTCCAATATAAAAACACCTGTCCAATTGCTGTTTGATTTGAAGTATTGTTTGTAGCTACTACATAAATATTTTGTGTGTTAGTACTTAAATCAGCAATAGATACTCCGAAAGGAGAACTTAACGGACTTGATTCTGCTAGCGCATCTGCTTCTGTTAGATAGAACGCATACGTATGTAAATCGTTTCCTTCTGAAGCTGCAACTGCATCTAAATCGAATTGTACAGGATCGCAACCTGTTCCTGCTACTTCTGTTGAAAATACCATTACATCTTCAGTATCTAAATAATCAGGTGTTCCATCTCCATCACTATCGTCATTCGTAGGATCATTGTCTCCATCATAATCTTCATCTGCTGTATCTACTCCATCACCATCATCGTCTGCATCTTGGTAATTTGGAATTCCATCATCATCCGTATCGTCATTCGTAAGGTCATTATCACCGTTTAGATCTTCAAACGTATCAAATACGCCATCTCCATCTGTGTCTTCAAATCCTGTACATGAACTTAAAGCGCCTAAATCGATCGTTTCACTTCCGTCTAAAGTTCCTGTGATAATTTCAGTAACCTGATTATTGATTACATCTACACCTTTTAATGAATATTCTAACGTATCACAATACGAAATTGTATAGCTAATTGCTCCATCTGTTACAGGAATAATTTCAGAGTTTCCATCAATAAATAATTGAACATATCCATCAGTTATATTATCGCCATCACAGTTTACAAATGTTCCTTCGAGTGTAGTTGTATTTTGATTTCCTGTTACCGTAACTGTAACTGTTGAATCTGTTGAAAAAGGACCAACTGTAGTTGAGAATGGTTCTCCTGGACATAATGGATTTGGAACTGTTACTGTTAATTCTTCATCTGCTGGAACAAAACCACATTCTACTCCTAAATAGTTTGTATATCCGTACGTTCCTGTAGCGTTTAATAATGAAGAGTATATATCTAATTCCGAATATGCTAATGGTCTTCCACCTTCATCTACTAATTCTATACATAAATAGATTGATGGAAATGGAAAGTCATAATTCCAAAATGAAAAGTGACTTACTTCTCCAACATACATATTTCCTTGTAAGGTTGCTTCTCCTTCTTCTATCCAATATCCTGCTTCTTCATCAAAGTGCCATAAAGGAATTGTTGCTGGCGGATTGACTGAGTTTGCTGGTACTGGCATTGTTATTTGTGACGTACTTCCTTCAGATAGTTGCAATGCTTCTCCAGAACTACTTTTCAGTTCTACTGCAATCATTCCATACGTTTCTAAAGCTACAGCATCTCCACTGCCATCTTGTGCATATAACATTCCTGGCATCATTGCCTCCATGTTTTCGTCTTCTGGACTTAGGTGTTTTAAAACGACATCTACTTGTCCATTGTAAGGCGTTCCGTCTTCGCGAGTGTAGTTTCCGCTAAAAGATACTTCTGTACCATTCGTAAGATTTACCATTGCAGTTTCTCCAGAAGCAATTGTTGCAATAACATCTTCTTTTAATAACATGATTTCTACACGATTTACCTCTGTAGTTGAAGGCGACAAGGCTCTAGAACCTTTTATATATCCTGTTTTTTCTGCATTGATATATGCAAATTTTTCAAATACTTCGGAACTTGAAGCTGAAAACATACCGAATAAATCAGTAGTTGTTACAGTGGTTCCAATTCGGATGGTAACTCCTTGAATTGGATTGTTGTCTTCATCAACAATGCGCCCTAAAAAACGTGCGGTTACTGTTGATCCAAAGTTTTCTTCAAAGTTGATTGGTGTTTCTGGTTGCTCTTCTTCTGCAACTTGCTGTGGTATTACATTGTCGTCATTTTCGCATGAAAACGTACAAAACAATAGTAGACAGCATAGGAATACTAGTGATTTCTTCATCGGTTTTGATTAGTTTATTTACTAAGATAACAACTATAGCATAAGTTTTCCTACTAAACAACTATTTATTTCCCTCTTAATTAGGTATGTGATAGATTGTTTTTCCGTTTTTGTAATCTTATTTCTGTAAGTTTTCTGCCGTTTTAAAACATGTTTTTTTATAAATTCATTCATGAATATTTACTAAAAAAGCTGTCTGAAAAAATTTTCAGACAGCTTTTGCTTGATTTTAATTTTGACTTATGATATTCAATTAACAGTCTGGATCAACAATCAAATCAATGCTTCCCGTTGCAAAACAATCGGAATTTAGACTTTCTATTCTATAATATATTGTTTCTGGATTTATACTATTTTCATACGTACTTGGTATAGGGTTCGTATTATTATCTGCATCTGCCTGCGTTTGGTGATATGTAATTACAAAATCCTGATCTGCTTGCGTTTGTAAAATTTGCGCATCTAAATCTTGAAGGTTAAATAATGTGATGCCGTCTCCATTTCCGTCGCATCCTGTTAAACTAAGTCCAGAAACAGCTAATGGTGTTGGATATACTACACATACTAATGTCGATATTTGAATTTCTCCTGTTGGCGAAACAATACGAACAAATAATGTAATAGTACTCACAGCATCTACAATAAATGGAGATACTAATGCATTCATATTAGCATCTGCATCGACTTGCGTTAAATGATATGTTACTGTAGTTGTGCCTGGTACTTCACCTTCCATGAAATACGCATCCATAGAATTTAAGTCAAATTCTCCTACTCCATTTGGATTGCTACAAACCTCTATAGTTCCTGATGTTGGGTATGATGTTCCTCCATCATTACCTTCTATGTTTATGAATGATTCTATTGTTGGATTGGTAACCGCTCCCGAAGTTACTGTTGAAATAATAACAATAACTTCATTGGCTTCTGGATCTGTATCATCAACTATGCTTATTTCTACTGGATATCCTGCAGTTAGTTGTCCTGCTAGAATTGTGATAGTTTCATTTACTGGTAAATAATCATCTGGACTCACTGCGCTTCCATTAGAAGAAACTATATTAATTACTGTATTTTGACTGCTTGTTTGGCTTAACGATACTGGAATCATAATGGTTCCTGCACTTTCTGAAACTGAAAAACTATCTACAATTAATGTTGTATCTGGTTGTACATTTGGATCGTTTGGATCATTTGGATCACTTGTTCCATTTGGAACTAAAGGTGTTCCTGGAATATCTACACCTGTTGTTTCTTCACAATCGGTTAGTCCGTCTTGGTCCGTATCTAAATAATCATAGTATAAATAGAGCATCGCTATAGCAGATTGACCTGTTATTGTACTTGTTCCTTTTATAAAGATCATTTCTGGACTTGTAAGTACACTAGCTAAAGGAACTTCATACGTTGGCGTTGTAATTGGGTTTGATCCAGAAGTAGCATCCGCTTCATTTTCATAAAATACATACGTCATATTCGCTGTTCCTGATCCACTGAAATATTCTGTTATAATATTGTCTAGATCAAATACTAAAGGATCGCAACTAGTTCCAGCAACCTCTGTACTATATACAACAACATCTTGTGCATCTAAGTAATTTGGAATTTGATCTCCGTCAGTATCATCATTCGTTGGGTCATTGTCGCCGTCATAATCTTCATCAGCAGTATTGATTCCATCTCCGTCATCGTCTTCATCTAAGTAGTTTGGTATTCCATCATCATCCGTATCATCATTTGTAAGGTCATTGTCACCATTTAAATCTTCAAACGAATCAAAAATACCATCGCCGTCTGAGTCTACAAATCCTGTACATGAACTTAATGTTCCTAAATCTACTGTTGCATCTCCGTTAAGCGTTCCCGTTGTAATAGCAGTAACTTGATTGTTTGCTACATCTATTCCTTTTATAGAATAGTCTAAGGTTCCACAATATGATACTGTATAACTAATTGTTCCATCTGATACAGGAATAATTTCTGATGTTCCGTTGATGTATAATTGCATATATCCATCCGTAACATTATCACCATCACAGGTAACAAATGTTCCAGTTATCGTTGAGGTATTTTGATTTTGTGAATTTACAGTTACTACGACCGTAGTATCAGAAGTAAAAGGTCCTATTATTGTTGTAAACGGATCATTAACACATGAAACTCCTGGTACAATTACTGTCAATTCTTCTCCCGAAGGAACTAATCCGCATTCAACTCCATTTCCATTTGTATATCCGTACGTTCCTGTTGAGTTGAGTAATGAAGAATATAAGTCTAACGGTGCATATGGCATTGGGTTTCCGTCTTCATCTTGCAGTTCTATACACAAATATATTGATGGATACGGATAGTCATAATTCCAAAATGAAAAGTGACTTACATCTCCAACATACATATTTCCTTGTAAGGTAGCTTCTCCTTCTTCTATCCAATATCCTTCTGTTTCATCAAAATGCCATAAAGGAATTGTTGCTGGCGGATTTGTAGTATTTGCAGCTAAAGGCATTGAGATTTGAGAAGTACTTCCTTCCGCTAATTGTAATTCTTGATCTGCTCCGCTTCTAAGTTCAACAGCTAACATTCCATACGTTTCTAAAGCAACTGCATCGCCACTTGCGTCTTGAGCAAATAACATACCTGGCATCATTGCATCCATATTTTCATCGTCTGGACTTAGATGTTTTAATATTACTTTTACATCACCACTATACGATGAACCATCTGTGTTTATGAAGTTTCCATCAAATGTAACTTCTGTTCCGTTTGGTAGATTTACGGTAGCTTCCTGTTCTGTATTGATTGTTGCTATAACGTCTTCTTTCAATAGCATAATCTCTACTCGATTCACTTCAGTAGCAGAAGGCGCCATAGCTCTTGAACCATTGATGTATCCGTCTTTTTCTGCTGTTATGTATGCAAATTTCTCATAAGCATTTGCGTTTGAGACAGAGAATATTCCAAAAATGTCTGTTGTGGTAATCGTATTTCCAACACGAATAGTTGCACCTTGAATTGGTTCGTTTTGTTCGTTTACAACACGTCCTAAGAAACGTGCATTGATGGAAGTTCCAAAGTTTTCTTCGAAATTGATATTTACTTGTGGATCTTCATTTGGTAATGTTGTAGCATTGTCATCATTCTCGCAAGAGAAGAAACTGAAAGCTACTACACAAAGTACTATTGAAAGTATTTTTTTCATGAGTTATCGGTTTTGGTTGTCTTTGTTATTAAAACAACCAAACCTTAAAAACTCATACAAATTATTTTTATTTGGTCTTACTTGCCGTCTACATAATCTTGCAAATATGCATACCGATCTGTAAGTTTTCCGTCATTAGTTGTCATTCGTGCTCTTGCCAATACACCATCTTTATCTCCGTTATAAAAAGCAGGAATTACGTGCTGTAAAAACATGTCTCCAAAACCTTCACTAGCGTCTTTTGGCAATTCGCATGGTAAGTTATCTACAGCCATTACTGTAATGGCATTTTTGGCATTAAAAGCTACTTCTTTTTCTGTTTGCGCATCATATCCATAAAAAGGATCGGCTATTGTTGAAGGGCGAATGGTACTTGCTACAGGACCATCAATATCACACGAAATATCGGCTACTAAGTTGATTTTAAATTCTGGATGTTTGGCATCTTCTCTAGTAAATAAGAACGGCGCGCCATCTCCATAAAAATGTCCTGCAATAAAGAAATCCGTTACTTTTGCATACGGCATAAAGTTACTTTCATAGCCGCTTGGATCTTTATAAAATTCATACTTATCTCCTACTTTTCCATCTACACGTTTGCTATATTCCATAACATCTATCATACAGTATACAGGTTCTGTAAAGTTTGATGTAAGGTATAACGCATCACTAATTTCTTTGATTCCTAAATGATCTAAAATTTCTTTGGCTCCATAGGCTACTTTTCCTGTTCCTGAGAGTGCAATTTTAATATTTGGAAGTGTTATTTTATCCAATTCTCTTTTAACAGCATCTAAATCGGCAAGTGTTTCTACTTTTGGCAGATTGAATAATTCCTCGCGTAATCCTAAAGCACGAAAACCGTTGTATGCACCAACCAAACCTGCGTAACGTCCAAAACCGATCAGACGTCCACCATTTTCTTTCGTGATGACTTCATGATCGTACATTTCAATGTTTTTTGCCAACATTGCTTGTAGTAACTTACGATTGTAGGGTTGTTTTTTGATCGTATGTGAAAAGAAAAAATACTTTTTGTTAGGAATTAAATGATCGAGAGGTACTTCTTTTACTCCAATCATAACATCAGAATCTGACACATCATTTAAAACTTCAAATCCCTTTTCCGCATAAGCGTCATCTTGAAACACGCGAATATCTGAAGATTCTACTTTAAAAGTAGCTTCAGAAAATTGTGCATTCGCTTCTGCTAATTTTTCTGGAGAGAATACCACACGTCTGTCTGGCGGATTTTTACGTTCTTTTATGATGGCGAATTTCATATATTTTTTTCCTTATTAATTTTTTTCGAAGATATTAGATTTTGAAAGTTTTTACAACTCATTTTTAATCTGATTGAAAGTTTATTTTTTGTGGATGGTTTGCATTGTTTAAAATAGATTAAGTTTTGGAGCATAGAAGCTTAAAAAAATGTTAACTACGGATAAACCTTACTTAACATTTACTGCTTGTTAATAGCTTTAGATATATTAATCTTAAAAAAAGTTATTATGTTAAAAAATCTTTCAGAATTAGAAGGTGTAAAATTATTAAGTAAAAAAGCACAAAAGCAAACAAACGGAGGTTTTGGCGGCGGTGGATGGCCAATTTGCGATTACTTTTGTGACAACCCGACGCCTTCTGTTCCATGTATTTGCCTTTTTCCATAAGACGATACAACCACATTAATTTACACAAACTAGTGTCAGAATGACATAATATATCATCATAAAGTGTGTTTTGCATGCTTTTTGATGATTATTTATTGTAAGATTGATAAGAATTCCTAAATTCGCAATCCTTTTTACAAAGTAAAAGTTCTTAAACATATTGGGGTCGACTGGTTTTGACAGCGAGTCGAATTGAAGTGTAAGCACGTCGAGCGCTGAGAAATAGCTCGTAAATCTCATATTTCAAACTTTTTAAATGGCGAAAATAACTACGCTTTAGCTGCATAATCTGAATTATAGTAAGATTAGCCTCAGTTTCCGTTAGACGGAAAAGCTGAATGTCTCCTGGTAGCCCTTGTTGATGGCGACCAATTTAGAGACACCATAAAAATCAACATCGAGACTACGTAACTTCGCCGTAGTTTTTACAACTAAGAAGATAAGCTAATAGTGGGCGGTTTTTGGTCAGCTACTAGTCGAAAATTAAACAAGAACTAAGCGTGTAGAAAGCATTTTAATTGCTTGTTTGGACGAGAGTTCGATTCTCTCCGACTCCACTAAGTAATTTCTTTATTAAAAAATCCTGACAGCAATGTTGGGATTTTTTTGTTATGAATTTATACGTACCACTACGTATACTATCCGTATTGCTACTTATTGAAATAATTTTCATTTGATTTTATCTTGCAATCACATATAAAAATTATCACCTTAAGATTTCGTATTTTTAGTAAATCTTTGATCTAACCTCTACTAAATTATGGCAAAAAAAATAATCCCCTCACTTCTTCTTTTCATTTGTCTTGGCACCATGTTGTCTTTTGCGCAACAAGAAAAAGATACTGTAATTCTCAATTTAGAAAAAGAACTAAAAGAAGCTAAAATAGATACTGTAAAAGCCGATATTTTATTCAATATAGGTTCACGTCTATTTGGAAGGGATAATCCACGCGCTAAAAATCTCTTAAACGAAGCCGTAGATTTATTGCCTGAAGCATCTCTAAATAATAGCTTGCGAGGTCAAATTTACCAATACCTTGCCGCTATTAATAATGATCAAGGAAATTATCCTATTGCCATGACTCAGTTTATAAAAGCAAAAGAGCAATTTGATATTACAAACGATTCTCTTAGAATTGCTAACCTACATCACAATATGGCTATTCTTCATAATTTTCAAGGGAATTTTGAACGTGCCAAAGAAAATTTATTCAAAGCGATTCATATCAATACGATCTACAAAGACACACTTAGTCTTGCTCATAATTATTCTACCTTAGGTGAAGATTATGGGATCACAAAAAAGCCCGATTCGGCGCTCTTTTATTTTGATAAATCTAAAAAATTATTCACTGCATTAAACGATCAAAGTGGATTAAACAATCTAAAAGCACAATTAGCTAAATTCTATTTGGGATTAGGAGATTATAAAAAAAGTATCACTTTATTTAAAGAATGTGTTGATTTTGGTGTCAAAAATGAGATTCCTATTTATCAAATTATCTATTCCAATAAATTAGCTTGGGCATACAAAGAAGCCAAGGATTACAAAAACGCATTAAAATACTGTAAACAATCTTTAGATTTAGCATTAAAAGATAATCATAGACAATGGATATTTAATGGATATTTACAAAAAAGCGAAATTGAAGAAGCTATAGGGAATTATAAAGATGCGTATGCTAGTGCCAAACTTCATAAAATATATTCTGATTCTATATATAATAAAAAAAACATCCGTAAAATAAAGGGACTTGAACTTACGTACGCCTTTAAAAAACAGAAATTAAAAGATAGTTTGCTCTTTGCTAAAGAAAAAGAATTTGCTGAAGTCAAGATTGAAAATCTATCCATAAAAAATAAAGTAAAAAATCAATGGTTACTCTTCGGAGGATTGGGACTATTAGCACTGTTTTCTATCATTTATCTAGTTCGTTCACGTAAATTTGTCATTTCGAAACAGGAACTTCAAGAGCAATTCTCTCATGATTTAATCAAAGGACAAGAAGAAGAACGTTCGCGATTAGCAAGAGAATTGCATGATAGTGTTGGACAAAAATTGATGCTACTTTCCAAACAAACCAAGAAATTAGAAAATCCGAATATGGAAAATTTGGCAAGTTCAACCTTAGAAGAAGTCCGCACCATTTCACGTGGTTTGCATCCTTCCAATTTAGAACGTTTGGGACTTACCGAAGCCGTGAATGCCTTGGTATATGACATTAACGCAAATACAGACTTGTTTTTTACGGAAGAAATTGATAATATAGACAATACACTTTCAAAAGAAACAGAACTCCATCTATACCGAATTATTCAAGAAAGTTTGAGTAATGTTGTAAAGCATTCAGAGGCGAAAGCTGTGAAAATGGAGATTCAAAAAAAGGAAAACAGCATTGATGTACTGGTTAGTGATAATGGTAAAGGTTTTGATATTGAATCAAAATATAAAAATATGAGTTTGGGCTTAAAAACTCTGTTTGAACGTGCCAGAATTATAAATACCAATATGAATTTAGAAAGTATTTTGGGAGAAGGAACTGTAATTACATTGAGTGTTCCATATAAAAGTAACACGTTAAATGTATAAAAAATGGCATCATGAAAAACTTTGTAGTACATCTTATAGGAATACTTTTTTTGAATATATCATTTGCTCAAAGTGACAGCCTTAAACTTGAAAACTTATATGAGAATGGAATCAAATATTTATCTATTAAACCTAATGCATCGCAATCAAGTTTTACAAAAGCATTAGATGTCGTTAATACTATTTTAAATAAGAAACCCGCTAATTCGTACTTCTTACTAAAAAAGGCATCCATTTTACAGCATTTATGTGAACAATATAGGCTAGATAAAGAGTATACATCGAGTTTAAAAGCCATACAAGAAAGCTTACGAATACGAGAAATTTTAAAAGATTCAAGTTCATTAACAACTACCTATAACCTATTTGGAAGGTTGTTTCAAAGTAAGCGAGATAGTTTGAAAGCTAAAAAATATTATGACAAAGTGAAAGCTTTGTTAGCTACATATCCAAATGATAAAGAAAAAGTAAACTTACTTAATAATTATAGTAGTTTTTATGTTGTTTATGTAGATAATGAGTTATCCAAACTATATGCAGAACAAGCGTTCTCATATGCAGATTCAATTCATTACCTGAAAGGTAAAGCAAATGCCTTAGCTTTTTTGGCACGCTATGAAAGAGCTAAAAAGAATTACAAAAAGTCTTTAAGCTATTCATTAAAGAATTTGGAGATTTCCAGCTTAATAAATGATAAAATAGGCATAGAAAGGAGTTATAAAAATTCTGGGTATGTGTATAGAAAATTAGGTAATCCAAAAACTGCAATTCATTATTATAAAAAGTCTTTGGATTTATTACAGGAAATGGAAACAACAGGTAAGTTAGCTAATAGATATTTGGCTTTAAGTAACGCTTATAGTGATTTAAAACAGCATGAAACTGCCTTCTCATATTATAGGTTATATAAACGACAGCAAATAAAAGATTTAAATGTAAAGAGTATCCGAGAATTTGCAGAATTAGATATCAAGTATCAATATAAAAAAGAAAAATTAAAGGATAGTTTATTATTTGTACAAGAAAAAAAGCTCTCTGAAGCAAAAATAGAAGCTTTATATACACAAAATAGAATAAAAAAATATTGGCTGTTTTTTGGTGGAATAGGTTTATTGGCGCTATTTCTAATTATTTATTTAATGCGTGCTCGAAAATTTGCTATTTTAAAACAAGCACTGCAAGAACAGTTTTCACAAAAGCTTATCAATCAACAGGAAAAAGAACGCTCACGGGTGGCAAGAGAGTTACACGATAGTGTTGGACAAAAATTAATGCTATTAAGCAAAACCACTAAAAACTTAGGCGATGAAAATGCAGAACAACTCGCAAGTTCAACCTTAGAAGAAGTCCGCACCATTTCAAGAGGTTTGCATCCTTCCAATTTAGAACGCTTAGGATTAACAACAGCAATAAATGCGTTGGTATACGATATTAACGCAAATACAGACTTATTTTTTACGGAAGAAATTGATAATATTGATAATTTGCTATCTCAAGAAGCAGAATTACATATATACCGAATCATTCAAGAAAGTTTGAGTAATATAGTAAAGCATTCTGAAGCAAAAGCTGTAAAGATGGAGATTCAAAAAAAGGAAAACAGCATTGATGTACTCGTTAGTGATAATGGAAAAGG
>NZ_JBOEFY010000063.1:0-62369 GCF_050633145.1 Kordia sp. | reverse complement strand
GGTGTTGGGTGTTGGGTATTGGGTATTGGGTATTGGGTATTGGGTATTAGGAAGTACAGTTTTCAATTTAAAATTCAACATTTATAATTTAACATTTTAACTTCATTGTCAATTTGTTCATTTGTGATTTATTTCTAGTAACTTATTAAAAATATTTCTTCATTTATAATCCTTGCTGTCATATCGAGCGCAGTCGAGATATATTTGAATTCAAAGCTGTTCTTGGTACTAAATTCTTTTTAGATAATTTTAAATATACTTTGAAACTTCTCAATACTAAATAGCTCAAAACAACCTTACAACTTACCTTCCTTCAACAAATCATGAATCCTAGCAAAAAAAGTTGTCAGGGTTAAATACTCTTCCCAGAGCTTTCTGTTTGCTTTTTGAATTTCTTCAAATTTTTCTTGTGTTAGGTTTTTATGAAATTCTAACAATCGTTGTTCCATTTCATGTGCTGTTCCTTGCGGAATTCGAATGCAATGGTGCGTCCAATCAATGATTCCTTCTAGTGGCAACAAACAATCGGTATCAACCAACACAGGAATTCTTCCCATGGCTAAGGTCTGATAAAAACGTACTGAAAAATTTCCTGCACCACGTAAATTAAATATATAATCGGAATCGTTTATGTTTTCGTAAAACTCGTATGTTGTTTTATCTACAGAACGATTTTTTCGCACGCCAGCTCGATAGCGTTCTCTGTAAATTATATTGGTTTCTATGTTAGAGTTTTTCTCTAATCGTTTCAAATATTTATAACGCATAAACGGCGCGGCAAACCATTGCTGCGGCTCTAAACGTGTTTTTCCTAAATGAAATTTTAAATTTCTATACATAATCAAACCTATATCTTTCGAAGCTTTCAATAAGTTTGGTGTTGCTTGTCCCACAAATCCAATCACAGGTTTTGCAGCTTTTACACGTACTTGATGATTTTCTTCTTTGATATAATGCATCAACGGATCTTTAAAAAATGCTGGAAACGATATTTGATTTCTAAGTTTTTTACTTTTGTAACCACTATTTCTAAAAACGTATACGTCTTTATTTGTAGGCATTACACCTTGATCTCCTGATATATATGTGAGTACTTTTAAATTCTTTGCATGACATTCATTAATAAAATGTTCTGCTTCTGCTTGCAAGTCTTTATTTAAGTAATAATTCCATGAAAATGGTAAAAATGCTATTTCGGCTTCATCAATAGCATCAACTAATTGATAGTAGTTTTTGACTTCTGGAAATTCATCTCGCTCATCAAACAGCAACGCATATATCAATGGAAATTTCTCTCCTTTTGGATGCTTCTCTATGAATTTTTTATCTGTGTAAACATTCAACATTTAGAGCAATGATTTTAGTTCGTTTTCAAAAGTATCAAGCGTATAAATTCGACTCCATTCAATCGCTTTGGCTACTTTTTCTTGATAAACTTCGTCTGATTGTAATACTTTTTCAATTTCTACAACTGCATTTGAAACAGTTGGTTCAATCAAAATACCACGATTTCCATGATCTAACATGTAAGGAACACAAGAAATTTTAGTAACGATTGGCAAACTTCCCCAAAACATCGCTTCTGCAACCACTTTTGGCCAACCTTCTGATTTGGATGGTAACATCATGAAATGTGCATTTTTATGAACTTCTTTTACTTGTTCAGCAGCCACATTTCCATGCAAAGTTATGTATTCATTTAGGTTGTTTTCTTCTAAATAATCTTCCAATTCCTTTCGCTTTGCGCCGTCACCATACACATCTAAAGATACATTATACTTACGTTTTCGTAATTCTTCTACAATCTGAATTGTTAATAACGGGCGCTTTCCAGGCGATAATGAACCTACAAAACTAAACTGAATTGTATCATTAAAAGTACGTTTTAAAATTTCGCCTTTATCATTATCTCGATAAGTCGCCGTAAAAAACGATTTTATATTTTTTGTTTGATTTTTCCAATCGCCATAGACCAAAACATTCATTTTTTTGGTTAAAAATGTATTGGATAATATTCGTTTCTGCAATCGGTAACTTAGCGGTTGCTTACTCTTCGGATCCCAATTTCCAGCATATTTTGCCGTTTTCGTTTTTGATGGAAAGAAAATTTGTGCAACACAACCAATCAATCCAATGTTTCCAGGACAACGCAAATGAATATGGTCTGCTTTTCGCATCGCTCCAATAATTTTAAAAAAGATGATTGGCAATACCAACAAGGTTTTCAATTTCGATTTCAACGTTAATAAGTCAAACGCAGGAATCGATCTGAAATCAATATTCTTATGTTGATACGCAATATCAATCGGGCGAATTTCCTTATCTGCCAGTAATGGCGCTACTATCGTAACTTTATCTACATACTTTAACCACAAGTTCATTTCCTTTACATACGGCGCGTACGCAAGATATTCTGCCTGTTTTTTGGCATGTAAAACGTGTGTAATGATTAGAAAGTTCATGTTAGACAACGCTATTTCCCGCAAAGGTTATGACTTCACCATCTTTATAAAAAACGGTTTTATACGGATAGTTTTTTTCCTTAAAAAATGCTTCTACTTTTTTATACGTCTGTTCTTCGTTTACCCAATGATAACTAGCGATTGCAAAGTTTGGTTTGAATTTTTCTAAAACTTCAACCAATCCATCCATGGCTTCAATTTCGGCTCCTTCAATGTCCATTTTGACAAAGTCTAAACGCTCTAGTTGCTCTCTTTTTTGGAAAGAATCAATTGTTATCGCATCTTTTAAAATGGCTTTGGCATTTTCAGGTTTGTAATGAATAGAAGAAGAAACTGTTCCAGCTTCAAAGAATTCTAATTTCGTATTTTCATTCCAGATGAGTTCTTCTTGAATTTGAATATTTTCCACACCAGCATTCAGTGCAATATTCGCTTCCATTTCTGCAACGTTTATTTTATCTGGTTCAAACGCAAATACTTTTCCTGCTGAACCAACTTTTTTTCCATAGTAAATTGATAAATAGGCATGATTTGCACCAGCATCAATCACAACATCGTCTTTTTTTACGGTGTAAAACGTCTCGTATCTATTTATATCCTTGACAACGTAATACATTGGAAGTTTTGTTGCAACTTCTACATTTCCTCCAAAAGTAGTGCTATAATTGCCGTTTTTACGTTTGAATTTTTCCTTTCGAATTTGATTGAAATACACTTCTTTGAGTGATTCTTTCAAACCTTTGGAAGGCAATAGTTTGTATATATTTTTGAGAAAACTCATCTTTCAATTTGGGGTTTTTGAAACCATAATGCGAACCAAGCGACAATTCTGCCAAGTGATTCTGTAAAGGCTTCCTTTTTTTTAGGTTGGGTAAATATATTTGTAAATCTGAGAAATGCCAAGAACAAAGTGGTAACATTCCATTTTATTCTCGCTTTTAATGTTGGTTTCGGATATTTAACGCGCCAAACATACCAACCATTTTTGACGACCATTTTTCCATAATTGTATTGATTTGGGCGACCAGAAGCATCGTGATGATGTTCCAATTGCGCTGAAGTATTCACGTATAATTGTCCAAATTTAGAAACACGTAAGGTAAAATCAGTGTCTTCATACAAACCGTATCCATCAAAATAAGTTGAAAAATTGATTTGCTTAAATATTTCATTTTTAAACGATGAAACTCCACCCATAAAGACTTCCACTGGATATGTATTTCCTGATGGCGGCAAAAATCCGACAGCTCTACCATGTGCAAACATTGGCATAATACACGGTTTTGTATCATCCAGTAAACCTAGCTTTTTTCGCAGTCTATAGCGTTGTGATTCGTTTCGAAACCAGCCATCATACACAAAAGAATTTCCGCTAGGTTTTACGTCATCTGTAATTTTTGTCCAACTGATTTCGTTCGTAATATAACCACCAACTCCTAACGCATTTGGATAGGTTTTATAGGTTTCTAGTAAGTTTTGAAAGTAGTTTGTATCTAAAATTGTGTCATCATCTAAAAAACAGACAATTTCGCTTGTCTTAGATACATTTCTAATTCCGAAATTTCGTTGTTTTGTCAAGCCGCGTTCTGAATCATCAACTTTAAAATACTTGAGATTTTTGAACGAGTTTTGGTTTAGCATTTGCTCAGTTTCTTTATTTCGAGAACCATCTACAATCAATATTTCATCTGGATACAAGCTTTGTTCCGTAACCGATTGCAGTAGTGTTTGCAATGGTTTTGGGCGCATGTATGTACAAATGATGAGTGCAAATTTCATGACTTCGCTCCTACTAATGAGTTATAAACTGTTATATTTTGTATTGCAATTTTTACAATATCAAATCGTTTGATTGCTGTTGTTCTTCCTTTTTTTGCCATGTTTGAAGCCAATTCAGCATCTGTCAATAATACATTGATCTTTTCTGCAAATTCAGTATGTGATTTCGGATTGACCAAAAAGCCTGTTTCTCCATCTTCTACAATTTCTTTTGCCCAAGGATAATCTGTATTTACAAACGGTTTTTCTAGCGCCATTGCTTCTATTGTCACCATTCCGAACGATTCCGCCAAGGAAGGAAATACACAAACACTTGCTTCATTAATCAGTTCTTTCATGCGATCGTAATCTACCACTCCAAGATAGTTTACTTTTTTTGACGCTTCCGCAGAAAGTTTCTCTTGAAAAATTTCCCAAGTCGAACGCTGTTCTTTCGCATCTTTTGCATCATTTCCGACTAATAATAGCTGACAATTGCTATTTTTCTGAATCAATTCATTAAAAATATATGCTAATTCGAGAATTCCTTTTTTTCTGATTAAGGTTCCAAAATAGAGAATTGTTCCATCTACTTTCTTAACTGTATTCGGTTGAAAATCATCTATATAAATTCCATTCGGAATCACCGTAATCTCTTTATTTAAAGCAAACAATGAATTTGTTTTTTCTGCGACAAACTCACTTACAGCAATGATTTTATCTGCTTTTTGAAATGCTTTTTGTTCACGGTTAAAATTCGCTTGCTTTATTTCTCTACCTTCTAAATGACAGAAAAACGTATCACTTCCGTGCAAACGCATCACTTGCGGAATGCGAAAGTTCATATTTGCCGAAATTCCTGTCCAATCAACTACTTCAATTACATCAATCTTGTCTTTTTTAATGATTTTATTGATGTATTTATTGATGATTCCTTCATTCAACTTCCATGTCAATGCAGGATATTTTCGAAGTTTTATTTTATGAATGGTTATTTCACCATCTTTAAATACTTCTTGTACATCTTGAAAATACGTAAAGACAGTAATTTTCAAGCCTTTGTCTACTAACGCTTTTAGTAAATTTTTCGTACTTGTCCCTATTCCCGCAGATTTCGGAAGTTTTTTATGTGGATATTCAGGAAGTAAGAACGCAATATGCATTAGCTCAATAGGTTTTGAAAAGCGTGATACATTCTATCTCGGACTTCATTTAACGGATGTTTAGCAATACTTTTTGCCCAAGCCGCTCGTTCGTCATGATTTTGTTGTTCTAAAGTATCAAAATTGTGTAAAATTTTAGTTAATTCCGATGATTTTCGCAACATATGAACTGCCTTTGGATGTGCATTAAAAGTCTTGAAATGCACAAATTGATACAATCGGTCAATGTCAAAATCTTTGTGTCCATTGGCTTGTTTATAATAACAGTAAAATGCTGGTTTTCCTAGCAATATTGCATCAAGTGCCATTGTTGAACCAATATTAAAAATTGCGCTACTGTAATACAGCGTACTGTATAAAACGCCTAAATTCGAATTGACCGTATAATTTTCAGGCAATGGAAACTCAACTTGATTCCATGTTGGAATAACTTCCGTAATAACATCTTTGTATTTTGCTAAAATTGGAATGAATCCTTGATTGTAATCTGCTGGATTGGCACGTAAAACAACATGATATTGCTCTGAATTCGTTTGATTATGTTTTTTAACAACTTCAGCCAAATCCCTTAAATACAACGGATCATCCATTCCGATAGAAGTGAAATTTCCTGAAAAACAGAGTATTTTTTTATCCGTTGGTAAATTGTATGCTTTGTAAAATAACTCCTTTGGAATTAAATATTCAGGTTTCGTATAACAAGCAAATTGCGGCGTTCCCGTAACTGTAATATTGTTTTGTTTGACTTCTTCTGGATAATAATCTTGCATTTCTGTCTTCATATAATCGCTCCAAACGAAGTAATGATCTGCTTTTAGCATTTTATTTCCTTTCGGAAGATTGTCCCAAGAATGTATAAAACTTACCACAGTAATTCCCAAGTCACGCGCTGCCAATACAGGCGCTAGCGACAAACTTGATACTTGGTGAGAACAATATATTAAATCTGGTCTGTTTTCTTTTAAATATGCCAAACACGCTTGATAATAGCTTGATTTACGTGTTTGTTTAAAGAAAGAATTTTCTAGTTTTTGAATTCCTTTTTTGGAAGCATAGAAGTTTGACAACAAACTGATTAATCCAAATTTTAGCTTTTTCTTTAAATTACTCTTTCCAGGTGCGACTCTGTATAAAAGGTGTTTTTTAGAAGCTTGCGTTTTATCATTGTAACGCAAGGTAGATTTTGCTTTTAGATAGCGTAAAAAATCTGTTTTTCCTTTGTAATCAAATGCGGGAAGTTGTTGTGTTTGAATGTCTTTTGGTAATTTTTCTAATGCAGAAGACTTCACGTTATGCCAAAGCAACATGTCAATGTTTTCGGGAGTTTCAAAGAAATCACTTGCGTAATGATTTTCAAAACTTTGGTATCCCACAAATATGGAAATTATCTTTTTTCGCATGGGGCAACAGCGTTATTGATATTGTCGACAAATATAGCCATTGAAACGATTCTGAAAAGAAAATAAACGCCTCTATTCGGACTTTTTTGTTGCTTTTTTGCCAAAGCCAGTACTTTCTTAGTATCAAATACGGTTTTTAAGGCATCAATATGTTTTTTTAAAAGCTCATAAAGCTTTACTCCTATTTCGTTGGAAATACGATGATTCCAGTCTTGAACGGACACATCTGATTTGATTGGATTCCTGAAAAAGTGTAATAAATCTTGATTGGATTCATAGATAATTTGCTCATGAATTTGATCGTGTTCATACCGTTTATAAGGCAAATTATGTGTTTGTTTGATGAAATCTTCGTGTAAAAATGGTGTTATTTTGTTTCGATACGCAGATAATAACTTGTGTCTGTTGCCAAAATTACCAGGCAAACGTCCTTTTCTGTAAAAATTGACTAGAATTTCAGCATTTGAATCTCCTTTGTAATTTTTGGTAATTTCAGTTGAAATATTTTCGGGATATGCTTTTACAAATTCTTGATAATCTACTGAAAATGAGTTTTCTAAAAATTCTTTAGGTGTTAAATAGTTGTGCATCGCTTTCGCGAGATTTGAATTTTCTGGAAAGAACATGCGTACACATTCACCAGCTTCTCCCATAACATAACTGTAATCATTTGGAATTCCTTGATCGACAAACTTGAGCATGTCAACATAGGAAATTGTTCCCAACCCACCAGAAACATTGGCGATTTCTGTAGCGTAGTGTTCAAATTCATTTTCATCACATAGCGTTGTATGCTCATACGAAACATCCAATTTCACAGCAATTTCCTTTCCTTGAATTACATCTGCGGCATATACATTTCCAAAATTTCCTGTTTTAATATGTAAATCTCCTGTTGAAACTTGACTTAATAATGCCAAACTATCTTTTCCTGCAGTAGCACCAAAAAATAGTTTCCCAGTAGATCTTGTTGCATCTTTTAATGAAAATGATGGTTCTTCTGTTGAAAATTTGATTGGTAGTTTCTTAGTAGCATGATCTAAATTTGAATCAAAAATATGCAGGTTTCCACCTTCTATTCTTGAAATTCCTTTGTATGGTAATGAAAATGGTTTCACTTGATAACCGAATGCAAAATGCGCTTGTACACCAACTTCATCAAATTGTAATGGAACTTGCATTTCGATGAAATTCTGAAAGTTCAAGAAGAATTTTAGTTGCTTTTTATTAGTTAAACAAAAACTTCCATTAACACCATATAAATCATTTATAATTAATAATTTATAATTTTTTTTATCATAAATAAAAACTTCAAAAACACCACCTAAGTCATTATACGTATTTTCTAAAGTTTTGTATGAATCATCATGTAGGTTTTTAATAAAACTCAATATTTTTTCTTCATCATGATCTGATGAATACCATACAATTTCAAACAATTCACTGCTAAAAGTATACAAATTACTTCCTCTGCTTGCTGCTTTGAATAATTGCACATCAAATCCATTCTTATCAAAAGAAATATGAAAGTTCGTTATGCTATGTTTTTCAAGTTTCAAAGTGTAATCGTTTTTGCTAGTTCTGTTGCTTTTTCCCAGTCTTCTATCGTATCAATGTTTACATAAAATCTCTCATCAGAAACAATATAAGCAACAGAGTTTCCGTAAAGCGAGTCTTCATGCATTAATACATTCGTTTTGGTGATATAAACACTTCCATCTCTGTGATAGGCTTTTGGCAACTCTTGTCGTCTTGGAATGATGTTTTGTTCGCCTGTTGCAATCTGCAAAACTCCATTATCATTGGCTTCAAACGTCCAATGTGGATTGTATTGATGTGGAACTTCTAAGACAGATACCAAAGAATCTGTTTGTTTTTCCTGAAAGGTTTCCAACGCTTTGTCTAAAAATCCTTTTGGTCTAAATGGACTTGTTGGTTGTAATAAACAAATTGCATCAAACTGTTTTCCTTCAGCTTCAAAATGTGAAACTGCGTGCTGAATAACTGGCAGCGTTGGTGTTGTATCTTCCGCTAAGTGTTTTGGTCGCACAAAAGGTACATTCGCACCAAGCGATTTCGCAATAGCAATAATTTCATCATCATCAGTCGTTACCACAACTTCCGATATGTGCTTAGATTGCAATGCAGCATCAATACTGTATTGAATTAAAGGCTTTCCATGGAGTAGTTTTTTGTTTTTCCCTGGAACACCTTTGCTTCCACCTCTTGCTGGTATGACTGCTAGAATGTTCATTTTTTGTTTATTCGTTATTCGTTATTCGAAAATATTTTTTTGCTTGCAAGACGTCAGTTCGAGTGAATTTGCAAAGCAAATTTGTATCGAGAACAGCTACAATACTAAAAATTCTTTCATTTCGACTCCGCTCAATGTGACAGAATTTCACTCGAACTGACGTTTGCATTATTTATGCTTTAATATTCAACATTGAGTTAGTACATAATTGTTTTATGCGCGATTAACTCAGTGTTCGCCAATGCTTCTGCGATTTGTTTTCCAGAGTTTCCATTTCCATAGATATGCTCCGAAAGTATTCCTTTTTTATCAATTCGTTCTTGAATCGCTGCTTTTATTGATTCCTTGTCATATTCAGCATCAACTACGTTTTTACCACGTTGACGACGATTTTGACGCGTTCCGATATTTACCGTTGGGACACCAATAAACGAGCATTCACGTATTCCCACACTCGAATTTCCTACCAAACAATCACTATTTTTTAGCAAGTGTAAAAAGTCGTTCGGTTCCATGTTTTTGAAGAAACGAATGTTGTCTGGATTGAAATTTTCTCTGTAATAGCGAATTCCATTTGAAGTTCCGTCTGAACCTGCATCTACGTTTGGCCAAAACCAAAACGTCGGAATGTTAAGCTCGTGAATAGCTTTTAAGGTACATAATACATCTTCTCTCGCCGATTTATAACGATTGGTCTCTGGATGCTGCATTACTACTAAATAGCCGTTAGAAAGGTCTAAATCAGCTCCAACTCCACCATATTTTTTGATTGGATCAAATTCATAATCTGCCGTATCTAACACTTCTTTTGCAATGTCAATCGACGGACAACCTGTATTGATGACATACGCTGGATCTTCACCTAATTTTATGACACGATCTTTTGCATCTTCGGAAGCGACTAAATGTAAATCAGCTAATTTCGTGTTTGCATGACGTACTTTTTCATCAATATTCCCCGTAACTTCTCCACCTTGAATATGCACTAACGGAATGTTCTGATACGCCGCTGCAATACTTGTTGCAATGGTTTCAAATCGATCGGCAATCGTAATTACCGCGTCTGGTTTTAGATTGTAGAATACGTTTGAAAGCTCCATAACTCCTAAACCTGTGGTTTTTGCCATCGCCGTTGGATTTTCTCCTTCCAAGACCATAAATACCTTTTCATTGATCTTAAAACCATCATTTTCAATCACATTGACCGCGTTTCCGTAACGACCTAATAACGCAGAACCTGCTACAACTAATTGCAACTCTAAGTCTGGATGCTCTTGAATTGCTTTGAGCGCAGTTTTGATTCTACTGTATGATGGTCGTGCGGTAACTACGGCACATATTTTTCGTTTGTTCATTTGTTATTCTGCTTTTAGCTGTTAGCTTCTGGCTTTCTATTGATTTACCTTTATTTTATTCGTTTTACGCTCAACGTCAGTTCGAGTGAAATTCTGAAAGAATTTAGTATCGAGAACTACTTTGAAATCAAAACGTTTTTTATATCATAGCTGTTCTCGATACAAATTTGCTCTGCAAATTCACTCGAACTGACGTTTGCGTTACTTATTAATTTAAAATTTAGCATTCAACATTTAAAATTAATAGATTCAAACAATATCCTCTTCATTCAAAAAATCCCACTGTTTCATATCATTTACCAACGTTTTCCCAATGACTTCTTGGAATTTTGAAGCCAATATTCCGTAATTCTTAGGTTTTTTAGCTTCTAAATCATTAAAAGTCAACACATGTCCTTTTGGTAAATCTTTGTTGATTGCTAACGATTTTTCAAAGATTTGCTTTAATTCTGAATATTGTGAGTTGTCTTTTTTGTCTATTGGATGATTCAACGCTTCATCAATGTTTCTGACTGCGCTGACTAGTTTTGTTGTTTCTGGAAATGTGAGTGATGATTTTGCATCTGGTCCAAACATTTCTTTGTCAAATACTACATGAAATTCCAAGATTTCTGCACCAAGTGTCGCAGCTGCAATTCCCGCTTCTATTCCTGATGAATGATCGGAGAATCCAATTTTGACTTGATATCTTTCTTTTAATTCTTGAATTACGTTTAATCCAAATTGTTTTGGCGCTGTTGGATACGAGGTTGTACATTGCAATATGGAGAATTCACAGTTTTTTTCTTTGAGAAAAGCGACTGTTTCATCTAATTCTGCAAACGAACTCATTCCCGACGAAATGATGATTGGTTTTCCTGTTTTAGCTATTTTTTCTAGCAATAGAAAGTTGTTTACTTCCCCAGAACCAACTTTGTAACACGACACACCTACTTCTTCCAACAAATCTACAGCAGCATTACTGAATGGAGAGGAAAGGAAATCTAGATCAACTTCATCACAGTGCGCTTTGAGTTCTTTCCATTGCGGTAATGAGAACTCCATACGTTGCCAGTATTCATAACGCGTTGCATCTTGCTTTGAGAATTTTACTCTAAAAGGTTCGTGAATGCTACTTTCCGCCACAGCGATATGCGTTTGAAATTTAATAGCGTTTGCACCCGTTTTTGCCACAGCATCAATATACGCATGCGCCATTCCTAGACTTCCGTCGTGTGCTTGTGCGATTTCTGCTATGATGTAGGTTTGTTTCATTTTTTATTGGTCTTTGGTTGTTGGGTCTTAGGTCTTTGGTTATCTGTCTTTTTGATTATTCGTTTTGCTTTTAACGTCAGTTCGAGTGAATTTGCAAAGCAAATTTGTACTTCGGCAAGCTCAGTAGAACTATCGAGAACTACTGCGAAACGTAATTACAAATGTAACTTCAAAACTGTTCTCGATACTATTTTTCATTTCGTTTTTACTCAATGTAAAATCACTCGAACTGACATTTGTGTTATTTATAATTTAAAATTCAGCATTCAACATTTATAATTTTAAAGACTCAACAAACGATTTCAACTTACTTAATTGTTGTTCCGCTGTAAAGCTTTGTAAGAACGTTTTTCGAGCGTTATCGCCTATAAATATCCGCTTTTCTCTGTTGTTATACAAATCTATCAATTGTGCTGTCATGTCATGCAAATTGTCGACTAAGACACTATTTTGACTGTGAACGACTTCTGGATAACAACTTGCTGCCGCTTTTGTACACACCAAAACTTGCGAATGATTGAAAACCAACGGAATTCGTGTGCGTGTTCCCGTGTTGTATTCCCACGGAATGATGTGAATGTCATACGGTTTTAGCAATGGTTTTAAGTCTTCTACAAAACCTAAACATTCTATTTGCTGATCTTCCAAGCGATTTTTTAAAGACTCGGAAGCATATTTTAAGTTTCCTATGACTTTGAGTGTGACGTTTGGTATTTTTTCTTTGAGATCATTCCAACAGACTTCTAAAAATCGTTCTAATCCGATGCGATTTGCCGTTGTTCCCATTCCGCCTAAATGGACGATTGATGGTGTTTTTGAGCTATTTTCAGTTAGTTCAACCTTTTTATAGGTCAATGGAATGTAGACTGCGTTTTGATTTCCGTATTGTATGATTTCTTGCGTTTCTGTGAACGAGGCCGAAACACAACCTGAAACACGTTTAACCAAGTCCAACTCTACTCTTTTCTTTTGTTTTAAATGGAATTTTTGCAGAAACGACAGCTTGCTTTTTAACTTTCGTAACTTAAATTCCCAATCGTGATGTGCATAAATGATTGGAATATCTAGATTTGAATAGTTCGCTAAAATTGCCGTCCAACGCCATTCCGCCCAAACGAGATCAATCTTGTTTTCTGAAATGTATTGTTTAATTACTTTTTCATTAGCTGAATTCACAAAGAAGTATTCAAACTTTTCAGGTGCCGAAATTGCCGTTTTGATACGATCAACAATTCCTTTCGGATGAATTTGCGCGACTTGAAAGTGCTTTATTTCCGAATAAAATCCTGTAATTTCTTGAATATACTCAGCGTTTACACCTGACGAAAGTCTTGCCTTTTGTTTATCCGAAAAATCTACCATTAATACATGAACATTGTAGTTTAGTTTCGCAAGCAATTGCATATGACTAAAATACACAGATGCTCCGCCATTAGCGTTTGGAGATATTTTGGTGTTATTTACTAAAAAAAGTACATTCATCTACATGAAATATTTGTTCAAAAAACCCAATCCGTTTTTTATGAAAGTACGTCCAATTTTTGATTTTATCGCCACCGTTTTAGGACTTCCCCATTTTTTATGAAAGATGATATGTCCTTGCAATAATTTTTTACGCTCCAACATCCAACGATTTTGTTCCGTGAATATGTATTTTGGAATGTCCTTTTCAGGAATTACAACATCATCAAAGAACGCGCTTTTCTTTTTTTCTAGCTCTTTGGAAACTTTACTTTCAAGATGTGAAACTTCCGAATTTGCTACAACGACGTGCTTTTTACCATATTTCTGCAATAGTAAACTGTATTCATCATCGGCATAGAAAAAGCTAAAACGTTCGTCTAATAAACCTGTTTTATCAAACATTGATTTTTCTGCTATAATACACCAACCAACTATATGACGACGCACTTTGTAGCCAAATAAATATGGGTTTCCTTCAAAAAAAGACTTCGGCGTAAATTTAGCATCATAATCCACAGGACAAAACGATTGCACTTTTGGATGTTGTTGTTTTACTTTTAGAATCTCTGTAAACCAATCTTTTTTAAAGATCAAATCATTGTTGAATAAACCAACAAATTCTCCTGTAGCCGCTTTGATTCCTATGTTTAGGAACGCATGAAAGTTGAAATCTTCCGTAGGAATAATCACTTTTACATTTTCTGGAAACTTGAATGGAGAATCGTGAATTTGCTTGTTGCTTTCTATTAAAAGCACTTCAAATTTGATGTTTGAATTTTCTTTTTCAGCTTCTATCATACTTTCAATACAATGCAGCGTCATGTCGAAAATGGACTGACTTTTAGTGTTTGATAATATGACGGCAGAAAATAGCATGTTATTTTTTTACACAGCGAAATACATACTGAAATGTAAAGAAGTTTTTGAATAATCCCAATTTCTTGAAAACTCTTGGAATGAATGGAAATCCGCCTTTGTATGCACTGTATCGCATGACACGCGTTAATTTTTCAATTTTCATATCCGATTGATCCACTAATTCTTCTATATTTTTGAGCGTAAACCAACGCATGTGTGTTTTGTCGTATAATCCACTTGGTTCGTACGGAAATTTTCCTTTGAACACTAAATGTTTTATGGTTTCTAAGTGTTGTACGTTTGGCAATGAAATGATCATTTTTCCTGATGATTTCAATGATTTTTCTAAAGATGAAAGCACATGCCACGGATCAATCAAATGCTCCAAAACATCACCTAGAATGATATAATCAAATTCTTCTCCTTTTAGACTTTCCAATAATGCTTCGTCTTCAACACTTTTTTCAATCACTTTCGTGATGTTTTGTTTTGCGTTTACAACCGATTCTTTATGCGTTTCTATACCAATAACTTCTGTTGCCATTCCTTGATCGAGCAGCCATTTTCCGTTGATTCCATTGGAACAACCAACATCTAAGACTTTTAGGTTTTCACCTTCAATCAACGCAATGATGTCTTTTCGAAGTTTTATGTAGGCTTGATTCATTTTTGGGTTATTTTGAGTCTAAAGGTTCTTTTTTTATCTTCCACGATAGCATTGGACGCATAATTCCTGGCCATTTTCCTGCGTACGGTCCGCGAACGCCATCGCCAGTTGTATCATCAAATATTTCAAAACTTAGTAAGCTGTCTTCTACTGCATGAATAATTTCAGGATTGTAGTTTCCAACTGCAACTAATAGGCTAAATTGTCCTTCTGCCAAGAAATGACGTGGAATTTTACAGGTTGCTGTGACGATTCCTTTTGTTTTTTTATCATGAAATTCTAACCAATCTGGCGCATTGAATTCGTTGGAAGCAAATAATCGTTGTCCACGTTCATTTACGACATGAATGATTGCTGTATTGTTGTATTCCGTGTTTAAATCCCAATAGGTAACATCCACATAAATATCATCACGCACACTGAAACGATTTTGCAAATCACCATTTTCATCACGAATTGCCGCACTTTTTAATCGACCAAAGTCGTTTCCAGGTGCTTTTTCCATACTTTCCCATTCGTGATAGGGTTTTGTATCTAATCCTTGATTTAAGTATGCTTGAATTGCTTTGTCTGTATCACCGTCAAAAATAACTTCTCCATCTGCCAACACTACCGTACGTTGCGTTAATTTTTGAATGGCGTCCATATCATGACTTACAAATAAAACCGTTCTTCCTTCACCTTTGGCAATGTCTTGCATTTTTCCAATGGCTTTTTTCTGAAATTCCGCATCACCAACTGCCAACACTTCATCTACAACTAATATTTCTGGTTCTAAATGTGCTGCAACCGCAAATGCCAAACGTACTTTCATTCCTGAAGAATAGCGTTTTACAGGTGTATCAACATATCGTTGCACTCCCGCAAATTCTACAATTTCTTCAAATTTCGATTTGATTTCTGCTTTGGTCATTCCTAAAATAGCACCGTTTAGGAAGATGTTTTCTTTTCCAGTTAATTCTGGATGAAATCCTGTTCCAACTTCTAATAAGGAAGCTATTCTACCTTTCGATTTGATGATTCCCGAAGTTGGCATCGTTACTTTTGATAGAATCTTTAATAAAGTAGATTTTCCTGCACCATTTTTTCCAATGATTCCAAGTACTTCTCCTCTACGCACATCGAAACTTACATTTTTTATTGCCCAAACATAGTTCGACTTTCCAACAGAATTTCGTTTGTTTCGTTCACCAATTCGTAAGTATGGATCTTCTTTTCCACGAATTTTATGCCACCAACGATTTAAATCATGACTGATGGTTCCTGTACCAATAACGCCCAAACGATATTGCTTCGATAGGCTTTCTACACGTAATATGACTTCTTTCTCCTGCATTATACCGTGTCTATGAAATTACGTTCTGTTTTGTTGAATATGATCAATCCGAATAGGAATACTACGATTGAAATTCCTAAAGTGATGAATATATATTGTAATGAGAATTCTCCTTGTTGAAATACCATGTAACGGAATGATTCAATAACACGCGCTAGCGGATTGTATTCTACGATCCATGAAACATACGATGGTAATTTTTTTGTTACGATTGCCATCGGATACATGACTGCAGAAACATACATCATTAGTTGAATTCCGAATTGCACTAAGAATGTTAAGTCGCGATATTTTGTTACCATTGATGAAATAATCATTCCCAAACCTAAACCTAATAATCCCATAATCAGTACGATTAAAGGCAATAATAGTAAGAATGGCGATAAATCTCCAGCTTTCCCTTGCGATGCAAAGAATATGTAAAATGCAGTAAATATGAGTATTTGAATTCCGAATTTTAATAAATTAGAAACCGTGATCGATAGCGGCATAATGACTCTTGGGAAATAGACTTTTCCGAAGATGTTTTCATTTTTCTTGAAGGTATCTGAAGTCGCTTTGAGACATTCTGCAAAGTAGTTCCAAATGGTAATTCCCGCAAGGTTAAACAAAAAAGCATTTACTGTTCCTGTTTGAATATCGGCAATTCCGTTGAAAACCAAGGTAAATATTACCGAAGTTAACAAAGGTTGAATTAGATACCACAAAGGTCCTAAGACTGTTTGTTTGTATAATGTAACGACATCACGACGTACAAAAAGCATCAGTAAGTCTCTGTATTGCCAAATTTCTTTGAATTTGAAATCGAGTACATTGCTTTTTGAAGATATTTCAAATAACCAAGTATTATTTTTTTGGGGCTTGTCCAAAATGGATTGAGTTTTAGGTTACCAAATATTTTCTAAATCTTTTTTTGTGTAGGTATGGTTGCGTTCAACAAAAGTAGATTTGGAATCATTTTTTAACTTTAATGCGCTTTTTTTCGTGAAGATTCTTGACAAAATCCCAAATGGCGTTAAAAAGATAAAAAAGACTACCGATAAGATGATTTTTGTATTAATCCATCCTAAAACTAGTGCAATTTTTCCCCAAATCCATACAATAAGATTTTCTAACGGTGGAATAAACGAACCTACACCAACACTCAACGCAATAATAAATAAAACTTTGGCTGCGGTTAAATAGTCTGTTTTAAAATGCAGGTATGTGGCAATAAGTAAAAAACCTATTACCATGACCAATATTACTTTTGAATTATCTTCTTTCATGTGTTTGTATGTATTGTTTTTTATTTGTCACATGTAGCTTCCATATAATCACCTTTTTAGGTATCGATATCTTGTTATGGAAGTTTCATATTCTAGAATAAGGTATAAATAAATGGTGCAATGGCAGATCCGCCACCTAATACCAAGATGATTCCTAATAATAGTAAAACAATGATCATTGGCAAAAGCCAGAATTTTTTTCGTTCTTTTAAGAATCTGAATAGATCTTTTAAAAACTCCATATTTTTATTGATTTAAGGTCTTTATAAATGTTGCTAATTCATCGCCCATTTTTTTGTTTCCCGCAGGATTAAAATGGCAATCGTCGTACAAATAAGCACTTGTTTTTGGAATGATTGAATCCGTTTTGAATACAGGAATCGAAAGTTTTGCACTTTCATTAACTGTGATATCATTGATGCTATCAACTTTTTGCTGGAGCATTTTTGCGTTGTAACGAATACCGCCGCGAGACGTCATCCAATGCCAATTTTGCAAAGCTTCTTCTTCCGTATCCCAAGTTACTACTTGCGTCGCAAATATAAGCTTTATATCATTCGCCTGACAAATCCCAATTAAGGTTTTTAATTTATTTGCATAATTGCCGTAATCGGTTGTAGGTAATTGATTTTCAACAGGTCGCGCTTGTGTCTTTTTTACTTTTTTCTTGTAATTGGACTGGATTTCAATAGTTTCTAGTGCATCTTCTTCACTTTTGAACGCGTAGTATAAACGTCTCGGAATTTGAAATTCATACAAGAAAACACCTAACATTTTACCAAAACTAACTTCTTCATCTACTTTTTCAGTTACGTTGAATTTTAGTGGATTGTCATCCAACATTAAACGTGTAACATCGTTGATTCCACAAAAAACAATAACTTCATCTGGTTGCAAGTGTATGATTCTGTGTGATAACATAGCAACATGATCTTGGATATTATCACCCGATTTTCCTGCGTTGTATACTTTTACCGTTTTGTTTTGATAATTGTCACGATTGAGGTTTTCTTGCAAAACTTGCGTCCAAACATCAGTATCATCTACATAGAGACTTTCCGTAGAACTTCCGCCAATAGCAAAAATTCGATATTCAGTATCAGGTTTTGGCATTTTGAGTTCATCACCGCGAAAACCAACATTGTTTACCGTAAAGTTTGTCTTTTCCTTATATGCATCAAACCCTAACAAACCTTCTTCCGTAGCAAATTTAAATTTTGTATTCGGATCAAATTGCGATTCGATATACATGTTTCCAATCGGCGGATAGAACATATTCTTTTTAGCATTCTCATACGGATCTGGCACCGGAAAAAACTGCAAGATGATCTCTATCAGTACAATAAGCACCAATAATACAATGAGGTTATATTTAATTGTTTTCCACACAGGTCACTAATCTAATAAAAATTCTTCTTTCCAGTCGTCCGTATCTTGCCAACTCGGTTGATCTTCTTTTTTGTACACGTAATTTCCAATGACCAAATAGTCCATTTCTGTACGCATAAAACAGCGATACGCATCATTTGGTGTACATACAATCGGTTCTCCACGTACATTGAAACTTGTATTTACCACAACTCCAACACCTGTAATTTTCTTGAATTCATTGATGAGTTCCCAATATTCTGAATTGGTGTCTTTGTGTACTGTTTGAATTCTTCCAGAAAAGTCAATATGCGTAATTGCTGGCAATGACGAACGTTGCACATATAGTTTTTCGCGAATTGGTAATTCGTGATAGTTTACAGGGATTTCATGTTTTATTTTCGGATGTACTTTATGTACCAATAACATGTATGGTGAAATACCTTCGTAATCAAAAAACTCGTTTACATCTTCCGATAACACTGATGGTGCAAACGGTCGAAACGATTCTCTGTATTTTATTTTTAGGTTGAGTTTTTTCTGCATTTCAGGATTTCGCGCATCACCTAAGATACTTCTGCGTCCTAGAGCTCGCGGACCAAATTCCATACGACCTTGCATCCAACCAATTGCATTTCCTTCTGATATGTAGGTTGCGACTTCTTTTGTTAGTTTATTGAAATCTGAGAAGTACGTTGCTTTCGCACTGTATTTCCTATTGATTTTCTCTACATCTAAGTCTGAGAATTCAGGTCCTAAATACGAACCGCTCATTGCATCGTTTGGTTCAACTAGACGTTCTTGCTCAAAATAGGTGTAATATGCAGTTAATGCAGCTCCTAACGATCCGCCAGCATCTCCTGCTGCTGGTTGAATGAATATTTCTTCGAAGATGTTTTCATTCTGTAGTTTTCCGTTCGCTACACAGTTTAATGCAACTCCACCAGCCATACATAAATAGTCTGCGCCTGTAATTTCTTTGGCGTGTTTGGCTAGTTTGATGATGATTTCTTCCGTTACTTCTTGAATTGCCAATCCTAAATCGGAATGATGTTGTTCAAATTCAGATTCGGATGTTCTTCTAGGAAAACCGAATAATTCTTCCCACTTTTTATCATATACCATGCGCAAACCAACCGCATAGTTAAAGTATTTCTGATCTAACCAAATAGAACCATCATCGTTTATTTTGATGAGTTTCGTTTTGATGATTTCCTTGAATTTTTCTGTACGTTCCGAATTTGGGTTTCCGTACGGTGCCAATCCCATGAGTTTGTATTCTCCTGAGTTCACTTTGAATCCTAAGAAATAGGTAAATGCTGAATACAACAATCCGACAGAGTGTGGAAATTGCAGTTCTTTCAACATCGTAATATCTTTTCCATCTCCCAAACTTATGGATGCTGTTGCCCATTCACCTACACCATCTAAGGTTAGAATCGCTGCTTTTTGATACGGCGACGGATAAAAGGCACTTGCAGCATGCGACAGGTGATGTTCGGGGAACAATAGTTTTAGTGTTTTTTTGTTGAATGGTTGAATTTCTTTTAATTCATCCTTAATCAACTTTTTTAAGAACATTTTTTCTTTCAACCAAACCGGAATTGCAGTTATGAAAGAAGCGACACCTTTCGGCGAAAAGCCATAATAGGTTTCTAATAAACGTTCAAACTTTAATAATGGTTTGTCGTAAAAAACAACTGCATCTAGTTGATCTATTGTTTTTCCGACATGTTCCAAACAGTATTTTACTGCATTTGTAGGAAATGCAGGATCGTGCTTTTTACGTGTAAAACGTTCTTCTTGCGCTGCAGCTACTACTTTGCCATCTTGAACAATTGCTGCCGCAGAATCATGGTAAAATGCGGATATTCCTAATATCGTCATAATCGCTTTATTGAAACACTTTAAAAGCATTTCATTATTTGGGGATTGTTAGTTTTATCTTCTTTTAAAAGGTTTTGTGAGTCGTGATAACAGTGATCGTTTTTCTTCTTCATGGTATCCATTTCCATAACTTCCGTAACCATAGCCGTATCCATAACCGTAACCATAGCCGTAACCGTATTTGGCTTTTTGGCGATAATCATTGAATACGAAACTTATGTTTTTGACTTCTCCCTTTTTATACTTTTCATTTATGATATTCAACATGCCTTTCTTTGAATAGTCTTGTCGAACCATATATATTGTTGCGTCTGCATGATTTACTAAATCGAGCGCATCAGATACCAATCCTAATGGTGGCGTATCTAATATGATATAATCATAGCGTTGCTTTAATTCTGCTATAAATTCTTCTAATTGTTGACTGATTAATAATTCGGATGGATTTGGCGGAATTGGTCCCGAAGTAATCACATCTAAGTTATTGTATTTTGTACTTTGAATGACTTCATCGAGCTCTTTTTGTCCGATGAGATAATTTACAACTCCAACTTCATTGGTAATTCCGAAATCACCGAAAATTTTAGGTTTACGCAAATCCAAACCAACTAAAACCGTCTTTTTCCCTGTTAATGAGAATACAGAAGCTACATTGATAGAACAGAATGTTTTTCCTTCTCCACTGACCGAAGAAGTAATCATGACCGTTTTGGTTTTATCTTTATCTAGGTTTTTATAGATGTATTGCAGACTCGATCGAATTCCTCTGAATGATTCTGCTACAGACGATTTTGGGCTTTCAAATACAACTAAATTATTATTTGCTCTACTTCTACTCACAATTCCTAAAATAGGAATGTTTGATAATTTTTTAATGTCATCTGGCGTATTGATATTATTGTCCAATATCGTTACCAAAAACACAAATCCTAATGGAAGTAATAAACCTATGAATAAAGCAATCGAATAGTTTTTTCTTGTGTTTGGTAAGATAGAACCTTGTCCCAAATCTTTAGCACTGTCAATTACTTTTACATCTGAAACATTTGCTGCTTTTACAATTCCTGCTTCATTTTTCTTCTCTAATAATAGTGTATACGACGCTTCACTTATTTTGTAGCTACGTTCTATATTGAACAATTGCTGTTCTTCTTCTGGTAATTTTCTAAATTCTGCATTGGCTCTTGCCGTTCTGCTTTTAACATTAGCAATATCAATATCTGTAGACGATCGTGCTGTTTTTACATTTTCAAGCAATACACGCTTGGTTGCTTCAATATCTTGATCTATTTCTTTAAAGAAAATATCATTTTTAACCGTTTCACCTAGTTTAGCTCTTCGTATTGATAAGCCAACAATTGTAGATACATTGTTTACGATATTTGCATCATCAATTCCTGAAGAAGCTGGCGCAGGCAACGATCTAAAGTCTGTACTATTTGTTAGGTAATCCTCTAAGAGTTTGTAGTATTCAAGTTTAAGCATATAGCCATTCTTCTCAATACTGTATTGATTTAGTTTGGCAAATACTTCTTCTCCTTTTAAAGATGGATTAAATACTTTGTTATCCTGTTTGTATTCTTTTAGCTTTTGCTCGTCTTTTCGTAATGAATCCTCTACACCAATAATCATTTTATCAATAAAAGTGATTGTATTTGTAGCAAATTGGTTCTTTTCTTCGAGGTTCTTTTCTTTTAAGATTTCTGTTGTGACATTTAAATAATCTGCCAAAATTGCTCTATTTGGTCCTGTTAGACTCAACACCAACATTGAAGCTCCTTGCACTTTTAGTCCTACGCTAATAGAACGATATTTAGAAATTTCAGAATTTAAACTCGTTAAGTAAATATAATAAGGTTCTCCAATTTTAATTTGTGTATCTCTTCGTGATGTCAATGCAAATTTGAAATATGGCGATTTCGCTTCAGCATTCATTACAAAGTCATTAGAATATGCTGTTCCATCTGGCGAAAAACTAGAAGCTTTGTTTTCTTTGTAATTTAATCCTCTGTATACTCTTTCTTCAGAAAAATCAATACTTACGGTGTAATTTTGCTCGTCTTTAAATACAATTTTTATAGGCGTATCCGTAAGCTGCGGAATTGTTTCATCTAAACTTACAATAAAAGGTGCATCGGTATGAATATCGACCAAACGATACAATCCATCTTTTTTGTAATGAATGTATGATTGCAGCAAACGCACTACACTTTCGTTATGTACTCTGGATTTTAATGTTGTTTTTGTAGTTTCTACCTTATCGCTTGCGCCTCCCCAATTGAACGTAAGATTCATGCTTGAAGAAAAGAACGGATTTTGCTCTTCTTTGATAGAAATTAAACTTTCAATACTATAAATACGTTCGAGTTGTTTGTTGTAGAAATACGTAACTACAAAAGCAATTCCTAAAGTAATCACAAACAGATACCAGTAATTGAGCGCTCGAAATGCGAGTGCTTTGATATCAAAAGAATTTTGTGATTTTAATTCGTCAAACTCTTCTTCCATGTTCCTATAGATTTCTAGACAATACTAATACACTTGTTATTAATGACAATACTGTAACCACAGTTGTAATTGATTGTATCAAGGTAGTTCCTGTTCCTAACGACTTTTGTTTAAGCGGCTTTACATATACCATATCGTTTGGCTGAATATAATAGTACGGAGAGTTGAAAGCCTCAATACTTGTTAAATCGATATGATGAATTTTTTGTCCTTGCGGATATTGACGAATAATTAAAACATCTTTTCTGTTTCCTACTGTAGTAATATCTCCTGCACTTGCCAACGCTTCTATAATATTGACACGATCTTGATATAAAGTATAAATTCCAGTACTTGAAACTTCTCCTGTTACGGTAAAACGCAAACCTGCTAATTTTACCACAATAAATAAATCTTCTGCTTTATTAAAATATTCTTCTAGTAATTTCTTTTTGATTTCTCCTTCTATTTCGTCAAGTGTATACGCCAACACATTTAGCTTCCCAAGAATTGGAATTTCAATATTTCCGTGATTACTTACTGTAAAACCATTGTAGTATAAACTTTGCTCCGATTGTAAACCTGCTGCATTTTCTGCTGCTACTGGTTGAAACATTGCCACCAATTTTGCGTCTGTAGATTTAATACTGATCGATAACAAGTCGCCAATTTGAACTCTGTATGGTTTTGAGTTTAATTTTATAGACTGCTCAATAAGCTCTTTATCACCTTCTTTCTCTCCAAAATACGTGAGATCCTTATTAGTAACACAAGATGCTAACAAGAAGAAAATGATTAGAATTGATATTGGGGCTTTCAAATTCATTAATTATGTGCTGTTGTTTAACAAGCAAATATAAGTTTTACGCAGTAATAATAAAATTCTATGCAACATATCTGATCTTTTTATTTTTAATTTGTAAAAAAATCAACAAAGTGAATTATTTATCCGTCGAAAATATCTCAAAGTCATTTGGTGAACGCGTTTTGTTTAACAATATCTCTTTTGGAATCAATAAAGATCAAAAAATAGCGTTCGTTGCCAAAAATGGTACTGGAAAAACTTCCCTGTTAAATATTATCACAGGAAATGCAGAAGCCGATAGTGGGCAAATTGTGATGCGAAAAGGAATTCACATGGCGTTTTTATCTCAAAAAGAAGATTTAGATCCAACGCTTACGATAGAAGAAACCATTTTTGCTTCTGATAATCCAATTTTAGATGTTATTGCAAATTATGAACGTGCTTTGCTGAATCCTGATGATTCAGAAGCGTACCAAAATGCATTTGACAAGATGGATTTGCACAATGCATGGGATTTTGAGACGCAATACAAACAAATTCTATTTAAGCTTAAGCTTGAAGATTTAACGCAAAAAGTCAGCAATTTATCTGGTGGACAAAAGAAACGATTAGGTTTAGCAACTGTTTTAATCAATAAACCCGATTTATTAGTCTTGGATGAGCCAACGAATCATCTCGATTTGGAAATGATTGAATGGCTAGAAGAGTTTTTCAAAAAAGAAAGCATTACCCTTTTTATGGTAACGCACGACCGTTATTTCTTGGAACGAGTTTGCAATGAAATCGTAGAATTAGAAAACGGACAATTATACAGTTACAAAGGAAGCTATTCCTATTACTTAGATAAAAAAGAAGCACGAATTCAGTCTGAGCAAGCTTCGGTTGAAAAAGCAAAAAACTTATATAAAAAGGAACTCGATTGGATGCGTCGTCAGCCCAAAGCACGAACGACAAAATCAAAGTCACGTATCGATGATTTTTACGACATCAAAGAAAGAGCACACAAACGTCGTAATGAACATGAAGTACAATTGGAAATTAACATGGAACGTGTTGGAAGTAAAATTCTGGAGTTGCATAACATTTCGAAGTCGTTTCAAGATAAAGTTTTACTAGACAAATACGAATATGTCTTCAAAAAGGGCGAACGCGTTGGTATCATTGGAAAAAACGGAACAGGAAAGTCTACGTTTTTGAATATGATTACAGGGAATTTAAAACCAGATTCAGGGAAAGTAATTGTTGGAGAAACTATTAAATTTGGATATTATACACAAAGTGGAATCAATCCGAAAGAAGGGCAAAAAGTAATTGATGTCATTAAAGAGTTTGGAGAATATATTCCATTAAAAAAAGGGCGTTTAATTTCGGCTGCACAGTTGCTAGAACGCTTTATGTTTGATAGAAAACGTCAGTATGATTTTGTAGAGAAATTGTCTGGTGGCGAATTGAAACGTCTGTATTTGTGTACTGTTTTGATTCAGAATCCTAATTTTTTAATTCTTGATGAGCCAACAAACGATTTAGATATCGTGACATTGAACGTATTAGAAAGCTTTTTACTTGATTTCCCTGGTTGTTTGTTAGTGGTATCTCACGACAGGTATTTCATGGATAAAATTGTAGATCACTTATTTATATTTAGAGGAAATGGTGTCATTGAAGATTTCCCTGGAAATTACTCAGATTTTAGAGTATATGAAGATAGTGTAGCTCCTGAAAAGTCTACTGAAAAGAAAGAAAAGAAGTCGTGGCGACAAGATGATACAACACAAAATTTAACGCATAACGAACAGAAAGAATACAAACGTTTGGAAAAAGACATTCAGCGTTTGGAAGAAGATAAAGAGAAGATTGAAGCAGAATTTGTTTCTGGCGAATTGTCTCAAGAAGAAATTCAGGAGAAATCAATGGAATTGCAGAAAATCATTAAAGATTCGGAAGACAAAACCGAACGCTGGTTTGAGTTGGCTGCAAAAATGGAAGGTTAATAAAGGTTAATTATGTGGTATCAAATCTTTGCCTATTTTCGATTTTTAGCAACATCAAGCAATCAACATGGTGTACATTCGCCGTTTGTGTATGACTTGATTACGAAGTGTTTTTATAACAAAAAGAAATTTCATGAATATCCATTTATTGATCAATACAGGATGGAGTTACTTAACAATCATTCCATTATTGAGGTAAAAGATTTTGGTGCAGGCAGCAGAGTATTTTCATCCAACAAGCGAAAAGTTTCCGCCATTGCAAAAAATGCTGGAATTACTAAAAAACGTGCACAACTCTTAGCGCGATTGATTCCATATTTAGACATAAAAAAATGTTTGGAACTAGGAACTTCATTAGGAATTGGCACTATTGCCATGAAAGAAGCAGACGAAGTATTAACATTGGAAGGTTGTCCTGAAACGGCTCAAATCGCACAAAAACAATTCAAAAAATACAACTTTAATACTGTTTCTATTCATGTAGAAGAATTTTCTAAATCCTTACTAAAAGCAGCTGAACACAACTATGATTTAGTCTATTTTGATGGAAATCACCAAAAAGAAGCGACGTTGCAGTATTTTGAAACATTACTCAGTACTGCTCATAACGATACTGTTTTTATTTTTGACGATATCCATTGGAGCAAAGACATGACCGAAGCTTGGGTAACGATTAAAGAGCATCCGAAAGTTACTGTAACTGTCGATACGTTCTTTTGGGGATTTGTATTTTTCCGCAAAGAGCAAGTAAAAGAACATTTTATTGTACGTTTGTAATTGTATGTTCGCACTCATCATTAAATCCATACTCGTATTAGTTTCTCTTTTGGGAAGCATGATTTTTGTACAGCGTAAATTCAACATTTATGCTGGCTTCTCTCCTATTTTGACATTTTGTAGCATTGGAACTTTACTGACAATTGCACTTATGTTCAACATTTTGCAAATTGTATCGTATCTGTTGTATGCGCTCGGTTTGGTAAGTTTTGGATATTATACTTACAAACACTTTAAAAGTGATAGCACCGAAGTTTTAATTGAATTTCCATTGCGAATTTTCATTGTACTATTCGGACTAAGTTTTTTGCTTTACGGAAGTTCCTATTTTTCCGCTTGGGATGAATTTAGCTTTTGGGCAGTTGCATTGAAAGAATTAGTAGTAACCAACGAAATGTACGGTTTAAACTTTGCTGATTTCCCAGAATATCCGCGAATTACCACGTTGATTCAGTACTATTTCAACAAAACAATTTCGGGCAATTTACATGAAGGCATCAGTATTTCTGCGCATGTCGTTTTTTCATTAGCGTTTATTCCGATGATTTGCTATCAACGAAAACGAAATTACGTGAACCTTATATTGACTTGCATTTTACTTTTTGTTGCATATCAAGTATTGTGTACGCCGATTTACTTCTTGTATGCTGATAACTTTATCGCGATGCTTTTAGGCGTTGGATTGGCATTGTATTTTCTGTTGAAAGATAAAAACAAAGCATTGCTATTTGCAGCAATTCCACTAGCTGCGTTGACATTAACAAAACCGATTGGAATTTTATTCAGCGTGATTGGTTTAGGCATTGTTGGTGTAAATTATCTTTTTACGAGTAACATTCGTGAGCAATTTTTACAAAAAGTAAAACCACTTGTATTGGCTGGTTTGATTGTTTTAAGCTGCTTTGGAAGCTGGAAAGTCTTTATTTCTATTAAAAATACACAACCAATTTCCAAAACGACCTCACAGATTACGTTTGATAATATCATGAATCCGCCCGATCATTATTATCCAATTCGTGATTCGTTTGTAGATGCTTTTTTCTTTGGCGGACAAGAAATTGGAAGTGCCATTTTAAAGCCTGCTACGCTTCAAAAAGATATTAAAAAATATACAGGAATCAACTTGTCGTTTCTGCAAGATGCATCAAACATAAAAATTAGTGCATTGGTTATTATACTACTGTTAATCAGCATCGCACTCTATCATCGAAAGCAATTGCTATCGTATTTTCCTCAAAAATATAGTTTTGCAATCTTAGCTAGTACGATGTTTTTAGCAATTGTTGGTTATGCTATTCTGTTGCTATTCATTTATGCGTTTGTCTTTTATGAAATTACACAGAAAGAAGCTGGCGAATTGGCAAGTTACTATCGCTATATGGGAAGTTTACTTTTGGCGTTCTTTTTCTTTCTTAGCATTTTAATTTATCAATCCAACAAAAAATACACCTATTACAGCATTGCAATATTCGTATTCTTTATGCTAGTACTTCCGCGATCTTTCTTTTCAAATTTGACAAGTTCAGCTCCAATTACAAGTGTAGAAAACAGATTGCGCATAGGAACTCAGTTTGATTCGTTTATTCAGAATGAAAACGTTCAAAACATAGCGTTTATGACGTATGACAATATTGAAGATATTACACAGTATCACTTAAAATACGAGTTGTTACCGATTCAAACAAACAGTGAACCGATGACATTCAAGTCGCTCACAACTTCCAATACTATTGATGCGATTAAGGAAAAGCTCAATCCATACGATATGATTATCATTAAGGAAAAGCACAGTGAGGAAATTCAACAATACTTTATAGATAATGCAATTGTAAAGCCGATTTTTATTATTCAATAGCTTTTTTGTGTAATTTCATAAAAAACAAAACTATCGAATGAAGTTGAAAAAACTATTGCTACTACTTTCTTTAAGCTATTTCTGTAGTTTTACTATAGAAGCGCAATCTTTAAAATCAAGTGAATTAGATGTTTTAGAATATCATGTAAATCTAGAGCCATTCTTTTCTAAGAATACAATAGAAGGCAGCGTATCCATCAAATTCAAAACAGCAGCACAAACGGAAAAAGTAGTATTTGATTCAGGAGAATTAATCGTTACCAAATTAGAAGGAAAGCAAGCTAAAAAATTCACTCAGAAAGGACAAAAAACAACCATTTCATTAGTTCCAAATGAAAACAACATTTATGAACTAAAGCTATATTATAAAGGAAGTCCAAAGAAAGGGTTGGTATTCATAAACAATTCTCAAAAACTATACACAGCTTATTTTACGAGTGACTGGATGATATGTAATATGGCTCCAAATGATAGAGCGACATTAAAACTTGATTTATTAGTTCCAAAAGAAGTATTAAGTGTTGCAAGTGGTAATTTAAAAAGTACAACTCAAATTGGAGATAAGGTTAGGTATTCATGGAGTCAAGATTATGAAACTCCTGCATACACCTACGGATTTGCGATTGGCAATTTTAATACCTTAGAAAAAGACCATAATGGAATCGTTTTAAAGTATTTTTCAGAAGAATATACAAAGAAAGAGCTTCATCAGATTTTCCAATACACAGAAAATATGATGATGTTTTTTAAAGAAAAGACAGGAATTCCTTTTCCGCAGGAAGCATACTCTCAAATCTTAATTGGCAATCAGTATCAAGAAATGTCAGGATTTGCCGTATTAAAAGAATTATACGGGAATTTAGTTTTAAAGGACAGTACAGAAACAAACTTAATATCGCATGAATTAGCACATCAATGGTGGGGCAATATGGTTACCTGTAAAAACTGGAATCACCTTTGGTTGAATGAAGGTTTTGCAACATTTATGTCCGCTGCTTACAATGAATACAAGTTTGGAGCAGAAAAGTATCAAGCAAATATAAATTCATACAAAAGAGTTTATGAAAGAATAAAATCAAAAGGAAGAGATAAACCTTTAGTGTTTAAAAGGTGGTCAAATCCATCAGGAGATGATAGAAATTTAGTGTATTTTAAAGGCGCTTATGTTTTACATTTATTAAGGCAAGAGCTTGGTGAAGAGGCGTTTTGGGGCGGAATTAAATATTATACACAAACTTATTATGGAAAATCAGTAACTACAAAAGATTTTCAATTAGCAATGGAAAAGTCTTCAAAAAAATCATTAGATTATTTCTTTAAAAAATGGGTTTACTGAATGTAATTATTCAATAGCTTTATTTTGAAGTATGACAGGAGTTTGAAACTAGTATTCGCATTTCTAAAACTAAATACATTCCTGAAAGTCAACTCGAATTTTCAATTCACACAAAACAAAACACAATGTATTTTCAAAAGAAAAAATTACAATTATTCAGTAGAAATAAAGTAAATTCGTAGTAATTTATATATTTAGCCTCAAAACCCTATTAAAGTGAGTGATACACGTTTACAAGAAGTCTTAGAAACCAACAAAAAGCAGAAGGAATTCTACAATGTAAAAAAGAAGAATGTTGCTACAAAGCTTTGGTCTTTTATGCGTAATAAATTGTTGTCTGATTTTAGAAAAGAGCTGCAAATCAATGAACAAGTGTATGAAAAGCATAGAACTTGGTTGGGTGATTTGTCCGATAAGAAAGTTCTAGATTTAGGCTGTTATGCAGGAAATCACTTGAGTTTGTATTTAGCAGAAAATGCTAAAAGCTATTTAGGAGTCGATTTGAGCGATAAAGCTATCGGACAGCTAAACGAACGTTTAAAAGATTTGCCGAACGCGAAAGCAGAAGCAATTGACTTTTTATCGCCTGAATTTACCGAAACTGACTTTGATGTAATATACGCGTATGGTGTATTGCATCATTTTGAAAGTTTAGATTTGTTGTTTGGGAAACTCAAAGAAAAACTAGCGGATGACGGAAAACTGATTTCCTATGATCCATTAAAAACAAGTTTACCATTACGCATTATTCGTGGTATGTACAGACCTTTTCAATCGGATGCTGATTGGGAATGGCCATTTACAAAGAAAACCGTTCAACGTTTTCATAAAGAGTTTAAAGTAGTAGAACGCAGAGCAATTTTGGGAAGTTCTAAATGGGCTTTTTTCCTCAATTTGCTTCCAATGAGTTCGACTAAAAAATTAAATTACATCAAAAAATTGCATAAAAAAGACTGGGAACAATCGCAAACAAGCGATCGTCACTTATACAAATGCATGCATTTAACAATGTTGATGGAACAAAATAGCAAATAGATGAGTACTGAATTAATTGTTATCGTAGTTATTGTTGGTGTATTGGCACCGCTATTATTCATAAACACACGAAAAAATAAAAAACGAACTAACAGTCGTAAAGATCGTGCATTTATGAAAGATTATTTAGAGAAAAAAGATCCAGAAAATGAATAGTTGGTTGCTTCCTGTTGCTATAAGTATCGGGTTTTTCTTTGTGTTTTTATCCAATAAAAAAATAGGAAAAAAGATAACTGATTATTATACTAAAGAGGAAAAAGAAAAGAAAAATGACAACTGAAGCATTTTATATTTTTCTAGGAATCGCCGTACTTGTTGTTCATTGGCTCATTTATATTCCTAGAAAGGTTGCCAAAGAGCAATTAAAAGAAGATACCAAGTATATAATTAAAAGTGATTGTAACAAAGAATCAAAAAAATTGACTGATTACAAGAACGAAAAAGATATAAAAGATGAGCGTTAGAATAATTTTAATTGGTATCGTTGTCTTTGCTGTTCTTTATATTTATGCATATCAGAGAACAAAAAGAAACTAAAAGAGCTTACCCAAAAAGGAAAAAGAAAAGATGAAAATTTATACAAAGACAGGAGACAAAGGAACTACTGCCCTATTTGGCGGTACACGTGTCCCTAAACACCATATCCGTATTGATAGTTACGGAACTGTTGACGAACTCAATTCATACATTGGATTAATTCGCGATCAGGAAATCAATACACATTATCAAAATGTATTGATGGAAATTCAAGATTTGCTATTTACGGTTGGTGCCGTTTTAGCTACAGATCCAGAAAAGGCAACTTTAAAAAACGGAAAAGACCGTTTAAACATTCCTAGAATCTCAGAAGCAAACATTGCAGTTTTAGAAAGAGAAATGGACACCATGAATGATGCTTTGCCACCAATGACGCATTTTGTATTGCCTGGCGGACATCAAACTGTGTCATTCTGTCACATTGCCCGTTGTGTTTGTAGAAGAGCAGAGCGCTTAGCATCAGCTCTTTACGAAATAACTCCTTTTGATGAACATACTTTAAAATACTTAAACCGACTTTCTGACTACCTTTTTGTGTTGGCACGAAAGTTGTCGTTTGACTTACAAGCGAACGAAATAAAATGGATTCCTAAAAAGAATTCGTAAGTCGCTAATAATTAGAATAATATACATTTAAAAAAAAACGTTCTTAAAAATAATGTGTAAATAATGATTTTTTTACTTGACTTTTTCATTTAAAAATTTATTTTTGCAAAAATTAATATATCTAAAGAATATGTATTGGACATTAGAACTTGCATCTCATTTAAGTGATGCGCCTTGGCCAGCTACAAAAGACGAGTTGATCGATTACGCAATTAGAACCGGAGCTCCGTTAGAAGTTGTAGAGAACTTGCAATCAATCGAAGATGAAGGAGATTCATATGAATCTATTGAAGAAATTTGGCCTGATTACCCAACAGAGGACGATTACCTCTGGAACGAAGATGAATACTAAAACAAATTTAAGCAAGGAAAAAAGTCTCCATTAATGAGGCTTTTTTTTTGGTTTAATATAAAACCACATAACCATGAGTTTTTTAAATTCTGTGTTGAAAATGTTTGTTGGAGATAAATCCAAGAAAGACATTAAAATCATCCAGCCTATTGTTACCAAAATAAAGGAACACGAGCAGCAACTATCACAGTTGTCACTTGATGAGTTGAGAGCAAAGACAACACAATTTAAGTCGCGCATTGCTGAAGCGTGCAAAGAAGTAAATGATAAAATTACTGCGTTACAAAAAGAAGCTGATACAATTTCAGACATTGAACGTAAAGAAGATATTTATCAAGAAATTGATAAGTTAAGAGACGAAGAATACGAGGTTTCTGAAGCCGTTTTATTTGAAATCTTACCTGAAGCTTTTGCTGTTGTAAAAGAGACAGCAAAACGTTTTACAAATAATACAGAATTAAATGTTACTGCAACTCCGTATGATAGAGAACTGTCTGGAGCGCATGACTATGTTACGTTAGATGGCGACAATGCTATTTGGCAAAACTCTTGGGATGCTGCTGGAAAGCAGGTTACTTGGGACATGGTTCACTATGACGTACAGTTAATTGGTGGTATTACCATGCATCAAGGGAAAATTGCTGAGATGCAAACAGGAGAAGGAAAAACATTGGTTGCAACACTTTCTGTATACTTAAATGCTTTACCTGGAAAAGGTGTTCACTTAGTAACAGTGAATGATTACTTAGCAAAACGTGATAGCGCGTGGATGGCTCCTATTTTCCAGTTTCATGGATTAACGATTGATTGTATTGATTACCATCAACCAAATTCGGAAGCAAGAAGAAAAGCATACGCTGCTGATATTACTTATGGAACGAATAATGAATTTGGTTTTGATTACTTGCGTGATAACATGTCGCATTCGCCAAATGATTTAGTGCAACGTCCACACAACTACGCTATTGTCGATGAGGTCGATTCTGTATTGGTTGATGATGCGCGTACACCATTGATTATTTCTGGACCAATTCCGCAAGGAGATTTGCATGAATTCAATGAGTTAAAACCAAAAATATCTGATATCGTTAGCAAACAACGTCAGTATTTAACAGGTGTTTTAGCAGAAGCTAAAAAAATGATCAAAGAAGGTGAAACCAAAGAAGGTGGATTCTTATTATTAAGAGTTTTCAGAGGTTTGCCAAAAAATAAAGCATTGATCAAGTTCTTAAGTCAAGAAGGAATTAAATTATTACTTCAAAAAACAGAGAACTTCTACATGCAAGACAACAATCGCGAAATGCACAAAGTTGATGCAGAATTATTATTCGTGATTGAAGAAAAGAACAATCAAATTGATTTAACAGACAAAGGAATTGAATATTTATCTGGCGGAAGCAACGATAAAGATTTCTTTGTAATGCCAGATATTGGTGGAGAAATCGCCAAAATTGAAGCAGAAGGATTTGATAAAGACAAAGAGGTTCAACTAAAAGAACAATTATTTAGTGAATTTCAAGTAAAAAGTGAGCGTATTCACACCCTAAGTCAGTTACTAAAAGCATATACACTTTTTGAAAAAGATGTTGAGTATGTAGTAATGGACAATAAAGTGAAAATTGTAGATGAACAAACTGGTCGTATTATGGATGGACGTCGTTATTCTGACGGATTACACCAAGCGATTGAAGCCAAAGAAAATGTAAAGATTGAAGATGCTACACAAACTTTTGCTACAGTAACATTACAGAACTACTTTAGAATGTACCGTAAACTATCTGGAATGACAGGTACGGCGGTTACAGAAGCAGGAGAATTATGGGAAATCTATAAATTGGATGTTATTGAAATTCCAACAAACAGACCAATTGCACGTAAGGATAAAGAAGATTTAATCTACAAAACGAAGCGTGAAAAGTACAATGCTATTATTGATGAGGTAACTGAATTGTCGAAACAAGGAAGACCTGTATTGATTGGTACTACTTCGGTTGAGATTTCAGAATTGTTAGGAAGAATGCTTTCTATTCGTAAAGTTCCTCACAATGTATTAAACGCAAAATTACACCAACGAGAAGCAGACATTGTAGCAGAAGCAGGTATTCCTGGACAAGTTACCATTGCAACAAACATGGCAGGTCGTGGAACGGATATTAAGTTAAGTGAGGAAGTAAAAGCTGCTGGTGGTTTGGCCATTATTGGTACAGAACGTCACGATTCTCGTCGTGTAGATAGACAGTTACGTGGTCGTTCAGGTCGTCAAGGAGATCCAGGAAGTTCACAATTCTATGTTTCTTTAGAAGATAACCTAATGCGTTTATTTGGTTCGGATAGAGTTGCTAAGATGATGGATAGAATGGGATTAAAAGAAGGTGAAGTAATTCAGCATTCTATGATGACCAAGTCTATTGAACGTGCTCAGAAAAAAGTAGAAGAAAATAACTTCGGAATTCGTAAACGTTTGTTAGAGTATGATGATGTGATGAATGCACAACGTGAGGTAGTTTACAAACGTCGTAGACACGCATTGCACGGAGAGCGTTTAAAGGTAGATATTTCGAATATGGTATATGATACTACCGAAATCATTACGCAAACAAATAAGGCCGCTAATGACTTTAAAAACTTTGAATTTGAATTGATTCGCTACTTCTCTATCGCTAGTCCGATATCTGAAGAGCAATTTGGTTCAATGACCGAAGAAGAAATTATTGGAAAAGTATACACTGCAGCTTTTAGCAGCTACAATGAGAAAATGGCGATTAATGCCGAAATGGTATATCCAGTTGTCAAAGATGTATATGAAAACCCTGAGAATAAATACGAACGTATTGTTGTTAAGTTTACAGATGGAACGAAAGAATTGAACGTTATCAGTGACTTAAAAGAAGCGTATGATTCAAAAGGAAAGCAAATGGTAAATGATTTTGAAAAGAACATTTCCTTAGCTATTATTGATGATGCATGGAAAACGCACTTGCGTAAGATGGATGAATTGAAACAATCGGTTCAGTTGGCCGTTCACGAACAAAAAGATCCATTATTGATTTATAAGTTTGAAGCTTTTGAATTATTTAAAGACGTTATTGATAAAGTAAACCGTGAAATTTTATCATTCTTATTCAAAGGAGAATTAGCAGATAATAATCCGAATAAAGTTCAGGAAGCTCGTGAACAGCGACGTAAAAAGGACAACTATACAACTTCTAAAGAAGAAGTATTAAACAGTGATGAAAAAGAAGCTGCGCAACGTGCGGCTATGCAACAATCACAAGGACAACGTCCGCAAGTAACAGAAACAATTGTTCGCGACAAGCCAAAAATTGGTCGTAATGATCGTGTTACAATTAAAAATGTAATGACTGGCGAAAACAAAACAGTAAAGTATAAACAAGCTGAACCTTTGATTTCTAAAGGACAGTGGGTTTTGGTTGAAGAATAATTTCGATAAACTCAATTACAGCACACTTCGACATCGCTTAGTGTGTTACATATAAATTTAAAAAAACTCTCATGTTTCCATGAGAGTTTTTTTGTTTTTGCAACTATGACTGTTATACTTACTATTTTTTGATAAATTTCAAACGTATACCATTTTCAAGAGATAGTACATATATTCCAGAAGATAACATACTTACATCTATTGTTTTACTAGCATTCAAAAGTCCATCATACACCTTCATTCCAGTAACTGTAAATATTTTATACTCTTTTAGCTTTATTAATCCATCAATAGTTATAAAGTTTACTGCTGGGTTTGGGAATAAGTTAATTCGATCATTTTGTACTGTTACTTCGCTCGTGGAAAGTATCGATGATATGCCTATTTTAGAAATCTTATTTCCAGTATACTCAGTTATATACAATTCATCATTATAAATTGCCAAACCACTAGGTTCAGAAAGATTGGATACTGTTTCAGTCACTGAACTTTGATTAGCTAAAACATTGATATGAGAAACTTTATTACCTTCTGCTTCTGCAATAAAAAGTATATTTCCTGCAAAACATAATCCTGATGGTCCCATTACATTAGTTACAACTTCTTGAACTGTAGGGTTAGATTCAGTGATATTTATTTTACTAACTCTGTTACCATCATATTCAGAAATATACAATTCGTCATTATGCAAAGCGATACCGTAAGGTGTAGATAATCCTCCAACAACCTCAATTAGTGTAGGATTTGAAGATGAAATATCAATTTTAAAAATTTTATTTTCGACATAAGCAGAAATGTATAACATATTCCCATCTAACGCAAAGTCATAAGGTCGAATGCCAGATATAATTTCAGTTACTCCAGAAGGAATATTATTAATATCTATTTTAGAGAGGTTATTATCAATAATTTGTCCAAAATATAAATCACCTCCATTAAAAATTAGACCTATAGACCAATCTGTATTCTGAATTACTTCAATTGGTACAATTGGAGTATTTACATTTATCATTGAAATTTTTCCATTTCCTCCATTGTATTCAGCATAATATAGTATGTTGCCTTTAAAAGTAAGAGAAATTGGTTGGGTTAATCCTGTTAATACATCCGTTGTTTGAGAAAAAATATTCGTGCTTAGTATTAAAAAAAGAATTAGTATAACCGTTTTTTTCATGAACTCGTTTTTAATATGATTTTTATCAATACGAAAATAGCAAATGAATCTTTCTGATAATAGTAAAGTGTATTGTAATTCCGTGAATTGTAGTTAATATTACCTATAAACACTTAAAAATAAAGTATTTAAACAACATACGTAAATTCAATGATAAATTACAGAATGACAATTGATGTGTTATTTTGGTTATAATTTAGCAGTAAAAACAATATTAAATCTTTTTGATGACTTTGACTTTGGAGAAGAAAACAGTATTTTTAAACAAAACTTTCATAAAATAACTACTAGAAAGATAAGGTGCTACAACCTTTTTGAAATAACTAAAAACACCACAATACTATATGAGTTTTTTTAAAAAATTATTTGGAGGAAAAGATAATAAATCCCAAGAATCTGAAACTAATAATGATACGGAACAGGTATCCTATGACAAAATACCTTGGATGACTGAGTCACGACTTCAAACAATATCTATATGTCTTGAAGCTGGATTTACACCTGCAAGAAGTTTACCAACTGAATTAGGAAGAGAATTGCGTCCTTCAATTGAAATTGCTAAAAGATTACATGCAATCAAAATGTTAGTTCTTTGGCTTATGATTCCAGAAGAAAATTTATCGGATGAGAAAATCCTAAACTTTATTCAACAAAATGAACTTAGAGATGTAATGTCTGAATCTGAACATACAATTCTTAATTCCTCAAGAACAGATGAAAACTTGAGAAACAGTATAGGTTGGAAATTTGAAAATGCTTGGCCATTGGCATGGTACTTTGGTTTTGAAGCGCCTGAAATTACTGGAGAAATGATGTCTGGAGAACTCATGCAAGTTATTTTGAAAGATTATACTTGCTCTTTTGAGGATACTATTGAAGAATGGCTTAAAGAACAAAAAACAATCTCAGAAGAAATGCTTATTCAAAAAGAAGATTTATTTTACTGCTTACACAATGCTGTACGAAGTGCACAAATGGGCAAAGATACTGTTCCAGATGGTTTTGATCCTATTGGAAATGGTGGCGTTATTCACGAACGCAGACATTCACTCACTTGGATGCTATCTAATGGTGTCGAATGGGATGATACAGATTTAAGTACTTAGATTTATGTTTTTAAGTTTATACCGAACGTTAACTCACTTTAAAAATAAAATATGAAAAAGAATATATTGGTTTTCATTACAGTCCTAATACTAACTTCCGTAACAGCATTTGCTCAAGGTGAAAAGAAACCTCGTTTGGATGGTCTATATTTTGCTAAAACTGGTGTTATAAAAATACCAAATAATAATATGGACATTTTTACTTATATAAGATTTTATGAGGACGGAACCGTTTATACTCAAACTGTCAATGCGTTTGCTCCTGAAGAGGTGTCCAAATGGTTTGGAAAAAATGGTCGTTTTGAAAGAAAAGGAACATATAAAATTAATGATGCCAATATTACTTTTATTGTAACAAATGATAAATCTGAAGATAAGAGATTAGAAGGAGCAAAAATTGATAAATACAGCGGTAAAATTCTTGATAACAACAAATTACTTTTTGAAGTTACATTTAATGATGGAACCGTTAAAGAAATCTCTTATGAATTTACACCAACAAATAATAAATAACATTACCAACAATGGTAACCGTTGATTTTGATACATAAGTGCTACAAAAGTAGCGGAGTAAAATATGTAAGATAGGATACGTATAAAAAATTTTATATCTCTAAATAAATACTCGTTCTAAATGAAGATTACAGAAATTCATAACATTACATTTGATACTGAAGAACGTATTATCACTGCTTCTCTATCTACTTCTAATGATCTGACTATGCTAATAAGTTCGGGAGATGTAATTCGTCATACCATCGACGAGCAAAAATCTGAACATTTATTTTCTGTAAAAAGTAGCCTTGCTTATAAAGATGGAGGTTTTGATATCAATGCAAAATCTACCATTTACACATTAGATACTATTGTGGTGATTGTGAATGATTATAAATTACATGGATTTGTTCACTATCCAAATAATTATAAAAAGCTGCATTTGTGGAGAGATGATTATTATGCAAATACTTCATGTTATCCTATTGCTCTATTTAAAAATAAAGTAGGTATACCACATTTGATATATAGTCACGCATGGAATCACCTTCAAATAATGAATTTAGATTCGCGACAAATACTCACTGCATCAAAATCTTTAATTGAAGAAAATGCAGAAGAAAAGCATTTAGAGTTTTGTAAGAACTATAAAGAAGATACTAAACTTCCTTGGCCAACTCCGTATAACTATTTCTTTGGTAAGCTAAAAATGTCGCCTACTAATAAACATTTTTTGAGCGCAGGTTGGGTTTGGGGTTCATTTGACGCCTATAATGCGTATGAAGTGGAACATTTTATAGAAAACAATAGAATAGCTGACATTACTATTGGTGGTTGGGAACACAACGATAGAGCAGTTTGTTGGATTGATAACCAAACCATTGCAGTTGCCTACAACCCAATTGAAGAATATGATGAAGATGCCACTAAAGATTCTCCGCAAGAAATACATTTTTACAAGATTGAAGATAAAAAATCAGAAATAGAGCGAAAAATTAAAGTTGCTGGAATCAATATTGTACATGGAGAAATGCATTTTAATAAAGCACTAAATTCTATTATTTTTCTTTCTGATATAGAAGGTGTAATCGTATTGTCATTGGATGGAGAAATTTTACTTAGAGATGAAAAATTAAAGCCTGATACATATGATCCAGGTTTAAATTTGTTTGTAAAAACAAATGATACATCTGTTTGTATTTATCAACTAGAAGACACGTAAAAACCTCAATCTAAATAAAAATTGAGGTTGTATTGATCTTTAAAACTTTCAGAATACATTCTTATTTTTTAATTACTTTCATTTCTCTATTTTCTATAATATTTCCCTTCTCATCAAGAAAATCTACTTTCACGATAGCTTTATCTTTTCCTTTCGACCTAGCTAATGGTCCTGAACTTCCTTGAATTCGAATATTTACCCAAGTATGATATCCCATACAGTCTTTTTCTTCTTGTGTAAAATTACAGTTAGTATCTACAATCCAAAAGCCATATTCAATAGCATAAATTTCATTTGCATGCAATCCTCCATTAACTGTTGGAGTAGCTGATGCATTTACCGTTATTGGCGGTTCAAAATAATCTCTCCAAAAATTGCTAGGATCATTTACAGTCATCGTTGATGTTAGTGATCCTGAAGTGAAACCAACCCAATTTGGTCTGGTAACTTGTCGTGTTGTATGTCCTGGTCCAAAATTCCCTTTCGATAATCGCCACGTACTTCCAGTTTCTGTAACACAAGGATACAGCGCATTTACATAATTTATATAGCCTTGAGAAACACGTTCATAGTTTTGAGAAGGTGAATGCTGTAATTTATACTTAAAGTTTCCTGTTGCAGGATCTCTAAAGGAGATTATTTGAAATTGTTTTTGAAATAAATCAATTCCGCTTACTTCTGCCTGTAAAGCTGGATATTTTATATCACAGCAAGAATCTTTTGCTGCTAAGTTTACTACTGGCGTATCTTTAATTACGTCGGTTGTCTTTTTGATACCATCTGATTTACAGGAAGTAAAAATTAAAATACTACATAGTATGATATAGTAAAAATTAAGGCTTTCAATTTTATTGATAATTTGAATCATTTCGTTATCTATTTTTTCCGTACTCTATTCATTAGTAGGCTTTTCGGGATATCGCCTGTATTAGTTATTTGATTCAAAACTAAAGGCGATTTGTCATGCGTAAAAGATGCAATCAATTAGCAGAGTAGTTCAATTCAGTAAGTGTTCATTTCAATCGATAATCAAATCATTTATCAAAATTGCAATGCATGCATAATAGTTTGAAAAAAAATCTTAATTTTAGAAAAAATTGTAAATTCTATGGAAGCCTACGCCAACGCCCTACTTTATGCAATTCCTTTCTTTACCATTTTAGTAATTACTGAAATTGCTTATGGGTATTTTGTCAAGAATCAAACACATACGGTAAATGATACAATTTCTAGTATCAGTTCAGGCTTAACAAGTATTATTAAAGATTCGTTAGGTTTAGCAGTTATTTTAATTTCCTATCCGTTCTTACTAGAATATTTAGCAGTGTATACAATTTCTGAAACTTGGTATGCCTACCTCCTAGCCTTTATTATTATTGATTTTGCAAGTTATTGGAATCATCGCTTGAGTCATAAAATCAATTTCTTTTGGAATCAACATGTAATTCATCATAGCAGTGAAGAATTTAATTTGGCTTGTGCATTGCGACAATCTATTTCAAACTTATTAGGTTATTTTCCTTTATTACTAATTCCTGCAGCAATAATTGGTGTTCCGTATAAAGCCATCGCAATTTTGACGCCTATCCATTTGTTTGCTCAGTTTTGGTATCATACAAAACATATTGGGAAGCTTGGATTCTTGGAATATATCATTGTAACTCCATCACAACACAGAGTGCATCACGCGATTAACCCAGAATATATTGATAAGAATTTAGCTGCTATTTTTTGTGTTTGGGATCGAATTTTTGGAACTTTTCAAGAAGAACTAGAGGAAGTTCCACCTGTATATGGTGTTTTAAAACCTGCCGCTACGTGGAATCCTGTATTGATAAACTTTCAGCATTTATGGCGATTAATTAAAGATGCATGGCGTACTAATAATTATTTTGATAAACTACGGATTTGGTTTATGCCTACAGGTTGGCGTCCTGAAGATGTAAAAGAAAAATATCCTATCAAAATTATAGAAAACGTCTATTCGGTTGAGAAATACAATACTGCAACTTCTGTTTCATTGCAAGTCTGGTCGGCAATTCAACTTGTTATTACGATTCTTTTAATGCTTTTCTTATTCTATAATTTTGGAAACATCTTGCAAACTAGTGGTTATAGCATGTTAGTATTATACGGAGGTATTGTATTTGTTGGAATTTACAGTTACACTAGTCTGTTAGACAACTATAAATACACTATTGTATTTGAAGCTGTGAAAGTAATTTTAGGTTTTTATGTAATTTTCACTTTTAACGATTGGTACGGAATTAATTCATATTTTCAATATGGAAGCATGTTCATGACAGCATATTTCATCATCAGTTTTTTGATGACTATTTACTTTTCATATGCTGAAAAAATGTGGGTTTCTTCAGAGACAGTTACAACAATTTAATATAAAGAGGATTTGTAAAAACAGTAATGTATTGCAATAACCAAGTTCAAGAAAATTAGTTTTTCTTTTCAGATTCTTTAGTACATTTTTCTTGAATTTCAGTAGCTATATTACTTTCAAAAAATCCATCTTCCATGACCTTACGTAAAGGATAAATTCGATATTCTTTAATCAAACAATCGCAATACGCGTCAACATCATTAGTCTTCTCAAACTCACTTCCTAATAGTGCTTTTTTCCAAGTTTTTTTTATTGATTTAATCATTTTATATGTCCATACCATTTTGACAGACTTCAAGCAATTTTCAAAATCAAGTTCAATGAATGCTGGAGTATTTTGAAGTTCTAATATAACTTTAGAAAATTTATCATTTTCTAACCTAACCTTATATTCTGACCTTAAAGTTGAGTCATTTACTATTTTCTCTGCAAAACATAAACAATATGATTTACGTTCTTCAAGATCAGGGATGACTTTACTGTTACCTTCAATACATTTACCTAATGGAATTCTGATGCCATTAATATTAACAAAATCACTAGGAATTGCTTTTCTACTCAAATTGAATAATGAAAAAAGTGCAAAAATTAAGAAAGAAATAATAAAGTATTTTAAAAAACTAAATGACTTTAACTGTAATTTTTGTTTTGAAAATCCAGTAGCTATCAGCCATGTACATAAAAAAAGAAAAAGTACTATAGCTATAATAATTCCTATATCAAAAAAAGAGCCTACTTGTGTACTGGCATTTATATATTCTTTTCCTGCTCCGTATAATAAAACAATTCCAATAATAATTTTAAAAACTCTCAACTTCTTATTTTAGAAAGATTAATTTAATAACTTATATTCAAGTATCGTAATTATAACTTATTTCTTTCCTCTACTAGGATAAGCTATTCAAATTCTTATCAAATAACTTTTTTATCATTTTTATTTGAATCAAGACAAAAACTAATAAAAAGAAGAAGCAATACGCATAGGTTACAGGAATGTCTACTATTGGTTCGTATTTTTCAATCATTAGGCTCGATAAATTCCAATCGCCAAAAATTGAAAATCCGATTGGGAAATTTTTAAGTACAAACGCAAAAATCACCAATAAAGAGCCAATAATTAGCCAGCCAACTTTAGAAATCAATGGTTTATATACTCTTGCTGGAGCTTTTTCATTGGAAACTTCTGCCATAACATTGGCTAAAAAATTGTCAGAAGGTGTAGCTAATCCAGCTTCCTGAATAACATCTTTTGTAAATTGATCTAACTTCTTATCTCCTGTTTCCATGATTCAAATATATAGGTTCTACAACGTTTTTTAAAATATGATATAGTTTTTTTCGACTGCGATGCAGTTTAATCTTCACATTATCATACGATATTTTTACAATTTCTGAGATTTCTTTAAGCGATAATTCTTCAAAATAAAACAAGGTTAACAACACGCGTTCTTCCTCGGGTAATTGTAACAATGCTTTTTCAATCAATTGCTTTTTTTCTTTCGCTTCTATATAGGTTAATGCATTTTGCATGCTACCAATATCAGCTTCATTTATCTCATCAATATGTTCTGATAAAATGATTCTTTTATTTTTTTTGATGTAATCCAAACTTGTATTATATACAATCCGATACAACCACGTAGAAAATTTAGACGTTCCTTTAAACGAATCTAAAGCCTTGTAAGCCTTAACAAAAGTGTCTTGCGAAACTTCCTCTGCGTCTTCCCTATTTCCAACCATACGAAGTGCCAACGTAAATATCATGAGCTGGTATTTAGTTACAAGTGCAGCATACGCATCTACGTTTCCAGAGCGTATCTGTTCAATATAGTCTTGGTCAGTGTTTTGAATCATTTCTAGTTAAGACGATCACTTTTTAGAATTGGTTACAGTTTTTTTGTTTTTTTTATTTCTGGTATGCAGTTATTCATCACTTAGAGTTGGTTTCTGTTCCGTTACCATGTTTTTTTTGCAATAGGAAAGACTCATTAGAATTGATAAAATTACTCACTTCACTTCATTAATATTTTAGGTGTTTGTTTATAATATTTTCAAACAATCACGTATTTGAAAAGTAGTGCTAAAAAGGGCAATGATTTTCGGGTGATGAACAAGCTAAATTTTTAAAATACCTCAAGTAATTATATTAGCAACGACTAACGTAATTTTTCTATTTTCAATTCTAGGATTGTAATATATTATCTAATGCTCTTTTTAACCTTCTTTTTTGTTTAAGGCTCAAAAAAGAAATATTAAAATTTCGCTGTACTACTCTATTACTTTTTGATTTTATATAAATATTAATACTAGCATAAATAATATAATCGTGTATTTTATAAGACTTCAATTTGTCCTTTGGAAGTTCGACTCTCTTTTCTCTGTAGTTTATCAAGTTTGAAATAAGTAGTCCTTTATTAATAAAAGTCAATGCACTTCCATCTCCGTCGAATTCAAAAAACTTTGCATTACAATACATGAATATTATAATAATTACTATTGCTACAGGAAGAAAATACCATATTTTATCCATGTTAAAATCTTTTCTAAATGTACAAAAATGCATTGTTGTTAAAAAAACAGAAATAAATAAAAAGAAATATATAAATGCAACCTTTTTTTTGACTTTGCATTATTAAATTTCATGTTATACTTATTTTATCAATTTTTATAGACTGTATAATTTTATCATTCTTTAAAACTTATTCCAAACTATAATTGAAAAAACGAATACAACTAATAACTCTAAACCTTGAAATACTTGTTCATTTTTTACCATTTTTACTAAAACCCAATCTATCAATAATCCTAAAAACCCAATTAACATGAATTCAAACATAAATGATATTTCAGAAATCCCTTTATAAAATACTAGTTTCCAATTGAATAATATAAGTATCAAACAGCTAACCAAATAGATCCAAAAATATACTTTTAAAAGTGTCAGATTTCTCATTTATTAATTTTAGTCATGTTATTAAAAAAAGAAAGAGAGGTACTTACTCATAACCTCTCTTTCAATAGATATAGTCGTGCCTTAAAACGACTACCAGAAAATTCAGTATATAGAGAAATATATAGTGAGTGATTATAAATAGTCAGTGTAACTTCTTTAGCATATGATATACCATTAATCGAATTGCTTGCCTTTTGGCTCTTGGCATTGAGTTTTTAGTTATGGGTTTATTTTTAAATTTTTGCAACATATTCCCTCTGTAACTTACAGTCCATGTATATCGAGACTCATCAATACATTTTACTAGTAAATGATATCCGTCATTTGTAATCGATTCTTTCTGTTTTTTTGTACCTATCCAATTCATATTACTTATCAGATTAAAAAATTATTTTTAAAAAGAGATCGATGTAACATTTTGGGCTTTCAAACTATTAAGTAATCAAGAATAATGATGTAGTCAGTTGCTTTGTTGTATGATTACTTCATAATTTTAATTGATACAAAGGGTAAATTATACTAAATCTCTAAACTTATTTATTAACATAAATTCATCCTTTTAACGATCTCTTTATGGTTTAAAATCACATATTATTGTTTTAAATTTTTAAATTGATTCGAACTCTTCTATTGAGTTGCCTTCCGCCTGGTGAATTATTAGATGCTATGGGTCTTGTTGACCCAAAACCTCTAGCTTCTAATTGATTTTCATTGACTCCTAAGTTTTCTAAGAACTCTTTTACAGCTATAGCTCTTCTTCTTGATAATGCCATATTGTAAGAATAGTTTCCTTTGCTATCGGTATGTCCATCTATATAGAATTCTATTTTTGGAAACTTTTTCATGATATCTGCCATTCTACCCAAATCGTTATACGATCTAGCTTTTATCACGGCTCTATCTGTCTCAAAGAAAATTCGCTTTGCGATATAATTCAGCTCCTTTAATACTGAGTTTGGAATTTCTGGACAGCCTCTGTTTGTCTTTGATCCAGGAATGGTAATACATTCATCTTGATCATCATACACGCCATCGCCATCAGTATCTTTATTTGGTGGACAACCTTCTAAAGCTGGTGATCCTTTTTTGAAAGGACATTTATCTTTGTAATCAGGAACTTCATCTTTATCAGAATCAACGGCACTTCCATCTCCGTATACTTTTACACCTTTTGGCGTCATCGTTTCGATGTCTAATTCATCTATAACACCATCACCGTCAGTATCTATCAGATCGAATGGATTGTTGGTATTGTTCCTATTTTTTTTATCTCCTTCATTGTCTTTCCCCCAAATTGTGTATTTCTCTTGTTTTCCAAATTTGTAGACAAGTCCAATATGATTGACAAAGAAGGTTTCTAAATCTTGTTTGTCTGATATAGTCGCATCCAAGTGATCTTCATAGTTTAGGTAAAATCCTGGTCTAAATTCTAGGTCTATCTTTTTACTAATGCGATATTTTAATCCAAGTTGCAAAGACAAATAAATTGAACTTGCTTCATTTTCATTGTTCCGTGCGGGATTGAACCCAAAATCAACTAATTCAGTTTTTGAACCATCAGGATTTTTCTCATATAATACCGAATTGTATTGATGATATCCAACTCCCATATACGAAGCTAAGTGCCACTTTTCGGATTGCCTTCTATAAATATTTGATAAACTTAAAATCAAATTGAGTTCTGCTCCGTATGAACGTCCTTCAAAAAATAAGTTGTTATTAATTGTTCCTGTATTGGTATATAATACTTCATAGACTTCTGAGAAATATTGTGCACCACCTGAAAGTTTGTTATAATTTACTTTAAACTCTAGTCCCAAAATTGGGTTGAACATTTTATCAACATATAAGTAGCCTCCGAAATTCCATAAATTCCCTTGATTTCCTGTACCTATAGAGCGTAAATCGCCATGCATGATAAAATTGCTGAGTCCACCACCAATAGCCCATTTGTTGGACTGAACTTCTTCTTTAATAAAAATATTATTAGTAACGCTGGTATCTTGTGTTACAGGAATTTCTGACTGTGCTTTTATTGTTTCTGTAGAAAGAAACACTATCAATATTAAGAATAGGATTTTTGCTATTGACATGAATTTCTTGAGCTTGCTACAAAACTTTTTGATAATAGACGATATATAAACACTGTAGATTTCCCAATAGGTTAATTTTTTATCGTCTATTTTTTTTGCCATTGATACATAGCAACCATACATAACTCCAAGAAGTAATAACAGTAGAATTCCATTGTCTATTGGTAATCCTGGTGGTCCTGGTGCTTCTGGTGGTGGCGGTGGTGTAATTTGAAGATACATGAATGATCTGTTTTATATGAGTACTCTGTTTTTAATGAAATTCTAAGTAAACTTTCTTCGTCAAAACCTTTTGTTCAGACTTTAGTTTTAAGTAATAAATACCATTTGCCAACTTGCTAACTTTTAAGTGAATTTTGTTATCACTAGCATTATGGTTGTTGGTATTCCACATTTGAATTTCTTTCCCTAATACATCAAATAATGTTGCATTCTGAATTTTTATATGATCTGGTTTTACAACAATAATATCTTGAGTAGTTGTTTCTGTGTAGACATAAAATTGTGTGTCAGATGTTTCTTGTGTACCGAGTGTTCCGCTTGCACGAAAAGCAAGCACAAAACGATTGGCATACGTACCTACATTTAAGAAAATGTTCGCAGGAGTATTACTAATGAGATAACTGATGTTTTCTACTTTATCTATTAAATATACATTCCTATTCACATGTACCCATTCATCAATCATGATGCGAATGTTACCTGTATAATCAACTTGAATCGTTAATGGTACTTCTAAATCATCTGTAATTTCTTGCACACCTACGATGGCATAATTTTCAATATCATTTTCAAAATTCCAATAGAAACTTGTTGCCATTAATTCTGGTATTGGAGCATCATAACCTACATCGAAGGCGAAGGAATTGGTTTGCAAAAACGAGATTCCTATTTGTTGATGTAAATTCAAGTTGTCTGGGTTTACATAATTCATTCCTAATTTGATAATTGGTAAATTACTTGTAGAAGACTTTTCTATGAGATAGGAGTTATTGTTTCCGTTTCTAAAGAAGATAGCGTTTGCTCCTTCTGTAATAAATTCACGCTGACTATTATTGAACTCAACCGTTCCTCCTGTAACACTTCCTTCTATAAAAAATCCTTGTCCTAAAGGAATATATGCTCCAGGTTCTCGGTACGGACCATTCCCCAATCCTGCAATACCTGAATTATCATTTGCTGTATTTAATGGGTTGTTTGCTGCAAGTCCCATGGCAATATTTCGAATGGCATAGCCACCAACATATCCATTAAAGTTGTGACTATTTTGATCTGTATCTCCGTTGATACTTTCTTTTTGTTCCCAAAAATATACCGCTCCTGTAGTGCTTGATAAATTATCTTCTAAGAATCGCTGTACGCTTATAGCACTTGCATACGGATTACCCAATAAGTAATCGGTATCTGCAGCCACTGTAGTTTGCATCGTGCCATCTTTTGGTGTTCCTGCAAATGTGTAGTTTTGTGCTTGTCCTGGACCTTTAAATATGACTCCATCGGTTTCAGGAATGCTTCCGGCACTTAGTTTTTGTGTCCAATTGGCTTCCACTCCATGCGTGTAAATCCAATATTCTGCAATAGCTATTGGTGTCGTTGTCGCACCATTATAACCGCCTATAAAATTAATATCTACTGCTGTAGAATTAGCAGATGTTGGTATTGAACCATCTTTAAATACGTCTGCTACGGTGTATGTTGAAACGCCAATACTATTTACAGGACTTCCAAAGTAATTGTAACGATATGTACTTGGTACTTCTGAATTTTGATCTACATAGAGCTTTCCGTTCCCTGTAACTTGAGTTGCATTGGCGTGTGTTGACACTAATTGTGAAGTGCCTATTAAACGAATTTCATCAGCTGTATTTGTAAGAGTAACTTGATCTGTAACTACAATTAAATTATCTGTTATAGAAAGTTTACTATTATTATTGATGGTTAGTGCTTTTGCTGAAAGGTTATCGCTCGTAATTTCATAATCTTCATCAACTGAAACTCTTCTAGAACGATCAGGTAATCCATTAGACCAAGCTGAACTGCTACGAACCGTAGTTCCCGTTCGATGGTAGCCCAAGCCTTGGTTTTTATCGGATACACTTGTATTTACTTCTGAAATGAGTGGGTCGTGTGGATGCCTTTCTGCACCTCCAGAACCTGCACCTCTGTAAGGATCTAAATTATCATCTACAAAGGCTGTCCATTGTATTTCATTATATGTTTTATTTCCTTCTACAACATCATCATTTCTAATCAAAGAAGATATGTTTGAAATATTTTCAACTGCATCAATGCGATTTGCCCATGCAGTGTTATCCGTTGAGTTAGTTAAAATAATAATATCATTTCCTCCATCAAAAGCGGTAACATCATCATTGACTTCTCGTATAGGACTGTTGTTAATAGTTACCCCAGATAATCCTGTTGTTTCTATGAGTACTGATTGATTGGGATTTAAATCTCCTACGAGTGTGTATACTCCCGTTGGTAAAACTCCAGTTTGATCTCCGCTCATATTTGCATACAATGCTATACTGGTGGTTCCTCCAGTAATTGAACTTGTACTTATGTTGGTAACTTCTATTACTTTATTGCTTCCATTGTGATATACTTGAGAAATGATTAGATTTTTTTTAGCATCTCTATAATCAACATCGCCACCTGTGAGTACATCTCCATCACTATCTGGAAGGTCTGTTGTAGGATCATTGATTGCATCGTTTACATCAAGAAAAGCTCCTAAGTTATATATTGTGTCAAAATTATCATCCAATCCATCTTTATCACTATCAGTTCCTGAAGTTGTATTATCTGCATCTCCATTTTCTTCTATATCAAGAATACCATCGTTATCGGCATCTGAATCTAAATAATCTAATTCATCAGTTCCATCAGTATTTACGGGTGTTAATCCGCCAAGGTATGCAGAGTTTACTCCGTTATTTGCTAAATAAGTAGCTGCGTCATCATTATTGGGTGTTATGTATCCTGTTGTCGTTTGGGCTTCTATATTATCTGGAATACCATCGTTATCAGCATCAAGGTCTAAGCAATCAAGAAAAGCATCACTGTCTGAATTCCTAGCTTCTTGCACATAGCCGTCTACTGTTACTTCTATGACTTCAATTCTACCTTGAGTCCTTGAAGTCATTTCAATCTGAAAATATTGTGTATCTGCTGTTAATGCATATACCTGATTCGTGACATCAGTTCCTCCTAGAATGGCTGTATCATCAATAGTACCTAGTTCAGTACCACCTCCCAAATTTACAGTACCATTAGGAAGTTGTGCAAATCGCATTGTTTTGTTGTTATCATTACTTTTCCAAAGTGTAATGGTAACATTGGTTCCCATTGGAACTACACCTCCTAAATCTAGAACTACATACTGATTTGCTAAATTAAAAGCTGTTCCATTATCTGCTGTAAAATCTCCATCATTGATTAAATTTAAAGACCAAGCAACACTAGAATCAACTGCGCTATTTGCTGGAGATACTGGTATTGTTATACAACCTTCGTCAGTATCTAAAATACCGTCATTATCATCATCTAAATCTATGTAATTGGTAACACCATCACCATCTGTATCTAATATGTCTCTATAATCTACATCTCCTCCTGAGAGCACATCTTCGTCGGTATCTGTAAAATTATCTGATTGCGTGTCATCATATTTTCCATTTATATCAGAATAATCATCAACACCTCCATTATCTACAGTATTATCGAGTCCATTAATCCCAACTGCTCCGTCGGTCATTCCATCATTATTAGCATCTATAAGTCCATCACCTGATTCATTTATATCAAAAACGGCATCATTATCTGCATCTAAATCTATATAATCGGCAGTATCAGTTCCATCGGTGTTTACGGGTGTCAATCCTCCTGCATACGCAGAATTTACCCCATAATTTGCTGTATATGTAGTACTACTATCTGAATTTGGAGCAATATATCCTGTTGTGGTTTGGGCTTCAATATTATCTGGAATACCATCATTATCAGAGTCTAAATCTAAGTAGTTAGGGACTCCATCCTCATCAGTATCGATACCTAATGGTAAGTTGCATATATTAGGAAATCGTACTCTATGATCATTAGCAGCTTGACCTGTTGATGCTGTGACACCAAAATAGGCTAAGTTAGATCCTCCAAATACGTTATTAATTACGTCATACCCTGTAATTTCACCTGCATTGATACCGCCCAAAGTAAAACTAAGGTTTTGTAACGCTGCATCCCATGTTACGGTTACTTCTCTCCATTGACCATCTTCTAATTCCCCTAAGCTACTTTCTAAATCTATAACGGTGGACAATGGAGCAACCCCAGTTCTTATTTGACTGTGATCTTCTGAAATTTCACCTGTGTTTTGATAGGTATCTATCTCTAGATAGATAGCATTTTGAAGCCCCGAGGCTCCATGGCCAGAACCATTCAACCCAATTACGTTGTTACCGCTTGGATCATTATGAAAAACAACTCCAATACCATCTGCTCCGTTACTAGTACGATCTCCTAAGTTTATCTCAAAAGAAAAAGAAAAATTAGTATTAAAATCAACTTTATCATTCGTGAAAATTCCATTAAATTGACCTTGCGATAAATCAGTTAGTTGAGCTTCAGTAGCACTTATTGCAACAGCAGAATTGACGAAGTTAAATGTACTTGTCAATGAGCTAGTATCTATTCCTTTTTCTTCACAGTCTAGTATACCATCGTTGTCATCATCCAAATCGCAAACGTCAGATACACCATCGCCATCACTATCTAGGATTCCAGAGGGCGTTGGATTACAAGAATATACTAAAGAACAATTTGTTCCTTTAGCTGCCGCATCTAGTGCGCTGTTTGTATAATCTGTTGCTACAAATGTAGCAGCATCATAATAACCGTCACCGTTGGCATCGTTGGTTGGTGATGTAAATGTGAAATTAGCGTAACCAATTGTAGTAGTTGTATTGGTAGTACCATCGCCATTTACTATACTTCCTGACATTAAATCATTTGAAGGCGATACATTTGCTTCTAAGGCATCTGGACAACCATCGCCATCACTATCTAAATCTAATCGGTTTACTATCCCATCACCATCAGTGTCGATATCAACACAATTTTGGGTAGCTAAAGCTTGAACTTCAACTTGATCTACGATAATTCTTCCTGCATTATTAACGGTCATTTCCAGTTTTATATACTGGGTAGCAGCAATTGTAGTATATGTAAATGCTTGTGCACCAGCAACTGTATATGTAAAGGATTGTGAGTTTGAAGTTAGTGTACCTGTATTATTTGACTCACTTATTACAAGGGTTTTAGTAGCCGGGTTGATAGCGTATATATTTACAATAATATCTCTGCCACTAGCCACTACTTGTCCTAAATCTAACACTAATATATCGCCTACAGCATTAAAAGTTGCTCCAAAAACATTAACTCCATCATATAGTCCGGATACGTCTGTAACACTTGTGATGACCACAGGAGGGTCTACTGGTAAAAATGCAGGGCTAATAGTTGTTGTACAATCTAACTCATTTAAATCTGGGATACCATCATTGTCATCGTCTAAATCATTAATATCAAGAACTGTATCGCCATCCGCATCTTGTGCGATTAGTGGAGTTACGGAAATCATACTAATACATACGAATAATATGAATACTACAAATTTTTGCATTTGGTTTGTCTTTAGATGAAAAATTAATACTTGTTATATTTTATTTAGGATCGCTTTTACTGTAAACAGCATTAGTTTTACAATACACTTTTGAAGAAATGTTATGATCTATACATTCGTTTCACTTTAAAAGCATTTCTAAATAAGTATGGTAGTATATGGTATTACTCAATATGTTATTACAAATATTCATATGAGTAATAGGGATTTAGGGATGAGTAATTATGTTTACAAATATGAAGTTGATTTTAGATTAAAGCAGTTTCAAAAAAGACATTAACCATTTCAAATAAGACGTCTTAAAAAAAGTTTTTGACAATAATTTGTCATTTTAAAAGCATAAAAACATATCTCTTAATGATCATTTTTGATGTTTTATACCACAAAATTTAACACTGATTTATATTCCTTAAAATATTTTGAAGTTGTATGCCTCATCAATTGTACTAGGCTGTTTTATGTTTGTAAATACGAATGAAGTATGTATCCGAAAACAAAATTTAAACATCTTATTTTCAGCTATATAAAATATTATTTAAAATTTTAAACTCATAGTTAATTGCCTTGAAACCCTAACAATATGCCTTTATATGTATTGTCTCATTTGGGACATAATGTATTTCAAATAGGACATTAAGACCGTTGTTGTTGTTGGTTAACTTCCTAATTTCTAATTTTATTTAAGTATATTTAAGAAACTCCCCTAAAACTCTTTTTTATGAAACAAGCATTTATTTTTGTATTTGCAATATTTCTTTTTCCTTTTTTTACGAATGTTTCTATTGCGCAAAACAACAATTCCAAAGACCTTTCTAAACAGGCAAATACGAAAAAGCAAATAGACTATTTTTTTAAAAAAGCAAAATCCATTAGTCTTTCCGCTCAGACTTATAAAAGAGATAGCACTTTATGGTATACAGAGCAAGCTTTAAAAAGTATGTACAAAACGCAAGAGCATGATAGCTTATATGTAAAAAAATATTTTAATGCAGCTAATTATGCCGCTAGAGTTGAAGCTCCTATGAAAAATGCAACTATAAACGATTATAAGCATACCATACGTTATTTAGATTCAGCAATTGCTATAGGAGATCGAGTAAATTATAGAAGAGAACATTATAAAGTATATAGCATCTATGCTGCCATTTACCAGCGATTTAATGATTATAACAAAGTGATTCATTATTATAAAAAGATAATCACTTTGTGTAAGGAAAAAAATGATCAAGTAAATCTTATGGTTGCTTACGATACGCTTGCAGATATCTATGAAAAATTAGAACAAGAAAATCTAAGCAAGCAAATGCGGCAATTATCTTTAATTCCTGTCGATTCTACTTCAAAATCTGCAAAACGCTGGAAGTACATATATCATTTTCAATTAGCTGAAAATATGATTTATATGTCTGAAAAAAAAGCGGAAGAAACTCTTGTTGAGTTGGAATCTTACTTTAAAAGTATCGATCAACCAAGCGGAATAGTACATTCATATATTATTTTAGGGAATCTTTATCTACATAATAAAGAATTCGCGAAAGCACTTGAATTGTATGAAAAAGCAAGAAGTACCTATCATTTAGATTTTGGAAAAAGAAGTTTTGATTTACTTTTTGCAAATTTGTATGCAACACAAGGGAATTATGAAAAAGCAAAAACCTACTTTGATAGTTTCACAAAAAATAATGACCCATATATTGATCCTAGCATTAAAAAAATCTTTACGATAGATTATTATAAACTCGGAGGTAATATATACATGCAGACTAAAGAATACAAATCTGCTTCTGATTATTTGTTTTTATATGCAGAACAACGAAGCAATTTGTTGAAACAAAAAGAAGCTGGTTTATTAGAAGAATTTGCTGTAAAATTTGAGACCGAACAGAAGGAAAAAGAGTTAGCTATAGCTGCTTTAGCTATTGAAAAAGGTAAGAAAAATCAAGTTCTCATCATCTCTATCTTTGCTTTTGTTTTACTTACTGTTACTGTTCTATTTTTATTTTATCAAAAAAGAAGAAAGTACAAATTATCCTTACTTGAAAAAGAAATAGAAATCAATAATCAAAGAACTGTATTCTTTGAAAATGTCTTTCATGAAATACGAACGCCTATGACTATTATTGGTGGATATTTAAATTTGATTAATAAGAATACACTCAAACCAAATTTAGTTGCAAAATATAGTGAAATTGGACTTCGAAACTGTCATGAGGTCACCGCAAGTTCCAATGATTTTTTAGCATTGATCAAATCTGAAAAGGCACAGCAACAAATATATACAAACCAACAAGTATTAATTGATTTTATAAAACAATTACTTTCTAAGTACAAAGAGAATATGTACCTGAAGCAGATTTCATTAGTGCATACTACCAATATTAAAAATGATATCACATTAAAATTAGATTATGATAAGATTGAAAAAATATTGAACAACCTAATGATGAATGCGATCAAATATAGTCCTGGAAATACAAAAATCACCTTTACATCAATTATAGAAAAACAACACTTAATTTTTAAAGTTCAAGACGAAGGCTATGGAATTCCAGAAGAAGAACAAGCATATATTTTTGACCGTTTTTATCAAGCTTCTTCAAACAAATTGATTAGTGGCGTTGGTATCGGGCTTTCCTTAGTGAAAAATTTTACGGAGTTATTAGGTGGTCAAATTGATATAAAAAGTAACTCAGGAGAAGGGAGTTTGTTTGTAATAACACTTCCAATTGAAGAAGAAAATATTTCAGACTTTGTAAAAGAGACTTCCGCATCTGATATCATCTCTATTGAAGGTTCTATTGAAGAACAACGTAAGAATACAAACCTGCCCAACTTACTTTTGGTAGAAGACAATTTTGAAATGACATTGTATTTAGAAGAGCTATTAAAGCCATTTTACAATGTAGATGTTTCACTATCTGTTGATAATGCTTTGGAAAAAATTCAAATGAGTATGTATGATGTAATTGTTTCTGATTTACGAATGCCAAAAGTAGATGGACATGAGTTTAAAGAAATATTAAATTCAACAACACACAAAGACACTCCTTTTATTATGATTACAGCAAGTACGTTGTCTGAAAATAAGAAGAAAGGCCTTGCTATGGGAATTAATGATTATTTGATAAAACCATTTCAAGATATTGAACTCATTACAAGGATTAAAGTATTGCTAAGTAACAAAGAATTACAAATGCAATATATAAAAGAGTCTGTCTTAGAAAAAGAAGAAAGCACAGCAAACACCAATGTTGATACTGTAGTCAAATTGGCAAATGACGCGATTACTAAAAACCTATCTGACGAAACATTTTCGGTATCAAAACTAGCTGAAAAATGCAACTACAGTACCCGACAATTTACACGTATCATTAAAAAAAGTACTGGCTTAAGTCCCAATAAACTAATATTGGAAGTGCGACTTTTAACAGCTTATGAAATGATTGTTAATAGAAAAGAAAAACGAATTAAACGAATTATGTTTGACATTGGCATCAATAGCTATGGCTATTTCAATAAGGTATTTTCTGAAAGGTTTGGATTAAAACCAAGTGAATTGATAGATAGAGAGTAAATGGTACTATTTACAATTCGATGAAACTTTACAAGTGACAAAGAACGTTTTGATCATAGTCATATACTACCTTTATCAATTGCCATAATGATTTCGAGATATTTACAAATGATTGAAACTTCTCAATACTAATTTGTCAATACTCAATACTAAAGTTGAAACACTACCAATTCACAAGTTTTAAAAAAAATTACAAATTTCTGTAACCAAAATAAAAAACTGCTCGTCATAATGGGCAAATACAAAAACTAAACTTAAAAAAACAAGTATTATGGGATCAGAAATAATTATCGTACCAGCAATTTTCGGAGTCTTTTTCGGAATTTTCTATTTGTACATTTCATCAAGAAACAAAGAACGATTAGCATTGATTGAAAAAGGCGGAGACGCTTCCATCTTTTTCAATACCAAAAAAACATTGACACCAACATGGAAAGTGTTAGTCTTGAATCTTGCCATTTTAATGATTGGTATCGGATTGGGTATTTTTGTTGGATATATGCTTCATACCGTATTATTATTGCCAGAAGAAATAGCGTATCCAGGAACCATCTTTTTAGTTGGCGGAGTTGCTTTATTTACAGGATTCTTTGTAACGAAAAAGTTAGTAAATCAAGAATAACTTACTACATCAATCAAAAAACCAGTTAGTTAATCAAAAATGATGAAAACGATTGTTTTTCTTAGGAAAAGCAGTCGTTTTTGTTTTTGTACAGTTTTAAAAACTTTAAGCAACTTCTATTGTTTAAGTAACTAATATCATTCTAACAACCGAAGAGGTCAAGAATTCAATTTGTATCTTTGCAATTGTTAAACAAACCTTAATTTTACAGTTAACCAATATTTAAGCGTAAGTTTTAAAATTACACACGACTGAACAGAAAAATAATTTAATTGTTATGAAATCTATTTATTTGCCTTTGATCGCTATTCTATTTTTTTCTTTGAGTTGTAACTCAAATACAAATACAGAAAAAAAAGAACAATTTACACAACAACAATTAGACAAGTATGAAACAGCATATTTTGCAAGTGGATGTTTTTGGTGTGTTGAAGCTATTTTTGAAAGTGTAAAAGGTGTAAAAGAAGTCGTTTCTGGATATGCAGGAGGAAAAGCAAAAACTGCTAACTATCAATTGGTAAGCGCTGGAAGAACAGATCACGCGGAAGCGGTAAAAGTATATTACGATCCAAAAGTAGTTTCTTATGAAACATTGGTGAAAGTATTTTTTGGTTCGCACGATCCAACAACGCTTAACCGACAAGGACCAGATGCTGGTAGACAGTATCGTTCGGCAATATTTTATAAGAATGATACTGAAAAGAAAATTGTAGATGCATACATAGCAAAACTAAAAAAAGACAAGGTATTCAGTGGACCAATTACAACTGAAATAACAAAATACACTGCTTTTTACGATGCAGAAGATTACCATCAAGATTATGAAGCTAGAAATCCCAACAATCCATATATCAAAGGCGTTTCAATTCCTAGATTAAAGCGTTTTCAGAGGAAATTTCCTGAGTTATTGAAGAAAGATGGACATTAATTGATTAATTCAGAATTATGAGTTTTCTAAAAAAAATAGAATCAACCGATAGCAACTTGTTATCGGTTTTTTTGTGGAGAACATTTTTACAAGCTAATTCACCCCGAAACTTAACGCTCACAGCAAAAACATGACGCTTACACAATAATCTTTCTTTTTAAAATAACTTTTCCTACATTTATAATGTAATTACATACATAAAACGCGTTTTTTCAATTTAACGAATTAAACACTTTTAAAACTCATGAAGAAAAAAATGATCTCATTTGCTTCTTTGGGACTTGTATGTGCTACATTTTTCCTTAGTTGTGAATCCAACAATCATGCTGCAGAAGAACAATTAGATGCAGCCATAGAAACACCTGCCAAAATTATTTCCAATGCCCAGGCTGCAACATTATTTAACAATGATCAACAAACACGTTTGGCACAAATTGGAAAGAAAGGCATACGCTTTGAAGATAAAGCCATTCACTTTGATTTAGAAAACTTAGAAAGTTATATAAGTCGTTTAGAAAACTTAGCAACTTCTAAAAATATTCCTATTACGGGCGCAAGTTTTGTTTTTGGTGCTGACGCGAATGGAAAAAGAACAGCCTTTTTAATGCCTTCAACACGTAATGCTGACTTAGATTACCAAGAATCATTTACCATTGAAAATGGACAATTTCTAACATTTAAACATGTTGATGCAGTATTAAAGCCACAAAACAGTTCACAGAACGATGAAAACTTAGTGCTTTCAACCAATGGATATGTGTCTTTTAATGAAGCGGTTGCAATGTTTAACAATTATCAATCACAATACATTCAGCCATTTGCAAAGAAAGTTACCAAAGACTATTATACAAAAGCGGTTTGGTATTCCTTGGATGAATTTAAAGGTTATTTTAACTATTTAAAGAAAAAATCTGCTCAGTATAATTTAGCAATTACTGGAGTTGATGTATTCTTTGGTGTTTATAATAATGATCCAAGTTTGGAATTAAAGTCGAATGCACAAACTGTTTTCTTAGCTGCAAGCACGAAACAACAAACTATTGTAAATGTAGCAGGTAAGTCATTACAAAGTTTAAAGCAAGAAGATTTCTTTGCTAAAAATGAGGAAGATACTAATGGAAGTTTGGCTTTTAATTTAGGGCAATTATCTCCACCTCCAAGAACTTGCTTTGATGAAAATGGAAATAGAGTTCCATGTAAAGATTAATTTAGAAGTTACATCATTTAAAATATTAAGAACCGACAACTCACCTTGTCGGTTTTCTTTTTTAACATATTCTTAAGAAATAGGACAATTACACACAAAAAAATGACAGTTATACAAATTCACGAAAACGATTGCGTGTTTTTCTTACATTTGATACTGTAATTACATATTAAGTCGCGATTTTACACTTTAACATCGTAAAACTATAACCATGAAGAAAAAAATGATTGCATTTGTTTCTTTAGGACTTGTGTGTATTCCATTGTTCCTAAGTTGTGAAACAAATCAGCAAGCAGAAGAAGAGCGCCTAAACGCAGCGCTAGAAAGACCTGAGAAGATAATCTCGACTGCAAAAGCAGCTACTCTTTTCAAAAACGATCACACTACTAGACTCGCTACTATTGGAAAAGCAAAAACCGCTTTTAAAGACAAAGTAATCCATTTTGAGCTAGATGTATTCACAAATTATATTCAACATTTAGAAACTATTGCAGTTTCAAAAGACATTCCTATTACAGGAATTAGCTTTATATTTGGTGCAGATGCAACTGGAAAGCGTACTACGTTTATTATGCCATCCACCAGAAATGCGCAGTTAGATTACCAAGAATCGTTTACCATTGAAAATGATCAGTTTTTAACTTTTACACATATTGATACATTTTTAGAAACTACAAAAACGACACATGACAATCAGAAATTAATACTTTCTACTGATGGATATCTTTCATTTAATGAAGCCGTGAACTTGTTTAATAACTATCAAACTCAGTATATTGAACCAATAGTTTCGAAAGTTCCTAAAGATTTTTATACAAAAGCGGTTTGGTATTCTTTAGATGAAATTAAAGGATATATAAAGTATCTAAAAAATAAATCAAACGAGTATAATTTAGCCATTACTGGAATTGATGTGTTTTTTGGAGTATATGATACGAATCCTGATTTAGAATTGAAATCCAATGCGCAAACCGTGTTTTTAGCGGCAAGTACACAGCAACAAACCATTATCAATAGCAAAGGAACACGTTTAGACAATTTTCTAAACAATGATTTTTTTCATAAAGACGGTTCTTCTGATACTGATGAAGACGAGAGTCTAACATACAATATGGGACATTTATCACCACCGCCAAGAAACGATTAGAATTTTTCCTCCAAACCTATCTAATTTCTTCATAGTCCATTTCTATTTCAATAATTTCTCTTTACACTACTTCCCGAATTCTATTTGTAGCTTTTTTCTTAATTACATTCTTTTTACCACTTTTTATAAAAAGGGAAAAACACCCAATTTTTGATTTGCGATTTTTTTTCCGAAAAGATTGGCTAATTTTAGCATGAATTAAATAAGACTAACAAAACTACAACCCTTATGAAAAATTTAGTACGTACACTAGTTCCTTTAGTATTAGGAGTCGCAATTGGTTTCTTTGTATGCAAAGAATATTTTTGCGAACCATCATGTCCTACAACTCCGCCAACAGGAAAAGGTATTATTACTGTAAATAAAGCAATTGAATTGCATGAAACTTATAAAAACACGCGTTATCAAGTAATCAATGATGCCATTGGCGGTCCAAATGATTCAACTTTTCTCGATACACAATTTGTATGGTTTGAGTATGAAAAAATGAAAAGTTATATGAATTATTTAGAAACTGTACAAAATAAAAACCCTGACAACCCTAAAATTTCTGGTATTCGTGTGTATTTTGGAGCTTATGACGCGCATGAAAAATATCCAAAACAACAAACCGTTTTCTTAAATCCAACTGTTAAGATTGATCAAATCAACACGTCAGATCATAAGAATCACAACATGAAGAATTTGCCTTTTTATATAAAGCCAAATTCTGATAATGATTCTTTAGTTGGAAAATATAAAGTGATCAGACGTTTGCTACTAGATGAATATAACGATTATGAACGTGCCTTTATGGCAAACAGTGATTTAGGTCACAAAGAAGCAAAAGGAAAGGCAATGCAAAAATCAGCAAATGCTAAAAATGGCGATGATGGAACAAGTTTGTCTTTTAATTTAGGTCATTTATCACCTCCGCCTCCAAAAAAAGATTAATTTAAAAGTATAATTGGCTAACCCTAAATGCAAGATAATATACTATATAATTTAATTTTATATGTTGAAATAATTACTGCAATCATCGCAAGTTTTTATTTTTATAAATATAAAAACTCGTATCTCAAATATTTTTTGATTTACCTTTGGTATATAGCAATAAATGAAGCTATTGGCAAATATTCATCAGACGTTTTAGAAATGTATAATCTAATAATCTACAATATATATTTACTAATTAGCTTCCCTTTTTTATTTTCTATTTATTGGAATTTTTTAAAAGATAAAAAATATAAGAAAATTGTAATCATTTTTGCTATTATATATATTATAGCTTTTACAGTTAATGGATTATTTTTTGAAAATTACAGTAAAGATTTAGTTACTTATCCATTTATAATGGCCTCCTGTTTCTTGATTTTTACTGTAATTTTCTATTTTATAGAAATATTAAATTCGGAAAAAGTTCTAAATGTAACTAGAGACTTATTATTTTGGATTAGTGTAGGGGTTATTCTATTTAATATTGGAGTAATTCCATGGGTGATTACTTTAAAACATTATTCAGAAAATTTTGCTTTGATGAATACATTATTACAAGTATTAATTTTGATTTTAAACATTTGTTATATAGTAGGTTTTATATGCAGTCACAAGAAACAGAACCAGGAGATATCTCAGCAATAATTATAGCATTAGTTTTTATACTAATGGTTGTTGCTATTATTGCACTATTCTTGGTCTTTATCAAACGGAAGAATAAGCTCTTGAATGAAAAGCAGCTAGCACAACGCGAATTTGAAAATGCCATTGCTGAAACACAAATTGAGATTCGTGAGCAAACCTTGCGTAATATTAGTTGGGAATTGCATGATAATATTGGACAGCTGTTAACACTCGCTAAAATACAATTACATCAACTCGCAGGTTGTAATGAAGATATTTCTGGCGTAAGCGATACTATTTCAAAGAGTTTAACAGAATTACGCGCACTTTCTAAATTAATTAATCCGGATGCGTTGAAAAACATTATGCTTCCTGAAGCGGTTAGTCTGGAAGTAGCACGTTTCAATAGATTAAACTTTATAGAAGCTTCCTTAACAATAAATGGTGATGAAGA
>NZ_JBOEFY010000062.1:0-14261 GCF_050633145.1 Kordia sp. | reverse complement strand
CATGTGTTACATTACATCTTCCGCCTCCAGAAATGCGAACTTTTGTCAAAAATTCTTTTCCTCTTTCTACAATAACAACAGATTTCTCAGGATGTTTTTCAGCTACGTTTATTGCTGTGAAAAATCCTGCTGCGCCGCCGCCAATTATTAAGACATCTATTGTTTGCATGTTTGGTGTTTGGTGTTTGGTGTAAAGAAATACTTTTTATATCAAAATTAAAAACAAGTTAAAGAATAGTTCTTGTAAACTTCTAAATTCTTAAAACATTAAACTTTTCTTAATTGATCTTTGAAATTCATGTTTTAGGTTGAAAAACTTTATTTTTGACTAAATTACTTATTGTATGCGATTTAGAATTCTGAGAAACGTACTTATTTTACTCTTTTTTAGCAATTGTTCTGTGAATTACGGGCAATTGACTTATGCTGGAAAAATTTCAAGTGATCTTAAAGAAGTTTCGGGAATGGAAAGTATTCCGAATTCTGATAATTTTTGGATGGTAAACGATAGTGGAAATCATCCGAGAGTGTATGAGGTAAATTCTAAAGGAAAGATATACAAGACATTGTACATTAATGGTAAGAATAGAGACTGGGAAGATTTAACGAAAGATAACGAAGGGAATTTGTATGTAGGCGATTTTGGAAATAATGCAAACGATCGAAAGAATCAAACGATTTATATGTTGTCTGCTGCTGATTTGGCTTCTAAAAAGAGTATTGATCCGCAGAAGATTAAGTTTTCTTTTCCCGATCAGAAGAAGTTTCCACCAAAAAAGAAGAAAAAACATTTTGATGTAGAGTCTTTTTTTCATCATAATGGTTATTTGTATTTGTTTACTAAAAGTCGTACCAAATCAGCTTATGGGCGCACTAATTTGTATAAAATTCCAGCGAAAGCGGGAAAACATAAAGCGCAATTTATTAGCACATTTAATACGTGTAGCGAGTTGAGTTGCTGGGTAACTTCTGCAGCCATAAGTCCTAATGGAAAGAAAGTTGTTTTGTTATCTCATAATGCCGTTTGGCAGTTTACCGATTTTAAAGGTGATGATTTTTTAGGCGGAACCGTAAAGAAATACGATTTAGGGCATACTTCTCAAAAAGAGAGTATTTGCTTTAAAGATGATTCAACTGTGTATATTTCGGATGAAGAATCACATGGAAGTGGACGAAATTTATACGTGTTTCTACTCGATTAAGTCCATTTTTTTTGTGGCAGTATCTTTTTTCTGTACCTTGATTTTTATTTAACTAAAACTACTGCCATGTCTACACAAATAAAAGGAATTGATATTTCAAAATCTCAAGGGAATTTAATTGATTCTATTGATACCAATAACACTGATTTAGCCTTTGTAATTTGCAAAGCTTCTGGAGGAATTACCATTCAAGATCCAGATTTTGCACATAATTGGGAAACGATTCCTCAAAAAGGGTTTATAAGAGGAACATATCATTTTTATTATACGAACGACGCACCACAATCGCAAGCAGATAACTTTTTTAATGTAGTTGGAAGTGAATATCCAGCAGATGCATTGCCGCCTGTTGTTGATTTTGAAAATGCAAGTATTAAAACAACCGATCATGCACAAATAATTACTGATTTACTAGATTTTATTGCGTTGTTAGAACAAAAATACAATCGCACACCAATTATTTATACCAATCAAAGTACAGGAAATAGTTATTTGAATGATCCTAGACTTGCTAAATATCCACTTTGGGTTGCAAGTTATGCTTCATCTCCAAAACTACCTAGCACTTGGTCTGACTGGACGTTATGGCAGTATAGCGAAAGTGGAGATATTAATGGAACTGCTGTAGATGAAGATTATTTTAATGGCGATGTGAATGCTATGAAACAATTTATTCGTCAAAGTTCAATTGTAAGTTCATAGATAAACACAGCATGTTTATTTTCCTTAGCTTTGCACTTTCAATGGATTTTAAATGAGCGAGATAAAATTAACAAGAATCAACAAGTTTTTAAGTGAAGCTGGCTACTGTTCGCGTAGAGCAGCCGATAAGCTTATTGAACAACGACGTGTAACAATTAACGGTGTTGTTCCTGAAATGGGAACAAAAATTGCACCTGGGGATAAAGTACATGTAGATGGCGAATTGATTGGAAATCCGAAGGAGAAACAAGTGTATTTGGCGTTTAATAAACCTATCGGGATTGTATGTACTACAGATACGAAAGTGGAGAAAGATAATATTATTGATTATATCAATTACCCAACACGTATTTTCCCTATTGGACGTTTGGATAAACCAAGTGAAGGCTTGATTTTTTTGACAAGTGATGGTGATATTGTAAATAAAATTCTACGTGCACGTAACAACCACGAGAAAGAATATGAAGTTACCGTGAATCATCCAATTACAGCTGATTTTATTCAAAAAATGGGCGATGGAATTCCAATTTTAGGCACATTAACACGACAATGTGAAGTAGAACAACTTACAAAATACAAGTTCAAAATTATCTTAACACAAGGACTGAATCGTCAAATTCGTAGAATGTGCGAGTATTTGGATTATAGAGTTGTAAAACTAAAACGTACGCGTATTATGCATATCCCATTGGATGTTCCTGTTGGAGAATGGCGTGATTTAACTGCAGAAGAATTACAAGGAATTTACGACTCAACAAATCATTCTTCTAAAACGCATTTGGATAAAACATAATTTTGATGTCTCAAGATATTCCTTCTATACGTTTTGAATCTGGTTATAATAAATTAGATGGAATAGAAATTATTCGTTTGGAAGATATTTTGCTGCGATCACACAATCACAATCCTGAACAACCGCATCAAACCCGTTTTTATAGTTTCTTTTTTTATACGAATGGCAATACAAAACATTTGGTAGATTTTGTATCTCATGATGTTGCTAAAAACTCGTTGGTTTGTGTGAAAGAAGGACAAGTAAATGCTTTTCAATTTGAAGAAAACGTAACAGGTTATGCAATTTTGTTTACGCAAACTTATTTTGAGAAACAGTTTAAGATTTTGCCAGAATCTATTATTTTTCGATTGTTTGCTTCACAATTATTTTCGCCTGTGATTCAAATTCCTAAAGACTTAAACACAGCTTCTTATTTTGATTTGTTGTTTCAAGAGTTTTACAATGCCAAACAATTACATAAAGAAGCCATTGTTAGTGGTTTGTTTACCATTATTCTCTCAAAAATAGAACAAGTCCGTAATCAGCAAATAAATTACACTAGCGAATCAGATTATTTACACATTTTTATTCAGTTTGAAAATTTACTCAGACAGCATTTTACAACGAGTAGAAACGCTGATTTTTACGCAACATCTTTAGGTATTACCTATAAACATTTGAATCATATTTGTAAAGAAGTTATTCAAAAAACTGCCAAACAATGTGTTGATGATTTTATCATTCTGGAAGCAAAAAGAAACCTCATCAATTCTAAAATTAAAAGCACAGAACTCGCTTATCAATTAGGTTTTACAGAATCGACCAATTTTGTAAAGTACTTTAAGAAACATACTGATTTAACCCCAAATCAGTTCAAAAAACTATATTCTAAATAGTTTTGGTTCGATATTAACCTTTTTTATTTCAACTTACACCTACTCGTTTTTCCTCTTCAAGCATACTTTTGCATTGTTATAAATAAGTAAACACAATGAAACTAAAAAGCACATTTATTATATGTTCATTAGCAATGATGTCGTGTACTAATTCTACAAAGCAAAAAGAAATAAAAGAAGAAACTAAAACACAAACAACAATGGAAAAATCACTTACAAATAAAGAAAAGGCAGTAGCTGTATTGGAAAGTTTAGAAACTGGAGATCAAACAGCAATAGCGTATATTAATCCTACTAAATATATTCAACATAATTTGGCTGTGGCTGATGGATTGGCAGGTTTTGGTGAAGTACTACAACACAAACCAGCAGGCGGATTTAAAGCAAAAGTCATCAGAGCGTTTGAAGATGGTGATTATGTTTTTACGCATACTGAATATGATTTTTTTGGACCAAAAGCTGGTTTTGATATTTTCCGTTTCGAGAATGGACTTATCGTAGAGCATTGGGATAATTTGCTTGAAAAAGCGGAACCAAATCCAAGCGGACATACACAAACTGATGGTCCAACTAAAAGTACTGATTTAGATAAAACAGCTGTAAATAAAGCATTTGTAAAAGACTTTGTTAATACAATTTTGGTGAATGGCGAATTTGATAAACTTGGCAATTATTTTGATGGCGATAATTATATACAACACAATCCTGCAATTGCAGATGGTGTTTCTGGTTTAGGCAAAGCTTTGGAAGCGATGGCAAAACAAGGAATTACGATGGTATATACTAAGAATCATATTGTACTTGGAGAAGGAAATTTTGTATTGACTGTAAGCGAAGGAACTTTTGCAGGAAAACCAACTTCTTTTTACGATTTGTTCCGCGTAGAAAATGGTAAAGTTGCAGAACATTGGGATGTTATGGAAACTATTATGCCAGAAGCAGATAGAAAGAATACAAACGGAAAGTTTAATTTTTAAAAACCTCAACTAAAATATTAAATTGAGCGCAGTAGAGAAGTTTAAAATCATACAGTTTTAAGCTTCTCTACTGCGTTTCTTTATACTATATTTTTTAAATTAAAATCCTAGTAAGTCTTTAAACTTATAGGATTGCCTGCGTGAGACTTCTATTTCTTGATTGGAATTTTTGATGGTAATTTTAAGTTTTCCATTGAACCAAGGAGTTACTTTGTCAACATGATTTAGATTGATGATTTGCTGTCTATTTGCTCTGAAAAAAGTTGCTTCAGGGAGTTTTGCTTCTATTTGATTGAGTGATTTGTAGATTAATGGTTTGTTATCTTCAAAATAGACACGCGTATAGTTTCCAACAATTTCAAAAACTGCAATTTCCGATACACGAATGAGCCAGCAATTTTCGCCATCTTTGATAAAGATTTGACGATGCAATTCAAACGGTTTTTCTTCGGTTGCTTCTTTTTCAATGGTTGCAATTACTTTTTCGATTGTTTTGGAAAATCTAGTTTGATTGATGGGTTTTAGCAAGTAATCGAATGCATTGTATTCAAAGGATTTTATTGCATATTCGTCATACGCTGTGGTGAAAATCGTTAACGGAACATTGTCTAACATTTCCAACAATTCAAAGCCATTTTTTTCAGGCATATTGATGTCTAAAAATAAAATTTGTGGCTGTTTTTCATTGATAAGTTCAAAAGCTTGATCTACATTTTCCGCCTCAGCGATCAATTCAATTTGTGAATGCTTTTTTAGAAGCTCTTTGAGTTCATTCCGCGCTAAGCGAGAGTCTTCAACTATTATTGCAGTGATATTTTCCATATTAATTTACAGGTATTTTAATAATGGCATGCACTTCATTTTCCACTTCTTTTAGCGTAAATGTAGCATTTTCTCCATAGAGTAATTCCAAACGTTTTTTGATATTATCTACACCTATCTTTGTAGAATCGCTTCCAGTTTTTAACGTTCCTGTATTGTTGACTTGTAAAATGATTTCTTGGTTATTGTCAGTGACAATCAGCTTTATTTTTCCACCATTTTTTTGCATAGACACTCCATGTTTGATTCCGTTTTCTACGAGCATTTGTAGAATCATAGGCGGAATTTTTACTTGTAATAAAGATTCATCTATTTCTTGTTCGTATTGCAAACGATCTTCCAATTGTATTTTAGAGAGTGCAACATAGTTTTCTACAACTTGTAATTCTTGTCCAATTTGTATCGCATCTACTTTGTTCATGTTGAGCGAATATCGAAGCATTTCCGAAAGACGTGTAAGCATCTCTCTCGATTTGTCTACATCTTCCAACATAAGTCCGCGAATATTGTTGAGACTGTTAAACATGAAGTGTGGATTGAGTTGCCCTTTTAAGGTATTTAATTGTGATTCTTTCAGTGATGCTTCTAAACGTAAACGATCCATTTTGATACGTTGCATGCGTGCTACCGATTTTATCGCTATATAAACAAGTATCCAGAAAAACAGATATAATGTTACATTAATAGTCGTTGAAACTATCATCAAAATAGAAAGTCCTAACTCTCTTTCATTAATTGATGCAAACAATAAGTAACTAAAAAAAACAAGTATAAAAGAATATGACAATGCCATAACTAGGAATACTCCTATTACTTTTAGGTAATTCTTTATCGTCTGATATTCAATAAATTTTATGCGTTTTAAGTAGCTTCTAAGTAACGTTGTTAATCCAATACCTAAAATAATAAACACCAAGCCTTCAAACAAAAAATAGACAGGTTTACTTTTATCTGGCGATACAACAAAAGCTTTTGACCAGATATTTGCAGAGGTTAAAAATCCCCAACCTAACAATTGTAAAATCCAGAAAATATATGTGTTCGTTTTTTTTGAAACTGCCATGTATTGTGAAATATTGTCTAAAATATTGAAAATGCACTTTCCCAAGCTTGAAAAAGTGCATTATTATTGATTGATGATTTAGAATCTTGCGTTAATCCATTCTGAAACAAAGTTTAACGCAACAGGAGCAAATGTTTCTTCTATTTCTGAATATTCACTAAGTGCTCCTGTTTCTGAGGTTTGAAATAGGTGGTTTAGGTCCTTAAATTCCTTGATGGTTACATTTTTGTTATGTTGTAAGCCTTTTTTAATTCCGTCTAAGTTTAATTTTGGTAATACTTGAAAATCTTTTTCCCCATTTATTGCCAATACTGGACACATTACTTTTTTCAATGATGTTTGCGGATCGTATCCTAAGAATGTTCGCATCCAAGGAGAAGTTAACATTTTTATTTGCTGTTTGATAGCACTGTCTGTTAATTCTTCTTTTGCCTTTGGCGAGGTCATTCTTGTTTTTATACTTTCAAATAATTTTTCAATTTGTTTTTTTGATTCTTCTCCTTTATAGTTTGCGCAAATGTCAAAAACTTTTGCTGATATTTCTTGAGAAACAGCAATGTCACTTGCTGGATATCCTTCTAATTGTGCAGCACGTTTTCCTTGTGTAAGTAAGACTTCTTTACCGTCTACACCTGGGCCAGCTAGTAATACACAGAAAGCTACTTTGTTGTTTCTTGCCGCTACAATTGGAGCAATAAGTCCGCCTTCACTATGACCAATAAGACCAATTTTGTTTGCGTCTACTACGTCACTTCGTGTTTGTAAATATGCCATTGCAGCTTCTACATCGGTAGCAAAGTCAAATGATGTCGCTTTTGAGAAATCGCCTTCTGATTTTGCGGTTCCTCTATCGTCATAACGCAATACTGCAATTCCTTGTCTAGTTAAGTGATCTGCTAATACTAAGAATGGTTTGTGTCCTAGTAATTCTTCATCACGATTTTGTGGTCCAGAACCTGTGATTAGAATAGCTACTGGTGGATTTTTTACATTTGCTGGTATCGTTAAGGTTCCAGAAAACTTTATGTTTCCTGCGCTTTTGTTTTCAAAAATCACCTCTTCGGAAGCGTACGGATATGGTTTTTTAGGTTCTTGTGGTTTTACTTTTTTGGCTTCTTTTTTTCCTTTTTTCAAGTCTAATGGAAATGATTGTCCTGCCTGACTAAATACTCCTTTAAAAGTACCATCTTCATACGTTGCTGTGTATTCCATTCCAATGTCTCCATAAGTAATGGTTAAGCTGTTGTCTTCGAACGTAGTTTTGTCTGTAGGCATATCGAAAGCATTTTGCTTTGGACTGTCTAATGTTGTTGTAAACCCATTATCGTTTTGAGAAATGTTAAATACTATAGGAAGTTCCATTCCTTGTATTTTTAATTCGCCTTTCCAGGTTCCTGAGATATCTTGCGCCGATGATACGATGGCAGCTAAGAAAAAGGCTAGTCTAAATATGAGTTTGAATAATGATTGCATGTCTGTCGTTTTTTGATTGTGATGTAAAAGTATAGCGGTTTTGGGTTTCTACAATCGAAATTATGATGAACGGGAAATAGAATATGGCGAACGGTTTGTGCAGGTTTTGGGTTTAGTCGCTTTGCTCCTGTTATGGGTATTGGGTGTTGGGTTGCTTTGCTTTTGGGTGTTAGGTTTTAGGAGTTGGGGCGCTTGGGTACATTGTTTATTTGAGCCTTCTTGAGAACTTTCCAAGACCTAAAACCCAAACACCTAAGACCTACTTACTTCCAAATGTCTTCATATAGTACTGAATAGTTATCCACTTCAATAACTTCTATGCCAACAGATTTTAAGAAGAACTTCTTCCCTACCGTTTTTGGATTTTTGTCTTCCGCTTTCATTATATACCAAGCTTTGTGACTGTATTTTGGAAAACGTTTGAAGAATTTTGCACGTTGTATGAGCAACCATCTAAAGAAGACTTCGGTTTCGTCTAAGCTTAACCCGAAGATGCATAAAGATTTGTTGAAGATGATATCAATCCACGTGTTGTTTTTTACCCAAGGATTTGTATCAACGTTAGGAATGTATCCATAGTTATTGTTAATCATTTTACGTGCGCGTTCTACATTTCCCATGTATTCAGATAGTCCAAGTTTGATGCTTCTGTGGTATTTTACCATTCCGTTCATATACCAAACACCAAATCCGTCTAATGGTGAATTGAGTTCATTATTTGCATAGTGCGTTGCCCAAGGATAATGATCTGTGAAACTTGTATTTGGAATTCGATGCGCAGCGAGTTTCATAGATTTCGGTATGAGATCATCAAAATTAGTCGTAAGTATTGGTGCGTTAAATGATTGTATTTTATTGAGTACTAAGTTTTGCGCATCATCTGGTTGCCAATCTAGCATTTTTGCTTTTACATCTTTTTGCAATTGTGTGGAAAAACCAGATTGTGTTACGTTTTGCAAACCCAATGCATCATAGAATTCTATGAACGAGATCCCTTCTGGAATTTCATCCATAGGTTCGTCTGCATGCGCTTTCCATAAATTGAGCAGTAAGTTATACCATGAAACATTGTCTTTTTGGTAATGTAAATTGATTCCGTTTCCTAAGATGAAACCTAGATCGTCTTTATGATCGGAAAGTAGTTGTTTAATTTCTGTGGCAGTTTTTTTCATGGTTTCGCTTTGCTAATTGGTTGCCAGTGAAGATAGATATTTTGTGTTTTCTTTCAAAGTAGACATTACTTTATCCAAAGTTTTAAAAACAATCTATTAGAAAAGAAGAAGCCCTAAAGTAAGTAATGCTTTAGGGCTAAAATAGACAAACATATTAGTTAAAAAATTGCCACGTACTCGAATCGTATTAATTTTCAATTATAATAAATTCACTTCGTCTATTAAGTTGATGTTCGTATTCAGAGCATGGGACTCCATTACGACATCTATTTACGTGCCTCGTTTCTCCGTAGCCCTTGCCTTTGAGCCTATTTTTATTGATACCATTGGTCATTAAAAATTCTATGGTTGATAAGGCACGTCTGTTTGATAAATCCATGTTATAATCGTCGTCCGCTCTACTATCGGTATGCGAACGCACGTCAATTTTCATACTTGGATATAGTTTCATTATTGCAATTACTTTGCGTAATTCTATTTCTGCATCTGCTCGGATATAGTCTTGATCTAAATCAAAATAGATAGGATTGAGTCCAAGTATTTTTACTAAATCGGCACCTATAGGCGCTACAATTGGTTTTTCTAGCGAGTTTCCTGTTTTGAGAAATAGTGTTTTTTTAACGACTTTTCCAATTTCATTTGTAGTTCCAAAAGATTTTTCGGCAGTTGCATAGTTTTCTTTTGCTGCTCTAATAGCATACTGTGTATTACAATCTAAAGCAAATTCAAAACTTCCATCATCTTTGGCAAAAGTTTGTTCAATCATGTTATTGTCATTGTCTAACAATAATACTTTTGCATTTGGAATTGGATTGTTTGTTTCTTCATTTAACACAATACCTTCAAGTTGTTGCGTACATTTTGAAATGATTTTTTCTGTACGTTTAAAACTGTAAATATCATCATTACCTATTCCGCCTTCACGATTGGAAGCAAAATAGCCCGAACCTGTTGTTTCATTGATAATAAAGGTAAAATCATCCTCTGGACTGTTGATTGGGCGACCCAAGTTAAATACTTCCCCGTAGGCATTTGTCCTGTCAATATCTGACACAAAAACATCTAACCCTCCCAAACCAACATGTCCATCAGATGAAAAATAAAGTTTATTGTCTTTACTTATAAAAGGAAAGGTTTCTCTTCCTTCTGTATTGATTGTTTCTCCTAAGTTTTCAGGTGCTCCAAATTCCATTCCTTTGATAGCTATTTTGTATAAGTCTGATTGCCCTTTTCCTCCTGGCATGTCAGAAGCAAAGTACAGTGTTTTTTCATCTGTGCTCAATGCTGGATGTGCTATTGAATATTGATCGCTGTTAAACGGTAATTCTTCTACTTTCCATGTATCGTTTTCACGTGTAGCTCTGTAGAGTTTTAGCTTGTTTGTTCCTTGATCGTCTTCTTTGTATTCGTTGTTTGTGTAATTGTTTCGTGTGAAATAAAATGTGTTGCCATCTTTGGTATACACTGCTGTAGATTCGTGATACTTTGAGTTGATGACTTTTGGCATTCTTTCAACCGTATTTTTTGCATCTTCTGAAACGACATTTACTTGATACAAATCAAGAAAAGGTTGCTCATTCCAGTCATGAACTCTTTTAGTTGCACCACGATTTAATCTGTTTGAAGCAAATGTTAGTTTGTTTTGATAGAACGCTGGTGCAAAATCTGATAGTTCAGAATTGAAACCTACTTTTTCAAATTTGAAGCGTCCCGACTGTTGTTCTATTTCTTGTAAATAATTGCGTTCATTTACAAATAGTTTTGCTCTATAATCTTCTCCTTTCATGGCATAAAATTTTTCCATGATTGCATCTGATGCGGCATATTGTTCTGTACTCTTTAACGAGAGCGCATATCTGTATAAATATTCTGAATCAATGTCCTCAGAGAAATTATATAAAGTTCCATACCATTTTGCTGCGTTTTCATAATCTGCCGTGAAGTAATATGAATCTCCCAAACGCGCAAATAATTCTACCGATTGGTATCCTTCTTCTGCTACTTTTAAGTAGGCTTCACGTGCATCTATAAAGGCATATTCATCATATTGATCGTTTCCTTTTTTGATGTTTTTTTCTTGTGCACTAACCGCTCCTATTCCAACGATTAAGACAGCTATGATTGTGTATATTGTATATCTCATGTGTAACTTTTTTTGTTGGATTAAAAGAATCTTGGTGATACCATACGTTTGTTTCGCTTGAAGAGTTCAAATCGAAGAAATACTTCGTAAGAACCATCATTGAATTGCTGTAACTGCGTAGTTTCCCTATCATAAGCAAATCCTATCATGAATTGATCCGATAGTTGAAACCCTACCATCGCACTGAGTGCTGCACTCCATCTGTAGGCAGCTCCAAGTGTAAGTTTATCATAGATGAGAAAGTTGGCAGATACATCTACCTGTAAAGGTGCACCTGCTACTAGTTTTACCAATCCTGAAGGTTTAAATTTCACTTCATTAGAAAGATCAAAAACATAGCCTGTCATTAAATAATAATTTACACGTTCTCTCGCCGTTGCACTTGAGTTGTTACTATTTGGTGCTTCGTCAAAATGTTCTGTTTCAAGCATGTTTGGCACACTTAGTCCTAAATAAAATTTTGGTGTGTGGTAGTATAACCCAACTCCAAATTGTGGTGAGAAGCGTTTGTCTATATTGATAAAAGCATCTGGATCCCCTGGATTGAAAGCGCCTGTATTTAATCGATTGGAATCAATATCAAGTAAATGTGCTCCTGCTTTTATTCCTAATGCCAGTCGCCCTTGCTCTCCAACATCTAGCGTATAGCTAAAATCAATATCGATATAGCTTTCTTTGGCAATAAATATTTCGTCATTTGTTATGTTAAGACCTAATCCGACACGTTTTCCAACTGGCGTGTGCATGGATGCCGTAAAGCTTCTTGGCGCACCATCTAGTCCTACCCACTGCGATCTATATAATCCTAGAAAACTAAACACATCTCTTGATCCAGCATACGCAGGATTTATACTCAGCGTATTGTACATGTATTGGGTATACTGTGCATCTTGTTGAGCTGTTGTATGATTAGAGAACAACACTAAAACCAGTAAAGCTATGATGGTTACATAATTTTTTTTCATAAGTGTATGTATTATACCTACCGGAGCATAACTCCGATAGGTGTTTGTATTGTTTTTATCTTCTATTAATATAAAGTGGTCCTGCTTTTTCTTGTCTGTTTCCATTTGCATCGACATAAGACAGTATGTAGTAGTAAGTTCCTACTGGTAAACGATCGTCTTTTGCAATGGTAACTCTACCATCAGAATATCCGCGGAAGAAATTGTTTCCTTGACCATATCCGTCAACATCGTAGACTTTAACTCCCCATCTGTTATAGATTTTTAAGTTGTTGTTAGGGAAGTTTTGAATTCCTCTGATGGTAAATACATCATTGAGTCCATCACCATTTGGTGTTACGATATCGTATATTTCAAGTTCTTCATTTGGATTTCCATTGTTGACTTCTAAGTAATCTGGAATGCCGTTTCCGTTGTCATCTCCCAATTCATCTCCATTTGGAATATTGTCTCCATCACAGTTTAATGCTAACCAAGCTGCAGTTACCGTACTTAAGTCTTGACTATTGAAGTCAAAGTCACAAGGATCATCTGGATTCGTGTTGTCATTAGCAACTTCGACAGCATTTGTTACGCCATCACCATCACAATCACCATTATTCCATGCATCAGTTGGTGACACTGTTTGACTTGCTACATTGAGACTACAATCGTCTAGCGGATTGGTTCCGTCTGCAATTTCATCTCCATTGATCACTCCATCGCCATCACAGTCTGCATTGTTCCATGCATTACTTACTGTTGTAATATCTTGACTAGTAGTATCATAATCACATGGATCTTGCACTCTAGTTTCATCAGTAATTTCATCACCATTGGTTACTCCATCGCCATCACAATCTGTTAATTCCCAAGCGGTAGTTACTATTGTAAGGTCTTGACTTGACACTTCATATTTACAAGGATCTTCAGGATCGGTTCCATCAATTGCTTCTTGTCCGTTTGTAACTCCATCGCCATCACAATCGAGATCATCAAAATTCATTGTTATGATTGATGAATCTTGACTGTTTACATCAAAATCACATGGGTTTTGCGGATCGGTAGCATCTAAGATTTCTTGACCGTTGATGACTCCATCGCCATCACAATCGAGCGCATCCCAAGCGGCAGTTACAATAGCTATGTTTTGGTTTGAAGCATCATAATCACAAGGATCATCTGGATTTGTTCCATCTGTAATTTCTTGTGCATTTGTGACTCCATCGCCATCACAATCTAAGTCTTCAAATGCTGTATCTACTGGTACTGTTTGACTTGCCGTTATAAAGTCGCACGGATCATTCGGATTCGTTCCGTCATTCGCTTCGTCTCCATCAGTAACTCCGTCTCCATCGGTATCTTCATTTAATGGATCAGTTGTGTTACCATTTGGATCAGCTGGCGTTGCTGGATCGTCTGTTCCTGTTGCTTCTTCTCCATTGGTCAATCCGTCATTATCACAATCTAAATCATTCCAAGCAGCAGTTACTGTTGCCAAGTCTTGATTTACAGGATTGTATTCACAAGGATCATTTGGATTGGTTCCATCGACTGCTTCGTCTCCATCGGTTACTCCGTCGCCATCCGTATCTGGGTTTAACGGATCAGTTGTATTACCATTTGGATCGGCTGGTGTGGATGGATCATCTACACCTGTCATTTCCTCTTCATTGGTTAAGCCATCGTTGTCACAATCTAAATTATTCCAAATTGTTTCTACTGCTACTGTTTGACTCGCTAGTAGTAAATCACAAGGATCATTTGGATTGGTTCCATCATTTGCTTCGTCTCCATCAGTAACTCCGTCACCATCAGTATCTGGATCTTGCGGATCGGTTGTGTTTCCGTTTGGATTTGCAGGTGTTGCTGGATCATCTGTTCCTGTAAGTTCTTCATCATTGTTTAATCCATCATTATCACAATCTAAACTTCCCCAAGCTGCATCTACTGCTACTGTTTGACTTGCAGAAGTATAATCACAAGGATCATTTGGATTGGTTCCGTCGTTTGCTTCATCTCCATCAGTAACTCCGTCTCCATCTGTATCTTCATTTTGCGGATCGGTCATATTACCATTTGGATCGGCTGG
>NZ_JBOEFY010000061.1:477-32527 GCF_050633145.1 Kordia sp. | reverse complement strand
AGATATTCTTCGGTTTTTTTATATCTATTCTATATGAAATTAATAAATTGAGATCTTAGGACATTACAAAATTTGTTACTGTGTATAATGTACAAGAAATGTATTTTTCTTTTCCTTTTCTGTAATTCCATACCCGTTTCCATATTGCACTTTGAATGTTACGCCTTTGATATAATCTGATAATGTTGCAGCCAATTTTTCGGCAATATCTTTCGTGTCTTTATTGTAATAAAAAACAGTAGGGACTTTGGCAAAAAAGCTGTGTTTTTCTTTCCAATCAGGATACACAGTTAATGTGTAGCTTTCTTTTCTAATAAAAGTTATTAATTTCTTTTTTATCGTTGTATCTGGCTTGTATGAATAAAACCGAACCTTGTATTGATCGTTATTATTTTTTTCCCTTGAATTTGAAGCTTCGGCATCAGCTTTTTTTTCGTCTTCTGCTGGTTTTGGAGGCCTTATAGATTCGTATCTTATTTCTATAACTTTGCTTTTCCAAGTCTTTGTATGTGGATTATCAAACTTTTTTACATTTTTAATTCGAATACCACTTTTTCGCAAACTCTTTATGAGCTTGCTTACTTCAATTCTATTTACTTCAGCGCCATACCAAATTGTATTTACTTTATAATGACCATTATCACTAAGAGGCTTCTTAAGATTAAGTGTAAAGCTAGGATCTTTGATTGATTCAATTGCGTTTTGAATTCTATTCCCATCTGCCGTGCGTTTATAATAACGTATAATGGTATTGTCAGAAATATTATTAGTAATTCGAACCAATTTATCTTGTGCCTGCGTTACATTGTTCAATACAGTTTGCCGAGTTTCTCTAGGTTTTGCATCATCATTTAAGTCGTTCTCAATACGAACTAATTCGGTTCGAAGCGTATCTACCAATTGCGTAATAGAATCAGCGCGAGACTTATCTTCCTTTAGCAATCGTTCGTATTCTTTTAATTTCATTTCATATTCTGCAATCAATGCTACATTTTCTCTGTTCTTTTTATCTTGCGTATATATGATAATGGAAGCAATGACAGCAATCATAATTAAAACAACTACTAAATAAATATAATTATAGCGCTTGTCTTTTCTACGAACATCAGCAATTGTTTCTTCTATAGATTTATATGTTTTCATATGCTAGTTGTTCTTTTTTAAATGATAATTAATCGCTTAAATTCGTCGTTTAATTCTCTACGTTCATGCGGTGAAAGTTGCGCCAATGCATTGAGTAAGCGCTTTCTTTTTAATTCAAATACTCTGATGAGGGTAATCCTATTTTTTCGCTTCTGAATTTCTAAAAATGGATAACTTCCAAAAGCACTCGGAATCAATCCTAATAGTGCGGATGTAATGTCTTTTTGCCCTTGACTAATCAATAAAAAGGCAACTAAACCTAAACTCAAACCAATAGCAATGTAGATCAATCGGGAATGAAAACGAATACTTTTTTTGTATCCAGTTTTTGCCACTGCAATTTCTTCTTCAGATACAATCGTATTAATCAATTCGTCATCGTCATCTTCCTCTTCATCCTCAATTTCGTCTGCGTTTTGTATTGCTGCTTTATTGACAATCAGTTTCGGAATATGTTCATCTCCTTGATCGGTCATGGCAATTCGCGATAACGCAATTTTAAAGGAATCTTTAATCGTTCTGCCATTAAACAGTGAATTGTAAAAGTTTCGAGAAAAACTAATGGCAACATCATCTGGAATTTCATTATTCATTCCAATGATATATGCTATATTTTTATTAAAATCAGTAATTCCAGCCAGACTGTGACAAGTATTCATAAACACACAATCAATATGATCTGAAAAGCCCGATAATACATCCGATAAACGCTTGATAGATACTTCTTCCTTATATCCATCAACATCTTCCAAAAGCAATTGTTCATCCGTATTTCCATGTCCAGAAATATGCAGAATATTAGGTTTTATCTTCAGTAAATGATCTATTAAAAGGTCTTTTGTAACTGCGCCTCTCGATTCAAATTCAAATTTTTCTTTGTCATCACTACTTCCTAAAACATCGCGTATGGCATTCTCTTCCACATCCAAACGTAGTGAATCACTATCGATTGGATTGGCTTTAATGAATAATATGTTAATTGTATTTGAAATGATGTTATAATTTTAAATTCATACTATTTGCAAGTGTTTCTAATTTCACACTTTCATTACCACTATTACGAACATTTACACGTGAAAGTATAATTCGTTCTGGGTCGTCACTTTGAAACGTTTCTGTGGCAGCTTCAAACGACAATTTACTTATTTGCTCAATAAAAGACACGTTTACCTGATAGGTTTCTGCATCTTTAAAAGAATTGAAATGTGTAGATCGTACACCTTCTTCCGAGCGACTCACAGGTTTAATGATGCGTTTTTTTTGCATTTGTCTACGCTGACTCGTTAAAAATCCTGCTCTATACAATTGTTCATCTTTTACATAGTACACCACTTTCCAAAACAAATACGGCAATCGTACAATTTCGTCATTGACAGTTTGTAAAAATTCAGGATCATCATCGCGAAACGCTGGACCACTGAATAGACAAATTTTCATACTGTTTTTTACAGCTTCATGATGTAAAATATAATTTTCGATGCTTTTCCAAACACCTCTATTCAATTTACTTACTTGCGGAAGTGCATTGGTATAATAAAACGTAGAACGCGCTGCTATTCTTGCTTCTTCTACATCTTTTCCCCATTGCACATCTTCTCGTTTTGCCATATGACCTCTGTCAAAGTCATACTTTTTGGCACTATACAATGCATTTCCCCATTGTGTTTCTTCAGGAATACGTTCGTCTTTTGACCAACGCTCGCTTCCTTCAAAAATGCTATCTCTTTTAAGTTTATGGAAACATGTTCCATTTACATTAACAGCCGAATAATAGGGGAATTTTCGAAACGGATTTTGCAATACACTAAAGTTTTGATACGGCAAATAATAATCGGACACATTCAACCCTGCAGCTGTAAACTTAGCTGTCTCGCTAATATCAATACTTGGTGCTTGTACTGAATGTGTTTCAAAAAAATTAATTGAGTAACTCAAAATCAGTTTTATTAATGTATTTCTAAATTATTAAATTCTGCAAGCCTACACAACTTCATTAACAAAAGTTTTCTGTCTTTACAGTGAAACAATCAAATCTTCCTCATTTATTTCATTTGGCGTATGCAAATCGGTATCTTCTAAAAAACCATTTGAAAACACGCGCTGCATTTCTGTCGATAATAATCCGTTACGGTAACTTTTCCACTCTGTAACCTTGTCGCCAAACATATCTTTTACAAGATTCGGGAATTTCCAATCAGAATTTTTTCCCCAATGAATAGTAAACGGAATGTCATTTTCTTGCAATACTTCAATCATACGACGCGAATATTCTGTTAAACTCATAATTTTCCGCGACTTTTCCCATAGCACACCATCAATTTCTAACATACAGGTAATTGGAAACTTCGTAAATCCAAGTGTGGCATCTGTTTGCTTTACAAATCGCATGGCAAAAATCCCGGGAATTGGTCCTTCTTTCTGCGTCATTTCTTCCAAAATACGATACGCTTTAGAAGAATCTTTATGATGAATTCCTACCGAAGCAGCAAAAGCTGGCCCTTGATATGGTGCATCCCAAAAGGTTTCATATAAAGTTCCCAAAGTTTCTTCATTCACTTCTGGCAAGATTGTTTTTCGTAATCGTTTGATAAACCATGGAATCGCTTTTGGAAACTTCTCCGACATCTTTATTAACAAATGAATCAGGTCTTTATACAACGATGTTTTAATGACTGGAAACGGATCTGGATATGGAATTTTATACGGTTTTTTATACATCACTTCTATTACATATTCATCTTCATTTGTATACGGATTGATGAATACTTTGTAGTGATACGGACGACTTGGATTGCCATCTTCATCTACTTCACCATCAATTTTGAAAGTGGAATTTTTGAAATCCATCGTATCTGACAATTCTAGTGCCAATTCTTTCTTTATTTTCTTTACATAACGTTTCAACAGAAAACGATCTTCTGCTTCAATAACAACGCCATGAATAAAACCAAACGCGCCTAAGCCAACTAAAGCAGCATTGAATAAATGATCGTTTCTAATTACTCTTGCGTTAATTTTTTTAGCAAAATCATCAGTAAGCGCAGGTTTTGTATGGCGTTCTAAATACACAATGTCCGTTGGTTTATCGCCAATAATAATATTCAATCCAACTACATAATCCTGAATTGAACCTACATTTAAAGCAGAGCCGTGTACGCCAGTTGAAATACAACCAGCAATCGTTTGTCCGTTACTTGCGCCACTTGTTTTTAATGATTTTCCATGCGAACCTAATACTTCCGAAATTCGTTTGATGGTATTTCCACACTCAAAAAAGAATAAATTTTCATTGGCATAATTCGTGTTTTCATGCGTCATTTCTTGTGAAATTGGAATATGAATGCTCATAAAACCATTGTAATGCATATTATCTTTTTGATGTGCAATATGTGATAATGACCAACTAGAACCATACGCTCTAAAACCTTCGTTTCTATCGGCTGCTTCTCTTATGAGTCGTTGAATTTCTTTTGCTGCATCATTGTAACGATCGTATTTAGAAAACATGTGTGTAGAACCTGCTAATTCTGTTACGTATAGCGTTTTCAACGGAAATGGTCCATTGTTATGTAAGGTATCCCAAGTACCTTTTGCGTAAGGTGTTGTCTTTGCCATGATCGTTTAATTATTAGATTTCATACATACATATTTTACACGCACTCTGCGTTTTCGTCCAAAAGTGACTGCACTAAGTAAAACACCGCCAAATGTATTTCGGTATTCTATTGTATGAATTCCGCTTGGTCCACACTTATCTAATAACATGGTAAAATCTTTATCAGTAACTTTAATAGTAATCACTGTATCTATTTCTCTTACTTTCATCATTCGGTAATAATCGGTTCTATCACTTACCGGATCGGGTTCTGGATCACCATACACGTTTTTCAATCGAACCGTGTAACATGATGAAAACAAACAACATATAATTAGTGCTATGCTCCATCTGACGAAAGTCTTATTTCTTAATTTCATAACTAGGTAAATTAGTGAAGTATAAAAGTAGTACCTTTCTGATAGGTTTTCAAGGGTAAAAACACCCTAATGTTTAGTGTATTAATCTCGTTTTACAATTCAGTCCTAAAAATCATCAATTGAGTCATAAAGAGTTTCATGAAGTCATCCAATTATGGAGATTTGATAAAAAAATAACTGAATGGAGACTTTTGCAACATATCTTATTTACATACATGCAACTTTAGGTAGTATTGCTTTTATAGCAGGATTTATAGCTATTATTGCTAAAAAAGGAAATACGACACATAAAAAATCGGGCATTGTATTCTATTACGCTATGTTGGCTGCTGCGTTATCTGCTTTGGTCATTGCTGTATTACCAAAACATGAAAGTCCATTTTTATTCACCATCGGATTATTTAGTTCGTATTTTATCATTACTGGATATCGCGCATTGCGTTTTAAAAAACCGAATCCTAGATTAATAGTAGACAAAATTATTTCTGTATTGATGATTCTTACTGGAATTGTCATGATACTGTATCCATTAATTAGTACAGGAAAAATAAATACGGTCTTAGGTATTTTTGGAACCCTCGGAATCATCTTTGCCATAAGAGATTTGTTACTGTTTAAAAACGCAAAAAAACTCCGCAAATCTTGGTTAAAGCTACATATTGGAAAAATGCTTGGCGGTTATATTTCGGCAGTTACAGCGTTTATTGTTGTCAACCAATTTATTCCAGGCATTGCAGGCTGGTTAGTACCAAGTGTTTTTGGTGCTGCGTATATGAATTATTGGTTTTGGAAACTGAATAAAAAGTAATTGAACTTTTTATGATGAAAACTTCGTATTCAACTCTTCTACGATGGTTGCAATCTTCTCATTTTTAGCTTCTTTTTCTAAAGCAATTGCAGGAGCTTGTCTAACCAAACAATCTTTAACTGCACAACGTTCACAAGTTACTCCAACTGTTTCATGCCTAATGGAAGTGTCTTCCAAAAACTTTAATTTTCGTTCTAACTGTTTATTAATTAACAAGCCTACACTAATACTTCTGTATCGATTATCTTTAAAAGGATCTTTCGTTGCTGATGAAAACACTAGATACTTTGCATCATCGCCTTCATAGTTAGAAATTTGAATGTCAAATTCATGTGCATTTTCACTTTTACTTATATCCTTCAAAACTTTCAATGAAACCCAACGTCTGCAGTAATGTTCATTCGTTTCATTGGCTCTCGGTGAATGTTGATGCGACAAATGGAGTTCTTTCTTCAAATGAAATTTTTCACTATTTGTTTTATATGTAAATCTTAAAAAGAATAAATTCTGAATATTAAATGCTTTTGGTAAAATATTGGTTAAACGTTGATAAAATGATTCTGGGGAAGCATTAAAACTGTCTAATGTTTTAAGAAACGATGCACTATCAAACGTTTTCTTATCAAACAAAGTTTCCAGTTGAGAGGTCAATTCATTCTTAGGAATCGTTAATGCACCCGCAAAATAGGAAGCGTAGAAATTATGTAATACTTGATCAAAACTTTTAAATTTTATCCACGGAAACGTATACAATCTATCAGTAATCTTTAAAAAATTATATGCAATTTCCTTAGCATAAATAAAAGTACGTTGCGCTTCGTCAATTCCGTTTGCAAGTAATAATGTTTTGGTTTTTGGAACGAAAACAGAACGTAAATTTTCCAAAGCTACATAAGAGCTCAATTCATTTCTATTAATAGTATATCCGTATTCTTCGGTTAAAATTTCTTCTAAATATTTTGAAGAGATTGGTTCCGTTAAATCTACTTGATATGCTTTGGAAAAACGTAAAACTTGTTCCTCCAAATCATTAAAATAATTATTATTTGCTTCCTGAAATGAACGTACAGAAGCTAGAAAAAAGCTTTCTCGACTAAAGTTATAATGCTGCGCAATTTCAATAATTGTACTAATAAAAGCATTCACTTTTGCAGGCGCATTGGCTACAATATCGATTAAGTTACTTTCCTTAATTCCAAAAAGTTCCAATGGAATTTCCTTTAAAATTTTTGACTGTAACAACTCTCCTATTGGCGCTAAATTCTTATCCAGTTTTAACGAAACCATCTGATCGTAAGGCACATCCAATTTCTCAGACAAGATCACAATTTTATCTGGTTTTGGATATTTCTTCCCTTTTTCAATTTCGTTCAAATATGATTTTGACAAACCTGAAATTTTAGATAAGCCAAATAATGACAAATTTTTATCGGTGCGAATCTGCTTTAGCTTTAAGCCAAATATGAGTTTTATATATTCTTGTTCCATAATAATAAAGCAAATATAATCATTTTTGCGAACCACGATAAAAAAGCGAATATTTTATTTTAGCGAACGTTCGCTTGTTTTTTTAAAATCTTTGTTTTAATATTGCCCTGTAAAACAATAAGATCATGGAAAACACACTTTTAAATCAATCAAAAATTCAGTTTACTAATGAAGTACGAAATTATTATCCTGAAATTTTAACCGATGACGCTTTAGAATTTATCACAGCACTTCATGAAAACTTTAATGATAAACGACTCACCTTATTACAAAGTCGTGAAGTACAACAAAAGATTTTTGATACTGGAAAATTCCCAGAATTCCCAAAAGAAACAAAAGCCGTCAGAGAAAATGATTGGACAGCTGGAGAAATTCCACAAGATCTTCAAGATCGACGTGTAGAAATCACCGGCCCAGTAGATCGAAAAATGATTATCAATGCGCTAAATTCTGGAGCAAAAACGTTCATGGCCGATTTAGAAGATAGCAATGCTCCTACTTGGAAAAATAGTATTGAAGGGCAACAAAATTTAATGGATGCCAATAACAGAACAATTTCTTTAGTCGATACGAAACGAGAAAAATCATATAAGCTAAATGATGAAATAGCTGTTTTGTTAGTTAGACCTAGAGGTTTACATTTGAATGAAAGACATCTTATAATTAACAATGAAGAAGTCTCAGGAAGCTTGGTAGACTTTGGTTTGTACGTATTCCATAACACAAAAACTTTAGTAGAAAATGGCACTGCACCTTACTTCTACTTACCAAAATTAGAACACTATGCAGAAGCACGCTGGTGGAACGCCGTTTTTGTATTTGCGCAAAACTATTTAAACATCCCAAACGGAACATTTAAAGCAACTGTTTTGGTAGAAACCATTACGGCAAGTTTTCAATTAGACGAAATCATTTATGAATTAAAAGATCATATTGTTGGTCTAAATTGTGGACGCTGGGATTATATATTTTCATACATCAAAAAATTCAGAAATCATCCAAATTTTGTAGTTCCAAATCGTGATCAAGTTACAATGACAACTCCTTTTATGGATGCCTATTCAAAACTGGTCATTCAGCGTTGTCACAAACGTGGTATTCTTGCTATTGGTGGAATGGCTGCTCAAATTCCGATCAAGAACAATGAAAAAGCAAATGCAGCTGCTTTAGAAAAAGTACGAAAAGACAAAGAGCGTGAAGTCAAAAATGGACATGATGGTACTTGGGTTGCGCACCCAGCTTTAGTTACAGTTGCGATGAATGAATTTGATAAACACATGAAAACGCCAAACCAATTACATGTTACACGTGACGATATTCAAATTACGCAGCAAGATTTAATCGAACTGCCAAAAGGAACTATTACAGAAGCAGGAATTAGAAAAAATATCAACGTCGGGCTTTTATACACAGAAGCTTGGTTGCGCGGTTATGGTGCGGTAGCACTGTATAATTTAATGGAAGATGCCGCTACTGCAGAAATTTCAAGAACGCAATTATGGCAATGGTTAAAAAATGAAGTCAAACTAGAAGATGGAAGGAAATTCACTATTGAATTATACATTGAATTATTTGACGATGAAATAGAAAAAATAATTACTGAAATAGGAGAAGTGAATATACGAAATAGTAAATTCGAATTGGCTATTGAGCTTTTTGACAAACTTGTTTTAACTGAAAAATTCGAAGAATTCTTAACGCTTCCAGCATACAAATACATCTAAAAAAAACAATCCTGCGATTGCGGCAACAATCAACAGGATCTAATTATTAATAGTAATAACGTATCACAAAATTATGAAAAATTTATCACAAACAAACTATAGTTCTGCATTAGAGACTGTACGAAATCTTAAAAAGAAATATGGCGAAACTTGGAATGAAATACATTCTGAAAGCGCTGCAAGAATGATGATTCAAAATCGTTTCAAAACTGGTTTAGATATCGCTTCATACACTGCAAATATTATGAGAGAAGATATGGCAGCTTATGATGCAGATGCTTCACAATACACACAATCTCTCGGTTGCTGGCATGGTTTTGTAGCGCAACAAAAAATGATCGCTGTAAAAAAACATCACAAAACGACCGCTAAAAAATACTTATATCTCTCAGGATGGATGGTTGCAGCATTGCGTTCAGAATTTGGTCCATTACCAGATCAATCTATGCATGAAAAAACAGCGGTTTCATCACTCATAAAAGAAATTTACGACTTCTTACGTCAAGCAGATGCTATAGAACTTAACGACTTGTTTAGAAGATTAGAAAACGGAGAAGATGTGCAAGATCAAATTGATAATTTTGAAACACATATCGTTCCTATTATAGCAGATATTGATGCTGGTTTTGGGAATGAAGAAGCTACTTATTTATTGGCGAAACAAATGATTCAAGCTGGTGCTTGCGCAATTCAAATCGAAAATCAAGTATCAGATGCTAAACAATGTGGACATCAAGATGGTAAAGTAACGGTGCCGCATGAAGATTTCATTGCAAAACTAAATGCAATTAGATATGCGTTTTTAGAACTAGGAATTGAAAACGGAATCATTGTGGCAAGAACAGATTCTGAAGGTGCTGGTTTAACTCAAAAACTACCTGTGAGTGAAAAACCGGGCGATTTAGCTTCTCAATATTTGGCTTTTGTAGAAGCTCAAGAAATAGCAATTGCTGATGCTAAAGAAGATGAAGTATTGCTAAAAAGAAATGGCAAATTAGTACGTCCTGTAAGATTAGCAAATGGTTTGTACAAATTTAAAAATGGTTCTAATATTGACAGAGTTGTATTAGATTGTATTACTAGCCTTCAAAACGGCGCCGATCTTTTATGGATTGAAACACCAACGCCAAACGTAAAGCAAATTGCACACATGGTTAACAGAGTGAAAGAAGTTGTGCCAAATGCGAAATTAGTTTACAACAACTCACCTTCTTTCAATTGGACTCTAAATTTCCGCAATCAAGCGTATGAGGAAATGCTTTTAGAAGGCGAAAACATGACAGCTTATGATCGTAATAATTTAATGGATGCGCAATACGATGGATCGGAATTATGTCACCGCGCTGATGAGAAAATCAAAACTTTTCAAATGGATAGTTCAAGAGAAGCAGGTATTTTCCATCATCTAATTACACTACCAACCTATCATACAACTGCGCTTCACATGAACAATTTAACAGAAGGATATTTTGGCGAAGAAGCAATGTTAGCGTATGTAAAAGGCGTGCAAAGACAAGAAATTCGTAATGGTGTTTCTTGTGTAAAACATCAAAGAATGGCAGGTTCAGATCTTGGTGACGATCACAAAACATTCTTCGCAGGTGAAAAAGCATTAAAAGCAAGCGGTGAAAAAAACACTTCAAATCAATTTGAAGTTCGTGGTAATACTGCTAAAGTTGAAGAAAAAATAAGTGTACTTGCATCATAGATACAAAACAGTTTTAATCATCAACGTGAATTCAATCCAAAAGCTGTTAACGTATTAAGAATAAGCGGTTGTCACTTCGAGCCCAGTCGAGAAGCATAGAAAATATGTTGTTTTTATTGAATCTCGACTGCGCTCGATTTGACACTTGCATTAAAATACTGAAAATCAAATCAATAAAAATAAAATTGTATTAAGTTCGCGTCACTCAGTATTATAAACAAACATGCAAACAAAAAATAATTTTACAACAACGAATCTAATACATGTTATATTTAAGATTTAAACAAAACACCTTAACACACTTTTAAGAAATATTAACACAAGATTGGCTATTTTAGAAGCTTAAATTAATAGCCAAATGCTAAGAACCAATCTTTCTGTCCTTTTGGGACTTTTCTTCGCGTGCACACTATTTGCACAAGACAAAAAAAATGCTGAAAAATGGGATGTTTCCAATCCTAAAGGAGACTTCAATTACAAAGACCATAAATTTACCACCAACGAAGGTACTTGGATGAACTTAGATGTAAGTCCTGATGGAAAAACCATTGTATTTGATATGATGGGAGATATTTATACGATTCCCATTTCTGGTGGAACTGCCAAAGCACTTCGCACAGGAATTCCATTTGAAATACAACCACACTTTAGTCCAGATGGTTCTAAAATTCTATTCACAAGTGATGCTGGTGGCGGTGATAATATTTGGGTAATGGATAAAAATGGTGCGAATGCTAAGCAAATCACCAAAGAAAGTTTCCGCTTACTAAACAACGCTACTTGGATGCCAAATGGAAATTCGTTTGTAGCACGTAAACACTTTACGTCTCAACGTTCACTTGGTGCTGGAGAAATGTGGCAGTATCACATAACTGGCGGTTCTGGTTTACAATTAACCAAAAAGAAAAACGCACAGCAAGATGTCAACGAACCTTCTGTTTCTCCTGACGGTCGCTATTTATATTATAGTGAAGATGTATATCCTGGCGGATCGTTTCAATACAATAAAGATCCTAACAAACAAATCTATGTCATTAAACGTTACGATTTCCAAACAGGAAAAACAACACAAGTAACTGGCGGACCTGGCGGCGCATCGCGTCCACAAATATCTAGAGATGGTAAAAAGTTAGCTTTCATCAAAAGAGTTCGTACAAAATCGGTTTTATTTGTGCACGACTTAAAAACAGGTGAAGAATGGCCATTATATGATGCTTTAAACAAAGATCAGCAAGAAGCTTGGGCAATATTTGGTGTCTATCCAAACTTTAGTTGGATGCCAGATAACAAAGGAATTGTTTTTTGGGCAGGCGGAAAAATTAATAAAATTGATGTTTCTTCTTTAAAAGTGACAAACATTCCTTTTACGGTAAATGCTACGATTCAAATTGCAGAAGCTGTTTCGTTTGATACGCCAGTTGCACCAGACGAATTTGATGCAAAAGTCATTCGTCAAGCTGTAACTTCTCCAAATGGAAAAACGTTGGTATTTAATGCGGTTGGTTATTTATGGAAGAAAAATTTACCAAACGGAACACCAAAACGATTAACGAAAGGAACTGATTTTGAATCGGAACCTAGTTTTTCGCCTGACGGAAAAGAAATTGTATACGTTACTTGGAATGATTTAAACTTAGGTTCTGTTCGAAAAATCTCAATAAACGGCGGAAACTCAATGCAATTATCTACTGAAAAAGGAAGTTTTAGAACGCCTTCTTTTTCTCCTGATGGAAAACACATTGTCTACCGAAAAGAACGCGGAAACAACGATCAAGGATTTACGTTTGCTAAAAATGCAGGAATCTATACAATGAAAGCAAATGGTAGCGATGCAAAACTCGTGACTGCACAAGGTGAATATCCAATTTTCTCGACAGATGGGAAACGTATCTTTATCCAAACTGGCGGAACGTATTTTGGTAGTTTAACAAAAGCATTACACAGTGTAAATCTTCAAGGACAAGACAAACGCACACACTTCAGCTCAAAATATGCAAACAGAATTGTACCAAGTCCAGATAATAAATGGGTAGCATTTTCACAATTGCACAAAGCCTATGTTGCTCCGATGATTGTTACAGGTCAAAAAGTAAATTTAGACAACAAAACAAAAGCATTTCCTGTAGCTCAAATTGCAAAAGATGCTGGAGTAAACTTGCATTGGTCTTCAGACAGTAAAAAAGTACTATGGACGTTAGGTGACGAATATTTCTCAAATGAAATCAAAGACAAATTCACTTTCTTAGAAGGTTCTCCAGAAAAAGCAACTGAAATTACTACGAAAGGAACAAAAATCAATCTTACCATAAAAACAGACAAACCAAGTGGTCGAATTGCATTTACAAATGCACGCATCATCACTATGGAAAATGAGCAAGTCATTGAAAAAGGAACTGTGCTCGTAAAAAACAATCGTATCGAAGCTATTGGAACGGATGTTCGTATACCAAACGGAACAAAAACCTATGACATGACAGGGAAAACCATCATGCCTGGAATGGTAGATGCGCACGCACATATTGGTGCATTTCGTTATGGATTAACAACTCAAAAACACTGGCAACTCTATGCAAATCTTGCATTTGGAGTGACAACAGCGCATGATCCTTCTGCAAATACAGAAACGGTTTTTGCCTTATCGGAATTAGTAAAAAACGGAACACTCGTTGGACCACGCCTCTACTCTACTGGATTTATCTTATACGGAGCTGATGGCGATTTTAAAGCGGTTGTCAATAATTTAGATGATGCACGTTCATCAATCAGAAGAACAAAAGCATTTGGTGCATTATCGGTAAAAAGTTACAATCAACCACGTCGCGAACAACGTCAGCAAATATTGCAAGCTGCTCGCGAAGAAGGAATATTTGTAGTTCCTGAAGGCGGATCAACATTTTATCACAACATGACTATGATTATGGATGGACATACAGGAGTTGAACACAACATTCCAGTTGCGCCTGTGTACAAAGATGTGTTGGAATTGTGGGGAACTAGTAAAACTGGATATACACCAACCTTAATTGTAAATTATGGTGGTGTAAACGGTGAATTTTATTGGTACCAAAAAACAAATGTTTGGGAAAATGAAAAACTATTAAAATATACGCCAAGAGCAATCATTGATGCGCGTTCAAGACATCGCACCATGTTACCAGAAGAAGAATATAAAAACGGACATATTTTAGTTTCTGAAACGGTAAAAGCATTGGCAGACAAAGGTGTAAAAGTAAATTTGGGAGCACACGGACAATTGCAAGGTTTAGGCGCACATTGGGAATTATGGCTGATAGAACAAGGAGGAATGTCACCAATGGAAGCCTTAAAAACTGCAACCATCAATCCTGCGGAATATATTGGAGCAGGAAACGATATTGGTTCGCTAAAAGTTGGAAAGCTTGCTGATTTAATCATCATGGATAAAAATCCTTTGGAAAACATTCGCAATACAGAAAGCATTACACACACCATGATTAACGGACGTTTGTACGATACTGAAACGATGAATGAGATAGGAAACGAAGCGAAAAAACGTTCACAATTCTATTGGGAAAATAATAAATATAACGGAGCATTTCCTTGGCACGAAGAATCAAATAGTTTCATGCGTCCAGGTTGTGGTTGTCATTTAGGACATCAGTAAAATGATAAATGTTGAATTATAAATTTTAAATGTAAAAGTGTTTTAAAACATCACTTTGAAATACTGAATTGTAAATGATTTTCAAACGTCACTTCGAGTGATTTTTGCAGAAAATTGTATCGAGAAGTTCTATGAAATTATAAATTTTAAATGTAAAAGTTTTTTAAAACATCTCTTTGAAATACTGAATTATAAATGATTTTCGAACGTCACTTCGAGTGATTTTCGCAGAAAATCGTATCGAGAAGTTCTATGAAATTATAAATGGCTTTGAAACGTCATTACGAGGAGTTTGCGACGAAGTAATCTGCTTGTTGAGAAACAGATTGCCACACGTTTTTTTAAAACGCTCGCAAAGACACTTCGACAAGCTCAGTATAAACGAACAACAGACAACAAACAACAGATAAACAAATCATCAATCAAAAACCAAAACCAACCTAAAATGAAAAAACTAATCCTACTAGTACTCACCTTTTCCGTTATTGGGATGTCTGCGCAAGATTTCTCTATGGAAACGGTAAAAAACATGAAACCGCGGAATATTGGACCTGGCGGAATGAGCGGACGAGTCACAGCAATTGATGTCGTAACCGAAAATCCAGATGTAATGTATGTCGGAACGGCTTCTGGAGGACTCTGGAAATCTACTTCTGGCGGCATTAAATGGACACCACTTTTCGATAAAGAAGTGACGGCTTCTGTCGGAGCTGTAGCCATTCAACAATCCAATCCGAGTGTGATTTGGGTAGGAACTGGAGAAGGAAATCCTAGAAACAGTTTGAATGGCGGTTACGGAATTTACAAATCCTTAGATGGTGGAAAAAACTGGAAACTCATGGGATTGGAGAAAACGCGACATATTCATCGTGTGATTATCGATCCTACAAATCCTAATGTAGTGTATGTTGCTGCAATTGGTTCTCCATGGGGAGAACATCCAGAACGCGGTGTATACAAAACAACTGATGGCGGAGAAACGTGGAAACAAATTCTATTCGCAAATAACAAAACTGGAGCTGCCGATTTAGTGATGGATCCTACAAATCCAAATAAACTAATCGCTTCCATGTGGGAACACAAACGCGATCCATGGTTTTTCAAATCTGGAGGAAAAGGTTCTGGATTACACATCACACATGATGGTGGAAAAACTTGGAAAAAATTAAGTGATAAAGAAGGATTGCCAAAAGGTGATTTGGGAAGAATCGGAGTTGCCATCGCGCCAAGCAGTCCAAACATTATTTATGCATTGATTGAAGCAAAAAAGAATGCGTTGTACAAAAGTACTGATGGCGGATTTAAGTGGACAAAAGTAAATGACAAAGCTGGTATTGGGAATCGTCCGTTTTACTATTCTGAAATTTATGTTGATCCGCAAAACGAAAATAGACTCTATACAATTTTTACCTATGTAAATGTTTCTGAAGATGGTGGGAAAAGCTTCAAACAACTCATGCCAGCGTACGGAGTAAGCAATGGTGTGCATCCAGATCATCACGCATGGTGGATTCATCCTACGAATGGAAAATTCATGATTGACGGAAATGATGGAGGAATGAATATCACCAAAGATCGTGGACAAACGTGGCGTTTTATAGGAAATCTTCCTGTAGCCCAATTTTATCATATTAATGTAGATAACGAATATCCGTACAATGTATATGGCGGAATGCAAGATAACGGTTCATGGCGCGGACCAGCGTATGTATGGCGTGCACAAGGAATTCGCAATTCATATTGGCAAGAAATTTCGTTTGGTGACGGATTTGACGTGGTACCAGACAAAGACGATTCTCGTTACGGTTGGTCAATGAGTCAGCAAGGTTTTGTATCTCGTTACGATTGGATGACTGGAAATAATTACACCGTAAAACCAACACATCCTGATGCAAATGTAAAATTACGTTTCAATTGGAACGCTGCGATAAATATTGATCCTTTTGATAATAACACGCTTTATTTTGGAAGTCAGTTTGTACATAAAAGCACTGATAAAGGCTTGACTTGGACTGTGATTTCGGATGATTTGTCTACGAATGATCCTGAAAAATTGAAACAAGCAGAAAGTGGCGGATTGACAATGGACGCTACAGGTGCAGAAAATCACTGTACTATTTTAGTGATTGAACCTTCTCTCCTAGAACGAAATATGTTGTGGGCAGCAACTGATGATGGACGTGTTCATGTGACTAGAAATGGCGGACAAGAATGGACAGAAGTTACCAAGAACATCAAAGGTTTGCCGAAAGGAAGCTGGATTGTTCAAGTGAAAGCTTCAAACAAAAAACAAGGAGAAGCTTTATTGGTTGCTAATGATTACAGAAGATTCAATTATGAACCGTATGCGTATAGAACTACAAATTATGGTAAAACGTGGGAACGCATTGTAGATGCTTCTGATGTAAAAAGTTATACCTTATCAATCGTGGAAGATCCTGAGAATAAAAATTTATTGTTTTTAGGAACAGATGATGGTTTGTATATTTCGCTTGACGCTGGGAATAAATGGCAAAAATGGACCGCAGGTTTTCCAACAGTTTCTACGAAAGATTTAGTGATTCAGCCACGTGAACAAGATTTAGTGATTGGTACTTTTGGTAGAGCTGCATGGGTTTTAGATGATATTCGTCCGTTGCGAGCTATTGCAGGTGACAAAAGCATTTTATCTAAAAATATCGCATTATTTGAACCGCCAACAGCATATCAAGCGGCCTATCAACAACCTACAGGAAGTCGTTTTGGTGCAGATGCAACTTATCATGGAGAAAATAAAAGAGGTGGTGCTATGATTTCGTATTACATCAAAAAGAAAAAGATGCCTAAACCTCCTAAAAAGGATAAGAAGAAAGAGGCTGATGAAGACGAAATAAAGGAAAAGAAAGTAAAATGGGATTCTATTAAATTGGAAGTATATAACAATGGAAAGTTGATTCGTACCCTAAAAAATAAAGCTCCAAAAGAAAATGGAATTCACAGAATGTTTTGGGGAATGAACGAAAAAGGTGTTGATAGACCTTCACGAACAATTCGTAAGTCAAAACGCGAACGCGGTGGAATGTCCGTAAAACCAGGAACGTATCAGTTGAAAATGACTTATGGCGATCAAACTTCTGAAACGACTATTAAAGTAGCAAGCGATCCACGTTTACAAGTTTCTCAAAAAAATATTGATGAAACGTATGCAGCTGGAAAGAAAATTCAAAACATGAGTCAAACTGCTGCTGACGCTGTAAAGCAATTGGTTGAAAGCAAAAATGCAGCTAAAAAATATCAAACGACACTTTCTAAGTTAGACAAGAAAAAGCACAAAGAAGCCATCAAAGAATCGAAAAATATTATCAAACGAATTGATGAAGTTATTGCGTTGTATTTAGGAAAAGAAGACAAACGACAAGGAATTACACGAAATCCTGAAGTAAATGTCATGCAACGTATTGGAGCTGCTGGTTGGTATACTGGTTCACGTCAAACTGGATTGACTACTACAGAACGTCAATTAATGCAGCATGCTGAAGACGCACTCAAAGAAGCATTGAACAAAACAAATGTATTCTTTACTGATGAGTGGAACGCATATCGTTCAAAAATGGAACAAATTGACATTAAGCCATTTAAAGAAACCAAATCATTTCAATTAAAAAACTAACAGATGAAAAAACTAAGTCTATTATGCATACTCAGTATTTTCTTTTTCTCGTGTGAAAATGATAAAAAGAAGGATGAAAAGAAAGACACAGCGCAATCAGTCAAAGAATATACGATTGCTCAAATTATGGACAATGAAAGTGTTCGTGGCGGGAGCTTTTCTCCTGATAAATCAAAATTATTAGTCACGAGTAACCGTTCAGGAATTTTTAATATGTATACCATTCCTGCAAAAGGCGGTGAATATACTCCAATTACAAAGTCAGATAGTGCCTCTGTATATTCTATCTCGTTTTTCCCAGAAGATGAACGTATTTTATATAGAATGGACAATAACGGTGATGAAATTTTTCACCTTTTCGTTAAAAATACCGATGGAACTTCTCAAGAATTAACAGCTAAAAAAGGTGCTAGAGCTTCTTTCTTTGGTTGGTCGAAAGACAAGAAAAGTTTTTTCTATCAGTCTAACGAACGCGACAATCGTTTTATGGATTTGTATGAAATGGACGCACAAACATTCACGTCAAAATTGATCTATAAAAATGAAAATGGTTATGGACTTGGTAGTATTTCAGATGATAAAAACTATTTAGCACTAGGAAAAAGTATCAATACGAATGACAATGATTTATTTGTATATAATTTACAAACTAAAAAGTTGACAAAAGTAAATTCTAGCGCAAGCGCAAATAATGCACAAGAATTTTCAAGCGACAATACTACATTGTTTTATACTACCGATGCAACAGGCGAATTTGGCTATTTAATGAAGTATAATTTGGCTGATGGAACACACGAAAAAGTTTTAGAGAAATCGTGGGATATCATGGGAAGTTATATCTCGGAAAATGGAACATATCGTGTTACATACATGAATGAAGATGCTAAAAATGCAATTGAAATTATAACTGTTGCCACAGGAAAAAAGCTAGATTTACCTGATTTTGGCGATCAAAGTATTACCAATCTTAGTTTTTCTAGAGATGAAACTAAAATGCGTTTGTATGTTGGTGGTTCAAACACACCTTCAAACCTGTATGTGTATGATTTGAAAACTAAAGAGTTGACACAACTTACCAATACTCTTAACAAAGAAGTGAATATTGACGATATGGTAACTGCAAAAGTTGTTCGTTACAAATCGTTTGATGGCACAGTAATTCCTGCAATTTATTACTTACCAAAACAAGCTTCTGCTACAAATAAAGTTCCTGCAATGGTTTGGGTTCATGGTGGTCCTGGTGGGCAATCGAGACAATCATTTAGTGCATTAATTCAGTATTTAGTAAATCATGGATATGCCATATTAGCCGTTAATAACCGTGGAAGTAGTGGTTATGGAAAAACGTTTTATAAGATGGACAATCAAAATCACGGAGAAGGTGATTTACAAGATTGTGTAGAAGGTAAAAACTGGCTGGCTTCTCAATCTGAAATTGATAGCGAAAAAATTGGAATCATGGGCGGCTCGTATGGTGGTTATATGACCATGGCTGCCTTGACATATACACCTGAAGAGTTTAAAGTTGGTGTCAATATTTTTGGTGTAACGAATTGGATTCGCACCTTAAAAAACATTCCACCATGGTGGGAATCGTTCAAAGATGCATTGTATGATGAATTAGGAAATCCGCATACAGCAGATTCTGTTCGCCTCAAAAGAATTTCACCATTATTTCACACAGATAAAGTAACAAAACCTTTAATGGTTTTACAAGGTGCTAAAGATCCGCGAGTGTTACAAGTAGAATCGGATGAAATTGTAGCTGGTGTAAAGAAAAATGGGGTTCCTGTGGAATACTTATTGTTTGAAGATGAAGGACACGGTTTTGTTAAAAAAGAAAATCAGATAAAAGCCAATAGTCAAATCCTCTCATTTTTAGATAAGTATCTTAAAAAGAAAGAAGATTTTAAAAACTAAGAAATTGTAATAGTTTGTTTTTGTTTTAATATCTACTTACCTTGTTAACATATTTTAGAAACACTAACAAAAAACCAAGAATAATGAGAAAAGGAATATTCATGATGCTCGTTGGACTGTTGTTCATCGCAACTAGTTGTTCATCAGGAGGCAAAGAAATTAAATTTGACTTAGAAGCAAAAAGCGGTAGCAAAGTTACGGGAACTGTAAGTTTTACAGAAACTGAAGAAGGAAAAGTGAAAATGGTAGCTATTATGGATGGTTTAACTCCTGGCGTTCATGCAATTCACATTCATGAAAAAGCTGATTGTACTTCTGCTGACGGAAAATCTGCTGGAGGACACTGGAATCCAACTGGACAACCACATGGAAGATGGGGCGCAAAAACTGGATACCACAGAGGAGATATTGGAAACTTTGAAACAGAAGATAACGGACAAGCTACAGTTACTTTCTCAACAGATGAATGGTGTATTGATTGTGACGATGAAACTAAAAACATTGTTGGAAAATCGATCATTGTTCACGCAGGTGTAGACGATGGAAAATCGCAACCATCTGGAAATGCTGGCGCACGTGTAAGTTGCGGCGGAATTATTAAATAAAACGTAAAAAAATAGTATATTGATAAAGCTACTTTGAAAAAAGTGGCTTTATTTTGTATAGAATTAAAATGAACATGAACCCATCTGCTAAAGGCTGGATCAAAAAATTATTAGCCGAATACCATTCTAAGGAAACAACGCCTGTTACCTACTCGCTTGATGATTTGTATAACGAATTGAAAGTTTGTGGCTTTGTGTATGGAACCAATTTAAAAGCAATTTTCGATATTGTTGAAGATACCGATCTTACTCATGAAGAATTGTGTAAGACAAACATGATTCTTTCTTTTTATTTTATTCATAAGAGTTATGGTTCGGAACGTGTTTTTGTAGATTCCGTCACTGATTTCTATAATATTATAGATGATTTTAAAAGTTCATTTTTTCAAGAATTATTTTTGGGGAAAAAGAAGTCGTATGACCTGCTGGAAAGCATGATTAATAAGCGAATTGCTATTGATGATAATGTCATTACAAAAAACTTCAATTACCTCATTACCAATACACTTCTATTTGTAGATGTTTTAGCGTACGAAAAGTATTTACAATCTGGCGAAGTTACCGATCAGTATTTACGTGACTTGGAAGCTACGATTGAAACGATCATTTTTGCTGCTTTAGATTTAAAAACAGAGAAAACTAAATACGATAAAAGTTTAATTAAACTTTTCGAATCTTCTTTCCGTTATGACCATAGAGAGCGATTGAGTTATGAGGAAGTGATTAAAAATGTTTCCAATCAACTCACAAAATATTACATCGTCGATTTGGTTTGTATGACCTTTTGGACAGACAAGATTATTGATGATGATGAGCATGCTTTTTTAGAGCGTTTAGGAAACGATTTGCAACTCACCAACGAAGACCTTATGAAGGCTTCGGCTGATATTGTTACTTTTTACACCGAACATAAAGATGAAGTTGCGTTATTAAAATCGCGCAATATGATTCAGAGTTTTTATGAGAACTCTAGCAACATGGTAAAGAAGCTCATCAACCGAAATAAAAAACGTTTGGGTACGGAATTGTATGAAAGCAAAGAGTTGATGATTTTATTGACACAATCTACTACACGATCACTTTCTGATGAAGAACAAAAACGTGTAAAAGAACAATTGTTAGATATTTTTAAAAGTATTCCAAGTTTGGCAATCTTTATGCTTCCTGGCGGAATGTTATTGTTACCAATTGTGATTAAATATATTCCGAACATTTTGCCTTCTGGTTTTGACGATAATCGTTTGGATGAAGAGGAAGAAGAATAATTTTTTAACCACTTTACTTTTAGATTGCTGCACTTGTATTTTGGATGATCGATTTGAAGTTTTGTAAATCTTCTAGTTCTCCTCCCAAAATATATTTTTGAATTGTATTTCCTGCATCACTTACTTCTTTTTCAACATACAGAAAATGAGGTTCTACAAACGCTTCTATTTCTTGTAGCGTGTATTTTTCATGTACAATATCAAGTGTAATTCCTATTCTGTAAACAGAAAACCCATCAGTATCTTTCAAATCTTTGTAGATGTAATCTTCCACTAGTTTATACTGAGTTGAAACCTTAAATTTTTCAAGTGAGCTAATAGTACAATTCTTCATGTATAAAAAATAAGTATTATTCGTTTACGCTATCCTTGTGAATGCAACACTGATCATCTTTGCAGCGACAATATTTTCTATTATAAAAATGAAGAAACACCAAGCCTAAAGAAGGAACATAAATAGCAGACTCTGGTATAGAAAACCATTGTGCTTTTTCATTGACTATGATTACACTTAAAAACAACCACGTACTCCATAATGCAAACTTCATCCACTCTTTACTGGTTGATTTTACCGACCAATAAATAGCAAAGAAAGAAATTACTAGAAAAAATATATCTAGAGCTTTCCACCAAACTGGAACCGAAGCTTCACAGCAAATCATTTGTGATTGAACTATGAAAAGTAAAGGTGTAGCCAAGCAGTGCACTAAACATAGACCGCTTGCATATATTCCTATTGTATCTGACTTTTTTTTGTATAAAACCATATTCTTTAATGCAACTAAGTTGCAAAAGTAATTATTTTTTTTGCTAATGCAACTAAGTAATCTTAATTTTGTTTTATGGGAGTGATAAGAAAGACAAAATCTGTTCAGACTATAGTAGACATTTTTGACGAAAATAAAGATGCGCTTTCTGTAGTGAAACTTATTGATTTTTTAAAAGACAAGATGAATAAGACAACTATTTACAGAATTCTTGAGCGCTTGGAAAGTGACGGTATTGTACATTCATTTATGGGCAAAGATGGTCTTAAGTGGTACGCTACTTGTACGAGTGGTTGTACAGCTTCTCATCATTCAGATATTCATCCACATTTTCAATGTCAAGATTGCGGTAAAGTAGATTGTTTGTCAGTTACCATGAACATTCCCAAAATACCCAATAGAACCATTGATTTTTCTCAAATATTACTAATTGGCAGATGTGAAAACTGTTTGTAATATTTTTCACGACAACCATGTATCCTTCAATTTGGCAAAAAAACCATTGCACTTCCAAACTAATGAAAGCACAATGGATACTATCGCAGTGCTAATCAACGATACTTTTACTTTTCTAAATTATTTTTATAGGTCATTCTACTTATGAATTATCTTGTTTATAAAAACCATTGCACTTCCAAACTAATGAAAGCACAATGGGACTATCGCAGTGCTAATCAACGATACTTTTACTCTTCTAAATTATCTTCTTTACCATAGTTTTATATTGGCGTGCTGCCATAGCAGCAATGGTTTGTTTTTCGTCACGATTTGTATAGTGTACTCCAAAATCTAATGGTGCTGGTTGTGCATTAAAACTATTATCCAAACCTATAGTTCGATTAAAAAATTGAGGCTTTTTTAGGTTTCAATACAAAAACCAACAACATTATTACAAAGCTCATCCCGAGTAATCCTATAATTCTCACATAGGTTTCGCCATTTTTATAAGCGTATTGAAACGCAGGAAGATTTTTATAATCACTCTTTTTAAACTTTTGATTGTTGAACATAAACGGAATAAAAGATTCTCTCCACTTTTGCGCAAATTCCAAACTTTGATATCTAAACTGTTGATAGTCTTTTTCAGATGTTCCTGCCAAATCATTTAATGCATTTTGAATGGTCAATGCTGGTGAAAACCAACTAAATGTGTTTGCCCACTCATGCTGATATTGAAGCTGTGTTTCAAACTTTTTAACTACTGGATTTAATTCTTTCTTAACAAGATTTTGCGTTGCCATATATCGATGATAGAAGTTTCTTGTTTGTGTACTATCATTAATTGCATATTCTGGATGATCTCTTAAATAGCTATCTAAAATTTCATCTTGCTTTTTTGTCGCTTCTGCTTTTAACGTACGCATCTTATTGAGCATTAAACTACGCGAAGGCATTGGATAGAATGTATTGCTTAATTGGTTTAAGATCGATGGTGATAATAACACAAATAACACCCAAAAACCGATGAGTACAATTGCGTTTTTAGCAGAACTATGAATCCAAATGTTTGTTGCAAAAGCCAATACAAACCAAAATAAAGCATATACGATGATGTATAGTAGCAAGCTGATTAATGCGGTTCCATTGGTTAAAAAATCAAATGAAAAAATGGCAAAAACGAGCAAAAGCGTAATACTAATACATAAAACTAGCCAAAAAAAGCGCAATCCTAACTTCTGTAAAACCCAGGTTCGGATACGTATAGGTTGAGAAGCTAATAGTTTTAAGGTTCCGCTTTCACGTTCAGAAGCTAATACATTAAATGAAAAAGCTATGATTAAAAGCGGAAGCAGATATATGATGACAAATGCCAAATCGAAACTCCCAAAAAGTAATTGTATAGGACTTGTCATTTCTGTGTAACTAATGGAAAGATCGTCACCTGTAACGGTTGGTCTTACATAATGCGTGAATAAGTCTGATTGACCAGTTGCTATAAAAGCTGTTGATTTTGGCGGCATACTTACAACTCTTGGCAACCTATTTCCTATCACAATAGGTCTTGATGGCAGTGTCCATCGAGATCTATTTACTTTATGCCCTTTTTCAATAGAATCTAGTACACTTAGCGTTTCTTTTTCTTCTGTTTCAAAATCTGTCAAAGCAGTTTTTATGTTTCCCTGGCGTGCATTTACTTTTTGAATACCATTATATACTGCAAATCCGAAAAGTAAGAGTAACAAAATACTTAGTAATTGAATCCAACGATTACGAATTAGTAAGAGCCATTCATATTTAAAGTTATATCGTAACATTTTAAAGTGATTTAGAAGTGAAAAACAACAGTGTAAAAGAGCCAAATAACCAAACTAACATAATGATGATACTAGAAGTATTGGTTTTAATCGTTTCTAGCAATGATGGCGGTTCATACTTGAATTTTGGCAATAGTTTCCAAAAACCAGCACTAGCTTTAAAGTTCCATTCGCCCAACTTCGATTCTTTTGCAAAATGATCGTTCAGAAATTTTTGACTTTGAATCCTATAGTTTTCAGCAGCATCTGCAAAATCCCAATGTGTAGTATAATCGGTTTTCGCAATTGCCATACTCAAAAATCGTGTTGGCAAATACGGTGAAATGGCTGCTATTTTTTGATAGATACTATTTTGATTGGAATATTGTTCCTTTAAATAATTATAATGTTTGAAGTATATTTCGGCTTCATGCTCTTCCCCTTTTTGCATTCTGTAAGCATCATAATTAAAAGGTAACTGGCTCAAACTATCTACTCCATATTCTTTAAGAGTTTGCTTTTCTAGTTCTTTTGCTGCTTTGCTCCAAGGATTGTGTCCATCTAATCCGAGTTTTTTATCTTTAGATATATTCGCACTAAATTCTTGCCGCGTAGGATATGGATATTTATATTCTGCTAGATTACTTGCCATTTTCGGAAGCACCAAACACACTAAAATCCAAACACTTAACGACATCACTAAGGAAATTCCAGATTTTTTTACGGAGGTAGAAATAATCAATATTAAATTGATAAAGATTGCATAATAGATTATATACGTAACAAAAAGTGTGCATAATGATGCCCAACTAAAAACTCGAAAATCGGGTAAGCTGGATAACACAAAACCTGATATTAAAAATAGCAGAAAGGCAATAATAAAAACAGGTAAAAATATTGCAATCCATTTTCCTAAAATTATCTTCCAAGCGATGGCTCCTTGACTGTTTAAGAGTGTAAGTGTTCCTCGTTCTCTCTCTTTAGTTACACTATTGTATGCGACTAGAATAAGTAATAATGGAATGATAAATAGTAAGATAAAATCTGGAGTTAAATCTCCAAAACGAGCCAATCCTGTTTGATCGGAAGCTGCGATAAATTGTGCTTCGTTTCTATTGTGCGCTTCTAAAAAGATAGAAGTTCCTGTGTATTTATCAACACCTTGATCTAGCAAGGACAAAGGATATTTAGGCTTAAACGCATAGGTTCCATAGTGTGCAGCCGAATGCGGATTTTTTTCACCTTGATTATCCCAAACTTCCCTTTCATTTGAGCTAGCCTCTAGATATTGTTTATTTATGTTTTGATAATGTTTTGCACTAATCAATACAGCAATTGCTGTTAAAAACAATACAATGATAAAAGCAATTCTAACACGACCATCACGCCATAATTCTTTCATTTCTTTTTTAAAGGTATGCTGTATCATGGCTATAACGAATTATATGACATTGTTTCTAAGTAACTATCTTCTAATTCTTTAAGTGAAAGTTCGTCAACTGCCCATTGTTGTTTTAGCTGTCCGTCTTTCATAACGCCTATCGTTGTGGCTACTTCTTTCGCACGAAACAAATCATGTGTTGCCATTAAGGTTGCTACACCTCTTTCTCTTAACTTTTGCAATAATTCTCCAAACTCATTACTTGCTTTTGGATCTAATCCTGAAGTTGGTTCATCTAACAATAATACTTTGGCATCTTTTGCTAATGCAATGGCTATACCTACTTTTTGTCGCATTCCTTTTGAATATTTCGCAACAGGTTTATTGAAAGCTGAAGACTGTAATCCGGCTTCTTCTAAAAAAGCTTCTAGTTCTGGTTTATTAAAGTTCTTATTGGCGATTCCTGAAAAATAATCAAGATTTTCTATAGCGCTCAAACTTGGATAAAGCATCAAATTTTCTGGAATATATGCTAAGTGTTTTTTTGTAAGTTTTGGCTTTTCTACAACATTGATATCGTTTATATATGCGCTTCCTAAAGTTGGTTTTATAAAGCCTAATAATAGATTGATTGTTGTCGTTTTCCCTGCTCCGTTAGCGCCTAAAAGACAATATATTTCGCCTTCTTTCACCTCTAAACAAAGTGAATCCAACGCAGTTAAGTCACCATATTTCTTGGTAAGGTTGTTGATAAGTATCATAAATTTTAATATTGAAAATTGCACCTATATTGCACTATAATTCAGTACAGTTTAGGCATTGATTGATGTTTTGGTTGTTAAATTTGACTGAGACAGTTACACGAGTATTAGTAATAGGAATAAATTACAGCTGCTCGCAATATATATTGCAAGTCATTACTCTATAAGTCATGTCTAATCGTAATTGATAAAAAAGTTTATCCTAATGTAGATGCCTTAAATGGCGGAGGTTTATTGAAGAATTTAGAAAAGTGATAAACTCTAATGATTGGATTTTTATACAGTAATGTAATTGGTTTGTGAATAGATTCAACAATACTTGATGTCTCTTCACTTGCAGCTGTATGGTAATCAAATAGGTTTTTCTCATTAGCATCAATGATCAAAAAACAATCTTCACAATCAGCAATTTCATCATGAGAAAACGCATGAGAAATTGAATGCATAATGCCCATTTTTAATAAAATAAAAATGATCAATAATAGCAAACTCTGTAATTTGAGTATGATTGATTTATGAGTCACATTTCAAAACTAAGTAAAATATTTTTAAAACTGTGTTAATATTTTTAAGTGCATATTGTATCTATCATTGAAAATTTAATCTGATTTAAGAATACGATCTAAAATAAAGAAGTTACTCAGAGGCAAAACATCTTTGGAATTAATACTGTTTAGGATTAATTTATAAGTTAGGGTTTTGGATGAAGAGTAAAATTTTATATCCTTGATATTTCCAAAAGGAAAAGCATCCTTTTTGCAAAAGAATGCTTTTGGATTTAGTATACGCTTATGATTGTTTCTTTGCGAACATTCCTGAAAATGGAATTACAATGTTTTCAACCGCTAACCCACCTGATAATCGAATTCCGTTCTCTCCAGTTGTAGTGTCTGTAGATCCTGCACTACCAATATAATGGTTAGGATCGTCTTGAAATCCATCAACAAGTAGTGTTGTTCCTTTGAAACCGCTCGCAACAAAGTGATAGTGAATTGAAACTGGAATATTTACGTCTCCCAATATAAAAAGACCTTTACCTTGCCCATTGCTGTTGTTTGCGTCTGTGATTTGTAATACTGCTCCTGAATCTGCGTTTTCGTATGTTCCTACTAAACTCATAATTTAAAATTTTTAGATTGAATGCTTACTCTATTTTAGGCTTTTCTGCATAACGCCTTTTGCATTATTTATGATTAATACAGTTCGAAGATGACTGATTATCAAGCAAAAAGAAAGATGAATGAGTTACTAGACGAATTTATGAAGTGAATGGACTATACGCTTTAGTGATTGAAAAAAAGGATTCTTTTTTTACATCTTGTATTTCAAGAATTGTAAGCGCTAATTTATGAATCACGAGTAGTTTTTTTTAAAATTCTCAATTTTTGCACCTACTTTAGAGATATTAATTAAAAAACACATCAGATGAAAAAACTTAATTTTAGTATTCTTTTAGCCCTCATTTTTTCTTTTACAATAAACGCGCAAAATGATCATGATAACAACAAAGATCACGGATACGGTCATCATGATCACGGATCTGATTCAAAGTTTAGTATTGTTGGATATGGAGGTGTTGGATATGGAATAGTGGACAATGACAATCAACCTAACTACAACTTAGATGCGAGTACTTTTGATGTTTTATTAAATTATCGCATTGGTAAACGTTATGGAATTGCAACGGGACTTGGATTTAATCAACTTTCTGGAACTGGATTTGATAATGCTGGACAAAATTTTTATCATGAACGTGGTACACTTAAAATTCCACTTTTATTGAGCGGAAATTACAATGTATCGCCAAAAGTACGTTTGGTTGTGAACATTGGTTTTTATGCACAAACTATACTTAAAGATGATTTTAGTTTTGCAGGCAATACAACTATTGGAGACATTTATGAAGGTTGGAATTTTGGATTGCAATCAGGGATTGGAATGTCATATAACTTTAATCAAAAAATCAGTCTTGGATTGATGTTGAATACACAAGGAGATTTTAGCCGATTTGATACTGCATCAGATGTTAACATCACAAATAAACAAAAAATTAAAAGTGTGAATACTGCTGGATTGTTATTTACAATTAACTTATAAACCTTTTAGTTTAGAGCGCTTCGTTTTTAAGATCGTTGCGCTCTTAGATGTTTTTTTTATTTGTTTATTCGAAAATACATTTACATTTATACTTTCAAAGTACTTCTCGATACAACGAATCTCCGATTCGCCACTCGAAGTGACGTTTGGTGTTATACAAACTGATTACTTCGTCACAACTCCTTGTAATGACGTATCGAAATACAACTTTTACTTTTATAATTTAACATTTATAATTCCCAAAGTACTTCTCGATACAACGAATCTGCGATTCGCCACTCGAAGTGACGTAAGTGGTTCTAATTTTTGTTGATTCGTTATTCGTTATTCGTTATTCAAAAATAAGTAAACTGAGCGGAGTCGAAGTTTAGTTCAGCCAATTTTTAAAGTCTTTTACACGTTCTCTACTTACTATAATTTCTTGCTCATTAAAGTGATGCAATTTTATTTGCAATCGGGAGTTGGTGTAGCTTACAATGTCTTGGATATAGCTTTTGTGTACGATGAATTTACGATTGACACGATTGAACGTTGTTATTGGCAAAACGGTTTCTAGGTGAGATAGCGAATAATCTATTGGAAAAGATTGATCGTTTTTTGTGTGAATAAACGTTGTGTTGTGCTCACTATAAAAACAAACAATTTCTTCTAGTTTAATGATTTTAATTTTACGCCCAATCTTCACTACAAAACTCTCTTTGGATGTTGTTTCCTTGGCATAGTGAACTAATTGTTGAATTTCTTCTAATTGATTCGGAATTGATTGAAAGCTCTGTACTTTGGCAATTGTTTCTTGTAATTTTTCGCTTGTAATTGGCTTCAATAGATACGCAATACTTTTATAATTAAAAGCTTGTAATGCATACATGTCGTAAGCAGTAGTAAAAACGATATAGCTTGAAATTTCTACTTCTTTAAAAATATCAAAGATCAATCCGTCACCTAATTTGATATCTACAAAAAATACAGCAGGATGTTCATTTTTACGCAACCATGAAATCGCTCCGTTTACTGAAGAAAGTTCTGCTACAACCTCAACTTCAGCTTCATTTAATTTTCGCGCCAATCTTCTACTTGATGGAATTTCGTCTTCTATAATTAATGCTTTCATGCGTTTTCCATATTTAAAAGTGGCAGTTTTATTGTAAAACTATTGACTTCATCTTCAATAACAACTTCTTTTTCAGTTAAAAAAGCATACCGTTTTTGGATGTTTTCAATGCCTGTTCCTTTTGTATTTTCAACGGTTGTTTTGAGTTGTTTTGTATTTTGAATGATGATATAATCGTTTTGAATCCCAATAGTAATTTGTAATGGTTTTTCTCTTGAAACCTCGTTATGTTTGATGGTGTTTTCAATCACTTGTTGCAACGCCAATGGAATGATATATTGGTTTGAAGCGATTGCTTCTGGCAGAACGTACTGAAATGCTTCTTCATAACGGTATTTCAACAATTCTAAGTAGTCTTTTGAAAACGAAAGTGCGCTTTCTAACGAAACTACATCTTCATCTTCTTGACGCAAAAAATGTCTGTAAATATTTCCTAATGCTTCTGAGAAACGAACTGCCTTTTGCGGATTTTCTTCAATTAAAGCGGTCAATACATTGATATTATTAAACAAAAAATGCGGACTCAACTGACGGCGTAAACTCTCATATTTTTCAGTTTGCTTGCCTATTTCTGCTTTAAAAGCGAGTTGCTCTGTTGAACGCGTTTCGTTAAAGTATAAAAACTGATAACACAACGTACAAATAATTACAAATATGCTCACTTCTCCAATCTCCATAATTAAATACATAAAATTAAAAGTCTTTATAACTATATCATAATCAACATACATGAATAGTTTGAGAAAAGAATATATATTTATTAGAAACTGCATGATTATAAAAATTCCTAATGTAGTTACAATTAGTGAACCTAAAATTGAAACTTTTGTTTCTAAATAGTTATAAAATAATACAACGAGATGCCAGCATATAAAGGCAATGCAAAAATTAAATGCATACTCTTTCCCGATAAGAAAGAGGAAATCAAGACTCAAGTAGTTCGCTCCAACACCTCCATGAACTATATAAAATATAGCTATATAAATTATGTACAAAAAAGTAAGTACCAATGCATACAAAAACACCTTTTTATATATGCTTTTAGTCTTCCATGCTAGTTTCTTAGAAATACTGTTTTTCGTTTTAAAATTATATTTTAAATAGTGAATAATCGCTAGAAAAAACATTATAATACCTACGTAGAAACTTGATTCAAAGTATAATGAAAAGATAGACTTATTTCCTGAATACCTTACGTAATATATAACAGTACATATAACGATAGTAACTAAAATTGGGATTCCAATGGTATACAAAAAATATGGAAAAGGTTTGTGTGTCTTATTTTTTATACGCAACCATTCGTTTGTGACAAAGAATGCTGAAAATAGTATGAAAAGATCAACGATCATTTCTCCAAACCTTTTTAAGAAGTGTACATAGCTATGATCTTCTAAGTTGAGAGAATTCATATATTCTAAGCTGAAAAAAAATAATATTAGAACTGCTGTTGAAAGAAGAATTCTTCCTAATAAAATAAGTGTTCGTTTTGTTGTCATCATACTTGTTTTTAAATTTCAAGTATAAAAGTCAATAAAACAAATATGTTGGTAAAAAAAATGATAGTGAGCTGTTGTTTGGAGCTAGTGAGTTGTTTTTTGTTAGACTTGCTTTACTTCGACTCCGCTCAGCACAAGCACTTTTAGATTGTTAGAGCGCTTTGCTTTTAGGCTTTTTCACTGTTGGCTGTTAAAAGAAATCTTTTTCAATTTAAAATTCAGCATTTAACATTTAGCATTTATAACTTCATAGTACTTCTCGATACAACGAA
>NZ_JBOEFY010000061.1:0-376 GCF_050633145.1 Kordia sp. | reverse complement strand
TACTTACTATAATTTCTTGCTCTTTAAAGTGATGTAGTTTTATTTGTAAACGTGAATTTGTGTAGCTTACAATATCTTTGATAGCATTTATATTGATGTAAAACTTTCTGCTTACGCGATAGAATATTTCTGGAGATAGTTCGTCTTCTAAATGTTCTAACGAAGTTTCTAAGAGGTAATTTCTACCTTCGACAGTATGTGCATACGTCCCTTTGTTTTCACTGTAAAAACATTCAATTTCGTCAATTGGAATCATTTTTAAATGCTGACCAACTTTTACTGTATAGCGTTTTTTATAGGTACGTTCAATCGGATTTACCAATAGTTTTTTGATGTCATCAAAGTTGAGTTGAACGTTTTGTGTTTTTGGTGCGCG
>NZ_JBOEFY010000060.1:1796-60072 GCF_050633145.1 Kordia sp. | reverse complement strand
AACAATCAACAATCAACAATCGAAAATCCAAAGCCTACATATTATCATGGTCATATCCAAAATAAGGAACTTCCTCTTCTTTAAATATAACTCCGTAATCTTCCAATTCCTTTAAAATTGGCGTGTATACTTCTTTGGTAATTGGCAATTGTACACCAGGTGTGTTAATTTCGCCATTCAATATCTTTAAAGCTGCAATTGCTACAGGTAAACCAACTGTTTTTGCCATTGCGGTATATGTTTGATCTTCACCTAAAATTACCATTTTAGAATCAATTTGATATTTTTTGCCAGCTTTCTCATAACCAAACTTATGATACATAACAATCATGTCTTTATCATTTGGTGCAAGTGTCCAGCTATCCATCAATATTTTTTGTAAAATTTGAGCTGGTGTAGCATTTTCTAAACCTACTTTTTTCTTCGGATTAAAAATATCTAGCTCCAACAACTTCTCCCAAAGTGTATCATCTTGATCGATCTTTAAATTGTGACGCATTTTCAATTCTACAGAATCTGTTGGACTGTATGGTAAAAACGAGTTCACAAAATCGCGATAGCTCATTTCGGCAGAGTTTTCAATAGTATAGCTATCATCTGTCATTCCTAAGATTACAAACATTTGCCATGCTCTTGAAAATCCTACTCTTCGAATAGTTCCACGGTATAAGGTTAAAATATCATCCAAACCGTATACGCTTCTATATTTTAACGAATCGCGATTAGCATAGGCTTCAAACTTTCCGTAACCTTCTACGCTCAAAAATTCCGTTCTGCGGAATAATCGGTTGTATGGAATGTATTTATATGTGCCTTCTTGAATAAATTTTGCGGTTCCGCCTTGTCCAGCTAAAACAACATTTCTAGGGTTCCATGTAAACTTATAGTTCCATAAGTTGGTATCACTCTCTGGAGCGACTAATCCGCCTGTAAATGACTCAAACAAAATCATTTTTCCGTCATTATCACGAATACGATCAATCACTTCCATGGCGCTCATGTGGTCAATTCCAGGATCAACACCAATTTCGTTCATGAATACCAAGCCTTTTTCTTTTACGGCTTCGTCAAGTGCTTGCATTTCTTTACTGATGTATGAAGCAGTTACCATGTTTTTACCGAAATGAACACAATCTTTAGCGACTTCAATATGAAAACGCGCAGGTAGCATTGAAATAACGATAGACGCTTTTTCGACAGCTTCTTTTCGACTTTCTGCATTAAAAACATCTAACAAAATAGCAGAAGCATTTTCATGATTTCCAACTAGTTTTTGTGCATTTTCAATGTTGATATCTCCAACAGTTATATGTAAATTTTCAGTATGACTTTTATCTAAAAAATATTTAATGAGGTATGAAGCAGATTTTCCTGCGCCAATAATTAAAATGTTTCGCATATGTGGGTTTTGTTGCGTAATTTTGTAAAAACACAAATATAACACGAATGTAGCAAAATGTTACATTTATAAAAATAACTTCGCAATTTTATGAGAAAAAAAATATTGATTACAGGTGCAATCTTAGGTTGCTTGGCAGTTATTTTAGGAGCTTTTGGAGCGCATGGACTCAAAAAAGTATTGAGTGTAGACCAAATTTCTTCGTTTGAAACAGGTGTGCGTTACCAAATGTATCATGCGTTTTTATTGTTGGTTGTTGGAATTTCTGGGTTTATCTCACCTAAAATGCAACGATTAATCTATGTGTTTGTATTGTGGGGAACTATACTTTTCTCAGGTTCTATTTACCTTTTAGTAACTAAAGATGTAACTTCTATAGATATCAGCTCAGTAGGTTTTATAACGCCGATTGGCGGAGTTTTATTGATTGTTGGATGGTTGCTTCTTATCGTTAGTTTCTTTAGGTTGAAAATAGATAAAACAACCTAAAATTGTGGTATTATTAAAAATGAGGCTACATTTTTTAATTTAAGCAGATAAAATCGCTTTAAAATGTGGTATCTATAAAAATATTTATACTTTTGCTCTTTACAAAAAACACAACAAGAGTTAAAAGTTATGACGAATAACACCTTCTCAACGAAAACGATTTCGTTAAATCAATACGGAATTAAAGATGCGAAAGCGCACTACCAACTTTCCTCAGACCAATTACATGACGAAACTATACAAAAGGGACAAGGAGTTGAAACTTCTTTTGGAGCTATCACTGTAAATACAGGAGAGTTTACTGGAAGATCACCTAAAGACCGATTTATAGTAAAAGACAGCATAACAGAAGATAGAGTTTGGTGGGGAGACATCAATATTCCTTTTGAACCAGCTGCTTTTGATAAGTTGTATGATAAAGTTGTTGATTATTTATCAGAAAAAGAAGTATATGTGCGTGATGCATATGCTTGTGCTGACGAAAATTACAAGCTAAATATTCGTGTCGTAAACGAGTATCCATGGAGTAATATGTTTTCTTACAACATGTTTTTGCGTCCAACAGAAGCAGAATTGAACGGTTTTGAAGAAGAATGGCTTATTGTAAATGCACCTGGCTTTATGGCTAACCCTGAAGTTGATGGAACGCGCCAACATAACTTTGCTATTTTGAACTTTGAAAAGAAAATTGCACTTATTGGAGGAACTGGTTATACAGGAGAAATCAAAAAAGGAATTTTCTCTGCGTTGAATTTTATTTTACCAGTATTCAAAAATACATTGCCAATGCACTGTAGTGCAAATGTTGGTAAAGATGGTGATACTGCTATTTTCTTCGGATTGTCGGGAACAGGAAAAACGACGTTATCAGCAGATCCAGAACGTAAGTTAATTGGTGATGATGAACACGGTTGGACAAACGAAAATACAGTCTTTAATTTTGAAGGTGGTTGCTACGCAAAAGCAATCGATCTAAGTGAAGAAAAAGAACCAGAAATTTATCACGCAATTAAAAAAGGAGCAATTCTTGAAAACGTTGTGTTAGATGAAAATAAAAATGTAGATTTTGCGGATACTTCTATTACACAAAATACACGTGTAAGTTATCCAATTTATCATATCGAAAATATTCAAGTACCATCTATAGGTAAAAATCCTAAAAACATTTTCTTTTTAACAGCAGATGCTTTTGGTGTGTTACCTCCAATTTCAAAATTAACACCAGGACAAGCAGCGTACCATTTTATTTCTGGATATACAGCAAAAGTTGCTGGAACAGAAGCTGGAATCAATGAGCCTGTGCCAAGTTTCTCTGCGTGTTTTGGAGCGCCTTTTATGCCGTTGCACCCAACTAAGTATGCAGAAATGCTAAGTGAGAAAATGCAAGAAGCTGGTGTAAATGTTTGGTTAGTGAATACAGGATGGACTGGTGGACCTTACGGAACAGGAAGACGTATGAAATTAAAATATACGCGTGCTATGATTAGTGCGGCATTAGAAGGAAAGTTAAATGCTGTAGACTATCAAACGCATCCAATTTTTGGATTGGCAATGCCAAAAGATTGTCCAAATGTTCCAAATGAAGTATTAAATCCAATTGATACATGGGAAAGTGCAGACGCATACAATGCAAAAGCTTCTGAATTATCGAACTCATTCAAACAAAACTTTGCACAGTTTTCAGCATATGCAAATGAAGAAATTCTGGCTGGTGGCCCAATAAGCTAACTAGTTTAAACGATAACAACCCAAAAACAAAAAAAGCGTATATCTGTAATGGATATACGCTTTTTTAAATTATGTATACGAAAGTAATTATTTCTTATTTACTTCGTCAATGTATTTTGCTAGTGCCATTGTCATTGATGGCGTTTCTGGTGTTGGAGCTTTGATATCTACTCTTAAACCTGCTTCTGTTGTTGCTTTTACGGTTGTATTTCCAAAAACGGCAATACGGGTGTCATTTTGCTCAAAGTCTGGGAAATTAGCTAATAATGATTTAATTCCTGATGGACTAAAGAACACTAAAATGTCATAATACACATTGCGTAAATCTGATAGGTCACTTACAACGGTTTTGTAAAACACACCGCGTTCCCATGTTACATTCAATGAATCTAGTGTGGTTGGAATGATGGCCTTTAATGCATCAGAAGATGGTAACAAGAATGATTCGTCCTTATATTTTTTAATAAGAGGAGACAATTCTTGAAATGTACGCTTACCAACATAAATTTTACGTTTTCTGTATACTACATACTTCTGTAAATAGTAAGCTACTGCTTCTGACTGACAAAAGTATTTCATTGTATCAGGCACTTTGAAGCGCATTTCTTCTGCCACTCTAAAAAAGTGATCAACCGCATTTCTACTAGTTAAGATGATAGCAGTGAACTTTGTCAAATCTATCTTTTGGTGACGTACATCTCTTGCACTAACACCTTCAACGTGGATAAACGGCCTAAAATCGATTTTTACCTTTTGCTTATCAATAAGCCTCGAGTAAGGTGAGTTCTCAATTTTTGGTTCCGGTTGAGAAACTAAAATGGTTTTTACTTTCATAAACCTAAATTTTTATATGTCGCGTTATTCAATTAATAATTTATAGATAACTAAATAAGGGGCAATTTCAAGTGCGCAAAGATACAAAATAAAATAAAACAACTTGCTGATTATCAATTTTTGATAATTCTTTAGTAGAAAAAATAATACAATGAGATTATAAGATAGAAATATAAAAATTACTGAGAAAAATATAACATTATTCTTATAATCGTAGTATACAAGCACTAAGTTTATGGGAATCAAGAATAAACCAAAGAGGTTTCTAGCGTTAATTTTATGAAAGTTATACGCATTTATATACGGTTCAATATCTAAAATAACCGCCATAATTTTTTCAATAATGTACCTAATTACAATGAAAAACATCATAAATGAGATGATTTTTACAAATAAATATGGCGCATTAATTAAGTGAGGACGAAAAAAAACAACGGCAATATATCCGAAAATAGAAAACGAAATTACTTGTACAAAAAACAAAATAGAAGTAAATCCGTTAATGATGTTTTCTTGCTTAGATTCTACTTGAGTCTGATACTTATTAGAGAAAAGGAATCCTAAAAATAAAGAAAGTTTTTTCTGAAATGCAAAACGTGTTATTACAAGCAAACACAAAGTTGTTACAAATAATAGTGTGAGCCAATCTTTAGAAATTATAGTTCTTTCAATAGTAGATAACATTTGGTAAAATTAACAAGTATGTTAAATAATACATAAAAATTTAGGACAAAATAATTTAGTGAGCCTCAAAACTTATAATTTGTTTACTTTTGTTGTATCAAGTAAGCTTTAAAATGATTGATGTAAAATTTGAATTATAGTTTCTTTAGATGAAATAGAAAATATAAGCATAGCCTTAGTTACGGTTCTGTTTTATATTGAAAATATAAAGGAAATAGAAACAAATTTATCGGTTATTTTAAAGTTTATTTGGTATTATCTTAATTTTAGAAAATGTCAGACGCAATTGTAGTCATACCAACGTATAACGAAATTGATAATATAGAAGCCATTATTGAAGCAGTTTTTGCTCAAGAAAAGGCGTTCCATGTTTTGATTGTAGACGACAATTCTCCTGACGGAACGCACAAAAAAGTCATTGAACTTCAAGAAAAATACCCAACCCAGCTATTTTTAGAAGTACGAGAAGCCAAAACAGGTTTGGGAACGGCTTATATTCATGGTTTTCGATGGGCATTGGAACGCGATTACGAATATATTTTTGAAATGGATGCTGATTTTTCACACAATCCATCAGATTTAACTCGTTTGTTAGCGGCTTGCCAAGAAGAAGGCGCAGATGTCGCTATTGGTTCACGTTATGTAAAAGGTGTGAATGTGGTTAACTGGCCAATGAATCGTGTATTGATGTCGTATTTTGCTTCAAAATATGTACGCTTCATCACAGGAATTCGTATTCATGATACTACTGCCGGATTTATTTGCTATCGTAGAAAAGTACTAGAAACAATTGGTTTAGATAACATCCGATTTGTAGGATATGCGTTTCAAATTGAACTTAAATTTAAAGCATGGAAACTCGGTTTCAATATCAAAGAAGTTTCGGTTATTTTTACCGATAGAACTAAAGGAGAATCTAAAATGGACAGCTCTATATTTTCGGAAGCTGTTTTTGGAATTATAAAGATGAAAGTTAGAAGTATGTTTACTAAAACAAAACGCAATGCATAAAATACTACTAAAAAACGCACAAATTGTTAGTGAAGACGCAGTACAAACTGCCGATATTTTAATTGAAGGCGAACGAATTGCAAAAATTGGCACAAATCTTTCAGACGTAGTCGATGAGGTTATCGATATCGCAGGAAAGCATGTTTTTCCAGGTGTAATTGATGATCAAGTGCATTTTAGAGAGCCTGGATTGACTCATAAAGCAAATATTGGAACTGAATCGAGAGCAGCAATAGCAGGCGGAATTACATCTTTTGTAGAAATGCCAAATACAAATCCGCAAACAACTACCATTGAGAAGTTTCAGGAAAAGCTAGACATTGCTAAAGAAACATCATTTGCTAACTATTCGTTTATGTTTGGTGGAACGAATGATAATTTAGACGAAATCTTAAAAGTTGACACAACACAAGTTGCTGGGTTAAAATTATTTTTAGGTTCTTCCACAGGAAATATGTTGGTTGATGATGCTGCAGTTTTAGAAAAAATATTCTCAAGTACAGATATGGTTATTTCTGTACATTGTGAAGATGAAGGAACAATTAGAAAGAATTTAGCCGAATATAAAGAGAAATACGGAGACGATATTCCAATTGAATATCACCCAATTATACGAAGTGAAGAAGCTTGTTATATTTCTTCTTCAAGAGCAATTGAACTTGCAAAGAAAACTGGAGCGCGTTTGCATGTTTTTCACTTATCTACAGGAAAAGAAACGGCTTTGTTTGACAATTCGATTCCGTTAGAAGAGAAGAAAATTACAGCAGAAGTATGTATTCATCATTTATGGTTTTCGGATGAAAATTACAAAGAAAAAGGAACGCATATCAAATGGAATCCTGCGGTAAAAACAGCGAGCGACAGAGATCAATTATGGGAAGCTTTGTTAGATGACAGAATTGATGTTATTGCTACCGATCATGCACCACATACATTAGAAGAAAAAAACAATCCATATACAAAAGCACCTTCTGGCGGACCATTAGTGCAACACGCATTAAATGCCATGATTCAGATGCATAAACAAGGTAAAATCTCTCTAGAAAAAATTGTTCAAAAAATGTGTCACAATCCAGCGCGATTGTTTCAAGTAAAAGACAGAGGTTTTATTAAAGAAGGATATTACGCAGATTTAGTAGTGGTCGATTTAGAAAAATCATACACAGTTACCAGAGATAATGTACTATACAAATGTGGTTGGTCTCCGTTTGAAGGCGTAACGCTTGATAGCACTGTTACACATACATTTCTAAACGGAAATTTAGCGTACAGAGAAGGAACATTTTCTGAAAAACGCCACGGAAAACAATTAGAATTTAACAGATAATGAACAGATATATAGCATTCATACTAATTGTAGTACTCACTATAGTTTCTTGTGAAGAAGAAGCTGTGCCAAAGCCTAGCAATTTATTGTCAAAAGAGAAAATGGCAGAAATTCTATACGACATAACTTTGGTGAACTCCATTAAAGGAGTGAACAAAAAGAAGTTGGAAGATAGTTATATGCATTTAGACACGTATTTATACAAAAAGCACGATACGGATAGCCTGCAATTTGTAGATAGCAATAATTATTACGCAGCAAACCCAACAGTGTACAGTGAAATTTATGGTATTGTACAAGCCAGATTAACTAAAGAACGTAAAGATGTTGGAAAAGAACTAGAAGCTGAGCAAAAACGTAGGGATTCCATTCAAAAAGCTAAAAAATTAGCACGCAAAAATAAAAACAAAGATTCTGTTGCAAAACCAAAACCTAAATTTGGAAAAGCGGAGAATGATGGATAATAATTTTTTAATGAACGGATAATACTTTTGTATTCATATTATATTTTTCCATTCTAACATTGCTACTAAACCATCCATGCCAACCAAAAATGACACTTTTTGTTAATTGTTTTTTCAAATTATAAGGATCTTTGCTGAAATCGATGAAGATTATGAATAATTTTTTCTCTCCATTTTCGATATATCCAATATATTGACGGTCAAATTTTGGAAGCCTTTTAGCTTCGATAACAACCCACTTCATTATATCCGAATATTCTTTTTGCTTATTAATTTTTTGGTCACCATAAATTTGTTTATTCCTAGTATACACTTGTTCGTAAACAAACCTTCTATTGGCTTCTAAATATTGTTTTTGGATCTCTATTTCTGCATTTTTTACTTCCTCTATAGAAGGTGTGAATCTGTTGCTTTTAGATTGATTACCAGTAAGGTTGCTTTCATATCCAGATGGAAAAATGACTCCAGTACTTTTTTTGAGCTTAATTATTTGAATATCTTTTTTTATTTCATCAGAAATAGGATTTATGACCATTCCATAACTTTCTCCAGATTTTGAACTTCTACAGGCGGTTGCTACAATTAGAATTAAAAGTACATTAATACACTTTTTCATATATAGTAATTCAATTAACTATTTTTATATCGCTCACTCACACGCGCAATAGTTTCTTCCATCGGTGTAAACGTAAAGTTCAATGCCTCTTGAATCTTACTACTATCAAAAAATGTTTGTGATTGAATTGATTTTGAAGTCGATCGTGTCAATCTGCGGTGTTTTCCTGTAAAAAATTGTCGCCACCAATCCATTCGCCAAGCAATTCCTAACAAAAAGGAACTGGCTTCTTTCTTAGGAGGTTTTACATTCAATGCTTTTGCGGTGGTTTTGGAAAACTTTTCTACCGTCCAATTTTCGGCAACGAGAATAAAACGTTCGTTTTTAATATTGCTATTCATCAGTTGAATCATCACAGAAACGACATCAACAACATCAACATAGCTTAAAATTCCTTTGGTGTAATATTTTAATCCTTTATCAATTTGTCTAAATAACGAGCCACTTCCGCCACCGCGCCAAAATCCAGCACCCAAAATAATAGCAGGATTTACAATCACCATATCCAAACCTTCTTGCGAACCGCGCCAAACTTCCATTTCCGAACCGTATTTTGAAATGGCGTATACACTATTGTCAATTTCTGCGTTCCAATGGGTTTCTTCGGTAATAGGAACGCTAGGATCTGTATTTTCTCCTATGGCAGCAACCGAGCTTACAAAGCAGAATTTTTTCACGCCGTACGCAATGGATAAATTCACCATATTAGCAGTTCCTTCAATATTTATTTTGCGAAGATTTTCAAACAATTTCGGATCAAATGTAATCAAAGCAGCTATATGATACACGTGCGTAACGTCAGGAAATACCTTTTCCAACGAAGGAACATCGGTCACATCAGCTTTTAACCATTCAATCTTATCAAAATGAGTTGTAACATCATCAAAATAATAACCAAATACATTTTTAACGGATTCCAGCTTTTCGGACGTTCTGTAAATTGCTCGAATGCGCGTTTCTGTTTGTACTAAATGTGCTAATAAATGCGCACCAACCAATCCTGTTCCACCAGTTACTAATATCATGCTACTAAAATAAACTTTTTTCTTTTCACTTTTATATCTTTGCGGAGCTTAAAAAGAATATACAGATGAATAGCAATTTAGTAGAAGAATTACGTTGGAGAGGAATGATACATGATATCATGCCAGGAACAGAAGAACAATTAAATAAAGAAATGACGACTGCGTATATCGGATTTGACCCAACATCCGATTCTTTACACATTGGAAGTATGGTGCCTATTATTTTATTAATGCATTTGTATAAGTCTGGACATAAGCCAATTGCATTGGTTGGTGGTGCAACTGGAATGATTGGTGATCCATCAGGAAAGTCAGACGAGCGTAATTTGCTAACAGAAGATATTTTAAATCATAATGTTGCTGGAATCAAACGTGTATTGTCTCGCTTTTTAGATTTTAATTCGAACGAAGAGAATGCGCCAATTTTAGTAAACAACTACGATTGGATGAAAAATTTCTCTTTTATCGATTTTGCACGTGATGTTGGAAAACGAATTACGGTAAATTATATGATGGCGAAAGATTCTGTAAAAAAACGTGTTTCGAGTGAAGGTGCTGGAATGTCGTTTACAGAGTTTACATACCAACTGATTCAAGGATACGATTTTTACCATTTACATAAAGAGCATAACTGTTTGTTACAAATGGGTGGATCGGATCAATGGGGAAATATTACCACAGGAACCGAATTGGTGCGTAGAATGAACACAGAAGAAGCTGCAAAAGCATACGCAATGACCTGTCCGTTAATTACCAAAGCCGATGGTTCTAAATTTGGAAAAACGGCTGGCGGAAATATTTGGCTAGATGCGGATAAAACATCAGTATTCAGATTTTACCAATTTTGGTTGAATGCTTCGGATGCAGATGCAGAAAAATACATTAAAATCTTTACGTTTTTAGATAAAGAAACTGTTGAAGCGTTAATTGCAGAACATACAGAAACACCACATTTACGAGTTTTACAAAAACGTTTAGCTGAAGAAGTAACAACGTTAGTGCATAGTAAAGAAGATTTAGAAAATGCAAAAAAGGCTACAAATATTCTATTTGGGAAATCAACAGCAGAAGATTTTAAACAACTAGATGAAAAAATATTATTAGAAGTTTTTGAAGGTGTGCCGCAAGCAGAGATTGATCGCGCTGATATTGAAGAAGGTTTGGATATGATTGCTGCATTATCTGCAAAAACGAACTTCTTAAATTCAAACGGAGATGCGCGTAGAGCGTTGAAAGAAAACTCGGTTTCAGTAAATAAAACGAAAGTTAAAGAAGATTATAAAATCACAACAGACGATTTGATTAATGATAAGTTTGTAACGATTCAACGTGGAAGAAAGAGGAATTTCTTGTTGATAGTTAAATAGACTTTTTAGACACGCTTTCACTTCGATTTCGCTCAATGTGAAAGCTGTTAGATCGTTTCACTCTTAGATTGTTAGACAGTTTCATACAATATTTGATTTTTTGTTTGAAACTTTATTGATGCGTTTTCATATTAGCGAATTTATAGAAATTCGCTTTTCCCTACAATGAATTATAACTATTGTAGTTACTCGTCATTTTTAGAACTATTTATGTAAATGATAGTTGGGTTTTCTCCATCACTATTTCGTTTGGAACGTCCATAAATACCTATAGTTATGTCGTTAGGCGAGTTCGTTTCAAGTTCAGAAGGGTTAACGTATGTGTACATTCCATATCCGTGTCCAGAAACAATCCAACCTTCGGTTTTCTTAAGAGATATTACATTAAAATCTCCTGCAGCTCCGCCAGCGTAAACAGGACCGAATTCTTTCATTAATTTTATTGCTTCATCCTCAATGTTGTCAATTTGATTGATATCATCAAATATTATGTAGGTTCCATTTTTAAATAATACCCAATCTTTAAACTTAGGACTTATTGAGAGTTTAACATTTTCTACTAATGATTTAGGTGTCACTTCTTTCTTTTTGGTTTCAATTTTTGACTCTTTGCTCTTCATTTTATTTACACAACTAATTAAAATTAAGGAACTTAAAAGTGCTATGAGTAGTATGCGCATTTTGGATTTTAATTAGTTGTAATGTCTGTAATAATTGAATCTCTATTATTACTAGGTCAGCTTTTAAGAGCTTAATTATTTTAAAACTACAATTTTCTCACTCAAAGTCAAAATCATTTAATTTTAAAACACGACTAAAAGTAAGAATGCCGAAGCAATCTATTTCTTTTGATTGATAATTTTTGTTTGAAGGCAATTGATGCATTAGCGAATTTTCGTATTAGATTAGGTGCACTTAGCAATTAGATTATTAGACTTGTTTGATACATCATTGCGATGAAATAATCTATTGATTGTGAACTAGAGCTGTATTTGCTTTGGCTTTAGGAATTCTATAATTCAACTGGTATTATTTTTGGCTAGCAATTTTTTTATTCAAATTGTGCAGATATCCTATTTGGAGTCTACTCCAACTGCTAGACATGAATTCTGTTGTATAGGTAGTATTTGTTTTTCGATCATAAATAAAGAATTTCTTAACATCAGGGTTATCATCAAAAAAATATTTACCTTCTGGATCTAAGAGTGTATATTCGAATCCAAAAACATATCTATATTTTGATATATCTTGATATTTTTTATTGTTTTTGAATTCTCTTTTTCGTAGAAAAATGTAATTGCCTTTATAGATGTTACGAACGTTTCTTTTCATGTAACGATTGTATGATCCGTGGTACATTAAAAAAATCATAGTGGTATTTTCCTTGCCTAAATCAGGTGGAATTGCGCCACTTTCTTCGGTAATAAGCCTTTTGGCTTCATCCGTGACCAATGTAGCACAAGAATTAAATAGGAAAATAATACTGAATATTGGAAGTAAAAGTGCTAATTGTATTCGCTTCATTTTGTAATGATTTAATTGCAAGTTACATAATTCTATAAAGGAGCATTAATGCTTTTGTTGCGAATTTATAAATTGTATACAAAATAAATAAACCCTGAATATTGAGTAGTAGGAACAATATTCAGGGCTTTTTTTGCTTATTAAATAACTAAACATGAGATGTTAACCTCCATAGTTAGTTCGTATTTTATGGTAAACCTTTCAGTATGATTGAATTAAAATACCATTAAGTTGCAACCTCTGATGTCGGAATGATCAAAACGTCCAAGAATTTCAAAGGTGTTGTCTGTATGTATTTTTCCTAAATCTTGCGTAGCAATGAACGAACATGAGTTTATATTTGCCAGATCAATGACGTTGATTCCGCCCGATTTTCCTTTGGGTTGAATGGTTAATGCATCTTCAGGATCGCGCGTAAAGAGTTTCATCCACGGAGGTGTTTCAAAAATTCCATTTCCTTTTGAGTATCCTTGCGAAAGTAATTCGGTCATGCCATATTCAGAATGAATTTCCGCCACGCCAAAACCTTCACAAAGTTGTTGATGCAATTCTGTACGAATCATTTCTTTTCTACGACCTTTCATACCGCCAGTCTCCATAATAATGGTATGCTTTAAGTTGAATTGTGTTGTTTCAATCAAATCTAATAAGGCAAAAGAAACGCCAATGAGCAGCACTTTTTGTCCTTCTTGATCTAGTTTGATGAGTTTTTCCGTTAATTCATTTAAATCATGTAAATAAAAACCACTTTCAGCCTGTTTGCTGAGTTTGATGAGGTCGTTTGCCATATAGACTAACGATGAGCCTTTTCGTTCTAAATAGTTCGGTAAAAGCGCTAAAACGACGTATTCTTCAATGTTTCCATAGAAATGTTCAAACCCTTTGCAATAGCTTTCTTCATAAATAGACAAATCGGTCACATGATGTTTGCTTGGTATGCTTCCTGTAGTGCCTGAACTTGTAAATGTTTCTTGAATTGAGTGATTGTTTGAAACAATTTCGTGCGATTTGAAGAACTGAATTGGAAGAAATGGAATGTCTTCAATTTTTGTAACATCACTTGGATGAATGTATAGTAAATCGCAAAATGATCGGTACGTACGATTATTTTCAAATTGATACTGAAACGTTTGAAACGTCAATGCTTCAAAAGTAGCTTTATCATGGATATTGAAAATAGGATTGGAATTCATTGTTGTATTCTGAGAGAACAAAAGTAATTAAAATAACACGAAAATTACTTTAGAATTTGACTTGCTTATAAATAAACACTGTCATTCTGAACTTGATTCAGAATCTCATAAGAGTAATTCTTAGTATGCATATTTAGATCCCACTCTACAGCGTGATTAGTTCAACTTATAACTTAAAGTTCGTCTTTAGACTTTTTAAAGCTGAGCTTCACTAAAACAAAAAAGCACCTTGAAAATTCAAGATGCTTTTAATGTATTTATGTTTGGTAAAATTACTTGATTACTAATTTCTTAGTTGCAGATTTACCATTTTCTGTAATCTTAACAATATAGATTCCTGATTGTAAATCAGAAACATTTAATGTATTTGTGATCGTAGTGTTGATTACTTGCTTTCCAAGGATGCTATATACTTGAACATCTTTTGCATTGTTTGAAGCAGAAGAGATTGTTACTGTATTTCCATTTGTTGGATTTGGATACATGCTAAAAGAAGTCGTAGTTCCAAATTCTTCAGTACTTAACGTAGTATCAATATCACTAGCATATCTAGGGAATACTTGGTATGTACCATTAAATTCTGATCCTAAACCAATAATATCAACAGGTACAGCAGGAATAGCTTGTCCAATTAAATCTTCATCACCAAAAGAAACTCTACATACAGTTGTGTCAGTCCCACCATTAGTAGTTACAGTATAGTTAGTATTATCTGCAAACATTCCCATGTCAGCAAAAGTTACATTTAATACTCTGATTAATCTACTTTCGTATGCTTCTCCGTTTGTTGCTAATTCATTAGCAGTTACAAAAAGAGGAGTAAGTGTATTTCCTGTTGTAGAAGCGCCAGGGATATTTGCAGTAGGTACAAATTGAAGTACACCACCAAATTGAGATAATTGACCTTGTAATCCAATCATTCCATCTCCAATATTTAAAGGAGCACTTAATGTTCCAGCAGTATCATCAATTAAGATTCCTGCGTCTGCATCTTGAATATATTTTTGATTTCTTGTACTTTCTGTAACGATATAAGAAATAACTGCTTCACCAGTTAATTCATAAAATTCTCCTATTGTTCCAGCACGTAAGTCAGTAATATTAGCTACTTGTGTCATGTTAGCAACAGAAAAAGATACCATTTTTGTGTCAATTACCATGTTGTTTTCTAATAACTCAACAGTTACGTTGTACGTTCCACCATCCATTGTAGTAACACTATAAGGACTTGTAGCATCTGCATCAGTTGGGTTTGAATCAACCGTTACATTTACTTGGTTTCCAGCAACCATTAAATCAATGTTTTGCGTTGTAAAAGTTACATCAACATTGTTTGTTCCTGGATCATATACCGTTCCATCAGCTGGCGTTACAATACTTAAAGAAGGAACAGAAGAGTTGTTCATGATTTCGTTCCAGCTTTCAGCAACACGAACTCCATCTATAAGGAAAGTTGGGATCCCGCTAGATTGACGAATAGCAATTGCGCTAATGGTTCTTCCAGTAGCTCCAGTATTTGTAGCTTCAGGCATTGCTGGTTCTGTAGCAGTTACTGCTGATAAAACGTGTAAGTTAGATACTCCTGTAGCAACTTCATAAGAGAATACTAAAAGGTATGTAGTATTCAAAGCGTATGATGTTGTTCCGTATATTAAGGTAGAGCTATCTGTTTCAACACCGAATTGTACACCACCACTTCCATCATCTCTTGCTCCAACTCTTGTAGTAAAACCACCCGCAATATTAAAGTGTAAGAAATAGTTTCCGCTACCTACAGCACTTAAGTTTACTAGCGCACTTCCATATACTGTTCCAGATGAAATACCTGAAAAAGATCTGTTCACATCTTGAGAAGTTCCAGAAACTGATGCATGTCCACCTATTCCTGATGAAGGATATCCTGTCATTGTCAAACTTGGCGTTGCCACATACTGTACTGGGCCTGCAGAACCTGAGTGCTGAGCCCATGCTCCACCACTAGCTGTAGTTAAGTCTCCACCAGTCATTCCATAATCAAAGTCTTCCGCTAATACCTGTCCGAAAGAAACAGTAGATATTAACAGCGCAACTAATAGTAAGTAATTTTTAATCATACGTTATATTTTAACTATTTATAATAATATATGGTGCAAATATACAAAAGAAGTCGAATTATAGAAGCCTACTTACGTATTTGTACGTTGTTTTAACCATTTGATAACAAAAGTGTTATTGCGTATAAAGCAAAAAACGCCTTCTGTATGAAGACGTTTTTTATAAACATTGTTTTTTTTGGAATTAGTTTCCTACAGTCCAACCAGCTCCCCAAGTTGCATAGTCAGTTCCTGTTCCGTTTCCGTCTCCTGAGATTAAATCGGCGTCTGTAAACGATACTCCTGTATCATTTTTTACTTTTAGTGTGATGTCTGTGAATAAGATGTCAGTAACCGTAGTTTCACCACTTGTAACTCCAGCACCTGTTGGGCTATCAGTTGCGTTTCCATCTAAGTCAAATCCTTCTCCGTATCCTTCTAAAACTACATTGTTAAAAGTGGCTCTTGTTCCAGCTCTTAAACGAATAGCTTCACTACTATTTGCAGATCCTAAACCTACAATTGTTAAGTTGTTTACTGTTGGAGCAGAGAAATAAATTGGGCTTGAGTTGTTCCCGATATCAGTATTGAAACCATCAGCTTCAATTCCTTTGTCATGATCAGCTCCATGCTTTACATATGCATTTGTGATTGTTCCAGTATATCCTTCTGTCCAGTCGATAGAATCATCTTGTGCGTTTACTACAGAAATATAATCAGCATTTACAGTTCCACCAAAGAACTCAAATCCATCATCTTTTCCTTCAAATACTTGCACGTATTCAACAGTTGTTCCGTTTCCAACTCCGTAGAAAGAGATTCCGTTGTTTTCTGATTGTCCATCTGCAGATCCACCAGAATATTGTACACGTACATAACGTAACATTCCAGAGTTGTCAGTTGCGTCTGTTCCACCGTAAGGTAAGCTTGCAATTTCTGAAGTTGCAGTAGCATTTCCAGCAACAGAGTTGATTGGAGCACTACCTAAGATAATTAGTCCTCCCCAATCTCCAGCGCCTGGTGCAGAAGCATCAGAAGTAAAAACAATTGGGTCACTTGCTGTTCCAACTGCTTCAATTGTAGCTCCTTGAGAAATAGCTACATATACATCAGATCCTGCAGCCAAAGCTTCAATTGTCATACCAGCTGGAATACGTAATGTAGTTCCAGTAGCCATGATTAATGATCCGTTTATTTTGTATGTATTATTAGCGTCTAAGTCTAAATCTTCTGTGTAGGTTCCAGATAATAATATGGTTCCAGGTGTAGTAGGATTTGTAGTTCCTCCGTTGTTTACAATGTTGATGTCTGCTGTGTCATCTGAAGCACAAGAAGTGATGCTTAATAATCCTACCAGTGCTAATCCAAGTACTAAGTAATTTTTCATTTTGTTAATTTTTTTTAGTTGTGTTGTTTGTTTAGAATTTATATTTTAATTGAAATCCAATGTTTCTACCTCTATCAAATCCAGAAACACCTTTTCCATTTGTAGATGTTACTAAAACGTCTCCGCCACTAGTTTCACGAACAAATTTGATGTCAGGATTTAAGATGTTTTTTATGCTGAAGTTTACTTCAAAGTTCTCTGTAATTTTATTCTTTAAGATGAAATCTAATGTTGGTACACCTTTTTCGATAATGTTTCCTAATTGACCTGATCCTAAAGCGTCAATTCTGTCTGAGAAATAAGAGAATACTAAGTTTCCTGTTGGCTTGTAGTTTCCAAAAGTAGGAGAGTAGCTTACATCTGCATTGATAATGAATGGAGAAGCTCCTTGTAATTGCTCTTCATTTTCTCTGAAGCTCACACTGTATGTACCCGCAATCTCGTTATACAAGTCTTGCTTTGTGTGCATGATTGTTGTGTTTAACCCAGCAGAAAGTAAAGTTTCTTCATCTTCGTTTTGTAGTAAGTTCTTTCTGAATTCAAATTCAACTCCATATACATTTGCTTTTTCACCTGTTCTAAAATAACGTTGCGTTCCAGTAGCATCAAAGGCAACTACTCGGTTTACAGGATCAGAAATTTGTTTTCCGAAAGCAGATACAGAGAAGATTTCTCCTTTTCCAAAGAACCATTCATATTTTAAATCAATGTTGATTACGTTTGAATATGATTTATCACTTACATTGATAAATGAAGCATCTGTTGCACCTAATAAGTCAGGGTTACCACCAATTCTGTTGGTTACATCGATGTATACAAAAGGAGCAGTTTCTTTAAATTCTGGTAATGAAACCGTTCTACTTGCAGAGAAACGAATGTTTTGCTCTTCTGTTAATTCATATTTTACGTTTAAACTTGGTAAGATGAAGTTTTCATAAGCGCTTCTGCTAGAGTTTCCATTATTTCCTAAGTTAATTACGTCGTAAGCAATACTTTGATCAAATGATTCAAAACGAATTCCTGGAACAATTAACCATTTTTCTGATTTAATTTCTGCGTCAGCATATCCAGCAAATAAGTCTAAATTACCTGTGTATGTGTTTTCAGCAAGTCCAGGTCTGTTTGTATTTCCTAAATCTGGAATTGAATTGATGACTTTGATATCATAAATTGCTCCTCCGTCAGAATTGAAGTTTCCAATATTGAAAATGCTATTTAGATTATTTACATCAGTGATCGCAAAATCAGAGTCAACAATGTCATAACCATAACGAATGTTTTCAAAATTACGCTCTTTGCTTCTTCCGTTATACCCTAAGTTTAATTTGAAATTTTCGTTTACGTTGTACGCTAAATTTACACGTCCGTTAAATTCTGTATCGTCAATGTCTTGGAAATAACGCTGATTGTCAAAAGCTACATTGCTAAAAAATGTTGGGTTTGTTGAAGCATCATTATCTAAAGCAAACTGATAGTTTTCAATACTAATACGCTTTCTGTCTGGTTGCTTTGCATATACTAAATTGTATCCTGCTGCCCAATCAATCTCTATTTTATCATTTTTATGATTACCGATTAGTTGGTTTACAAATACTTGATTTTGATCGAACTGAGCGTTCATTTGATAAAAACCTTCATCTGTATTTAAAATGGCATCTCTATTTCTACCTTTTCCATCGATACCAAAATATCCAACTTCATTTGTAGAGCTATTGACGAATAATGAATTGAATTTTAATTTATTCTTATCATCAATTTTATAATTTAAAGTTCCCATGGCAGTTGTAGTCGTGCTGTATTCAAACTCTTCTGCATCTTGGAAAGCCTTCTTTTCAACCGTTGTAAAATCGGTAGCTTCACCTCTTCTGTATTCGTATCCGTTTTCAAAAGAAACCGTTCCGAAAACGCTTAAACGAGAATCATTTTCAAAATCCCATGATTTTCCTCCAGAAATTCCAAATGTTATATTGATTGGTACACTTACATCTTCTGGATCAACTCCGTGAGATAAAATCACAGCAAATGGATTTTGTTTATGTCTAGCATAATCTCCAAAGAATCCAGAACCTTCACTCTTTACAAAGTTTTCTCCGATTGCGTTTGTGTTTACACTTGTTCCAGCAAAAGCTTCTAAACTTCCTTTACCTTTATAATCTTTTGAATTGATGTTTACATTACCTGCGGCAAAATCTCCGTATTGTTTTCCAGAATAGGCTTTGCTGATAGATACATTTTCAATCACATCAGAAGCAAATAAACTTAATTCAATATTCTTTTTATTAATATCGTTTGATGGTAATGGCAATCCGTTAAACGTAGTGTTTAAATAACGATCACCCAATCCACGTACATATACATTGCTTGAACCTTCTTGTTTAGAAACTCCCGAAATCTTTGTTACAGCTCCTGCAGCATCACTTACACCTTTTCGGGCAAGTTCCTCGGCTCCAATAATTTGTTTGATATCTTTAGATTTCTTTTGTTCTAATAATGTAGCAGCTTCAGAAATTTTTCTAGTAGTTGCTGTGATGACAATTGCATCTAAACTTGCAGCGTTGACTGCTAAAATTACATCTACAGTTGTTATTTTTCCAGCATTTACAACCACATTAGGAATTTCTTGTGTCTTGTATCCAACAAAACTAACAACCAATGTATAAGTTCCTGGTTCAACTTCTGTAATTTGGTACAGTCCATCTAAATCTGATGTAGTTCCTTTAGTTGTACCTTTTATAGAGATATTAGAAAAAGGTAAAGGATCATTGTTCATTTCTTTGTCAAGAATCTTTCCAACAATGGAACCGTTTTGAGCATATCCTAAAAAGCAAATTAGTAATAGGAGAATCGTAAGTGTAATTTTTTGTCTCATCTAAGTTTTTATTTCACAGCGCAAAGAAATGAGGAACGTGTAAAGATGATGTTACTTGCAGGTTAAAGATTTGTAATATGTATGTTAGCTTAATGTTATGATATTAAAAGAGTGTTAACTGCTTTCATTATTTAATTTTATCTTTACTTTTGAGGTCTAGAAACAAAACACAACTATCAAGTAACTGTAATAAAATCAGTTATTTATGTTAAAAAACGTAAAATGAGAAAAAAGGATATTAAAATTTTATTGGTTGATGACGAGCCAGATATATTAGAAATTGTTGGATATAATCTTTCATCTGAAGGATATCAAATTTCAACAGCAGCAAATGGAGTGGAAGCAATTTCAATAGCAAAAAAAGTAAAACCACATTTAATCATTATGGATGTAATGATGCCAGAAATGGACGGAATGGAAGCTTGTGAGAATATTAGAAAAGATAGCAGCCTTGCCAATACCATTATTACATTTTTAACTGCAAGAGGTGAAGATTATTCGCAAGTTGCAGGATTTGATGCTGGTGCAGATGATTATATTACAAAACCAATTAAACCAAAAGTATTGGTAAGTAAAGTAAAAGCATTGCTTCGTAGGTTGAAAGAGGAAGATGAAAATGCACAAATTGTAACTGTTGGTAATATTGTAATTAACAGAGAAGAATACAAAATAGAAAAAGAAGGTGTAGAAATTATTTTACCTAGAAAAGAATTTGAACTCTTATCTTTATTGGCATCTCGTCCAGGAAAAGTATTTAAAAGAGAAGAAATTTTAGATAAAGTTTGGGGAAATGAAGTTATTGTTGGTGGACGAACAATAGATGTACACATTCGTAAATTAAGAGAAAAAATTGGTGAAAACCATTTTAAAACTGTAAAAGGCGTAGGATATAAATACGTAGAATAATACATGACTAGAAAACTCAAAAAATCCTATAAGTTTGCTTTAAGGTCTTCTTTCTATATTACCTTATTTGTAACGGTTTTACTTGTTTCATTACTGTATAGTTTCGGTATTAATCAATATATAATACCGATTATATTTATGGTGATATGTTTCGCGTTTTGCTTTTTTATCATTCAATTTAGAGTAGAACGTTTTATTTATAGACGTGTAAAGCGAATTTATGATGATGTGACGTTGTTAGATGTGAGTGATTTTCAAAATCATCCAATTACAACAGATATGGCAACGTTGACAAAAGAGATTGAAAAATTTGCCACAAATAAAAAGTTAGAAATTGAAACATTAAAGATTCGAGAAAACTACCGAAAAGAATTTATTGGAAATGTTTCACACGAATTAAAAACGCCACTTTTTACCGTGCAAGGTTATATTTTGACTTTGCTAGACGGCGCTATGGAAGATAAGGCAATTCGTAAAAAATACTTGAATCGCGCAGGAAAAGGAGTTGAAAGGTTAATCTATATCGTGAAAGATTTGGATATGATTACCAAATTAGAAACAGGAGATTTAAATTTAGATACCGAAGAGTTTGATATCATCGAATTGGTGCAAAATGTATTTGATTTGCTGGAAATGAAAGCGGCAAAAAAAGAAATTTCATTAGCGTTTGATATGAATTATGTCGATCCAATTATGGTTATGGCAGATAAAGAGCGTATTCAGCAAGTATTAACCAATTTGATTGTAAATTCTATTAAATACGGACGCGAAAATGGAACGACGGAAATCAGTGTCGAAAACCTCATTCGAAATAAAGTAATTGTCCGTGTGACCGATAATGGAGAAGGAATTGAAAAAGAAAATATTCCTCGATTATTTGAACGTTTCTATCGTGTAGATAAAAGTCGTACACGAAAAGAAGGTGGCTCTGGTTTAGGACTTTCTATAGTAAAACATATTATTGAAGCGCATACCGAAAAAATATATGTAGAAAGTGAATATGATGTTGGTTCAGAGTTCTCATTCACTTTGGAAAAGGCTGAATAAATCTTTGTAATCTTCTTCGTAATTAAATTGACTCAATCCTTTAAAATCTTTTACACGTTCCAATTGATCAATGGAAAATTTAGCTTGCGTAGCAGTTGGAACTAATTGTTGTTTCTGCAAACGTTTGGCTAAAAACTCTTGCTCAAATTGTCCAGGTGTTGGAATAAAAAAGGCTTTCTTATTCAATTTTGCCAAATCCATTACCGTTGTATAACCCGAACGCGATAATACAATTTCACTTTCGTTAAATGCTTTTACGAGTTCATCACTCTGCATAAAATTTACCACTTCACAATTCAAAAACTGAAAACGTTCTTGGTTGGCTTCTACCTTTCCGCGAACAAACAATACCTTTCCGTCAAAATGCTTTACTTCTTCAAACAACTTTTCTTCCAACATTGTGCGCTGCGGTTCTGGTCCTGACAAGATCACCATTAAATCATATACAATTGGCAGTTCTTGTGCATGTAATCTGCTCAGCGGTCCTATATACTTTATTGGAAACGAATGTTTCTTTAAATGCCCTAATTTTCCTGAAAGATTTGGTTTGTCAGCCACATCAGGAACCCAACATTCGTCAAACTTCTTAATAGCAAGTTGATGCAATTTACTGCTAAACCATGTTGTGTTACCACTTAGCACATTTAATTGATGCGTCATAAAAACAGAAGGCACTTTTTTACTGTATACGCCCAATCGGTTGTCAGAAATAATTCCGCAAAAATCACGCTTTTTCACCAACTTCTTTACAATTTTCTTTTCTTCGGAAATGGCTTTGAGAATTTTTGGAGAATCTTTCAGCATTTTCAACTTAAAATTCTTTCCTTTTTTTGCGTATTCAATTTGGTAATCGGGCAAGGTAATTGTCTCTAATTCTGGAAATTCTTTTTGTAGCAATTGAAGCGCAATTCCATCAGAACCAATGACTGGTGTATAATTTTCGGCAAGTAAACCTCGTATAATTGGAATGCATCTAGTAGCATGACCTAAACCCCAATTTAAGGGAGCAATAAGAACAGTTTTTGAATTCTTCATAAAATCAAAGATAAGAATATTAAAAGGTCTGCAAGATTTCCTTAGTTTTGTCAAAATATTAAGAAAACATCAGTTTGATAAAAATAAATGATATGAGTTAAAAATGCATTTCTTTTATTTAGCGAGTAAAAAACGAAAATAAAAAACTGAATTTTCAATATTTAAGAACAGCATAAAAAAATATTTATAAATTTTGTTCGAATGTAATACGTCGAGCTTACATTAAGAAACTATTGTGGGAAGTAAAAACAAACTGAAACGCTTTAGAGAAAACGATACGTTTTCAAATGTAATACAGCCAACACGTGAAGAAATTGTGGATGGAAATTTTCCGTACAAAGGAAAATGGAACAGTGATTTCTTTAAAAACGATGCGCCAATTGTATTGGAATTAGGCTGTGGAAAAGGAGAATATAGTGTCGCACTGGCAAAAAAGTTTCCAAATAAAAACTTTATTGGAATCGACATCAAAGGTGCACGTTTTTGGCGTGGAGCTAAAACGGCGGTGGAAGACGATATGAACAATGTTGCTTTCATTAGAACGCAAATAGAATTGGTAGAAGGATTATTTGCCGAAAATGAAGTAGCTGAAATATGGATTACTTTTCCCGATCCGCAAATAAAATACAAGCGAACCAAACACAGAATGACCAATGAAGTCTTTTTAGCACGGTACAAAAAAATACTCAACGCAGAAGGAACTGTACATTTAAAAACGGATAGCGAATTTATGCACGGATATACGCTTGGGCTTTTGCATGGCGCAGGACACGAGGTGTTGTATGCCAATCATGATGTGTATAGAAACGAAGGAAGTCCTGCAGAAGTTACTGACATACAGACATTTTACGAGTCGCAATATTTGGAAGTAAACAAAGCAATTACTTATATTCACTTCAAAATTAAGTAATGACCGATCTCATTATTCTCTTTTTTATCACTTTTTCAGCGGCACTTTTAGGTGTTGTTCCTCCGGGTTTAATAAACATTACGGCGGCTAAAATTAGTACACAAAAAGGGAAAATGAATGGTGTTATTTTTGCCATTGGAGCTTCTATTGTAGTGCTTATTCAAGCAATTATTGCAGTAATGATTTCCAAATATTTGTACAATAATCAGCAAATAATTGCAGTATTAGAAAAAGCTGCTTTGGTAATATTTGGACTTTTGGGGATTTATTTTTTCATCATTGCAAGAAAGAAAAAGCACAAAGAAAAACGAATTCGCATGGTAAAAGTGAGCAAAAAAGGAAGTTTCTTTAAAGGAATTTTTCTAGCAATGCTCAATGTATTACCAATTCCTTACTTTATAGGTTTAAATGCTTTGTGGAGGACTTCGGGCTTGATGGAATTTTCAATTCCTGATATTGTTGTCTTTGTTTTAGGAACAGGATTTGGAACCTTTGCTATGTTGTACATGTATGTGTTTTATTTTAACAAATCACAATCAAAATCGGGACATTTCTCTAAATATTCCGATCATATTTTAAGTGCGTTAATGTTGGTTTTAGTCATCGTGACGCTCGTTCGTATTTTTTATCATAATGATGCTGCTATATGAAACCAGAAAACCAAAATTTCTTTGAGCGTGTATACGAAGTTGCTCGTTTAATTCCGTATGGAAGAGTTACAAGTTACGGCGCTATTGCCAAATATTTAGGCGCAGCCAGAAGCGCACGTATGGTTGGTTGGGCAATGAATAGCTCAGGTAAACATGAAGACGTACATGCGCACAGAGTGGTAAACAAAAAAGGCTTACTTACAGGAAAACATCATTTTCAAGGCACCAACTTAATGCAACAATTGCTAGAAAGCGAAGGTGTTGAGGTTGTCGACAATCAAATTCAAAATCTTGAAAAATATCTTTGGGATCCTTCTGAGGAACTTTTGTAGGAGGTTTATTTGAAAATGTATTAAAAACTACGATTCGTCTTTGCGAGAAAGAATGACGAAGCAATCTTCTTCAAAGAAAACTTTAATTTCTATTAGAAACAGACTACCACGTCGTAAACTCTTCGTAGTGACGTATATATTTAATTTTATATCGCTTCCGCAGAATTGACGCTGCTACATTGAAAATTTATTAAAAATAACTACCAATCGTTTTTGTGAGAATGAATGACCAAGCAATCTGTTACTCAAGAAACAGATTGTCACAAGTTTTTTTAAAACTTTCGCAAAGACGAAACAAAGGTCATTGTAAAAAAAAATGTCTGATCGAGAGCTACTTTAATTTCTTTTGTAAACTTTCATGAGAATATTGCTTCCATGGAGTTATCCGGCAATTAGTCAACACTAATGTCACTTCGAGCGCAGTCGAGAAGCTAAAGAACAGCATCATTTTTATTGACTCTAAAAGTTCTATCCTTTCACCATTTTCTTTACCATAACCGCACCTGATTCTGTTTCAATCTTAACAAAATACGTTCCTTGTGCAAGCTTTGAAGTCTCAATTTCAATCGTGTTTTGTATTCCTGTAAATGATTGTTCATAAATAAACTTCCCAGAAATAGCATAGATTTTAATACTCTCAATCGTTTCTTTCGTTTTAATACTAACCACATCTTTCACAGGATTTGGATACATTTCAAAACTTTCAAACGAAATATCAGTTGTACTCAACACATCTTTAATAACTGTAATACTATTGTTTGTTTCAATAGGAAAGTTGAAGTCAAAATAAATTTCTGCTTTGTTTTCAAACGTATCGTCAATGTCTAAAGTTGGAAGTGTTTTTATTTTAAACGTTACAAAACCATCATTTGAAGCATCGTCAAAAGGCAAATTGATATTTTCAAAAATAAACTCTACCGTATTTGCATTGGTAAATCGAGTCGCAACAGAATGACTTGCATTGGTCACAATCAATGTGCTTGGGTCAAACATTGTAGTTTCAATCACATCTTTTACAACCACATTAATAGCATTGGCAGTTCCTGTATTTTCAAAACGAATCATATAATCTACATACTTTCCAACAAGTTCTGTTGTCACTTCAGTTCCTTGCAAGCAATTCTTATCATTCGGATCAAAAGAATTCACCACAATTTGCGAAAGTGTGTTTGTATTATCGTCCATAGTTTCATCGGCAACTACAGGACTTATTATAGCTTCAAAAGCTAAAGTATCATCAGCATTTAAAGGAAAAGAAGCATCTGTTGGTGTGTTTAAATTCATCGTAAACATAATTTCACGTGATTCAAACGGTAATAGATTTGTATAATTCCACTCAAGTGAATTAACGGCTTGAGTAGCTGTCAAAGGGTTAGAAGAAACTAAATCCATAAAATCATCTTCAAAAGTCAAGCTAATAGCGCCAGATAACGTCGTATTTCCTTTGTTTTTGTAAACTAATTTGTAATTGGTATCAAATCCTGGTCTGGCAATATTTAGCGGAATCAGTGTTACATCAACATCATTAGCAATTCCGTTTGGCGTAACGCAAAAATCTTGCGTAAACGGACTAGCATCTGTTGGAAAATTGACCGTAATACTTGCAGGAGACACTGTAAAATAGGCTGTATTTTCTAACACAGGCGTTACGGTATATACATCATCATCTGAGGCATGAAACGCATACGAACCATCGTTTAAGCTAACTACTGTTGAGGTTTCGTTCTCGCTATTTGTTACATTCAAATTTAAGTATTGATACGGATTATCACTTACGTCACAACCATTACTATTTCCATCTAAACGAACCGTTCCTTGAATCGTATTATAGCTTCCACCAGGTGTAAATGAACAATAAGTGTTTACAGCGATATTTAAATTAGAAGGCATATAATTTAAAATTTCTTCAATTTCAAAATCATCTGCACAAATATATGCTATAGGGTTTCCTGTATATTGAAAATGATAAGTGTAGTGATAATCATCTGTAACGGTTGTTGTAAAATTATTTCCGTTTTTCACAAACAATTGTGTAATCATATTATCTCGACAATATAAATATGTCAAGTTGGAATTTTGAGAAACATCAAGTGTTGTTAGGCTATTATCATTGCAATTTACACTGTATAAATCTGGAAACGGACTCAAATCTAGTGTCGTGAGTCCTATATTGGCACAACCTAATGTCTTTAATCCTGTACTTTGAGAAACATTAAAAGTGTTTAACGGATTATTACCGCAATCAAAATAAAATAAATTGCTGTTTTGCGAAATATCAATTGAAGTCAAGGAATTATAACTACAATTTAATGTTTGTAGAACACTGTTTAAAGATGTGTCTAGAGTGCTAATATTGTTTTTATAACACAACAACGTCAATAGATTGGTGTTTTGTGAAATATCTAGTGCTGTAAGTTGATTAGATTCATTATTTGGAATATAACCACTTGTACCATCATTTGTATAACAATGCAAGGTTTTTAAATTTGGAAGTTGCGAAATATCAAGCGAAGTAAGACCGTTGTTTATACAATAAATTGTTTCTAAGTTTGTGTTACTGCCAAAAACAATTCCTTCCATGGTAGCATACGAGCAATTTACAGATTCTAACAAAGGATTATTGCTCAAATCTAATGTTTTAAACGTATTTCTGTTTACCTCAGAATATGCGCCAGGAGGAATAACTAGACCTCCTGTAATATTTCCACAAGTTAAATATTTTAAATTCGGGTTATTATGAAGCAACAATGAGTTTAGTATATTTCCTGCACAATCAAGACGTTCCAAATTTGTATTTTGACTTACATCTAACGTAGCAATTCGATTCCCCGAAGCGTATAAGTTTTTCAAATTAACCAATGGACTTACATCTAAATATAGCACCCAAACTGTATTAAAAGGATCGGCAAAAATTGAAGAACTACTACAATTTAGCGTTTCAATATTTATAAAATCATCCAACCCTTTAATAATTGGACTCACAATATTTAAATTGGTCACACTTTCAGCTTCCGTAATTTGTATTTCGCCATCGCCATTCGTATCAACATTAGTTTGCGCAATTAGATCATTTTTTAATCGTGTAGAAAGTGAGGTTACAATGGGAGCGCCGTTTGGTGTCACACAAAAATCTTGTACAACCATCGTTCCATCTGCCGGAAGGTTTATCGTAACACTTGCAGGAGAAAATGTATAATAGCTTGTATTTGGAATACTAGGTGTAATGGTATACGTACCTGCTTTTCCAACAAATTCGTAATTTCCAAGTTTATCAGTATAAATCGTTACGTCATTTGTACCATCTGAAATGGTGTATTCAACTGTTGGTAAAAAACTGTCTCCGACATCACAGCCATTTAAGTTTGAGTCTAAGGTGTTTTTTCCTTGAATCGTATAATATGGAGTACTTGGAGTAGGCGTACAATTTGTTTCAAAAGTAACGCCTGTATGTCCTGCACTGGCAACGCTATTTTGAACTGTTGTTAGTTCACTTACATCACAACAAATAGACTGAATATTTGTAGCTTCAAACGAATTTGAATCTATACTATTATCGATTCCATCTTTTATATTTAAGTTGGTTATTGGGTTGTATGCAAAGCCAAAAATTCCAGTAATATTGGTATTGCTAACATCTAATGAAGTTAGTTGGTTTTGTGTACAATGAAACTGCGTTAAATTAGTCATATTAGACAAGTCCAATGATGTAATTTCATTAGTTGAACAATACAAGGTTTCCAAGTTTGATAAGTTTCCAATCTCTAAAGAGGTAAGCCTGTTTTGGTATACTTCTAGTCTTGTTAAGTTTGTTAAATTGTTAAAATATGCCTGTACGGGAGGCTCATTAGGTTCTCCTGAATTTGTTGGGCCATATATAAACTCTTCTAAGTTGGTTAATCCAGTTAAATTAAATTTAGAAATATTACTAAATGTAGCAACACCTGCATTTACTATTTTTAAGTTATTCAAATCAGAAACATTCACTTCTCCATTAATACCAAAACCACAACTCAGAACTTCAAGGTTTGTTAATTTTCTGAGATCAAGATTAGTATATTCATCAAAAGGATAAGATGATGATCCAATAGTCAAACTTGTAACATTTGTAAATTGATCAATACCTTCAAAAGTTCTCGTTTGATTACCACTTATATTCAAACTAGTAACTGCAAGCGCTTCACTGACTTGAATTTCTCCATCATTATTAGCGTCAACACCATCAGCAATCAATTCAGCTTTTAAACTTGGATCTCCAATATTTACAATTTGGGCTTGAACACTATGAATACAAATTAGGGAAAGTATGATTGCAATAAAGTAGGTTTTTTTCATGAAGGTTTGGTTTTTGGCTATGTATTTGAAAGTAAAAATATCTTAAAAGTTTATTTAAAGCTAACTTAATTCGTACGAATTCATTTGCTTTTACCTCTTACTAAGATTTTAATTACTTAGTCACAAAAAAACTAAAATTTCAAGTATAACCCTAATGTAGACAGTCGGTTTTTATAAAAACAGAGATACTTTGATGCAAATCACTAGAAAAACGAACGAGTTTTAACAGGCAAAAAGAAATTGTCTCTAATAAAAGAATGTTATTTTAACACCTTATAAGAAGACTAAATTATACCATCAATCATTTCAATACTACAACTTCTAATTCTAAACATTTCGCTGTATCTTTGCAATTTAGAATCAATTTACATTGAAGCTATTACAAAAAACGCTTTCAGAATTGAATAAAGCAAACTAAAAACAACATTTTGAAAATAGAAAAGAAAGATATACAAGCAGCATTAAGTACCATTACCGTTCCTGGCGAAGGTGCTAATATGATTGCTAGCGGCGCTGTAAGAAACATAATGACATTTGCAGATGAAATTGTAGTTGATATTGTCATTACAAATCCTGCATTACAAGCAAAGAAAAAAGTAGAATCGGAAATTACTTCGGTATTACTTGAAAAAGTATATGCAGACGCGAAAGTCAAAGTAAATATAAAAGTTGAAGCGCCAGCAAAACCTGAAATCAAAGGAAAACAATTGCCAAATATTAAAAATATTATCGCTGTTGCTTCTGGAAAAGGTGGTGTAGGGAAATCTACTGTAACCGCAAATTTAGCCGTAACCTTAGCGGGAATGGGCTTTAAAGTTGGTGTATTAGATGCAGATATTTACGGGCCATCAATGCCAATTATGTTTGATGTTGAAGGTGAAAAACCATTAGCTGTTCGTGTAGATGGAACATCAAAAATGAAACCTGTAGAAAGCTATGGAGTAAAAATTCTTTCTATCGGATTCTTTACAAAACCAAATCAGGCAGTAGTTTGGCGTGGACCAATGGCGAGTAAAGCTTTAAATCAAATGATTTTTGATGCCGCTTGGGGCGAAATCGACTTCTTATTATTAGACTTGCCTCCAGGAACAGGAGACATTCACTTAAGTATCATGCAATCATTGCCAATTACAGGAGCAGTTGTCGTAAGTACACCGCAAAATGTAGCTTTAGCTGATGCAAAAAAAGGTGTGGCAATGTTCCAACAAGAAAGTATAAACGTTCCTGTATTGGGAATTATAGAAAATATGGCGTATTTTACTCCTGAAGAGTTGCCAAACAACAAATATTACATCTTTGGAAAAGAAGGTGCAAAAAACCTAGCAGAAGATATTGAAGTGCCATTCTTAGGAGAAATTCCATTGGTACAAAGTATTCGTGAAGCTGGAGATGTTGGAAGACCTGCAGCAATGCAAACCGCTACATCAACCGAAGAAGCTTTTAAAGAGATAACTCGAAATGTAGTGCAAGAAGTGGTAAACAGAAATGAAAGTTTGCCTGCTACAGAAGTAATTAAAATTACCACAATGGCTGGATGTTCGGCTGTTAAAAAATAAACACTTAAATAGAATAGAGATGACAAGTGAAGAAATAAAAAACAACGTTGAAAAGGCGCTAGACGAAATTCGCCCTTTTCTTCAAAGCGATGGCGGCGATATTAGACTCGTTGGCATTGAAAATGATACGTTGGTAAAAGTTCAGTTAGAAGGAGCTTGCGTCGGATGTAGTGTAAACCAAATGACACTAAAGTCAGGTGTTGAAATGACTATCAAAAAACATGTGCCGCAAATTGAAAAGGTAATCAACATAGAGTAACTGACAAATGTCATAAAAAGGCAGCTGTGCACACGTTATTTTTGTATCAGATTTATATAAAAGAAAATGATTAAGACCGATATACTCATTATTGGAGCTGGTCCTACGGGACTTTTTACTGTTTTTGAAGCAGGATTATTAAAATTAAAATGTCACTTAATAGATGCATTGCCACAACCAGGTGGACAATGTTCTGAAATTTATCCAAAAAAACCAATTTATGATATCCCAGGATATCCTGAAGTATTGGCAGGTGATTTGGTAGACAATTTAATGAAGCAAATTGAGCCGTTTGAACCTACATTTACACTAGGAGAACGCGCGCAAACTATTGAAAAACTAGACGATGGAACGTTCATCGTAACTACAAATAAAGGGACAAAACATCACGCGCCAATTGTTGCCATTGCTGGCGGATTGGGAAGTTTTGAACCGCGAAAACCACCAATTAAAGATTTAGCAAATTACGAAGACAAAGGTGTCGAATATATTATTCGTGATCCAGAAATTTATCGTGATAAAAAAGTAGTCATTGCTGGTGGTGGAGACTCTGCTTTAGATTGGAGTATCTTCTTAACAGACGTTGCCTCAGAAGTAACTTTAGTGCACAGACGTAATGAATTTCGTGGCGCATTAGATTCTGTTGAAAAAGTACAAGAACTCAAAAACCTTGGAAAAATCAACTTAATAACGCCTGCGGAAATTACAGCAATTCATGGTGAAAATCATGTAACTGGTGTTGAGGTTTCTAAAAAAGGAGAAGATTCGGTTACTTTAGAAACCGATCATTTCATTCCACTATTCGGATTGGCACCAAAATTAGGTCCAATAGGAGATTGGGGATTAGAAATTGAGAAAAACGCCATTAAAGTTGACAATACCTTAGACTATCAAACGAACATTCCAGGGATTTACGCCATTGGTGATGTAAACACATATCCAGGGAAATTAAAGTTGATTCTTTGCGGATTTCATGAAGCAACTTTAATGTGTCAAAGTGCATATCAACGTATATTTCCAGACAAAAAATATGTCATGAAATACACAACGGTAAGCGGAATTGATGGTTTTGATGGAACACGTAAAGAAGCACCAAAAGCAGTTGTAAAAGCAATTAACTAATTTAATTTGAAACGTCTTTGCGAGAATTTTGAAAAATTCGTGGCAATCTGTTTCAATAATGGCAGAATTTGTTTTACAATGAACAGATTACCACGTCACTATCGTTCCTCGTAAAGACGAATCATAGTAAAACGTCAGTTCGAGTGAATTTGTGCAACAAATTTGTATCGAGAACAGCTCAGAAATCAACAATCGTAAATCATAAAATCGTATATCAAAAATGTCAGCAGTAGACATCAACATAAAAATAACAGACAGAGAAGGCATTGTACACGAAATACAAGCGCCAACCGATATGGCAATGAACCTAATGGAAGTAGTACGTTCGTACGAACTCGCTCCCGAAGGAACTATTGGAATTTGTGGCGGAATGGCTATGTGTGCTTCTTGTCAATGTTATGTGCATTCTGATCATGAGTTACCAGAAATGAGCGTTGACGAAGATATGATGCTTGCAGAAGCGTTTCACGTAGAAGACAACAGTCGCTTAGGTTGCCAAATTCAAATGACTCCAGAAATGGATGGTTTGGAAGTGGAATTGGCGCCTGAGAGTTAGGTCTTTAATAATCATTATACTTATTGAAACCATTAGCAAAGAGTAAATCTAAACTTCAAAACATTTCTCGATAGTCCTTCTGAGTTTACCGAAGTACAACGAATCTGTGATTCGCCACTCAAAAATATGCTAGTGTTTCAAATATATTCTACGATTCCAAGCGTCACTTCGAGTGGTTTTTCGTAATAAAATGAAGAAAAATTGTATCGAGAAGTACTTTGAAACATAAAAGTGTTTTCATTAGCAAAAACCCCAAAAGCGAAGTACACGTCTAACAGTCTAAGAAGTCTAACAATCTAAGTAAGTCTAAGTAGTCTAGAAATCAAAGCATTTCTCAATAGAACTATCGAGAAGCGCTTGGAAACAGAAAATAAGAAATGTAAATTACTCTCTACTATATTCGTTTAGAGAAGAATCAACAAAATCACCGCTTATAAATAGGCGATTGTCAATGATTTCAACAACTAAATTTGGTTGATCGCCCAAAATAATCATTTCATATACTTGACTATTTATACTAGATTCTCTAGTTTCAAGACTATAATCCTTTTCTAAGACCAATTCATTATTAAAATAACTCTTAAAAACGGTGCTCGTAATTTCTAATCTTTGAGTATTTCCAGTTGATGCAGGAGTATGTGTTATGTTGGTAATTCCTCCTGAAGATTTTACCCAATTCCAGTTTCCAATAATTTGAGTACTAGTATCTGGCGAATTGTCATCATCATTTGAACAACTCACTAGTGCAATTCCAATAAATAAAAGTAAAAAGTAGTTTTTCATGGTATCGGTTTTTGTTAAAGATTCATACTAATTACTAGTATAACTTAAAATTAAACTTTGCGTGACATTTTAATTTTTCTAAAATACAATTGGCCATTTCAATGTCAATATGTCTTTATGATGTATGAAACTTGTAGAAGTTGCGTGTAAAAATGTTAAAAGTAAGTTTGTTGGCAAAATACCGAAAAACAAAACGTTTCCAATAATTGAAGAAAACACTACAAATTCCGTTGGTATTCACTTAGTTTTCGTGGACCTTCCAACACTTCACGTTCAATTTTTAAAATACCATCGTCAGTTGTGGTTGTATGCCATTTAATCAAAGAAATCGCACCATTTTCAATCTCGATTCCCATAATACTTCGCGGATGCACACAACTTCCATCATTAAAAAAAGAAATCTCATCAGGGTTTGGAAATCGCGGTCGATGTGTATGTCCAACAACTGTAATTAAATTATCATTGGCAATAATCCACTTTTTAATTCGGCGTTCAACTTTGATTAAATTCTTATAGTTTTTTGCAGGACTTGTCGGATCGGCAATACCCCAAACTTGCATAGGTTTCCATAGGGCACGCACCAAAAATCGACTCCATTTCCAAAAAATATAATTCCACCAATCGGCTTGATGTCCGTGTGTTAAGAAAATTTCTTGCGCTGTTTCTGTATGTTTCAATACAATGCCTTCATGGTATTTTATATCGGTAAACAAAGGTTTGTCTGTTCCTGTTTTTTGGTCAAAATACGTAGATAGATGCTTTTGTACATACTTTTCATTGCGATACACCATATCATGATTTCCCCAAATTAAATGCAATCGGTTATCTTCATGAAATGCTTTCATTAGCATATACACATTCTTGTGTGCTGAAAAAATTGATTTAAAACTTAGGTTTTCCCACAACTCATCGCCATCACCCAATTCGCAATAGGTAAAACCTTGCTTGTAATACTGTTTTAAGGCATGAAAATAGATGTTTCTATTATTGGCAAAATCGTCTGCAAAACTATTATCTCCGCGGTGACAATCGCTAAACAATACAATTTTAGAAGTATCGTCAAACGAAATTTTAAGTGCTTCTTGGTATGCACGCGTCAAACGAGTTTGTGAGGACATAAGTTAGTTTTATCAAGCTAAATATCCGTAAAAAAAACAACTACTGCAACTACAGGAAAGATTTGTGGAATTTAAAAAGAAGGATATCAATTGTTGCAATTTGCAGGATGATACCGCCGCAAAATAAATACGATAAATAATGCAAGATATTGAGGTAACAATCGTCTATTATAATAAATACTCTATATAAAAGTATAAAGATATGAATATCAGTTAAGCAGTTAATTTGCTTTTAAGGCTCTAAAATTGAGGATTTCGTATCTTTGTAAACTAAATGATTTTGACTATGGATCAAAAAAATGAAAACCAGGATTTAAATTTACCTTTACAACTTGTCATTAGCTTTGACGAGGTAATGGCTTTTTACGATAAGTATGCAGAAGATAAAAATCATCCATATCATAAATCGGCAGTTGAAGTTGTTAAATACTTAGATAATTATCCAGAACTTAGAGAAGGGTTTACTGATTTTTCAAAACTGGAAGAATATCAAGAACAAATTGATCTGGTTTTAGAAGGATTATTTCCTCAGATACTTACGAATAACGAAATAAAAGTAGCAACGGTTCCATTTTCTTTTAAATCTTTTAAATATTCAAGTCGACTTAAAAAAATACTTGAAGAAGCAGACGATTCATACGATTTCACAGCAAGGAATTTAGACGAGAAAGAAATGTACTTACATGCTTGTGTCATGATATTGGCAGTATGTTATGGATATAATATTGACTTAAAGCGTCCGTTTTATTTTGACATTCCAGATAAAAAATTAGGAGTTACAAAACACTACAGAGTTGCTTTTAATGGAGATTTCTGCAAAGTAATTCCAACTGAAAATGCTCCTGAAATTACAGATGAAGATGTTAAATTATTACTTGATAACTTTGATAATATAGACGTTTGGAAAGAAAAGTTTCCGAAAGACAGTTATATTTTCAGAGGATTCGGAATCATGAATTTATTTGATGTTACTTTTGATGAAACACTATCTTCAATTCGTACTAATTTATTACGTAGTGACGATAATTTAATCACAGATGTTCGTCAAAATTTACGAGAATTTTTCAACATAAAAGATTTAGAATTAGGATTTTCTGTATATACGCTTACGACTAAAGAAGGCAAAGAAATTACACGCATTAAACAGTCAGATAGCTTAATTTTTAATACGGAAAAAGAAATATCATGCAGCAAGTTTTTCTGCGATGGTATTGCTCAGAAAGTATTTCATAAGAAAGAAACAATGGCTATTTCTGATGTTGAAGTATATGGAAAGAGAACAGATTATAATAAATTTTACCAACGTTTAAAGGCTCAAGGAATACAAAGTATTATCTTAATTCCTATCAATGCAAAGAATGGTAGTGACTTAGCAGTCTTAGAAATTGCTTCGCCAAGATCGTATGAATTAAACTCTGTAAATCAGCAAAAACTACGAGATATCATTCCAGTATTTGAATCGGCAGTCTCAAGAGCTTCAGAAGATTATCAAAATATATTAGAAGCTACGCTGCAAGAACATTACACATCTATTCACCCTACGGTAAAATGGCGTTTTTATGAAGCTGCGGAAAAGTATCAAACAGCATTAAGCGAGAATGTAGAAAATCCTGTAGTTGACTCTATTGTTTTTGAAGGAGTTCATCCTTTATTTGGACAAAGTGATATAAAAGGTTCATCTTTAGCTAGAAATAATGCTATTAAAGACGATTTAACAACACAGCTAGAGTTGGCAATCAATGTATTGAAAGGCGCGCTTAAAAAAGCAAATTTGCCAATATATGAAGAACTAGTTTTTAGAATTGAAGAATATTTAAATCATACCAAAGAAGGATTAAATGCTGGTGACGAGTTAGGTATTTTAGAGTTTTTAAAGAAAGATATTTATCCTGTATTCAGACATTTAAAAGAGTCAGATGCAGATGTTGCTTTGCTTGTAGAAACGTATATGAATCGTTTGGATGACAACCTAAAAGTAGTATACGAGAAGCGAAAAGCTTATGAAAATAGCGTAACTATTTTAAATAATAAGCTTGCTAATTATATTGATAAGAAGCAAGAAGAAGCACAAGAAATGTTTCCACATTATTTTGAACGTTACAAAACAGATGGTGTTGAGTACAACATGTACATAGGGCAATCGTTGGTGCGAGATAAATCGTTCCATTCCTTATATTTATACAACTTGCGTTTGTGGCAATTACAGAATATGTATGAAATGGAGCAAGTAGCACATAATGCGCGAAAAGAAATGGATCACGACTTGCAAGTGGCTTCCTTGATTTTAGTACATAGCAATCCGTTGGCGATAAAATTCCGAATGGATGAAAAGCAATTTGATGTGGATGGCGCGTATAATATTCGTTATGAAATCATCAAAAAACGTATTGACAAAGCAAATATTAAAGGCACGACAGAACGTTTAACAGTTCCTGGGAAAATTGCCATTGTATACTCACAAGACAAAGACGCACGTGAATATGTAAAGTATATCAAGTACATGCAATCTAAAAACTACTTTGGGAAGCTTGAAAAACTCGAATTAGAAGACTTGCAAGGTGTTTCGGGCTTACGGGCGTTGCGTGTAGAAGTAATATATCAAGAAGATTTTTGTGAAAAATCATCCTTGACAATAGATGAACTAATGGAAGAATTCAAATAGAATTCTTCCAGTTTTTATTTTATTAAAACTGCCATAGCAGTATCATGCACTTTTCTGCCAGCTTCTGGATCTCTTAGATAAAAAGCAATTACAAACGATAATACACTTACTACAATACCAATCATAAAAACGGTATAAGTAGTACGTAACAAACTATATTTTCTATTCAAAACGAGTCCTAAAAAGTATAAATCTTTCGTGAGTGAACCGTACAAATAATCGCGGTCTTTCATCATTTCGCCCATAGCCCATTCAAACTCATTGAGCTTCATCTTGTGGAAATTTCCAAAGAATAATAAATTCACTTTTTTATTGGCAACGTCTTCTTTGCTAAATTTTCCTTGTGTTACATTTGGTCGCGTAGCCAAAATGGAAAGTACCATAGAGACCACTGTAAAAAGAGCAAAAATAATCGTTGGGTAAATCAAATAGTTATTTGAAGGATTGTCAAGCTTTGAAACCAAGTTAGAAAGCACCATTGAAATAATAATGGCATTTACCGATAATAATATGTTTGCTTTGGTATCTGCAATATCACTTAACGTGATATGATTTCGCAATGCAACACGAAACATGGTTTCAATTCCACGTTCTGGTAATTCAACTTTATTCTTTTTAAACTTTAACTCGGCTTTTTTCTGTTGTAATTTAGAACTTTCTAATTCTATTTTCTTTTTATCTTTTAAAACTCTAGCTAAGTTTTTTCCTTTCTGTTTCTCCCAGTTTTTTGAAGCAAACGAAGTATGGAATTTATGTGAACGTGTTATAAAATTAATATTCTCATCGAGCCATTCGCTTTCGCTTAAAACTCTATCTTTAGTAAGTTCCCACTCTTTACGAAGTAACTCAGTTAAATCACTAAAATTTTTGCTTCCTATATGTGAGCAATCGGCATCACAAATCACTTTTTCAAGCAATGTTTTTGGAGAAGAACCCATTTTAGTTGCCATAATTAAGTCACTAATAACTTTAATGGTTTCCTCAGAAGCATTGTGTTTCGTTAAAAAATCTCTAGCAACTATAACACCATCATCTTCATGGTCATCAATACATTTGGTATAGCCAGTATCGTGAAACCATGCTGCAAGTGCCAATTGTTGTGTTTCTATTTCAGAAAGCGCCAAACCTTCAGCAATTTCTTGTGTTTTTGAAACAACACGTTTGGTGTGCGATAAATTATGATAAACAAATTTGCTATCTAAATTTGTGTTTAAAAAATCAACAACAAATTTCTCAGCTTCAATAATAAGAGTCTCCATAAAGGTTTCTTTAATTTGAGTAAAAATACTAAACTTTAATTAATGTTCTACAAAGAAGAATATAACGTGGTATTTTGTCGTAAATTTCATAAAAGCTTTCAAATTATACTTTTCCTATTATATTGCCATGTTTATGAATAGATACGAATGCTAATATTACATAAATTATCTGTACAATTATTGGATGAGTAAAAGAAAAATGTACAATAAGAATATTTTAATAAAAGATACATTTAATCAAATACTAAATATCTTTGTTTGGTAGCATACCCAAATTTTAATAGAAAAATAACGATAGCACACTAAAAAAATGAACTTCAAATTTCAAGGATTTACAGAACAAAGTGTCTTTATGTTGACCAATTTTAGTGATGGAAATTTTACAGAATCTTTAAATAAGGATAACTATAAAATCATTTGGGCAAAAGAAGAAGAAGTAATGCTTACAATAGATGGATATCACATAAGCCTTGAAAAAAATCAACTTTTATTTTGTACGCCCTTAAATACAGTAAAAATAGAAGCTCCTTTTAATGGAGTAATTGGCTATATTTTTAATAGAGAATTTTATTGTATCAGAGATCATGATAATGAAGTAGCATGCAATGGACTTTTGTTTTTAGGTTCTTCTGTGCCGCCATTAATCACATTAGATGAAGAAGAACAAAGAAGCTATGACATTTTACTAATGATGTTTGAAGAAGAGTTTATGAACAACGATCATATACAAGGCGAAATGCTTCGTGTATTGCTAAAAAGATTGCTTATCAAATCGGTTCGTTTAGTGAAAAAAGGAATGCCTAGTCAAGATTTTTATGATGCAAAACTCGATATTATACGACAGTTTAATTTGTTGGTAGAAGAACATTTTAGAAAACTTCATAAAGTTTCTGATTATGCAGAAATGTTAAACATAGCGCCTAAGTCAATATCGAATATATTTTCGAAATACAATTATAAATCGCCACTAAAAGTAATTAGTGAGCGAATCAATCTAGAAGCGCAACGCTTATTGCAGTTCTCGGATAAAAATATGAATGAAATTACAGAAGAATTAGGCTTTTCTGAAGCTTCTCATTTTTCAAAATTCTTTAAAAAGCATACAGGACATTCTCCATCTGTTTTTAAAAACAATTTAAAGCAACTCTAAAAGAAAAATCTACAATTATATAGGTGGAATTGCCATTCTATCCTGCTGTGTCATAAGTTAATTTTACCTCGAAAAATAAGAGGTATACTTATGACAACTCCCGAAAATACGTTTGATGTTCAAATAGGTTCAAATATTTTAATTAATGATGTGAATCGTTATAAAATCATTTGGATTAAAAATGATGCATGTATATATAGTTTGGACTTTGAAGAAAAAAAAGCAAAGGCAAACTCGATACTTATTCTTAATCCAGGTCAGGTATTTTACGTTTCATCAAAACAAAAGGATGCTGTAGTATTACTAGGAGTAGAAAACTTACCAAATGCAATTTTAAAAATACACTTCAACCCTTGGATAACAAGCAATCATTTTAATAACTCAATTATAGAATTCAAAGGAGCAGATGCCACTTTTGTAAGCGAACGTATCTCAAATATTATTGCATTATTTCAAAATAATAATCAAGGTTGTTGTGAAATAGACAATCATATCAATGCCATTTTTTTAAAAGTATTAAATGCTAAAATTGAAAAGCAGTACAGAACAACTTTGGCTTTTGATAAACTAGTATTCAACTACTATAAAACAGATCATTTGGTAGCCAACTATGCAAGTAAATTAAATATTACGCCAAAACAATTGCTCCTCAAACTAGGAAAGCAAGGAGTAAATAAGCCGCATACTATTATAAAGAAAAGACTGCTTATGGAGGCAAAGAAACTATTGTTATACACTAACAAACCAATAAAAGAAATCTGTTATGAACTAGGCTTTGACGATCCAGCGTACTTTGCGAGATTTTTCAAAAAAAACGAAGGTATGACCGCATTGCGCTTTCGAAAACAAACTGAAAATTAAAAAGAAAAATGTCCAATTAATTGATTTTGATAAATAGTAAATTGACTCACTAATATGAATCATACGAACGAAAATAGTTATGAATCATCGCAATTCATAGCACTATTAAAACATAAAAAAGTAGAAAAAGCTATATGTACATATATGAAGCATGAGCTTACTATTGAATATAACCAAAAAGAAAGAATTGTACACAAAAACAGTTGGTTAAAGTATTTAAAAGGAAACTTATTAAAACCATCTATAAAACTAGTTCAATTTGAAATAAGTGAAATAGAATCATTGCATAACAACTTGTCGTTTACAATTCACCTAATCTGTAAAAACCTAAAAGGCAATTTGTTTTTTACTGAAGTAACAATGCATAATAAATGGAGCAATAAAAAAATACATAAAACTACCTATAAAATAACGAGTCATTAAACCTAAATAAAGAATAACTATGCTTAAAAAAACGAATAAAATGTATCTGCTACTGATGCTTGTATTGCTATTTGTAGCTTGTAAAAATGATAAAGAAGAGTATAAAGATGTTGCGTATTTTGCAATGGATGCTAATGGAGAATTAGAGCGTCCAATGAATTATAGAACGTGGATTTATGTAGGAACACCTGTTACTCCAAATGATATGAATGATGGAAAAGCTGCCTTTCCAGAATTGCACAATGTGTATATAGATCCTATGAGTTATGAACATTGGAAAAAAACAGGAACTTGGAGAGAAGGAACCATCTTAATAAAAGAACTTGTAAGTGTAGGAAGTAAAGCTGCGGTAAGTGGAAATGGATATTTTATGGGAGAATTCATTGGTTTGGAAGCTACAGTAAAAAGTAAAAAACATTTCCCAAACGAACCTGGAAATTGGGCATATTTTAGCTTCACAAATCCAGAAGGAGGAACATTATCAGCTACAGGAAAAGCTTTTAAAACAAAACAATGTAACGGTTGTCATAATGCAAGTGCAGCAGACGATTTTGTATTTACGCAATATTATCCTGTGCTATCATCAGCAAAAGGAGTTGGAGATGTTACACCTGAAAATGCTGCTAAAAGAGTAGCGTCTCAAACAAAAAAAGAAACTAAAAAAGTAGGAAAATGGGAAGCTTCTGTTCCAACTCCTGAAGGACTAACATTAGACATTCCATTAAGTAAACAACAACTATTTGATTATTTGGCTTCAGGGAAATACAAAGCATTCAAAAACAAAGAAAAAGAAGCGCATCCATCTTTAGGGCCACATCAAAAATTAGGATTGCCTGTGAGAGTCTTTATCAATGATATTATTGCCGAATCTTTAGAAAAAGGAAACGATGAACATCCGTTGGGATCTGTAATCGTAAAAGAAATGTTTAACGCAGATAACACACTTTCTGGTTGGGCAGTAATGGTAAAAACGCATGATAAAGCAGATAACGGAAATGGGTGGTTTTGGTATGAAGTTACCGATCCTAAAGACGCTAATAAACTTGCAGCCATTGGAAATGGTGTAGAAGGTTGTGTAAGCTGTCACGCTATCGGAAATGATATGGTTAGAACGTCTTATCCTTTAAAATAAAAACTATAAAAACAAACACATGAAAACTATAAAAATAATATTAACCGCTGTATTTGGAGCAATGATGCTCATCGCTTGTTCCAATAGCAATGCTGATGGATATAGTGAAGCAACTTTTTTTGAAATGAATAGCGAGGGCGATTTAGTTCGTCCGACGAATTACAGAAGTTGGGTGTATGTTGGTACGCCATTAACACCAAATGATATGAATTCTGGAAAAGCTGCCTTCCCAGAATTCCACAATGTATACATAGATCCCGCAAGTTATGCACATTATAAAAAAACAGGAACTTGGAGAGAAGGAACAATTCTTATTAAAGAGTTAGTAAGTGTGGGAAGCAAAGCTGCTGTGAGTGGTAACGGATATTTTATGGGAGATTTCATAGGATTAGAAGCAACCATCAAAAGTAAAAAGCACTTTCCTAACGAACCTGGAAATTGGGCATATTACAGCTTTACAAATCCTAAAGAAGGAACGCTAGCCGCTACAGGAAAAGCTTTTAAAACGAAACAATGTAATGGTTGTCATAATGCAAGTGCCGCAGACGATTTTGTATTCACACAATACTATCCTGTATTATCAGCTGCAAAAGGAGTTGGAAAAAAAACCGTTCCAGAAAACACAGCAAAAAGAGCGACAGGAAAATAAAACCATTCAAACGTATTTATTGTTGGCCTAAAGAGGATCGAAGTCTATGGTTACATGCTTTTCCTTTTTAGGCTTTTTTAATTTTGAAACAAATGACAAAACAAATACTCTTATATATCGTATGTATTGTTGGAGGAATTAATGCATTAGTAGCACAGGAACAACAAAATCATGCTTTAGAAAGTAATGCAGAAAAAGATCCAGGATTAGAACTTGTAGTCTCTGGATTACTAGTGTATGCACCCGAACATAGCAATTCAGATTTCGCTACAGAAATTCATCTTACATATTGGGCAACGCATACTTGGGCATTTGGAGTTGGATACACACTATTATTTGAAGAAGATAACAGAATTGGACACGAAGTAGCCGCGTTAGTAAGTCATAAGCGATGGTCTTTTTTAACACTCAATATTGGACCAAGTTTTTCATTGCCAAACGCACACAGGGACACAGAAATTTCGGCATACCTAGAAAGTGAGTTTGCTTTCAAAATTGGAAACCTTCATACTGGACCAACTCTAGGAATACTTGCAGGAAAAGAATTTAGGTATTTTGGAGGACTTCATCTAAGTTATGAATTCTAACTACGAGGTTAGCCTTTTGAAAGCTTACCTTTAAAAAAACGACTAGAATGATATATCTATAACATATAAACCATTTTTAAGAAAAAAGTACAATTTCAAAGGAATTATAGATATTTTAAATGAGATACTTACAGTGTATCTTTGTATTATTAATAATTAAAGAAAGGAATAATAATATGCTCACTTGGAAAGATGTAATTAGTTTTTCCGTAAACGGAAATCCAACTCCAGACAGACGTGTTGAAAAAACAGAAACTGAATGGATAGAACAATTAACACCAGAACAGTACCGAATTACAAGATTAAAAGGAACTGAACGTCCACACAGTGGCGCACTTTGTAGTGCTCATGATGCTGGGAAATACAATTGTGTATGTTGCAATACACCTTTGTTCGATTCTACTATCAAATTTAGTTCAGGAACTGGATGGCCTAGTTTTACGCAACCAATCAAAGAAAACGCAATCAAGTATCATAAAGATACCAGTTTTGGAATGATTCGCGTTGAGGTAATGTGTAATACTTGTGACGGACATTTGGGACATGTATTTCCCGATGGACCAGAACCAAGCGGGCTGAGGTACTGTATCAATTCAGAATCTATGCAATTAGAAAAGGAGGAAGCAAATGGAAACTAATAACTTAGAAGTAGCAACTTTTGGTGGTGGCTGTTTTTGGTGTACAGAAGCCGTATTTCAAGAAGTAAAAGGAGTAGAAAAAGTGGTTTCTGGATATTCTGGAGGAAACGCGCCAGGTAAACCAACATACAGAGAAATTTGTTCGGGACTCACCGGACATGCCGAAGTCATTCAAATAACATATGATCCGAGTGTCATTTCATACGAATATATCTTACTCATATTTATGACTACGCATGATCCTACAACCTTAAACCGTCAAGGAGCAGACAGAGGAACACAATATAGATCTGTAATTTATTATCATAATGAAAAGCAAAAAGCGAGTGCAGAACTTGTAAAAGATCAAGTTGCTAAATATTATGAAGACCCAATTATAACCGAAATTTCTCCATTAGATGTTTTCTATGAAGCAGAAGCAGAACATCAAAACTATTACAGAGAAAATCAAGCGCAAGGCTATTGCAGTTTTGTAATCACACCAAAATTGACAAAACTCCGCAAACTTCACGCAGAAAAATTAAAATAAAAAACAAATCAGGTTTTCAAAAACAACAAATTGGAAACCTGGTTTAAAAAAACAGCTAAAAAGATGACCGATATAATATTATATGGCGCTGACTGGTGTCCAGATTGTAGAAGAGCAAAAGCATATTTAAAAGAAAATAACATCGCATATACATTTATAGATGTTGATTTAGATAAAGATGCAACTGCAAAAGTAGAAGCAATCAATAATGGAAAGCGAATCATTCCAACGCTTATCATAAAAGGCAAATCGTATACAAATCCAGATAATATTGAACTAGCTTCAATCTTAGGAATCAATGAGGTAGGACGCGTACAACTCTTTGGCGCAGATTGGTGTCCAGATTGCAGAAGAGCCAAAAGCTTTCTAAGAGATAATAGTATCAACTTTGAATTTATTGATGTCGATGTATATGAATGGGCTACTCAAAAAGTTGAAGAAATTAACAATGGAAAACGAATCATTCCAACAATTCTAATAGATGATGTGCCGCACACAAACCCTGATAATGTAGCGTTGACAAATCTTCTTTCAATAAACATAGAGAAAGAACATAAAATATTCGATACAATAATTATTGGTGGTGGAGCAGCCGGATTAACGACTTCTATTTATGCACAAAGAGATCGTTTTGATACATTAATATTAGAGAAATCTACCATAGGAGGAAATGCTTTTCTAACTGAAAAAATAGAAAACTATCCAGGTTTTCAATCCATTTCAGGACCAAAACTAATGGAGAAAATGGAAGAGCAAGCCAAAACCTATGGAGCAGTTATCAAAACAGGAGAAGAAGTAGTTGCAATAGAAAAAAAGGACGATCTATTTTCAATCCAAACAAAAAGCACAACATACCTAGGGAAGACGGTTGTACTATCTACAGGTTCTACCTATCGTAAACTAGGAATTCCTAATGAAGAAGAATTAATAGGATCGGGAATTCATTTCTGTGCAACCTGTGATGGTGCTTTTTACAGAGACAAAGATATAATTGTAATTGGAGGAGGTAACTCAGCATTGGAAGAAGGAATATTTTTAGCAGGATTCTGTAAAAGTGTAAAAATTGTAAACAGGTCTGAAAATTTCTCAGCTTCAAAAACCTATGTAGAAAAATTGGAGACTATAGAGAATATTTCAACCTACATGAACAAAACATCCTTAGAGTTTATTTCGGATGAAAACGAATTGTTCAATGGTTTAAGAGTAAAAGATAATGAAACGAATGAAGAATCAATTATAGAAGCAGACGGCGTATTTATCTTTATTGGATTAATTCCAAACACAAAATCATTCAAAAATATTGTAGGGCTAGATGCTAAAGGATTCATTCAAACAACTGGCTTAGCAGAAACTTCAGTAAATGGAATATTTGCTGCTGGCGATTGTAGAGAAGGTGCAATTGCACAAGTTGCTGCTGCTACGGGAGAAGGCGTATTAGCAAGTTATGGAGTTAGAAATTATTTAAAATAAACAATAAAAAGAAAGGACAATCTCATGTCAAATCAAACAGAAGAAAACAAAATTTTTAAAGCACCAGAGTTTAATGTCAATCAATGGATTGATGCTGATGGAAATGTAACAACACCAATAAAACTTGCTGACTTTAAAGGGAATTTTAAAATAATCTATTGTTTTCAAAGTTGGTGTCCAGGTTGTCATAGTGTCGGATTGCCTAACCTTAAAAAAATGGTGGATGCTTTACAGGACAATCCCAAAATAACCTTCTTAGCTATTCAAACTGTCTTTGAAGGATTTGAAGAGAACACCTATGAAAAAATGGTAGAAACGCAAAAGCAATATGAATTAGAAATACCATTTGGACATGATGCTGGAAATGATGGAAAATCAAGATCGAACATCATGCAAAACTATCAAACAGGCGGAACACCTTGGTTTATATTTATAGACAAACATGACAATGTGGTTTTTGCAGATTTTCATCTGAATGCGGATGCGGCAATCAATTTTTTGAAAGGACTCAACTATGAATAACATTCCTAAGATAAAATTATATGGTACTGAAGGTTGTCATAAAACACAGTATTACAAACTTTTGTTGGATGAAACAAAACTGCCATATCAATTTTTGGATGTAGAAGAAAATGAAGAATATGCAGAAGAACTTCGGAATTTATATGAAAATAGAAAACTCAACTTTCCAACGATTACAATCGGACAAAAGAAACTGAGAAACCCTTATAAAGAAGAGTTAGAAAAATGGCTAAATAAATTAATTCCAAGTCGTTTAGAAATTCAACATGATAAAGAAAACAAACGCTTTGTACTTGGTATCAATGGAGAATTTGCCAAAGTAGAGTATAAATTGCGAGATGATATAATGTATCTAACGCATTCGGAAGTTCCTTATAATTTAAGAGGAAAAGGTGTAGGAAAAGTACTGGTAATAAAGACGTTTGAAAAACTAACGGATGAAGGATATAAAGCGGTTGCTATTTGTAGTTATGTAAAAGCAGTTGCTAAACGAAGTGAAAAATGGCAAAACATCATTAAATAATATACACCATGTCAAAAAAATTAAAAAAAATCGGATTTGTTTTACTCATACTATTTATTGGAATTCAATTTTATAGACCCAATAAAAATGAACAAAAAGAAACAACTACAGATGATTTTTTAATTACTGAAAAAGCACCAAATCATATCAGGAGCTTATTCAAAACATCGTGTTATAACTGTCATTCTAGTAAAACAGCATATTCTTGGTACGATAATATTGCGCCTGCATCTTGGTATGTAGACAATCATATAAAAAATGCAAAAGCAAAACTCAATTTCTCAAACTGGGCAACCATAGACGCTAGAGATAAGAATGGTGTAATCTCAGAAATAGCTGTAAACATTCAAGAAAACAAAATGCCATTGGCGTCGTATACGATGTTTCATTCGGAGGCAAAACTATCAGACGAAGAAAAGCAACAAATCATAAAATGGTTATCAGGTTTATAATAAACAAGAATGATTAAAGAAAAAATTGAAGCCATTGCTTTAGGCTATTCTGAAGTAATGTATAATAATAAAAAATATGGACTTACAAAAAGCGAGTTTAATAATGGAAATAGCTATAAAATTTATGCAGAAGAACTAGGAGGAAATGACTTTATAAGTCTAAATTACTATATTACAACAAAAGATGAACTTTTAAAACCTTGTGAAATGCCACAACAAAAAGTAATTCATTTTTTAACTAATTATAAAAAAGTAAAATAACTTATAACAGCATCCTAATATGAATATTATAGAAAACTTAAAAAACTACTTTAGTAAAAAAACAACAGAAACAACTCCAGAAGGTATTTGTCCAAACTGTTGGGGAAAACAAGAATGGGATGGTCAATATTATAAAAAAATAGTAGCAAATAATATTACGCCAGAACATAATGAATATAACAACTTCATTCATGAAGTTGCTAGTAAATTAGATAAAATCACATTAAAAAAAGATACATATACCTGTGAAACATGTCAGGTTAGTTATAAAAAATAAATCATTCTTAAATTGAATTATTATCTTTAATCCTATAAAACACCGACCAATGATAAAATCCTTACAATCAGTAGGAATAATAGTTCTTTTACTATGCTTTAGCGCCTGTGCTACATTCAAAGCTCAATACGCAGAAAAAACAAGTAAAAATTCATATCCAACAAATAAAGAAATCAAACATTCATTTTATTTAATGGGAGATGCAGGGAACTCTCCGTTAGGAGAAACTGCAATAGCTTTACAAATGTTGGAAAAAGAACTAAAAACGGCTTCTAAAAATAGTACAGCTATCTTTTTAGGTGACAATGTATACCCAAAAGGATTGCCTAAAAAAAATCATGAAGGTCGTGCCTTTGCACAACATCAACTAGAAGTACAAACTGGTGTGGTAAAAGATTTTAAAGGAGAAACCATATTTCTTCCGGGAAATCACGATTGGTATAGTGATGGTTTAGAAGGATTAAAAAGGCAAGAAAAATTCATAGAAAAAGCATTAGGAAAAAATACTTTCTTACCTGAAAATGGTTGCCCAATTGAGAAAATTCATATCAATAAAGACATTGAATTAATTTTAATAGATAGTCAATGGTATATTACAAATTGGGACAATCATCCAACGATAAATGACAATTGCGAAATTAAAACTCGTACAAAATTCTTAGATGAATTTGGGAGTTTAATCAAAAAAGCGCGTGGAAAAACAACAATTGTTGCAATGCACCATCCTATATATACAAATGGTTCGCATGGCGGACAGTACACTTTTAAAAGTCACATGTCACCAATTCCAATATTGGGATCGCTAAAAAATATAATTCGTAGTACAAGTGGTGTTGCCAATGTAGATATTTCTAACAAACGCTACAACGAACTCAGAAAACGCATCATAACAATTGCGCAAGAAAATGATAAAGTCATCTTTGTATCTGGACACGAACACAGTTTACAATATATTGTAGAAGACAATTTGCGTCAAATAGTAAGTGGTTCAGGTGCAAAAAAATCGGGAACAAGAAATGTTGGTGGTGGACAGTTTTCGTACGGAACTCAAGGTTTTGCTCGATTAGATGTATTTAAAGATGGTTCATCTCATGTACGTTTTTATGCTGCGGAAGAAAACAAAGTAGTTTTTGAAACAGAAGTATTACCTGCTAGGGTAAAGGAAGCAAAAATGGATTATCCATCACAATTTCCAAAAGAAAAATCAGCATCAATCTATACTGAAGAAGAAACTCAAAAATCAGGTTTTGGTACATTTCTTTGGGGCGAACGTTACCGAAAACAATACAGTACTAAAGTAACGGCACCAACGGTAAACTTAGATACACTGTATGGTGGATTAAAACCTGTACGTAAAGGTGGAGGAAATCAATCAAAATCTTTGCGATTAGAAGATAAAAACGGAGCGCAATATGTAATGCGAGCACTTCGCAAACAAGCCTTGCAATATTTGCAAGCAGTTCTTTTTAGAGATCAATATATAAAAGGACAATTTGACGATACAAGCACCGAAGCTTTAATACTAGATGTATTTACAGGAGCACATCCGTATGCACCTTTTGCTATTGGAACTTTAGCCGATGCAGTTGATGTGTATCATACAAATCCTATTTTATATTATGTACCAAAACAAAATGCACTCGGACAATATAATGACGAGTTTGGTGGAGAATTGTACATGATAGAAGAACATACTTCTGAAGGACACAGCGACAAAGCAAGTTTTGGATATCAAGATACATTGATTAGTACAGACGATTTAATGAACGAATTGCACAGAGATGAAGACATTGTTATTGATGAAGAAGCATACATTCGTGCACGACTATTTGATATGATGATTGGCGATTGGGACAGACATCAAGATCAATGGCGTTGGATAAAATTTAAAGAAAATGGTAAAAAAGTATATCGCCCAATGCCACGTGATCGCGATCAGGCATTTTCAATTATGTCTGATGGTTTCTTACTTGGAGCTGCAGTAAAATTGATTCCAACAGCTCGATTATTACGTAAATATGATGATGATTTAGTTGACGTAAAAGGTGTCAATGTTGAGCCATATCCATTAGATATGGAACTCATTCAACAATCTGAAAAAGCAGTTTGGGATGCACAAGTAAAACGCATTCAAGAAGGATTGACAGATGAGGTAATAGAAAAAGCCTTTTTAGAATTCCCGAAAGAAGTACGTGACGAACGCGTGGAAGAAATCAAACAGAAATTAAAAGCAAGACGCGCTAATCTTCAAAAAATAACAGACAGATATTACAAATTAGTCAACAAGTATGCGGTCATAAAAGGAACCAACAAAGATGATTGGTTTGACATTGAACGTTTGCCAAACGGACAAACTAAAGTAACTGCATATCGTATTAAAAAAGGTCAAAAAAGTGATAAATTTCACGAACGTACCTATACAAATTCAGAAACCAAAGAAATTTGGATTTACGGTTTAGATGATGATGATCAGTTTCATGTATTTGGTGATGGAAAATGCATCACAAGAATACGATTGATTGGTGGGCAAAATAAAGATGTATATGACATTCAAAACGGTAAAAAAGTAAAAATATACGACTACAAATCAAAGAAAAGTGAATTTGTAACCAACAAAGGAAGCAAGAAACTTACGGACGATTATGAAACGAATGTATACGATTATAAAAAACTGAAAAACAATACCAATCAATTAATTCCAACAATTGGTTCAAACCCTGATGATGGTTTCAAAATTGGCGCAACAAACACATATACAAACTATGGTTTTGAACGCAATCCGTTTACCTCAAGACATACCATTTCGGCAGCATATTATTTCGCAACCAATGGATTCGATTTAGGCTACACAGGAGAATTTGCCAATGTAATAGGAAACTTAAACTTACAAATACAAGCGCAATTCAACAGTCCAAACTATGCAGTAAACTTCTTTGGCTTTGGAAATGAAACACCAAATTTTGAAGCAGATGATGATGACGGAATTGATGCAGACTTAGATTTTAACAGAGTCAAAATAAGAACCTTTGAAATAGCACCGTCTCTAGTTTGGCGTGGAGAACTTGGCGCAAGTTTTAAAGCAGGATTGTCATATGAAAGTAATGAAATAGAACGCACAGCAAATCGTTTTCTAGAACAAATTTTTCCTGCAAACTCAAGTGTGTTTGACAAGCAAGATTTCTACGGAATCAATGCAAAATACCACTTTCAAAATCTAGACAATGCAGCCTTTCCGACTATGGGAATGGAAGTAAGCTTTGAAACAGGTTACAAAAACAATGTAAGTACTTCCAAAGGTTTTGCATATATCATTCCAGAGTTTTCTATTGACCACCGATTAATTCCAAGCGGGCAACTTGTATTGGCAACAAAACTTCGTGGACATCTAAACTTTGGTGACGGATTTGAATTTTATCAAGGAGCCAATCTTGGCGCAAGTAATGGATTGCGAGGATATAGAAATGAACGATTTACTGGAAAACGTGCTTTTGTGCAAAGTACAGATGTTCGTTTAAACCTTCGCAAAATAAAAACAGGTATACTACCTTTAAATATTGGTGTCTTTGGCGGATTTGATTATGGTAGAGTATGGATAAGTGATGATCCTTCTAAAAAGTGGAATACATCGCTCGGTGGCGGAATTTGGTTCAATGGAGCAGACATACTATCGGCAAACCTTTCATTATTCAGTTCGGATGACGGAATGCGTTTTGCGTTTGGTCTTGGATTTGGATTTTAAGGAATATACATGATCTATGAAACTATTTAGAAACCAAAGAAACAAGCTTTTGAAAAAGAAAAATCTAGGAAATTATATTCTATACGCTGTAGGCGAAATTATCTTGGTAGTAATAGGAATCTTAATAGCAGTATCACTCAACGATTGGAATTCAAGCAGGAAAGAGAAAAATAAACTATTCAACATCTACAATATTGTTGCTGCAGACCTGGAGAATGATATAAAGGAAATTGACAAAATGGAATTCTTTTATGGTCAAGTAAAACCATTATTCAATAAAATACTCAAAGACTCTGTTAGGGATGTCGATTATGCTTTCAATCCACAATATACCTACATCATGATAGGGTTTCCTGAAATCACATTCAACAAACGTGGATACAATCAATTAGCAGCGTTCAATACAGATAAATTTAAAGACAGTCTACCAACACAAATCATAGAATTTTACACAGAACGTTTGCGCGAAATCAAAATAGATGATGATATGCGAGCTGATGACATCAAAGAAAACTATTCACATTTTAAAAATAATTATGCATGGTGGTCAGATGTCATTTCTTTAAAACCAAACAAAGACTTTATTGACTATGCATTAAACGATCCAGATTATAAAAATAGGATTGCAACAACGCATTTTATGGCGTATCAAGTATTTCTGCCAGAATTAAGAATTTTCAAAAAGCAGGCAGAAACAATTTTAGAAGAAATCCAAAAACGGACAACCAATTAATAATAATAGAAATCAAAGTACAATCTAAGTTACGTGAAAAGAAGATGGCTAAATCGTATCTATTTTGATAAAGTTGTTCATGGTGAAAAATGACAAAATAATGTAAGAATTTACCCGAGCACGCATAAATTGGTGAAAATTGCTTTATATCTTAAAGAAAATCACATGCATAATGCTGCATAGGAGTCGATTTTTCATTTTTCTTAAATTTTTTAAAGTATTGAAAATGCACTAGTAATCCGTCTAAATGCATAATTTCAAGTTGACTTTCATAAAATTATTTGAATTTAAGAAAATATTAACTATATTTATAAATATAGAATGATTGCTTAAATACTAAATCTATACGAGCAATCAAATTTCATAAGAAGGGGCTTAAGATAATAATTGTTTGGTTTTTACTTCACCAGAGTAAATGAAAAACCATAATTAATGTAGGGTTAAACCATCGTTAGTTAATATTATTTATCTTAATTTTATGACAGTTATTTCTCTCTTTTGTAAAAAGAGGGCTATTTTTAAGTAAATATTTTATTGAATTTAATAACCATAAAAAACCCGAAACAACCTATGAACCTAATTCAATTTCCCTATAAAACTAAAAACATTGATTAAATCCCCTTAGTAGTTTTCTAAGAACTATTTTATCAATTTTCAATAAACGATCAACAAATATTTGCTTGAAAAAGCAAATAAAAATCTGCATGTATGATTTATGAAAGTAAATCATGCATAGGTATATATTAAATAAAAAACCCCGCAATTGTAAAACTTTGGCGAGCCAACAAAAGCAGGGTAGGATAACAGTTAATTTAATTAAAAACTAACCGTATTATGTTACATCTTTATTTTATTAGGAGTCAAGTATGTCTAACTGACTCAATTCCAATATATAAAAAGTGCGAAAATTACAGATTTACTTATAAAAAGTAGATATGTAGATATGTTGTAAAAGAACTTCAATTCGTATTTAAATATAAAGCCAATATTCTAACTAACCAAATATACTTCTATCAAATTAGAAGTGTGCTAATATACTTTTCAATTATGTTAAGATATCTTTTAATTATTTATTCGAGAGTTAGGCTGTTTTTTGAGGAAATGAGCAATCATCATTCCGTAATAAAAAAGAGAATTACTACACATAAAATACATCACTCACAGTTTGCTATTCTGCTAACTGTTTTGATGCTCATATTTTCAAATGAATCAAAAGCACAAGTAGTAACAACTTGGGGAGGCTTATCAGGAACAACTCCAGAAAATAACTTTCAAACCAGTAGCTTATCAGCTGTTGGTGATGGAGTTACATTTGTTACAGTTGATATTACTAGAGGACCTTCTGTCACAACTGGAGGTATAGAAAATGCAGTGCCTCCTGCATTAATATTAACAAATAGTTTCAACAATACCAGAACAAGTACAGGTGTTTCGGGAAATACGTACACGTACACATTTAGTGAACCTGTACATGTTATATTGAGCTCGCAAGAACACAGTGAGCTAGTTCGTACAGAAAATATAAAAATATCGAGTCCAGATGCAGGAGCTTTATTCTCAGGAAGCTTAACTGCTGGGCAAACGGGACACTTTGTAAACAATAATAACAGTTCAGAAATACATATTGGTTCTTCAAGTTCTATTACTACAGCTGGAACATATTGGACAGTACAAAGTAACATAGCAATCACAACACTTACGGTAGAATATTATGTGACCGATGGAACTGAAGCAGCTTCGGGAGAACCTTTTACATTAGATTTAGCCCCGGTTCCATATATAAGACTTGATGATACAAATAGTACAGGTGCAGGAGCAATCAATATCAATGTTCCAGGATGCTCAAAAAGCGCAGAGTTTTTAGATGCAGCATCAACTGGAGCTACGTCTATATTCAATGCGCCACATGGTCTAGATTTTATGACTATTACGCTTACAAATCCGCAAGATGCAGGAAATGAAACATTAAACATAAAAGGTATATTTCCTGGGATTTCAGTATCAGGAAACGGAACAACTACATTAACAGTAACAAATGAAAGTGCAGATGTAAATACACTAAGAAATTCACTAGACGATTTAGTATATGTGAATAGTACAGCAGTTCCAGAAATTGTAACACCAAGAACAGTAGACATAACTGTTACAGATCCTTTCGGGAATACATCAGCTGCAGCAACAGCAACACTAACACTAACAAATCCTCCAAACTCAGGAGCAACTTCTGGTCCGTTTTATGTGTTTACAACAGACACAACCGTAGATCTATTCAATGGACTAGACGGATCGGAGGATGCCGGAGGAACATGGATGGATAATGATGCTACAGGAGCTTTATCTGGAAGTACACTAACAGTAGCAAGTTTACCTCTTGGTCCTTCAACCTTTAACTATGTAGTTACAGGAACTGGACCGTGTAGTGATGAAACCACAACGGTATTAGTAATTAAACTTGAAGGAACTGAAATAGCTTTAACAGCTCCAGCTGCTTCTTCCAATTGTGGAACACTTACAACGAGTTACTCTAATGCTATATTTTCAGCAAATTCAGACGATCCTATATTTGTCTATGATGGAGGTGTCAATGTCGGACAGCTAGAATGCCCAGCAGGTACTGGAGTCACAACGTATGATTGGTATGTATTCAACCCAACTACAAATTCTTATCAAGATTATGCCTTAAACTCTACCAGAATTCAAACAGGATTAGCTGATGGTGGTTATTTAGTGGTTAGAAATGACGGAGGAACAATTGAAGAAGGAAGAGCTTGGGTTTGGAATACATCCATACAAACACAAGCTGGTTCAGACTTTACCGCTTGTGAAGGAGATACGGTAATGTTAAATGGTATTGCAGCAAATAATACCGATTTTACTTATTACAATCCTGTCGAAAGACCATTTGCAATAACAAACTCAACAATAGTATCAGTTACATTTAATGTTACACATACATACATTTCAGATGTAGGATACTATTTAGTATCACCAGATGGTTTGGTAACCATTCCATTAGGACTAAACGAAACAGGAAGTCCATGTTATGCAGCAGACAACGCCGTAAATTTGACATTCACCAATGATCAAACCATAACGCCAACACTACCAGTTTTTGATATATGTGAATTTGCAAGAAACAATGCGTGTAGTGGAGCTGGTCCTGCATTAACAGGAACATACAATGCATATTATTCCGATCCTTCCAATAATTCAACTGTATGTACTGTATTTTCTCCGGCAGCAGGAATCAATCTTATTGATATGACGCCGCTTAATGGATATGATGCACGACAAGGAGGATGGAAAGTGCAAATATATGACTGTGAATTTCAGGATTTTGGTGAAATAGACTCTGTAATTATAAGCTTTGTTGATGGATCAAATACTTCTACTTTTACGAGTGGAACAATACCAAATGGAACACCTTCAGCACAAATAAATGATGATTCGTGTACCGCAGCAACAGCTTCTATTTACGAAGTGCCATTTACAACAGCAGTTGCAGTAAATGAAGCATTAAATATTCAAGATAATATTGGAGTAAATGGCTCAGGAGGTTATGCTTGGTCATACAGTACAGATGGACCAACTGGTCCATGGAGTACTCCTTTTGAAATAGGAACACTAACACCATCAGTAACAGTAAATGAAACAACTTGGTTTAGATTAAATGCTGATAATGGAACGATGTGTGCAGGAGAAGATGTTGTGCAAGTTACTGTTACAGACAAACCAGTCGCTGGAACAGGAACTGATAATTATGCTTGCGCAGGTGATACAGTTGTAGACTTAAACACATTAATATCTGGAGCAGATTCAGGTGGAACTTGGACAGTTTCAGGAAGCTCACCTAATGCTCCAGGTGGAGACTTTAGTGCAGGAGCAGGAACGTATGATCCAACTACTGGCGGAGTATATACTTTCGACTATACAGTAAATGCTGCAGGACCATGTACCGTAAATGAAGCTACGTCAGTGACAGTTTCGGTACAGGCCGCACCAGATGCAGGGCTAGACAATACAATAGTAGAAGATAACACATCAGGAGTTATAGATTTATTTACCAATTTATTAGGTACTCCTGATATTGGTGGAACATGGAGTGTAAATGGAAGTTCAGTTGCTCCAGGAGCTAGTTTTGATCAAAGTGCAGGAACTTTAGATGCTTCAACTTTAACGACATCAGGTACTTATGTTTTTGACTATTCAGTAACTAGTTGTTTAACTTCTATAGCAACAATAACCATAAACTTTACAGCAATTGTAGCTACTACTGATGGCGATGGAGATGGTAATCCAGATACATCAGACCCGAATCCTGGTGCGCCTACAGCGACAGATGATACAGCAACTACAGATATAGGAGTTCCTATTATTATAGATGTTTTAAATAATGATGATTATTTAGATAATAATGATCTAACTAATGAAGGAGTTACTACTGTGACCGACACAGGAACTGGAACAGCAACAGGAATAATTTCAATTGATCCTATAACTGGCGAAATTACATATGCACCAACTCTAGCAGAGTTTGGTACAGATGTAACTATAATTTATGAAGTGTGTAATGATGCTAGTGGAGCGCCTATTTGTGAACGTGCTACAATAACAATCACAATAACTGGTGCTGATCTAGATGCAGATGGTGTTCCAGATATTGCAGATTTAGATAATGACAATGATGGTATTTTAGATAGCGTTGAGTGTCCATCAACAGGAGGAAGCACAAGTAGTAGTTTTATTCCTAATGGAGATTTTAATGACAACTATATAGATATTAATAATCCTGGTACACCTTTTACGACAGGACAAGTAAATAGCGTTCCTTCTCCTTGGGGACAGGCTTCTACACCTGATATTTCAGCTACTACATTAGCTAACTTTAACGGTACAGATATAGCTATAGCTAGTTTGCCTGGGTTTAACCCTTCTCCCGTAGGAGGATCATTTATGGGATTCAGAAGTAATTTTGGAGGAACTCCAGCGAATGATGAAGGAATGTTTAATACGCTTCAAATAGATGATATTAATGAAGAAATAACTATACAATTTTATTACACAGAATACACACCTGATCAAATCTTTGTACCTTCTTTTGCTTATGTTGCTCCATCGTCAGTACCTGCTACAGATCCATTAGTTAATATAGGTTTTAAATTAGATTTAGATAGTTCATCAACGTTGCCTTTTACAAGCCCTGCAGAATTTGAAACAACAGTTCTTAATATCTCTAATTTTGATAGTTCAGGAGGCACACCTGGCACATGGGAAGTAATCACAGTAACATTTATACCTTCTTCGGTTGGTGTAACTACTCCGGGTCCATATCCTTTCTATTTAGGATCTTTAGGTTCTGGTATAGATACATGGGTTTTTGTGGATGGTTTGGTAGTTGTTCCGACTAGTGCTTTAAGTTGTGATACAGATAATGATGGAGTTCTAGATTACTTAGATTTAGATTCCGATAATGATGGTATTTACGATGTAGTAGAAGCAGGAGGAACAGACAATAATAATGATGGTATAGCCGATGGAGCAGTTGGAACAACACCAACGACTAACGGTATACCAGCAACAGCAGGAACAGGAACTACACCAACAGATACATTAGGAGACGGTAGTTTAGATTATGTAACATTAGACAGTGACGGCGATGGCTGTAGTGATGCAAATGAGGCGTATGGAAATAGTACAGCCGATGGCGGTGATACAGGCGTATATGGACCAGATCCAGCTACGGTTAATCCAACTAATGGGTTAGTAACGTCAGGAGGCGTAACCTATGCAGATCCTGTAAATACAGATTATCAA
>NZ_JBOEFY010000060.1:0-1705 GCF_050633145.1 Kordia sp. | reverse complement strand
ATGAAAACCCTAGCGGAGTTGACCCAAGTGCAGACCCTGATAATGATGGTGTGCCAAACTACTTAGATGACGCTCCAGCGGATCCACTAATTGGAGATGCAAACGGAGCTATAGAACCTGGCTTTGACGCAGACAATGATGGCATTCCAAATCACTTCGATTTAGACAGTGATAACGATGGAATCACAGATGTAGTTGAAACAGGAAACGGAGATTTAGACACAGACAACGATGGGGATGTAGATGCAAATGATGCGGTCTTCGCGGATGGAAACATGGATGGTCAAGCTGATAACACAGCAGGGACAATTCCAGCAAACACAGATACAAATGTCAATGATGGTCCAGACTATCTAGACATTGATGCCGATGATGATGGTATTCCCGACAATGTAGAAGGACAATCTACAGGCAGTTACACAGCTCCAAGCGGAATCGACAACAACAACAACGGAATCGATGATGCGTATGAAGGCTCAGGCTTCATTGACACGCCAGAAAACACAGATACCGACACCACACCAGATTACTTAGATACTGATAGTGATAATGATGGCGTAGATGATATTGTAGAAGCAGGACAAGGAACCTTTACAGGAACAGACTTAGATGGCGATGGATTAGATGATGGTTTTGATACCAGTGATGACACAGGAGTAGAACCAGATGTCAACGATAACTTAGATGCAGGCGCATCAGGGACAGACAACAATGACGATCCAAGTACAGCTGAAGTAGACTTTAGAGAAACGATGGACAATGACGGCGATGGTATCTCGGATGTTGATGATGTTGATGATGACAATGACGGAATCGNNCAAACGGAGCTATAGAACCTGGTTTTGATGCAGACAATGATGGCATTCCAAATCACTTCGATCTTGATAGTGACAATGATGGAATTACAGATGTTGTTGAAACAGGTAATGGTGATTTGGACACAGACAATGATGGCGATGTAGATGCAAATGATGCGGTCTTTGCCGATGGAAACATGGACGGTCAAGCTGATAACACAGCAGGGACAATCCCAGCAAACACAGATACAAATGTCAATGATGGACCAGACTATCTAGACATTGATGCCGATGATGATGGTATTCCCGACAATGTAGAAGGACAATCCACAGGCAGTTACACAGCTCCAAGCGGAATCGACAACAACAACAACGGAATCGATGATGCGTATGAAGGCTCAGGCTTCATTGACACGCCAGAAAACACAGATACTGACACCACACCAGATTACTTAGATACTGATAGTGATAATGATGGTGTAGATGATATTGTAGAGGCAGGACAAGGAACTTTCACAGGAACAGACTTAGATGGTGATGGATTAGATGATGGATTTGATACCAGTGATGACACAGGAGTAGAACCAGATGTAAACGACAACTTAGATGCAGGCGCATCAGGCACAGACAACAATGACGATCCAAGTACAGCTGAAGTAGACTTTAGAGAAAATTATGATCCATGCGCATCAGGGGCTGTAGTAGATTTAACAAATCCACTATATATAGCAGCAGATTGTGATGGAGATGGAGTTACTAATGGAGAAGAAGTAGATCCAGACAATGATGGAACCGCAGGACCAAACGGAACAAATCCAAATGATCCTTGTGACTATGATGCGACAGCACAAAATTTTACAACGGTAACAATTGCTTGGTTAGCAATAGACTGTGATGGAGATGGAGTA
>NZ_JBOEFY010000059.1:0-43178 GCF_050633145.1 Kordia sp. | reverse complement strand
CCCAAAAGAAAAGTGGAACGATTTACATTTACAAATTATATGGTATGGGAGAGAATATTCTCCTGCGCGTGGTTGGGACTTAGAAAAAGATATTATTACCAAAACTATTGGTAGAAAAACGGTTATTGATGACTATTTAAAAGCGAAAAAGACTCGCAGCTAACGAGTCTTTTTTCCAAAGTTTAGTTGAGAAGCGTTTCAAACTTCATCCTTTTGTAATTAATAACACTTAAAGCTTTCGAATAGTTCAGCAAGAAGTTAATTGTTTCCTTTTTAGGAAGCATTTTTTTCATTTCAGGTGAACTTTTAGTGTAATTTTTTGCCATACGTTGGTTTTATATTTAAAATAACAACGCAGGTATTTATTTTTTATTGTATTAATTTGTTAAAACTATGTTATGTTTTTCAATCACTTTTCTTAGGTTGATAAGTGCATAACGCATTCTACCCAAAGCTGTATTGATACTAACACCTGTTTTCTCTGAGATTTCTTTAAAACTCAAGTCTTGATACATACGCATCAACAACACCTCTTTTTGATCGGCTGGCAGTTCATCTACCAAACGACGAACATCAGTTTCTACTTGATTTTTAATGATTCTGCTTTCCGCATTTAAGTCATTATCACTCAACACAGAAAAAATATTAAAATCACCACTGTTGTCATACTTTGGCATTCTGTTATTTTTTCTAAAGTGATCAATAACCAAGTTGTGCGAAATACGCATTACCCAAGGTAAAAACTTTCCTTCTTCGTTGTAATTTCCTTTTTTCAATGTTCTAATCACCTTGATAAAAGTGTCTTGAAAAATGTCTTCTGTGATATCTCTATCTAATACTTTAGAGTATATAAAGCTGTATATACGCTGTTTGTGACGTTCAATTAATACGCCTAAAGCACATTCGTCACCTTTGATGTAATTAGATACCAATACTGAATCTTGCAGGATCTGTCCCATAACACTAACTTTTTTATATAATAATTATCGAGGCTGATAATTTTTTCCGATTTTCTTAAAAAAGTATTTTTATGCTATACGCAGATTTTTTGTAGAATTTGATTAATGATTCCCAAATATAACAACATTCGTTAAAAAAATGCAAATAAAACCCAATATTTTAACATTTTCAATGAGTTTATTGCGCTCAAACGGTCATTTTTAAAGAATTACTTAAACAAAAAACAATATTTCTTAAAGATGTTTTACTTCAAAATGATTTTATTTCGGCAATGAAAAGCAGTATCTTTGCAATTATTTTTTTTCCAATGACACAAGATCTCGCTACTGTAAATCCAAAAGAAAATATCATCATAAAAGGTGCAAAACTGCACAACCTTAAAAATATTGATGTGGTAATTCCACGCAATAAATTGGTTGTGATTACTGGACTTTCGGGTTCAGGGAAATCAAGTTTGGCTTTTGATACCTTATATGCAGAAGGACAACGACGCTATGTAGAAAGCCTGTCTTCGTATGCGCGACAGTTTTTGGGACGTTTACACAAACCCAAAGTAGATTATATTAAAGGAATTGCTCCTGCCATTGCCATTGAGCAAAAGGTAAACTCTACCAATCCGCGCTCGTCAGTAGGAACAACCACCGAAATTTATGACTATTTAAAGTTATTGTATGCACGTATTGGACGTACCATCTCTCCTATTTCTGGAAAAGAAGTTAAAAAACATACCGTAACTGATGTTATCAATTATATAAAGACTTTTGATGAGCGTAGCAAATTATTGTTATTAGCTCCTGTTACTGTACCAGAAGGTAGAAGTGCGTTTCATACCATTAAAGTATTGGCACAACAAGGATATGCGAGAATTAAGAAGAATAACGAGGTTTTACGTATTGATGAAATTAATGAGGATTTTACAGAAGATTTCTCACTTGTCATTGATCGTATTGTCGTTTCTCATGATGAAGATTTTTACAATCGTTTAGCGGATGCCGTACAAACTGCCTTTTTTGAAGGGAAAGGTGAATGCTATATTGAAACCGTTAACGATAAAAAGTCAGTTCATTTTAGCAATAAATTTGAACTAGACGGCATGAAGTTCCTTGAACCAAATGTGCATTTATTCAGTTTTAACAATCCGTATGGTGCATGCCCAAAATGTGAAGGTTATGGAGATGTTATAGGAATTGACGCTGATTTAGTGGTTCCAAACACGGGACTTTCTGTATATGATAACGCTATTTTTCCATGGCGTGGTGAAAGCATGAGTTGGTACAGAGATCAATTGGTAAATAATGCCTATCAATTTGATTTTCCAATTCATAAACCATGGTTTGAGCTTACTGAAGCACAAAAGAAACTTGTTTGGGATGGGAATGAATATTTTGAAGGATTGCATCAATTCTTCACTTTCCTAGAAGAAAAAAGTTATAAAATTCAGAATCGTGTCATGCTTTCTCGTTACCGCGGAAAAACTAAATGTGCTGTGTGTGAAGGGAAACGTTTACGCCCAGAAACCAATCATGTAAAAGTTGGCGGAAAAACGATTACTGATTTGGTGGTATTGCCATTAAATGAATTGATTGTATTTTTTGATGAATTACAACTCAATGAAAACGATGAGCAAATTGCCAAACGTTTATTGAAAGAAATTAAAAATCGTTTGCAGTTCTTAACCAATGTCGGATTGGATTATTTGACACTGAATCGTAAATCGAATTCACTTTCTGGTGGAGAATCGCAACGAATTAACTTAGCAACTTCATTAGGAAGTAGTTTGGTTGGTTCTATGTATATTTTAGATGAACCTAGTATTGGATTGCATCCAAAAGATAGTGAACGTTTGATAGAAGTATTATTGTCATTACGCGATTTAGGAAATACCGTGATTGTTGTAGAGCACGACGAAGACATTATGCGTGCGGCAGATGAAATTATTGATATAGGTCCTGAAGCAGGAACACATGGTGGACATGTAGTAGCTTTTGGGGATTATGAAGCCATTTTAAAAGCTGATTCGCTCACAGCAAGATATCTCAACAAATCCATTGAAATTGAAGTACCTCAGCAACGTAGGACTTCCAATCAGTATATTGATATTATTGGTGCTCGTGAGAATAATTTAAAAAATATTGACGTTACTTTTCCGTTGAACATGCTTACGGTTGTTACTGGTGTTTCTGGAAGTGGAAAAAGTTCGTTAGTAAAGAAGATATTATATCCTTCTATGTTGAAAGAAACTGGCGGTTATGGTGAAAAACCTGGTCAGTTTACCAAATTAGACGGAAAATATAGTACCGTAAAACATATTGAATTTGTTGATCAGAATCCAATTGGACGTTCTTCACGTTCCAATCCTGTGACGTATATTAAAGCCTATGACGATATTAGAGCCTTGTATGCAAGTCAGAAGTTATCACAAATTAGAAACTATAAAACTAAGCATTTTTCGTTTAATGTTGATGGTGGACGTTGTGAAACCTGCAAAGGTGAAGGACAAGTAACCATTGAAATGCAGTTTATGGCAGATGTGCATTTGGAATGTGAAACATGTGGCGGAAAACGCTTTAAAAAGGAAGTCTTAGAAGTTACGTATGAAGGAAAGAATATCGATGATATTTTAACCATGACGCTTGACGATGCAATGGAATTCTTTACAAAGCACGAGCAGAAAAAAATATATCGTAAGTTAAAACCTTTGCAAGATGTTGGTTTAGGCTATGTAACATTAGGACAAAGCTCTTCTACCCTTTCAGGTGGAGAAGCGCAACGTATTAAACTGGCTTCTTTCTTGGTGAAAGGAAACACAAAAGAAAAAGCGCTGTTTATTTTTGATGAACCAACCACAGGTTTGCATTTTCATGATATTAAAAAGCTGTTAACTTCTTTTGATGCTTTGATTGAGAAAGGACATTCGATCATTGTGGTAGAACATAATATTGAATTGATTAAATGTGCCGATCATATTATTGATTTAGGTCCTGGCGGTGGAAAAAATGGTGGAACACTTGTCGCTTCAGGAACACCTGAAGAAATTGCAAAGAATAAAAACTCGTTTACAGGGAAGTATTTAAAGGAGAAGTTGTAACGTTTCTATCATTGATACGTCACACATAACATGGATCCTGAAAAAGAATTACAACGAATTTGCGATCAATACAATGGTAAACTCACAATAAAAGATTTTAAGGTTGGTGGCGCTAAAATGGGTGAATCTATTTATGTTGTCAAATACTATCTAAAAATTCCTTATCAAGATTGTATGATTGATATTCTGTATGATTTTGGGAATTCAGTTACGGCAGATTTTAAGATTGGCTTCAATGATTTAAAGAACGTTCCTAAGTTTGAACTTACCACAATTAGTCATTTTACAAAACTCGTCTTATTCAAAAAACACAACTTTAAAGTACAATGCAAAGACATATACTTAAAAAGAGAAATTGAAAAATTACTACAAAGACATACACTTGATAAATTGATTAAAAACACTGCTTTTGAACCTACCACAGAAGGAGTTAATTCTGAAAAAACATATACAATTCACACCGTTTTCTCATTAGTTTTTGAAGAAAACACAAGTAGTATTTCGGCAATCTTTGAGTTTCATAAAGAACTTATAAACATTATTAGAGAACGTTACAAACGATTTTAGTACATAAAAAATGTCACTGCAGAAAGGATTACAAATGTCAATGGTATAACGAATATGAGGTAAATAAACGTTAATATAGTTGTCTTGAAAAACGTTAGTATATACCCTTGTTCATAAAAATGTTTCAAACTTATCATTAAATAAATTAGCATAGACAGAATTAATGTAAGATCTATCCAATCGGGAATATTTATAATATAATTTGTAACAATAATAATACTTGAAGCTAAAAATATAAAAGCAAAATAGTAGAAACTAAAGACCATGTGATGCGCAAATCGTCCACGTTTTCTGTAAAATAGTTTTAGCAATAGCGCAAAAATTGGAATTAGGAAAAACATTGAAATTGGAATGGTATCCATAAAAGCTTTTAAAATTCCATCTCCCATTTTTTCTCGAAACTTTATAAGCTGTTTTCCAAAAAACTTAGAAAACCATCCATCAGATTCTTTATGCCCTAATGCTTTCAATTTTTCATCCATACTTGCGCCAGAAGCGTACAATGAATCGAGTTTTTCGGTATTAAAATCAATGCCAAAAATTGACCCTTGAATGTTTCCACTTCTTCTTCGCCCTTTTTTAGATGCTCTTGTAGAATCGTTACGGATACTGTCGTGAGGTTGCATTTCACCATTTTTGAGAAAATAGGTCAACTTTTGAATCGCCAGACTATCTTTTCCTTCTGTTTTTAATAAATCTACCTCTAATACATTTTTTATAGAATCCTGAAATCGTTTTGTTTTTCCAAAAGTAGCTTTCAACTCTGCTTCAACATCTTGCTGCATAGCTCGGGTAGAAATAGAGAAGATAAAGAAAAACACAATAGAAGCAAATAAGTAAAATTGTGCAGGATGCAAATATAGTAACCGTTTTCCCGACACAAATTTCTTTGCCAAATAGCCTGGACGCATAAGTAAAGGAATAAAACTTCTAAAAAAACGTGCATCTACCGAAAAGTAATTCATTACTGTATTATGAAACAATACACGCATACTCAGCTTATCATCTACCTTTTGACCACAGTTTGGGCAATAGTTATGATAGCGTGTTAGTAGATACTTACAGTTTGGACAATGTTTATTTTCGGCTGACATTTACTTTAGTTGGCTATATCGGTTACGCAAATATGCTAAAATCTATTTACAATTGGCAAGTATGTCATCAATATATTCATAATAATCTAACAATAACTTTTGTTGTAAAAGAAGCATTCTCCATGCGTTCTTAAATTTTTCTATAGCTCGTTTATTTGCCGTGAAACCTGCTTGGTATAATTCGTTTTTCCAAATGATGGTTCTTTCATTCACTTCTTCTTGTAATTCATAAAATGCTTCAATAGCAGTTAAACATTTAAAATTAGTGATCGATAGATAATTAGTTTGCTTATAAGAATTCCAAACAATACTAGATAGTTTTTTCCCCATCAAGCCAGCTTCTATATTGAAATTAAAATCGCCGTGTAATTGAATCTGAGTTTCATCTACAGCAGTGAAAGAATCATATTTAAAGACTGTACTTGTATTTAATTGAAAACTTTTCAGTGAATCTTTATGAATGACAAGATTCATTTTTTTGTCCAAATTTGATAATACTATACCAACTGGCTCATATTTTTCGATTAGTTTCTCATTAAAATCTTTCAGTAAGCTATAATTCTCTTTTAACTCACTTTCTACCTGTTTCAATGCGTTTTCTTTCGCATCGAGCAATCTGTTATTTTCAAAATAACTGGTGATGTACAATCCTGAAATGATACCAATCATGGTAGAAATCAATGTGACAAACCACGGATTATTTAAGCTTATTTTTTTCTTTTTCATATAAACTATGTGTAAAAAGTAATTATGTGCATCAGACCAAAAAAAATGGTTTTCGTTACACTATTTATTTTCTCTTTGTGAATTTACTCAAAAAAATACAATTCAAAACACCATTTAAATATATGACTGTCAATATTTTACATTTTTGGCACGCAAATTGGTTTTACTATTAGCAAATAGCGCACGCCGAAAAGCTTACGAGTAGGCATAACCCTAAAAGTACAGAATATGAAAAACTTTTATCTTTTATTCGTAGGATTGTTACTTAGTGTAACAACTACACAAGCAAATGTAAAAAGCGACCAAGGAAATGGAAGCGAAAACGGGTTAACCAATCGCTATCGTTATGCACAACCAATTAAGTTTGTAGAACGAGGTGTTGAATTTTTCGTTTTCTTAAATGGAGAATTCGATTTTAACACACATCCTGTCAACTACAGAAGAGGACGAAGAAGTACTGCAAACAGAACGTATGGTGCTCCAAGAGTTCGAACTAGAGGAAACCGTCACAACACCAGAAATATTGGTGTGAGAGTTGAACACGATTACAACGGAAGAGTTCGAAGAATTGGAAATTTATTCATCAATTATGACCGTTTTGGTAGAGTAAAAAGAATTGGATCTATTTATATGCGTTACCATAACAGACATGGAAAATTAAAACAAGTTGGTGGTTTGCGTTTAAAGTATAACTATAGAGGAAGATTGATTAGACAAATTGGAAATGTTAAACCAATTGCTAGTTGTGCTGTTTGTGGTGTTACTAGTTGTGGAATTGACCATGGAAGTCCATACGGAAATGATGATTATAATGGTGGTGGACATAATATACCAGCAGATGATGAAGATTTGTATTACTACAAAAAGAAAGGAGAACAAAAGAAGTTTAAAAAAGGACATTAACTCGCATTAATTCCTATAATTATAAAACCTCGTGAATCAATAGAATCACGAGGTTATTTTTTTATAGTATAAAGAAAACGCTCCAATTATTTCTTCGCTTTTCTCGTATTTCTCATAAGACATAAAGAGCCAACTAAACTACAAAATTTATTACATCAAACGATTATAACTAATTTCTTTATGTAATTACGCATACGGTCACAGCACTACTATATTAGGTGTCTAAAATAGTTATTTGCAACTACTTTGCAGTATGGCAAAACCATACTTTACATCAGTTATTAAACTCGTTTGATAGCGCTACTTTTTTTAATTAACAATATCATTTATTTTTTGGCACGCTGTTTGGTTACTATTAATTGAATATTAAAACCTTACGTTATGAAAAAAATACTAATTGCACTAACAGGATTGTTCTTCTTGGCAACACACACTGTCGAAGCAAAACGGACAAACGCACCAACCGCAGATTCTTTTTTATCAAACGAAGCTATTTCTTTTGTTGAAAACGGAATTACGTTTTCAGTATATAATGATGGAGAGTTTGATTTTTTCATTAACCGACTACATTCAAATATAAATGCCAATATAAATCTTGGTAGTTTAGAAATTTCTTATAATTCAGGATATAATTACAATCCGTATGTTCAGTATGATGATTATGGTGCCATTATTCAAATAGAAAACACACCAATTTACTATGATTATTATGGTAGAGTATATAGAATTGGACAAGTAAACTTTAATTACAATAATTTTGGAAACTTAATACAAGTTGGCGGATTGTTTCTTTACTACGATTCTTTCTCTAGATTCTCACACACAAGTGGTTTTATAAATCCTTATAATAGAATTTACAGACGTACAGCGTATTACAATACAGTATTCTTTCGCCCAAGCATTAACTTTTGCTTAGTAAACGTAAATCCATACCGAAGATTTTATACTCCAGTACGTTACACATACTGTAATCCATATAGAAATAATCTTAGATACAGATATGCAAGAGCTAGAGTTGGACACGTTTATCACAGCGCAGCACGCGTAAACACAAATAGAAGAAGTATTTACAGAAACAATCGTAGAGTAACACGTAGAAATGATGCAGCAGTATACAATACACGTAGAACCGTAACTCGTACTAATACGACAACTCGTAATACACGCACTGCAACACGTAATAATACGAGAAATCAAAATACACGTTCTGCAACGCGTAACAACACAAGAGCTCAAGGTACACGTTCTACAACTCGTAATACTGTAAGAAACGGAAATACGAGAAACACACGTGACAACAGTAGATTAGGTGGTGTTCGCAGTAGCAATAACAACAATACTAGAATTGAACGCGGAAACACAAGATCACAAAATAACAATAGTGTTCGTTCTAATACAACAAGAAATAACACGAGAGCTACACGTAGTAACTCAAGAAATAACACAAGAGCTACACGTAGCAACTCAAGAAACAATACAAGAGCAACACGTAACAACTCTCGAAATTCAAGAGATGTAAGAGCTACGAGAAGCACACGAAATAACAGTTCGGCACGAAACAATAGCAGATCTAACAAAAGAACGATCGCAAAGCCACAGAGAAGTAATTCTTCTAGAGCTACAAGATCAAATAATCGTTCTCAGCGTAAGTCAGCTACCAGAAGTTCTAGTCGTACGCAAAGAAAGGCAACGAATAGTAGACAAAGAAGTTCTAGAAAAAGAAATTAAAATTTAGTTGTTCCTTTATAAAAATGAAACCTTGCTTGATGTAAAAATTGAGTGAGGTTTTTTTGTGTGTTGGTTTTGAGTTTGGGGAAGTTTATTTTAATCGTGGTATATTATTATAGGCTCTTTCATCCTTAATTCATTCAGTTGTTTATTCAGCTCTTTATCATAAAGTTCTGGTGTAAGTTCCCCGGAAATCATCTGACGACAAATTTTGATTCTAACTTTATCTTCCTCTATATTTATAGAAAAATCATTAAATAATTCTCCTAAAACATCATTCTTTAATTTCCAAGTTTCAATACTTGAATTTCTTAAAGTATGCGCCAATACTAGCGCAAAATGTTTAAGCTGTTTCTTCAAAATAGCTGCTTCTGATTCTTTTTTAGATTCGTGATACCAATTTAAAATAGTGTTGAATTGAACCATTCTTTCTTCTACTATCTTATCTTCCACAATACACATTTCACCTAAGAATAGATTTTTATATTTATAGCGATGTGCCATATATTCATCAGATGATTTCGGATACACATATAATGCAGCTGCGTGATGTGCAGCTTGCTTGTATATTTCTAATTGGGTTGAGAAAAAAGTCTTTTGAAACTCTCTTTTTTTTTGCTTTGAAAATTTTAAAATACCGATAATCAAAGTAACAAGAGTCAATAAGATTCCAGATGCAGTTAATATTAATTCTTCAGTTCTCATAATATCTACTATTTCTTTTATAGCTAAAACTAAAAGAATTTTATTCGAAATCAAAGTAAAAAGTAAGACTTTTAATACTTTTTACTTTACAGAAAGAATAGCATGATTAAGAATCATATAGCTGTACAAAGTGACAAATACACTTTGTAATGTACTCACCAATTATATAGCTAATTTTTACATTACTAGCGTCTAATTAAACATTTCATCAATACGCTTTTTACTCACACTTTTTTCTAGTATTTTCCCTTTAATATCTGTTGAGAAATAACGCCCATCTTTTTGAAGATAAATAATGTTTAATGGTTTTCGTGTTAAGTATGGCCATTTCCATAAAATCTGTTGATATTTTATTGGATGTACAATTGTATTATTCCAATCAATAGTACCATAAAGTCCATTGTTTTTCACTCGAATCAATTTTGAATTATCTACTCTAATTTCATCGTATGCAGCTGGAATAACAATTTTCCCTTCCCTACTTATCAATCCTTTTTTATTATTTTTTGTGACAAAATGTTCATCTGGACCATATTCAACCCAATTTGAAATTTCATCATATTCAATTGGAATGATTACTTTTTCATTCAAATCAACAATACCTCGAAGTCCATTTTTTTGAACAATAAACTTATTATTTCTATCATAAAAAACTGGTGTAATACTTTCATAAGAAGTTGTAAATAATGGATTTCCTTTTTTATCTACAATGCTACACATATCTGCTATACGCACTATATAGTGATCAAAGAATCTTCCTGTAGCAATTTCGTCATATTTAAATGGAAGTATTGTATTTCCCTTAGTATCAATTAGACCAACTTTTCCACCCTTTGTAGCAGACGTTACTGGGTTTCCGTCAAAAGGTTCTATTGTTTCATATATAAAAGGAATTTCCGCTGTACCATTTTTTGATAATGTCCCCATTTTCCCTGAAGTATTCGTCAATACAAAATATCGGTTATACTTTTCTTCATTGTTTTTATACGAATCCCATTCATATGATTTAATTGTAAAATCGGTAATAGGCTTCGCATTTTTATCTAAGAACTGGATGTTTTTTCCTTTTGTGACTGCAAACAATTCAGATTCGCTTGAATATTCTTTCGGGTACTCAATTAGATCGTATTGTAGTGGTAAAATAACATTGCCCAAATTATCTATAATTCCAAATTTCCCTCTTTTCGCTACAATACTCAAAAAGTTACGAAAAGGTTTGCAAACATCGTATGTGCCAAACGGAACAATTACTTCTAATTTTTTATTCAAATAAGCATATTTTCCATTTTTTTCTACAAGACACAAACCATTCTCAAAGTACGTTCCATTTCTGTAATTATACCGTGATTCCTTTATTTTATCAAACTCAAAATCGGTTAATTGTTCACCACCACAAGAAAAGAAAGCCCATTTTCCATTTTGTTTTGCAGAAACCATTGAATCTACATTATTACAATTTACATTTTCATATTTTAAAGGAAGTACTGCAACTCCTTTTTGATTGATAAATCCGTATGCACCATTTCGTTTTACACGAGCCAATTTACATTTACGAAAATGACTTTCATTCTCATATAAAAACGGAATAACAACAGTTCCTTTTCTATCAACAAAACCATACTTACCATTCTTTTTTGCTGGCGCCAAACCCTGCGAAAATACGCTTAAATCTTCGTATATAAACGGTACAATAGTATCTCCTTTGATATTTATATAACCGCTTTTTCCTTTCCCATGCGCCAAAATCATATCTTCTTCATCAATAGGATTTAAAAACTTATATTTCCCAAAAGGAATAATAGTATCTCCTTTTTGATTGACAAATCCCCAACCTTTTTTACCCCTTAACCTTGTATATGTTTCCTTTTGCTGCGTTTCGCTTTCTTTTATCTCAATTTGCGCTTTACAAGAAAAAATACATGAAAATAAAACTATAATGAAAAATGGTTTGTGCATGGCATTGCTTTTTAGTAAAAATATCAACTACTTTTTGTGCAGTATTTTATCAAAATTCATACCGAATCAATAGTAATAAATAAAGTAGATATAAAGATGCGAAGTAATTCTTAAAGAAACTAAAGTGATTTCAAAACCTCAGCCAATTTTTTGGTTAACGCTTTGCGCGAAAACTTCTGTAATCCAATTGGAAACACTTGCAATTGTTTATTCTTAAATGCTTCGTAGTACGTTAAGATTTGTGTTTTGAGTTGCTCCTTTTCGGTATATAAAAAGTAAGTTCCTGTATTGGTCTCCTGAATGATCTTTGCAATGTCTGCATCTTTCGGTCCTAGACCAATAATTGGTCGTTCCGCTGCCATGTATTCAAATAGCTTTCCAGCTATAATTCCTTTGGTTTTTTCGGCATCAATCTCAATCACTAATAAAACTTGTGAAGAACGCTGTAATTGCAATGCTTTTTGATGTGAAACATAGCCAAAATAGATTGTACGATCTTCCAAGCCAACTTCACGTATAGCACGTTGAATACGTTCACTAACAACTCCAGCAAATTGTAATTGAAAATCATTGGCAAAGTCTTCATTTGTTTGAACCAACTCGGATAATACTTCCCACAAAATCAACGGATTTCGCTCAGAAAGCAAGGAACCAATATGTGATAAAGTAAATTTTTTATCCATTGGAAGTTGTGAATATTTCTCTACATCATATCCGTTGGTAATCACTTCTATAGGCTGTTTAGTGAGTGCTGAAAACTCTTCTTTTGTAGTAAAACTTGTAGTCACCACTTGATCTGCCGTTTGCAATACTTCCGATTCAAGTTTGAGGTGTTTTTGTTTTGACTTTTCTGTCAAACGCAATTCATTATGATATCCAATCGTTGTCCAAGGATCTCTAAAATCTGCCAGCCATTTTACAGCTAATTGTTTTCGCAAGTTGAGTCCAATTAAATGTACACTATGTGGCGGACCAGTAGTTATGATGGTATCTATATTGTTCTCTTTGAGGTATTTCTTCAAAAATGCAACCGAAGGCTTTACCCAAAATTTTCGCGCATCAGGAATAAAAAAGTTTCCACGAATATAGAGCATCGTTTTTTCTACAAAAGATTGTTTTTCTTTCGCAATAATGCCTTTACTAATTGTTTTTGATTTTTTCTTTGAGAATAGTTCCGCAAACTTATATGGTTCAAAAATTGGCTGCTTGATGATAGTAATATCTTTAGGAATATCATCCGAAAAGGTTTCATCCACCATTGGGTAACTTGGGTTTTCAGGAATAAACACAATTGGTTCAATGTCAAAATCACGTAGATATTTTACAAATTTTAACCAACGTTGTACGCCCGGTCCACCGGCAGGTGCCCAATAGTATGTAACAATTACTACCTTTTTAGCCATAATCTAAAAAACTAATTATGCTTTTTCCATTCCTTTTTTACGCCTAAACTCATAGTACACACCACCAAGAATCAATAAAAATAAAATGATAGTACTCGTAAGTGAAACAGTAATTCCTTTTTCTACAATTGTAGGCTCAAATTTGAATTGAATTGTATGTTTTCCTGCTGGTACTTCCAGTCCACGTAAAACGTAGTCTACACGATAATGTGGAACAGGTTTTCCATCAAGATAGGCATTCCATCCATGTGGATAATGAACTTCTGAAAATACAGCAAAACCTGCTTCTGTATTTTCGGAAGTATAGGTTAAATCATTTGGTTTATAGCTTGTCAATTTAATTGTAGATAGTGAATCTTTGCCATAAGAATCTTTAAGGTTTTTTTCTGCCTCTTGTCCTTTACGGAAGATAGCTTCTTCTTTTGTATCCAACCCATAAAGCGACAATATTTCATCATCTGCTGTTTCAACAAAGTTTATTTTCTTAACAAACCAAGCATTTCCATTTGGATACGGATTTCTGAGTGCAATTGCTCCTGCTCCAGCTTGATCTTGTTCACCTTCTAAATCTTTGATGATATATCGTATATTCATCATATTGATGATATTGATATTTCGCTCAGTAACTTCAAACCTTTTACGCCCACTATCAAGATAAAAGTCATATAACTCTTGAAATTGTCTTGGTTTTGCGGCATGATAACCACCAAGTGTATTATGGAAGTAAGCAGTACGTGAATTTGCCAATTTTAATCTTGGTTCAAATACACGGTAATGTCCTTTATCTTTTAAAATTTGTTTGTCAACTTCAAGTGTTTTGTATGGATATTCAAATTGTGCTTTACTCACAAATCCTTCCGTGCTTACATAACTTCTTGCTACCGAAACCAAATCGAATAGTAACAATCCTGCAATTAATACAATGACAACATTTTCTTTGACTTTTCTTTTCACAAAAGCAATTAAAACTCCTGCGGTGAGTAGAATTAAGATTAAAGAACGGATTGCATCTTTTGTCAACATTGCAGATCGATCTTCGCGAATGACTTTCATAAGTTCTGGACCAAAACTTACTTGCTCATAATACGCATCACTTAAACCAGTAAAATTAAATAAAGAGGATTTAAAAGCGACAAGTCCTAAAATTACAACTACAAAAGATCCTGTTACAATGTAAATTAATCGTTCCGTTTTTTTCTGGTTCTCCTCAAGAGTTTCCTTTTTAAATAATCGCGCTAAGGCCAAAATACCCAAAATAGGAATACACAGTTCCAAAATCACTTGCATGGACGAAACCGCTCTAAATTTGCTATACAGTGGAAAATAATCAATCATAAAATCTGTAAGGAAACTTAGATTTTTCCCCCAAGACAATAACACAGATAATAAAATTCCACCAGCAAGCCACCATTTCGCTCTGCTTCTAACCAAAAACAATCCTAAAAATGCTAAGAAAATAATAACTGCTCCTACATACGCTGGCGCAGCTACAATAGGTTGATCTCCCCAATACCCTGGAACATACCTCACAATTTCTCGCACTTGAGCTGGAGGGTATCCACCTTTCAATAAAACCTCATATAAATTGGAATCTGTTCCAAAATCTTCAGTTCCTGCTCCACCCATAAATCGAGGCATTAACAAGTTGAAAGTCTCCATTTTTCCGTAACTGTATTCAGTAATATATTCTTTAGAGAGTCCTTTACGTTCTTTTTTATTTCCGTCTGGTTTTATAGTCAATTCGCTTTCACCACGAATACTCCAATCTGCATACTGTTTAGTTGTCAGTAGGCTTGCACAATTCACACCTATACTTAAAATCACAGCTGCTAACAATAATCCGGAAGCTTTAAAAAAGTGTGGTAGCTCCTTTTTTTGATAGAAATCGATCAAATACACAATACCAATCACAAAGACCAACATCATCAAGTAATATGTCATCTGCGGATGCGACGTCATAATTTCTAATGACATGGCGACTGCAGTTAACAAAAATCCCCAGACGTATTTCCGCTGAAAAGCGAGTAATATTCCTGATAATACTAATGGAAAATAAGCTATGGCATGTGCCTTGGCGTTGTGACCAACACCGAGAATGATAATAAAATAGGTGGAAAACCCGAACGCTATGGCGCCCAGTATGGAGAGTCGCCAATCAACTTTCATGACAAGCAACAAGACGTATATACTTAAGAAATATAGAAATAAATAATCTGCCGGACGCGGTAAAAATCGCAGCGTTCTGTCTAAGGTTTTAATATACGAATGCGGATATCTAGCTCCTAAAAGATACGTTGGCATACCACCAAACGCATTATCTGTCCAATACAATTCTTCTCCAGTTGCATTTCGGAAATCATTTTGCTTTTTTGCCATTCCAGCATATTGGATAATATCTTGCTGTTGCATTTTTTTTCCTTGAACGACAGGATAAAAGTATGCCAGTGACATCGCAATAAACAGCGCTAACGCAATTGCATGTGGAATAAACTTTTTAATATCTAAATTCACTTGGTGTAATTTTTAACGTGTATGGATCGATGGCAATATACTAAACCTTTTTTGGAAAGACTTTTTATAGAAAGGCAAATTTATAAAATGCTAATCTACTTCTTCAAAGTCTATATATTCTCCTACATTTTTGGATGATTTATTATTCGGCACTTTATCAATCGTAGTTTCTCCTTCTTTAGTACGTTGCTGCTCATTGTGCTGAGCATGCTGATTGAATTGTTCTGAAAAACGCCTTTCAGCTTTCTTTGCTACATAACGTATCATAAAAGGCGCAAACAACCTACCCAATATGCGTAATGCATACATCACTAGAATTATGATTGCTATTGTTCTTAGTACTCCCATATTATATTATGACCTATATTTTTTCAAAAATACAATTTATGCAGATTTATTATCGTTTTTACTAGATAAAAAACTATAATTTTATGTAGTTTTGGCTTAAACCTGTTAAAAATTGTTAAAAAAACATACGTTGCTCATAGCCTATATTATTTGTGAGCATTATTTGAACGAATGTTTTTTTTTAATTTACAAAAACAACCTATTTATAGATATATGAAAACAACATCTTTCTTAGCAGTAATCGGTTTTTTATTTTTCTCAACTGCTGCGTTTGCTCAATATACAGAAGTAATTAATTCCAATCGTCCAGGAGCATCTATAAGCGCATTTTCTGTTGGAAAAAGAGTCATTCAGTTTGAAGCTGGAATGTTTGTAGATAAACAAGAACACAAGAAATTAAATACCGAAACAAATGCTTTCGGAATCGATTTCGCCTTACGTTATGGGCTGTTTAAAGAACAATTAGAAATTAGTTGGGAAGGCGCATATCAATTTGACACGTTTACAAGAAACGCTTCAAGTCCAGCAATAGAATTTAATAGAAATGGTTTTTTATCACATACCATTGGTGCAAAATATATGATTTACGATCCGTACATTAAATCGTCACAAGAAAAGCCAAATTTATATAGCTGGAAAGCAAACAACTCATTCCGTTGGAAAGATTTAATTCCTGCAATTGGTGTATATGTTGGCGCTAATTTTGTGTTTTCAGACAATCCGTATTTTCCACGTACAGAACCTTCGATAAGTCCAAAAGTTACGGTTGCTACACAAAGTCACTTTGCAGGACGTTGGGTATTTGTATCTAATATTACTTATGATCGAATTACTTCAGACTCTAAAGAATTGAGCTATATTTTAACTTTAACACATGCGTTTGACAATCCAAAATGGTCTGCTTTTATAGAGCATCAAGGAATTGATGGCGATTTATATGCAGATGCTTTATTTAGAGGTGGAGGCGCGTATTTATTAGCTGAAAACCTTCAATTAGACGGATATATTGGTGCTGGAGTAAAGAATACACCAACACGTATTTTTGCTGGTTTTGGACTTTCGTATCGATTTGATGATTGGCACGAAGATGAATTGATTCCGATTGATGAGCAAGATCCAAATGGTGAAGATCCTAAGGATAAGAAGAAGAAAAAAGATGAAAAAGAGTTGGAAAAGTTTGAAGATGATGGTGACAATGACAACTAATCTTTTGTATCAACCAAATTCATAATTAATGATTCACGTTCGAGAAGTAGCCAATAAGAAAGAATTAAAAGCATTTGTAAAGTTTCCTTTTAGTCTTTATAAAAATTCAAAATATTGGGTTCCGCCTATTGTAAAGGATGAATTAGAAACATTTGACAAAGATAAAAATCCAGCCTTTTTAGATGCTGACGCACAGTTTTTCTTAGCATTTAGAGATGGGAAAATTGTTGGTCGTGTGGCTGCTATTGTCAATTGGATTGAAGTGAAAGAACAAAAACTATCCAAAATGCGTTTTGGCTGGTTTGATATGATTGACGATTTTGAGGTTTCAGGTGCTTTGCTTGATAAAATAACTGAAATAGGTCAATCACATAATTTAGAATACATGGAAGGTCCTGTCGGATTTTCCAATTTAGATAAAGTTGGAGTACTTACCGAAGGTTTCGAACATATTGGAACCATGATTACTTGGTACAATCATCCCTATTATGAGAAACATTTAATTCATCACGGATTGGTGAAAGAAAAGGAATATTTAGAAAATAAGTTTCCTTTTGAGAATGTAAAACCTAAGTTTTTTGAACGCGTTCAAAACTTAGTTAAAAAGCGTTATCAACTTCGAGAACTCAATTTTACAAAGACGAAAGAGATTATGCCATATGTTGATGAAATGTTTGATTTATTCAACGCTTCCTATGCTTCTCTGTCTTCTTTTGTTCCGATTAATGACATTCAAAAAGAATATTTTAAAAAGCGATATATCGGATTTATCAATCCTGAGTTTATAAAATTTGTAGTTGATAAAGATGATAAATTAGTTGCTTTTGCTATTGTAATGCCTTCTTTTGCGAAAGCCTTGCAAAAAGTAAATGGCAAGTTGTTTCCTTTCGGGATTTTTCACTTATTGAAAGCTCGTAAGAAACCAGAAAATATCACATTCTATTTAATAGGCGTGCATCCTGAATATCAAAACAAAGGATTGACAGCCATTCTATTTATGGAATATTACCTTACGTTTACTGAAAAGAATATTCAAACCTGTATCCGAACCCCTGAATTGATTGAAAACACTGCAATTCACCAACTTTGGAAACATTTTGAACCTGTGACACACAAGCGTAGAAAGACCTATAAAAGATTATTATAATAATCAGTTTTTACTTTTTATTATAACACCCAAACACATCAAAAAAATAACCTACAATGAAAAAAACTACCATGTTGCTCATATTAGCAGGGTTTTTGGCGTACTCATTACATTCCCAAAATAGAAATCGCTCTAAAGCTGAACAATATCTGAACCAAAAAGGAGAAGTTTGTTTTCAATTTACAGCACAAAATGAAACACAGTTACAAGAAATTGCTTCGTTTCTTTCCTTTGGGCACAAACCAATTAATAGGCAAACATTAAAAGTTGAGGCCTATGCAAACCCTACGACATTCAATCGATTTTTATCGTATGGTTTAGATTATGAAGTTTCTACGGAAGACAATGAATTTAATCCGCATGCAAATCTCCCTGAACATACACTAGCCCAATGGGATACACAGTGGAATTTATATCCAACCTATTCACAATATGTTGCTAAAATGCAATCTTTTGTAACTGATTATCCAAGTTTATGTTCATTAGAAAGTATAGGAACGACTCCAAACGGAAGAGAATTATATGTTTTGAAAATTTCTGATAATGTAGCTACAAAAGAAGCAGAACCTGAATTTTTCTATTCTTCTTCCATGCATGGAGATGAATTGGCTGGATATCCATTAATGATTAGGCTCATTGACCATTTACTTTCAAACTACGCAACAGATAGTGAGATAGCTGATTTAGTAAATTCTACAGAAATTTACATCAATCCATTAGCAAACCCAGACGGAACTTATGGCGCAGCCGGAAGTAATACGATCAATAATCCTACTAGATCTAATTCTTCTGGACAAGATTTGAATCGTAACTATCCTGATAACATAGGTGGAATTCACGATAATGCCGTAAATGGTAATTACGAAGCAGAAACTGAGTCTTTTATGAATTTTCAAGCTTCACGAAACTTTGTACTTGTAGCAAATCTTCATGGTGGAACAGAATTAATAAACTATCCGTATGACAATACAACAACACAACATGCCGATCATGATTATTATGAGCGCATTTCTGTAATATACGCTACCAATGCACAAAATGCTAGCGATCTTTTAGGAGACACTACCTATATGACCGTTGATGAAGATGCTGGTATATACCCAAGTCCTGGTGTTACCAATGGCGTACAATGGTTTTTAGTTTATGGCGGAAGACAAGATTTTACAAACTTTTATCTTCACAGTAAAGAAGTGACCGTAGAATTATCTGATATAAAATTTCTGCCTGAAGCAGAGCTACCTAATCACTGGGAATTTAATAGACAAGCTTTTTTAGATTATATGAAACAAGCTAATTATGGTTTTCAAGGAAAGATAACTGATGCATCTGGAAACCCTATTGCAGCACAAATTTCTATTGCTGGACATGATAAATTGAACTCTTATGTTTTTTCTTATGAAGAACACGGAGATTACTATAGACTTATAGATGGAGGAACATACAATGTTACTTATGAAGCGCCAGGATATCAACCACAAACAATATCAGTTACTGTAACAGACAATGCTAAAACAGTACAAGACGTTACTTTGATAGCTACTACACCGATACCAGTAGCAAACGGAACTGACTTTTGCGATTCAGGATCTGCCATGTTATCTGCGACCGGAAGCGGAACATTAAATTGGTATACAACTATTGATGGCGATACACCTATAGCAACAGGAAGTACATACAATACACCTACCTTAACTTCAACGACAAGTTATTATGTAGAAGATGTTATTGACAAAGCTAATATTGGCATCACAGATAGCGAATCAGGTGGATCTCAGTTTACAAATGTTGCGCAATACCTAATATTCGATTGTGTAGAATCTGTAATGTTAGATGAAGTAACAATAAATTCTAACCAAACGGGAGAACTTGAAATACAATTACAAGATAGTTCTGGAAACATGCTAGATTCAAGAATTGTAATTCTTCCAACTTCTGGTGTACAAACAGTCGATTTAGATTTCATTTTACCTGTAGCTAACAATTTACGCTTAGCGATAAAAGAATTATCGTCAGGTTTATCTGTTTATAGAACTAATTCTGGAGTAAATTATCCGTATACTAACGGAAGTGTCTCTATCAAAAATAGTAGTGCTGGTGCAGATTTCTATTATTTCTTTTACGATTGGAAAATAAATTCATTAAAAAGTGCTCGAAAAGAAGTTACTGTAACCGTAAATCCTTCTCCTACTCCTGACTATACATTTCAAGTTAGTGCAGCCGATGATGGAGAAGTAACTTTTACAAATACGTCCTCTGATGCTACTTCATATTCTTGGGGTTTTGGTGATGGAAACATGTCTACAGATGTAAGTCCAACGCATACCTATGCTGTTTCTGGAGATTACACAGTTACACTAACAGCTACAAATGCTGAATGTGGAAATAATGTTACAAACAAAATGGTAAGTGTCATCGTGATTCCATTAAGTGTAAATGATGAACTTTTAGCTAACGTGAATATATATCCAAATCCTGTAAAAGATAAACTCTACATTGATACAGCCAATCATTCATTACAAAATATTGTGCTCTACAATTTACTAGGAGAACAAATTTTACAACGTACTATTTCTGGAAATACACAAACCACTCTAGATGTACAACAAATGAAGCAAGGAGTCTATATCATAAAATTAGACTTTACAGAAGGTAGTTTGATTAAAAAGATTATTATTAAATAATAGTAAGTTGGTTGTTTACTTTCTGCTTGTTTCAAAATCTAAACTGTTAAACTTATAAACGGTCTTGGGTCTTGGGTCTTGGGTCTTAAAAAACACCATTTTATTTCAAACAAAAAACGTCACTTCGAGTATTATTAAAACCAAAATATATTTTGATTGAAAATACCTAGCGCAGCTATCAAGTGCAACAAATTTGTATCGAGAAGTGCTATAAAACTAAACTCTTTCTTAGTACAAAAACACTTTTACATTTAAAATTCAGCATTTAACATTTAGCATTTCAAAACGCCGTCAACACTTCATCAAAAGGAACTTCTAGTTGCGTTCCGTTTTTCATGTTTTTTACAATGCACGTATTGTTTTCCAATTCGTTTCCTCCAATGATAATTACATACGGAATATCGCGCTTGTTAGCGTAATTCATTTGCTTTTTCATTTTTGCATTGTCTGGAAATAGCTCTGCGCTTTTTCCTGCTTCACGCAATACTTTGATTAATTTTAAAGAGGCCAATGCTTCTTTCTCTCCAAAATTAATACACAATACATCTACTTTGTCAGAAACTGTCTCTGGGAATAAACCTAACTCTTCTAACACTAAGTAAATTCTATCTAATCCAAACGAAATTCCAACGCCACTCACATCTTTTAATCCAAAGATTCCAGTTAAGTCATCATAACGTCCGCCGCCGCCAATAGAGCCCATTTTTACGCCTTCTGGTGCAGCAACTTCAAAAATAGCTCCTGTATAGTAATTTAAACCTCTAGCAAGCGTAATATCTAAATCTAATGCAGCAGTTTCTAATCCTAAAACTTCAATGGCTTCAAAAACAAATTCTAATTCAGAAACTCCTTGCATTCCTTCTTCCGAACTTACCAATAAACCTTTTAACTGCTCTAACTTTTGGTCTAAGCTTCCTGAAAAACTGAATAAAGGCTGTACTTTTTCTATCGCTTCCGCAGAAATGCCTTTGTTCATCATTTCGTTTTTCACGCCATCTTCGCCAATTTTATCTAACTTATCTAACGCGACTGTAAAATCGATTAGCTTATCTTTTGCACCAATCACTTCCGCAATTCCTGAAAGGATTTTACGATTGTTTATTTTGATTGTAACACCATTCAAACCTAAGTTAGAAAATACTTTATCATACAATTGAACGAATTCCACTTCTTGCCATAAAGACTTTGATCCAACGACATCAGCATCACATTGAAAAAACTCTTGAAACCTTCCATGTTGTGGTCTATCAGCACGCCAAACAGGCTGAATTTGATAGCGTTTAAATGGAAATGTAATATCATTTTGGTGTTGCACTACATAGCGTGCAAAAGGAACGGTTAAATCATAGCGTAACGCTTTTTCAGAAAGTGAATTTGAAAAACGCGCTAAATTTCCATCTTCCAAAGCTTTCAAATCAGCTTTCTTTACTTTATCTCCTGAATTCAATATTTTAAAAATCAAGCGATCGCCTTCTTCACCATATTTCCCTAACAACGTACTCGATTTTTCAAACGATGGTGTTTCAATAGGTTGAAATCCAAAGTTTTGAAAAGCTGATTTTATGATGTTAAAAATATAGTTACGTTTTGCAACTTCTATTGGAGAAAAGTCTCTTGTTCCTTTTGGTATGCTTGGTTTTTGTGCCATGATTCAGTATTATCCCGCAAATATAAGTCTATTTTTTTGTGGATTGAAAAATTGAAAGATGAAAAGATTGAATGATTTAAAACTATTATATTTTTAAATCTATTTAAATTAATATACTCAAAAATCAGCAATCAACAATTGTAAATCTAAAATCGTAAATCATTTACGCCATCATCGTTTCAAACCATTGAAACAATTGCCCTTTGGTAATGTTTGAACCCTGTTGTAACAGTGCAAATTTATCTGCGTTTCTGTCTTCTGAATACGCTTTATTAGCTGTTAAAATTTCGACTTCTTCAGTTGAATAGTTTTCTTGCAACCAAGCAAAACCTTCTTTCGTAGTGATATCAATAGATTCGTTTAGAATTTTTACAGCAATCAACTTCATTTCGTCTTCACGCAAGTGAAATAAATACATGTGTTGCGATGAAATATTTTCAAGATACGTTGCTTGTGTCAATACACCTTCCCAAACCAAATCGCTAAACACATCAATTTCTTGTTCGGCTACTGCTGGCTTTTCCGTTTTAAGCGTTGCCCATTCGTCTGCAGTAATGGATTGCGTTGCTAAAAAGTTGATAAATTCTTGGTGTAACTCCTCTAACTGCTCTTTTGTAAGTCTAGTATATTTCATGCTTTTGAAAATAAAAGTGCAAATTTACAACTATTGAAAATTATAGCACAAAAAAAGCCACTCAAAATTGAGTGGCTTTCTATACAAACGCTTGGCGTTCTTATTTTGCTTCTGCAATAACTTCGAATGGTAAGTCAACAACTACACTTCTGTGCAATCTAACTTTCGCTTCGTATTTACCAGTTCTTTTTACGCTTCCACCGATCACCTTGATGAATTTCTTCTCAATTGCGTGACCTGCTTTACTTAATGCTTCTGCTAAATCGATGTTATTAACTGATCCGAATAATTTCGTTCCAGCTCCTGTTTTTGCAGTAATTTTAATTTCTAAACCTAACAATGCTTTTGCAGTTGCGTTAGCTTCATCCACTAATTTTTGCTCTTTATATGCTTTTTGTTTCAAGTTCTCTGCTAAAACTTTTTTAGCTGAACTTGTTGCTAATGTTGCAAATCCTTGAGGAATTAAATAGTTTCTTCCGTATCCGTTTTTCACAGTTACAACGTCATCTTTAAATCCTAAGTTTTCAACGTCTTGTCTTAAAATAAGTTCCATAATCTGTCTCTATTTTATTTTAACATATCGCCAACATATGGCATTAATGCTAAGTGACGTGCTCTTTTTACAGCTACAGACACTTTTCGTTGATACTTTAATGAAGTTCCTGTTAAACGACGTGGTAATAATTTCCCCTGCTCGTTTACAAATTTGATTAAGAAATCTGGATCTTTATAATCGATATATTTGATACCTGACTTCTTAAAACGACAATATTTCTTTGCCTTTGTAGTTTCGATGTTTAAAGGAGTTAAATATCTAATTTCTCCTTCTTTCTTTCCTTTTGCTTGTTGTTCTATTGAAGACATATTTCTTAAGATTTAGCGGTTTTTCTATTTCTTCTTTTCTCTGCCCAAGCAATTGCATGTTTATCTAAACGTACTGTTAAATAACGCATGATACGCTCGTCACGTCTAAATTCTAACTCATACGGAGTAATAACTTCTCCTGGAGCTTGGAATTCGAATAAGTGATAGAAACCACTCTTTTTGTGTTGAATTGGATACGCTAACTTTTTTAGCCCCCAATCTTCTTTTGAAATCATTTTGCCACCTCTAGAAACGATGAAATCCTCAAATTTCGCTACTGTTTCCTTTATCTGAGTTTCAGATAAAACGGGATTTAAAATGAAAACAGTTTCATAATGATTCATAAATACTATTTTTAATTGAAATTGGGCGCAAATGTACTGTTTATTTGTTGTAAACCAAATAAAAATACTTCTTTTTTTTCGTTAAATTCAGTAATAAATCCGCTAATTTGTTGCTGTTTTGATTTATTTTTTATAACATTGCATGTACCCAAATTTCAAAAAATCGCTAATTCGCTTATGAAGCTTAACTGTATAATCGTAGATGATTCTTCTATACAACGTATGGCTGTCGCCAAGTTGATATTAAATCATCCCTCTTTAAATTTAATTGCAGAGTATAGTAACGCTATAGAGGCTAAAAATGGCCTTAAAACAAATAACGTCGATTTAATATTTTTGGATATAGAAATGCCTGTTTTAAACGGTTTTGACTTGCTTGAGTCGTTAAAAAATCCGCCGCAGGTTATCATGGTAACAGGAAAAACTGAATACGCTTTTAAAGCTTTTAATTACGATGTTACCGACTTTTTACACAAACCTTTAACGAAAGATCGTTTTGACAAAGCAATTGCGCGAGCCCTTGACAAGTCGAGCTTTGGAGCAAAAAGCGCCGAAGATGATGATCACATTTTTGTGAAGAGTAACTTGAAAAAACGTAAAGTTATTTTAAACAGTATTAAGTGGATTGAAGCGCTAGGTGATTATGTAAAATTAGTTACTGACGAAAGTAATATTGTCGTTCTTTCTACAATGAAAGCTTTTGAGAAGCAATTGCCTGAAAATAAGTTTTTAAGAATTCACAAATCTTATATCGTGAATTTGGACAAAGTAGATCGTTTTAATAGTAAAAATGTTGAAATTGCTGGTCAATTAATTCCTTTAAGTAGAAATAAGAAAGTAGAATTATCTGAAGCTCTTTCTAATATTTAGTCGTCGATTACGCTCAGACTGTAAGCTACACATTTCTCGACTTCACATAGATTGCTTGACGTTAAAACAAAAATTTTCAAGTATTCCTCCATACATTTCCCCCAAAAATTACTTGAAATGACTTTTTAGAAAAAAAATCTCTACACTCATTACCAATTTATCAATACCAAATTTAAACCGTATCTACATCAATAATAATTCGAATACTTCTATATTCTGAAATTGACAAGAAACTCGCTTTAATTCGTGAAATCACATCTTTGGTTTTTGCCAACGACTGTTGTTTCGGAATTTTTAATAAGATGTTTTTTAAATACAAGTTTCGAATTCGTGCAATTGGCGGAAATTCCGGACCTAATACATTATCTCCAAAACTGTTGCGAAGCGATTTAGCAAACCATGCCGCACTTTCATTCACGCGATTGTACTCTTTGTGTTTAAGCGTAATTTTAATTAATCTATAAAACGGTGGATAATGAAACTGTCGTCGATCATTCAGTTGATCTATAAACATTGCTTCGTAATTTCCCATAGAAACTTGTTGCAATATTTGATGATACGGATTGTACGTCTGTACAATGACTTTTCCTCTCTTTTTAGTTCTTCCGGCGCGACCGGCAACTTGTTGAATAAGTTGAAAACTACGTTCGTGCGCTCTAAAATCAGGGAAATTAAGCATGCTATCTGCATTCATGATTCCGACCAAATTCACATTTCTAAAATCCAGTCCTTTCGTAAGCATTTGCGTACCAACCAAAATTTGAATTTCCTGTTGTTCAAACGAAGAAATAATTTTTTGATAGCCGTGTTTCCCACGAGTTGTATCTAAATCCATTCGCCCAACTTTAATATCGGGCAATATTTCATTCAGCTCCTGCTCTATTTGTTGCGTTCCAAAACCTTTGGAGTCCAATTCGTGACCTCCACACGCCAAACATTGTTGTTGCATCGCTATGTGATGACTGCAATAATGACAACGCAATTGATTTTTATAATGATGATAGGTTAAACTTACATCACAATTTGGGCATTGTGGTGAATGTCCACAAGTATTGCATTCAATAATTGGCGCATAACCACGACGATTTTGAAATAGAATCACTTGTTCGCCATTTTCAAGCGTTTCTTCTATTTCTTCTAACAAACGGTCTGAAAAATGACCTTTCATGCGCTTTTTACGATGCTTTTCTTTGATATCGACTAATTCCATATCTGGCATTAAAACATCTCCATAACGTCTTGTAATCGTTGCCAATGCATACTTGTTATTTTTTGTGTTGAAATAACTCTCTACACTTGGTGTTGCAGAACCCAATACTATTTTTCCTTGATGCATTTTTGCCAATACAATTGCGGCATCGCGTGCATGATATCTCGGTGCAGGATCGTATTGTTTAAATGAAGTTTCATGTTCTTCATCCACAATAATTAAACCTAAATTAGAAAACGGCAATAGCAATGAAGAACGTGCTCCTATTACTATTTGAGCTTTGGGTTTGCTATGCAATACATTATTCCAAACTTCTACACGTTCATGAACAGAATATTTAGAATGATATATTGCTACTTTTTCTCCAAAGTATTGCTGTAAACGTGTGATAAGTTGCGTTGTCAAGGCTATTTCTGGCAAGAGGTATAATACTTGTTTTCCAGTTGCTATAATCTCTTCAATCAACTTTACATATACTTCCGTTTTTCCCGAAGATGTTACACCATATAACAAGCAAACATCTTGTGTTTTAAAAGCAGTTTGTATGGTTTCGTAGGCTTCTTCTTGGTACGGATTTAATTGTTTTGAATCTTCCGTTTCATCACCGTTATATTCTATTCGATCTTTTTGAATGTAATATTCCTCTAAAATTTCTTTGTCAATTAACACCTTGACAACAGCCGAACTTGCTTTGCTTTGTTTTGTTAATTCTTTGACAGAAATCGGTCGTTTTGTTGTTGCCGAAATGGAGAATAATGAGAGAATAACTTCGCGTTGTTTTTTTGCTCTATTGAGTGAGTCTAATAATTCTTGCAAACTTTCTTCACTCGCATAGTTTGTATGCAGTTTTACATAACGAACTAACTTTGGTTTGTACTGCTCGTAGATTTCTTCATATACTTGAATTACTTCTTTGTCGATCAATCTTTTTAAGACTGGCAACACATTTTTCTTTCCGAGAATACTACTGATTTCTTGAATTTTTAATAACGATTGATGCTGTAATGCTTCAAAAATTAAAAACTCATCATCTTTTAACTGACTTTCATCTACATTCCCATCTTCGTATTTAGAAATAATCGTTTCACTTTCTAATAAAAATGCACTTGGTACTGCAGAACGGAATACTTCGCCCAAACTCGCCATATAATAACTTGAAATCCATTCCCAATGCTGTAATTGTTGCTTCGTAACAATTGGTTCTTCATCTAGAATTTGTTGAATTTCTTTTGCTTCATACACTTCTGGAGCTTGCTGATGAATTTTGTAGACTAAGGCTGTATATACTTTACTTTTTCCAAATGGTACAGCCACGCGCATTCCTTGTTGCAGAAATTGTGCTTCGGCTTCTGTTATACTATACGTAAAAAGTCGCTGAAGTGGAATTGGTAATATGACGTCAATGAAATATGCCATTGTTCAAAGGTACATACTTTGCATAAAAAAACCACTCATTTTTCAGAGTGGTTTTTGAAGTTTGTTTTATGTAATTATTCTACGCGATACCAATTTTGGGTTCGGTAAAAAAACGCGACATAACCACGCACATATAATTTGTTTTTATTGCTGGAATCGAGCCATATTTTACAAGTATATTCTTTTCCTTTTTCAGGATCAAGAATTTTCCCATCTGAATATTCATCATCATCTTTGGTCAATCCATCGATGATTTGCATTCCTAAAACTGGCTTATTTTTTCGACTTCCTTTACATTTCTCGCATAATCCATCACGTTTTGATGCATCAAAAATGCCTACTACCTTTCCATAAATCTTTCCATTTTTTTGGTAGATTTCTACGATTGATTTTGCTTCTCCCGTTTCATCGTCAATGGTTTTCCATTTCCCAACAACGCTTTGAGCAAAACCCATTTGCAGCGTAAACGCAAGTAACGCACTATAAATGTATGCAGTTTTCATGTATATAAGTGTAGGATTAATTGTTTCCTAACATTCCGTTTTTAAGCTTTTTATCAGCTGGTTTCATACCTAACCAAATTCCGAAAAGTGCTTTTTTAAATTCATAACCAGGAATCACTCCTTTTTCAGTTCCGTTTTTATACACAATAACTCCTTTGTCTTTTATATATACAATATCAAAAATATCTCCGTCATTGATTTCATCACTAAAGAAACTTTTAAATGTTTCTATTTCCGAAGAAATTGGCGCTGTTTTTCCTTTCGTAGATTTTTCAAAACCTTCGTTTACAGCATTGATCATTTTTTTACTTGAAATCATACCTGATGTAATCTTTAACTTAATAGCCATCGACTCATCTGCAGTTCTAATATCATACGCATTACTTGATTTTTGTAATAAGTACAATCCGCCTGAATAAAGCTTAAACCAAGCTTTTTTACGCACACCAGCACCATTATATACAAGTTCCTGACCTTCAAAAGTAACAGTGTCTGGCAAAGTTGTTGATCCTACTTCATGTTGTGCATTTACAGCACTCATACCTACGATTAAAAAAGCGATCAACGCATAAATTGTCTTTTTCATTTTCTATTGGGTTTATTTATAATTTTCGTTCGTAATATACTACTTTTTATTATGCAAACATAATAAATTAGGAAGTCTGGTTTTTGTTTTTCAACATATCAATAGAAGCATTTAATTCAAATCCTAAGAGTAATATATTCGCATTCAGCCAGATATATAACATTAAAATTAACAAAGCTCCTATAGAACCATACAATTCATTGTATTGAGAAAAGTTAGCAATATAAATTCCAAACAGATACGACGTAAGTATAATAAGCACAGTTGTCAATAATGCTCCAATTGAGAAAAATCGTGCTATTTTCCCTCTAACTGTTCCAAAATAATATAAGATTGCTGTTCCTAAATATATCATACAAATCAAGAAGACATATTCAGTAATTCGCATCCAAATTCCGCCACTTGCCTGTCCTTCCGAGTTACTTAGAAGCGGTATATATATTTCTAAATATCCCAATACTATTATGCTTAAAATCAACAACAATGCCAAAAGCAAACCAACACTTAAAGCATATAGATAATGCTTAAAAAAATTACGCTTTTCATGGACGTGGTATGAATTTTCAAATCCTGCAAAAATAGCTCCTACTCCATTTGCCATTAAGAATATGGAGAGAAAGAAAGTAGATGAAAGCAATCCTCCGCGTTTGTTTTTAACGATATCAACAATAATTTCATTTAAAAAACTTCCTGATTCATCCGGAAGAAACGAAGTAATTGTATTTATAAAGTTTGCCTGAAAATCATCGATTGGCACATACGGAAGTAAGTTTAAAAAGAATAGCAGTGATGGAAATATTGCCATAAAAAAACTAAATGCAATAGCACCAGCACGTGCTGTTAACGTTCCGTTGATAATACCAACAATGTACATTTCTAACAAGTCATAGAGAGACAAACCTTCGAGCCCAGGAAGTTTTACTTTCCTAAGCAACATCACCAATATATTGATGATGGGAATTTGATCAAGTTTGTCTTCGATGTCTTTAGACATTATTCAACCGCTTTTAGGCTTAAATCTAAATTGTATACAGAATGTGTCAATGCTCCTGAAGAGATATAATCTACGCCACAAAGTGCATAATCGCGAATGGTTTTTTCGTTAATTCCTCCCGAAGATTCTGTCAAACATTGATCTCCAATCATTTCCACAGCTTTTCGTGTGTCTTCATAATTAAAGTTATCAATCAAAATTCTATACACACCTTCCGTTTTTAAGATTTCAGCAATTTCATCTAAATCACGCGCTTCCACAATGATTTTTAAATCGCGATTGTTCTCTTTTAGATATGCTTTTGTTTGTGTGATTGCTTGTGTTATTCCTCCACAAAAATCAATATGATTGTCTTTTAGCATAATCATATCGTACAATGCAAAACGATGATTTACACCACCGCCAATTTTTACAGCCCATTTTTCAAGTGCTCTAATTCCTGGTGTAGTTTTACGAGTATCTAATATTTTAGTTCCTGTTCCTTCTAACAATTGTACAAACATATTTGTTTTTGTCGCAATGGCACTCATACGCTGCATTGCATTCAACACCAAACGTTCTGCTTTCAAGATTGATTGTGATTTTCCAGTGACATAAAAAGCGATGTCTCCATATTTTACAGAACTTCCGTCTTCAATTAAAGTTTCTACTTGCATGTCTGGATCAACATAATTAAAAACCATTTTTGCAAATTCAATTCCTGCAATGATTCCTTCATCTTTCACTAGTAATTTTGCTTTTCCTTCTGCTGTAGCTGGAATACAAGCTAACGAACTGTGATCGCCATCACCAACATCTTCACGGATAGCATTTGAGATTATTAATTCTAATTCTTTTTGAAATTGTGTTTCTGAAATCATTCTTTTAAGATAATAATAGTAATTCCCTCAAATTTGCAAAGTTTATATCGCATATCAAAATTGACATATCATTATTTTCCGTATTCCGATTAAGAAAGTCTAAAAACAGATAAATTACCTTTATTTTATGTCAATTCTATTATTTTTGCCAGATGAATATAAAAGTGCTCGCTATTGGACGAACGGATGACAAACAATTACAACAATTGATAGATCAGTATGTAAAACGATTGTCACATTATGTAAAGTTTGATTTGGAAATTATTCCTGATTTAAAGAACACTAAAAATCTCAGTGAAGCGCAACAAAAAGAGAAAGAAGGCGAACTCATTCTTAAAAAACTGTCTGCAACCGATGTATTGGTTTTGTTAGATGAGAACGGAAAACAGTTTTCTTCCGTCGATTTTTCTAGCTATTTACAAAAACGAATGAATTCAGGTATTAAAACCTTAGTATTCGTTATTGGCGGACCGTATGGTTTCTCTGAGACCGTTTACGCGAAAGCGCAAGGAAAAATATCATTATCCAAAATGACATTTTCACACCAAATGGTCCGTTTATTTGTGGTAGAACAGATTTATAGAGCCTTTACTATTTTACGGAATGAGCCGTACCATCATCGATAAAACTTATAATTTATGAAACTCGTATTTGCAACCAATAATCAAAATAAAGTCAACGAAGTACAATCGTTATTGCCTGAGCACATTACTATTTTAAGTTTGAAGGATATTAATTGTGATGAAGATATTCCTGAAACACAACCTACTATTGAAGGAAACGCCATTCAGAAAGCTCAATATGTGAAAGAGCATTACGGTTACGATTGTTTTGCTGATGATACAGGTTTGGAAGTACATGCATTGAATGGTGAACCAGGTGTATTTTCGGCACGTTATGCAGGTTTGCAGCGAAATGCTGACGATAATATGAATAAACTATTGAATGAACTCGAAAACAAAGAAGATCGTTCTGCACATTTCAAAACCGTAGTTGCGCTCATTTTAAATGGGGAACAACATACATTTCCTGGAATTTGTGAAGGAACTATCATCAAAGAAAAAAGAGGCGGAAAAGGATTTGGTTACGATCCTATTTTTATGGCAGATGGATTTACGGAAACATTCGCTCAAATATCGTTAGCAGAAAAAAATCGTGTAGGACATCGTGGAAAAGCGGTACAAAAATTGATTGACTTTTTGAACACCAAAAAATAGTCAATCTTGAAAAGACAGTTACTTTTATCATTTTTCCTTTTAGCTTTTGTTTTCTCTTGTACTAAAACAGTTACTAAGACAATTGTTGAGAAAGAAATCGTTTATCTCCAAAAGGTTAATGATAGCCTACAAGAAGTTTCAATTTCAAAATCAAAAATCGCATCTGGAAAAATTCATTTTAAAATAGAAAAAATTGATAGCTTAGTTACCTATCTATCACCAGAAAATGGTCATAGAAGAGAATTTAAAAAGATGCAGAAAAAGTATAACCTTGATGATTCATTCAAAGGAGAATATCTGCAATTAGATGATAGTTATACTTATACAAAAAGTGCGACTGTAGCACATGAAAGAATCAATTTTTATAATACATATGATACACGCGGGCATGTTATAAAAAAACTAGTTCAACAATTTAGAAATATTTATTTTGAAGGTGGAAGAAGTAAAAAGCATACCATTCAGATATTTTCAAGGTCAGAAAATGAAGAAATGACAAAGCCTACATACGAAGTTGTAGCCTATGGAGATCGTTTAGACCTTTATGAGGAAGAAGGTTACTTTTTAGCTATTGAATACGGCTGTTGCACAAGTACATCCACATATAATTTATTGGATTTAAAAGGCAATTCAGTATTAAAATCAAACGACATTATAAAATCTATAATTACGAAGGACAATCATTATTTAATTAGTTCTTTAAAAAATGAAGTATATGACGCGCCAACCATTGTTATTCAAAATAAAGACAAAGGAAAGCAATATGTTAGTTTTTCAAATTTAGAACATGAAATGAATTATAGTGAAAATTATCTCATAAAATTAAAAGATCAAAACAAGCCAAAAACAGGATTTTATGATATTCCACTAGCAGCATACGAACTCAAAAACCTCGACGATCTCGAAATTTGGATTCCGTTTGGTAAGGCAGACACCCTAAAAATTCCATTTAAAAACGAAAAAGCATTTGGTGTTGATTACCCACAAATAAAAGTTTCGCTCCCCAAAGCAAATTAACGCATTTACTTACAGCAAGTTACAACCTAAAAACAGCATTTTAAAATTCGCTATGCTTACATAATAGTATATCTAAATAAAAACACTACCTTTGCGCCTTGAAATCCCAGAGCGGGATGAAGTTATGCAGCGTCAAAGTATTTTAATAGGTCGTAACGCTCCATGTAACTTCTCAACACAGCAAGAAGCTGTACGAACCTTTTTAAAATTACATTATGACAAAATTTGAAGAATTAGGTCTTCAAGATTCGCTTTTGCGTGCTATCCAAGATATGGGCTTTGAAACGCCTAGTGAAGTTCAAGAAAAAGCAATTCCATTATTACTTAACGAAGAAACTGATATTGTGGCACTTGCCCAAACAGGGACAGGTAAAACTGCTGCTTTTGGTTTTCCACTTATTCAAAAAATAGACGCAAATAGTCGCACAACGCAAGGACTAATTTTATCGCCTACGCGAGAATTATGCCTGCAAATTACCAATGAATTAAAAAACTACTCTAAATACGAAAACATTAATGTTGTCGCTATTTATGGTGGAGCTAGTATTACAGATCAAGCAAGACAAGTAAAGAAAGGTGCACAAATTGTAGTGGCAACACCTGGACGTATGCAAGATATGATTAATCGTCGTTTGGTTGATATTACTAAAATTGAGTATTGTGTACTTGATGAAGCTGATGAAATGTTAAACATGGGATTCTATGAAGACATTACAGCTATCTTATCACATACTCCAGAAGATAAAAGCACTTGGTTATTCTCTGCAACAATGCCAAGAGAAGTTTCTACCATTGCTAAAAAGTTTATGCATGATCCAAAAGAAATTACAGTTGGATCACGTAATTCAGGATCAGATACAGTACAACACGAATATTACGCCGTAAGTGGTCGTGATCGTTATTTAGCTTTAAAACGTTTGGCAGATGCCAATCCAGATATATTTTCAGTAGTTTTTTGTAGAACAAAACGTGATACACAAAGTGTTGCTGAAAAATTAATTGAAGATGGTTACAGCGCTGGAGCACTTCACGGAGATTTAAGTCAGAATCAACGTGATTTAGTGATGAAATCATTCCGTACACGTCAAATTCAAATGTTAGTTGCAACCGATGTAGCGGCACGTGGAATTGATGTAGACGATATTACACACGTAATTAACTACCAACTTCCTGATGAAATAGAAACCTATACGCACCGAAGTGGTCGTACTGGTAGAGCTGGAAAAACAGGAGTTTCAATGGTAATTGTTACCAAAAGTGAAATGCGTAAAATCAAATCGATTGAACGTAAAATTCAGAAGAAATTTGAGCAAAAAGCCATTCCAACAGGAATTGAAATCTGTCAAGTTCAGTTATTTCACTTAGCTAACAAAATTCACAATACGGAAGTAAACGAAGAAGTAGAAAAGTTTTTACCTTCTATCAGCGAAATTTTTGAAGATACTTCTAAGGAAGAATTAATCAAGCGTATGGTTTCTGTTGAATTTAACAGATTCTTCAATTACTATAATAAGAAACGTGATTTAAATCAGCCGAAAGGAAACAATGAAGAAGGTTCATCTCGCGGAAGAAGTAATGATCATAGTACACGTTACTTTATCAATGTTGGTGAAAAAGATGGATACGATTGGATGCGTTTAAAAGATTTCTTAAAAGAAACATTAGATTTAGGACGTGACGATGTATATAAAGTAGATGTAAAAGAAAGTTTTTCATTCTTTAATACAGATGTAGATAAGAAAGAAAAAGTTTTACAACATTTCACTGACTTTAAAGTTGATGGACGTTTTGTAAATGTAGAAGAATCTACCAACACTGGTGGCGGTGGCGGTGGACGTCGTCGTAGAGATGGTGGCGGCGGTGGCGGTCGTCGTCGTAGAGATGGCGGTGGTGGAAACGGTGGAGATCGTAGAAGAAGCCGTAGAAGTGATAACAGTTCATCATCTAATGGTGGAGATCGTAGAAGACGTTCTGGCTCTGGAGATAGCGGAGGCGGAAACGAACGATTTAGAGGAAGATCTAGAAGAAAATAACAACAATAATTGTTAATATTAAGTAAAAAGTGTGCTTCGGCGCACTTTTTATTGTTTTGTTTAGTACTTTTATACGACTATTACGTCAATAAGACTATTTATACAAAAATTGCATACATGAAAAAAGTATATACTTTTCTACTTTTATTTTTAACGATTACTACGCTTTCCGCACAGGAAATGAAAAAGTTGTATGCTAAAGTTGTCAACGATGCAGATGACAAAGCCATGAAAACGGTGCATGTTGTAAACTTGACAACTATTAAAGGTGTAATTACAAACGAGAAAGGAGAATTTGAAATTGAAGCAAAAGCAGATGATATGCTGTTCTTTTCTTTTTTAGGATTTAAATCGATAAAAGTTCGTGTTACCAACGACATGCTAAAATACAAAGGTTCTTCTACAATTAGATTGACCGAATTGGCGTATGCACTTGAAAAAGTTGTATTGACACCATATCAACTCACAGGATATTTAGATATAGACGCGAAAAACGTTCCTATACGTCCAAATTATCGCTATCGTATTGCAGGACTTTCTACAGGGTACGAAGCTGGAGAAAAAGCGCCAGGAGCTATCTCTTCTGTATTAGGTGCAATTTTTAATCCTGCAGATTTCTTAAAAAATATTTTTGGTAAAAAGCCTAGACAAATGCGAAAACTACGTCGCATGAAAGAAGATGATAAAATTCGTGAACTTTTAGCTTCTAAGTTTGACCGACAAATGCTCCGCGAACTACTACAAGTAGAACGTGTTGATATTGATGAAATTCTTTCGCTATGTAATTATTCTAAAACATTCATTACAAATGCCAATGATCTACAGATTTTGGACGCTATTAATGATTGTTATGAAGAGTATAAAATACTAAGTAGACAAAAGAAGAAATAGATTTTAGATTCATTTATGCTTTCTTTCCACACACAAATCAGTTTTAATTTTCACTTTTTTTATTCAAAATAAAAATAAGTTATTAAGAAAATAGTTAACTCAATCGTTGTAGTACCTGTTTTTTGACTGAATCCAAATTTCACGATATGAAAATAGCGATGTAACCTTTATATTGCAGTAGTACTAACGTAAATTTACTTGTAAAATGAAGCAATCATTCTTCTTAATTTTAATCACTTTTTGTTTTTTTGGATGTACATCTAAATCTTCTAAAGTAGCAAAAACGACAACAGAAGTACAGCCTTTTGTTTGGGAAGCTGCCAATGTATATTTTATGTTGACGGATCGTTTTAATAATGGAAATTCGGAAAATGATTTAAATTTTGATCGTACCAAAAAACCTGCAAAACTAAGAGGTTTTATGGGCGGTGATATGGCTGGAATTACACAAAAAATTAAAGAAGGTTATTTTGATGATTTAGGCGTGAATGCAATCTGGTTTTCACCTGTATTAGAGCAAATTCACGATAGTACAGATGAAGGCACAGGAAATACATATGCTTTTCATGGATATTGGACGAAAGATTGGACGCAATTTGATCCTAATTTTGGAACAGAAGCCGATTTTAAAGAATTGATTGAAACTGCACACAAACACGGAATTCGAATTTTAATGGACGTTGTTATGAATCATACAGGTCCAGTTACTGAAAAAGATCCTGTTTGGGATGTAAATTGGGTTCGTACGGAACCTGGTTGCTCGTACCAAAACTACGACACTGCCGTAAGTTGTACGCTTGTAGAAAATCTTCCAGATATTTTAACAAACAATTCAGAAATGGTCTCCTTACCTACTCCATTAGTTGAAAAATGGAAAGCAGAAGGTCGCTATGATGTAGAAATAAAAGAATTAGATGCGTTTTTTCAAAAAACAGGCTTGGAAAGAAGTCCGAAGAATTATATCATTAAATGGTTGACAGATTATGTACGTGAATATGGCGTAGATGGTTATAGAGTTGATACGGTAAAACATGTAGAGGAAAGTGCTTGGAACGAATTAAACAAGCAAGCACAGATTGCCTTTTCAGCTTGGAAAACGGCAAACCCTGAAGCTGTGTTGGACGATGCAAACTTTTTTATGTTAGGCGAATTGTATGGCTACGGAATTGACTCAAAACGCTTTTATGATTTTGGCGACAAGAAAGTAGATTATTATGCAAATGGTTTTGATAATTTGATCAACTTTCAATTCAAATATGATGCGAAGGGAAATTATGAAACGTTGTTTTCTAAATATGACAAAATTCTTCATACGGATTTAAAAGGAAAAAGCGTGATGAATTATATCAGTTCGCATGATGATGGCGATCCGTTTGATAAAGCGCGCACGAAAACCTACGAATCGGCAACAAAACTGTTATTAACTCCTGGGATTTCTCAAATTTATTATGGAGACGAAACCAAACGTTCTTTAATTATTGAAGGCACAAACGGAGATGCTACGTTGCGCTCATTTATGAATTGGGATATGATGAACGATGCAGAAACTAAAGCGCTACTTTCACATTGGCAAAAATTAGGACAATTTCGAAAAGCGCATCCTGCAATTGGTGCTGGAACACATAGCATGATTTCAGAAAGTCCATATGTATTTAAGAGAAACTATAACACAGATAAAGTTGTCGTTGGATTAGATCTTCCGAAAGGAAAAAAAGAAATCAATGTTGGAAAGCAGTTTGAAGACGGCACAACAATTACAGATCATTATTCTGGAAAAACTGCTACAATTGAAAACGGAAAAGTGACGATTGACTCACAGTTTTCAATTGTATTATTACATCAATAATTCATGAAAAAAATTCTAGAAACAGAACGCACATATTTACGAGAATTAACGGTTAGAGATGCAGAATCTTTTTATCGCTTAAATCTCGATAAAGAAGTATTACAATATACTGGCGATGTTGCTTTTGAAAGCATCAATCATGCAAAAATGTTTCTAGAAAACTACGATCAATACGCAAAATTTGGAGTTGGAAGATGGGCAGTGATTCATAAAGATACGGAAGAGTTTTTAGGTTGGTGTGGACTTAAATTTACATCGAAATCTAACGAATACGACATCGGTTTCCGATTCTTTAAGAAATATTGGAATCAAGGATATGCTACAGAAACTGCCAAAGCTTGTATTGAATATGGTTTACATACTTTACAGCTCAACACAATTGTTGGTAGAGCTATGAAAGCCAATATTGCTTCTGTCAAAGTCCTAGAAAAAATTGGTTTGTCCTGCGAACGTGATTTTGATTTTGACGGGAATTTAGGAGTTGTGTATACTTCAAAAAAATAAGTAGTTTCTATTATTCCTCTGATACTATTCCAGATTATAGATTTTTAAGTATCGTATTTACGTTAATCACGACTTGCTTTTATTGTTTCTATTTATAATTTTCTATTCATTTGAAACATTATTAATTTAAACTATTATTATGTTAAAAAACATTATAAACTTAGGATCAGTATTAAATAAAGCTGAACAAAAATCTATTCATGGAGGAGCTAAAGATCGTCCTAACCTGTGTGATTCAAATGAAGATTGCTATGCGCATGAGCTTTGTAATATAAGTAGTCACTCTTGTTATCAACCAACATAAAACAAAAGAGAAGCGAACTTCGGTTTGCTTCTCTTTTTTATATTATAAAATCTATTTTAAGATTTAATTTCTTTACGCTCTTGAAAATAAAGCAATTCTATTTCCTTCAGAATCTATAAAAACAGCCATATACCCTACTTCTGGAGATATTTGTGTTTTTTCTTGTACAACAGTTCCGCCAACTTCTGAAATAATAGCTAATTCATTATCAACATCTTCTGAAGCAAAATAGATCAATACACCATCTGTTTTACTTGGTACATACGATTCATACTTTATTAATGCGCCTGTACAACTTTCTGAAGCTGGATTTGGTGGAAACCAGCCATATAATAATCCGCCCAAATCCTGTACTTTAATAGAAACATTAAAAACAGTTTCATAAAATTTTTGAGCTCGATTCATGTCCTCCACAGGAATTTCAAACCAGTTTACCATAATACTAGTATTTTATTTTTCTAAATATGCTTTTAAATCTGCCAATCCTTCTTCAAAATCTTTTCCTACTGTTTTGTCCATATTCATGAACAACATAAAAATATTGAATGGAATTTTGTTCTTTCCTGAAAATCCCCAAGTAACTTTGGTTTCAGTATCACTTACAGCTTCCGTTCCTAAATATGCATCCGACTCTGATTTCCATGGTTTAAAAAAACGCAGTTTCGAAATCACTTTTTGATTTTCTACAATTTTCAAAATTTCTTGCTCTCCTTCTCCAACATCTTTGTTTCCTTGCCAACGTGAAATAAAACCTACTTCGCCATCAGTTCCTTCATACGATTGCACCATGTTTGGATCTTTCTTTTTCCAAGGTGACCACAAGTCTTGATTTTTTGTAAATTTTACAAACTCAAACGTATCGGCGAGCGATTTGTTTACGATAATACTTCTAGATAGAGCAAAATTTTTGGGAGCAATTAAAGCTAAGAAAATAAGTAAAGCTAAAAGTCCGCCAAGGATGTACAATACAATCATCATAATAGTTGGGTTTTGTTGGTTTTTAGGATATTTTACACTCAAAAAGAACAACTTAGGTTATTCAATTGAGTTCTAAAATTAAGTTTTTATTTTGTGTATTCAAATTATATGAAAAAAATCTGTTTGTAATCTAGATTAGGTTATCTTCAAAAAAATAGTAAATTTATCTACCTAAAAACACCGAATAACATGAAATACGACGCGAACTCAGTAGACGAATATATTGCACAACTCCCAGAAGAACGCAAAGAAGCAGTTACTAAAATTAGAAGTATTTTACAAGACAATTTACCCGCAGGTTTTACAGAAACAATTGGCTATAACATGCCTGCTTTTGTTGTAGCTCATGATACCTATCCTGGCGGTTATCATTGCGATCCAAAATTACCATTGCCTTTTATAAGTTTTGCTTCTCAGAAGAATTTTGTAGCATTATATCACATGGGAATTTACGCGAATAAAGAATTGATGGATTGGTTTGTTGGCGAATACCCAAAACATTGCAAACGAAAACTCGATATGGGAAAAAGTTGTATTCGCTTTAAAAAGATGGACGATATTCCGTATGATTTAATTACCGAACTGGCTACAAAAATGTCTCCACAAGATTGGATTGATTTGTATGAAGCGAATGTGGTGAGAAAATAGTATAATCAAGCATTTCTCGACACAAAATTCTTTTCAAAATTTCATTCGAAGTGATGTACTAATAGTTGATTATTGTGGGTTTAATTCGTGATAACGTTTCAAAATATCGTCAATACTTTTGATTGATTTTTTGCACCAATCGAAACGTTTTTCTAGTATTTCTTGCTTTGTCAATTGCCAAGCTATATCAGAGTTCCGCAATTTTGAAGTAGCATGTTGTATCGTTATTGCTGCTGAGACCGAAATATTTAAGCTTTCAGTAAAACCAACCATTGGAATTTTTAAAAATTCATCTGCTTGCGATAATACTTCTTCACTCAAACCTTCTTGTTCTTTCCCAAAAAAGAATGCTGCTTTTTGAGTAATATCAAAATCATATACATATTGAGAATCTATATGAGGTGTTGTTGCAATAATGCGATATCCTTGTTCTTTTAAGCGTGAAATACAGCTTTTTGTATTATTATAACGATGAATATCTACCCATTTTTGCGCGCCCATTGCAATTTCTCGGTCCATTTTTTTTCCCAATTGTTCTTCAATAACATGCACATCTTGCAAGCCAAAAACATCACAACTACGCAATACAGCGCTTGTATTGTGCATTTGGTATACATCTTCTACAGCAACTGTAAAATGACGTGTACGTTGCGCTAACACTTTGGAAAACAAGCCTTTTCTTCGTTCGGTAAGATAACTCTCTAAATGTTCTAATAAGTCTTCATTAATCATGCTACAAAACTATTATAAAAACACTAGCAAGCAAAATATCAAGATGTTTAACGAATAGAATGAATTTCATTGATAATTTAACTATTTTAGTAATTCATTAAAACCGAATGAATGAAGTATATTTTCTCCTGTTTACTCCTTTTTTGTTCTATGATTGTTTCTTCACAAGAAACATTAGAAGTATTTGCCAAAAATGATGAGCAGAATGATGAAAAGGTAATTGAATTTGGACAACGTTTTGCCGATTCCTTTTATGAAGAAGATTCTACCTTTTTTCTAGATAATTTTAATCTGGAAAGTTTTGCTAAAAAAGTAATCTCAATTAATGATAAAATCTCGGAAGATGATGCTGTAAAGAAGTTTAATGAAGTTTTTAAGGACGGATTATTCATTGAAAAGTTTCACATGTTTCCTCAAAACATTCGTACTTCTATAGAAAATGGTGCTTCTTATAGTCTTGTCAATTTTTATTACCATTTAGATGAACGCAAATATCATTTGTTATTTCGTATATATTCTGAAAATGGTGGACTTAATTATCATGATTATCAATTAAGTTATGACAATGAAAGGTTTCAATTAGAAGATATATTTATTCATGTAATGGGCGAATATATGAGTGATACCTATCAAGATTTGTATCAATTAAGTGTTCCTAGCAAAGACCGTAAAGATATTAAAACCAATAGAGAACGCTTGAAGAATTTGATTTACTTTATGCGTTTAAAAAGTTTACTGAATACTAACAAATTTAAAGAAGCATTGGAACTTACACATAGCTTAAAAGGCGATTTTACAAAGAAAAAAGTGTATTATACCACAAAAATTAAAATTGCTTCAAAAATTAATACCGTATTTCATTTAGAAGCTATTGACGAACTATTAAAAAAGTTTCCAAATGATCCGTACACCAAATTAATGGCGGTTGATTATTATGTGATGTTGAAAGATTACAACGCAACAATGCGCCTTTTAGATGAAATAAAGGAAAGTACGGAAGATGTTTTTATTGAATATGTTAGAGGAAACGTAGCTTGGCAATTTCAAGATTATGAATTGGCTGAAAGATCGTATGCGAATACTATTATTGAATATCCTGGGTTTGAAGAAGCTAAACTAAACCTACTGTATTTGTATGACTTTTTAGAAAAGCATGAAGATAATATTGTATTGCTGAATCGCATGATTGAAAGCGAAGAATATAATAAAGAAGACTTGATCGAATTTATAGACGACAAATCAAACGATTTTATACATTTACCAAACGCTCGTATTTACAAAAGATGGAAAAAGAAAAAATAGTTGTGCTTACTGGCGCCGGCATTAGTGCCGAAAGTGGTATTAAAACCTTTCGTGATGCAGATGGATTATGGGAAGGACACGATATTATGGAAGTTGCTTCACCAATTGGTTTTGAAAAAAATCCTGCATTGGTGTTAGATTTTTATAATCAACGAAGACGACAATTGAATGAAGTTGCTCCTAATGATGGACATACAGCATTGGTTACACTTGAAGACAAATACGATGTCACTATTGTCACACAAAACGTAGATAATTTACACGAACGCGCTGGAAGTTCTAAAATCATGCATTTACATGGCGAATTGTCTAAAATGCGAGGTGTAAACTATCCAAATAAAATATATGATTGTTCAGGTGATATTTCGCTAGGTGATTTGTGTGAAAACGGTTCGCAATTACGTCCGCATATTGTGTGGTTTGGCGAAGACGTTCCTATGATTGAAACGGCTGTTGCCGAATGTATCCAAGCAGATATTTTATTAATTATTGGGACTTCTATGCAAGTATATCCAGCTGCTAGTCTGATTAACTTTGTTCCGAAAAACATTCCGATATATTTCATTGATCCAAAACCTGCTGTAGATCAAAAATCCTATCAAAACTTAACTGTTATCGCAGAAAAAGCTTCAATAGGAGTTGCTCAAGTTGTTGATGAGTTAATGTCTTGAATTGAGTCTGTATCTCGACTACGCTTGATGTTATGGGTGTTGGGTGTTGGGTGTTGGGTGTTGGGTGTTGGGTGTTGGGTATT
>NZ_JBOEFY010000058.1:0-46380 GCF_050633145.1 Kordia sp. | reverse complement strand
TAACAATTTCAATCGTTTTGTCCAAGTAATTAGATTGCCCTATTGTATTGAATTCGATTGATTACTAATTGTACAGTAGTATTTCTAAACAACCAAGTGTTAAAAACTCAACGATTAGACGTTTAAAAAACCGAATTAAAAAATTCAATTCAACCTTTAATTAATCAATAATCATCATTTTAACAGTAGTTTCAAATTGATTAATAACTTTTACAAAATACTGCCCAGATGACAAATTAGATACATCAATCTTTATTTGTTGATTTGTATGATTTTTTTTGTCATACACTTTTTTTCCTGTGACATCGTAGATTAGGATTGTTGAATTACACGGAGATTCCCATTCAATAGTAACTATCTCTGTTGCTGGATTAGGGTACATAGAAAAATCATTTAAGGAAAATTGATCATTTCCTAGTAATGAATCTGATATATCAATATCTTTAAAACTTAACATTCCTATACCATTTTGATTAATAATAAATGGAGTGCTATTAGGATTATGACCTAAATAAGATAGTTTAGGATTAACTTCTGTAATACTTTCAGATAAATTAAGTGTTACAGTGTTTCCTAAAATACATCCGTCTGTAATAACAATATCATCATTACCTTCTATCCAAAAATCATTTTCTACACCATTTTGCCAAGAATATACATCTGATGACGGAATTAAATCAAACTTAATTTGATTTCTCGCAGCATCCGCAAAACGTACATTATCAATATTAGGTGAGTAAATACCACTATCATTAGCTGAATTGTAAAAATCATACGCTACTAAATCATACAACCGTTTAGCCAAATTTGCATAACCGTCTGTTCCGTAATAATGACAATCATCATAACCTTTGATTATAGCATTGGAAGAAATAACCTTTGTATTTGGAAGTAATCCTAATCTTCTATGTGTTTCTGGAGATTGAAAATTCTTTTTGTAATCGGGATACCCTGTAACAGTACAACCATATCTAACTTGGAAAACATAGTACTGATCTGGAGCATAATCTTCTTCCCAAGTTTCATACAAGTTATTAAAGGCTAAGCTATAACTAGCTGTACTTGTAAAAGCATTAGATTCGCCTTGAAACCAGACTATTCCCCTAACGTCTCCACTAGTAAAATTGGCTAGATTATACCTACTTAAAAGTCTTCCATAGTTTGTATTTTGATCTAAAATATTTTCATTATTCCTTAGAAAATGGGAAATAGCTTTGCCTCCTTCTCCTCCATTTAATAATAAAACTGGTACATTTTGATTTGCTATTATTGACGATGCAAAATGATATCCAATTCCACCAAATATAAAAGGATTTGGATTGGAACTCCACTCTTGGGTTTCTAGTAAAAAAGTTCTTATAAAATTATTTTGATAAGGAAATGGTGTGTTGCCATAGGTGTTTCGAATAGCATTAGATTGGCCATTTATTATATAAATATCACCAGCTACTACATTATGGGCTTCTTTTAGTATTAAACCAATATTAGTTTTAAGTTTAAACTCATACTGGAATAATCCAGCCGTAATGTTTTCTGAGAATTCAAAATGAGCAACATTGTCAGTATAAGACAAAGGATGTTGCAAACTCTGTACCAGCACATTGTCCTTATATATTTCTAATATAAAAATCGAAAACCCACTAGAAATTTCAACTTCACCAGAAATATTAATTGTAGCTGTATTGCTAGCAACATCTCTTTTATATAATTGAAAATCTTCAGGGAATTCATGAATAGAAACTTGTGAAAAAACGCAATATGGTAATACAATAAAAAATAACAATATATTATTTAAAGATCTCATTGAAAATTTAATTTGACGAAAAATGTACAAAAGATTTATCAAATCTATCAAATTTCTTCTGTTAGAAAGAAAACATATCTGGATTTTTGAAAATAATATATAAGCGTAATCTTTACCAAAAAAGCGGTTGATTTATAGAAATCAACCGCCTTACAAACCCAACATGTAGATTTCCCAAATCTATCTCCCCAACATTAAAATTTCATTTACCAAAACCTCAGTTACATATTTCGTTTCTCCATCTTCCGTTTCATAAGATCGGTTTGTAAGCTTTCCTTCAATAGCAATTTCTTTACCTTTCAATAAATACTTCTCAACGATTTCTGCCGTTTTGTTCCAGGCGATTAGGGAATGCCAGTAGGTATTTTCAATCTTATCTCCCTGTGCGTTTTTATACGTTTCATTTGTGGCAATAGAGAATTTTGCAATTTTCTTTCCGTCTTCTAAATTGATGATTTCTGGATCGTTTCCTAAATTTCCAATTAACTGTACTTTGTTTCTAAGCGTGTTCATAATAGTATGTTTTAAAAGTTATTATTTTGATTTTGTGATCGAATCATTGTTGTGATTGAACAGTGCAAATATGAAACGACACGCAAATTTTATTCGGTTACAACTCGCTTACTTTCGTTTACAAATATTTGTAGTCGTTTGTAAATGGATAATTTTACCTATATTAGGCATCTATATACCAAATGGGACAAGCTAAAAAAGAGTAGTAATGTTAAGCGGGAATTCGCTTTTTTTTGGAAGTAATTCAGTTCTTTAGTTTACGATTGAAAAGCCATCAAGTTCAGCTTATCAGAGCGTAAGCGATTGCCGATTGAAAAATCAAACTAAAGAGTAATAATATCAAATAACGTGGCGCACCTTGTTAATGTGTAGTAACCCTAACAAAACGGTCAAAACCGAGTGCTATTCCTTAGTTTTTGGCTTAGGAATTGAAACTTTTAACACGTCGTCAAAAGTTCCATCTATTTTTAAAGGTTCGTCGTTCTTTTCGACTTCCTTGTTTTTTTCTTCTTGTTTACTCATAAATAGTATTTTCTTTTAGGATAGTTCCCATTTTAGAAAAATTCAACAGACCAAGCATTATAACACCACCTGCATTAGCTTGTAGAGTTAAATTGCTTATGAATGCTCTAATATAGGGAAATACAATAGCTATTGAATTACTATAAAAGTAAACGGGTATATCTTTACTATCTAAGTCTTTTGAGAACTCAAAGAAAGCTACGCTTGTTACTTTTACAATTTGCTCATCGTGTTTACCGTCTGTTCCAGTAAATTCAATTACAAGCTCAAAAATACCTTGATCTTTATGATAACGCCCTTTTGGATCAAAGTTTAATTTTAACTCTAAATCCTCTTTATCTGATGAGGAATATGAAAAATTAGGAACCATAAATTCCTTAAAACTAAATGATGCTTTTTTTGCTTCTGCCATAGTACAAAATTAAGTAAAAAAAAACTCCAAATCTTTTTTGGAGTCATTTTTGTTTATGTTAAATTTCCACCAAGGTTTGGGTGGTGGAGAATGTATTGTTATCTCATTATCTAAATCGCTTTCTACTTGGATATAACCTATATCTTCGAGTGAATTATAAGTGATGTATTCCTCATCAAAATTAATAAATTCTTCAAAATGTATCTCATTCGCTTCTAATACTGCAAAGCCCTGCACGTTAATTTCTTCAACTTTAATGCTTTCAATCTCAAAAATTGACTCATTAATAGAAATTAAATTATCCTTAGAAATAAACAAAATTTCTTCTTCTGGAAATAATTCTTCAAATTCATCCTCTAAAGAAATTTGTGATAAAACATAATTTTCGTCATTTTCAAATATAATCTTAGGTTGTATATCTATCACATGTGTATTTATAACACTTTTGTATTCGTACTTTATACCAACGTAATTACAGTTGTTATGTAGCTCTTGAAGCTTTTCTTTTAAATATTTTATTGACTCCATCCTATAATTTGCTTTTAATCAAACTTATTACTTCACAGCTTAACGCTAATGCTTTCATGCTTTTTGGCTTATCAATTTCTACATTATGATAATCTGACATAATTCTAAACGTCTTAAGTTCTTTTACCTTATCATTTATTTTTTTAGCGTAAATAAGGTTCTCTTTTTCTGAAATCGCTTTTACAATCAAATCCAAAGGATACTTATGAGAGCTGAGGGCACGCATACCTCCTTGTTTTGATTTCGCAATGTCTTCAGACATTTGACTATAAGATATTATACCTAAAGAGTGTAGCTTTGATTTAATAAATTGCAAACATCCGTAATAGGAACAATGAACACTAGGAGCAAAATTATCTTGATCATCAATCAATACTTTTGCTGCCGCTAAATTAAATTCAGATTTAGATTTAATATAATCCAAGTAGTCGTTTTTCTTTTTTAAAAGTGTGTAAATATATAAAAAGTAATAAATATCTCTACATATATTACGTAAAAACGCTAAAATTGTTACATTTAATCATGTATAATATAACAATAAATAAGATTAAATGTTATTATTTTTCGTTAAATAGCAGTTAATTTCTTTCTTTATGTAAAAATACATAATAAATTCTTTAAATACAAACAAATGTTTACATTTAATTAAACATATTACTGATTTTGTATCAATTCATTATACGTCAAAACACTTTCGCTATCTACTAAAAACTTATCGAATCGCTCTTGACTCGTTAATGTTCTAGTATTGAAACGCGCTGCATACTCGTCTAAATAACGGCTTATGTGTTTATCGCTTACTTGGTGATAAACTCCATATAAACCACGTTTTAAAACGCTCCAAAAGTTCTCAATAGTATTTGTATGTACATTTCCATCAACATAAATATTAAGTGAATGCTTCACGTTGTCATGCGTATACGTTTTATGTAAGCTTCTGTATACTGCTGCTTCATCTGAATAAACCGTAGAACCTTTAGGTACGTGTTTATTTATGAATGCTACCATATTGTTTGCGTCAGCTCTCGGAACGTGTTTTAAAACTACGTTTCCGTTACGCTCTATAAGCCCGACTACTATTTTCTTTTTCTTGTATGGTTTACCCTCATTAGTAAGATTAATATTTTCGTGCGATCTTTTCTTGTTAAGGTGCTTATTTTCTTCTTTCCCACCTATATAAGCTTCGTCAACTTCTACCATATTGTTTTCGCCCAACATTTGCGGGGATTTATCTTTTAGCATTTCACGAATACGGTGTAAAACAAACCACGCGGTTTTCTGTGTAATTCCTAAATCAATCGCTAATTGTACAGAACTGATACCTTTTTTGTGCGTGGTTGCCAAGTAGATAGCAGCAAACCAGATTCTAAACGAAATTTTAGAGTTTTCAAAGATAGTACCAACTTTTACCGTGAATTTCTTATGACATTCTTTATTAGCGCACTTATACCCTCTATTTGTATTGTACACTCTCTCATTACCACAATGAGGGCATACAGGTTTACCATTCCATCGAATTTTTTCGTAGTATTCAATACACGTTTTTTCTTCTCGGAAATAGTCTAGTAACTGTGGTAATGATTTAAAGTTCATAGCTTGATTATTTATATATACAAATATATACGTATTATTTTGTAATCACAACTAAATTTGCAAATATATACGGATTATTTTATATTTGTGAAATGATTAGAGATTTAAAAAGTTTGTATGTTGCTATTGTTGACAACGAAGTAGTTGTTTTTGAAACGAATCTGAAATTGTTTATTGAAGAACTCGGAAAGATTGAAAGTGAAATAAGGAATTATGATTATTACTACAGGCAATTTAAGAAGTCAAGTAAACAATCTTTAGTAAATAGTAATAGTAAGAAATACTATTTGCAGAAGATTCTGTAGTTGCAGTAAAAAACAAAAGTCTTTTTAATATTTAATTGCGGTTTTCCGTAATTTAATCACCTCAATTTGTAGTTATATTTGATTGAACTAAAAAAAAGGGGAGAAATCCCCTATAAAAACAATCATACTTTTGTTATAAGATTTGTAAATTTAAAGCTTTTATTTTGCTTATAACAAATTAATAATCAATCATCTATATGGCTCAAAAAAAAGTAACATTTCACAGATTTCGTTTAGTTAACAAACGCAACCACGAATTAATAGATAATTCAGTGGATTTTGATAGTTTCTTAGAGTGGTTTTCGGGTTTGCCTGTTGATGGAAAAATGTACCGTATTACAAACAACAAGTTTACTTCTTTAGATTACATTCAAAAGTTACCTAATAGAGATTATGACGGAACATTCAGCCTTTACTTAGGTATGTTTAGTACTGGGAATCACGGTTCTAGAAGAGATTTGAAGAACAGTGAAAACAATACTAAAAGACCTAACCCAAAAAGACTAGTAGAAGGGGAAGAACAAGAAAACTATTTTCTCTTAAAACTTACCACTAATGGAAGTGGTGAATTAATCTATCAAAGTGCAGGAAAAGGGGTTAGGGAAAACAATTTTGAAAATTATCTTGACATATTCCTTAATAGATATTTAGTTGACACTGGAGAGGTTAAAGATTTTAATGTCAAGCTAAATCCTATCATAAGTACCGACGATGTTGCGTTGTCTAGATTAGATAGAATTATAAAAACTAGAATATACGTTGATAAAAGTGTTTTAAGTGATGAAGTACTTGGTTATTCTAACAGGTTACTCCAAACTAGGCAAGAATTGTATATTGATGTACGTGCAGAAGTAAGACAGTCTATAAGAGATGTTGTTAATGATTTAAGGCAAGCAATAATGTATAAATCTGAAATTTCTAGTATATGGATTGAGGGTAAAGATATTTACGGAAATCAGTCTAATTTCTTTCTAGATCAAGTAAAAAAACGTACCTTTATAGATGTGGAAATCAATCCGCTAACTGCTGCTATACATAGGGAATCTATGAAATCGCAGCTATTAAATTTACTCTAATGTTTAAAGATTATTTATTACTAATTAATGATTATTTAATGACTCTAGGAAAGGGGGTTTGGTTTGACATTATCACCCCTCTTTTTATAGCGGTTATTAGCTTTTTTTTATTTAAGTATGATATAATTTATCTTTCAAAGGATTTTATAGGAAACGTATTATCGGTACTTGGAATACTAGCTGGGTTTAGTATAACTTCAGTTACAATTTTAACATCCTCTGAAAATGACAAAATAAATGAGTTGAAAAGCTACATGACGGGTAAAGTCGTAGATGGATTAGAGATTAGTAGATTTCGAAAAATATACATAATGATAAGCTATTCTGTTTTAGTAACTCTTTTCGTTATTATACTCAACATAGTAGCTTATTTATTTCCTTGGTCAAAGCTAGGTGTTAATTTAAACTTTTTATATACCCTTAAAACATTAGAACTTTTTTTACTAATTCATATATTTCTACTAAACATTAAAAATATAACTTATCTATATTTTATATTTTTTAACGATACAAATAGAAAAGGTTCTACTCAAAAACCCCCACTTTAGGAGAGCTTTTATTATCTACGAAACTGAAATGTAATAATTTATGAAGTTCTAAAAGATGAAGTTTACTTTTTATTCTCGAATATATCAAGCAACTCCAAACCATTTTTAAAATTCTGCTTAATTTCTTCAATATCCACGACCGAACCCATAGAAGCCATGTTAAGTACATAAAGTTTCATTGATTGCTGCAAAGCATCTTCTAATAAAGGAACTGCTCTACTTTGTGGCGTTTCTGTCTTTACAATCTTTAATGCTTTTATGATAGCGTCTATATTGTCTTGCATCAGTATTATTTTTGGATTATACAAATATAGCATTTTAAAGAAATATATTACGTGTTTTTAATACTTACGGATTCCCGTAAGTTTTTAGTGTTTCGTTTTGTTAGCTTCTACGCCCTAACCAAAAAATCAATCATTATGATAAAAGTATTATCAGTAACAATTAGGAATTTCATATCATCAAACAACAAAAACCCTTCAAGAACTACCGAGTTTGATGAATTAAACAAATATCTTGAAGATGGGTGGAGCGTTATAGGTTATGAGACTGTAAATAGTCCTAATTCATCATATTTCTCTATGGTTTATACTATTACGAAGTAAACTCACTATTATCGTCTCTGTAAAACTCTTTTGACTGATAAAAAGTAATACCTAAGAAACTTAAACGAGTAAGTTTCTTAGGTATATCATAATCTTCTACATTGTTTGTACTTAGTACTGTCTTTTTAAAAATTATCAATTTCATTGTTTCGTTTTTTAAATTTAACTTAGTTGTTACCTAATTAAAGGCTATTTGTGTTTTTTGGGCTTGTCCCATTTGGTATATAGATGCCCTATATTAGACATTTATAACTTATTCATGAATATACATTTAGAAACCGAACGACTTATTATCCGAGGCCTTATAGAACAAGACATTGACGGCATGTTTGCACTTGATTCTGATCCGGAAGTACATAAATATTTAGGCAATAAACCTATCAAACAGAAAGAGGAAGCACTGAAATACATTAAAGATGTAAATAAACAATATGCAGAACGTGGAATCGGACGTTGGGCAATTGAAATTAAAGAAACTGGTGAATTTGTAGGTTGGTGCGGCTTACGATTGTACACAGAATACACATTTAACAACCAAACAAATTTTCACGATATCGGTTATCGATTACGGCGTGAGTTTTGGGGAAAAGGATATGCCACAGAAGCATCTGTTGCGTGTTTGGATTATGCCTGGAATGTTTTAAAACTAGAAAAAGTATACGGAATTACTGAAATGGGAAATGAAGCTTCGCACAAAGTTTTATTAAAAATAGGACTCAATTATATAGAAGATTTTCATTACGAACCAGAAGACAAGATGCTGCGTTGGTATGCAATAAAAAATCCGCAATCATTATGAAAAAATATTTAATAATACTCAGTGACCTATTTCCATTACTTCTTTTGGCAAATGGTGGACCAATCGATGAATCTACGATTAGAAGTGTTGGCGATTTAAAGTTTATAAATACACCTAATATAAATGTAGCTAATGAAGATTTATCTATCAAGATTGATGGTGATTTTGCTGAAGTTAAAGTTATTTATACACTGAAAAATGGCAAGTACAGTGATGAAAACATTTTTTATGCATTTCCTATAGATTTTGGCTTCGCTCAGAGAAATGAAGAAATGGATTGGAATGAAAAAAACGTAAATTTTATCACTTTCAAAAAAAATGATGAACTCTTGACTCAAGAATCACAAATTGATTTGCAAACAAGCAAAGATAGGACACGAAGAAAATGGTACTTCGTAAAGTTTGACATAAAGAAAAATGAAGAAGTGAAACTGGAAGTTCATTATAAATTTAAAGTGGGTTTTGTAGATGCAGCTTTCTCCAAATCTTTCTACCCTATTTTTGATCAACGAACTTTTATTTATGATTTTTCTGCTGCAAAATATTGGGGCTATTCAGAAGCAAAAAGCATGAATATTAAGCTAGACCTAACTTCTTTAAAAAATATTCATGGAGATATTCTTCACATAAAAGGAATCAACTTTAAAGAAAGTGATAACATTTATACTTTTAAATCGAACGATTTTGATTTTGGAAAAGCGCCCAATTTAGAACTAAGCTACAGTATAAAAACATATAAAACTTCAGCTTATTTATTAAAAAAATCAGTGCAAAAAGAGCAGTTAAAAAAAATCTCAGCATCTTCTCAATTAGAACGAAAATATAACAAAGACAATCTGACGGATCTAAATTTTTCAACCTGTTGGTGCGCTAAGAAAAAAGATAAAAACCCAACACTTACGTTTACATTTAAAGATAGTGTCGATATTGCTACGATTATTTTCTCAACAGGATATTTAAAATCGAAAGAAGCTTATTACAACAATAATCGGCTAAAAAAAGTAGCAATTACACAGTATTATACAACATATGGCGGCAAAAAAGAGGAATTCACATATGAACTTGATGTAAAAGATATTCCATATCAAGAAATAGATTTGAATTCTTTTTATGATATGGTACAACATACCGATTCTGGAGACATGCTTCTACTTACTTCAAAAATAGAAATCAAAATTTTAGAAACCTATAAAGGGAAAAAATTCAATGACACATGCATTTCAGAAATATTGTTTGCAGGTTATAGGAATGGTGATGATTAGTGTTTTTTCCGCGGAAGCGATTTCACAAAATCACAAGAAAACCATCAAGATACATTCACTTAAAAGTTTTCCTTTTGTGGCGAATGATTCTATCTATAAGATTGTTCCTGTGTACCAAAAATACGCGTATGACACTAGTTTAGAAATCGTATATAAAACAAAACATGTCGCTAGGAAAGATGCGATAAAAAACCTTTCTGTAGGAACACATTTATTTTCAGAGGCGAAACCAAATAACTTAAAAATTACAAAATTGCCTTTGCATCTTGTTCATGATGAAGTTTACCAAATTATATACACAAAAAATACAGGTTATCTTGGCTATTTGGAAGAGTTATTGAATATTCCTTTTGTGCTTTCGCCCGAATTTTTAACTGAATTTGGACATCAAACGGATTTACGTGTTGCAACTGATTGTGCCGAACTAGCCATTTACGGAAAGCGTAGACAAGGCATGAAAGTTCCGTATTGTGGTCCAAGAAGAATAAAAGAATATCTAGTGAAAACTGATAAAATTGAAAAAGGAATTATCATTCACTTTGGACATCAAGTTTCTGTTTTGTATGAAGATAGAGGCATTAAAAATACAATTGATGGTGACGATTTGCTCATACACGCCTATGATTTAAAAGCTGAAATTATTCCACTAAAAGAAACCAATTTACACAACACACCTTATATTACATACAAATGGAAAAAATAGACGAAAAAAAATGTTTAGAATGCGGCGATCCATTTAAAGGTCGCGTCGATAAAAAGTTTTGCAGTGATTATTGCAGAAACGCATATAACAACCGACTGAATAAAGATGGAAAGAATCTTATAAGAAACATTAACAATCGCTTGCGAAAAAACTGGCGTATTTTAGAAGATTTAAATCTAAGTGGTAAAACTAAAATACCAAAGACTAGACTTTTAGAAAAAGGATTCGATTTTAATTATTTTACTTCAATTTATGTAACAAAATCAAATTCTACCTACTATTATGTATATGACCAAGGTTATTTACCGCTAGAAAACGAGTATTATTTATTAGTAAAAAAGAACTCATGATATGACTAAAAAAAGTGCCGGTGCTATTTTTATTGCTACGGTTATTATCGCTATAGCTGGATCATTGTTTTATAAAAATTATATAAAACAGCAACAAAATAACAAACGGCTCAAGTCATTTGAAAACCTACGATCAACAATCAAGAAAAAAACTTTGGGTTATGAGACACAGCAACATAACGGAGAAAAGGTATACGATTCTTTTTCAGAGATCTCTAAAAAAGAACGTGAAGCAGCTCTAAAAAAAATAAAAGAAGAGATCAAAAAACTGGAAAAGCAAATTAACTAATAACGATCAACATGACACAATTCATCATATTTGGACTTATCATTACCTTCATTCTTACAGTTGTTATTCTTAGCCTTTATTTTAGTCCAAAAAATATAGTTTTACGAGAAGTCAAAAAAATAAGAAGAAAGCCTATTCATAGTGTTCGTAAAAACGAATATGCCAAAGTAATTGGAAAAGCTAAAAGTGCTGATAAACCATTAGTTGCACCATTAAGCAAGCGTAAATGCGTGTACTATGATGTAAAAATCAAAGAAAAAAGAGGAAAACATTGGCGTACTATTGTGGACGATGTACAGTTTCAAGATTTCTTTCTACAAGCAGGAACGGAAAATGCTGTGATTCATTTAAACACACGTCGAAAATCGGAAAAGCGAATTCACCTAGTTGCCGATCATGCGATTAGCTCCGGATTTTTAAACAATCTTGATGAAGAAGCAGCGCATTATTTAAAACAATACGGAAAAAATAGTACAACCACATTTGGCTTCAACAAAACCTTACGTTTTACGGAACGAATTATTGAAGTGGATGAAGAAATTGCCGTAATAGGCATTGGAAAATGGACAACAATTGACACACCAATTGATGGCTATTCAGATTCGAGAGTACTAGCCTTAACGGGAACAGAAAAACAGAAATTACTCATTACAGACGAACCAAAAGCTATGGAACGTGTGAAGCGAAAACTCTAAATCACTTCCAGTTATGTCCTTTTAAATTCATTGCTGCTTTTAAAATATCTTTTTGGCTAATTTGACCTACTAATTTTCCATTTTCTACAATTGGAAAACGTCTTCTTTTAGATTGAATAAACTTATTGGCAGCATCGAAAATATTTAAATTTCCATCAATGGTTTCTACGTTTTTTGCCATGTGTGCTTCAATTTTATTGTGCTCAAACGGCATATTATAATAACGACTATCCGAAATTTGCTTAATGCAATCACCTTCCGAAATAATACCGATCAATTCGTTTTTATCATTCACTACAGGTCCACCAGATATTTTATGCTGAATTAGCTTTTGAATCACTTCTTCTACGGTTTGTTCTGGCTTGAATGTAATTAAGTTTCGCGTCATATAATCGCTTACTTTAAGAGCTTCTGTAGTATTTGTATTTGCTGTTTGGGATTTTCGCGCGCCTTGAAAACTTTTAATTGCCATGTCTTTAGGTTTTAGGTTTTCTTAAAGTTACTCATTTTTAATTAGTTAACCTAAAACATCACTTACTTAACATTTCATCTACAGTTTTTTAGTATTTTTAAGCAACCATTCAATCAATCAAAAATGACTACATCAAAAGCACGTTATACATTTCTATCTTTTTTACTCATTGCTTGTGCTGTATACTACAGTTTTAAAAGTGTAATGCCACAAGCCCTTTCAGAAGAGAATATTCCAAAAGAAGAATTTTCAACCGTTCGTGCCTTTGCACATGTAAATGAAATGGCAAAAGAACCCCATTATGTAGGTTCTAAAGCACACGCAGACGTTCGTAATTATATCATTGCCGAGTTAAAAAAATTAGGGTTACATCCAACAGTACAAGAAGGATTTACACTTGACGATTCGGGAAATATGTCTAAGCCTAAAAATGTGTTAGCGCGCATAAAAGGAAAAAATTCCAGCAAAGCTTTATTATTATTGTCACATTACGATAGTGATCCTCATTCAGCCGTTGGATCAAGTGACGCTGCAAGTGGTGTAGCAACAATTTTAGAAGGAACACGCGCTTTTTTAACCAAAGGCGAACAACCTGAAAACGACATTATTTTATTATTATCGGATGGAGAAGAATTAGGTTTGAATGGTGCCGAATTGTTTGTAAATGAACATCCGTGGGCAAAAGATGTTGGATTGGTGCTCAACTTTGAAGCACGTGGAAGTGGCGGACCTAGTATTATGCTGTTAGAAACCAATGATGGAAATGCAAAACTTATCAAAGCGTTTCAAGATGCAGGTTTAAAATATCCTGTTGGAAATTCGCTTGCCTATAGTATTTACAAAATGTTACCTAATGATACCGATTTGACCGTTTTTAGAGAAGATGGAAATATTCAAGGGTTTAACTTTGCTTTTATTGACGATCATTACGATTATCATACTGAAAATGACACTACAGAAAATTTAGATTTTAATACGTTAACGCATCAAGGAACCTATTTAATGCCGTTGCTTGACTATTTTTCAAAGCAAGATTTAACGCAAATAACAAGCAAAGAAGATTTAATATATTTCAACACTCCATTAGGTTTTCATAGCTATCCATTCAGCTGGATTTTCCCAATACTGATTCTAATCATTGTATTATTTATTGGAGTTTTATGGTATGGTTTTAGGCAAAAAATGCTTTCTCAACAAGGTATTTTGCAAGGTTTTTTACCATTTTTAATTGCGTTGGTAGCAAGTTGTGGTGCTACCATTTTAGGTTGGATTATTGTTAAATGGTTGTATCCACATTATGCAGAAATTCAACACGGATTTACCTATAATGGATATGTGTATATTTCGTTATTTGCCTTTTTATCTTTAGGAATTATCTCTTATACGTATCATAAATTTGGAAAAAAGATAACTGCTGCAAACTTATCAATTGCGCCATTATTCTTTTGGGTTGTTATTACTGCACTCGCAGCTGTTTACTTAGATGGTGCTAGTTTTATAACCATTCCTGTGCTTTTTATGATAATTTCATTGTTCATTCTTATCAAACAAAAAGACAGACCAAGTACTTTATTGTATACTGTTTTAGCATTTCCAGCCGTATTCATTTTAGTACCATTTATCAAATTATTCCCTGTTGGTTTAGGACTAAAAATTATTGCGGTAGTTCCACTATTAATTGTATTAATCTTCGGATTGCTAATGCCTGTTTTCGGATTGTATAAGCGTCCAAAATGGACAGCACGTTTGTTTTTCTTGTTGACTATTATCGCCTTTTTTGTAGCGCATTCAAGATCTGATTTTACTGAAGAACGTCAAAAACCAAATAGTTTGGTATATGTATTAGATGCCGATCAAAATAAAGCTAATTGGAACACGTATGATGGTATTTTGGACGATTGGACAAAGAATTATATTAAAGATGGTAATGTGTCTGAAGCGAAAAATGTAATGGACAGTAAGTATAAGTCTAAAATTACATACACACAAGAAGCACCTGTAAAGCAAATTCCGATGCCATTGATAGAAACTTTAAAAGATACTACATATAACAACTTACGTCATATTGATGTGAAAATTACGCCGCAGCGAAACGTGAATCGTATGGAAGTTTTTACGAACGAAACATTGTATACATCTTTATCTATTAATGGACTTACAGCTAAGCATCCAAATAATGATTGGAAACGTTTAACGAGTTATTACGTATCTGATAATGAACCTTTAGAATTGTCTTTCACAGTAAAGCCTGATGCAAGTCCTGAGTTAATTTTGTATGAAGCGTCTTTTGATTTGATGAAGAATTCACTGTTCTCCATTCCTGCACGTGCTAAAAATATGATGCCAAGACCATTTGTATTGAATGATGCAATTATTGTGAAGAAGACGATTCGGTTTTAGGTGTTTGGTGTTTGGTGTTTGGATATGACTTTTTTCTACCACGAATGCACAAATTGTTCTGTTGTCTGTTGTAAAATATACTTCGGCTAGTAGTTATACTTGTATGTAAAAGTCATTTTTTTGTCAGATGTTAAACCGTTAATTACTACGGAATCAATTAGCTGGTTTTCGCTGTAATAATAATGTATACTATTTTTTCCAGGCATTAATTCGCCACAGCAAAACACAAGATCATTTCCGTATGTGAGTATGATGCGTTTTTTACGATTTATTTTGAATGCTACGTCGCTTACAAGTTTAAATTTACGCACCTGTTTTTTCAATGCAATCGTATCAGTATTAGTCTCTTTTGTGCTTTGTTTTGTATGTTGATTGTATCTGGAAATAAGTGATTTTTGTACAGCTCCGTTTTTTTGGTAGTGAAATGTTTCTTGATAATAGGTCAACGCTGGTGTATGTTGTTTGGTAGCAGTTGTTTTGAGTAAACCACTTTTTGTATAGGTATATTCACCATAATTATTACTGATATTATACAACGCCACAATCAATCCTTGACGGTTTACTTTATATGAATTCTCACCAACAATATGGAGGTTATGAATTTTTTCTTTCGTAAAGGTTTTACTTTTCCCTATTAGTAATTGAGTTGATAAGTATTCGGAAGCATCAAACGATTCAAAACCAGTTTCATCTACTGTTTTTACTGTTTTTATTTTCGGAAGACTGTCTTGTTGCTGAGAAGTTTCAACTGATTTCTTTGGTTGTTGTTCACAATTCAGAAAACACAATACACAACATATAAAACCAATTTTCTTTAACATCTTTAAAAGCTTTTTTAAATATACATTTATAAGTTCAAAATAAAAGATTTAAAAATAAAAAAGCCTGAACTTCAACATTCAGGCTTTCTTTTTATTGTGATTTGATACTTACCAAATTCGAACTCTATCTTCTGGAGCAATGTACATTTTGTCTCCTTCTTTGATATCAAATGCTTCGTAAAAAGCATCGATGTTTTGTAGAGGAACATAGGCTCTGTATTGTCCTGGCGAGTGTGTATCTGTTTTGATACGCGTACGCAATGCTTCTTCTCTCATTTTTGTTCTCCAAACAGTAGCCCAAGAAAGGAAGAAACGCTGTTCTGCAGTGAATCCATCTATTTTGTCTGGTCTTCCGTTTTCTTTGATATGACGTTGTAATCCATCATACGCACCTAAAACACCACCTAAATCTCCAATGTTTTCACCTAAAGTAAATTTACCATTGATAAATACACCTGGCAATACTTCAATAGCGCTGTATTGTGCTGCTAAAGCATTTCCTCTTTTCGTAAATTGTTTTAAGTCATCTTCCGTCCACCAGTTTACTAAGTTTCCGTTCGCATCAAAACGCGCTCCAGAATCGTCAAAAGCATGTGAAATTTCGTGTCCGATTACAGCTCCAATTCCACCATAATTAACAGCATCATCTGCTAAATAGTTGTAGAAAGGTGGTTGTAAAATTGCTGCTGGGAATACAATTTCGTTGTTTAATGGATTAAAGTATGCATTTACCGTTTGTGGTGACATTCCCCATTTTGATTTGTCAACTGGTTTATTGATTTCATCTAAATTTTTTCTGAATGCCCATTTTCCAACAGCAACCATATTGTCATAGTATGAATTTCCTTCTTTTACTCCAAGTTTTGAGTAATCTTCCCATTTGTTAGGATATCCAATTTTAACTGTGAATTTATCTAGTTTTTCAACTGCTTTTTCTTTTGTTTCTGGACTCATCCAGTCTAACGCCATAATTCTGTCTTTGTATGCAGCAATTACATTAGCAATCATTTTTTCTGCTTTTTCTTTCGCTTCTGGCGGAAATTTAGCATCTACATATAATTGACCAATTGCTTCTCCAACAGTTCCGTTTACAGTTGCTAACGCTCTTTCTTTTTCGTCACGCTGTTGCTTTGCTCCGTTTAGTTCTTTAGAATAAAAATCCCAATTTGCTTTGTCTAATTCAGTTGTCAACATTCCTGCTGCACTGTTTAATGTAGACCAACGCATTAAGGTTTTAATGTCTTCTATACTTTCTGTTGTTAGCACTTCTTGTAATGCAGTCATGTATTTTGGTTGCATTACAATTACATTTTCTAATTTTTGGATGTCCAAATCAGCAATCATTTTATTCCAGTCAATAACAGGAGTCATTTCTGCCAATTGAGCTACAGAACGTGGATTGTTAAAGTTACGCATATCTCTACTTTGTACTTTATCTAATCGTGGCGCTGCTAATTTAGTTTCTAAAGCCAATACAGTTTCAGCATCTTTTGTTGCTTTTGCTTCATCGTCTCCTAAATATTGTAACATACGTGAAATGTGTGCTACATATTTAGTTCTGATTTCTTTCGATTTTTCATCTTCATCTAAATAGTAATCTCTGTCTGGTAATCCCAATCCGCCTGGAGTTACATAGGCAGCATTCATACTACTATCACTTAAGTTTGCAAAAGCAGATAATCCCATGAATGGTGCAGAAATTGTTGCTGGGTTTTTTGCCAATACTGTTTGCATGTCTGCGATTGACTTGATGTTTTCAATTGCATTTAAAGCTGGCAGCAATGGTTTAATTCCTGCTTTGTTTCTTGCATCTGTATCTAATATAGAGTTGTATATTAATAATGCTTTTGCCTGATCGCTTCCTGCTGCATATTTTCCACTCTTGTTTGCTTTGTCAAGGATTTCCAGTACATCTCTGTCCGTATCTTTGCGCAATACTCCAAATCCTCCCCAAGATGTTCTATCTGCTGGTATTTCGGTAGTTTCCATCCATTTACCATTTACAAACGTGTAAAAGTCATCTTTAGGACTTACAGATCGGTCCATATAACCTAAGTTGATTCCTTCAACTTTGGCCATAGTCTCCTGTTTTTCTCCTTTTTTCCCACCTACACAGGAAAAAAGAAGTGCACTTGCCGTAAAGCAAAATGCTAGTTTTAAGGTATTTGTCTTCATTTTTAGGTTCTGTTTAATTAGTTCTACGTAGTTTAGTATAGAAAGTGGTATGAATGTTACGAATACACCATACATTAACATTTATTTAAGACGTTTTTATAGCTTAGACTTCACTATAGAGTCATATTCTTTCTTTAGTGCAATTACTTCCTTTACATTATCGTTAGGAATTTCAATAGAAAGTACATAATGTGCTATTTTCCAAGTATCGCCAATTTTTTTGACAACACCAGATCCTCTACACAATTCCATTTGTGTATCTAGCAATTCGTCAAACCAAGCAATATCTCCATATTCTGACATAAATACATTGCGTTCAAGTGCTGTAAAGCTCCATGCTTTTCCTTTGTCGAAATATGGTTTTGAAAACTTTTTAAATTCGGTGTTTTGCCAATTTTCTGTCGGATCAGTTCCTATAAAAATAGCATCATCGGTCATTTTAGAAAAGTAGTCGTCAAATTTAGCATCAGCAGCAGCTTTATGCCAAGCATCTAATACCGTATTGATTTCAGTTTTACTTTTTTCTAAACGAAATTCTTCTACTTTTTGGCGTGCTTTTTCTGTATTGCACGAAATAAGTACAATGAAAGCAACGAATAGGATGGTTTTTTTCAAGATTTAGTGGTTTTGTGGTTTTACTTCTTTAAAAGATTTTTTTGGTAGTTTTTCTTTTTTGGCTTTTTGATTGGGCAATTGCTTTGTATTAACAACTTTCTTTTCCGCATTTACACTATCTGTATCTTTAAACATATCGCCTAATATTTCTTCTGGCTTAATATTGAGAGAAGAAGCTTGTTCTATTTGATAGCAAACCGCATGAAATACTTTGTTCATTTCTACGATTTCTTTTTCTACAAAACTATTTGGAATACTATCGTCTGTAGCATCGTCTTGTAATTTTAGTGCTTTGGTTTTTAGTACGAGGAAACGACTACGGATTTGCATAGCGTTTAACTCTTTGGGATACTTTTTATTTTCAATTTCATCAATATTGTTTGCCAATTGTCCTAAATCTTCTATGATTGCAAAACGTGTACTCGCATTAACGAGTTTCATATTTTCATGAACTGTATTGAATTCTAACCAATCTTGTACTAACTTTTTTTGGTTTGGTGTCAAGCTTTTTAACGTTCCTTTTTTAGGAATGGTTAACTTGTTTTTAGCAAGATATTCTTCTTGGCTCTGCGTTTCTACAGCACGCGCAACCTGTTGTTCTTTTTTACATGCAAAAAGAGTGATGCCTATAAGAACCGATGCAATGATTTTCTTCATTAATTTTTTTACTGTCTATTTTATTTAAAAAAAGAGAAACAAATATAGCTAGTTTTTTAAGTTTGCCTGTATTTTTAACAAAGTTTACCACCCTAATGCATTGTATTTTATGAATTTATCAAAGTTTTGGCTTTTTTAATTAATTTTTCGCATTCACTCGAATTAGATTTTTTTATCTTTGTAATTCTCTTTTACTGATTTTGATGAGTACAAAAGTTTTAATAATTGGTGCCTGCGGGCAAATAGGTACAGAGCTAACAACTGCTTTGCGAAATACGTATGGTTTTTCGAATGTGGTTGCTTCTGATATTCGAAAAAGCGATAGCGATGTTTTTAATCAAGGTGTTTTTGAACTTCTCGATGCACGTGATAAAGATGCAGTTAAAGCTTGTGTAGAAAAACACGAAATTACAGATGTGTACTTAATGGCTGCATTGCTTTCTGCAACTGCAGAGAAAAGGCCTGATTTTGCATGGGATTTGAATATGAATTCATTGTTTCATGTACTTAATTTAGCAAAAGAGAAGGTAATACAAAAAGTGTTTTGGCCAAGTTCTATTGCTGTTTTTGGTGAGAATTCTCCAAAGAAAAACACACCTCAACACACCATTATGGAACCTGCTACTGTTTACGGAATTAGTAAGTTATCTGGTGAACGTTGGTGTGAATATTACCATAAAAATTACGGTGTAGATGTTCGAAGTATTCGTTATCCTGGTATTATTAGCTGGAAAGCAAATCCTGGTGGCGGAACTACCGATTATGCTGTAGAAATTTTTCATGAAGCTGTTCAAAAGGGTTCATATACCTGTTTTTTACGTGAAGATACTTCGCTTCCTATGATGTTTATGGACGATGCTGTACGTGCCACTATTGATATTATGAATGCTGATTCGGCAACAGTGAAAGTCCGTTCTTCTTATAATATTGCTGCTATCAGTTTTACACCTTCAGTGTTGGTAAATGCTATTCAAGAGCTTATTCCTGAATTTACTGTTCGATATGAACCAGATTCTAGACAGAAAATTGCAGATACTTGGCCCGAAAGTATTGATGATTCTGCGGCAACCAACGATTGGAATTGGTCTCATAAGTTTGATATGAAAACCATTGTTTCTGAAATGGTTTCTAATTTGCAACGTGTGTTGGTCTGATATAATTCTGAATGTTGAATTTTTCTTAAATCGTCAGATTGAGTGATTTTTGACAAAGGAAAAAATTGTATCGAAATCTACTTTGCTATTGAATTATTTTAAAATGGTTAAAACTTCTATATTTAAAATTTAGCATCTCGACTGCGCTCGATGTGACACATTTTACATTTATAATTAAGCTGCTTGTTTTTTATTTCTTTTCAGTCGAATGAACACTATAGTTCCTGTTAGTAGTATTGCTCCCAAAATATAATACAAATACGTGTTGTTTGTGACATCTATTGGGCTTACATCACCAGTTAAGGTTAATGCACTCCAATAATATGGTGATGCTTCACTCGTATTATTGTTCTTTTTTATATACGTAAGTTTCGCTTTTTGCAGCGCTAATGATTTGGTATCGCCAGCTATAATGTTTTTGTAAAATTCCTGAATGATTTCACTACTTGCCTTTTCATTGATATCCCATAAGGAAGCAATGACACTTTTAGCACCTGCATTGAAAAATCCTCTTGCCAAACTCATAACACCTTCTCCTTTTTTGAGCTCGCCATCGGAGGTTTTACAAGCACTCAACACAACCAACTCTGATTGATTTTTGGAAAAGTACAATTCGTCCAAAGTCATTTTTTCGTCATAAAATGCCATCCAAGGAATTGCGTTTTCAATTCCGCCATGCGTAGATAAGTGTACAATTTTATAATTGCCATATGCTTCTGTAAATCGTTCTTTTGTGGCTTTTTCATATTGAAAATGATTGGCTCCAAAAATACTTGTCAATTTTTCTAATTCGGCAGAACTTGTTGCCAACGTAGTATGCTGTTCATCTTTGAATTTTGTAGGTGCAATGGCAATAAATGTGTTTGATATTGCTGTATTGTGTTGTTTTGATTGTGCCGCAGATGATAATGAATAGTTGTACTGAATTTGCGCATTTTGAATTAGATATTCATTTGCAGGTGTAAACAAAGCTTCAAAAGGAATGTATTGTAGCATTCCATCGGCAATAATTGTAATTCGTTTTTGCAAAAGCGCCTCTTTTTTAGAAAATGGAATGAGTTGTTGATACAGTTTTTTAGCAACTATTTGATAAGTGTTTTTATCTTCTTTGTTTACAAATGGTTTCGAGACAGCATCTTTATAGATAGCGACTGTTTTTGCTAGTTCTTCTGTTGCAGGCAATTCTTGTAATTGAATCGTTTCTGAAGAAATTAAAGTTACAAAGCCTTTTTCTTTTCCAACAATATATTGCAATATCAATTCGTCTTTTTGCAGACTTTTTTGAACCTCTTGTAGGGAAACAACCTTTTTATTTTTTTTGTATTTATAATATTTTGGATAGTTCATTTCTAAAGAATCTATAAACGCATCTTGTTCTTTTTTATAATTGAATCTACTGTTTTTTAAGGATTCTATTTCTTGTATTTCTGTATTTGACAAAGCTAGTATTTCAGCTTCAAGCCTTTTGATTTCTTTAGTGAGGTTTTGCTCGCGTTTTAGTAGATTTTCTGGAAGTTTAGACAAGCGTTTTGCAGTGGCATTGGTCATATTTTCTAGCAACAGCATGGCTTTATTTTTTTCCATAAAGAAAAATGCTTTTTCTGGTTGCTGCAAACGATAACAAACCTCAACTGCTTTTGGATAGAATGTGGCGCCTTTTTTTCGCCAAAATAGTTTCGATAAATCTTCTCTACTTTCTACATAAATGATATCAATTAATTGATCGGCAAGTGTAAAGGTATCTAGTGCAAATTGTAGATGTTCCGATTTCCTTTCTGCATTATAATAGGCAATCCAACCGTTAGCTTTATCAATTAAATAGCCTAGGATATCTAGTTTATTTGGAGATAGCTCAATGTCTTGAAAACTTGGTAGTATTTGATAATCGAGTTCTTTGGAGTGTAATGCTTGTGTGATTGCTTTTTGGTAATGAATTAAAGCTTTTTCGTGATTGTTTTCTATTTGGTATATGTCCGCTAAGTTGTTGGAGATTGAAGCCATAAGATGTTTTTTATCAAAAACATAGTCTGATGCTTTTAGAAAATATATTAGCGCTTCTTCTAAGTTATTCTCATTCTTGGAAAGAACTCCAAGGTTTGTATATATTTCAAAAGCGATTACAAAATTTTCTTCCTCTAGTGATATCTCTAAAGCTTCCGTATAATGATTCCTTGCTTTGGAATAATCGCCTAAAAAATCGTAAAAATAACCCATATTAAGCTTAAAGTACATTTGCTGTTCTGGAGTAAAATCATAACTTTCCTCTAATCCTTTTATCTCATTAACTAATTCTTTTACTTTTTCATTGTATGCGCTATCTTCTATGAATACGTAAGCTGCTAATTTAGCTATATACGAATTGGCTAGTCTTTCATCATCTTTTATTTTTTTTAAAATATAGATTGATTTATCAAAATTATCCATCGCTTTCTGCAAATCACCCAACTCACTATAGATATTTCCTCGGTAACAAAACACTTTCCCAAGTATTCCGTCGTCTAACTTATATAAATCTAAATACTCTTGACTTGTGTTTAATGCCTTATAAAGTTCTTTATCGTTAAACAAAAAATACATTTTATTATAGCGAGTTTTCTTAAACACTTCTTCTTTATAATTTTCTAGTTCATCAGCAATAGCTAATACTTTGTCTGCATAAAATATATAGCGTTTTAAGTCAAGTTTCCAATTTGCGGTAGATAGGTCATAATAAATTTGGGCCAACTCTATTTTATTTACTTTTATATTTGGAATTTTCAATAGACTATCTACTAACTTTTCTTTTTCATTAACGGTTAGCTCTTTGGCTTCAATTTGTTGATTATAATACGTTGATAGTTCTAAATCTTGTGCTTGAAGTGAATATAATGATAAAAGCAAAAAAAGTGTTAGGAGAAACTTATGAATTCTTGTGTGTAAAGTAATCATAAAATATAGGATATTAGTTTAGTTTACTATAATTATAAGTCTATAAAATATTTAATCTATTATGCACGTTGTTAATATACAAAACTTTACAACATGAAAAATCAACAAAACATTTCGCAATTAAAAAAATATAAAATACCTTATCTCTTAACCAGAGAAATCAATGGTGGAGAAAAAAGAGCAACTGCTAGAACGAAGGACGATCTTGAATAAGTTTTAATAGGTAAAAGAGGAGTTGTTACACTCCTCTTTTAATAGTCTAAATGCAAGATTACCTAAACCTAATTTAAACTATATATTATTCAGGAATATGCTTAGAATATTGTATTTCAGATAAACTAGGGTCATATTCACAGTTTTCTATCACTGTAGTTTTCAATGAAATCCCTGTCATTCCTGTCACATATAATGTTCCACTATATCCTGAAGTCAATGCAGAAGAGTATGAAGTCCCGTTTACATAAAATATTTCATTGTTATAAGTGAAAGGCAAATTTTCTCCAGGAGCTGCAATATCTACAGAGTATGTCCCTCTATTAGAAAAACTAGCTAGACCTGAATTACTATTTGGGGATCCATATATATCTATGAGCGAACCATTTCCTCCAGTATTTTGTATATTATGTGCTCTTAATGCTGCAATTGCAAATATATTTTCAGCTTCATAAGATGATGGATAATGCGGCGTAATATCATTATTTAACCCTTTGTTTCCTGCTGAAGTTACCACTAAGATCTCTGGTGCTTCATCTATAAATTTTTCTAATAATTCACGTTCATAATTATTCCAACCAAAACTCATATTAATAATATTTACATCAGGTTTGTTCGCTGCATACTGAAATCCACACAAGGCATCAAAATAACGAATATTTCCTGCTTGATCTGCTACTTTCACAGGTAGTATTTGATAATCTACATTTGCTGCTTCAAGTTGAGAAGCGATTAAACTCGATACAATTGTTCCGTGTCTTCCTCTGTGATTGTCATACGGATTGTTATTCTCGTCTACAAAATTCCACCCAAACAAATCATTATAACCATTGTTAGAGCAAGCGTCTTGCCCGCTATTGTATAAAAATGGTGTTGTAAAACCCTCATAATCATACATAATTCCTGAATCTAAAACTGCTACCGTCACTCCTTGATTAACGTTTACTGTTTTCAATAATCCATCATTAGTGTTTCCTAAACCTCCCACACCTATAAATAAATCTTCATGAATTTTTATATTTGGGTTGTATTCAACACCTTCAATTCCGCCATCTCCCCTTGCAACGTGTTTTTTTTCTTCTAAGCCTCCTCCGCTAGAAGTTTCTTCTTTACTAAAAATCCAAAGTTCAAGGTCAGGATCTGCGCATTCACATTTTTTAAATTCTAGAACATTATATTCTGCTCTCTTTAATATTTTTTCTGCTTCCGTTGTCCCATCTGGATATAGAATAACTAACTCATTACTTTGACTATTAGAAGTATTTGTGTAACCTCCTTTTTGTATGATTTCTGTTTCTTTTGCTGTTTCTGTTTCTTCAAGATTCAGGGATTCTTTTTGACAGCCAACTGTAGCTATTAACAGTAAGGCAAAACAATATACTATTACTTTTTTCATATTCTTTTTAGTTTAAATTAATATTAGATATATGCTAATAATGGTTGGTTTAGGTATGATAAAAATTCCAGCCAATCGAAATTGACTGGAATTCTCTTGCATTATTACAATTATTCTATAATTACTTTCTTGGTGATTGTTTCTGTATCAGTTGTAATCACAAAGAAGTACATTCCTGGTGTTAATACTGATTTACCATTCCAAGATATGGTAGTTACATTATTCTCTATACGATTGTTATTGAATGCCTTTAACAAGATACCATCAAAACGATATACTTTTATAGTAAAGTTTGTTTTGTCTTCTCCTGAAATTAAGATATTCATATTACCATCGTTCGGGTTCGGTGATATTTTCGCAGAAGTTTTTACAGTTCCTGTAGTTGGTTCTTGTGGTCTTGTATAACAATCTACACATTCTGAAGCTGACCATTCAATTCCATCTTCACACTTCGTTCCAACTCTCCAACTAAAGCATCCAGATCTGTCGATATAAGGTAATGCAAAAGATGTTCCTTGAACTTCCCAACGCATTGCTGTAGGTCTAGTTCCTTCACAACTGCGGCAATTTGGATCATCCCAAGTTACTTCAACAACATACGTTAATGATGGATCTCCTGTCCAACTCATTGAAGCTCTTCTACAATCAAATTGTAAGTTAGTAGGTGCTACGCAGTCAGTTTCACATTCATAGAAGAAACAGTCTTGGTATACACATTCTTTTCCGTACTCCGTACTAGTTGCTGTAAAGCAAACTGGTCCTGCCATTGGTAATGGGAACGAGCGCATTGCTCCTAATCCACCGTCTGACCAAGTCAATGAATCATACATACTTACATCAATTGGATTCTCCATTGCGTCAACTAGCTCAATAAATACAATTCCGAGTTCACAAGGATCACAATCTTCACCTTCTTTACGAACTTCTTTGTATGCTCTAAGTCTATCTAACTCTTCTTGCATTTGTGCTGAACTTTGACTTTGCGCCTTCGTTTTTGGTCCATCTTCTAAGGCTTCTATTCTTTCTTTAATAGCAGCCATATACGCATCTAATTGATCGTCTGTAGGACATTCTAACACTTTAACATAAATGTCTTTATCACAACAGTCTTCGTAATATGTAATTACATACTCACATCCATTTGGATAGGTAATTGTTGCTTGCCAGTTTTCTAATGGTGAAGCATAAATCCAGTCAGCTAGGATATTTTCATCTACTGCAGTATCTAAATTATCCCATGAAATAACAACACCTCCAGCAGTAGTTATTGGTGTACCATCACTACTTAATACATGAATTGGCCATTGATCTGCAGTACACACTACTTCTGGACAATTTGGATGTTGCCAGTATGGAGAAATATATGGTTCATCATCACAACAAGTAGAAATTACAATATTATCAATACTCATTTCAGATTGACTTCCTCCTGTAGAACCATCTGCCATGAATGGGAATATCCATAAATGACCATAGTCAGCATCTGGTGTGAATTGAATGGTTACATTTTGCCAATTGTTCAAATAGTCGCCCATTGTATTTTGGAAAATAATTTGACCATTTGGTGTTGCTGTAACACCTCCTGGGCTGTTAGTTGCTACAAGGTTAACAGTAGCATTATTAGCCACATTAGGATCACCTGTATCTTTATCGTCTGTAAGGAGTGTGAAACAGATATCATAAGTAACACCTTCTTCAAAATCAAAGCTTGTTTCAATAGCTTCACCACCGCCACTATATGACCACATCCAAGCAAAACGATCTACTCCATGTAATGAAGGAGAACCTCCTACTGCATTCCATCCAACTACGCAATTATCTCCAAAGGCTGTACTTCCTGTACAAGACGCATCATCGAAGTTTCCATTAGTTAGCAAATTGTTTTCTTCGTCACAGCAATTTTCATGCGTACAAGGAATTACATTAATCGTAACTGTTTCTTGAAATGGATCTTCACAAGAATCTACTCCTGCAATATCTACTGTAAATGAAGTAATTCCACTTCCTGGTTGTACACAAAATACACCATCAGAAGGATTGGTAACTGCAGCAGTTGTTGTATACGTTGCAGAAGCTACATCACCAATTGCAGCAACCGTTACACATTGAAAAAGACATTCTTCAATTGTGTACGATCCTGGAGAAGTTACTGGCGCTCCATTAATTGTGTATGAAACCTCAGCAGTACAGCCACCGTCACAATCATCTAAACAAGTTGCATTTGACACTACATTTCTAATCACGTTTCCAGGTTGTGTTCCAAATCCATTACTCATTGGAAATGTTCCGTGTCCGTAACTATCAAAATAACTCATGATAGTTGGTGTTACATTTAAAATTGCTGGTGGTGAATAACAAGAAGATGGACCATTTGGTGTTCCATTTGGCAAAACACTTCCATAGTCATCAATTTGTGTATTGTTTCCATTCCATACACAATCATGCGTATGTCTAGAACCCAAATTATGTCCTATTTCATGCGTTACTACTTTTACCTGACGAGAATAAGTTGGGTAATTTACAAAAGATGGAAATAAATGTGAGTGTCCATAAGATGCATTTGGATTACACAATCCATTAACGAATGCTATTCCAGAAGCTGAACTACTTCTAAAAGTTAACAAATGTGCTAAATCTCCATTAAAAGTAGGTCTTGTTGATCTGAATGTAAATAATCTTGTTTGTGCTGATGTACTTGTATACGGATCTAGAGTATCCCATACAAAGATTTCAGAAATTTGAACATTGATGCTTTCATTTTGATAAATTGTAGCTGTTTGGTTAAACAATCCGATTACAAAGTTTTCAACATCTGTAACACTATTTCCAAAATGCTGATAAATATCTAAATCTACTTCAAAGTATATATCAATACACTTATCCATAGAGTCAGCTGGATTTGATGTTTGTAATTGACTGCTCGTATACGGCAATATGTCACCAGCACTCGCCTCAACTTCATCACAAGCAAACGCTTCACTTTCAACATTATTAGCGTTAAAAATAATATGCGTATTCTTATTTTTTAGTTTCCCGATGTTATATTCACCTCTTCCTTCTATGGAAACAGTTCCCATTATTTGAGAATTAAAAAGACTGATAGCAACCAAACTATTGGCTTCACTTCCTCTTACAATTCCTCTGTAATGTTTAGCAGTACTATTTGTAGTATTTGCTTTTCCTGACGCTGTACTGACTACATAGTCATAAAAAGCATCTGAAACTTCAACTAAGTCAACCGTAACAGAAAAACCAGGTTGTAATGGTAATGTCATAGAAATTGCGCTTGCTTCTTGGTTTGCGAAAGATTTTTGAAAGAAGTCATTGTTGTAAGTAAACAAAGAAACCTCTGTAGCATCTTTCAAACCTTGTAATCGCCCATCATTTTGCTGTAATTGAATCAAGCTACTTACATCGGTAAATGTAGTCCCTTTAGCTTTTGTATTTACTACTTCCGTAGCAACAGGCTTCAATGTTTGGGCAACCATAGATGCCATTCCCAAAACGAGACATAGCATCAAAACATAAATTTTTTTCATAATTAAAAATGTTGGTTATTGGTTATTTCCTACTCTATTTAAGTTGAAGGCTTTTCGGATTCCGCCTATGAAATGAATCGATTCATGAAATAGTTACACGTAAGAAATTTTGTTACCCAATTTATTTGCTTATTTTTAGTACAGCTTTTATAGTTATCCCTTTTTTATGTCAAATGATACTTATTTTATTGAAGGACTTTGTGCAGGAGAAAAAACTGTAATGAAAGAAATTTACGACCAGTTTTTTACAAAAGTCAAAGTATTTGTGCTCCAAAATAAAGGTTCTGTTACCGATGCAGAAGATGTTTTTCACAATGCATTGATTCAACTATATATTCGACTAAAAAACAGACAATTAGTCATAAAATCTTCTTTTGAAGCATATCTTTTTACAACCTGTAAAAATCTTTGGCGGCGAGAATTAAATAAAAAACGGGTAACAAAATCCAAGGTTATTGAACTTGAGGATAAAGAAACAGAAAATGCTTTTGCATTACTTGAGCAAGAACAGTGGGAATTGTACATAGAGAAGTTTCAATTACTCTCTGAAAATTGCAGAAAAGTATTAACACTTTTGTTTAATGGTACTTCGTATGATGAAATTGTAAAAACCTTTTCATATTCATCAAAAGTAGTTGCCAGACAACGTGTTTTTAAATGTAAAACTAAACTAACCAAGCTAATACAGGAAGACGCTAAGTTTTCCAAAATAAAGAAATTATGAGTTTTGATGATAGCCTATATGAACAAATTGCTTCATATGTAAACAATCAGATGAATGAAGCTGAAAAAACTGCATTTGAAGCTTTACTTAAAAATGATGACGAACTTGCATCTTTTGTAGAAACATGCACATCGCTAGAAAGTGTATACAATGAAGATACATGGACAGTAAAGAGTAATGCTTCTATTGAAGAAGTAAAAGCTTTAGCTAAGCAATTTAGAGCAGATGATGTTATAGCATTATCTAAAAATATACGCGACATTCAACGACAAGGAAATCAATCACAAACTACAAAAAGTAAAAAATCATATTTCTACATTATTTCTTCTGCAGTAGCAGTAGCAGCGGTATTGACATTGTTTTATTTCTCATTCATGCAATCATTAACTGGCAATGACTTTTTTGAACAATACCACAACTGGGATAACTTACCATCTTTCGTAGAAAAAAACGATTTAGAAGATAAAGTTGCTAAAGCACAAGAGCTTTTTAAACATGAAAAATATCAAGAAGCATTAACAATTTTCAAACAATACAAACAAGAAAGTAATACATATAACCAAAATGTACAACTGTATATTGGAGTATGCTATTTAGAACTTGAAAATTATCACGAAGCCATTCAAACATTTGACCAATTACGCACGAGTAATACACTCGACAATCACAAAGCATATTGGTATACTGCGCTTACTCATTTAAAGCAAAATAATGTTGAAACTGCCAAAAAAGTGCTCAACACTTTGGTTCAAGATTCTAGCAACTATAATTATGAAAAAGCTAAAGAATTGCTAAAAAAATTAAAATAACGCACAATTATCCCTCTTTTTTATAAATTTCGGTAACATATTTCCCTTTTTGGAGGTTATTCCTATTGCTAATTCTTGTAATAGATTAAAAAAAGCCTTTAATTTGAGGTAGACCAAAACTTGAATCATTTGAAAAATTATGAATAAAGAGCTATTAGAAAAAAAGTTAAAAGAAATTGACCAAATTATTAAATCAAAATACAAAGAAGAAACTCAAATTGGAGTGTTAGCAGGACTTGCTGGAATCTCTTTATTTGAGTTTTATTATTCAAAATATCTTGATATTGATGATCACGCCGATATCGGTGTAGAAATGTTAACCGATTGTATAGATAAGATCAACGAAGGGTACAGCTACCCTACATTTTGTACAGGTATTGCTGGTGCAGGATGGGTTTTAGATCACTTGGAGCAAGAAGAGTTTATGGATGCTGATAATGATGAATTATTACCTGAATTAGATCAATATATTCATACCTTCATGGTGACAGATATGAAAAATGGAAACTATGACTTTCTTCATGGAGCCATTGGATATGCATTTTACTTCTTAAATCGTTACAGAAATACCAAATCGGACGAGTTAAAACAAAAATATGTAGGCATTTTAAATGAGTTTTTAGACTTATTAGAAGAATTGTCTGAAGATGCTGGAGACGGTAAAATACGATGGGAATCTGAATTGAGTATTGAAACTAAAGAAAGAGGTTATAACTTAAGTCTTTCTCACGGAATGTCTAGTATTGTTGGTATCTTAACCAAACTACACGAAAACGATGCTTTCAAAGCAAAATCAGAGCCAATGCTTAAAGGTGCTATTCATTACATCTTAAGTTTTAAAACTACGCAAGAAGATCCATTTTCTATTTTCCCAAGTTGGGTAACAGACAAAAAAGAAGATGAAGAAGGACAAAGTCGTTTGGCTTGGTGCTACGGAGATTTAGGTGTTGCCATGCGTTTTTGGTTTGCTTCCAAAACGTTAAACGATGAAGGATTAGGAAAAACAGCTGTAGAAGTATTAAAACATTCAGCAAAAAGAACGAAAGTTGAAGACAGTTTGGTACGTGATGCAGGTGTTTGTCACGGATCGTACGGAAATGCGCAAATGTTCTACAGAATGTATAAAGAAACGGGCGACCAAGAATTTAAAGATGCTTTTGAATTTTGGATTCAAGACGGAATTGACAGAGGTACTTTTGAAGACGGTTATGCCGGATATAAACAATGGAAAGGTGTTGACAAAAGTTGGGCACCAGAAACATCACTTCTAGAAGGAATTGCAGGAATTGGATTAAGCATTCTTGATTACTTGGCAGATTACGATACAAATTGGGATGAATGTTTAATGATAAGTTAATAACAGATGAGTAAAAATCCATACAAGAATTTTTCAAAATATATATTACGAACACCGCTTTTCTCATTCACTTCCTATCAAGAATTGACATCCAAAAAAGAAATCTCTGATGAAGATTTTAAAGTTGTTTGTGAAAACCCTGTTGTGAGAGAAGCACTATTTTTAGCGTCACCTTCATTATTTGAAGAGATGAATCGTTGGCTTGCTGGCGAAATGGACGATGCTAAAAAAGAAGAAAAACTTCGCTATTCTATCTTAAAATATATCTCTAGAATGTCTTCTAGATGTACGCCATTTGGACTCTTTGCAGGATGTTCGGTAGGTGAATTTGGAGAAGAAACTGAGATTCAACTGAAAGGTTCCGATCAAAATAAGCGTCATACGCGACTAGATATGAACTATTTGGTAGCGCTTTCGCAAGATTTGGTAACCAATAAAAGAATTAGAGAACAACTACTCTTCTTTCCAAACTCTAGTATTTACAAAGCTGGACCGCAATTGCGTTACATAGAATACAAATACTTTAATAGTAGAAGGCATCACCATATTGTAGCGGTTGATGATACCGAATATTTAGCAGTCGTTTTAGAAAAAGCTTCACATGGCGCATCTTTATCAGATTTGGCTAGCTTATTAGTCGATGATGAAATTACGATTGAAGAAGCTACAGAGTTTATAGAAGAGTTGGTATCAAGTCAGTTACTTATTAGTGAGCTTGAACCATCTGTTTCTGGTCCTGAATTCTTAGATCAAATCTGTTCTGTACTAGAACGTTTGCAAGGTGTTGAAGGCATCTTGGCAGCCTTAAAAGAAGCAGACAAAAAAATCAACAAGATTGATCAATCTATTGGAAACAATCCAAAAGTATACTTAGAACTCAGTGAATTTTTACAACAATTGGACACAGACTTTGAACTAAAGTTCATGTTCCAAACCGATATGGTATTGCAAAATGCCAAAAACACATTGAGTACTTCTGTAGTAGAAGACATCCAAAAAGGATTTGCATTGTTAAACAGAATGACATTTCCACAAAATACAACAACGCTTACCAAGTTTAGAGATGCATTTCACGAGCGTTTCGAAGAACGTGAAGTACCACTTTCTACAGCCTTAGACGTTGAAATTGGAATTGGATATAAGCAAGATCAAGGTGCTGGAGATGTAAATCCGTTGGTAGACAATATTGTGATTCCAGGTAGACAAGCAAAAAATCCAATGATGGAAGTGCGCTGGTCTTCAATTAATAGTTTCTTTCAAGACAAACTCATCGAAGCATTTAAAAATGATGATTATGTCATTAAGATTGAAGAAAAAGACTTTAAAGATTACGATCTAAATTGGAACGACCTTCCAGACACGCTATCGTGTATGATTGAAATCTTAGAAGATGAAAGTGGCGAACACAAAATCAAATTCAGCGGTGGTGGCGGATCGAGTGCTGCAAACTTACTAGGACGTTTTTGTCATGGTGATGAAGCATTATTCGCGTACACGCAAGAAATGGTAGATATGGAAGCTGAGATGAACAAAGAAAAAATCTTAGCTGAAATTGTGCATCTTCCTGAATCGAGAGTAGGAAACATTTTAATGCGTCCAGATTTACGTAAATACGAAATTCCATACTTGGCAAAATCGATCAAAGAAGAAGAAGATCAATTGCCAATTGATGATTTAATGGTTTCTGTAAAAGGAATGAGCAGAGTATTGTTACGTTCAAAAAAGAATAACAAAGAAGTAGTGCCGCATTTAACCAATGCACACAACTACTCGCATAATTCCTTACCAATCTATCACTTTTTAGCAGACATGCAAACGCAAGGTATTCGTAGTGGAGTTGGTTTCGGATTAGGTCCTTTTGCCAATGACTTTCCGTTTTTACCTCGTGTAGAATTCAACAACTTAATTCTTCATGATGCTACATGGAACTTAAAGAAAAGTCATATTGAACCGTTACTAAAAAGTAAAAATGACAACGATAAATTAACGGAAGCCATACAAACATTGCGCGATAGCTTAAAAATTCCGCAATATGTAATGCTTGCCGATGGTGATAATGAATTGCTTGTAAACTTTGGCAATCTTACATCAGTACGCATGTTACTGAATACAGTAAGTAAACGAGGTTCATTCAAACTTACCGAATTCCTATTCAGCGAAAACGGTGTTGTAAAAGAAGGAAATGAATATTATACAAACCAAGTCGTAATTTCATTTTATAACGAACAAAAATTAACACAAAGCAAGCAGAGCAATGAGTAACGAAATACAAAGAAATTTTATCCTAGGAGACAGTTGGCTGTATTATAAAATATATACAGGACCTAAAACCTGTGATGCTGTGTTAACGGAAATTATAAAGCCTGTTGCAGAGCAATTAATTGAACACGGAATTATTGACAAATGGTTTTTTATTCGATATGCCGATCCAAAACACCATGTACGTGTTCGTTTTCACTATACAAGACCTGAAAATGTTGGGTTTATCATTAATGGATTGTATCCGAAGTTTAAAGAATTTATAGATCAAGATTTAATTTATAAAATTCAAATTGATACGTATCAACGTGAAATAGAGCGTTATGGTGCCAATACAATGGAGTTAGCCGAAGCCATGTTTTACCATGATAGTAAAATGATTGTGGACTTTGTTGACATGATTGAAGGTGATGAAGGTGAAGAATTGCGTTGGTTATTCTCTATCAGAGCGATGGACTCGCATTTAACGAGTTATGGCTACAACGATGATGAAAAGCTAGAAGTAATGGACCGTTTGAAAACTGGATTTGGAAACGAATTTGGAATGGGACGACCATTAAAAAAGCAATTGGACGACAAGTTTAGAGCTGAGCGTAAAAAGATCGAAGAATTTATGGTCTTTACCGCGGAAGAAAATCCAGATTACGAACCTATCTTAGATGTTTTAAAACAAAAAGAAGACGGAATCAAAGATATTGCAGCTGCTATTATAAAACACAAAGAAGACGAAACGCTTATGATGCCAATCAACGACCTAATGGGAAGTTATTTGCACATGTTGATGAATCGCTTGTTCAAGTCTAAAAACCGTATTCACGAAATGGTATGTTACGATTTCCTATATCGTTACTACAAATCAATGATTGCGCGTAAAAAGCACATGAACAAAAATAAAAACAAGCAGAAGTAAGCTTCTTAACTTGTAAAGTATAAAAAAAGTCTAGCTATATGCTAGACTTTTTTTATTACAATTCATTGGTAGTAAAGGAATCTCCTTTTATCCTACTTATTTTTTTTCTCGGTATAAAACCTTTATTATTGTATAGATTGACCATCAATAATTTCCAACCAATGCATTTAAAAAAATCGCTATTTCTTGTACTTAGTATCCTTATTTTTTCGCTTTCGCTGAATGCACAAACAGATTCCTTGCAGGGAAAATCGTATGAGGAGTTGATAGCACTATATGAAACCACTGTTTTCAAAAATGCCAATAATGCAAAAATCTATGCATTGGCTGCTAATAAAATTGCTAAAAAAGAAAATGACATAGAAAAACTCGGTTGGTCAATATATCATATTGCTTATGCGAATAGCTATGTTCCATCATATACAGAATCATTGGAAGGAATTAAAGAATCAATAAATATTGCAAAACAAACAGACAACAATTTACTTTTATTTAAAAACCATAACCTAAGAGGTAATGTATTGTCAGAAACTAAAAAAGAGTTTGCAGCCATTGAAGAATATGATATTGCTAAAAAATATGCGGCCTTGACAAATAATCCGTTAAACATAATTGTTGCTAATGTAAACATTGCCTTTATTAAAAAAATCCACAAAGATCACGAAGAAGCTATTGCTTTATTTGAAGAAAATTTAGCACTTCTTGATGACATCATAACTTCTGACCCAAAAAAAGAAACCTATAAAAAACAAATTCTATTCAATCTTGCCGATTGTTATTTGCGAATCAAAAAACCAAAAGAAGCTGCTAAATACAATAATTTAGCGCTACATATATCGAACGAAAAAGATTCTCCATTACTTCATAATGTGTTGTTAATGAACAAAGCAATAATTAATTATCAAAACAAGGATTTTGATACATCTATCGCTATTTCAAAAAAAACTGAAAAATACTTTAAAAGTATACATAATGAAGACCAATTGGTAACACCTTATTTTTATTTAGGGAAAAATTATTTTAAAAAAAATGAATTTAAAGTTGCTATTAAATATTTAGAAAAAGCAAATGATATTATTACTAGAAAAAAAATTGCCTACAGTGATCAAAAAGAAGGTTATGAAATACTATATAAATGCTATAAAAAATTAGGAGATTCTGAAAATGCTGACAAGAATTTTGAGCTATATTTAGTATTAGATAAAAAAACGGATAGTATAGATTTAAGCGTAAATAATAAGATCCATAAAGAACATGATATTGTCCCTTTACAAAAGGAAATCGCTCTTTTAGACACTACAAATCAGAAACAAAAAACACGTGCAAAATACCTATATATATCATTAGCCTTTTTATTTTTTATACTTGTTGGTTTCTTTATTTGGTTTAAAGGAAAACAACGACAAAATAAATTGCGCTTTCAGAAATTACTAGTTACAATAGAAACTTTAGAGAAACCCAAAGAAAAAATTGTATCTGAAAAGATCATAAACAAAGAAACAACTAGTCCTGTCACAGATGAAAATGCATTACAAATCTTAAAAGCTTTGGAGGCTTTTGAAGAGAAAGAATTGTACTTACGCCAAGATTGCACACTTGGATATGTAGCAAAAAAGGTGAAAACAAACACATCTTACCTGTCAAATGTGATCAATACTTACAAAGAAAAATCATTCAAATCCTATCTTTCTGAATTACGCATCAATGCAGCTTTAGTACAACTTAAAAATGATGACAAATTACGCTCCTACACCATCAAAGCCATTGCGGAAGAATTTGGTTTTAAACGTTCTGAAACCTTTTCAAGAGCTTTTAAAGCACAAACAGACATATATCCATCCGTATACATAAAAAACCTTGAAGATCAATACAATAAGTAGTGACATTTTATAAAACATCACCTCTAAATGCTGTTTTTTCCATAAACTTTTCAGATATTCCATATCGTTAAACTAAACACACACCATTATGAAAACTTTAAAATTAAAGAAGGTAAAAATTTCTAGCATAACAAATCCATACTTATTATACGGTGGTGCGGAGCAAGCTGCTTCTAATAATGATAAAACAGTACCAAATACTATTCATTGTGAAACGCAAGATGAAGCAGATTATACTTGTACTACTCAGACAAATGGAGGGGGAACTGTAGGAAGAACTGGAGCAGCCTCAAGAAATCGACAAGCAAATCAAAACTAAATAAAACACACCTAACCAATACATTTTTAAGAGCCTTCATTTTATATAATGAAGGCTCTTTCCTATTAATTAACAATTACTTTATATTATTATTTTCATTTCTTCGTTATCTTTATAAGGTAATTTCCCCGTAAATTTCTACAGTTGTATTTTTTGTTAACTAAAAAATTTTAGATCATGAAAAAACAAAAGTTAGAATTACACAAATTGACATTAACCAAGTCAAAAATTGCAGAACTCAACAAACTAAATGCTAAAGGAGGTTGGGGCACTGAATCTACAAATCCATTTTGTATCGCAACAGGCTACTATGACGATACCTGTGATGTAAGTGCAAACTGTAGTGCTGCCAATCAATGCGGAGGCACAAATGGATGTCCAAGTGCAGCATGTCCACCTCCAACACTAACACGACAGCTGATCTCTTGTTATGAAGATTGTTAAGAAAGTATAGTATCCCTAAAAACCTCTCTAATGTATTTTTATTAATTATTAAATATTTAAATCATGAAAAAACAAAAGTTAGGATTAAACAAGTTAAGTTTAACAAAGTCAAGAATTGCAGAATTAAACAAGTCAAATGTAAAAGGTGGTGGCGCATCTACAGCTCCACATTGCATTTTTACAGGACCACCAACTGGATGTGTAGTCACAGAAAATTGTCCTGGAGGAGGAACTGGCACACGCAACTGTCAAACAAATGATCCAACATGCAATACGCAGGCAATTTTATCGTGTCTTTTTGCTTGTTAAGAAATAATACCATTTACAATTTGAAATTACTATAAAAGTAAAGCCTCAAAGTATGTATACTTTGAGGCTTTTATCATGAAAAAAAGAAATATCAACTTATTTCTTTATGTCTTATTTTCTACTAAATACTTCTCGTAATTGATAGAAGATTCGTTGCATTACGGTCAATTCTTCTACAACAATTTCTGCTGTTCCTTCCATTTCTTGTTTAAAATCAATTGGTTTTTCAAAAGAACTATTCAATGAATCTACTTTTAAATAGGCTACATACATTGCTGGTCCACCTTGAGCACTTAACTGTGGTACACCCGAAATATTAATAATTTCTCCCGACAAGCTTCCCCATTCTTGGTATGGATAACTATCTAGTTTAATTATTACACTTTGTCCAACTTTAATTTTCCCCGAATTCGTTACAGGAAACGAAACACGTCCAATAATACCTTCTATTTTATCTGGAATTACAGTAAATAAATCTTGCCCTATATTCACATTTTGGTATTTTGACCAAATATCAAATACAGTAACTTCTCCCTTTATTGGCGATTTTAACACAAACTGTTGTTCCCATTGTAAAATTTGATTCTCTAAATCTTGCTTCGCCTGCTCTAAATTTTGATCGGTAGAAATTTCCGAACTCTTATCGCCCACAGATGCTTGACGAAAGTTATTTTGCAAGGTTAAAATAGAACTTTCATCGTTTTCTATGGCAGACAACAATGCTTCATTGGAACGTTTTGCACTGTAGTACATATTTTCTCGTTCTTTATACCTAAGCTTTGATTCAATTCCTTTATTATACAAACGCTTAAACGTCTCATAATCCTTTCGGGCATTTTCTAATTCCTTTCTTTGTATCTCAAGTTGATTCTTACTATTTCGCAATCTATTACGAACTCTACCCAACTGCAAACTTATGTTTGCTGCTTGGTTTTTGTCATCACTAAAAATTGTATAGTTTAAATATGTCAAGTATTGTGCTCTAAATTGATTGTAAGCAGGCTGTACAGACCCTAGCTTTAATTTTGTTGGAAGTACATAGGCTAACGAATCAAAGTGACTCTCCTTAGGTTTAAAATCCTCCAATGTTTTTTTCAATAACTGAATATCTTCAAAGTTTGCCGTATTTTCAATTACAGCCAATACTTCGTCAGCTTCTACCTTTTGTCCAGCTTCTACAAAAATACTCGTTAGTTTTCCTGAAGCTTTTGCAGTTAAATGCGCAGGCGGATTTTCAGAAGTAATTGTAACCCTTGCTGGTATAATATCATTATAGCTCAATAAGGACGAACCTACTATGAACATAATAACAATAAGAAACACCACCGAAATTCCCCATTGAATTACCCAATTTGGTGCCTGGCCAAGAATTTCCTTGACCTGATCGGAACGTTCGTCAAGATCATTAATTTTCTTGCGTCTTTCCTCTTTCTTTTTTTCTTCCTTTTTTTCGTCTTTCTTCTTAGCCATATTAGTTTCCTAGCTCTAATTGATTTTTTACTAATGTGTAATATGATCCGCGTTTTGCGGTTAACTCTTCGTGATTTCCTAGTTCTATGATTTTTCCTTTATCAAGTACTATAATCTGATCTGCATTTTTTACCGTACTCAAACGATGCGCTACCACAACTACTGTTTTTCCTTTATAGAACTCCTGAAGGTTTTCCATAATAACTTTCTCATTATTCGCATCTAAAGCACTGGTTGCTTCATCAAAGAAAATATACTTCGGATCTTTGTATACAGAACGTGCAATTAAAATACGTTGCTTTTGTCCTCCAGAAACATTTACACCACTCGATCCAATTTTGGTATTGTATCCTGATGGCAATTCTTCAATAAACTCTTCAATATTAGCAACTTTTACAGCGTGAATTAAACGTTGCTTATCAATAATTCCTTCTGAATCTGATTCCGTAATATTTCTTGCAATAGTATCTCCAAATAAGAAACCATCTTGCATTACCGAACCACATGCTTTACGCCAATATTTTGTACTAATATCTCCTAACTTATGCGGACCAATGTGAATAGCACCTTCGTTAAAATCATAGAATTTCAATAATAACTTAATCAAAGTTGTTTTTCCACTACCACTGGCTCCTACAATAGCTGTTACTTTTCCTTCTGGAATATCTACTGTTAAATCGTCTAAGATTAGTGGTGAACTTTTTCCTCCATAACGGAAACTTGCATTGGTAAGTTTAATCGTTTTATCTTCTGGTAATTCTTTGATACTTTCTTCAAAACGATCTTCTTCATCATCTTTGTTGTGAATCTCAGACAAACGCTCTAAACTAATTTTTGCATCTTGTCCAGATTGAATGAACGTAATGAAATTGTTAATTGGTAAATTTAATTGCCCAATGATATACTGTACCGAAAGCATCATACCTAATGTAAACATCGGATCGTCAATTACAGATGTCGCCGCAATGTAGGTAATGATGATATTTTTAAGCTCGTTTATAAATCGTCCTCCCGTATTTTGTGTCTGCGAAAGTGCCAATCCTTTAATGGAAATTTTGAATAAACGTACTTGAATTGCTTCCCATTCCCAACGTCTTCTTCGTTCCGAACCGTTCAATTTAATTTCTTGCATTCCAGAAATTAACTGATACAAACTACTTTGGTTATCTGAAGATTGATCAAATCGTTTGTAATCGAGTTCTGCTCTCTTTTTCATAAACAACAGCGTCCAACCAATATACAAAGCAGAACCTACAAAGAATACGGTAAATATTTGCATGTTGTAATATGCCAATACACCTCCGAAAATGAACATATTAAATGCAGAAAACAGCGTATTTAAAGTTGTAGACGATAAGAAACTCTGAATTCTGTTATGATCGTATATACGTTGTATAATATCTCCCGTATTTTTAGAATCGAAAAAGGCAATGGGCAATCGCATCAACTTAATTAAGAAATCGGAAATCAAGTTGATATTAATCCGGCTGGTCATGTGTAATAATATCCAACCCCGAATCAACTCGACGGTCGTTTGCGATATAAAAAGTGTTAGCTGCGCAATTAACATCAAAAATACAAAATTGGCATTTTGATAATTAATACCATAATCCACCACGGATTGGGTTAAAAACGGAAATATCAATTGCAGCAAACTCCCGACCAGTAATCCTAAAATTAACTGAAGAATGTATTTTTTATACGGTTTAAAATACCAGAATAAGAACCTAAATCCATATTCCTTTTTTTCTTCTTTTTCTAATTCATAAAACTCTGGAGTCGGCTCTAATAACAATAGATACCCTTCTGCATTTTCTGGATCGGCATTACTACCTATCCAACCTTTTATAAAATCTTCTTTTGAATATTTTACCAAACCATGTGCAGGATCGGCAACATATACCGTATTTCTTTTTATCTTATAAACAACCACAAAGTGACGTTGTCTCCAATGCGCAATACACGGATATGGAACTTCATCAACTAAAGTTTTATAATCTACACTAACAGCCAGTGTATGCAAACCAATTTCTTCGGCAGCTTCGGCAATTCCTCCAAGTGAAACACCTTCTCTGGTAATATTTGCTTTCTTTCTCAGAAAGTCAATTGTATATGCACGTCCATAATGCTTTGCCACCATACGTAAACATGTAGGTCCGCAATCCATTTGATCTAACTGTCGGTAAAAAGGAAATTCTCTCTTTATCATTAACTTTCTTTCTAATGTAATTTATAGTTTGATTTCTGTTTTTATAGTTATTTCTCGTTTACGCTCTCATTTTTAATATTCTACACGACATTTACGATGATTCTATAAATAACTTTGGTTTTTTTCTAAAAAAAATGTCTTTTACGAGAAAAACACGTACAAATATATACTTTTATTTCATTCAAGCAAAACAAAAATTGCTTTTTTGCACGATATTTTCGTATAAAATGATATATTTGTAATGAATAAATCTAAAAAATCACCCAAATGCTCGTAAAATTCACAGTAGAAAACTATTTATCATTCAAAAATAGAACCTCTATTGATTTCACAGCATCGTCCCTCACCGAGCTGCGAAATACAAATCTTCATCAAACTTCATTGAAAAATGTTACGTTGTTGAAAAGCATGATTATATATGGAGCCAATTCTAATGGAAAGAGTAATTTATTTAAGGCACTCAATTTTGCGCGAAAGTTTATCATCAACTCATCCAAAGATTCACAATCGGACGAACCTATAGAAGTACAACCGTTTTGTTTATCGACTGAAACTATTGAAAATCCAAGCTTTTTTGAATTGGTGTTTATTCACGATACCGCTAAATATAGGTATGGTTTTGAGGTAGACGATACCGAAATACAAAAAGAATGGTTATATGTAACCACTAAGAATAAAGAACAACTCTTGTTTGAAAGAGCATTTCAAGACATTACAATTACTAAAAAATACGATGCTGCAAGTACTAACTTAACGTCTATTACACGAAAAAATGCATTGTTTATTTCTGTCTGCGCACAATTTAATATTCCAACAGGAATGGCAATTTTAAAAGCGTTGAGTAATGTGCAGTACATTTCTGGAATGCAAGATCGCTATACCATCAACTTTACCATTGATATGATGGACGATCCTACAAAGAAGAAATACATTGACAATTTTATTGCCAGTGCCGATTTAGGATTTACCGAAACAAAAGTAGAACGTTTCAAGCTTACGGAAGAAATCTTAGAGAAAGGAAATGTTCCAAAAGAGATTCGAAAAATGATTTTAGAATCCGATGAGGAAAATGTAGTCGTGAGTACCAAACACCCTATTTATGATGAAAACAATGAAGAAGTAGACAATATTTACTTCAACTTATTTGTAAACGAATCGTTGGGAACAGGGAAATATGTAGCACTTTCAGGTCCAATCATTGATACGTTAATGCACGGAAAAACTTTAATTATTGACGAATTTGACGCGCAATTGCATCCGCATTTAAGCAAAGCTATTGTAGAATTGTTCAACTCTAAAGAAAACAATCCGCATGGCGCACAACTTATTTTTGCTTCACACAATCCAGCATTAATCAATCCGAAACGAAAACTATTCAGACGCGATCAAATCATCATCACTGAAAAAGATCAATTTGGCGTAACCACTATGGAATCTTTATACGACAAGAAAATTAGAAAAGATGCTTCTTTCGAAAAAGACTATCTCGAAGGAAAATACAATGGAATTCCAGCTGTCGGAATTGATGAAAACTTCCGCTTGTTTGATGCGTAATTAGAATTTATTTTTCTTTTCGCTTTCGCGGGAATATTCAAAGTAAAATAATGCTTCTTACTACACTTTCACCTAATCGGCAAAAGTGACCTATCGTAAATTATACTTCGTAACAGCGTTCAATAAAAATATCACGCGTGTTTTTAAAATCCTTTGAGCGACTTTGCCATTGGATAAGAATAATGTAATTTTAAAACATGACTAAACCTTCAATAAAATAGGTTTGGTTATCATAGAAATAACAGAAATGCCTGTTATACATAAATTGTGTATAATTGAATAATCATACTAAAATGAAAAAAATAATTCTTGTGTTTTTTGGTTTACTAGTCCTTTCATGCAATCAAAACAAAAATGAGGTCATAGAGGAAACATCTGTTTTGAATATAAGCAAAGAAAAAGAAAAGCTTCGATATTTAAAGGAAGTAGAATGGCCAAAAGCTTACAAGGAGCAAGATACTATTTTACTTGACCGAATTTTAGGAGATGATTTTCAAATGGTAACTAATGACGGAGAATGGTCGAATAAAGCAAAACAACTTGAACGAATTAAGAAAACAGGAATGAATCACGACTCTTTCAAATATGAAATAAAGAGACTTGAAATACTTGAAAATAATACCGCAATAATTGCAGGCACCGGACACATTATAAATGATAATAAAGAATCCATTTACCAATCTAGTAATATTCTTATCAAGCGAAACGGAGTTTGGAAAGCTGTTCTATCTCATGTTTCGGGCTTTAAAGAATTAGAATAAACCACACACAATAATGTGCATAGCTAATTGCTTGCTCTTGCCTACTTTTAAAAAGACCGTCAAATTTAAAAAATTAGAGCCTGTGACATCCAAAAAGTTAGTGATTTTTTTACGTTACGTTTCATACACAAACCAATGCGCATAGCTTAACTCCAACTCTAAAAGTCGCATTATAAGTACCTTTCCAGGCTATATGTCATATAAATGACGTATGAAATACATTGCTTAAATTTGATAGAAATTAAAGATTGATTTAATCTTGCATCGAATTTAAAAAAATGAAACAACCTCAATTAGGCAAAAAAATATCAGAGTTAAGACTTGCAAAAGGCTTCACACAAACTGAACTCGCAGAAAAGTGTAATTTAAGTTTAAGAACTATTCAAAGAATAGAAGCTACAGAAGTTACACCAAGAAGCTACACTCTTAAATTACTATTTAAGAATTTAGAGTTTGATGGTTTTAGTGCAACCAATAAAGATTCTTCCGTAAATACTGAAGGTTCTTTTAATTTGAAAAAAAACGTAGTTAGAAATATATTACTCCTATTAATCGCCTCTTTAGTCACTATTCTTATTTTTAAACTTAACGCAAACTCTAAAGTGCAATCGGCTACAGAGGTTAAGGAAATCATTCAAAAAAATCAATCAAATATTAAAAGATGGATGAATAACAAGCAGGTTGATTCAGTGCTTACTATGTATAGTGATACCGCTTGTATTTTAAATTCAATATGTGGAAAAGGTCAAATTCGTCAAATCATGTTTGGTAATATTGAAAAAGGTTATGAAATAATAGACTATACTACTGTAACTATTAGTGTGGGTGATACAATTGCCGTTGAAAAGTATGAAAATATTTATACTCATAAAGGAACTACTCATAAACAGATAGGTATGATGGAATGGCATTTTATCAACGGAAAATGGTTGATAGTAAATGATCTGTTCAGAGACAACTAAAATCCGAATTTTAAAATAGTACAAATCTCAAATTATGACTAAAAGACATATCTTTTTATTACTTCTCACACTAACATTTAGTTGTAAAAACGTTACTAATGAGGATTTAGAAAAAAACAAAAGTGTCTATTTAGACAAACAATTAGAATTAGCTATTCCAGTCTGGAAATATATTGATAATAATGAATATCGATTAAATACTCTAAGTCAAAATGATTTTACACACAAAGTAGATTCAATACAAACCATTTTTACTAATCACCTCAAAATCAATAAAGGCAATTTAGATAAAAACACCTTCCATGACGAAAAGGTATTAATTAAGCTTGCGTTTGATAGACTACTATTAGAATACCCTAAATTACATAAAAGATATACTGGCAGAAGCATTGTTTTATCTGAAGGAAATCAAACTAAATTAAAGGAAAATATAAAATTTTTTAATGATGAAAAACTGCTTTCAACTAGAGAAATACAAGATTACATATCCGCTTATATAGGAATAGAATCTAATAAAAAGTTAGAAAATTCAGTTTTCAATACATTAGACAATCAGCAATTAAATGCAGATTGGAGTGTCATAGAATCAATATTTACAAATAGTAAAGTCAGTGATTTTTGGAAACACAAATACTTGTATGATCATATTGATAATTTAGGAATAAAAAATATAGATGCTATTTATTCGAGTTTTATGTCTTCTTGCAAAACTTTAGAATATTCAGAAAGTATCAGTGCCATCTATAATTCTCATAAAAAAGGTAGAGCCAATCATAGTATAGAAACCTATAAAGAAGTAGATGGTTTCAAGTTAGATATGCATCTCTTTTTACCAAATTCAGAAGAATTTAAAGGAAAACGACCTACGATAGTTCAATTTCATGGAGGAAGTTGGTCCGAAGGTAAACCAGATTGGTTTTTTAGTACGGCAGAAGCCTATGCTAAACAAGGTTGGGTAGTTGGAGTGGTTGAATATAGGATTAAAGGAAGGCAAGGCACGTATCCGTTTGAAAGTGTCAAAGATGCAAAATCAGCGATACGTTGGATGAGAGAAAATGCAAAAAAGTATCATATCGATTCTGATAAAATTATCGTTACGGGTAATTCAGCAGGAGGTCATTTATCATTGGCAACCACATTAATTGATAATTGGAATGAAAGCACAGATAATCTTGAAATAAATGCTAAACCTAATGTAATAATAGTAAATTCTGGCGTGTATGATTTAACAACCAACGCTACTAGATGGATTACTGAAAAGGTACAAAACAGAGATATTGTAAAAGAGATATCACCTAATCATTTACTAAAAAAGAGTGACGTTAAAATACTTTTAATTCATGGCGATAAAGATAGAAACTGTCCTTATGAAAATGCACAATACTTTTACACTGAAATGAAATCATTAGGAAATGATATTAAGCTACATACAGTAAAGAATGCCGAACATCTGATTTGGTATGGCAAACACGCTAGCGAAGTTTCAAAAATCACAGATGAATATATTAAAAGTCTGAATTTTTAATCAAAGACTAGTCATACACAATCACGTTATAATTAATAATGATTGAAACAGAACGAATTCTACTAAGACCTATATCAAATAAAGACAATGAACATGTTTTTAACTACAGGTCTGACTCTGAAACAAATAAACACCAAGGGTTTGTACCAAAAGAGTTAAGTGAGGTTGATAAGTTCATTGCAAAAAATCCTGCTGAATTTAATCAACCTGAATCTTGGTTTCAACTTGTTATCATTGAAAAAAGTTCTAATGAAATCATTGGAGATATTGGAGTGCATTTTATTGGAACTGATAATTCTCAGTGTGAACTTGGATGTACACTAAGCAAAAAACAACAAGGAAAAGGGTTTGCAACAGAAGCAATGAAGATTACAATTGATTATTTATTTAAAGAATTGAATAAGCACAGAATAATAGGCTCAGTAGATCCGCGAAACACTAATTCTATTCGTCTTTTGGAAAGGTTACACTTTAGAAAAGAAGCGCATTTTAAACAAAGTCTGTTTATAAATGG
>NZ_JBOEFY010000057.1:0-14691 GCF_050633145.1 Kordia sp. | reverse complement strand
ATGTTTTATTCATTAATTATTAAACACTATGCATGTTGCTTTTGCTTTACTTTTTCAATTAACCAATTACACCATTCATCAATACCTTCTTCAGATATTGAAGAAATTTGAATCACTTCTAATTCGTGATTTACTTCACGAGCATCTTTGGTTACTGCTTCAACTGAAAATGGTAAATAGGGTAGAAGGTCAGATTTTGAAACCAACATCATATCACTAGTTAAAAACATACGAGGATATTTTTTGGGTTTATCATCTCCTTCTGTTGTTGCCATTAAGGTAACACGATAATCTTCACCTAAATCAAAAGAAGCAGGACAAACTAAATTACCAACGTTTTCTATGAAAAGTAAGTCAATATTTGGCAAATCGAATTGGTCTAAAACCTGATGAATCATCTGCGCTTCCAAGTGGCAAATACCACCTGTTACAATTTGTAAGGCTTGTATTCCTGTTTCACGAATACGTTCTGCATCACGCTCGGTTTCTAAATCACCAACCATAACAGCTATTTTTATTTTGTCTTTTAACTTTTCAGCAGTTTTTTGCATTAATGTGGTTTTACCACTTCCAGCAGACGAAGTAATATTTACTAAAAGCGTATTGTTTTTTGCCATTTCCTTTTTAATAATGTCTGCGACAAAATCGTTTGCTTTTAATAAGTTTAGATTTGTATTCTCGCATTGTACCGTTCCGCGAGCAGCTTTAGTGGATTTTTCTACACTCATAATTCTATATTTTATAATAATTAGCGTTTTATAAAACGCTTATTTAGTCTTCAAATTCTACTTTATGAATTAACATTTCTTCTCCTTGAATGAGATTCTTACTTGGTTTCTCACAATTATCACATAAAAAGCGATAGTTTTTAACATCTGTTATATGATTGCAAGATTCGCATTGAATCTTAATATCTACAGATTCTACATGTAAACTTACATGATGATAACCAGGATTTGTAATATGGTATGCGCTATAGGCATTGTATAACAATCTTGGTTCAATATTAGATAAGATGCCCACTTTTAAATGAATCGCTTTCATTTTATTGAGCTTTTCTTGCTCGAACTCCATTTCTAAAGTTCGCATAACACTATTTACTATGGATGTTTCGTGCATAGTTAGTTTAATATAGTTTTTAATTTTTTTAAGGCTTCTAAATGTTCGTTGGCTTTTTCAATTAACGCATTGTCTTTAACTAATCGCTTAATTTCATTTGCCTTATCAAGCATTGCATTGTATTTTTTAGATTCTTCCACATTATTTTCATTATGCATTAACCAATATAGTTCTAATTGATTTGTTAAGGTTAAAGCACGTTCAAAGGCATGATTACTTGCTGTTCTAATTGTTAAAGCATCTTCAAACATACCGAAAGCTTTGTCTAAATTATTATGTAATTTCGCTTCTGGAAAATTCATTAAAGCAGTCGCGTAATTATGGCTCACCATAGCAAATTTGTATGGATGATTTTCTTTGGTATAAAATTTTAAAACTTCTTTAAAAGATGAGGCGCAAAAGGCTGTCCAAATTGGCTTTTCTTCTGAAGACACTGGAATTTCAGAATAAATTAATGCCAAATTATGATGTACATCTGCAAACTTTTGAGGATGTGTATCACGTTTAAACACTTTTAAAGTATCTTGAAACGCATTAATTGCAGGTTTGTAATATTGCGGACTACCATTTTTAGACCATGTGTATAACAATGTTGCTTTACGTAAACCTGCTTCGCCTAAAAATTCTGGAATATCTTCCTCTCGAAAGTATAATATAGCCTTGTTAATCAAGTTTTTAGACTCAATGTAGTCGTCTTTGAAATTGGCGATTTCAGAAGCATCTACATATAGTAATCCTGCATTTACTTTTTTATTTTTTGACTCGTAAAAGTTTATACCTTTCTGAAATAGTTCTAAAATTTCATTAAGCTTATCATTATCATATGGTAATTGTAATTGCGCCATTAACGCAGAAGCTAACTGAATATCTAGTGCGTTTTTGGCTTCAGGTGAAATAGCTTTATCTTGAAGCGAACGTATAAGTTGTTCTGTTTCCTTAAAGGCATTACCATCTAAAAGTAAATTACCGTAATGTTTTGCTGTGAAGATTTTTATTTCATCGTTTGAAGCACTTTTAATAGCTTCATTATATAAATGTTTAAGTTGTTCTGCATTGCATCTATTAGCAACATTTCCGTAGTGTTGAATGATGCATTGGTTGTGTACTGCTTCTGTTTTAGAAAACATTTCTTCTGAAATATCGTAACCAAATTGTAAATGTGTAGCAGTTAAAAGGTGGTTATACAAATTATCTTCTTCTGAAATAAATTCAAATGCTTTTTGCTGATTACCTAATTTGTAAAATAGTAATGCCAATAGATTATTATCCGAGTAATCAACTTTTGGAAATACATAAGGTGGTTCTGTATCGTGCCAATCTAATGTCGTACTAATTAAATCATCTTCAATAATTAGAAGCTTTGTAGTATGGTCTATATCTTCAGTATTGCTAACAACAGTAACTAGTTCGTTTAAGCGTTCAATACTTTCAATCACTTTAGAAATAGGTGTATTATAATTAGTTGTTGTTAAAATGGTAATCATCTTTATTTACTTTTTGGGTTCCTCTAATGTCTTTTGCTGCATTTTTTTGCATATTCTTAGCATAGATTTCTGCTAAACGTTCTGAACGATAATCGCCTATTTTTCTAATTAAAACATGATTTGGGTCTTTGGTGTCAATAAATACTAATGATACTTCCCAACGACTTTTTACTTCTTCTATCTTATATTGTACTTCGGCATCTAATAACCAAGCATCTTCTGGTTTATTTCGCTTTGCCATTATAGAGTTACTTTTATAAGGTTTGTTTTTTCAATGACTTCGTAATTTAAAATTCTATCAGTCATATCTAAATCGTTATCAATTAGTATTTCGCGAATAGCTAAAGTTCTATCACCTTTTAAATTTCTAGCTTTTAATAGAAATTGTGTTGGTTCATACATTTTTACAAACCATTGACTACTAACTGGTGTAATTAATAATCGCTTCTGAGCTTTTACATAGGTAACGTAAGCATAGTGAATGTTTTGAAAAATGGATTCAACTAATTCACTATCTAAATAGATATGCGACGATTTTAATGACACTTTCTCACTCACAATACTTCTAAAATTTTTAAATCATCTAAAATATGATTGACTACTTTATCACCTGCGTCTTTAACAACATCACTTAATTCTACTTCTAGTTTTGTGTTTTCAATAGCGATTAAATATACTTGAATATCTTCTGGATATTCATCTTGCAATATTTTTTTTGAATAGGATAAAGCTTGATCCCATTTCATACCATGAAGAAATACCATTGGGTCATCTTGTGGTGCTCGTAAAACTTCTTCTGCAGGTACTTTAAATAGTGTTCCTACAGGTTCGTTGGTATTTAAAGCAGCATCTATTAGAATTATTTTTTGATGTCCTTTTAATCCAAAAAGTACTTCGAAAGCAGCAGTTCCCATATCAAAAATGTTTATGGAAGCATTGTCTCCAATATGTTCTTTTAATTTTTCAATGACATACATTCCAATTCCATCATCACTACGTACTGGATTTCCAAAACCCATAATTGCAATTTGCATCTTTAGTCTTTTAAAATTAAAAAACTTTCTTAAGAATCTCCTTAAGAAAGTTTTTGTATAACTGTTTTATAGTGTGTGTTTTATAATTTGAATCTTGATAGTTCTACACCACTTTGTTCATCATGTGCGTGTACTGTACATACAAGACAAGAATCAAAAGAACGTGCTACAATACCAACTTCTACTGGATCTGCAGGATCTTCAATATCAATACCTTCTAAAGCAGCTTCAATTGGTCCAGGATTACCATTGGCATCATTTGGTCCAACATTCCATGTTGTTGGAGCCATCACTTGATAATTTTTAATCACGCCATCTTTAATCTCAATCCAGTGTGCTAAAGCACCACGAGCAGCTTCGGTTGCTCCGAAACCTTTTCCATCTTTTTCAACAGGTTTATTGTAAAAAGTGCCATCTAAATCAATTTCAGATAACCATTGCTCAATAAATTTATATAATCTTGGCGCTTCGTGTACACGAGCTAATACTCTTGTAAATACACTTGGACCCATTTTCTTCATGATGTCTCCAAATAAAGGGTCTTGAATTTGATGATCTTTATTATTAGGGTTAGCATTCATTATACAACGAGCTAAAGGTCCTGTTTCACATGCGTGTCCATCATATCTTGGTGCTTTTGACCAAGAATACTGTCCATCAAAATCAGTATGATGCAATGGTTGTGACTTTGCTGGTGTCGGCAATGGTTCATCCCAAGGATGTAATCCATCTTCTTGATTATCATACCAAGAATGCTTCACGTGTTCGCTCACTTTTAAGTGATCAAACTCATGCCAATCTTTACCGTCAAAAAAGCCACTTGAACTTATTAAGGCATCATTTCTGCCTTCTATTGTTGGATTATTATATCTATCTTTATGTAAATAAGTTCCTGTTGCTAAAAACTTACCAACACCTTGTCCAAATTTGTCTAAACCAAACTCGATACCTGCTCTAATTAGAAGACCTAAATCACTATTTTTATGTGAATCGTTTTCTTCTACCCAAGCTAACATATCATCCCAAGATTTTATCTCTAGATAACGCTCAATAGAACAGCCTAACCAAATGGTTTCTAACCAATCGTTTTTAAACTGTGTCATAATTGCGTGTGCTCTAGTAATATCTTTTAATGTTGGTGCACACATTACTCCACCTGGAACCATATAACTTGAATGTGGCCATTGCCCACCAAATAAAGCATATACTTGCACAGGAAGTGCACTTGCTGTTAGTCCTTTTTGGAATGTTGTGCCTACATAAGCAGACCAACGTTCAACTACTTCTTTGTATAAAGGTTGATTGGCATATTTTTTATTTGCTAAATCAGTAGCAAAAATTGCATAATACCAACGTGGAATACTTTGTATTGTTTCAGTTGCTTGTCCAATTGCTCTTAATAATAAGGCATTTGGTGATAGCTTAGTTCCCCAAGCTGTATCTAAAGCTGAAGAGGCACAATATAAATGTGATCCTCCACAAATACCACAGATTCTAGGTGTAACAATAAGACCAGATTGTGGGTCTTTACCTTCCATGATTTTCTCAAAACCTCTAAACATAGCAGCTTGAGTATGTGCTCGAGTTACTTTTCCGTTTTCTATATATACTTTTACATCTAAATCTCCTTCAACTCGTCCTACAGGCGATATATTTAATTCTTTTACTGACATTTCTATAGTTTTAATTGATTATTTAGAAGTTTCTGTTATACGTTTATTAGTCGGTAATATTTTTTGAAAACCAGCTTCTAGATAATAAGCTACTTTTGACCTTCCCGTTGGAACTTCTTTAGGGAATACACCCAAATGTTTCATCGTTTTGAATACACTTCCCTTCATAAGATCGTTATGAGGAAAACCTGGTTCTGTACAACCTAAACAAGGATGGTTAGATCGCGTTTTACTAGATTGTCTATTCCATAATATATTATTACAACTTGCTCTAGTCATTGGACCTCTACAACCTACTTCGTAGAATAGACAACCGCCACGAGTACCAAAACCACCATCTACCTTTTGTGCAAAGTTGGTAACATTAGTACAACCATCTTGCACAAAGTCAGTAAAGAAAGTTTTTGGCCTGTGGTAATCATCGATTTGAACATCTCCAATTCTACCTACAGCAATTGCAACTAAAATTTGAGTAATCCAATCTGGATGCGCTGGACAACCAGGAATGTTTATTACTGGCAAACCACCTTTAGATACATAATCTGCGCCTAAAAAACCGCCTTTTGCTTTTTTATGAAATTGTAATCCTGTGGATTCACTAGGATTAGGTGCAACAGCAGGAATTCCTCCCCAAGTAGCACAATCTCCTATGGCAACAACATAACCAGCTACTTCTGAAAGTTCTTTAATCCAATCTTTCATTGGGCGATCTGCGAAAAAATTCATTGATCCAGTTTTGTTTGGACCTTCAATTAATGAACCTTCATACACTAAGATATCCATTTGCTCTTTTCCAGCAAGAATATCTTTTAATAAATCTTGAACCTGATCTCCAATTTGTAACCCTGTTGTAGGATGCCAAAGAATATTAAGACCAAAATCTGTGATTAATTCAACCACAGTTGGTTCTTCTGCATTAAGGAAAGACATAGTGTTTCCACTACATGCTCCTCCTTGTAACCATAGAACGTTTGCCATAAAATTTAGTTGTTAATTTGATGTTGAAATTATGAGAAATAAATTGGTTAAACAAATTTACAATTCCTTTATTACTATGTTTTATGTTAATAAATTGAGTTATTGTTATTATAAGAGCTTATTTTTTATAGTATCATAAATGCTATTTAGATTTAATATAAATTAATTGTTTTGTGAATTGAAAGAAGATTGCGTAATAAAAAAATAGAATCGCTAAATGAAAATATAAGATTTTTCTCAATTTAACATCATCTAATTACTATTCTATTTGTTTTTTTAGAACGTTTAGTTGGTATTTATTGAATTGGTTTATGGCATTTAATTCTTAAAGTTATGTATGAGTATCTTTTTGGAATGGATTAGTAGTAAAAGTTTGGGCAATTAGTTGAGAAATTTATATAGTTTCATGTATAACTATTAATATTGGTGCAATTTCTGTATCTAATCTTTAAGAATTTGTCCTGTAGAATTAAGAGAATGTAAAACTTTTTTCTTTCTGTTCATTCAAATTTAGAAATTCCAAATTTTATCCTGTGACTGTTTTGGGTAGACTTACACAAAACATTTACCTTTCTTAACGCATCATATTGAATAACATAATCAAAAAGGTATTTTCTCAATATAAGACTCAATAATACTCTTAGAGTTCCCTAACTTTTTAATAATCTTAGTAGTATAACTACTCTTTATTTCATTATAATCATGCTCACTAAAACTAACACTCTTAAAATTATGCTTTTCAGTATAGAAATTTTCAGATCTATACTCAATAAGTTCATTGATAATTTCAATTCCTTTTTGTAAATCTCCTAACGGTCTATAATTTTGAATAACAGTATGGTATTTATTAAATGAATATTCATCAGGGAGTATGTCTTTTAGGGTAGATATTTGGTAATTTACATCATATAAATAGACGTAAGGATATTCCAAATCCGTCGGAAACCCTAACTGTTCCAGAAGAAGCAAACCATAATTCTCCCATTGATCAGCAATCTTAAAATCTGGAACTTTTATTTGGCGACTAGGTTCTTCAAATTGAGAAATTTGATATATTTCTAATGCATTTAATACCTCAATATTATCGACTTTCTTTGAATCAAATAAAAAGAAATTAGGGTAAAAATCTTTAAGAGCATATAAATCTTGTGGTCCCACATAACCTCTATTGAAAATATCAATACCAAAACTAGGAACGAGTACGTTAGGTATGGAATAATCACCATATTCAAGTGTTGTTATTATGGTTTTAAATTCTTTTGATGTATCTAAAAATTCTTTTAAGGGATGAAAAATGATTTCAATAATATCTCTAGTCTCCATATCTAGTTTTTTATAACAATTGAAATACAATCTTGTTAATTTTGAAAAATATGCTTGAAGTTGATCTTTATAGATAATGTGTTTGCCTCTTTCTAGCTCGTCAACTAATAATTTGATGATCTCTTTAGTAGCTTCATCTTTATATTCTATAAAGAGCACCAATTTATCAATTGCGACATTAAAAAAATGGATATGCTTATGAAGCTTTAATATCTCTCTTTCATGAAGCGAATTAAAATTTTCAAATTTTATTGATTGAGCCGCATTTTCTTTAGCATGTATAATTCTCTTTCGATAATACAAAACTTTTGCTCTATGTTTATAATTTCGGGGTAAAATGGTAATAGATTCAACGATGTTTCCAAAGTTTCCATAAGCAAAGCGTTCAGCAATCACGTTAGCTACTCTTTTGTAGTTTTCGAAAATGATATAATTATGTAGTATGATTTGCTGCCCAACTTTTATATTTATTTCGGCAATACAAAACTTTAAATTTTCAATATTGGTAAATGATATTTGAAACGATGGATTTATATCAATAAGTTTCCAGTCTGTATCATTTTCTATTGCTTTTTGTAAATCGTAAGCAAAGTTCACATAAGCTGGATGATAGTCAGCATACCATTTTAATGTGTTATAGAAAAGATGTTTAAAACCTAACTTTTGTAAAAAATCTATTAGTTCCTTGTCAATTGGGTTCGAGAATAAAATTTCAATTCCATTTTTAGCTGTGTTGTGTGTTACTTGTACATTCATATTTTTAAGAGTTAATGTTTAAAACACTAAGCTAAAAAGCAGAATTCAAAAATCATTTGTCAACTTTTGTCACTCGGACAATTAAAACAATAATATTTTTTGAACGTGCATTAATAAACGTTTGTAATAACTTTAAAACATTGAACTTTGCATTTTTTAATTGATTTAATTGAAATTGTTTAATGCGACAAAAAAAAATCTGTTATTAAGTTGCTATGACCTTTTTACTTTTCTATTTCCTTAGTTGTTTCAAACACTAAGCTACAAAGGGAAATTGGGAAATCATTTGTAAAATTTTGTGCTCTACACGTAGATTGTAGGAGGAAAATGTAAGAAACTTAAAATGTAGATGTTTATTTGATTATATTAAAGCTAAATTTGTGGTTTTATAGTTGTAACTGATACAATTTTTGAAAATTATTTACATTTTAACAGCTATTTTCTGAGTTGCTTTTTTTGGTCTGCTAATCTCAAATCCAAAGTTTTAAAGTCGAATTTCTCGATAGAAGATTTGAAAAGGATTAGTTTCTTTGTGAAAGAACATTCCTCCTTGCTAATTACATCTTAAAATTAAAACCCTTTAAATGATTTTGGCTTTTAGTAAGAAAATTGTAATTTTAAAATAACTAAATTCTTAAAAGGTAGTGGGGTTAGTTATCATAAAAATATCAGCAATTCCTGTTATACTTACTTTGGACGCAATTCAAGAAAATAATAAAGTATAGTAGCCGTAAAATAATAATATAGCTTTTAATTAAATGTTTTATCAAAAAATATTATACATCGACCATATTGAATTTTAAAATACACATTAACATAAAATAATAATCTACAATAATGCCAAATTTAGAGGGATTAGGTTTGCAGAACTTTAGGACTTTCAATAAGAAAGAACATTTTGAATTTGCACCGATTACAATAATAACAGGTGCAAATAATGCAGGGAAAAGTTCTCTTTTCAAAGCAATACAATTTTTGGTTCATAATTTTAAAGATGGAATTGATTCAGAAACCTTAGACTTTAAGACTATGAAGCATGAACTTGGAAATCTTGATCGTATCCTTAACCGAGATGCAATGGATGCTTTTAAAAACTCAGAAATTCCAAAAAGTCAAAGCATATATTCGAGACTTTCGGATTTTCATAAAAAAAACAACAAGTCTCCCAATGAACTACCTATTTTTGAAGAAGATGAAGATTTAGTTTTTGCATTTCCAATAAAATTTGGTAATAGTCGAGATATAAGTGCGACTTTAGAGGTTAGATATGGGTTAAAACGATTTATAAAAAAAAACGAAACTAAAAAAGATACAGTAATTTCTCATAACATTAAAAGTATTGCGATTGTAAGGAATGAAGAATACCTACATTGGTCGAATATAGTTGGCTATATGGAGAATTACGATGACTACCCCCATTGGGAAATGCAAACAAGTGTTGATTTAAAGAAAATTATTCAACTTATCATAGAAACACCTTTTGAAGAGGTAACTGAAGAGTTTAAACCTAATGAAAAAACTGAAGACTATTTTACTATTGATTTATTTAGTAGAATTGAAAAGTATAAGAATACTTTTTTTGACTTACCTTTTTTCAAATATAAAAAAAATGACTACGAATACTTTACAGAAAAACTTATCAAAGGAAAAAGTTTATTCTCTGATTATTCAGGATTAGTAGAAAAAGAAAAATCAAAGCTATTAACGATAGAACAAAATATTACTACAGAACTTCTTAAAGGGAAAAGTAATAACCAACAAAAAATTTTAGAATGTTTCAAACATAGTTTTTCTAATATTATGGATGGAATGGAAAAAGATATTGTAAATGCTGAACTTAAAAAAGAGGAAACTAAAAAAAATCCGCATGATATTTTTACTTCCTCAATGTTTCAAACAACACCTAACAGTAAACTCTTTTCAAATCTATTAGGTGCAATTGAGAAAGATTTTTTAAATACTGCTCAGAAGAAAATGGAAAGTTTGAAAAAGGTTTATTTTCTACCAACAACAAGGGGTAGAAATAGAGCATGGTTTATTGACGAACAGAATAGTGAAGATATTCACATTATAAAAGATTTCTCTAGTATATATTTAGAAAGTTACCTGCAAATCCAAAAATTCGTAAACTTTTGGATTGGGAAAGGAGAGATAGACGAAAATGGGAAAAAGAAACTGAAAGGCTTCAAAATTGGAAAAGAACTTTCAGTATTTAGAGATGAAACAATTGGTTTGACTAAAATTTTTCTAGTTAATTTTGATGGAACAAAAACGCCTCTAGTCGATTTAGGATATGGAATCTCTCAATTACTTCCAATCATAATGAAAATAGCTATTATTGCCCAAAAGCATGAAGTAAGACATGAATATGATTTCAATAATCAAGAAGGATATTATCAAAGACAGACAATATATTTTAGCCCTTCAACTTTATTAATAGAAGAACCTGAAGCCAACCTGCATCCATCTTTACAGTCAAAAATGTCTGAGTTATTTATTGATGCTGCTTCTAGGTTTAATATTCAGTTTCTTATAGAAACTCATAGTGAGTATCTAATTTATAAATTTCAAGAATATATAGGTCGAAAAATAGTTTCACCAAATGATATTAAGATGTATTACTTCAATCATCCCAATGATGTCAGAGAAGGATTGAAAGATAAGTACATTAATCATGTACAGATAGATAAAGATGGAAGTATTGATTATGATGAATATTTTGGAAAAGGTTTTTTTGATGAACAAACTAATTTGAAATTGAGTTTGTTAAATATTCAAAGAAATAGTTTTATTAAAAATTATGAAAAAATAAAAGAAGAACTGAAAAAGTCTATTGAAACGCTTGAAGGCTATGATACTAAAATAGAGGAACTCAATCAAAAACTGACAACGACAACTTCGGGGGTAAATGAATTAGAAGAAAAACTTAGTGGAATTAAAATAGAGAAACAGGAAAAAGAATTAGAACTTCAAGAACTCATAAGAACTCAAGAAGATATAATCGATGAATATGCTACTAAAATTGACTATTCAAAATATCTGACTGAAATTGAAACGATAGTAGATAAAAACAAAATCAATAATTCAAAAACACTTCAATATTTATCAACAGGTAAGTATATATTAGAGAATTTAGATAATAATGCTGATTTTGCACCTGTAATTATTCAATATGGTCGAGCGGTTGAATTTGAGATGGTAAAATGGGTGAATGATTTTAAAAGTACCATTAGTTCTGTTAACAGAAATAGTTGGTGTAATAATACAAACTATACGAATAAAATTAGAAGAATATTTACTGATTTAGGACTAACTCTTGTTGGTGATAATTATGAAATAAGCACAGGTAATAAAGTAAACCTATTTAATCTAAAAAAATACATTAATAACACTCCTAGTAGATATGTATTTGGAGAGTTAATTCAAGTTTTTGAGTTATTTTACTATATCTCTCCGACAAAAAATTCTGTACACAATTATAACTCAGTTCCTTTAATGGTTGAGTTTTCAAATTATCTAAAGAGTATTTGGACAGATTATAATACAGTAGAAGCACTATTTGATACTTTTCGACACATATTAGATTTGAGAAATTGTGCTGGACATACTTATAGTAATAGTGTTTGTACAAGTGATATTATTGATAAGAATACAGCAATGAATTACGTTACTAAGGTAGAAGCTATTTTTAAGTGTTTATAATATTATTCTATGTAAAAAATCATTTCGCTCAAAACTATTTATGAATATTATTTTTTGTCAATTAAAAAATTAGATTATGCTTATTAGCATAACAAAAAGTAAATTCAAGATAGTCGGAAAAATGATAATTAGAAAATATGGAAGTGAATTCTTCTAAGTTTAATTTCTTGATTAGTTTTAGTTTAAAAAAAATATCAATAATTCCAAATATAAAGCGTTGCTAGTAACCTTAAAAATACACTTAAAAAATGATTAATACAGTACTTCGTTTAGAATTTGAGCATGTTTTTCCCGATGAAAAAGAAAAAAATGTTTTAGAATATCTTAACCAAATATCCTCTTTTACTCTTTTAAACATAATAGGGTTTTCTAATACAAATCCTCAACCTAATTTTGATAACTTTGCTTCAAATATGGTTGTACGTGATGATATTATAAAAAGAGTAATAAAATATTCACGTGAAAATGAAATTAAAGAAAAACCTATTCTAGTCTCCAGAGAAGCAAGTTTAAGATTAGCTGAAATTATTTTATCTAATCGAGATAGTTTGATTAAAGAAAACAAAAATGACGATATAGATACGGACGAAATAAATTTACTGAAAGCATTTTTGGTAATAAATAAAGAAGTTAATTCAAAACAAAAACTTGAAGATTCAGAAGACAATGTAGAAAAGCTTGTAGATATGTCTATTGCAATGTTATTCTCAACTTCAGGTATTGGAAATTACGAGAATAATGATTTAGAGTTTGGTAAAACACTTTTTGCGACAATTGTGAGATTTGAGCATCTTATTGGCTTTCTACAATCAGATAAAAAGTATAGTTATTTAGAGAAAGATTTATATTCCTATTTCGGACAAAATAGTATAAAAGAAGTTTCTAATCAAATGAAATATCTTTTTGGTAAACTGTTTGAATTGAAATTAAAAAATGGTTTTAAATTTCAAGTGGATGAAAAAGAATCACAAGTATTCTTAAATTCATTGTCATCGGATGAAATTATTGAAGATGATGATTTTACAACTTTAAGAAATTATCCAGTTTATAAGATTAATGAAAGTACATTTTCTATAATTGATTTCTTTTTTGTTGTTGATAAATTCAATAAAAGTGTAAAGTTTATTCTAAAAAACTCATTTCATAAATATCATAATTTGCCTGCTAGAGATAGAACTTTCTTCGAATTCTTCAATACAAATTTTTCAGAAGATTATTTGATGAAGAAAGTTCTTGATGAAATTTTTCATAAGCCATATTTTGTCAAAAAAACAGTTTTAGATGCTACAGTTAATGAACCTGATTATTATGTTAGACACAACAAAAAAGTTTTTTTATTTGAAAACAAGGATGTTTTAATAGCAAAAAGCATAAAGAGTTCTGGAGATATTCAAAAAATAAATGGAGTCTTAAAATCTAAATTCTTAGAAGTAAATAAAAAACCTATCGGTGTTGGACAATTAGTAACTTCTATTGTTCAGATTATTGAGAATGAATTCAAATTTGATGATTATTTAAATGAACAAAAGAATATAACCATATATCCAATTTTACTTATTAATGATCGAATTTTTGAAACACTTGGTATTAACTACAGATTAAACCAATGGTATCTAACTTTAGTTAAAGAAAAACTTGGAGAAAAATATAATTCTAATTTCATTAAGTCTTTAACAATTATAGATATGGACACATTAATTTACTGGACACCATATTTGGTGCAAAAAGATTCAAATTTCAAGAAGATATTAGATGAGCATTTAAAAAATATGAATACTAAAAAAAAGGTTAACCATCCGAATGCTGAAAAAGGAAAAATAATTGCTAATAAAAACTTAACCAAACAAATATCTCCCATCAGTAGTAGGCTTATAAATTACAGGCTTCCGAAAAAGCTGTTGGTTGAAAAATTTGAAGATGTAATAAATGAATAAAAATATTTGGTCTTAGTTTAGGTATAAATTAGGGCATTGCATAGATAGCCAAGAGAATCATGGAGGTCAAGAATGAAAGAAAACAAATAAGTTCAACCAATAAGGCTAACTTATTATATTTTGTAATTAATGGATCGTGAGTATTCTTATTCTCCCTAATTTGTTTTATTACAGCTTTTGCAAAATCTTTGTTAATTCTCCTTAATTGTATCAAAGATATATATAGACCTATTGTTCCCGAAAAGATGCAGATAATCAAGCAATACAATACACAATAAAAAAGAGTAGCCTTATTAGTTGGATTGGAATTGAATGAAATTAAAATCGCAAGTAAGACTCCACTAATACTTACAAAATGTTTCAACACATCAATCATGTGATTGAATGTTTTATCCTTAATCGTTTGAAACTTTTTATATGATTGTTCGATGCTCATATTTAATAATTTTTNNAAGAAATATATTGAAACTTTCATACAATTTTTCGATGTTGGGGTTTTCTTGATAATTATTGACAATTCTGGGTAGATTTCCAACTAAATGGAAAATATTTCCAAAGCTACCTGTTCTTAATGTCTTAGCTAGTATTGCATTATATAAAATCTCATATAAGTTTTTAGACACTTCATCTTTTGAATATAACTTATAGATTTCTAAATCTGTTAATGAAGAATAATTACCATCTAAGC